>JAXLYN010000034.1:0-112881 GCA_046351435.1 Polyangiaceae bacterium
CGGGGGCGGCACGGTCGTCGCCAGCCGAACCAAGAGCGCGAGCGGGTCGATGTCGAGCGCGAAGGTTCCGTCGCTGAAAGGCCGCTTCCGAGCATGTCTCGCGCAGTCATGGTGGTCCTGGGCGGGCTGGCGCTCGGATGCCGAGCGGGTGACACTGGTGCGCGGTTGCCGCTCACGCCCCCGCCGAGCGCACCCACCCAGACTCCGACCTGCCCCGCCGGTGTCAGCCGCCGCAAGGCCAGACTGCCCGCCGCCGCCCCGTTTCCACCTTCTTCTACGCCATCGAGGAGGCGGCTCTCCCGGATGAAACAACGGAGCACTGGCCGTCAGGGACGGCCGCATCTGGATTCTGGCGCCCGACACGTTGATTCGGCACGACGGAAAGCACGCTTCACACCAGATCGCGCTGTGCGGCGGAGAGAACAAGGAGGGCGTCGGGAGCGGGTACAGCTTCGTTGCAGCGGACGACAGGGGAGCACTGGCGGTTGGGACCACTGGGACCCGCATGCTCGTCTCGCGCGTCACTTCGGATGGGCAGCTCCCCTGTCGAGACAATCCAGGCGCTCATCCCGCAAGCCCAATTTTGGAGGATGGGGTTTGGCTCCGCTCGCCTTTGCACGGGGACCGGGCCGCCGCTAGGATCGATCCATGTCGGACGCCGCGCGGCGCGTTGCCACCTACGAGGACGTCCTCGCCGCTCCGCGCCACAGGGTTGCGGAGATCTTGGGCGGCGAGCTGCGCCTGAGTCCGCGACCAGCCAAGCCCCATGCTGCCGCCGCCAGCGCGTTGGGGGAGGAGTTGGGACCTCCCTTCAAGCGGGGTCGGGGCGGGCCGGGCGGTTGGATCCTGCTCGACGAGCCGGAGCTACACCTTGGCGCCGACATCCCAGTCCCGGATTTGGCCGGGTGGAGGCGGGAGCGACTGCCGGTGCTCACGGACGACGAGCCGTTCTTCACCTTGGCACCCGACTGGGTGTGCGAGGTCCTGTCCACTTTCTACCGCGCGCTACGACCGGTCCGAGAAGCTGCCGATCTACGCGCGGGAAGGGGTGCGCCACGTCTGGCTCGTGGATCCCATCGATCGCCTATTGGAGGTGCTGCGTCTCGAGAACGGACGCTTCAGCTTCCTTGCCGTGCATCGGGATGATGCGCGCGTGCGCGCGGAGCCGTTCGACGCCATCGCGCTCGAGCTCGGCGTGCTGTGGGAGGACGTCCGGCTCCCCCAGAGGTGAAAAGAACATCAACCAGCGCCAAGAAGCCTAGGCGCAACTCCCGCACACGTTCCCACCAGCGTCGTCAGGACAACATTGTTGTCCGAACGTTTCGCAAATGGTCTTGGGGCATGGCTGCGTGCTGCAGCGCAGTGACGCTGCACCTGCGGACCCAACGTTGGCCACGCAGGCTTGGTTCACGCAGTAGCGTTCCTTCGCTGACGCGCCTGCCGCGCACGCGAGCCCCGGCACGCAGCACTTGCTGGCATCGCAAGCATCTCCGTCGCCGTCGCACTGCCAGAACTCCGGCACCCCTCCCGTTCCGCCGCCTCCCGGAACGCCGCCCGCGCCGCCGCTCGTTGTCGCGCCCGCACCGCCCGCGCCCGCACCGCCCGCGCCCGCGCCGCCCGCGCCCGCGCCTCCACCTCCGCTCTTCCCCGCGGCGCCTCCGCTCGACTCGTCCAGCGTCCAATCGAGTGAGCAAGCCGACGTGATCAGGATTGGAACGAGCCACCAGCGCACGCCCGGAGCATAACCCAAGCCGCGCCGCCTCGCCGGCTCCTGCGCCTGCGGCTTCGAGGCCGCTGGGAGCGGCTTCGACTGCACGCAGTCGTGAAGGTCGCGTCGATTTTCTCGCACGCTGCGTGCGGCATGCGCCTTGCGATGCGTTCGCGAAAGGAGGCTCCCGATGCAACTCGATCGAACTTCATGTCTCATGATTTCCCTCTGCGCTCTGCCGCTCGCTCTCGGCTCCGTCGCCTGCGGTCCGACCAGTGCCGAAGCAAGCGACGCGCCGGCGGCCGCGACCGGTGGCGTGGGGGGCACCAGCAACGCCGAGTTCGGCGGCGGTGCGGGTGGCGCTTCGGGTGGCTCGGGCGGGCTCGTGTTCGGCACGGGAGCCACGGGAGGCAGCGCGTCCGACGGTGGGCAAGAGAAGGTGCCCGTGCGATCTCTTCCAGGGCTCACCAGCATGACCTTCTTCGAGCGCACGGGTGGCAGCGCACCGACGGCCTACACGTTCCAGGTGAACGGCCCCGAGCTCACGCAGCGGCTCCCCGATCCCATCGGCGAAGCGGTCTTCGACATCGCCGGAGCACCCACCGAGTACTACGACGTCTACTACTCGGACGAGAACGGCGAGTTCGACCAAGACGGGAGCTACCTCACCATCTCGGGAGTGTTCGCCCTGTCCGCGCCCGCCGGCGGTGGCCTGAACCTCGCCGAGATCGCCCTGAACTTCAGCGGCAAGGCTCCCGAGTTCGGCAACTACGTCGCGAGCTTCGCCTCACACGGCGACAACAAGGACGACCAGAGCATCGGTCGCTGCATCGACGGTGACCTGCAAACCGAGACGACGCTCGGCAACACCATCGACAGCGCTTCGCGGTTGCGGCTGACGCTCGGCTTCCTGTCGAGCTCGGGCCCGCCGCCTCCAGTGAAGTGAGGCTGCACGACACCTGCGTTGCCGAGCAGTGGGGCGGGAATTAGCAAGGCCTCAGCGCATGCCGAGCTTGGCCATGAGCCGGCCGAGGTACGTGCGGTCCAGGTTCGCGAGCCGGGCAGCGAGCGTCTGGTTGCCCGCCGTGTGGGCCAAGAGCGCCTCCACGTATTTCCGGCTGAAGCGCTCCACGAGCTCGTCCTTCTGCTCGGCGTAGGGCCGTGTCACGTCGATGCACTCTTCGAGCGCCAGGTCGAGCAGCGCACCGCGCGGGCGCGAGCGTTCCGGGAGCACGCCCAGCGCAGCGTAGGCCTGGACGGCGTTGCGGAGCTCTCGCGCGTTGCCCGGCCAGGGTCGCGCTTTGAGCTGCTCCACGATGGGCGCCGGGAGCTCGATACCGACTTGGCTCGCGAAGCTCTGAGCCAAGAGCGCCACGTCGTCGGGTCGCGCGCCGAGCGGAGGCACGCCGAGCCGCACGACGGCGAGTCGATAGAAGAGATCTTCCCGGAAGCGTCCGGCTCGGACCTCCTCCGCGAGATCGCGGTTCGTGGCTGCGAGCACCCGCACCTGCACGTGCTCCATGCGGTCGGCGCCCACCGGGCGGATCTCGCCCGCCTCGAGCGCGCGCAAGAGCATGGGCTGCACGTCGAGGGGCAGCTCGCCGATTTCGTCCAAGAACAGCGTGCCGCCGTCGGCCGACTGGAATGCGCCGCGGCGGCTCTCGGTGGCGCCCGTGAACGCGCCTTTCTTGTGGCCGAAGAGCTCGCTCGCCACGAGATCGCGCGGGATCGCTCCGCAGTTCAGCACCACGAGGGGGCCTGCCGAGAGCTTCGATCCAGCGTGGATGGCCCGCGCGAACACCTCTTTGCCCACGCCTGATTCACCTTCGATGAGCACGCTGGTGAGCGAGCCCTCGAGCCGGGTCAAGACGGCGAACAAGCGACGCATGCTGGTCGAGGCGCCGAGCACGCCGCGATACTCGGTGCCTTCGTACGCGCCCACGGCGAGGAGCGCGTCGGTGTCGGGCAAGAACGCGACGCGCACGCCGCCGAGCATGATCTGGGCACCGAGCGCCAGGGTCGCGCGCTCGATGCGTTGGCCGAGGTAGAAGATGCCGTTGCGGCTCCCGAGATCTCGGACCGCGACGCCTTCGGGCACGAGCTCGATCTCGGCGTGGTTGCGCGACACCGTGGTCTCGTTGATCACCACGTCGGAGCCGGCACCCGAGCCCAAGCGGCAGAAGCCCGCGGACAGCACGTAGCGGTTCGGCTTTGCGGGAACGTCGAGCACCTGCACGACCACCCCGACGGGTGGACGGGACGCGAGCTTGCCGTCCCGGAGCAGGGTTCGGGTTTCGCGCTCCTCGGTCATCGGTCGAGCATAGACAAAACGCCAGCAGCGCGGCGATCGAGAGGGATCGCCGCGCCGCTCGGGCCGTTCACTGGGTTTCAGCCGTGCTGTCGCCGGGCAAGAGCCCGCACTGTCCCATCAAGCCGTCGACGTCGGGTCCCTGCACGCAACCGACGGGCAGACCCTTGGGGTTCGGGCAGGGCGGCACGGGCAGGTCGCAGACCTGGGCGTACTTCGAGTAGAGCTCGAGGTAGGCCTTGGTTTCAGGGGAGGTGCCGGACGCAACGGGCACTGGGCAACCCTGGGTCGTCGGAACGAACGTCCCGTCGCACACGGACTTCTGAGCCGATGCGATGTTGCAGGCGCGAGCGTCGCCGAGGAGCTTCGCCAGCTGATTCGCCAGGAGCTTGCAGTCGTCGGCGCTTCCGCCCTTGCAGATCTGATAGTGCGCTTCGCACGCCTCTTGCGTCTTGAAAAGCGAATTGCAGTCGGGGCCCGAGCAAGCGCAACCCGAGAGCGCGTAGCAGGCCGAGCCGTCCCAGGCGTAGCCGAGCATCGAGTTGCACGTGGCGTCGGCCTTCACCTCGTGGGCCTTGCAGGGGTTGGTCGGAGGCACCTTGGGATCGCAGTTCGTGTTCCCCGGCTCGCACGGAGGCACCTTGGGATCGCAGTTCTGCGTCCCGTCGTCGCACGAGCTCGGCGCACAGGTCGGATCGTTCGGGTCGCACTTGTCGGCGCCGGGCAGCACGAAGGGTGAGACGTCGCGATCCGCTCCTTCGTCACCGCTCTCGGCGGCGCAACCCGTGAAGACGGCGAGAACGGCGAAAATCGAGCAGATGGGACGATGCATGATGGTGTTCCTCCTTGTCGCGGGACAGGAGGAGTCATCAGCAACGATGGTGCCAGGCGCGGTCGCGGAGAAATGTCGGAATAATCGCGTCGGCGAAGGGCGATGGAGCGGACGCGAAGCCGAAGAGAGCGGCCTCGAAGCCGCTCATTGCGGATAGGGATTCGGTCCCGGGCTCCACTCCGCGGGAGGCTTCGCCGGGGCCGAGTCGATCGGCGGAGGGGGCTTCTCGACCTTTCCGGCGCTCGGCGTAGCGCGTTCGCTGCGCTCGCGAGTCGCGGTCTTTGGGCTGGGTGCGACGCTCTTCGGGGCTCCCGACGCCGAGCCGCTCGGTTCGCTGGGCGGTGAGCGGTTGGCGCTCGGGGTCGGCGCGAGGTTCGGCGGAGCCTCGTCGACCGATGGTGGAGCTTGCACGTGGGTTTCGCTCGACGCCGCCGGCGATCCAGTCGGATCGAGTCCGTGCTCGGCCGGACGGGTCGAGCGCGTGAAGAACCAGACCAGAACTCCTAGCGCGAGGCTCGCGCCCGCGATCAGCGCGTAGACCAGCCCGCTCCTCCGACCTGTGCTCGTCGCCGTGCCCTCGGGACGCGAGTGTGCGAACGACGGCTGCGTCGCGTCCACCCCCGCATCCGCCGGTCGCAGCAACGGAACCGGAGCGGTACCGGTGAGCGCGTCGGTGGGTTCCAGTGGGAGAACGTCAGCGGTCGCGAGGCTGACCACCGAGTTCGAGCGGGCGTCTTCCAGGCTCACGGTCTCCGTCTCGGCCTCGGGAACGACGAGGCTCGCGGTAGCGGAGGCCGGGTCGCTGGGGGTGGTGCCCGCGAAGACGGCGTTCTTTCTCCGCGTGAGCTCCTCGCCCAAGCAGTGCTTGAGAAACGCGGCTACCTCGCTGTGAGACGCGACGAGCGAGCGTTCTTTGGCCACGCGCTCGAGCTCGGCGGCGAACGCACCTGCACTCGGGAAGCGCTCGCTCCGGTCCCGTGCGAGGGCGCGCGCCACCACCCGGTCGAAGCTCTCACCGAGGCCCTTTCGCAGTGCAGAGACGCGTTCGGGCACGAGCTTCGTGATGTTCGAGAGGGTCTCGACTTCGTTCTTGCCGCGAAACAACGGGCGACCGGCCAGGAGCTCCCACAAGACGACCCCCATGCCGTAGACGTCGCTGCGTGCATCCAGAGTGTGATCTTGCACGTACTCGGGGGCCATGTAGCTCAGCTTGCCCTTCAGCACTCCCGAAGCCGTGGAGCCGAGCCCCTGGTGCAACACCTTGGCGATCCCGAAGTCCGCGATGCGCGCGACTCCGTCGGTGCCGATGAGCACGTTGTGCGGCGAAACGTCTCGGTGCACCACTCGGAGCGGCGTGCCGTCGACGTCACACAGCTCGTGCGCCGCTTGAAGCCCTGCGCTGGCGTCGAGCACGATGCGCACCGCGACCGCGACCGGGATGGGTTGGTTCTGCTCCTTGGCCTTCTGCGCGAGGTGAGAGAGCGAAGAACCGTCGACGTAATCCATCACGAGCAAGAGCTCGCCTTCGCGTTCCTCGACGTCGAGCACGCTGACGACGTTGGTGTGGTGGATCCGGCTCGCGAGCAGCGCTTCGGCCACCAACATCTCGCGGAACTCGCGCTGCTCGATCAGGTGGGGGTGCGCCCGCTTGATGGCCACGAGGCGCCAAAAACCCGCGGCGCCGCGCACGCGTCCGACGTAGACGGTGGCCATCCCGCCCGCCGCGATCTTGGTCAAGAGCTCGTATCGAGTGGCGGGGGACGCCGTGGGGTCGGACTTCTCCATGCTCAGAAACGCGCCTCGAAACGCGCTCCCGGCGCGCCGGGCAGTGGGGTCACGCCCACGCGCGAACCATTGGAGAAGTCCACGGCGAAGAGCCCGAGCCCGAGCGTCGCTGCCGCGGCGACACCCGTGCCGATGCCGAGGATGTTGGTGCGAGTCTGAGCCGACTCTCCTTGCGACTTGAGGTCCCGATCTTTGCGCCCGCTCTGTTCGAAGTCGTCGTGCTTCGACACGGTGTCGAGACCCGACCAGGTCGTCGCGGCGCCGAGCGCGGCGGTGACGCCGACGCCGACCCAAGAACCACACCGGCGAGAGTCCGCGCGAGCCGTGGTGTCGCTCCGCGTCGCGGCCGGGGAGGGCGCGGGTGTCGCGCGAGTCTTGGGGGGTGGCGCCGCTGCGGGCGCCGGTGGAGCCGCGGGTTTGGGCTCGGGACAGCTGGCCTCGAACTCGACGCGTGCGCCAGCGGCCACCGAGACGCGCTCGGACTTCGCTCCTTCTCTGCACGACCAGCTCACGTCGTGGTCCCCGGCGTCGACCCAGTCGCCTTCGACCTTCTTCTGGCCATCGACGCTGGGCGCGCAGTCGTCGTTGCCCTTGCAGCGCAAGGTCAAACGACCCGCGCGCGGCTCGTGCTTCTTCCCGAGCTCGGTCGCGAGCTTCTCGGCGTCGCGTCCGACACCCCACGCCGCGCCCGCTCGGCGAGCGCCGAAGTGAGTGCGGAGAGGCCGGCGGCGTCGGCGGCTCGGAGGGCCGCCGCGGGCCGAGGTCGCTCGGCTTCAGCGCGTCCGCTCGCGCGAACCAGTGCGCGGCGAGCACCTTGTCACCCGCTTGCCACGCGCGCGTTCCGCGGTCGTAGGCTTGCTTCGGGCTTTCGACGCTGGCGAGATCGTCGGGGGGAGCTGCGCGAAGAGGTCCGCTGACGAGCAGCAGACTCAGCACGCCGAGGGCTCGGGCTCCACGCACCACGAGAGAGTATCGCCGAGCCCAACTCTCGGCAATCGGCCACGGATCCGCTAGCTTCGCGCTCGTGCATTCTCCGAAACTCGGTTGGTTCCTGGTTCTCGCCGCGCTCTTCGCCTGCAAGGGCTCGAGCGGCAATGGCACCCTGGACGTGAAGTTCGAGGAGGAGGCGACCCAGATGAAGGTCGGAACGGCCCTCGCCGTCCCGAAGCCCTTCGGCAAGGGCGTGCTCTACACCTTCATGGTCTACAACGAGGGCGTGAAGACCGCGCCGTGCAAGACGGACCTCGGCTACGAGAAGCCCGTCGGCGGCACCAACTGGGCCGTGTCCCTCGAGATGAGCCCCATCGGTGATCCGGTCTCCGGCCGCGAGAAGAACGTCATCTACCCGAGCCTCATGCCGCGCTTCTACTTCGTGCGCTCCAAAGGCGAGTTCAACGGTTCGGTGGTGAACGGCATCTCGAACATGGATCTCGACAAGGCGAAGCTCACCATCTTGTCCATCGACGGCGACACCATCTCGGCTCGCGTCGATGCCGACGACCCGGCGAAGGGGTCGCGCGTGGTGGGCGAGTTCAAGGCGAAGATCTGCAAGCCGGAGTGACACATCACCCGCCTGCAAAAGCTGCGTGTCGCGCGCTCGGGCCTGGCGCTCGTGACAAGGTCGCTGCACGCTCGGAGTTCGCATGCGGACAGGCGTTTGGTTCGGCCTATCGACTCTGCTGCCATGCGCCTGCGCCGAGCCGCGCGCGCCCCTCGAGCCGGTGCCGTCTCCGCCGGGCGTGGCGGAGTCGGCGCGCGCCGTTCCCACGACCAGCGTCTCGGCTGCGCCGACGGTCACCGCGCTCGAACCAGCGACACCCACGGCGAAGAGGGAACGGGTCGTCGGTATCACGTTCGGTGAAGACCACGCCTGCGCGCTGCGTTCGGGCGGAGGCGTGACCTGCTGGGGAAGCAATCGCGACAACCGCACGGGAGTCGGGAGTGGCATCTCGGAGGTGGTTGCGCCGACGAGCGTGCGTGGGGTCGCCGATGCCGTGAGCGTCGTGGCAGCTTACGATCACAGCTGTGCGGCCCTCCGCGGCGGGCGTCTCGCCTGTTGGGGCGCCGCGCAACACTTGGTGGGTGCCGATCCCGACCCGGCAGACGGGCCCGTGATTTCGAAGACCGAGGAGCATGTCGTCGAGCTCGCGTCGACGGGGAGCGAGCTCCTGGCCCGGCTGGACGACGGACAGGTGCGGATGTGGGAGTCGCTCACGAGTCGCATGTACTTCCTGGGACCAGGCATGAAGCCCCCAAAGTCTTGGTGCGACGGGTGCATCGTCCCGAACCTGAAGAACGTCATCCTTGTGGCCTCGGGCTTCAATACGCATTGCGCAGTTCACGCCGATCACACGCTGAGCTGCTTCGGGGGCAACGAGTACGGGCAGCTCGGTCGTGGCAAAGCGGAGCCCGTGGCCGAGGGCACGCTGCCTCCGCGCACGCCTAGCAAGGTGACTGCGCTCAGCCACGTGAGCGAGGTCTCGGTGTCTTCACACGTCTGCGCGCGCCTCGACGATGGGCACGTGGCCTGTTGGGGCAAGAATGACCACGGTCAGGTCGGCGACGGTTCGACCGCCACGCGAATGCGGCCGGTCACGCTATCCGGCCTCGACCGCGTCACCCACGTCGCCGTAGGCCGCGACACGAGCTGCGCGATCCGCGACGACGGTTCGGTCTGGTGTTGGGGCCTCAACGACGAGGGACAGCTGGGGGACGGCACCTCGAGCGACCGACACGTGCCCACCCCGGTCGGCGGAGTCACCGGCGCGGTGAAGCTCGCGCTCGGTCCCGCCGGGGCCTGCGCCATCCGCTCCGACGGAGAGATCTGGTGTTGGGGTTTCTGGGACCTCCGGCGCAAGACGGCAAAAGAGCGCGAAGAGAAGTCGCGCGAGCCCGTGCGGGTGCCGTGGTAACCCAACCCGCCTAACGGTTCTTTCCGCCCGATCGACGCACGCACGCGACGCCGTCGCAAACGTGCGACTCGTGTCCAGCTTCGCGACCTTGACGGTCTCGGTGCAGCATGTCATCGCTACGCCCGGTGGGCCCTCGAGCTGCAGCACTTTCCGCTTCTTTTCTGCTGTTCTGCGCGATCTCTTGCGGGAAGGTTCTCGGGGCGGACTTCGAGGGCGCGACCGTCGCCAGCAGTGGGGGAACGACGGGTGAGGACGCCGGGGCGGGTGGCCTCGGTGCGACTGGCGGAACGGGTGGCACCGGCGGGAGCTTCGTCGATGCCGATGCCGATGCCGACGCCGATGCGGACGCGGCTCCCGAATGCAAGGTGGTGCACGTGTCACCCGCGGGTGACGACCAGCGCGACGGCTGCGATCCGAGCCTGCCGAAGCGTACGGTCTCCTCGGCGATTGCCTTGGCCCACGTGCGGAAGGACGTCGCCACGATCCGAGTCTGCGCGGGCAAGTACGACGAAGCCCTGACCTTGGACGTGCCTGTCGCCGTCCTGGGAGGCTACGACTGTACGTCGTGGACGCGCACCACGACGTACGGTCATCCGAGTTTCGACGGGAAACACGAGACGGTCATCGGCGGAACCAAGCTGCCGGCTGCTCTGCGCGTCACCGGTGCCATCGTGGGGAGCTCGATCGTGCTCGATGGGCTCACGATCCTCGGCGCGGTGGTCCCCGGCCCAGGAGATTCGGGGGTCGCCGTCGACGACGCATGCGCGTTGCGCATCGATGGCGGCGCGGCTCCGGTGGTTTCCAACTGCAAGATCCGTGGCGGCGACAGCGTGAGCATCAACACGGATGGATCCACAGGGCTCCGAATCGACACGGGCGCTCAGCCAGAGGTATTCCAGAACGACATCGACGGTGGCACCGGCTACACGTTCGCCGCCACGCGCGTCGGACGCGTCGGTGTGGCCGTAGACGGGGCGTCCCCCTCCCTCCACGACAACGCGATTCGGGGTGGAAATGGCGACCCGGCGCCGAGCGCTGGGCTGTCCTCTGCGGGCCTCGTGATCCGTGATTCGAGCGGGCTCACCTCGAGCCAGTCGAAGCCGGTGCGCAGAAACTCGATCCAAGGTGGAAACGGCAACGGCACGCTGCCGGGAGTCACTTCGTCGGGTGTTCTGCTTCTGGGTGCGAGCGACGTCGACCTGGTGGAAAACAGCGTCCGACCCGGGAGCTCGCTGGGAACGGCGGTGGAGCTTCGCGGAATCGAGTCCAAGTCCAAAGGCAACGTCGGGCTCTACCAGAACCGCGTCTTCGGAGGCGCCGTCTCGAACCCGAACAAGCCGGGTGACGGGTTCCGCGTCGCGGTGCTGGTGGAGAGCGCGAAGAGCCTCCGGGTGGAGAACAACCTGATCTACGGCGGCGTCCCCGTCTTGAACTTCACGGGTGGGTCGCCGTCGTTCGGGCTGTCGCTCGCCGCGGTGAACGGCGCCGTCGTGCGTCACAACACGATCTTCTCGGGCCCTTCCGGCTATCCCACGGTGGGGACTGCGCTCAAGCTGTATCTCGGCGTCACCGCGCTCGTGCTCCAGAACAACATCTTGATGGCGGCGTCGGGCTGGACGGAGCCGATCTACTCGGAGCCTTGCGCGTCCATGGGGGTCTACGCTCGCTTCGAGAACAACCTGCTGTTCAAGGCCGGTCTGTTCGGTACCGACAACGTGCTGAGCGTTCTCGGCTACGGCTCGCCAGGGCAAGACGTGTGCTCCGAGTGGCAAGGATTCGCGACCGTCGATGCCCTCGAGAGCCACCTGACCAGCGTGTGCGCGTCCACGACGCCGGGCCTTTGCACCGGACTCGGTGGCACGAAGGTCGGGGGCAACCGCACACTAGCCGCGAATTGCGCGGGCGACAGCGGCTGCATCGCCTGGAGCGATTGCGCGGGAAACTCGATCATGTGTCTGCAGAGCGTATTTGCCGCCTGGTCGTCCTCGGAGCTCGGCCTCGACACCATGTTCGGCCCGGGTTGGACCCTCGCGCCCAACGTCCCCTGCAGCATCGCGAGAAGCTCGCTCAATCTGGGCGTGACGAACGACTTCGCCAATACGCCGCGCACGCCGCCGCCTTCCATGGGAGCTGCGGAACACGACGGAGCCTGCACACCGTGAACACGAGAGGGCGCCGCCCATGACCGACGAACCCGACAGCCTCGAGCAGTCGGTCCTCGAACGTATCGGCCGCACCTTGTGCGACAAGTGGACGCTGGAAGCGCTGCTCGGCTTCGGGGGTGTGGCTGCCGTCTACGCCGCCCGGCATCGCAACGGTCGCCGAGTGGCGGTGAAGGTGCTGCACCCCGAGCTCGCGGTCGATTCGCGAATGAAAGCCCGCTTCCTGCGCGAAGGCTACGTCGCCAACAAGGTGGCGCACCCGGGCGCGGTCGCCGTGCTCGACGACGCAGTGGACAAGGATGGCAGCGTGCTGCTCGTGATGGAACTCCTCGAAGGCGAGACCTTCGAGGGTCGCTGTCGTCGCGCGGGCGGTCGCCTCGACCCGGCAGAGGCGCTGGCCATCGTTCACTCGCTCCTCGACATCTTGGCGGCTGCCCACCGAGCCGAGATCTTGCATCGCGACGTGACCGCCGCGAACGTGTTCATCACGACGGGCGGCGAGGTGAAGCTCCTCGACTTCGGGATCGCCCGCGTGCGCGTACAAGGCGAAGAGCCCGTCACCGGAAGCATCCCGGGCGCCCTCGGCACCCCCGGTTACATGCCGGTCGAGCAGGCGCGTGGGCTCTGGAAAGAGCTCGACGCGCGCTCGGACCTCTGGGCCGTCGGGGCGCTTCTCCACCGGGGCCTCGTGGGCGAGCCAGTGCATCGCGGGCGCACGCCGAGCGAGGCTCTGCTCGCCGCCATGACCCAACCGGCTCGGCCGCTCGCCGAGGCGCTGCCGAGTGCGCCGCGCGTCGTCGCCGAGTTGGTCGACCGCGCGCTCAGCGTGGACAAGTCGGGTCGCTTCCCGGATGCCGACACCTTTCGCCAGGCTGTCGACGAGGCGTATTTCGAAATCACCGGCGCGCGGATCGAGCGTGCCGAGCTTTCGCCAACGCCGGTGGGCTCCGCCGAGCCTCTGGTCCGAAGCGCGCGCACCGACGCGCCAGCGTTGGGCACCACGCTGGCGGTAACCCCTCGCCCGAAGAGGTTTCGCGCGTTGGGCTTCTTCTTGCTCGCGGTGATCGGACTCGCGGGGGTAGCGCTCCTCGCATCCCGACACACGGCCGAGCCCGTAAAGCCCACGCTGATCTCGTCGCGGGCCGAGCCGATTCCGAGCTCGCCGGCGGCAGCTTCGTCGACCCCGTCTCCCGTGACTGCGTCTTCCCCGTTGCCACCCACGCCGTCCGCACCGACGATGGCGTCGTCTGCTCCTTCGCTGTCCGCGCCGCCCGTCAAGCCCCAGAAGGGCCTGCCCAAGCCCCGATCCGAGGAAGACGTACTGGACCAACGCAAATGACCCGCGCCGTGGCCTTGCTCTTCACGTTCCTCTTGTGCGCTGGGTCTGCGCTCGCCCAGTCGGGTGATGCCGACAAGCTGTTCAAGATGGCCCGCGACGCCAGTAAGCGAGGAGATCACGCGACCGCGTGCCGGCTCTTCAAAGAGAGCCACGCCCTGGATCCGGCGCTCGGTACCTTGCACAACATCGCTCGGTGCGAGGAAGAGCAGGGCCACTTGGCAAGCGCGGTGCAGCGCTATCGCGAGGTCGTGGCGCAAGCGCCCGCCGGGAGCGAACGCGCGGAGTACGCGACCAAACGACTCGCGTGGCTCGAGCCGAAGGTCCCGACGCTCCGCTTGCGCCTCGCCAGCGACGACGCGAGTCTCGGAGCAAGCGTCTCCGTCGATGGCCGTTTGCTCGCGTCCGCCGAGCTCTCGCTGGCCTCGAGCCTCGACCCAGGCAAGCACGTCGTCGAGGTGAGGCGCAAAGACGGTGTGGCACGCACCTACGACGTCACCCTGAACGAAGCGGAACACCGCGAGCTCGAGATCGCTGCGGTTCCGCACACCGAGCCGGCGCCCAACGTAGAGCCGCGGGCGTCCCCGACGGCCGTGGCCGTCCCACCGCCTGCGCACCAGCCGACTCCGCCGGACCGTGACACCCGTCCGAAGGGTCGCGACACCACGCTCGGTTGGGTCGTCCTCGGCGCCGGCGCCGGCGCCCTCGCGCTGAGCGGAGTGGCGGCCCTGTTCGTGCTCGATCGCAAGGCCACCGTCGAGAAGGACTGCGACGCGAACTTGGTGTGCAAGAGCCAAGCCGGAAAAGACGCAGCCGACAGCGGACAGACTTGGTCCACCATCGGCACCATCGCCTTCGTCGCGGGTGCCGTCGGGGTTGGCGCGGGTACCTATCTTCTGGTGAGCGCGGAGCCCGCCAAGAAGAGCGCCTTCATCAGCGCCAGCGCCACGTTCTGATCACTTGGCGCGAAGGCCGTACTTGTTGATCAGGCGAAACAACGTCGCGCGATTCACGCCGGCGCGCCGCGCGGCCTCGGCCACGTTGTTGTCCGCGCTCTCGAGCAGGCGAGCCAAGTAGTCTTGCTCGAAGCGGTCCACGGCCGCGTGGAGAGGCAGCTTCTCGAGCGCCGCGAGCGTCGGCGCCTCGCTGGTCGGCGGCGCCTCGAGCGCCGGCCGCGTCCGCAACACCAGGAGCTGCTCCAGGTAGTTTCGGAGCTCGCGCACGTTTCCAGGCCAGGTGTGCCGCACGAGCTGCTCCACGTCGAGGTATTCGGGGATGCTCATGCCCGGGCTGATGGCGTTCAAGAGCTCCGCGACCAGGAGCGGTAAGTCCTCGTAGCGATCTCGCAATGCAGGCATCGGGACTTGGACGACTGCCAGGCGATAGTAGAGGTCGGAACGGAAGCGGCCCGCGTTGACCTCGCGCCGCAGATCGCGGTTCGTCGCTGCTACGATGCGCACGTCCACGTTTCGCGTCTTGGAGCCGCCCACTCGGCGCACCTCCCGCTCGCCGAGCACGCGCAACAGCTTGGGCTGGAGCTCGAGCGGCAGCTCGCCGAGTTCGTCGAGGAACAAGGTCCCGCCGTGGGCCCGCTCGAATGCACCTGCTCGCTCGGCGGTGGCTCCGGTGAATGCGCCCCGTTCGTGGCCAAAGAGCTCGCTTTCGATCAACGTGGGCGAGAGCGACGCACAGTCCACGACCTCGAAAGGTGCGCTGGCGCGAGGGCTGTGCGCGTGGATGGCGTGGGCCGCGAGCTCTTTGCCGGTCCCGCTCTCGCCCGTGATGAGGATAGGGGCGAGGGCCGGCGCCGCCTTTTCGAGCAAAGCGAACACCGCGCGCATGGCCGCCGAGGTGCCGACGAGCTCGCCGAAGCGCGTCGCCGAGCTCGTCTCGACCGGCAGCTTCTCGTCACCCAGCGTCGCGCGAATCCGCGTGTGGCCGATACCGAGCTCGATGGGCTCGCGAGCGACGACCTCCCGAATCAGATGCGCCCCCAGGGTGGTTCCGTTCGTGCTTCCGAGGTCTCGAACGCTGAGCCCTTCGTCGTCGGCGACGAGCTCGAGGTGGTAGGCGCTCACTGTGGGGTCGCTCACGCGAAGCTCGACGCCCTCGGCCGTCCCCACGACCACCCGCCCGTGAGTGCACGTCACCTCCACCCCCGCGTCGGGTCCGGACAGCACGGCGACGTGGAAACGCAGCACTCGGGGCCCCTGCCCGAGGCGAACGCGATGAGTCCGGGTCACGGACGCTGATGCTAGCAAGGGGCGACTGCCCTCGGGTGGGTGAGCGCCGCCCGGGGGAGTCGCGCGCATGCGGCGGTGGTCGCATCGGGGCGACGCTGCCGGTCCGTGCGCGCGCACAACGGAGCGCACATTTCCCGCACATTTGCCGCACACGGGGTTCGGCACACATCGTGCTCATGGGGCGCCCGTGCGAGACGACAAGACCCGTACGACCACCCGCGACGACCTCACGGACGACGAGGCGACACGCCACCCCGCCCGGCGCCCCGCGCTGGTCGTGGTTTGGGCGGGCACGTCCCTGGATCGGTTGGGCCAGGCGCTCCTTCCCGACGAGCAGCCCAAGACCTTCGGACGCGACGACACTTCGCTCCCTCTTCTCGAGCAGCTCCCGGGCCGGAACATCCCGCGCTTGCCCCTCGACACGCCCTACCTCTCCCGGGCGCAGCTCGTGCTCCGGCGCGACGGTGAGCGCGTGCACGTGAAGAACGTCGGGCGGCGCTCGTTGATGCTCTCGGGCCGGCGTTGCGAGGAAGGCTACGCCGCGCTGGGCGACACGGTGCTGATCGATGGCGTGGTGGGGTTCCTCGTCACGATGCGACCCGAGACGTTGCCGGCGGTGGTGGACTACCCTTCGGGTCGTCACCGCTTCGGACTTCCCGACGAGCACGGTATCGTCGGCGAGAGCCCGTCGGCGTGGGAGCTCCGCGAGCGAGTGGCGTTCGCGGGTCCGCGCGGGGCCCACGTGCTCGTGACGGGAGAGAGCGGCACCGGCAAGGAGCTCACCGCCCTCGCCATCCACGAGATGTCGCCGCGCGCCGCCAAGAAGCTCGTGGCGCGCAACGCAGCCACCATCCCCGACACGCTGATCGATGCCGAGATGTTCGGCAACCTCGCCAACTACCCCAACGCGGGCATGCCGGAACGCAAGGGTCTCATCGGTGAGGCCGATGGCTCCACGCTCTTTCTCGACGAAATCGGCGAGCTCCCCACCAATGCCCAGGCCCACCTGCTGCGCGTGCTGGACGAAGGCGGCGAATACCACCGGCTCGGTGAAGGCCGGCGTCGCACCGCCGATTTCCGCCTGATCGGTGCCACCAATCGCCCGCCCGAGCAGCTCAAGCCGGACCTCTTGGCGCGACTCGCGCTGCGCGTGCACGTTCACCCGCTGAACGAACGCCGCGAGGACATTCCGCTCCTCGCGATCCACTTGCTCAGGCGCCTGGCCAAGCGCGACCCCGGAGTCGGCCGGCGCTTCTTCGAGAGCTGGGACGGCACCACGGGCGTGCCTCGTGTGCACCACGAGCTGATGCTCGCCTTGGTTCACCATCACTACTCGACCCACGTGCGCGAGCTCGAGGCCTTGCTCTGGCGAGCGCTCTCGTCGAGCCGCGGGGACACGTTGTCGCTCAGCGACGAGGCCAAGCAGGCATTCCAGCCGAGCCGGCCACCGCCTGCCCTGGTCGAGGCCGCCGCCGACGTCACGCGCGAAGATCTGATTCGCGCCTTGGAGGAGCATCGCTGGGTTCGCGAGCAGGTGTGGCGCGCTCTCGGTCTGAAGAGCCGCTTCGTACTGCATCGCCTGATGAAGAAGCACGGGATCGCATCCAAGGAGGCCGACGATGAAGCGGCGTCCGTCTGAGCCTGCCTGGAAGGTGCGCGGGCTCGACCGACTGCCGGCGCTGCCGGGAGAGATCCTCGCGAACCGCTACCGCATCGAGCGCGTGCTCGGCGCGGGCGGCATGGGAATCGTCCTCGCCGCGCGCGATCTCGAGACGCGGAAGCGAGTCGCCCTCAAGCTCCCGAATCCCGCCGAGACGACGCGCGCCGACCTGGTTCGCTTCGGAAACGAAGCCGAGATCTTGAGCTCGCTCTCGAGCCCCCAGGTGCCCAGGCTGGAGAGCCGCGGCGAATGCGGGGGGCTCCCGTACTTCTGCATGGAATACGTCGAAGGTCGAACCCTCTCCGAGCTCCTGGACTGCGCAGGGCAGCTCTCGACCGACGCGGTCGTGCGCTGGCTCTTGGACCTCTGCGCCGTGCTCAAGCGCGTCCACGCGGCGGGCGTGGTCCATCGCGACGTGAAGCTCGAGAACCTGATGTCGAGGAGCGACCGCGAGCGACCGCTCCTCACGCTGCTCGACTTCGGCATCGCGAAGCGCCTCGGGGCTCCTTCGATCGAGCCGTCGGACTTTCGGGCGGGTTCTCCGCGTTACATGTCGCCGGAACAGCTCACGCCCGACGCGGAGCTGGATCAGCGGGTCGACATCTGGAGCGCGGGCATCGTCGCCTTCGAGCTCCTGACCGGCGATCACCCGTTCGAAGGTGCGAGCCTCGAGGAGCTCGCACGCGCCATCGCCGAGGACGAGGCGCCGTCGCTTCGTGACCATCGCCGCGACGTTTCGCCCGAGCTCGCCGCGGCCATCACTCGCTGTCTCGAGAAGGACCGTGCGCGGCGTTTCCAGAGCGCGGCCGAGCTCGCAGCCGCGCTGCTCGACTCAGTCGACCTCGGGCTTCCGCTGGCTTCTTGAGGCGCGCCGCGCGAGCCCGAGCCACGCCAGCGCGCTCCACACGACAGCGCCGACTCCCACGTCTCTCGTGCGTCCGACGAGAGCACAGCCCGAGCTCTCGCAATCCGTGCAAGTGTCTCCCGAGCCTGGCCGTGCGGCGCCTTCGATCCAGGGCTCCGCGCCAGCCGCAGCGAAAGCTTCGTCGAAGAGCGTCGAGTGCGGCGCGATGCGCGGGAAGAAGTTCCGCACGGTCTCGAGGTCGCAGGCGTCCGAGCTCAGCGAGACCACGCCCATCACCGCGCCGGTCTCGTCGGACAGCGCGGGACCCCCGCTGTCGCCACCGCAGCTCGAGCGACCCACAGCGAAAGAGCGCGGCGGCGTCGACGAGTCGTCGTTCGGATCGACTGCCTCCGGGCCGACGGACTCCACGGGGATCCCCGAGACGCGCTTCCGATAGAGTTTCGCTTCGGGTGGGTAGATCGCGCCGTAGCCGACCACGGAGACCTGCTCGCCGACCTGCACGCCTCCGATCAGCCGAAGCGGGACAGCCGGGACTTCGATCGGCGTATCGATCAAGAGCAGCGCGATGTCGTCGCGACACACACTGGCGGTCTCGGTCACGAACGACTGCACTCCGTGAGCTCGAACGTCGAGCGGGTAGCCGGGTCCGACGAAGACCTTGGCCGTCGTAGGGTCCAGGGCCGCGCCGAACTTCCCCGCCTCGCCGTCGGAGATGATTTCACCGCTCGAGCTGCACTGGAAAGGACCGGCTGGAACGTTCACCAAGCAATGGCGCGCCGTGAGCACCAGTTTCGGTGAGACCACGACGCCCGAGCAGTCCACGCCTTGACCCCAGCTGTTGGTCGACTCGATTCGCACCACGAAGTCGTCCTCGGCGCCCGACTGCGCGCCGCCGTAGATCGACTCCGAGTTCGACGAGACGGGCTCGCCAGTGCGCTCGGCGGCCGAGCAGCCCGCGACGACGAAGAGGCCCAGCGTCATCAGAACGCGAAGCATGGGAAGTCGCCCTCCAGAGTCTTCTTCGTGGCGTCCAGCCGCAGCACGTCGTCGTGCATCACGGGGAGAGCGGCCGCGCCTTTCCACTCCAGGCACCACACGCTGCCTTGGGAGATGCGCGAACCCGTCCCGGCGTCGAAATCCGGTGGGCCGAGCGCGCCGTAGAGTGAGATCTTGGTGTTCGGGATCTGGAGCGCCGCGGTGCCGCTTCCGATACCGAGGGGGCCGACGTCGATGCGCGGACCGGAGAGCAATCGATTCATGCCCCGCGCCACGTCGGCGCCGGAATACGTCGCGACGTTGCCCGCGCCTACGAACGAGTAGAGCAGGAAATACATCGCGTCGTAGTGGTTCTCGAAGTCTGCGAAGTTCTTGTCGCTCGGGTACTTCTTGGCGAAGCGTTGGAGATAGGCCTGCTTCACGCTCGGGTCTTCGGCCGCGGCGTAGTTCACTCCCAGAAGCCGCCCGCCGAGATCGTTCAGGGATGCCTGGACGAGTTCCTCGGTCTTCTCGCTCAAACGGTTCTCCATCGAGAGCACGTAGAACGGGAACGGCAGCGTCCCGTTGACCGCCTTCCAGCCTTGTTCGAGCGACGGCACGACACTCGCCAGGAACTCGTCCCCCGCCGCCGAGAGGATCACGTGGGGCCGGTGGACCGTCAGCAGCTGCTGCACCGCTTGTACGGCCAGTGTGGCGTCCGTCGGCGAAACACCGTAGCGGACGAAGTTCGGATTCGCGTTGGCGACCACGCCATCGATCTTCATGCTCGCGGAAACGGCCTCGGCCAGATCGAGCTCGAAGGTTTCCGCGCCTTCCACCAGCGCTACTCGGAGTGGCTCCGCGGCGTTCAAGTGAGAGGCGATCCGTTGCATCAGTGGATCGTAGACGGAGGCGAGGTGCACCGAACTACCCAAGATGTTCCAGATCAAGGAGTCGTCTTGGATCGCGGTCAGTGTGCTGTCCGCGTCGTAGGGCGAGAGAAAGAACACGCCGCCCTTCTTGCCGACGTTCTGGAACGACTTGGCGAGATCGTCGGTGGCCAGCCCAGCGAGTATCGCCGGAACGTGCACCTTCTCGACCACGTGCGGCATGGCAGTCGTCGTGCGACGGCTGTTGCAGACGAGGCCCGCGAACGGGTGCGTGCCCGCCGGCCCACCCGGTAGCTCAGCGGCAAACTCGTCGATGGCCATTCGGTAGTTCTTGATGTCGACGGTATTGTCCGGGTCGAGCTCGTCGATGGGTGCGAAAATGGAGAAGAGGATCGGGTTTTCGCTGCGGAGGTTCTCTTCGCCGAGCACCAGCGGACAGTCCGCGTTGGTGACCTTGATGCAATGCGCGTCGAGGCACAGCTCGGTTCCGTTGCACTCGGAGTTCGACTTGCAGCCGAGTGCTTGAGTGGGCGAACGGCAATAGCCCGCCACGCAGACCGAATCGGCGAACTCCCCGCCCCGCGACTGGCAGTCGGCGTCGACCGAGCACTGCTCGGACTCGAGGCCGAACACGAGAGAGCAGCTAGACGACGCGAGCCCCAGCAACGCGGCGATTACGCGGTGAGTCTTCATGTGTCCGTACCGCCGTCGCCTGCATCGTTGCCGGCCTCGGGCTCGGCGTCGGAGCCGCCATCCACCGCCCCGTCGGTCGCCGCATCCACTCCTTCGTCGCTCCCTGCGTCGCTGCCCCCATCGACGCACAGGCTCTGGCCGTGGCCGGGGATGTTCAGCGTGACCGCGGTGGCCCCGACCTTGGCGAGCTCGACTCTGAGGGCTGCAGATTGGGCGCTCGACAACGTGAGAGTCTTCTCGGTGGCTACCGCGAAGAGCTCCACGAGGAGATCGATGTCGGTGGGCGTCAGGATGGGGCTCTTCCCGGTCTCCACCGGACCGAAGCTCGTCACGTGGCCCGCGGTACCTGGGCAACCGAAGAACGCCTCGGTCCAGAGGGCGGTGTTCTGGAGCCAGGTGGATTTCTCGGGTTGGCTGAGAGGGAGGAAGAGCTGTAGTACGCGGCAGTCCGCGAACACGGACGTGCCGAACGTGTTCGCGATGAGCGTGCTGTTCGGCTGAACCTTGTCGGCGCCGAGCTCCGTGCAGAACGGCAAGCCGAAGGTCTCGGTGGGGACGTCGGGCGGCGCGTCGGCCGTCGAGTCTGGCCCCGCGTCAGCCTCGCTGTCGGTTGCGGCGTCCTGCTCTGGGGTCTGGCTGCCGCCGTCGTTCGAAGAACAAGCCGGGCTACCCAATACGAACGCAAGGAGGAGCCACAGTCGCCCCGACGCTTTCGAAGTCATGCACGCGGTCGATGCAAGGCGCGTTCCCCTGCGTCGTGAGCCTTCTCGGGTGAGATGCTCGGCAGATCGCAGCGCGCGAGCACGGCTGCGCACGTTGCCGCACGGTGCGCGCACGTGCGAAGCGCATGCGGCGAGCGAGGCGTGCGGCACCGTGCGCGCACGTGTAAGCCACAAGCGTTTGCTCGTGTGCGCACATACTTACACGTGTGAATTCCACCGGTTATGCGCGGGTCTGGGCGCCGCTCGGATGGACCGGCGGTTGCTTAGGGAGCTTGGCACGGAGGAACTCGAACATGGTGAAGACGATGGTGAAGGTGTTGGGGCTGTTTTCGGTGGTGAGCGTGGTTGCGTGCGCGTCCGCTTCGGATGGGTCGGGAACCAACGAGCCCGTGGCGACGGACTCCGAAGAGCTGCCCTGTACGGATTGTGGTCCCGGTGGTGGCGGCTATGAGCCGAGCTACCCGTATGACAACGCCTGCGCGTCTGGCGAAGGGCGTTGGAACTCGGCGTCGGACTGCGCGCCGAGTAGTACGTGCGTGCGAGGAGCGGTCTCGAACTGCATCGGAACTCCGTCGGCGACGGTGGGTCGCTGCGGGAGCAACGGTTGCGGGACCAGCACGAATACTTCGAGCACCAACCCCTGCTACAACCACTATTGGGGATCCACGTGCACGTTGAGCGGTGGCTACACCGGGCACTGCTACTACGACTTCAGCGGCCAACTCGCCTGCTTCAACTACTGAGCGTGAGCTCGCACGTGCGGTGCGCACGGGGCGTGTGCGGACGCACGGAACTGAATCGCCAGAAAACGAGTACTTCACCCAGATAGAGAGCTCCGCCGACATGGACCGGCACTTGCACCGAGGCGAACCATGACGAAGTGCTTCAGGTGGGTGCTGGTTCTGTCCCTCACGACCAGCGCAGCGATCGCGCAAAGCCCGAGCGACTCGTCTGCGCTGGCCCGTGAGCTGTTTGCACATGGGCGCACGCTGATGGACGCAGGGGACTACACCGGTGCGTGCGCGAAGTTCGCCGAGTCGCAGCGCCTGGACCCGGGGGGAGGCACGCTGCTCAACCTGGCGCTCTGCAACGAGAAGCAGGGCAAGACGGCCACGGCCTGGGCGCTCTTCAATCAGGCCATCGTGCTCGCGCGGAAAGACGGTCGCTCCGACCGCGAGCTCTTCGCGAGAGAGCACGTAGACGCCCTCGCTCCCAACCTGTCGCGGCTCGTGATTGTCGTGCCGAGCGGCGTGCGCGTTCCGGGGCTCACGCTCCAGTTGAACGGAGTCGAGATTGGAGCGGCCGCTTGGGGGACGGCGCTGCCGGTCGACCCTGGCCGCCAAGAGATCTCGCTGACGGCACCGGGCAAGCTGCCACGCAAGTTCACCACCGAGGTGGCCGGAGATGGTGCGCGGGTCGAGATGAAGGTCGAGCGGCTCACGGATGCCCCACGACCGCCTCCGAAGCGTCGCACCCGCGTCGACGAGCGTCGCACGACGGCGACACCAGAAGGGCGCACGCTCTGGCCGTATTGGACGGCCACGGGCGTCTTCGGCGTCGCCGCCGGCGTGCTCACGGTGAAGGCCTATCGCTCGCACACCGATGCCCAGGACGAGCGCGATCGCTTCGGCGTGACCCAGGGCGAATACGATTCGGCTCGCGAGAAGGCGCAGAAGGACGCGCTCTTCGCCGACATCGCTTGGGGGGTCACCGCGGCTTCGGCGGGAGTCGCCCTCTGGGTGACGCTCTCGGAGCCCAAGCCCGACACCCGTGAGAACGTGCGCGTCGGCGCGGGCCTCGGTGGCCTGCGTGTCGACGGCCGCTTCTGAAAGGAGGACGCGTCATGTCGCTCGACGAGTCGTCGCGCTTGCCCGTCCTCCCGGGTGAGACCCTGGCCGGGACCTATCGCATCGAGCGTGTGCTCGGTGAAGGTGGCATGGGGGTCGTGCTCCTCGGCCGACACCTGCGCCTCGACAAGCAGGTGGCCATCAAGCTTCTTCGCCGCGAGGCCGTACGGGCCCTCGGGGCACCCCGTTTCGTGCAAGAAGCGCGCATCGCCGCCAAACTCAAGGGCGATCACGTAGCGCGAGTGTACGACGTCGACGAGGTGGATGGCACTCCGTACCTGGTGATGGAGTACCTCGAGGGGTCGACCCTCGCCGGCGAGCTCGACAAGCAAGGACCGTTTTCGGTGGAGCGCGCGGTGGACACGGTGCTCGAAGCGTGCGAGGCGCTCGCCGAGGCGCACTCCCTCGGCATCGTGCACCGTGACATCAAGCTCGAGAACCTGTTCCTAGCGCGCGCACCGGATGGTAGCTCGCGCTTGAAGCTCCTCGACTTCGGCGTGTCGAAGGTGCTCGGCGCCGACTCGCTCACGCGCACGGCGGCGCTGGTCGGTTCTCCCGTCTACATGGCACCCGAGCAGCTCGAGTCGTCCAAAGACGTGGATTCCCGAGCCGACATCTGGAGTCTCGGCGTGGTCTTCTACGAGCTCCTGAGCGGCAAACAGCCGTTCGGAGGCGACACCCTGCCGCAGCTCTGCGTGTCGATCCGCGAGCACGAGGCGCCCTCGCTCGTCGGCATCCGTCCGGACGTGCCCGTCGAGCTCGATCGCGTCGTCCAGCGTTGCTTGGCCAAGCGCCGGCAGGATCGCTATCCCAGCGTCGCGGAGCTCGTGCTCGACTTGGCCCCGTTCGCGTCGGCGAAGACCCAAGGCTCGGTGGAGAGCGCGCGCCGCCTCGTGCGAGCCGCCGCGGCGACCGTCGACTTCGCGGAGTCGTCGCCCGACGTTCAGAGCGTCAGGAGCGAAGCGCCTGCGCGCACGCCCTCGAGCACGGTGGCGGCGACGATCTCCATCGCCAAACCGGAGCCGAACCGGCGCCGCTGGCTGGGTGCGGCGCTCGTCGTAGTGGCGGTCGCCGTGCTCGCCGTCGGAGCGCTGCGCTTCGGTGTCGTCCCTGTCGCCGAGAAGGCGCCAGCACCCACGACGACGGAGCCTGCGACCGCGCGGGCGCCGGTGGTGGAGACGTCGGCGTCGAGCGCGCCGGCTGCGGCGGCTTCGGCGGCTCCACCTCCCGAACCCGTGCTCGCGCCGGTCGCTTCCGTGGCCGACCCTGCGCCACCATCTGCGTCGCCGCGCGAGAAGGTGCGACCCAAGATCGAGCGCCCCGCGGAGAAGAAGCCTCGTGAGAAGCCAACGTCGAGCGCGCCCGTGCCTGCGCCGCCCACCTCCGACCCGTTGAGCGAGCCACATTGAGCGAGCGCGCGCTGCTTCGCGATTGACGACATGTGGCCGCGCGGATGATCTCGATGCGATGCGCAGCCTGCTCGCCGTGTTTCTCGTGACCGCCTGCGCTTCGCCGACACAACGAGGCGCTCCGCCGCGTGCGCCCGAGCCCGTTCCCACCGCCGTCGAGCCCGGCGCGTCAGCGACGCCCGTACCAGCTCCCGTGCCCACGCGCGAAGCATCGAGCCCGCGCGACACGCGAAAATCTTCGACGACACCGCGGTCACGTACCCTCTTGGTCTCCAAGATCCATTCCCTGCAACGCTTGCTCCAGGCGACGCCGCGCAAGGCGCCCGAACGCCCGCTCCTGGTTCATCGTTTGGCAGAGGCGTACGTCGAGCTCCGGTATGCGGCGGAGCGAGATTCGGCCGATTCCGAGGTCGCCTCATCTCGTCGCCGCGCTCTCGAGCTCTACTCCGTCCTCGTCCGCGAGTACCCGAACTACGAACGGCTCGATCAGGTGCTCTACTACGCCGGCTACGAGCAGGAGCTCGCCGGCGCGCTTTCCCAGGCGCGTGCGCTCTATCGCGAGCTCGCCCAGAAGTTCCCGAGCTCGGAGTTCTTGGCGCGCGTGCCTGCCGAGCTGCTCCCCGCCCGCTAGCGCTTGCGGTGTCCCGGCCGCCCCACCCGACTGAGCCAAGGGTCGCGCAGGGCAGAAAATGTGCCCCCGCTCCGTATGCGAATGTGATGGCGAGGGTGAGGCTCACGTCCGGGCGCGGCGCCGTGATGTTGCTCGGTCTCTGGCTGACCGGTTGCCCCAACGTGAACACCTACGGCACTGCCCGCACGACTCCCAAGGGCGAGCTCAGCCATTCGATTTCAGCCGAGGGCTTCGGCGCCCAGATCGAGACGACCAGGGTGAATTCGACGGGGCAGGAGCAGGAAGAGAAGGTCCACGTCTTCTTGCCGCTTCCGCCGTCCTACCACTTGCGCGTCGGCGTGGCGGACAGCGTCGACCTCGGCTTTCACGTCAACAACATGAGCTCCCTCGGCTTCGACGGGAAGCTCAACTTCGTCAAAGGTCGCATCGACCTCGCGGTGGACCCAGGTGTCCAATGGTACCGGTATTCTTTCGGTACTTCGGACGGCTCGGGCAACGACACACGCACCAGCGTCAACGTGTTCTACCTCCACGGTCCCCTGCTCGTGGACTTCAACGTGAACGAAACCGTCAGCTTCGTGGTGGCTCCCGGGGTCGAATACGCCTACGTCTCGACCGACGCGGCTGGCGGGAGTGACTTCGAGGTTGCCGCGCGCTCGAAGGGAGTCTTTGCGCGGTTCGGCCTGGGCATCGACATCCGCGCCAGCGAGAGGTTCGCGATTCACCCCGAAGTCACCGTCTTCCGCAACTTCGAGGACCAAGCATCCCTGCTCTACATGGCGGGTATCGGATTCAACTTCGGGCACCTGCCGAGCTTCGCCGACGTGAAGTGAAGCCGCTCACAGCGCGCTTTGGAGCGCGCGGAGCTCGGGCAAGGCGTGCACCAACCGGTCCCACTCGGCGGCGTGCAGCATGAAATCCGGTCGTCCGACGTTCGGCACCCGCATCGCATAGGGGCCGAAGCCCATGCCGTAGGTGCCGATGGAGAAATGGCTCCCGATCTGGAGGCACTGGTTCATGCGGATCCCCGAGCGCGAGCCGGAGAGGAAGTGCCCGGGGCTCAGCGTGAGCGGCGGCACGCCCAGTACGCCGAGCTGCGCGCCCGCGGCGTCGACCAAGATCACGCCGCGGGGTTCGAGCAACAGCCGGTACGCGAGCTTCCGCCGTCGACTGACGAGGGCGATCACGAGCGCCGCGCAGAAGAGCGTGGCCATGAACAAGAGCAGCAGCGCGACCGTGCGCGTTTCGTCGTCGAGCAGGAACAGGACCGCGGGCGTAGCCAGCGAGAAGCCTGCGAAAGGCAAGAGCACCCAAAGCAGGCTCGCAGCGCTCGGCCGGCGCACGAGGTCCAAGCTGGTTCCCTGCGGAGGAGCGCTCGAGAGCACGCCGGGCTCATAACATCGATTCCTGCCCGCGCACTTCTCGGTTCCCTGCCTTCCCCATGGAAGCGTTCGCGTACGAGTGACAGACTCGGGCCGAGGAGGCTTCATGCACCCACGCACCCTCGGCACGATCGCGCTCGTAGCGACGTTTCTCGCCACCTCGGCTTTCATCGCGTGCAGCTCGGACTCCGACGGCGGCAACGGCGGTGGCTCTGGCGGCACGGGGGTCGGCGGCGGAGGAGGCACGACCCCGAGCGGAGGCGCGGGCGGCACCAGCGCCGGCGCAGGGGGCGGCGGCGGTACGGTGGCGCCGCCCAGCGATCTCATCGACCCGTCCCGCGTGACGCTGTGGAACCCGGGCATCTCGAGCGACGACCTCGGCAAGCAGCCCCTCGGGGCCGACGGCTTGCCCGTGCGCACGACGACGTGCGCCACGCTTTCCCCGGGCCAGGACATCCAAGCTGCCATCGACGCGTGCCCCGCCGGCCAAGTCGTGAAGCTCGGCAAGGGCACGTTCCAGATCTCGGCGACGCTCGAGATGAAGTCGGGAGTCGTGCTGCGCGGCGAGGGTTCGGAAGGAGCACCCAACGGGACGACCATCGTCCGGCAGGGGGGCAACACGGTCATCGCCATCGGCACTACCTACGACCAGATCTGCTACGGCGGTACGGGCGTGCCGCTCGCGGCGACGGCGGCGAAGGAGTCGTCGGTGCTCTCCGTGGGCGCGGCGGCTTCCAGCTTCCAGCCCGGAGACCTCGCGCTCGTGGATCTGGTGGACGACGCCACGGTCGATCAGGGCGATTGCCCGTACTTCAAGCGCGAGCCCAAGCGTTCGGTGTCACAGCGCGTGGAGATCGCAGCGGTGGACGCCGCGGCGGGGACTTTGACCTTGAGCTCGCCTCTCCACTGGGAGTTCAAGACGGCCGATCCGTATCTGGCCGAGGTGACGCGGGTCACCGAACCCGTCACGCGCTGGGCGGGCGTCGAGAGTCTGCGCATCCAAGGCGGGAACAATCCCGGCTACAACGGGCAGATGGCCGGCGGCATCGACATCTCGAACGCCGCCTATTCGTGGGTGAAAGACGTCCAGACCGACGAGACCATCGGCGGCATGCACGTGTCGCTCACCAGCACCTACCGCTGCGTCGTCCGCGACGGCAACTTCCACCACTCCGCCAACTACGGCTTCGGTGCCGACTGCTACGGCATCGTGATGCGCTGCGGCGCGGCCGAAAACCTCATCGAGAACAACATCGTTCGCTACATGAACAAGCCCATCATGATGAACGTGACGGGCGGCGGGAACGTCATTGCCTACAACTACGCCGACAACTCCTGGGCGACGCCGCCTGCGTGGCAGGAGGTCAACGTCGATTGCCACTGCGCGTTCCCGCACATGGAGCTCATCGAAGGGAACTACGCCCCGCACATGGGCGCGACCACCACCCATGGCAACGCCGGTTACCTCACGTTCTACCGAAACTACGCCTCGAGTCAGTTCGCGAACCCGCCGGTCGTGGGCTCGAACGCGCCGCAGACCGGAAACATCACGGCCCTTCAGTTCCAGGGTGGCGACATCGGCATGAATGCTCTCGGCAACGTGCTCGGCACCGATGGCGTGTCCAAGGTCTACGATGCGTACACGACCGACGAGTTTTCGATCTTCCAGCTCGGCGAGAGCGGAGCCGGCGCGAGCGACGTCGCCGCGACGACGCTCTTCCGTCACGGAAACTACGACACTGTGAACAAGAAGGTGCTCTGGGATCCGAAGGTGACGAACCAGACCCTGCCACCGTCCCTGTTCCGCTCCGCGAAACCCGGCTGGTGGCCGAGTGGCAAGCCATGGCCCTGGGTGGGCCCCGACCAGACGCCCATGATCGGATCGCTGCCCGCCAAGGAGCGTTCGGATCAGCTCTGACTCGAGGCGCGACCAGCAAACGTGCAAGTCGTCCAAATTCTGGACGACTCGCGCTCGCCGATCGCGGCATCTCGCCCGAAAACCCGGGCACGCACCTTGCTGTGCACCCTCGACAACCTTCGGAGGTCGTTGCTCATGTCGAGTTGGGAGTGCGTGCGTCTCTTGTCTGCTCTCTCGGTCCTCGCCCTGCTGTCGCCGGGCTGCGGCGGTGAAAACGGGGACGCGTCTGGCGGCGGTGGTGGCGCGGGCTTTGGTGGCTCGGACGCTGGGGCGGGTCGCTGCGAAGGCGAGCCCCGTTCGTGCAGCGTGCTCACGGCCTGCGCTTCGGGCTACGAGCGGATCGAATACGAGACCGGCTGCTGCGCGTGTCGCTCGACGCATTGCAGTGCCACCAGCTGCAAGCCGGACGCCACGTGTCGCCCCGACGAGCACGCGGTGTTCGTTGCCGATGCCTGCTGTCCGGTCTGTGTCCCCAACGACTCGAAGTGCGGGCGAGACGAAGCGCCTTGCGCCACGCTCGAGTGCCCGAGCGGCTACCGGCCCGTCACCTCTCAGACGCCAGATTGCTGCGCAGCCTGCGAGGTGGATCCGAACTATTGCGCGGACGAGGCCCAAGCTTACTCGGTTTTTCTCGAGGGTGAGCTCTCGAGCCAAAAAGCCCAAGCCTGCGCCGTGGACTCGGACTGCACCGTCGCGATGCTGAAGAGCGCCTGCAAGGGCGATTGCGGCACACCGATCGCCAAGAGCGCTCAGGCGTCGATGGAAGCGGCCGTGGCCGAATACGGTGCCAAACATTGCGCGAACTGTCCGCCCGCGCGCGCGACGTGCCCCGCCGTCTCGCTCGTAGCGAAGTGCGAGAGTCAAAAGTGCGTGCTCTCTCCCGGCGCTTGAGCCGACGGCTGCGCGCCGATCAGAACACCGATGCGACCACGGCGTAGGTCTGCCCGCCGGAGACGGCCTTCTCACCGAAGCCCTTGGCATAGCCCAGACGGATGTTGCCGCGCGCGTGGTAGCCGAGCACGAGATCGACCCAGAGCTCGGCGCCTACCCCGAGGTGATACTGATCGAACGGATCCTCGAGATCGAGCTCGTCGTAGGCTGCGCCGTAGTCGGCGAAGACCGCCCCGGACAGCGTGCGGAGGAAGATCGGCAAGGTCGAGATGCCGCGATCCGCGAACAGGAGC
Source organism: Polyangiaceae bacterium (assembly GCA_046351435.1). Classification (GTDB taxonomy): domain Bacteria; phylum Myxococcota_A; class Polyangia; order Polyangiales; family Polyangiaceae; genus JADJKB01. Next base: position 29,463 of record JAXLYN010000034.1, read on the forward strand.
GGGAAGCGGTATTCGGCGTTCATCAGGTTGAATTGGCTGCCGATGAACGCCACGGGTGGGTAGCCGCGGAGCACGAAGGAGCCTTGTCGGACGCCGTCGGTGTACGAATCGAGGATCGGGCGATCGGTGACGAAGCCACCGGTGTAGTAGAGGCCGCGACGTGGATAGCTGCCTACGGCTGCCGCACCCGACGCTGCGAGGGCCAGCGTGTGGTGATTCGCCCAGGGCATGGGCAGGTAGCCGGTGGCGCGGGCGAACACCGCGGTGAGCGTGTCGTCGCTGCCGGTTTCGCGCCCGGCGTAGTCAAGGTTCGCGGCGACGCTGAAGCCGCGCTCGAGGCTCACCGAGTAGAGCGATGCGTCGACGTTGGAGTAGCCCCACCCGAGGCTCAACATGCCCAGGAAACCCCGGTGCGGGTCTTGGGTCACGGTCGAATATGGATCGGCCGCCGTTCCCACCGGAAGCTTCGAGTCGAACTCGCCCAGCGTGTAGAACAGCGAGACCACCTGGCCGTCGACCTCGCCCGGTTCGTTGTACGAGATGCCCGTCGAGATCCCCGTGTAGGTCTCGGTGATGATCGGCTGGCGATCGCCGTACAGATAGCCGCGGCGCGGTGCCGCCGAGCGGAACGCGGAGACCAGGAGGTCCATGGGCAAACGCCGGTAGGCGTAGGAAATCGACCCGCTCGGTTGGCCGCTCTCGTACGGTGCGAGCACGGTGGCTCGGAAGGCGTGGTTGCCGACGATGTCGGCGCCGTCGGTGGTGACCTTCACCGTGTTGCCGAACGCGCTCGGGCCGTGCTCGACCTCGTAGGAGTGGGGCCGCAAGGTCGGAAGCGGGTTGTACGGCTCGACCTTCCAGCGCTTGGCTCCGGGGTCCGGGTGCGGAGCCGCGCGTGGACCGGGCGGATCTTCCGGTTCGAGCCACTGACTCGGATCGATGGGCATGCTGAAGAGATCGAAACCTTCGGCGGTGTAGCCCACGAACGCCAAGGTCTTGTCGTCGGGCGAGGGCTCGGGCAGGTAGGCGCCGCCGACGACGTTCGTCACTTGCTTGAGGCGCGCCGTTGCCATGTCGAAGGCGTACACGTTGGCGATGCCCGTGCGGTCCGAAGTGAAGAACAGGTAACGATCGTCGCTCGACCACGCGGGCTGCTGATCCAAGGCCACGTCGCGCGTCACCTGCCAGAAGCGGCCGGTCTTCACGTCCACCACCCGGATGTCGCGGTAGCCTCCGCGGGTCCAGACGCTGTAGGCGACACGCTTCCCGTCGTGGGAGAAACGCGGCGTGAAGGCCTGCTCGTTCCGCGCGCTCGGGACCAGGCGCCGTTCGTTCTCCAGAGTGCCTTCGGGTCGGAGCTCTGCGATGCGCAACGTGCTCGTCCCGGCGCGATTCGTCACGTACACGACCTCGCGCCCGTCGGGGCTCACGTCCGGCTCCCGCGCGCGGCGCCCGGTGGTGAGACGCTCGCGCGAACCGCGGAGTCCGCGTTCGCTCGACGTGCCTTTGGGCTGCCGAAACAGGTCGTTGAAGTAGTAACGCCGACGACTGGGTGCGACGCTGTCGAAGACCAAGCTGCAGTCCGGCTCGAAGCTCACGTTGTGGCCGCTCGAGCGGATCCAGATCGAGCTCGAGTCGTCGTCGCCGCGATTTCGCGCGTCGAGCGGCAGGCGCCAGAAGCCGGCGGGCGTGTGGCCGTCGTCCACGTAGTAGATGAGCTCTTCACGTTTGCCCTTGCGCGCGCACTCCGGCACCCAGCGCGCCGCGCCGGCGATGCGTCCGCGGTGGGTGAGCTGCGTGCCATCGCGGCGCCCGCGGCGATTCACCTCGTCGACCTGCGCCTCGTATTTGGTCTCGAGGTGCTTCTTCCAGCCGTCGAAGAGCTCCGGGTACGTGCGCCCGGTGGCGCGCCGGATCGAGCGGTTGATGCCCCACGGAATCGGGTTCTGTCCGTAGTCGGTGGCCACCGAACCATAGGTGTCCGGGCCGTACACGTCGGCGATCCAACCGATGAACGCGCCGCCGTAGAGGTACCAGAGGTTTCCGGTGGGCCAGCGCCGCGCCGGGTGACTGATCTGATCCAGGCGCGCCAAGCGATCTTGGAGCACGTCGGCACGAAGGATCATGTCGAAGTGCGAAGAGCGCAGGCGGCCGCCACCGGTGTGCTCGGTTTCCAGCGCAACCGCCAACCCTTCGAGGATCCAGCGAGGTTGCACCTGGTTCGGCGCGGTGGTCTTGCCCAGGACCTTGTTGATCAGCGCCGGGATCCCCGAGATGTTGTCGACGTGGAGCACGTGCGTGTACTCGTGGGTCACGAGCTCCGACATCCAGTCGTCGTATTCGCCGAGGGGCGACATGTCGTCGGGAGCCGTGACGAACAGGCGTACCGCGTTGTAGGGCAGCGCGGTGGCCGAGCCGTTGGCGCTGTCGGTGTCACGTCGCTCAGCACCTCGGTCACTTCGCTCGGACGCCAGCCGAGCTGCGGCGTGAGACGCTCGTGGATCACCTCGAGCAAGGTGGCCGTGCGTTGCGCCTGCTCCTCGAGGCCTCCGTGAAAGGTGACGCGGAAGTGCGGCGTCAGGATCGTGAACCACTCGAGGTAGGGATCTCCGGCAGCTGCCGTGCGCGCGCCGGAGAGCACGGCGAGCGAAAGAGCAACGGCGAGGCCAAGAGACCGGCGAGCGCGCATCAGGGAGTTCGCCGGTGACGAGCTCGACTCACGGATCGTCGTGGAACAGCGGTTCGCGGTTTCGCACGTAGCGGTACACGAGCTGCCGGCCTTCGGGGTGATTTGCGTGAACTTCGCGCCGAACCCGGGTGGGCTTCCACACCGGCCGTGGAGTTCGGTGCTTCGCACCCATTCGACGACGCCCAGGCCTCGAACTCGTAGCCACCGGGTAGCGACACCCTTGATCACCACGTTGGTGCCGATCTTCGGGATCTTGTAGGTCGCGATGAGATCCCGCCCGAGTCGATCACGTCGTTGCCGCTCAGGCCTTTGTAGAAGTTCGATGGGCTGTGCGCGCCGAGGTCGGCGTCGAGCCGCGGCATGTTGGGCGGCGCTTGCACGCTCGAGACCTGAGCGCCGGCCGCCACCGGCGAAGACTGAGGCACGGCCGCGGGCTGTGGCGCCGGGTTATGAGGGTACGACCCGGGAGGTGGCTGCTGCGCCTGTCCCCACGGCGCGCCTTGGGCCATGGGAGGCGGCGCCCAGCCTCCGGCCTGCGGATACTGAGCCTGCGGCGCGGCTTGGGGATACGCGGCTTGCGGTGCGGCCTGCGGATACGCTGCCTGCGGCTGCACCGGAGGATATCCCGCTTGCGGCTGCAGGTAGCCCGCTTGCGGAGCAGCTTGAGCGTACTGCGGCTGCGGCGCTTGCGCCTGCGGCGCGGCTTGTGGATACGCGGCTTGCGGCGCAGCTTGCGGATATGCAGGTTGCGGAGCCGCTTGCGGGTAGGCCTGCGGCGCTGCTGCGGGCGCAGGTGGCGGTGCATAGCCGCCCGCGTTGGGCGGCATCGCAACCGTCGTGCCGAACCCTTGAGGCGCTGCGGGGGCGGGCGCCGCTGCGGGTGCCGGTGCCGGTTGAACTTGAGGCGCCGGTGCGGGAGCGCCGACGGGCATCGTGCTGAGCGAGTGAACGACGCCGAGGCTCCCCGCCACTGCCTCCATGGCTTGCTCCACCGCGGGGTGCTGTCCCGCAGCGGCCTGCAACAGACCGAGCCCGCGCCGAACCGCGTCGAGCGCAATCGGAGCTTGTTCCGCCAGAGCACCGCCTTGCGTCGCCTCGATCCGGTGCAGCGCTCCCATGGCCTGCGCGATGGGTTCGGCCACATCCATGATGTGGGGCGGAATACCGGGCGCTTGCAGGGCGGACAGGCCACGGGCCAGGCTCTCCCTGGCAGTTCTCGCAGCACTCGCGGGGTCGGTCATTCAGGTCCTCCGAAGAGGGGCCAGTCTACACTGCACGGTTTCGAGTAGCGACGAGTTCTGCCAGGGCCGAGACCGGCAGGGAGGTGCCTTCCGGGAGGCCTCCCGAGACCCCCGCGACCGCGGACTTCACGCGGATTGCGCCGTCTCCCGTGCGAATCACGAGCTCGTCTCGGGCACTCCCCACCGCTGCGGCTTCGCCCGCAGCGAGCGCCGTCGGGTAGTGCGTCGCGCGTTCGGCACCGGTGACGAAGAAGCTCTGACCTTCGAGCTCGAGCGCCAGTCCCGGCACCGGCGAGAGCGCGCGAACGCGCCGGAGCACGCGTTCGGTAGTCCAACCGAAGTCCACCCGCAGGAGCTCCGCGTCGGGCTCTCTGGCCCAGCTCGCTTGGGCCTCGTCTTGGGGTTCGGCGACCAGCGTCTCGCCGCGGGCGAGCCTCGCGACGACGTCTCGGAGCAAGGAGAGGCTCGGTCGATCCAGGGCTCGCGCCAGCTGCCAGGCGTTTCGTTCTCCGACGGTGAGCTCGCGCCGAGCGAGCACATCCCCGGTGTCGTACTCCGCTTCGAGCACGTGCACGCTGACGCCCGTCCGCTCGTCGCCCGAGTCGATGGCCCAGAAGAACGGGTTCGGGCCGCGGTGCCGGGGCAAGAGCGAAGGGTGCACTCCCATGGGCCGATGCCGCCCCTTTTGCAGCCAGCGAAGCGGCAGCTTGCGCGTCCAGAACCAGCTCACCAAGACATCGAAGTCGCGGGCCGAGAGCATGTTGTCGACGCGCGCGTCGAGGCGCTTTTGATGGGCGAGGGCATCGACCACGTTGGCGTCGCCGAGCGTCCGTCTCAGGCGCCTCCGACCCGGCGCATCGATGGGCGAAAGCACGGCGAGCTCGATCGCGTGACCGTCGGCGTGCAAGAGCAGCGCCGCCAGCGGGAGACCGAAGAACGCGATCTTCACACGGCCACGCTCAATCGTTGCACAGGTCCGTCTCGAACTTGCAGATGCCCGCGTAGCCGCCGCCGTCGGTCGCGATCAGACGGGGCAAGACGTTGTCGTTGGCGCCGCTGTCGGCGTTGAAGCGTCCGTAGTGATGATGGAAGCCGCAGCTGTCGACCAAGTCGATGTCGCAGATTTCCACGTCCGTGACCGAGCCCGCGTCGAAGATCTCCGCGAGCTTCAGCAAGACCTTGTTCCCCTGTCCGCTGAGCGTTCCGCTGCCGGCCGATGCGCCGAGGTTCGTGCGGTATCCGATGCTGTAGGTCCCCGAAACGATGGGCGGGAGACCCGCGAGCGTGATGCTGAGCTCGTAGTTCGGCGCATCGAAGCCCATGTTGGTGAGCGCGGAGCACACGAGCTCGTTGGGCGCCGCGTCCGGATCCACGTCGGCCGGGCAAGTGTCCGCCGGGGAGTCCCCAGGCGAATCGAGGCTGGCATCGACGCCGGCGCTGCCGCCGCTCCCCGCGCTGCCCCCCGAGCCCGACGAGCCCCCGCTCCCCGAAGACCCTCCCGAGCCCGAACTGCCACCGGTGGCCTTGCCCCCGGTTCCGCCCGTGTCTTCCGAGTCGGAGCCGCACGCCGCGACGAGGCCGAGCCCCGAAAGGCCGAACAGGAGACAGAGCCTCCAAGCGTTTCCCCGCATTCCCGTCATGCGAGGCAGACTAGCGAGCCGCTCGGGTCGGGGCAAAAACCCACGAAGTCATGCGCACACCGCCGCCGAAAACTTGTTAGGGAAATCCGCGAGCTGATAACCGGCAGCCCATGGACAGTGGGGTCAAGACCCGAGCCTTCAAGCCGGCACTACGTGGCGCGACCCGTTTCGACCCCACCGCGGCTCGCCGACCGATCCTGGTGTTCGAAGACGTCCACAAGGCGTACCGAGCGGACGCGCCGGTCTTGCGGGGGCTCACCCTGGAGATCCAGCGCGGCGAGTTCGTGTTCATCACCGGTCCGTCCGGCGCCGGCAAGAGCACCCTGCTGCGCATGTTGCACGCGGCCGAGCAGGTGGACTCGGGTCGCATCTTGTTCCTCGGGCGCGACGTGAGTCGGCTCGCGGGCGACTCGGTGCCCTTCCTCCGCCGGAACATCGGCGTGGTGTTCCAGGACTTCAAGCTCGTCCCCAACTGGTCGGTGCTCGAGAACGTGGCGCTGCCCCTCGAGGTCTTGGGGGTCGCGCCGCGCATGATCAAGCAGCGGGTCGGCGAGGTGCTCGAACGCGTCGGGCTCGGCGGGCGCGGCCCGGACCGCGCAGGCGCTCTGTCGGGGGGTGAACAGCAGCGCGTGGCGGTGGCGCGGGCCATCGTGGGTGAGCCGGCCCTCGTGCTCGCCGACGAGCCCACGGGCAACCTCGATCCGCAGCTCGCCATCGACATCTTGGGTCTGTTCGAGGACATCCACGAGACGGGCGTGACGGTGCTCTTCGCGACCCACGACCGCACCTTGCTCGACGTGCGGCCGCGCCGCGTGGTCGTGCTCGACGAAGGCAAGGCCATCGACGTGCCGGATGGCCTCGACGACGAAGCGGCGGAGCAATTCGGACGGAAGGTGGCGTGAGCGCATGACCCCCATCGAACGAGCGTGGCGCGGCAGCAAGAACGACTGGCGGCTGCACTTGCTCAGCATCTTCAGCGTCGCGGTCGCCTTCGTGTGCTTGGCGTCGGCCGTGCTCGTGGTGGTGAACGTCCACGGCATCCGGCTGCGTTGGGCGGAGACCGGTCGCGCCAGCGTGTTCTTGAAGCCCGACGCGACCCCGGAGCAGATCGACTCACTGCAAAAGGCCTTGCGCCAGACCCAAGGCGTCACCGAGGTGCGGCTCGTGACCAGTGAGGAAGCGCGCCGCGAGGTCACTGCCTCGAAGAGCGACGAGGTGCTCGGCGCCCTGCCCGTCGAGGCCTTCCCGGCGTCCCTCGAGGTCCACGTCGCCGACGAAGCCGCCGTCGAGCGCCTGGTGAAGCTCTCGACGCAGCTCCAAGCGCTCCCTGCCGTCGAATCCGTCGAGACCTACCAGAGCTGGAGCGAGCGCTTGGGCACGCTGCTCCGCGGAGGCGTGACCGCCTCCATCGTGCTCGCGCTGGTGGTGCTCGGCGCCGTCATCAGCGTGGTCTCGTCGACGATTCGTCTGGCGCTCCAGCGCCGGCGCATCGAGGTCGAGATCCTCAAGCTGGTCGGGGCCACCGACTCCTACGTGCGGCGCCCCTTCGTGTTGGAAGGCGCCGCCCAGGGCGGCATCGGTGCGCTCCTCGCCATTCTGATCCTCGGGATGTTGTACGCCATCGTGCGCGGCAACTTCGACGGCGAGCTCGGGAGCATGCTCGGCATGTCGCCGACGTTCTTGCCCTGGTTCGTGTGCGCTTCGATGGTCGCGCTCGGCGCGGGTCTCGGAGCTCTGGCCGCCTACTCGAGCCTGCGCCGGCTCCTCCTGGTCTGACCGTGAAACGACGAGCCGTTTTCGCCATCGTGTTCGGAGTCTCGGCGGCCGCAGCGCTGCCCGGGGCCGGCGACGATCCGACCTCGGGACCCAGCGCCGACGTGCTCGCGCAGGCCACCCTGGCAGCGCCGGGCGTCCCGAACCCGCTGAACGAAGTGGATCGCGCCATCGAAGATCTCGATCGGCAGGAGCGGGAGCTGAAGAAGGAGCTGGCTGCCCTCGGTCACGACGCCGAAAGCGCCCACGCGCGGACCATCGCTCGCGGCCGCGCCTACGTCAGGCTCGCGAAGGCTGGCCTGCTGCCGGTCGGCGGGGGCTTCTCTGCCCTGGTGGACCACGCGGCCAAGGTCGAGCGCATGAAGCGCGCGCTCGGGCGAGACATCGAGAGCGAACGCAAGCTCGCGGAGCGGCGGGTCGAGATCGGCCGCTCGCTCGACAAGATCAAGCTCCGTCGCGCCCCGCTCGAAGTTCAGCAGCGCGCGCTCGCGCAGGCGCGCGACGCCATCCTTCAGCAGCAGGATCGCGCGCTGGCTTTCGAGCGCGCGTTCACCTCCAGCGGTCCCGGGGCTCCGACGGCGGTGTACGGCGCGGGTGCCGGCGTTGGTCCGAGCGATCCCGCGGAGCTGGCTCGGGGCTTTGCCAGCATGAAAGGGCGCTTGCCGTTCCCGATCCCTGGGCGCGCCGAGCTGAAGAGCGCGCGCCGGCCGGGGACCGACGGACCGGGCATCGAGATGCGCGCGCCGCGCGGCACGCCCGTGCGTGCCGTCTACACGGGTCGCGTCGCATTCGCGGACGAATACGCTTCCTACGGCAAGACCGTGATCTTGGACCACGGGGACAAGCACTACACGGTGAGCGCGAACCTCGCCGACTTCGCCGTGAAGGTCGGAGACGAGGTCACGACCGGCACTCGGATCGGCGGCGTCGGGGACATGGGCTCGGGGCCGATGCTCTACTTCGAAATCCGGGTGGGCACCGAGAGCGTGGATCCAGCCGAGTGGTTCGGGATCTGAGCGTCTGCCGCGGGTCGGCTGTCAGCGGCCGCGGACCGCGCTAAGGTGCCCGCATGTCGCGCGCGGTCGGGGTCGCATTCGCCATCGGCTTTTGCTCGAACGCGCCGGTCGCTCTGGCCCAAACGGCCCAGCCGCCTGCCAGCGCTGCGCCTCCGGTCAGCGCGGCGCCGCCTGCCGCGCCCACGCAGACGGCGCCTCCGCCCGCGGTGCCCGCGCCTGCCGCGCCGCCGCCGTATCCCTACGCGTACCCGTACCCGTACGCGTACCCGTACCCGTACGGCTACCCGTATCCGTATCCCCAACCCTACGCCGCGCGACCGCTACCTGCAGAGATGCCCTACGACCCGGAGAAGCCCATCCCACCAGGTTACAAGGTCGAAGAGCGGGTGCGAAAAGGGGCCGTGATCAGCGGCGCCATCGTCGCCGGCGTTCCCTACGCCCTCGGCCTGAACTTCGCCGCCGCGTCGGGTTTCGAGAACAAGAGCTATTGGCTCGTGGTGCCGGGTCTCGGCCCGTTTTTGACGTTGGCCACTCGCAAGGACGCGTGCGACGAAAACCAAGACGGCACGGCCTCGGACACGGGCGATTGCCTGAGCGATCTGTTCGTCGGCATGATGCTGATCGCCGACGGTTTGATGCAGACCGCGGGTGGGGTCGTGCTCGCGGTGGGGCTCACGGCGAAGAAGAAGGTATTGGTGCAGGAGACGCGCGGCGCCACCCTGCGCGTGACCCCGATGCGGGTGGGCGGGGGTCGAGGTCTCGGCGTCGTCGGGAGCTTCTGAGCCAGCCCCGCCTGCAAAGAAACCTCGCAACCCGCTCGCACGAGCTGCCGAATCGAGGGTCGAGCCCATAGCCAAAGGAGGCTTTCTCATGAGTACCCGAGTCGATGCCGGCGGTCCTTCCACTGGCGTCTCCGCCACTCCCACTGCCAGCCGCGTCACCCCCGCTCCTTCGCGTCCCTTCAAACAGGTCATGGACGCGAGCGCGAGCGCGGTCGTGGGCGGGGCCGAGGCCGCTGTCCGCCGCCTACCTGGTGGCCCGGTCCTCGCCGCGGCGTTTCGCCCGGGGCCGAGCGCGACCCAGGCTTCCGCGGGGCTTGGTGGCGGTTCGAGCCGCGCCGAGGGCTCGGCCGGCACGGCCGGGGGCAGCGAAGTCGAGGGCGGGGGCAACATGGAAGAAATGCTCAACCGCAACGCCGACATGAACCTGTATTATCTGGAGCTGCAGGAGCGCATCAGCGCCGAGAGCCGCGCGTACACCACGCTCTCCAACGTCCTCAAGACCCGACACGACACGGTCAAGAACGCCATCGGCAACATCCGTTAGGTTCGCGAACATGGGCATCGACGGCATCGGCAAGCCACCCCCCGGGGGACCCACAGGACCGAGCGGCTCCTCCGGGGTCGGTCCATCTGCGCCGGCCCGCGAATCGTTTCAGGTGCAGAAGACGGGTGGCGCGGAGCGTTCGCAGGCGGCTGACCTACTCGCGCGCCTGGAGCGCGGTGAAATCACCGTCGATCAGTACCTCGACGCGCGCGTCGGCCACGCCGTCGAGCATCTCCAAGGCAAGCTCTCCGTCGAGCAGCTCGACTTCGTGAAGAACTCCCTGCGCGAGCAGCTGCGCACCGATCCGGTGCTGCTCGAGCTGGTCCGCCGGAGCACAGGAGCGCTGCCCAGCGAAGGCTGAGGCCCATCGACGGCTTCGGCTCGCGCTGCTATTGCCGAGCTCCTCATGAGCCGGGGATCCGCGGGCCGTCTCTACACGCTGCTCGACGCCGCCATCGACGGCGGCCGCGTCGAAGATTTCGGCGTCGTGGGCGCGGGGTTGGTCGACGCCCACCGGCGCGGCCTGCCGGTCGCGGAGACCTGGCTGGTCTCGGCGGCCGTGTTCCGCGAGTGCTCCCACGCGGGGCTGCCGCCCGGTCATGATCCGGCCACGTTGGTCCGAGCCATCCACAAGCCGAGCGGCGTCGAGCGAGCCGCGCGAGCGCGCGAGCGCATGCGAGAGCTGGCGCTGCCGAGCGAGCTCGGCAAGGAGCTCGCGCTTCTGGTCGAACGCCACGGCAACGAGGGCTCGGGCTTGTGCCTACGCGCGAGCGCCACGCTTCCCGATGCGAGCTTGGTCACGCTCGCGGGTCTCGATCGCGTGCTCTACGGCATTCGGACCTGGTCCGATCTCGAACGCGGAGTCGCCGCGCTCTGGTCTGCCGTGGTGGACGAAGAACCGCTCTGGGTCCTCAGGCACCACCGCCAACGCGACGTCGCCATGGCGGTGGTGGTGCAGCGCGTCGGGGGAGTTCGGGGCCAGGCCATCCTGCGCACACGCGAGCCCCACACTCCCCAGGACGAAGGCGCGGATTCGTTCCTCTTGGCATCCTCGCTCGGCTTCGGGCCTCCGGTGATCGACGGCGCAGCGGCCGTCGACATCGTGCGGGTCGCCTCCGACGGCAGCGCGCTCGCTCGCCGCGTGTCGTGCAAGAGCGCGGCCTGGGTGGCGAGCGACCGCGGTCTCGTGCTCGAACCCGTCCCCAACGAGACCGCGCGTGAGCCTGCGCTCGGTGACGCTGCGCTGAAGAAGAGCAGCGACGTCTGGAAGAAGATCGAGCACGCGCCAGCTCGAGAGCTCGAGCTGCTGTTCGGACCGGACGACAGCCCGAGCGTGCTCGCGGCGCGCGAAGTGCAGGGGGAAGGCTTCCCCTTGGGCGGCAGCCGAGAGAGCGTGTGGTCGAGGACGGGGCTCGCCGACCTGTTGCCGGGGGTTCCGACACCGCTCTCGTCTTCACTGGTCGAGGGTTTCGTCGAGTCGAGCCTCCGCAGTACGCTCGATTCGCTCGGGGCGGAGCTCGACCGAGACGCCACGCTGGTGGCGACGGTGCACGGACGTCACTACCTCAATGTCTCGGCGATGGTGCCCGCGCTTTCGGGCGTACCGGGCATCGACCCCGCGGTGATCGTGCAGCTCTTGCGGGGCGGAAACACCGCTGCGGTCGCGCGTACGCTGGACATGCGGTCGCGCGGTGCGTCGCTCGCGGTGCTTTCACTGGCTGCCGCGCGGCTCGCGCTACAAGAGCGCAAGCTGAACGAGGCGAGTGCTCGTTTCGAGAGCGATGCCGAGCAGCACCGGCGCTGGCTCGCCGAGATGGACCTCGCCATCTTGCCGGATGACTCGCTGGTCACCACGCTGCGCGAGTCCCACGGGTTCCTCGAGTCCACCGGGCGCGTGCTGCTCTCCAGCTCGGTGGTCGCGCTGGCTGCGCACATCGCCCTCGAGGCTGCCCTCGCTCGCGTGCTCCCGGACGGTGCTTCGCGAACGGCGTACGCGCTCACGAGCGGGCTCGCGGACCTCGAGAGCGCACGCTCGGCCATGGCGCTGGTGCAGGTGGTCGAGCTTCTGCGCGCGGACCCCGAGGCCAAGAGCCAGCTCGAGCACGCTGGGCGCACGAGCGATCTGCCCGAGAGCCCCGGACGGCGTGCCCTCGCCGAGTGGCTCGAGCGCTTCGGTGATCGCGGGCTCGTCGAGCTCGAGGTGGAGCGGCCGCGTTACACCGAGGAGCCTGCGCCGGTCTTCGCCATGCTGCGCGCCGGGCTTCGAGCCGAGCCTACCGATCCCGAAGCCATGCTCTCTCGCGTGCGCGCCGCGGCCGACAGTGAGCTCGCGTTGCTCGAATCGCGCGCCGGTCGCGTGGAGATGCTGTTGATTCGCACGCTGCTCGCCCGGGCGCGGGCGCTTTCGCTCTTGCGCGAGCGGATGCGAGTGTGGATGGCGCGCACCATCGGCATGACCCGGAGCGTGGCGCTGGACGTCGATCGCCGGCTCTTGCGTCTCGACCCGACGCTGCCGCGGGGCGGCGTGTTCTACCTCCGCCACACCGAGCTCCTGAGCGCCACGGGCAGGACTCGCGCCGACCTCGGCCCCATCGTGCGCATGCGACAAGCGGCGCATCGTCGCGGCCTCGAGCGCGCCGATCCGCCCGACACCTTCATCGGCGTGCCACCGCGCATCGCGGCTCTCCCGTTCGACTCGCGGCGGCTCTTGGGCTCCGGCGCCAGCGCGGGCTCGGCCACGGGCCGCGTGCGGCTCCTCGGTCCGGCGGGCGCCGGCGCGGAGCGCGTCGAGCCCGGCGACGTGATCGTGGTTCGCACGCCCGACGTCGGGCTCGCGCCGCTGTTCTTCTGGGCGGGGGCCGTGGTGGCGGACTCCGGAAGTCCGCTCTCCCACGCGGCGGTCGTGGCGCGCGAAATCGGCCGGCCCGCGGTGTTCGGCGTGCTCGCCGCGAGCTCCACCCTGTGTGAGGGCGAGCTCGTGCGCGTGGACGGCGACAAGGGCCTCGTGGAGCGCATCGAGTCATGAGCCGAGAGCGCGTCTGGCGCGTTCCGGAGGGGGCTCCGGACGCGCTCGGTCGCGTGCTCGAACGCATGGAAGTCGACGCCGAGTCCGCGCTCGCAGCGGGGCGCGTCTTCGTCGACGGCGTGCGCGCGGTCGACGCGAGTACCGCCGTCGTGCCCGGCGGCGTCGTGTGCGTGTTCGACGCGCGCCCGGTCGTGGGCGAGGCGTTCGTCGTCGATCGCGCCCAGGGGTTCGTGGCCGCATTCAAGCCTCCGGAGCTTCCCACCGAGCCGGATCGCGCCGGAAGCGACTCGCTGACGCGGCGTCTCGCGCAGGCGCTCGGCGTGCCCGCGCTCCACGCCGAGTCGCGGCTCGACGTCGGCGTGAGCGGCATCGTGCTGCTCTCGGAGAGCGCTGGCGCGCGGCAGTGGGCCGCGTCACTCCGTGAGCGCCACGCCCTCTCGCGCGAATACCTGGGCGTGTGCGCGCGTCCTCCCGAACCGGAGCGAGGGAGGTGGCAAGGCCGAGTGGATGGCAAGCCGGCCGAGAGCCGCTACCACCGTCTTGCCCGTGCTGCGCCGGCGACGGCTCCCCGCGGCGAACCGTTGACGCCGGCCCTCGTGCTCTTGTGCCCCGACACCGGCCGCAAACATCAGCTTCGAGTGCACGCCGCGGCTGCTGGCGCGCCGCTCCTCGGCGATCGGCGCTACGGCGGTCCGACCCGAATCGTTCGAGGCACGGGCGACGTGGTGGAGATCCCGCGCCCGCTTCTCCACGCGTTTCGCATCGAGCTCTCACTTCCGGACGGAACGTCTTGGTGCCCCGCCGCACCGGTGCCCGACGACTTCGTGTCCGTGTGGGTCGCCCTCGGCGGAGCGCGCCAGGATCTCACCGTCAGTTCGCCAGCGCGCCCCGGAACGTGACGATCACGCCCGCAGCGCCGCGGGTTGGAATGTCGTGGGTCCAGGTGTGGGTGATGGTGCCCGTACTGGTCAGAATCTTCGAGATCATGGAGTGCCCGGGAGGGCCGCTCGCGTTGTTCTGGTGGACGTGATGCGAAGTCCAGGACGCTTCGGGGGTGATCAGCATGTTGGTGTCGTTGCTGCGGACGGACAGCACGCCCACAGCCAGCTCGTTGTTCTGCTGGGTCGCGGTGTCGGTGGTCGCCGCGGTCGAACCGCCCGAGTCCACGGTGGTCACGCCCGAGGCGTCGAGGCTCGGCGGTGCCGCGAGGCCAGCCACCTCGATGGCACCCCACGCCATCGCTTGCAGCGCCGAGCTCCCGTCCGGGTCCACGCTGATGGTGAACGGGCCGGACGGTGCGGGGATGTTCTGCGCGATGAACACGTAGCCGCGCGCGCCCTGTGAGCTCGACTTGATGGCCTCGCCTTGCACCACCCGCGTGTAGACGTTCCCCTGGTTGTCGGTGACCCCGCCGTTCGGGATCGGGCAGTCGGCGCTCACGTCGGCGATGCAGGTGATCCCCACGATGATGGAATTTCCGGCTGCGGGCGCCGGCAGTGTCAACGTCGGGACGAGGTCGGTCGTCGTGAGCGTGGGGCTGGCTTGCACGATGCTGATGCCCTGCGCACCGCCCGTCGCTGCGTCGCCCGAATCCACGCTCGCGTCGCCGGCTGCCCCGCCACTCGGCGCGCCGCCGCCAGAGGGGGCGCCGCCCGTCGCACCGGCCGAGCCCCCGGTGCTGCCTCCGCTGCCTGCGCCACCTCCACTGCCGCCCGTGGAGCCGCCGGTGCCACCCGTAGCGCCGGCCGCGCTTCCGGCGCTGCCCCCGGTACCCTTCGCTTCGAAGTCGTCGCCCCCGCAGGCGAGGGGAAGACAAAGCACCGCAGCAATCAACCCGAAGCTCGCCCGCATGCTCGCCATTCTGACACAGTCGAGCGCCCGGTCGAACTACTCGCTCACTCCGAAACCATCTGCTTGAAACGGCGAAGGTAGGCGACGAAGCGCGGGCCCACGTCGAGCCGCTCGAGCTCTTCCGGGGAAAGCGGCCCGCGCGTGGGTTCGAAGCCGGGTTGCGCCAGCGCTCGTGGCCACTCGGGGTTCAGGATCGCGGCCCGACCGACGGCGACCAAGTCCGCGCCGAGCGACAGCAGCGCTTCGACGTCGGCCCGCGTCCATACCTTTCCTGCGGCCATCAGCGCGACCTCGCGCGGCAGTGCGCGCCGCAGCACCGAGAGCGGGTGGAGCGCGGGGTACTTCTGGCTCGAGCGCGTGTAGTCCCAGAGCGAGGCGTGGATGAAGTCGGCGCCAGCATCGGCGAGCCAGCCCGCGGTGGTTCCGGTTTCATCCAAGTCGATGCCCCGGGCAAACCCGAAGTCCTCGGGCGAGAGGCGTACTCCCACGACGAAGCGGCTCCCGACGCTCGCGCGGATCCTGCGAGTCACCTCGCACACGAGACGCGCGCGCCCTTCGAGCGGGCCGCCCCAAGCGTCGGTGCGGAGATTCAGCTCGCGGCTACGAAACTGACACAAGAGGTAGCCGTGGGCGCCGTGGATCTCCACGCCGTCGAAGCCCGCCTGCTCGACGCGCCGCGCTGCCGTCGCGAAGTCGTCGACGATCCCCTCGATCTCGTCGCTGGTCGCGGCGCGCGGCAGCTCGAAGTCCGGACGCTCCTCGCGAAACTCGCTGGCGCTGATGGGCTGGACGCCGGTCAGTCGCGACGGCGAGCGCGCACCCCCGTGATGGAGTTGGACCAGCGCGAGGGCGCCGGCGCTGCGCACGGCGCTCGCGAGACGCGTCAGCCCGGGCAGGAGCGAGTCGTCGAAACAGCCCAGCTGCCCGTCGAACGCCTTGCCGCTCCGACTCACGTGGCTCGCGCAAGTCTCCACCGTGCCGAAGCCTCCGCGTGCCCGCCGAGCGAGCCAGCGGAGCTCGTCGTCGCCGAGGCTGCCGTCGTCGTTGCTCTGGCCATTGGTGAGCGGGGCCAGCACGAGTCGGTTCGTGGCCCGCGCGCCCGATCGGAAAGCATACGGCTCGAACGGGTCGGCGTTCACGGCAACGCGAACTTCTGGAAGAGCTCCCACATGCGCTGGTTGGCGCTGATGTCGGTGCTCGATTGTCCGAACGGGCAATAGCTCTGGCCGGGCCAACAATGACCCATGCCGTCGATGGTGCAGAGCGTGACCTCGACGTCGTCCTTGCAACCGGAGTGGGTCTCGCAATGGGCCGCACCGTGGGTGAAAGACGACTTCGCTGGCCCCGTGCAGCCGTTTCGATCGGCCCACCCTTGGAGGGTGTCGGCCACGCTGGGTGCGCCGAGGAGTCCGCCATCGTAAGAGACCAAGCTGTCGGCCGTGCCGTGGAAGTGAACGATGGGCATGGGCCGCGACGGCTTGCAGTCCGCTGCCGGAATTCCGAGCACGCCGGCCACCGGCGCGATGGCGGCGAAGCGGTCGGCGCGCTCGCAGCCGAGGCGGTGCGTCATGAATCCACCGTTGGACATGCCCGTGGCGTATACACGCCGTTCGTCGATGCACGTCTTTGCGAACAGGTCGTCCAGCAGGGCGTCGACGAAGCCCACGTCGTCGCGCGCGCTGTCGCCGAACGCGCAGCAGAGCCCGGCGTTCCACGACGTTTGTCCGCCGCTCGGGTTCGCGAGCCCCTGCGGGTAGGCGACGGCGAAGCCCGCCGAGCTCGCCTCGGTGTTCAGACTCGAGAACAACGTCTGCTGCGCGATGTTCGAGGTGTAGCCATGGAAGTTCAGGACGAGTGGCAGCGGCGTCTTGTCGCCGGCGCTCGCGGGCAGGAACACGCGGTACTCGCGCGTCACGCCGCCATGCTCGAGCGTGAGCGAGGTCTCGCCCGTCGCGAGGCTGCCCGAGCTGCAACCGGGCGACGGCTTCGGAGCCGCGCTGCCACCGCTGCCGCCGCTGCCGCCGTTCGGCGTGCCCGCCGTGCCGCCGCTCGCGGCTCCGGCAGAGCCGCCCGTCGAGCTCGCGTTCCCGGCGCCGCCGCTGCCCTTCGATTCGGCGTCGCTCTCGCCGCACGCCGCCGCGCTCAGCGTCAATGCAATCGTCAACGACACGAGCTTGCCATTCGAACCACTCATGGGGCGAACACCTCGGGAACTTGCACGCCGCTCGGCAAGGGTCCGTCGAAGGTGCCTGCCGCGCCGCTCGAGGTCAAGGTCCCGCCGGTCGTCGTTCGATGGAAGCGCACGGTGGCGCTACCTCCATTGGCGAAGGCGATGCTCACGCCGTCGTCGTTGCCCTGGTTCGCGGCGCTGACACTCGCCACCGCCCCGCCCACCGAGAGCACGTGGAGGAGCTGGCTCGCGCCGTCGGCGGCCACGTGCCGTTCGAGGCGATTGCCGGCTTGGTAGTCCGAGTCCTCGCTCGGCATGTCGACCACCGAAAACGCGCCGCTCGCCGGTACGACGCCGAACACGTCGAGGGCGCCGGCGGTCGCATGCGTTCCGCTCAATGCCGGCGTGAGCGGCGTCGTCAGCTGCCAGACGTAGTTCGCACCGCTGCCCGCGTCGACGCGGTCGTACACGACCAGCGTGCTGGGCTTCAGGTACACGATCTCGCGTTCGACCCGGGTCACGCCGGCGCTGGTGTAGACGGGCGTCGCGTCCGCTGCGGCGTAGAGGAACTCGGCTTCGTCGTGGAGCGCGAGCACCACCGAAGCGTGCCCGTCCGACTGCTCGAGTGCCTTGCCCGACTTCTCCAGGCGCACGAGGTTGTGCGCGCGCACCGATTGAGACAATCCGCTGTGACTCTCGATGTTCGCGTCGTAGGCGAGCCACTCGCCGTCGTAGATCAGAAACGAGAGCTGATCGTGGTGGGCATGAGACTCGGTGTATGGCCCCATCACGAACCCGACGAAGGTAGCGTCTTCACCCCAGTCGGAGCGCGCGAACAGGTGACCGGTGCCCGGCGCGAAGTACGTCGTGCGGAGCTTCGACAGCGGCTCCTCGGTCAGGTTCGGGTTTCGATAGATCGCGTCGTAAACGAACTCGAAGCCCTGATCCATCTTGGGAACCGAGCAGTCGCGAAGCCAAGTCGCGAGGGGCTTGGCCAACGGATCGTCTCGGTGGAGCCAGGCCAGCGCGGCGCCGTACTCGCGGTGGTAGTCGAAGAGCGCCGCCGTGGAATCGCGCGAGTGATCCCCGAGGGGCGCAACGCGATCCAACGTGGGCACGGTCGAGTGGACGAGATACGCCATGCTCTCGCGGGAGTGCGGCGTGAGGTTCGCGATGTTCTCACCCGTCGATGCTTGCCAGACTTCGTACAGCCAGAACAGGCCCTTCATCGCAACGCCATATCCGGTGCCCTCGCGCGAGCCACCACCCACGAGGTCCTTCTCGAAGGTCGGCACCAGCTCGGCACCGATCTTCTCCTTCCGGAACTTGTCGATCCATTGATCGGCGTCGGGGTTTTCACCTTTGCTCGCCAGGCCGAGCAAGAGCGTCGCCTTCAAGAACGAGTAGTAATAGTTGTTGGACGGATTGTCGGTAGCCCAGCCGTTCCACGGGTGGGAGGCGCCGCCCCACACTGCCGCATCGGGGTGCCACACGTTCCACACGGCCTGGTTCGCGTAGGCGATGAAGCGCGAGCGCTGGGTCGCCGACATCTCGTCGTAGCAGAAATCGAGCACCATCATCAGACTGCCGACGCGAGGGCCGACGTCGAGGTAGTCGTCACCTGCCACGTCGGGAGCGGAGCCGTTGGCGATTTGTGCCTCCTCGCTCGCGAGCTCCGCGTCCGCGCGCTTCACCGCGTCAGCGCAGTACTTCGGGTCCTGGGTGAGCTCCCCGATGAACGCGGAGTGCCAGGCTTCGAACGCGTACGGGTCAGCGCCGGACAAGGCCGAGTCGACCCAGTTCTTGAAGCGAACGACGGCGGCGTCGTTGCCGTCGAGCAAGGACTTCAGGCGCTGGCGATTCGCGTCGCTCCAGTAGATCCGTGGATGCTCCGTGGAGATGACGCTACCTCCGGAGCCCCCCGAGCCGCCCGTCGCGCCCGAGCCCGCCGAGCCTCCGGTGCCGCCGCCGGAATCCGAACCGCAACCAACGTGCGCCAGCGCGACGCACGCACCCAGAAACCATGGGAGTGAGCGCATGGGGCGGAGTCTACGCCGCTATCGCGCTGGGGCACGCCCAACTCGTCCGTCGGCACGAGCTTGCTCGCCTGGCTGTAAGATGGGGGCGCATGCAACCCGAAGTCGTAGTGGTTCTGTGTACCGCGCCCGCCGAGGGCGAGCACGCCGAGCGGCTCGCGCGTGGGCTGGTGGCGGAGAAGCTCGCCGCCTGCGTGAACGTCCTGCCGAATCTGCGCTCGTTCTACACTTGGGAGGGCAAGCTCGAAAATTCTGCGGAGGTTCAGCTCATCGTGAAGACGCGTCGTTCCCTCTTCCCAGAGGTCGAAGCATGGCTTCGCGCGAATCACCCTTACGAGGTTCCGGAAATCTTGGCGCTCCCCGTCGTCGCCGGCTCGCCCGGCTACCTCGAGTGGCTCGCAGCTGCGACCCGAGACTGATCACGCACCGAGCTCTTTCGACACCGCGCGCAGGAGCTCGAGAGATCGACTCGCGCTCGCCGGCGCCTCCTCGTCATCAGCCATCCGCGCAGCAACGGAAGCCGATGTCTTGTTGTGCGCGCTCCCGACTCCCAGTCGCGTAACTCTTGCAGTTCATCAGCTCTGCGAACGTGTCGTAGGCGCCTCCCCGCATCGCGCACACCCAAACCGGGCCAGGGCTCGTCGTGTCGAGCAGGCACTCGTCCGTGTGTTCGAAAACGGACCCGCTCATGTCGAAAATCGATGAATACGCGCTACCTGAACCGCGGCACCCGATTCGCGCGGCCACGTCCTTCTTGGACCAAGTTCCAGTGTCGGACTTCGCGCTGTCGGCGCCTTCGCACGCCTGAGGGTCGTAGCTGTCGCCATATGGAAATGCTGTCTTTCCGCCCTGCGTGCATGCGCTGTACCATTGACTCGCACTGGGATCCGTTGCGGGGTCACTCACGTCGGGGTTGCCGATCGTTCCGGGGCTCGCCACCAGCGCGCCGCCCCCGATCTTCCCGCACAGCCGTTTGCCCGCCCACGCGCAATAGGCGTAGGCGTCGCACCAATCCACGCACACTACCGGCTTTGCAGGCGTGGTTTCGGGTGTCCAGCCCTGCCCGACTTCGCAGTCGCCCGCAGGCTCCCAACCAAGACCGCTCGGCACCTGTTTCGGCTCGTAGGTCGAATTCGTCCCGCACGCATCGTGCTCGGAGCCCGGCTTGGACGTCACGCTGGCCAAGAACTTCGCGTACGCGGCCTGAGTAACCTCGGTACGGTCGATGCAGTACTCCGTGCCGTTCGCGGTGGCGATCCTGACCATGGGAGATCCACTGTCGCTACCGCAGGGCTTGCTGCCGCCGTTCCCACCGGTCCCGCCCGCGATGGCTCCTCCCGACCCGGCGGCTCCCGTTCCCGATGTCCCTCCGGACGTCGCGATCGGACCGGTCTTGTTCGAGTCCGATGCTCCGAACCAGCTGCATGCTCCCGTGCTCACGAGCACGGCGGCCAAGAATCCAAGACGTGCTGCCGAGTTCCTCTTCATGACGAGACCTTTCGGTGATCACGCGCCGAGCTCTTCCGACACTGCGCGCAGGAGCTCGAGTCGGGCTCGCTCCGTCGCTTCGTCGCCTTCGGCGCCCGCGAGCTCGACGCTGTCGCCGCCGCCCCGGATGCGTACGTGGTAGAGCCGCCGCGTGCGGGTTTGGGTGTGACCGAGCTCGAAGCCAGCGACGCGCTCGATGTCGAGCTTCTGTCGCTGAATGGGCCCAGCACTCGAGCGTGCGCGGACGCCGCCGCTCGTCGTGCGCGAGAGACGGATTCGGGTGCGATCGAACGTCTGCTGCAGGGCGAAACGCGTGACGAGCGCCGCGGGGAGACCGAGGAACGCGAGGGCGAGGAGGGCTGCCGGCAACACGGAGGGACCTTCGCGCACGAAGTCGCGCCCCGCGAACGCGAGCACGCCCAGGGCCACGAAATCGCAGGGCACCACCAACAGCCAGAGCGCGAGCCAGGCTCGCCGTGCTCCCCAACTCACCACGATCTCGTCGCCCGTGCGCTCCACGCGGGCCGCGGCTGCCCGCTCGAGCTCGTCCGCCCGCGATCGCATGCGCGGAGCATACGCGAGGTCCCTTGTCCCGAGGCGCTTCCGCGCGTAGAACCCGCGCATGAGGTACGGAGCGCGCAACGTCATCTCCGGCAAAGTGGTCGGCATCAAGAAGGGCTCGCTCATGTGCCAGGTGGACGTCGACATCGGCGGAAAGAATCGCGTGAGCTCCGTGATGACGCTCGACTCCGTCAGGGAGCTCGGGCTGAAGAAGGGCTCGTCGGTCACGGTGTTGATCAAGGCCGTGAACGTGCTGCTCGCCCGCGAAGATTGAGGCTGCCGTGCAGCCGTTGCGCTTGCTCCTGTGTTTCGCGGCCATCGCGGTGGCGTGCTCGGGTGCGCGCCTCGAAGGGACGGAGCGCGGTCCGGCCATGACCATGCCGTCTCGTCTCGGTGAGGCGGAGGAGCGCGGCACCGATGGGGGAGTCGATGCGGCCGGGGACGCGCGGCAGCTGGTCGGCGCCGCCGAACGCGACCCGGGTGCCGGTTCGCTGCCGGACCCGGAGGCCCTGCGCGAGCAGCGTCATTTCGAATACGAGATCGTCTACGAGCAAGGCAAGGTGCGGGTCGCGAGTGTCCACGCCGTGCGCTTCACCCACGCCGTGCCCGCTCCGCACAAGATGGGCCGTTACGCCATCGAGCTCTGGATCGGCAAAGAGCTCCTCGAGCGAGTCCGGTTCGACGTGCCCTTGGTGGCCGCGGAAGATCCTCGACACAAAAAGGCGCATCCGTTGCACGAGCCGCCGAGCTTCGCGTCCGGCGTCGTCGTCAGCATGAAGGTGCTCGTGCCCGCCAGCGCGCGCGCGACCCGCGCGGTGCTTTGGGATCGCGCGACCAACGAGCGAACGGAGCTCCCTTGGCCGCCGGACGCACCCCTCGCGCCGCCGCGCACGGCGCTCCCGGCGACGCTCGACGGTGGCGTCGTCGACGCTGGGCCGAGCGACGCCGCGTCGGGCGATTGAGTACGTATGAAGTGACCGGCTCCGATCGCGAGGTCGTGAGCACCGGTTGGGCGCCCCGACAAAAGTGGGACGATGTCCCCAATGGATCGCGGGTTGGCGCTTGCGCGCCAGAGCCGCATGCGAAGGGAGCCGGTCATGGAAGGATCTATCACGTGGGTAGGCATCGATGCGCACAAGAAGACGCTGGTGGTGGCGATCTTGCACCCCGGCGACGGGGACGCTGCGCAGCTCGAGATCGACAACAACGAGCGGGCAATCGGCCGGCTAGTTCGGCGTTTGGAGCGCGAAGCCAAGGGGCGAGAGATCCGAATCTGCTACGAGGCCGGGACGTGCGGCTACGCGCTGCAACGTCGCCTCGAGGCCGCGGGCCGAGTGGTTTGCGAGGTGGTGGCGCCCTCGCTGGTGCCGCGCAAACCCGGCGAGCGGATCAAGACCGACCGACGAGACGCGCGCAAGCTCGTCGAGCTGTACCGCGCCGAGTTGCTCACGGTCGTGGCACCGCCATCGCCACAGCAGGAGGCGATCCGAGACCTGTGCCGGTGTCGCGAGGACGTGCGAGCCGATCTCGCGCGATGTCGACATCGGCTGGTCAAACTGCTCGTGCGTCGCGGCCACGTTTTCCAGTCGACGAGCCGGCTCTGGAGCGAGGCACATCGGCGATGGCTAGCGTCAATTGCCTTCGACGACGAGACAGATCGGGTCGTACTGGCCGAGTACATGCTTGCGATCGAGCAAGCGGAGCGGCGACTTCGAGCCCTGGACTCGGAGCTCGAAAAGGCCGCCCAGCTCCCGCTCTATCGCCAGCAGGTGGGGTGGCTGCGCTGCTTCCGCGGGATCGACACCACAGTTGCAATGATCTTCCTGGCAGAACTGCACGGTATCGAGCGATTTGACTCGCCGCGGGCGCTGGCTGCCTACCTCGGGTTGGTGCCGACGCTCTACGCAAGCGGCGAATCCGCGCGCCGCGGCAAGATCACAAAGACCGGCAATGGCCACATCCGCCGGGCGCTCGTCCAGGCGAGCTGGCAGTACCGGCATCGTGCGAGCGTCGGACCCAAGCTGCGCGCACGCAGGGAGGGCCAACCCGAGCGCGTGATCACAATCGCCGACGAGGCCAACCGCCGCCTCACGACACGCTACCGCCGCCTGGTCGAGCGTCGCAAGACGCCAAACAAGGTGGTCATCGCGATCGCCCGCGAGCTCGCCGGATTCCTCTGGGCAGCCCTTCGCGACGACCGGGAGGACGCGCGTCACGGCGCTCGCAGCTCGGCACAGTTCCGGGGTGCCAAAGCGAGCGCCGCGCCACGCTCGCTAGCTCGAGCCAGGCGCAAGAACGATTCGAGGATCGAAGTAGGCCAGCCCCGCAAGGCACGAAAGGAGAAACGCGCGAGCTGAGGGTGCGATACGGCATCGCCTGAACTCGCGATCTGAGTAAGCGCTCCTCCCGACGAAAAACGATCATGCGGCTCTGCGGCCCCGCGCTGTAACCCGCGAATAGCAGTGTGACTCGTCGTCGAAGCGCCCTCGCGTCGCTGGCCTACTTCGGCCCTCTAATCATCCCAAGCTTCAGGAGCTCGAACACGAAGACGCGACCAACAAAAATCGTGGCACCGCTTGACGGGGTCACTTCATAGCAGCTCAGCCGAGGTCGTCGCTGGGCTCGTCGTAGGTCTCGGCGAGGGTCTCGAGCACGAGCTCGCCGAAGTCGACGTCGAGCTTCGGCCCAGGTCCGTCCAGAAGGAGCTCCCGTACGGCCACCCAGCGGAAAGCCCCATCCGTGTCGACGAAGAGCACGCTCCCCAGCGTGTCTCCCAGGTCGGCCACCGCGACCCAGTGAACGACCGCCGCCGCGTCGGGGTGGAGGCCCTGTGTGCCGAACGATGCGAGGCGCCCCGAGATGGACCTTCTGAGCTTCTGACTCGTCGCCACTGCGCCGAGCTCGGCGCCCGATTCGAGTCCGTAGATTCGGAAGGAGCGGGTCTCGATGGACTCGTGCGTTTCGACGAAGGTGACGTAGCTCGGCGGGAGCGGCCGGCCCAAGAGAGCACCTAGCGCGGCGATCTCGTCGGCGCTCGCGACGCGCACCCCGAGCCGGACCGGCTCGCCCCTTGCTCGCAGCCACGTGAGCGCATCTCGAACCCCGGATCTGGGCACTCTGCCCGCGGGCTCCTCACTTCGTTCGGGCATCCAACCCCCAATCGTTTCCCGAGCGCTCGCTCGCCGGCAAGGGATGCGTCGGGCCGGCGGTGTAGGCGGAACCCCTCGGCGGCCGAGCTCGGGCGAGATCCCGAGGATTTCTCCCACCGCCGCCGCGCGTCCTCGGAGTGGCGTTTTGGGGGCGCTTCGTGCGACGCTACCGCCGCCATGAATTGTGAGACCTGCGGCCACCCCAACATCGATGGCGCGCGGTTCTGTGCCAAGTGCGGAGGCCTCCTACCGACCCACGACGAGGGGGTCGAAGACAAGCTGGTCGGGCAGATCATCGGCGGCCGCTATCGGGTCACGGGTGTGCTCGGCGAAGGCGGCATGGGCATCGTCTACGTCGGCGAGCAGCAGATGGGCTCGACCATCCGCCAGGTCGCCATCAAGACCTTGCACCAGCACCTGTCGAAGGACCCGTCCGTGCTCGCGCGCTTCCACCGCGAGTGTGGCACGGTGGCCCAGCTCGAGCATCCGAACACCATCAAGTTCTACGACTTCGGGTCGACTGCCGATGGGACGCTCTACATCGCGATGGAATTCGTCAAGGGCAAGCCCTTGAACGAGGTGATCGAGGGGTCCGGCGGCGGGATGAGCCCCGAGCGCGTGCTCAAGATCATGAAGCAGGTGTGCGGCGCGCTCGACGAGGCCCACAAGCAAGGCATCATCCACCGCGACCTCAAGCCCGAGAACATCATCCTCACCGACCGCGCAGGCGAGGTGGACTTCGTCAAGGTCCTGGACTTCGGCATCGCGGCGCGCAGCGAGTCCGCGGACGCCCAGAAGGAGCAGAAGCTCACTCAGCAGGGCATGGTGCTCGGCACGCCGCCCTACATGAGCCCCGAGCAGTTCACGGGCAAAGCCCTCGACTCGCGCAGCGACATCTACTCGCTCGGGGTCATGACCTACGAGATGCTCACCGCGAAGCTGCCCTTCGAGGCGGACACGCCGTGGCAGTGGGCGACTCAGCACATGACGGCGCAGCCCCTGCCCTTCGAGGTGACGGCGCCTTCGAGCTCCATCTCCGAGCACATGCGCAAGGCGATCTTGCGCGCGCTCAGCAAGAACCGCGAAGAGCGGCAGGCGACGGCCAAGGACTTCTACGCCGAGCTCTCCCACGGCGGCGGCATCACGGTGGTGGAAGAGCCGCCGCGCGAGAAGCTCCAGGTCCAGGGCACGGCGGCCATGGCGGCCGCCCCGGATTTCGGCGCATTCGCCACCCCCGCCCCGGCCCACACGCCGGTGCCGGCCCCGGCTCCACCCGTGATGCAACCCGCGCCGATGGCCCCACCGATGGCCCACGTTCCACCCCCACCGGTGGCCAATCGCGGCGGCGGAGGCGGCGGGAAGGGCCTCATCATCGGACTCGGCGGTCTCGGACTGTTCCTGCTCATCGCCATCGCGGTCGTCGCCGTGAAGAGCATGAAGAAGGACGACGGCGGCGATCAGCCCCTCACGAACCCCTTCGGCACCTCCACGGGCGCGACCACGGTGGGTCCGATGGACACCGGAGCGAGCGGTCAGGGCACTACGGCGCCGACGGACACGGGCTCGGCCGCGCCGGAGCCGAGCACCAAGCCCACGACCACGGCCACTACCAAGCCGACGGGCACCGGCACCGGTACCGGCAAGACCGACCCCGCAGCGTGCGACGCGTGCATCAGCGCGGCGAGCGGTGGGAACATCGGAGGAGCGGCCGCGGCCTACAATCGCTGCCCAGACGCCGCGAAGAAGAGCCAGTGCTCCGGCGCGGCCAAGACCCGCGCGCCAGCCGCTGCCAAGACCGCTGCCCGGAACGGGAACTGCGCCCAGGCGAAGGGCATCATCGCCGCGGCCAAGGCCATGGGTGCTGGCAGCCCTGGGCTCGACGGTGCCCTCGCCGGCACGAGCTGCAAGTAGTCGACTTCGTTGCTGTCGGGAGCAGGCAGGCGGTACAGGTGTATACCTTTTGCCACACCCTTCTCTTGACGGGTCGGGCGACTGGGGTCTAGATCTGGCGCCATATCGCTTCTGACGACGCATGGGGGCGCTTCAGATCCGAACTCCAGCAAAGCAATCAGTGCGATGTCGACCAGAATGACCTGGCCCGAGCTCTGCCGCTCGGAGCAGTTCAAAGGACTGTGGGTAGCTCTCGACAATTGTCGCTACGACCAGGCGACGCTCCAGCCGGTCGAGGGCGATGTGGTGGACTCCGACGAAGAGCTGGCCGAGCTCTGCAGCCGCCTGCAAGAGGGCGGGCGCAGTGCCTGCGCGCTTCTGTTCTGCGAGGACGACGTCCTCATCGAGTCCCGCCGCCCCACGGTACCCCAGTCCGAGCGGCTGCGACTGGCCCGCTGACCCGGGCCGGCTCACTTCACGATCGGCTTCACGACGGCCCGGCCGTCCTTGATGACGACGTCGAAGTCGATCTTCCGGTTGCCATGCTGTTTGCGGAGGTTGTCCTCTGCGGCCTGAAGCTGGCGTTTCAGGCCGTCGAAGGTCACCGACTTGCCATCGTTGGTCTGCTTCTTCGCGTCGACCAGGCGGGTGTGGATCTCCTTCAGCCGGTCGTCGCTGAGACCTGAGCCCGTTGCTGGCGAGCGCGCGGGGGCGGCAGCGGCTGGAGCGGCTCGCACGGGGGCCCTGGTGGCTTCGGGTTTCGCGGGCTCCGGAGCTTCGGTGCGCGCGGGGGGCTTGGAGCGCGCAGGAAGCGGGGGCTTGGAGCGCGTCGGGAGCGGCGGTGGCTTCGGTTTCCCACTGCCGGTGGGCGGCACGGTGGGCGCGGATCGCGAGACCGCAGGCGGAGGAGGAGACGGCGCCGCGCTCGGAGACGACGGCTCTGGAGGCGCCATCCCCTTCGGCATGCGTGGCTTGGCCACCATGGGCCCGGCCGTCGGTGGGGCCTTGCCCGCCGGGCGGCTGATGGGTGGACCCGAGATGGGGGGTGCGCTGGCGGGTGGCGCCTCGGTGCGCGGGCGTTGCCCGATGGGGCCTGCCCCCCGCTTCGAGATGGGCGCCGCACCACCGCCGAGCAGGTCGTCGATGTCGAGGTCGAGGCGCTCGAGTTGGAAGCGGTTCCGCGGGGCGGACTTCTGGGCGGGCCCTTCGGGCGCGACGGTGGCCGGTACCGGCCCCTTCCGGAGGCCCAGCATGGCGTCGAGGCTGTCGACCGGCTCCTCGATGGCCGGCTCGATGGGCGGTGCCTCTTCTTCCGCGGCCTTCCGGAAATCGCCGCGGCGTTTCTTGGCCGCGATGGTGAGCGCGTCGGCGCCGAACGCTTTCTCGGCGCGCAGCATGTGGCGCTTGTAGGTGCCGTTCTCGATCTCGCGGCAGATGCGCGCCCAGTACTGCTGGAACGTGTTGTAGCGCTGGGTCAGGACGTTGAATTTGAAGCGCTTGGCCGTGTTCCGGAACTTCACCCGCCGGAGCACCCAGATGCGGCGCTCGACGTCCTTGCGCGGCACCGCGGGCTCGAGCTTCTCGATCCCCAGGAAGTACTGCTCGTAGAGCGCACGCAGCCGCTCGAGCCGAAGTTCCAGCTCTTCGAGCTCTTCATCCAGGTCGAGCTCGGCTTCTTCAGCCACTCATGCTCCGGGCAGCGCAGAGATCTGGAGGTTGTCGAAGCACACTTGGACTTCCCAGTCGTTGAAGCCGAGATGCTCGTGACCCTCGCCTTTGAGCGGGGCAGGGTCGGTGAAAGCGATGATCTCGATGTCGTCGATGAACCAGCGCACGGTCTTGCCGTCGCTGCGTTCGACCTTGAAATGATAGATCGTGTTGGCGACCACGGGGCGTGCCTTGTAGTCCCCGTTCGGTTGCACCTTCACCTCGGGCCGGCCTTGGGCGTGCTCGTCGATCCGGGCGAGCACGTGGAACTGGTTCTTCCAGCCACCGAAGATGGCGAGGTAGCTGGTGGCGTCGGTATACGAGGTGCCCTTGGCGAAGCTCTTTCCGTCGCCCCAGATCTCGACCTTCAGATCGCCGTCGGCCGAGCTCGACACGGCGTCGAATTCGATGCGCGCGTTCACCGGCAGCTTGCGATTGAGCCACACCGGATGGTTGTGCGCGTTCCGCCCACACAGGCGCCCGCCGACGACCTTCCATTCGGGGCTCGTCGCGCTCCACTCGGCGCCGAGCTCGGCTCGGTCGAAGGTGTCGTAGTAGACCGCGGTGATGGGGGCGTCCGGGGGGCCCGCGGGCTTGGCGTCGGCCGCCGGCTTCGCGAGGCTCGGAGTCGGAGCCGGGGCCGCCACGACGGGCGTCGGGGGCGGCGGCGGTTCGTCTTGCGGCGGTGGGGGCTGCGCTCCCGGTCGCGGCTCGATGCGGGCTCCCTCGCGCACAGCGGGATCCAAACGGCGCTGATCGGCAATGCTCAAGCGACGCGTCGCGGCTCCGCCGTCGGGCCGGCGCGGCGCCGCGTCTGCCAGTGCGAAGGGGTTGGCCGACGGCATGGGCCGGTTGGGATCGAGCCGGGTGCCCGAGGGCAGGGGGATGGGCGCGATGGGCATCGCGCTCGGGGGAGGGGGGGTCGGCGCTGCCGGTGTGGGCTGGGCCGCTGGGCCCTCGGGCGGGCGCGGTTGCTCTTTGGGTGCGCTCGTCGATGCGTCGTCCGTCGGCACGCAAGCGGAAAAGAAGGCCAGGGCGAAGAGGCTCGGAGTCAGTCGCGACACGGCACGCATGCTAGCACGGCCTCCAAGCGCTCAGGGCTCTCGGATCGTCGCACTTTGTGGCGCGCCGTTCGGCGCGCTATGGGAGGCCCGCGATGCATCCCGTGCTCTTTCGGCTGCCGCTGCCCGCGTGGACGATTCCGCTCTTCCCCGCGCTCCTCGCGCTGGCCGTGCTCGGGGCGTTGCTCGGCGTCTTCGGCTACAAGAAGCGCGCGACCGATCTGCTGGTGATCGGTGCCGTGCTCGCGCTCGCGGCCGGCGTCAGCGCCTTCAACCTGCGCGGGCAGGTCTACACGCTGTCGCCGCTGCCCATCTACAGCTACGGCGCCATGCTCTGCATCTCCATCGTGGTGGGCTGGTACCTCACGTTGGGTCTGGCGGAACGCGACGGCTTGCCCCGCGACAAGATGGCGAACTGCTACTTCGTCACGGCGCTCGCCGCCCTCGCGGGTGCGCGCCTGCTCTACGTCGCCACCAATCCCGACGAGTTCCACTCGTTTGGCGATCTCTTCGCGTTCCGGCGCGGAGGCCTCGTGGCCTACGGCGGCTTTCTCGGCGGCTTCCTCGGTTCGTTCGCCTACCTGAGAAGTCAGCGCATGCGCCTCCTGCCCTGGGCGGACGTGGCCGTGCCGAGTCTCGCCAGCGGTCTCGTGATCACGCGCATCGGTTGCTACCTGTTCGGTTGCGACTTCGGCCGCCCGCTGCCTGCCAGCGCGCCCGCATGGCTGGTGAAGCTCGGTACGTTCCCGCGTTGGAACGAGGGCACGCTGCTCGAGGGTTCGGGCTCCCCTGCCTTCATCCAACACGTGAACCAGCGCGGGCTGTCGCCCGACGCCGAGGCGTCGCTCCCGGTGCACCCCACGCAGCTCTACGAGGTGCTCGCGGGCGCAGTCCTGCTCGCGGTGGTGTTTCTCGCGCGGAAGCACCACCGCTTCCGCGGTCAGGTGTTCCTGGCCTTCACCATCGGCTACGGCTACCTCCGGTTCCTGATCGAGATCCTGCGTGATGACGCCGAGCGGGGCGAGCTCGGGCCGTTCATCGCGACGCACGTGTTCTTGCCGGCGGCGCTGCTGATTTTCGCAGCGGCCTACGTCTACGGTCCCTCGCGCTCGGTCACCAATCCGCGGCTGCGCGTGGCGACTGACGCGATTTCGATCTTGCCCGCCGCCGCCCTCTACTTCGCGTTGCGCCCCGCGAGTTTCACCAACGCTTCGAGCGTTCAACTCTCGACCTCGCAGTGGATCGCCCTCCTGACCGGCGTGGCTGCCGGTGTGGTCTGGTTCACGCTGCACTCCCAGTCCCAGAAACATCCCGAAGCTGCCATGAGCCTCGGCCTGCCAGAGCAACCGGACGAAAAAGAAGACGCTCCGGACGCCGAAGCCGGCGCCGCCACGTCCGAGCCCGAACCCGAGCCCGACCCCGAGCCCGCGAAGACCAGCGAAGCCCGACCCAAGAAGAAAAAGAAGAAGAAGTCCGCTGCGCGCTCCCGGGAAGCACGCTGAGCACCGAAGACCGCGCGCTCAGAGCTCGAACTGGTAGCGCGCGCTCTCCGCACCTTCGATGCGCACCTGGAGCCGGTGCGCATCGAGATCGCAAACGGCGAAGGCCGCCGCGGGTCGTCCGGGTGCGTCGGCGTCCAGGTTCTCGATCAGGCTCTGGAGCGTGACGTAGGGGATGCCTCGGATCACGTCGAGGTGATTCCAGTGCGCGTGGCCGTTGAACACCGCCACCACCTTGCCGCTGGCTTCGATCACCCGTCGGAGCTCGCGGCGCTCGGCCAGGCGACAGATGTGCGGTGCCTTGGCGAACCAGCGGTTGCCCGTGAGATCCTGCTCACTCGACGGGTGGTGCATGAGCACCACCACAGGCCGGGAGGCGCGGGCGAGCTCACCTTCGAGCCACACGAGCTGCTCTGCGGGCAGGCGCACCGCCACATCCTTGGTCTCGAGGGTGTTCAGGACCACGAACGTCACTTCACCGAACGAGCGCGAGTAGTGGAGCGGCCCGGTGTGGCTCCAGAGGCTTCGCAGATCGTCGGGCGTCAGATGGATCTGGTCGTGGTTGCCGGCCACGTGGAGGAGCGGTGCACGCAGCGCCGAGACCGCGGACAGAAACTCGCGATAGCGCTCGAGATCCTGCTCCGGGGATTCGTCCTCGACGACGTCGCCCAGGTTCACCACCAGGTCGGGGCGCTCGACGTCGTTCATGCGCTCGACGAACGCGCGGGTGAGCGAAGCCGCTTCATGGCTCAACTTGCGGAGCTTGCCTTCGAAGAACGCCTTGGGACCGAAGTGCTGGTCGGAGAAGAGCGCGAAACGCACGACCGCGAAGGTACAGGACTCTCTGTCCGTCGGAGAACCGTTTCCCCCGAAGATGCTCTAAACTCAGCGCATGTGGCTCGGCGTCTCGATTCGATTTTGGAGCATGAGCCTGGTCGGCGGTGTCGCGCTCGCGTTCGCGGCGTGCTCGGACGATTCCGGTGGCGGCGGGGGGGGCAGTGGCGGCGGCGCAGGCGACGCTGCCATCGAGGGAGGCGACAGCGGGGGCAGCGATGGCGACGCTCACGAGTCGGGCACCCCGCTGGCCAAGGTTTGCGTCAAGAGCCCGGTGCCAGCGGCGTGGCCCGGCGACGCGAGCTGCCCCGTGGCGAAGCCCGGGGTCGCCGACGCCCTCGACGAAGCGCTGACGAAAGCGGGCGTCGACCGCTGCAGCTACGGGTTCTCCGACGCCGCCATGGCGATCTGGAAACCCATCTTCGCCGACGACAAGTACCAGCTCCCCACGTTCCGCCCGCTGCACCTGGCGATTCTCCGTGCGCCGGCCTTCGTGAAAGAGTCCGAGAACCTGCTCGACGCAGCTCTCGACGGGGCACAGCCGGTGTCGAGTGCGATTCTGTTCGGCGCGGCGCGGAAGAGCCTCGACATCGACGCCTGCGCGGATCTCTCGCCATTCGAAGCATCGGCCAGCGAGACGAGCCCGCTCGCTGCGGCCCTCGCCACGCTGATCAGCGAGCACGGCGGAACCCCCGACGCAGCCGCGCTCGCGACCGAGACCCAGGCGGTGCCCAAGGACTTGCAGAAGGCGCTCGTCCCGATCCTCGCGAGCTTGAGCTTCGCCGCCAAAGAGTTCCGCGCCTCCCTCGGCACCGACGTCGCCGAAGACCTCGATTGGCTCGAGCGCGTCCACGGTCTCGTGATCGTGCCGCCCGAGGCCTACGCCATCGACAAGACCGAGGTGGCACGCCTCGAGAAGGTGGATCAGAAGCGCATGGCGGCAGCCGCGGCGCTGGTGGCGCGCGCCGTCGAGGACGCGAAGCTCGAGAGCTTCGCCGGCGCCAACGTCACGCCGCTCGCCATCGACACTCCCATCGGTGCCTTCGTGCTCGGTGGCCCGGGCGCCGATCACTTCCAAACCGGCGAGCTCGCCGAACGCGCGGCGCTCCTCCTCGACGTCGGGGGTGACGACAGCTACGAAGTCCCGGCGGGAGCGGGCCGGCGCGACGTACCCGTGAGCCTCGCCATCGATCTCGGCGGCAAGGACCAGTACGGCTACGTTGCCGTGCCGGACGCCTGGGACGCTGCGACGCGGCCGCCTTCGGATGCCGCCGGTCGTACCGGGCAGTTCGGCGTGCAGGGGCAGACGCTGTCGCGCGTCGGCCGGCAGGGCAGCGGCGTGCTCGGCATCGGGCTCTTGTTCGACCTCGGCTCGAGCGACGACAGCTACGCCTCCCTCGCGCTCTCCCAAGGCGCGGGCTCCATGGGCATCGGCGTGCTCTACGACGCGGGCGGTTCCGACAAATACATCGCCGAGAGCACGAGCCAAGGCTCCGCGCTGTTCGGCATCGGCGCGCTCGTCGACGCGAGCGGCAACGACGAATACCGAACGTTCTTCGCCTCGCAGGGTTTCGGTTTCGTGCGGGGCGTCGGATTCGTGGCGGAAGGCGGTGGCGACGACGTGTACTTCGCCGATCCGGGCGACCCCAAGGTCGGCGGTGATCCGCTCTACCCGTCCGCGCAGCTTCCGGGTGAAGGCAACACCAGCATGTGTCAGGGCGCGGGCTTCGGGCGCCGCGACGACAACGGCAAGCTCTACATGGCGGGTGGCCACGGCTTGCTCTACGACCGCGCCGGAGCGGATCACTACACGGCCAGCGTGTTCGCCCAGGGTTCGGGCTATTGGCTCGGCCTCGGCGTGCTCGCAGACAAGGCGGGCAACGATCGCTACGACGGCCTCTGGTACGTGCAGGGTGCGTCGGCCCATTTCGCGTTGGGCTTCCACTTCGACCGCGCCGGCGACGACATCTACGACGAGGGCTTTCCGATCCGGGCGACCAGCATCGGCGTCGGCCACGACTTCTCGGGTGCGCTGCACGTGGACGAAGCCGGCAACGACAAGTACACCGCGCCCGGGCTCTCGCTCGGTTGCGGCAACTCGCAAGGTGCCGGCGGCTTCATCGACATCGGCGGCACCGATACCTACGCGCCCGCCGGCAACCCGAGCTACGGCTGCGCCTCGCTCGGACACGGCGCGCCGTTCACTTCGCGGGACGACCTCCCCACCATCGGGATCTTCGTCGACGTCGAAGGCAGCGACAGCTACGCGCTCCCGACCGGCGCACCCGCTGCCGGGGACGGCGCGACCTGGAGCTTCCCCGTCATGGCCGGGACCGCCGGGGCGCCGAGCACCGAGAAAAGTGGCGGCGTCGACCGGAGCCCGGGGACCGTGGGCCTGCCCTGATCCGCGACTTTTCGCGGATTTTCCCGGGCACGAGCGGCTCGTCGGCCTGCGTTTGACGAGCTTTACCCCGCCGCCCGTCTAATTGTAGCCTTCCGCGGCCCAAGTCGCCGCGCGTGCGATCGAACGTACGAGAGGCGCGAGCGAGGAGTTCTCATGCGAAACGCAATCATCCTTGGAGTTGTTGGCGCGGTCGTCGTGGCGTCCGTCGTGGGTTGCAAGAAGAAGGATCAGGACGCGCAGAGCGCCGGCTATCAGCAAGGTGGCTACGGCGCGCAGTACGGCGCCCAGCCGGGTGGCTACGGCGCACAGCCTGGAACGCAACCGGGTGGCTACGGCGCGCAGCCGGGAACGCAACCGGGTGGCTACGGCGGGCAGCCGGGCACGACGCCGGGCACGACCCCCGGAACCACGCCGGGCACGACGCCGGGCACCACGCCCGGAGGCACGCCGGCAGCCGGTGGTGGCGCAGCACAGCCCATCGATCCGACTCTCGCCGGTGCGGCCACGCAGATCTTGAACCAGCTGGCGACGCAGCAAGCGGTTCCGGGCAGCAAGCCCGTGGGCTCGGCGCTCGCCGGTCAGTTCCAGCAGGGCCAGACCCTCGAGTCGCAGATCCAGCTCCAGCCCGGCAAGTGCTACACGGTCGTGGCTTCGGGCCTCCCGCCGGTGGGCGAGGTGAACGTGAAGTTCGTGGCGGTGACCCCCATCCCGGGTTCGGCCATGATCCTCGCGAACGACCAGGACACCGGCACCCAGGCCGTGCTCGGCAAGAAGCCGAACTGCTACAAGAACGCCTTCCCCATGGCCGTGCCGGTCAAGATGGTGCTCGAAGTGGCGAGCGGCTCCGGCATCGCGGCGGCCCAGCTCTACGAGAAGTGAACTCCGCCCAGCGCGGAATCGAGAACGGGAGTCGCTCGCGCGGCTCCCGTTTCGTCTTTGAGCGGGCGCGTGGTGGCGCTCAGGCGGCTTTCTTGGCCGACCAGCGCCGGTACACGCTCGGGCGGAGGAGCGCGTAGAGCCCGTAGGCCGATAGAGGCAGCAGGCCGGCGGGCAGCCACGTGAAGCACACGAGCACTGCTGCGAAGCCCGACCAGCTCTTCTTCTTCCAGAGCCCGCGGGCCACGACCAACGTGGCCGCGCCGTAGATGCCGAGCACGATCCCGACGGCGAGCATCACCACCATCATCACGCCGTCTTCCTTCTCACCTCTTGGCGGCCCGCCTTCCAGCATGATGCGGGCGGCGGCGAGGGGCGAGAGGATCAGCAGCAAGACGAGGGGCAGGGCGACGATGTGCATCAAGACGGCGAGGATCCGCACGTGACGGTCCGCATACGGGTTCTCGTCTGCGCTCATCGGAGTGAAGCCATGGTATCTTGAAGTGATGGCGTTGCGCTCGATCCTCCTCACTCTGGGTATTTCGGCAAGTACGCTGCTCGCAGCCTGCAGCTCCGACGACGGCGGCGGGAACTCCGGTGCCGGCGGTCAGGGCACGGGCGCCACGGGCGGCGGGTCGGGCGACACCGAGCCCGCCGAGATGAACGGCATGACGGCGGCGCACAACGCGGCCCGCGCGGGCGTCAATCCACCCGCGTCGTCTCCGATTCCCCCCCTCGCCTGGTCGGGCTCACTGGCGGCCGTCGCCCAGGCCTACGCCAACAAGTGCGTGTTCCAGCACTCCAAGGGTCAGTACGGCGAGAACCTCTACGCCTCCACCAACTCGTCGTCGCCGCAGGCGGTCGTGCAGAGCTGGATGAGTGAAGAGAGCTCCTACGACTACGCGAGCAACTCGTGCAGCGACGTCTGCGGCCACTACACCCAAGTGGTCTGGGCGAAGAGCACGAAGCTCGGCTGCGGCGTGAAGACGTGCGACCAGAACTCGCCGTTCGGCAGCGGCAGCTGGCAGCTCTGGGTCTGCAACTACGATCCGCCCGGGAACTACGTGGGCGAAAAACCGTACTGATTGCGTCAGCGATCCGCGAGCAGCATCGACGCTTGGATGCGCACGACCTGATGCGGGCTCTCCTGGGCGCGCAGCATGGCTTCGCGCGCGGCCTCGCCGCCCATCTTGTCGAGCACTTGGAGCAGGACCAACGCGAAGCTCTCGTCGGCCTGCGGTAGGAGCTCGGCCATCGGCTGTTCGTAGCCGCGCCCGGTGCGCGCCACGTAGTCGACGAGCAGATCTTTTAGCTTGCCGTCGGGAACGCTCGAGAGGGCTTCGAGCGCCACGCCCGCGTGGGCGTCGCCCAGCGCGTCGAGCACCAGGGTCAACGCCCGAAGCGCAGCGTCTTGATCCACGTCTGCGCGCCCGGCGTTGGTGAGGAGCGCTCCGAGCGCGCGCGTCGACACGATGGCGCCGGCGAAGTTCCGCCGCTCTTCTGCATCCTCGCCGCCCACGGAGGCGTCGAGCTCTCGGAACAACGCGATGATGAGCGCGAGCGCCGTGTCCGGGGAGCTCGCTGCCAGACGCCGGATCCCCGCGCGCACGGCCTCTGTGACGCGCGACGGCTCGCCGCGCCGCTTGGCCCTGCGGTAGGCGTGGATCACCGAGCTCGCGAAGCGCTCGTCGACGATGGACTCGGCCGCGACGCGCGCCGCGAGCTCGGCGGGTGAGAGCGAGCGAGGCGCGGACGACGGCGGGGCTTGGGCGAGGATGCGCACCGAAGGCGGGGGAACGGCCACGACCTGCCGCACCCGTCGGATGGCTGCCCGCATCGCTGCGGCGTCGGCAAAGCGCTTCTTCCCCTCGAAAGCCAAGGCGGTGTCGACCACTCGGCAGAGCTCGGGGGAAGCGTTGGTCACGCTCGACAAAGCCGGCGCACGCTCGGTTGCCGCGCGGATGAGCATTTCGTTGCCCGAGAAGTCGCCGTGCACGAGCCGTCCCGTGAGCAACGTGAACAGGATGGCGCCCACGGACCAGATGTCGGTTCGCGCGTCGACGTCCGACCAACGACCGATGGCCTGCTCCGGGGCCATGAAGCTCGGTGTACCCATCACCACGCCTTCCAGCGTGTGGCCGGCATCGGTGCGCCGCTCGCGAATGCGCGCGATGCCGAAGTCGAGGACCTTGACCACGCCGTCTTCGGTGAGGAACACGTTCTCCGGCTTGATGTCGCGGTGCAAGACGCCGATGGCGTGAGCGCTCTCGAGCACGGCCAAGATGCCGTCGGCGATGAAGAGCGCATCGTCGAGCGCGACGCTCCCCCGATTCTGCTCGATCAGGTTGTCGAGCGACACGCCCACGAGGAGCTCCATGACCAGAAACGGCGAGCCTCCTTCGGTGACGCCGTGTTCGAGCACTCGCACCACGCCGGGGTGGTTGATGGTGTTGGCGATGTACGCCTCTCTCAAGAAGCGTGCGTGAATGTTCGAGTGCGTCGCCCACGCGGCGTGGAGCAGCTTGACCGCGGCGCGACCGTCCGGACCGCTGGCGGCGTAGACGGCGGCCGAAGCGCCGATGCCGAGCACCCGCTCGAGGCGCCACTTCTCGGCGAGCACGCTGCCGACCCGTGCTTGGCACTCGGCGATGATGCGGGCCTCATCCATCGTGCCCGAGACTACTTGGCAGAGGCGTTTTTCCCAAGTTGGAGCAGCGACTGCCGCTTCAACCCGCGTCGGGTGCGCAGGGATCGACGCGAAGAACCGCGCGACAACGGCCCCCCTCGCAGCGCGCGTCGATGGCGGGGTTCGCCACCTGCGCGCAGGCCGGACAGCCCGTGCCGGGCGGGCAGAATGGGTTTCCCTGCTCGAAGGTCCGCACGTCGATCGCGCGCGCTTGATTCGGCCGGAGCCTGCCGCAGGCGCAACATGGGTTCGAGACCAGGCGACAGTCCGCATCGTTCGTGCAGTGCGTCCAGACATCGGGAGCCGGTGTGAGGCGGCGCAGGAGCGGGGGCGACGAGCATCGAGCGGGGAGCTCGCTCTGCGGTCGCCTCGCGTCGTCGCTCACGTACGACGCGTCGTCGCCCGTGAGCGCTGGGCCTTGGGTGATGGGAGAGTCGGCTGGTGCGAGCGAGGCATCTGCGCTGGAACCGACCTGTACTTCGCGCGACGGTGGCGACTCGGGTTCCGGAGCTGGGCCCTCGCGGGTGCACTCCACCAGGAGCGAGATCGCGCTCGTGGCGAGCACGACCACGGCCAGGCGTTTTCGGTAGGGTCGTCCGCTCACGCTCGCCAGACTAGGCTCTGGACCCACGATTCGATACCCTCGCTTCATGCGCTCGTCGTCGCTCGTGGTGTTCATTCTGCCCGTCTGGTTTCTCGCTTGTGGCTCCGACGACGGCGGCGACTCGAAGGGTAGCGGCGGCACCGGCGCGAGCGCGACGGGCGGCTCGTCGTCGGGTGGGAGCTCCGCCGGGGGCTCAGGGGGTACGGGCGGGAGCTCGGGCACCGGCGCCAGCTCGACCGGCGGCGGCGGGAGCTCCGGCGGTGGCGGTGTGAGCGGCGCAGGGGGCAGCGGTGGATCCGGCGGCGGAACGCTGGCGTGTCCCGCGCTTGCGGCGCCCTCGGGAACGGTCGTCGACGTGAAGCCGTCGGACGCGGCGACGCTCCACTCGCTCGTGCTCGGGGCGGCAGCCGGAACCACGTTCTCCCTCGCCGACGGCACCTACGCCATCAGCTCGACGCTCCAGCTCGCCAAGGCCGGCGTCACGCTGCGCTCGGCGTCGAACGATGCCACGAAGGTCATCATCGACGGAAAATACACCGTGAACGAGCTCGTTGCGGTGAGTGCGAGCAACGTCACCGTCGCCCACGTCACCCTGACCCACGCGGTGGACCACGCCATCCACGCATACCCCGCCCAAGCCAACGTCGACGTGAAGAACCTCGTCGTCTACGGCTCGCGCCTCGTCGACAACGGCGAGCAGTTCTTGAAGGTGAACCCCAACGGTTCGACCCCGGGCTACATCGACGAGGGCCGCGTCGAGTGCTCGGAGTTCGTGATGACGGCCGCTGGTCGGCCCAAGGTCGAGTCGTGCTGCGGAGGCTGCTACACGGGCGGCATCGACGTGCACGCCGGGTGGAAGTGGGTGGTGCGGAACAACCGCTTCGAAGGCATCTACTGCGACAACGGTGGCCTCGCCGAGCACGCGATCCACTTCTGGAAAGGTGCACGCGACACGCTGGTCGAGAACAACACCATCATCGACTGCGCCCGCGGCATCGGCTTCGGGCTCGGCGGTGGCACCGGCGATCGCGTCTACGCGGACAACCCCTATGGCGGCGCCAAGCTCGCGCACTACGACGGCATCATCCGGAACAACGTGGTCTGGGCGAACCACGCCTACTACGACACCGGCATCGAGCTCGACATCGCGAAGCAACCGCTGGTGTTCCACAACACCGTGTTGCACGGGTCAGGCGCCAGCAATGCGTTCAGCTCCATCGACTATCGGTTCGCCGAGACGAACGCCACGATCCAAAACAACCTCACCAACAAGATCACGCTGCGGGACGGCGCCCAGGGCACGGTGGACCACAACCTCGAGAACACGCCCCTCGCGTACCTCGTTGCCGCCGGGACCGACTTCCACCTGACGGCGGGTGCCGCGAACGCCATCGACAAGGGCGTCAGCCTGCCGCAAGCGGGCAGCGATCTCGATGGCGATCCCCACGCGACGGGTGCGCCGGATCTCGGAGCCGACGAACGGAAGTAGGCCCGCTGGGAGAAGGGGCGACCGGGGGCCTCCCCGTCACTTCTTGGGTTCTTCTTTCACGAGCCTCTCGAGCACGGTCTCGGCGGCCTTGCGCTTGTCCTTGACCTGGACCTCGAGTGTCTTCAGCTTCGCGCGGAGCGCGGTCAGCTTGTCCTCCGCGTCGAGGATGCGTTTGACGAGGGGGTTCGCGTTGGCGCCCTGTCCCCCCTTGTCTCCGAGCGCGGTCAGGTGCTCGCGCAACCGCTTGAGGTCTTCGCTCACCTCGTCCATGGACGCTTGCGCCTCGGAGCGCTCCTTCTCGCGCGCCTCCGCCTCTTCCAAGCGAGCTGCGGCCTCCTTCAGGTAGGCGCGGTCCGCGGAGGGCAGCGCATCGAGGGCGGCGAGCTCGCTCGCCCGCGCGAAGGTCAAGGTCTCCATCTGGGCCACCCGCTCGAGCCCCTCTTGGATCTTGAGCGTGCGCTCGATGCGCTTGCCGGGTTCGACCTTGAACACCGCGAACGGTTTCTTGTCGTGCGCGTCGTAGTCGAGCTCGTCGGCGCCCTCGACCTTGGCGTTGTCGACGATGTCCAAGGACAAGTACACCGTGCGCACGGAACGCGAGCGGTTCTTGAGCGCGTAGGTACGGACGCTGGAGCGCAAGAAGTCCTCGATCAAGCGATGGTTCTTGAACGACACGCGCTGCGGCGCATCTTTGGATTCGGCCTTCACGCTCTCGAGCTCCACGTCGAGGTCGGCGCCGAACTGCAGGAACGCGCGCTCGGTGGGCTTCAGTCGCTCGAGGCCGGCCTCGCCCGCGAATCCTCCCGACTCGTAAAGCGAGATCGGTCCAGCGGGCAACGTCTGGCGGGTCGCGTTCACGAAGCGAATGGCGCTCCTCGCCGCGGAGTCGGGGGCGGAGAACCAGCTGATCCGACGCGTGACCACCGAGGACTGCAAGAACGGCACGAGCGCCGAGCCGTGCGCGCGCAGATCGAGCGGCTCGGCCAAGGTGTAGCTGAACAGGGCCCCTGCCTCGACGCCCTCGGCGGGCGCGATGGACGCCAGGTTTCCGACGCTGAGGGACTCGCTGCTCGATACGCTGGTCGCCCCCATGCGAATCGAGGGCGAGCTCGTGCGATGGCTGCCGCCGATCCGGCCGTAGCCAGAGCCGAAGCCTTGCCCCGTTCCCGTCCCCGAGCCGTGGCCGATGGTACCCGCTTCGAGGTTGTCGCCCCAGATCTGATCCACAGTGGTGTCGAGGAGCTGCGGCACGGTCGCGAGCTTCTCGTTCGGCTCGGCCAGCTCACGGCGTCCGTAGCGGGGCGCCGCCAACGGGAACAAGAACGAGTCCGGTTGCCCGTTCACCAGCTCGACCTTCACCTTCGACCAAGTCTCTTCGGTGTCGTTGTGGACGAGCGCCCACGCTTGCAGCATGCCGCGTTCCCCGCTCCGGTCCATCACGAGTCGGTAGGTCGTGCGCCAGATGGGCGCTTCGGCCAAGTATCCCAGCGTGACCGGCTTGTCGCTTCGCGCGAGCAGGCGGAGCGCGCGTTGGTTCTGCGCGGATCTCACGCTCAACGCGTCGAGGGCGGCGCCCATGCGCGTGGTGTAGCTCGGATCCGTGGGGCGCACGCCCTTCACGTCTCCGGTGTCGAGCTTGCGGAGCTCGCCGCTCTTGGTCACGACCAGCAGCGTGAGCTCGGGCTTCTTCGCCGCGGGCTCGCTCGCACTCTCGCCCTTCTTCTTCTCGTCGCCCCCCGAGTCGACCGGCGGCGCGGCGGGCGCGGGAGGCGGCTCGAGGACGTCGATCAGTCGCCCGACGATGGTCTCGCTCTTCTTGCCCGCGGTGACCACTTCGACCTCGGCACCCTTCAGGCTGAGGAGCAGCGTCCGATAGGTCATGGGCTCGTCGGCGCTGGGAGGCAGGCCAGCCAGTGCCCGCGCCATTCCGCGGCTCAGACTGCTTGCGAACTCGAGCCCGCTGAGGTTGACCCCGCCCGGGCCTCCCGCGACGACCAGCGTCTTCAGCGCATCGTCGAGGTGTCCAGTCGGCACGGGCAAGGTCGTGGTCTCACCCTGGGTCAACGTCCCCGAGCGTTCGAAGTACCCGACGCCGGTCTCGTAGAGCTTCAGCGAGCGCAGCGGCAACACCGACGGGGCGGAAGCACTTTGCGTCGACGATTGACAACCGAGGGCGCAGGCGAGCGCCGGGACCCACAAGGAAAAAGTGGAAAGTCGCATGAGCATCCTGCTTTGGGCAGGTAGCAGGACAACCTGAACGTCACAACGGTTCCCGGAGTCTGGTCAGGTCGTGACTTCAGCCCACCCGAGCCGGGGTTCGATGGGCGGTGCCCTGGTCGGAGCGCATCGCGGCCCGGATGCGGCCGGCCAAACGCTCGTTTTCGGCGAGGGACTGGAACGCAGCGGCTCGCACGAGGCCCGCTACCCGCGGGTCGGAGAGGCCGAAGGTCGATGGCGAGCGAAAGGTCTCGAGCGTCAGGCGTTCCCCGCTCCCGAGCGTGAGCTCGATGCCGTGAACGAAGCTGCCGACCGAGGTGATGCGAGCGTAGTCGATCCGCGACGAACAGCGTTGCACCCGGAGAGTCGTCGGAGGCCCGCAACCAGACGAGGACCGCACCGAGCGCGACGAAGAGCAGCGCGAGAGTCGTCCACGTCGAAACCCAGCGCAGCCGCGCGAAGAAGAGGCTCCAAGAAAGCGAGTGGGTCACGGCCGGCCGATCGAGTGCTCCTTCCCGCCTCCCAACTGCTGCGCATGCGTCGCTCATCCAGCGGTCTCCGTGCCCCGGTCCGGTGGCGCAGCGGGCGGAGTTGCGAACGGACTTGCGCTCCGATCGAGTGTGGAGTTTCGCGCGTCACGCAGCGTTTTTGTCGCTGCTGACGGGTCGTTGAATTAGATTGTCAGGCTGAATGCACGGGCGACCTCGGACTGAGCTCGGCGTGACGGCGCTTGCGGCGTGCCTGTGGGGTTGCTCGCTGTTGAACCCGATCCCCGACCTCACCGGCGGCTCCGAAGATGCCGGGTTCGGCGGTTCGGCTGCCGCGAGCTCCGGCGGCGCCGGCGGAACGAGCTCGGGCGGGAGCAGCGGGAGCGGCGGGAGCGGCGGCAGCAGCGCGAGTGGCGGCGGAGGAGGCACTGCGGGGAGCGGCGCGAGCGGCGGCAGCACGGGTGGAGGCGGCGCGAGCGGGGGCAGTCCGGGCGGCGGCGGCTCGGCCGGAACCTGCGCTTCGTCGAAGGCCGAGGTCTGCGCGGACTTCGACGGTAACCCCTGGAACGCGGGCTTCGACAGCAAGTTCTTGCAAGGCGGCGGGACCATCGAGGTGGACGCTGCGGACTCCGTCAGCTCCCCGGCCTCGGCGCTCGCATTGGTGCCCGTGGTGCCCGCCGGCAATCCGTTCGGCGCTGGTGCCTTGACCTACACGCTGCCGGCCGCGTTCACTTCGGCGAGTCTGGCTTTCGACATGAAGCTCGAGAGCGACGTCGGTCCGCAAGGCACTGCGGTGTTCTTGTTCCAACTCGCCGCCCCGACGACGACTCACGCGGGCTTGCAGTTCATCATCGGAAGCGGGTCGCAGGGGTTGCACGAGACGCCGGGCGGTTTTCATCCCGTCGGCGGCAAGACCTTCCCCAAAGCCTGGGCCCACGTCGTGTTCACGCTGAACCTCGGGACGAACTCGTCCGTCACGCTGAGCGTCGATGGGGCCAAATGGCTCGATCAGGAAGCCATAACGCCGCCGCCGCTGAGCGCGCCGTATTTCGCCGTGGGCATCGTTCAGGTCGACGGCCCCACGGGCGCCGAGAGCCGGGTCCGACTCGACAACGTAGTCCTCGATCTTTCGTAGTGAATCGAAAGTGATACGCTGAGCGCGATGCTGTCCGACGGGCACGATTGGACGGACGTTCAGGAGCGCTTCGAGCTTCCGCTCCAGGCGGAGCGCGCTCGCCCCATCTTGATGTGGACGGATGCGCGTGGCTCGCAGAGCGCCGAGCTCACGGGGCGCGACCAGTACATCCTCGGTTCGAGCGAGCACGCGCACCTCGCCATCGCCGA
Organism: Polyangiaceae bacterium; assembly: GCA_046351435.1. GTDB lineage: Bacteria > Myxococcota_A > Polyangia > Polyangiales > Polyangiaceae > JADJKB01. Next base: position 72,527 of record JAXLYN010000034.1, read on the forward strand.
CCGTGCGGTCTCGCGCGTCCACGCCGAGCTGGAAGTGAGGCCCGACGGGGTTTGGATCCGCGACCTCGGCTCGCGCAACGGAACCTGGGTGGAGAGCGTTCTGGTGCAGCACGCGCGGGTGCCGGAAGCCGGGTCCGTTCGCGTCGGATCGACGCTCTTGCGCCTGGGCTTCGACGCGAACCGGACGCGCGTCTCGCTCTGGCCGAGCGCCGCGTTCGGGCCGCTGGTCGGTCAGAGCGAGCGCATGCGCGAGCTCTTCCTGCGCCTCAGCCAGTACGCGCCGTCGGAAGCCGCCGTGTTGATCCTCGGTGAGACCGGCTCGGGAAAGGAGCTCGTGGCGCGGGCTCTCCACGAACGCTCGAATCGCGCCGATGGACCCTTTCTCGTCGTCGACTGCGGAGCATTGCCGGAGACGCTGCTCGAGAGCGAGCTCTTCGGTCACACCCGCGGCGCGTTCACCGGCGCGGTGGCCACACGCCTCGGTGTGTTCGAGGCCGCCCGAGGCGGCACGGTGTTCCTCGACGAAATCGGCGAGCTGCCCCTCGGCATGCAGCCGAAGCTCCTCCGGGCGCTCGAGTCGAAGACCGTGCGGCGGCTGGGCGAGTCCGAGTCACGTAGCATCGACGTGCGATTCTTGGCGGCGACCCACCGCGACCTGCACACGATGGTGTCGACGGGCGCGTTCCGCGAGGACCTGTTCTTTCGGCTGTCGGTTTTGCCCGTGCGCGTGCCCGCGCTGCGCGAACGCCCCGACGACATTCCGATCTTGCTCGCGCATTTCCTCGACCCGAACGCCGGCGCGCTCCCGCCCTGGCTCCTGGACGAGCTCCGCAGTCACCCCTGGCTCGGCAACGTCCGGGAGCTCCGCAGCCTGGCCGAGCGCATCTCCGCGCTGGGGGCCGAGTCCGCGTGGGCGCTCACGCGTGGCGTGGAGGGCGCAGAGGCACTGGCCCCGAGTGAGCTTCCGCGTGCGGTGACGACTCACACCGCCGGGTTCCCTCCGGTGAATGCAGACGCGCCGTTCAAGGCGCTGCGCGAGGAATGGAACGATCACCTGGAGCGCGAATACTTGTCCCAGCTGCTCGCGCGTCACGGTAGGGACATCGCCACCATCTCGCGAGCGGCGGGGCTCGATCGCAGTTACGTGCATCGCCTGCTGCGGAAGCACGACTTGTGAGCGCTTCGAGCTCTTCGAACCCGTCTTCGCCGGTTCGCAGCGAGCCCCGGGCGATCGTCAGCTTCGGAGCCGACGGGCGCTACACACTTGCGCGCGAGATCGCCAGCGGCGGCATGGCCAGCGTTCACTTGGCGCTCCAGCGGGGTGGCGCCGGCTTCAACCGCGTGGTGGCCGTGAAGCGACTCCGGCCGGAGCTCGCCGACGACACCGAGTTCTTCTCGATGATGATGGATGAAGCGCGGCTCGGCTCGCGCGTGCAGCACCCCAACGTGGTCGCCATCCTCGACGTGGTCGAAGTCGGGCACGAGCTCTTTCTGGTCTTCGAATACGTCCACGGTGAATCGGTGGCGCGCCTGCTGAAATGGGCTCGCGAGCGCGGTCAGCCGATCCCGCCTCGCGTCAGCGCCGCCATCTTGGTGGGCGCCCTGCGCGGGCTCTACCACGCGCACACGGCCGTGAACGCCGACGGCGCGCCGCTCGGCCTGGTGCACCGGGACATCTCGCCCCAGAACGTGTTGGTGGACGTGAACGGCACGCCCAAGGTGGCCGACTTCGGCATCGCCAAGGCCGAAGGGCGCATGCAGAACACGGAGTTCGGGCAGCTGAAAGGCAAGATCAGCTACATGGCACCGGAGCAGCTCTACGGGAAAGCGACGCCGAGCTCCGACGTGTTCGCCATGGGCGTCGTCGCCTGGGAGATGTTCGCCTCGCGCAGGCTGTTCACGGGGAAGACACGGAGCGAGACGGCGCAAGCCGTGCTCGAGCTTCGCATTCCCACGCTTCGCTCGACGGGGGCCGATGTGCCCGAGGGCGTCGAGCGCATCGTGGCGGCGGCACTCGAGCGCGATCCGACGTTGCGGCCGGCCACTGCGCTCGACATGGCGACGGCCATCGAGTCGGCCATCGAGCTCGCGAGTCCGTCCGAGGTCGGAGCCTGGGTGCGGGAGGCCGGCGGGGACGCGCTCCGCACTCGCGAGCGCGAAGTCCGCGATCTCGAGAACACGCCGTCCACGCGGACGGGGGTCGGAGAGCTTCCGGCGCGGAGCGAACCCCAGAGCCGGACGCGAAGTGGTTGGGTGTGGGTCGCGCTCGTCGCCCTGGTCGGCGCCCTCGCGCTCGGCCTCTTCCTACGCCGCGGCACGGTTCACGACCAGGGTGTCGAGCCCATCGTGTCCGAGGCCTCCGCGAACGCGCCTGCCCCGCCGTCGGTGCCAGAGCCGGTTCCGTCGCTTCCGAGTGTGTCTCCGGTCGGGAGCGCGGAGCCGAAACCAGCGCCGGACGCCGGCACGCAGCGCGCGCCCGTGGCTCGACCGGCCTCGCCCCGGAAGGCCGCGTGCAATCCTCCGACCGACATCGATGGGAGCGGTGTAAAAAGGTACAAACCGGAGTGCTTCTGAAGATCCGCGTCCTCGCCCTTCCGCTCGTTCTGACCGTGTTCGCTTCGACACCGAGCGTCGCAGCCCCGAGCGCCAAGGAGTGCATCCGCGCGTCCGAGCGTGGACAGGAGAAGCGCAAGTCCGGCGAGTTGGTGGAAGCCGGGAAGCTCTTCGCTTCGTGCTCGGTCGAAGCGTGCGCCCCCGAGATCCGTGCCGACTGCGGTCAGTGGTTCCGCGAGGTCGAAGCCACGCTTCCGACCGTGGTGCTCGTCGTGCGAGACGCCGACGGCGCCGACGTCGTGGACGTGCGGGTCGAGCTCGACGGCGTGGAGATCGCGAACCAGCTCGACGGCCGGCCCGTCGCCGTCGACCCAGGCAAGCGCGTGTTTCGGTTCGTGAGCGGCGAGCGCAGCGTGGAGAAGACCGTGCTCGTGGTCTCCGGTCAGAAGAACCGACAGATCTCCGTTTCCTTGGCCGACCCGGCGAAGCCCGCGGGTCCGAGCACTCGGGCCGCTCCAGCGCCAGTTCCGGCAGCGTCCGCCCCGAGCGAGGCCGCGTCGCCGTGGCCTTGGGTCCTCGGAGGTGTCGGGCTCGTGGCCATCGGCGTCGGTGCCTACGTGGGTGTCTCCGCCAAGAGCGATCTCGACGCTCTCGAGTCGGACCCCTGCGCGAAGAAGCGGACCTGCTCCCAAAGCGAGGTCGACTCGGTGCGAAGCCGCTTCCTCTTGGCCGACGTCGTGATGGGGGTGGGGGTGATTTCGCTCGGCGCCGGAACCTACTTCCTGTTGTCGAAGAACGATCCCAAACCGAGCCGAGACGGCGCGCGCCTCGAGCTCGGGTTCGGCTGCGCACGCCTCGTCGGTTCGTTCTGAATCCGAGGTGTGGACGACCGTCCATCGCGTGGACTCTCGTCCATGGGTGGGCTGGCTCGACCGACGGCTTTTCCCTGGGTTTCGCTACGTGTTACCTGGCATGGCGCTTGCGAAGGGGGCACGGCAGAGGTGATGCCGATGTTCGACCGCGTCCTGCCGAATCGCTGCTTTCTGCTCGTTGCCCTCGCGCTCGTCGGTTGTGGCTCTTCGGATCCGAGCGCAGGGAGCGGAGGTGCCTCGGGCTCGAGCGCGGGCGGTACGACGGCTTCGGGTGGCTCGAGCGCTGCGGGTTCGTCCGGCGCGTGGGCTGGAGGCACTGGCGGTGGTGGCTCGAGCGGGACTGCGGGCTCGGAGAGCGGAGGCTCGGCGGGTGCGCCCGGCGGGGGGAGCGGCGGCGACGGCGGTCAAGCGGGCGCCGCCGGGAGTGCTGGAAGCGCGGGTAGCGCGGGAGCGGGCGGAGCCACGAACCCGTGCGCCGGAGGCGCAGCCGGCCCGACCAACACGTCGTTCCAAGCTTCCGGACCCATCAGCGCGGTGTCGGGCAAGACGTACACCGGTCTCAAGATCCAGAACCCGAACGGTCCGTGCATCACGCTCGACGGCGTGTCGAACGTGATGATCTCGGATTCGGAGATCGGGCCTTGTGGAGGTGGCGCCGCCATCGTGGTCAACGGATCGAGTCACGTCACCATCGAGCGCGCTCACGTGCACCACAGCGCGCGCGGCGTCTTGGCTCAGTCCTCGACCGACGTGAAGACGCTGAAGAGCGTCTTCGACGACATCGACGGGCAGGCTCCCGAAGGCACCGCCATCGAATACGACTACATGGCCGGTGGTGGGACCATCTCGGAAAATTGCATCTCGGGGACTTTCGGTTCCGACGTGATCAGCGGCTTCGAGAGCTCGAACCTGAAGATCGTCGGCAACGAGGTGCACGCCAACATCACCGAACCGTCGGCGGCCGGCTTCACCATCGGAGACTCGGTGAACGGTTCGCCTGGACACGACAATTACGTGGCCAAGAACGTCGTGCACCAAACCGGCGGCGTGCCCCCGGGTGTGTTCGGCAGCAGCGGCAACACGCTGCTCGAGCTGAACTGCCTGCCAACCGGGATCCAGGCCTACGCCTACAACGGGCCCTTCGTCGGAGTGACGGTACAGAACAACATCATCGGCCCCGGTTCGTTCGTGCCCGACCCTTCGGTGGTGCAAGGCTGGAACACGAACACCTTCACCAACGACGGCAGCGGCTGCCCGTGACGGGGCTCGCCTAGGCGTCGGTATTCGCTGGCCCGAACACGCGGGCGAGATCGCTGGCGCGCGTGAGGCCGAGCTTCTGCATCCCCTTCCGCACCCGCCGCGAGGCCGTGGGCTCGCTCACGCCGAGCTCCCGGGCGATGCGACCGAGGGTGGCACCGTCGGCTCGGAGCTCGAGGGCGCGGCGCTCCTCCCCGGTGAGTCGATGCGTCGCGCGTCGAACGATGGCCCAACACTGCGAGCCCGATTCGACGCGCTGTACGAGCTGCCACTCGCCCGACGCGAGCTCGTTCGGGCCGGCGGATTCGACGAGACGGCGCGCGAGCTCGGCTCGCGAGCGAACGCCGAGCTTGCCGTAGGCCGACGAGAGTTGGTTCGCGACGGTGCGCGGCGAGGTGCGGCGCAGGTCCGCGATGACCCGATTGCTCTGCCCGTCCAGCGCGAGCTCGACCACGCGCTCTTCGGCCCGGGAGAGCCCGCGGGCGCGAAGCTCGGTGAGGGGCAGCCGGACGAGGAGGTGGCGCGCGCCCTCGAGTTCGACCCATCGACTCATGTGGTTGAACCAGTGCAGCAATCGTGCCCCGTGACCATGGCCGATTCCTGCGAGGAATTTCGGATCTGGCTAAACCAGTTCGCGGCTCCGCCGTTCGCACTGCGAAGGGGCGTGCGCTCTGAACCTTCCGGGACCGAGTCTGGCTCCATAGCTTCGAGGTCCCATGGAAATCCGTGTCAGCTTCCCCGGCGGCAAGCGCGTCGACGCTCACTTCGGCGATCGCGTCGTGCGCACCGACCAGGGTCCCGAATACGGCGGTGAAGGCTCGGCCCCCGCCCCCTTCGACGTGTTCTTGGCCTCGCTGGCGGCGTGCGCGGGGGTCTACGTCCTCGGCTTCTGCCAGGCTCGAAACCTCCCCATGGACGGGATCGAGATCACCCAGTCCCACGACACCAACCCGGAGTCGGGGCGCCTCGACCGCGTGCGCATCTCGATCCGGGTTCCGGCCGGCTTCCCCGAGAAGTACGTGCCGGCTCTGGAACGAGTCGCCGCCAAGTGTGCGGTGAAGCGGGTGATCCAGGACCCACCCGAGTTCGTGATCGAAGCCAAGGCAGCCGGCGCGTCCTCCGAGCAACCTCGACCGCTCGGCTGAGGCTGTCCACGAGCGAGCGGACGTGGTGTGCTCGCGCATGATGCCGCGCGCGACGGACCCCACCGAGTTCACTGGCTTTGCCGATCCGAAGTTTTTCAAAGAGCTCGCGAAACACCAGACTCGCGAGTGGTTCTCGGCCAACAAGGCGATGTACGACATGGGCTTTGCCAAGCCCATGCAACTCCTGCTCGACGAGCTCGTTCAGAAGCTCGATCGCTCGTTTCCCGATTGCGAGCTCGGCGCGGGCAAGGTGTTCCGCATACACCGGGACGTGCGCTTCTCCAAGGACAAGTCCCCGTACAAGACCCACGTCGCCGGCATGATCCCGGTCCGCATCGGAAGCGGAAAGATCACCGAGACGCCCGCGGCCATGTACCTGCAGGTGGGCTGCGACGCAGACGGCAAGCCGAGCCACATGGCAGGGGCTGGGCTCTACCTGATGGACAAGGTGCAGCTCGAGAAGTACCGGGCGGCGGTGCTCGACGCCAAGAAGGGCGGCGAGCTCGCCAAGCTGGTGAGCGCCCTCGTGAAGAAAGGCGCGAGCATCGAGGCCGGCGAGGTGCTGAAGAACCCGCCACGCGGCGTCGACCCCGAGCACCCTCGGAGCGAGCTCCTGAAGAAGAAGGGTCTCGTGGCGATGTACGAAGGGATCCCCGCGGCCACGCTCAAGAGCCGCGAGCTCGTCGCGCAGCTCGCCGAGCGTGGGAAAGCCATGGCGCCCCTCGTGCGCTGGCTGGCCTGGAACACGCGGTGAGGCCGCTTCACGCTGGCACGCGGCGCCGGCCGCGATGGAGCATCAGGAGAAAGAGCGGCCCACCGATCAGAGCCGTGACGGCGCCGACCGGGGGTTCGGTCTCGAGCCAACGGAAGAGGGCGCGGGTCAAGAGGTCGCAAGCGACCAGCGTCGTCGCGCCCAGCAAGAGCGACGCCGGCACGACGACGCGGTGATCCGGGCCGAGCAGGCGACGCGTGGCGTGCGGCACGACGAGCCCCACGAACCCGATGAGGCCGGTGAGGCTCACGATGGCGCCAGTGATGGCGGACGCCGCGAAGAAGACCTTGCGTTCGAGCTTGCCGACGTCCACGCCGAGGTGCGCCGCGGGCTCGCGGCCGAGCGAGAGCAGGTTCAGGCGCCCCGATTCCCACACCAGCACCGCGAGTCCGAGGCTCACCCAGAGCACGCACGCGATTAGCTCGGGAGTCGAGGGCACGTCGAGGAAACCCATGAGCCAGAACAGGAGCTCCTGGGCCTTGGCCGCGGACACCAGGGTTTTGATGAAGGTGATCACGCTGGCCGCGCAGGCGTTCACGATCACGCCCGCCAGCACGATGGTGGTTCCGCTCACTTCGCCGCCTGCACGCGCGATGGCGTAGACCAGAAGCGTCGCGCCCAGCCCGCCGAGCAGGGCTGCGCCCGGTACGAGCGCGGCACCGAGCGCAGAGAACGCACTGGCTCCTGCCACGATGGCCAACGTCGCGCCCGCCGCCGCGCCGCCCGACACCCCGAGCACGTAGGGGTCGGCCAGTGGGTTCCTGAGCAGCGCTTGGAAGGCCACTCCGACCACCGAGAGAGCGCCGCCTGCGAGACACGCCAGCGCGACGCGCGGCAGGCGCGCCGAAAACAGGATGGTGGCATCGAGGCTGTCGGGTTCGCGTAGGGCACGCGAAAGCTCGATGGGCTCGGCGCCGAAGCGCAGGGCAATGCCGACCGTCAGGACGAGAATCAGGGCGAGCGCCGCGATGACCGAGGAGCGGGACATCGGGCGGCGGCCGTCACTGGGCGGCGCGCGCGCGCTGCCCTTCGCTCTTGGTGTTCTTCTCGTACAGGATGCGCAGCCCCTCGAGGGTGAGGTGATCGTCCACGCCCTCGACCGTCTCGCAGTGCTTGACGATCAGCGTGGCCAAACCCCCGGTCGCGAGCACCCGGCAGGGGAAGCCGAGCTCGGCCTTGAGCTTCGTGACCAGGCCATCGACGAGCGAAGCGTAGCCGTGGACCACACCGGATTGGAGCGCATGCGTGGTGTTCTGCCCCACCACCTGCGGCGGCTCGGCGATCTCGATGCGAGAGAGCTTGGCTGCCTTGCCGAGCAAAGCGTCGAGACTCACGCGCACACCGGGCACGATCACGCCTCCCAGGTATTCGCCCTTGGGGGAGACGCAGTCGAACGTCGTCGCCGTTCCGAAGTCCACGATGATGGCGCCGCTCCGAAAGCGTTCGAAGGCAGCAACCGCGTTCACGATGCGGTCGGCGCCCACGTCGCGCGGGTGATCGTAGACCACCGAGATCCCGGTCTTGGTGCCGGGGCCCACCACCAGCGACTGTCGGCCGACGGCGTGGAGGATCGCTTCCGACATCACGTCGGTGAGCGGCGGCACCACACTGGCGATGATCGACGCGAGGACGCTCTTCGGATCGAGGCCCCGGAGCTCGAGCATCTGGCTCAGCAGCACGCTGTACTCGTCGGCCGTTCGCGTGTGGACGGTGGCGACACGAAAGGTGTGTAAGAGCTCGCTGCCCGTGTACAGGCCGCACACGATGTTCGTGTTCCCGATGTCGACGGCGAGGAGCACGCCGAGGCTATATCACGGGATCCGACCGGACGAATGCGCTCACTTGCCCTCGACGCGCACCTTCCGGATCTCGTCGCCCCGCGCGATCTTCTCCCAGCCCGGCTCTGCGCGTCCGATCAGCGCGTAGTCGCCATCGAGGTGGGGGAAGGCTGCGAGCGTCACGAACAGCTGACTCGACCCCGTGTCCCGCCCCGCCAGCGCGACGCCCACGCTGAGCGCCGAGAAGGTCAGCGGGCTGGTCTCGCAACGGAGCGGTTCGCGCCCTGCGCCCCCATAGCCGTCGCCGCCGGGGTCGCCCAGCTGCGCCACGAATCCGGGCACGACCCGATGGACCTTCACCTTCTCGAAGAAGCCCGCGCGCGCGAGCTCGACGAAGCGCGTGACGGCCAGCGGGGCGAGCTCGGGATCCAGCGTGAGCGCCGCCTCACCCGCATCGGTTTCGAACACGAGACGCGTCTTCTGCTTCACGAGACGATCGAGCTCGGGAGGAGGCTTCCCGGGGCCGGCCTCGGCGCAGCTCCGCTTCTGGTCGCCCATGAGTCGCAGCGCCTTTTCGGCGTGCTCGCGCAGCGTCGGCTGATCTCCCTTGCAGAATGCGTCGAGCTTGGACTTGAAGCTCAAGATCTGGAGTGCGCCGGCGGCGTCGACGAGCGCCGAGAAGGCTTCGGTCGCATCGGGAGGCCGCGAAAGCGCGAACGCGCTGGTGAGGGCGTCGACGACCGCCGGGTGAGGCTTGGTCGGCTCGGGGGTGCTCGGCTCCGTGAGGCCGGGGTTCGGGTCCTTGACGTCGGACTTCTCCGCCTCGCGTTTCTTCGGACGGTTCTCAGCGGCGCGGTCCGGGTAGGTAGCGATGACTTGAGCCGCCGTGATCACGGTGCCCGCGTCGGGTGCGCGCAGAGCCTTGGCCAAGAGCGGGGCCGGCTGGTCCACTTCGGGGTGGCTCTTCAGGAGCTCGAGCGCGGCTTGACGCACGAGCGGCGACTTGCCCTCGACGAGCGCGCGCCAGCGTTTGCCTCGCGTGCCCTCGAGCTTGCCTTTGTCGAGCACCTCCACGAGGGCGAGCTGCCCGGCTTCTCCATTGGGTTCGGGGTCGCAGCTGGTGAGCAACGCGAACGTGATGGCGTCGCCCGCGAGGAGGGTCGCGGCCCGGCAGCGAAGCGAGACGACGCGTCGCGCGAGGGCGGGAGCGTCCTTGGGTGCTTCGAGCTTCGCGAAGCGTTCGAGCAGCGGTCGGGCCTGTTTGCTCGCGCTCGGCAACGCGTCGAGCGCGGTCGAGAGCGGCGCGAACTCGGCTCCGGAGAGGTTCGTGAGGGATTCCGGTTTGGGCTCCAGGGCGGCGAGGGCTTTTTCCAGTGCGCTTCGGCCGGGCTCGCCCAAGCGGCCCAGCGCGCGCAACGCGTCCACGCGCTCCGGTATGCTGAACCCAGCGTCGCCGGCGACCCGTGCCAGGGCCGGAACGGCGGGTTCCCCGGCCCGTTCGAGGGCGCGCACGGCAAACGAACGCCGCGGCGACGCAGGGCCCGCGAGCGTGTCCGACGCGACCTCGAGCAAGCGCGAGCGGAGCGCGTCGCTCCCGGCGGGGAGGCGCGAAAAGGCAAAGAGCGCACTCTCTACGGGCTTCTCCGGCCGGCTCGCCGCGTCGAGCAACGCCACCACCGACGCATCGTCGAGGCGCTTCTTCCGCGAAGCCATGCGTCCGAGCGCGAGCGCCGCTGCTTCGGCGCGCTCTTCGACATCGAGCCACGCGCGCAGCGTGGCTTCCGCCTCTGCGTCCCCGCAGCGGCCGAGGGCGTCGGCGAGGGTCGCGTCGAGCTCCAAGCCCGCGTTCCGGACGGGAGGGCTCGCTGCCCAGCTCGCCGCGCGTGAGACCAGCGCACGCACGGTGGCGGCCTCGTGACCCTTGCAGACGTAGCCGAGACCGTAGGCTGCCCAGGCGACGACTTCCGGATCCTCGTCGGCGAGCAGCTTGTTCAGCGGCTCTCGGGCGGCGGTATCGGCGATCCGCGCCAGCGCCCGCGCGGCGAGCCTTCGCACCGTCACGTCGCGGTCCGCCAGATCCGTGGCCTCGATCTCGCGGGACGAGCGCCGGTACTCGGCGCTCCAGATGCGGCGCACGCGCTCGTCGCGTTGGGCGACGGGTGCCGCGCTCGCGGCGGGGCTCGCGCTCGAAGATGCCGTGGCATCCACCGACGGTGGAGGCGCGCTCGGTTTGCAGCTCGAGCTCGCGAGAGCCAATGCTGCCAGCGAGAAGTACCAGCGCTTCACGACGAGCCGACTCCGAAGGTGGCGAGATGGTCCAGGCAGAAGCTCGCGCGCTCTCGCAGACCTCGCCGCAATTGCTCGAGCCATGACACGCGTGGTTCTTCCGTCGGCAAGGGCACCGAGGTTCCACCCGCGGAGCGGAAGCTGGCGAGGGCGCGAGGCATGTGCCACGCGGAAGTCACCAAGCCGAGGCGCGTGAGACCATGCCGGCGCGCGAGCTCGACGCTGAAGTAGGCGTTTTCGCAAGTCGACAGGCTCGCGAGCTCGAGCAAGATCTCGCTCCGCGGAACGCCGCGCGCTTCGAGCGCGGCCGCGAGGGCCTCGGCTTCGGAGATTCCATGCCAGAGCCGTCCGCCGCTCACGATCACGATGCGGGCCAGGCCGCGCGAGCGCGCCAGGAGAGCCGCTTCCACGCGACGCTCGGCCGCATCGGTCAAGCGCCCTTGCGGTCCGATGCGGCAACCGAGGAGCACCAGCGCGTCGAGCACGTGCGGAACATAACGGGGTTTTGTCCTGGCGCGGAAGTGGCGCGGCGCTCGCGCCCTGCGCGTGCGGCTTTCCGGGGCGGTGTTCCCGCTCCGACAATTCGCTAGTGCCGAGGAGATGCGCCAAACTACCATCCTCCATTCTGCATGCGGTGGCGTCTGGTCGGTGGTTTCGCGCTCGTGCTCGGCACGTTCGCGCTCGGTGTCTTCCGCGGTGAAGCTCCGCCGACGCCAGCGAAGCCCGTCGCCCCGGCTGCGTCGAGCGCGCCGCTCGAGTCACCGGAGGCCCGAGAGCCCGAAGAGCGCGAGGAGCTCGCCGCGCGACCCTTGGCGCTGCCCCGGGGCGGGCTCGTGCGGCTCTCGTGTCGCGAGAGCCGGCGAGTGGTGGCTCACATCAAGAGCAAGCTCGCCGTGCCTGCGAGCTCGCCTTCCGCCGCCGAGCTCGCGCGCACCAGCGCAGGCTGGTTCGACCCCCACGGCCTATGGTCTGCCGCCCCCGACAGCCCGATCCGCGCTGCGATGTTGCGGCACGCGGCGGCGCTCCTGTCCGAGGTGGAGGCGCCGGCCACCTCCGCGAGCGAGTGCGCCGCTGCGCTCGAAGTCGGGCGCATCACCCGAGACTGGGTGGCCGAGATGCGGCTCGAGCTGGAACGCGGGGGCCAAGGCGCGGCTCGCGTTTCGCGCGAGCGAGCGCGCGCGCTGGCCGAAGAGAGCGTGTTCGAGGACGATCCGGTGCGGCGGCCAGCGCGGTCCCTCGCGCGGGATCTCGGGCAACGCCTCCAGGCGTTCGAATCCCACTTCGGCGATGCCGGCGGAGCGGTTTCGGCGGCGCGCTCTCGACTCTTGCCCGAAGCATCGGTGGAAGCCTGGTCCGAGGCCCTCTTGGCTGCGATGGTCCGGGCCTACGTTCCGCTGATCGACCCCCACGGGCAGTGGGCTCCGCTCGAGGAGGAGTGGTCTCTCTATACCGCCGACCCCGCGCTGGACGCCGAGCCTCGGCTGTGGGGGCGGATGGTGCGAACGACCCTGGGCGTGCGCGTGGAAGACGACCCGGCCGCTCCAGTCCAGTCAGGCGATTTGGTGCTCGACGTGGGTGGTGTCGCCACCGCCGGGCTCAGCGTGGAGCAAATCGAGCAGCTCTCTCACCTCGAGTCCATCGGTGGCGAGAACGCACGCGTCGTCGTGGTGCTCGAGCCCGGCACTTTCGATCCCAAACGCTTGAGCGTGGATCTCGCTCGCGACACGGCTCCCGAAGGCGACGCGCTCACGTCGCGTCGAGTCCAATACGGCGACGGCGAGGCGCTGGTCGTGGTCGTGCCGGACGTTCCCGACGAGCTCGGCGACGAGCTCGAGGCTCTGATCGCTTCCGCGAGCGATGGCGGCCACCCACCGATCGGCGTGGTGTTGGACCTCCGGGGCAACGGCGGTGGATCCATCGACGGTGCGGCGGCTGCGCTCGGAGTGTTCCTGCCCGGTGCGCCGCTCTTCCCGCTCCGCCGGCGTGACGGGACGGTGGAGATCCAAGAGGCTACGGCGCCCTCCGCGGAACGCACCTGGACGGGTCCCGTGGCCGCGCTCGTGGACGGCTATACCGCGAGCGCGGCGGAGATGATTGCAGGCGCCCTCGTGGCCTATCGCCGTGGACCCGCGGTGGGTTCACGCACCTTCGGCAAGGGTTGCATCCAGGAGTACTTCGACGACCCGTCGGGCAGTGGAGTCCTGCGGCTCACTACGATGCTGTTCGCGCTGCCGGATGGCGCTCCGCTCCAGGGCATCGGACTCTCGCCCACGCTCTCGTTGACCATGCCGCTGGCGAGCGAGCGCGAACGCTCCATCGCGGGGAGCCTTCGGCCTTGGCAGGGACCCGACGTTCGACGGAGAGACGTGGCGGCGGGACCGGATTGGCCGCCGCATCGGGGGCGCTTCGGCGACAACGACGACCCAGCGCTCCGCTCGGCCCTCTCCCGCTTGGGGAGCGCTCCCCCCGCCGGCCGTTTCGCCGCCAAAGTCGCCGGCCGCCCGACTCGTCGCAGCAGCGCAAAATGAGCTGATTTCGCCTGCCTCGGGCGTTCCGACGCCCCGCCGCAGACTGGCTTTGCCCGGCGGAGCCTGCTAACACGCCGAAGCGTAGGGGCGCGCCGACGCCGCCCCGCCCCGAGGAGCTCGTTCTGCCCGTTCAAGACCGCCCCGCACGGCACGCGGAAGAAAAGAAGACCAAACGTGTCGCCGCTGCCTCGCCGGACCGAGGGAGCAACGTGGTCGAGTCTCGGTCACCACCACGGGACGGGGCGCGTGTCTCCTCGCTGCCCCCGGAGCGTGAGCTTCCGGCCGAGCCGGGGCCCTCGCGGCACCCGGTGGACCTCGACGATGGCCGACTCGACCCGGACGCGGTCAAGGTCGTACGTCGCCTGGTCCGGCACGGCTACGAAGCCTACGTCGTGGGCGGCGGCGTGCGGGACCTGCTCCTGAACCGCGCGCCCAAAGACTTCGACATCGCCACCAGCGCGCGGCCCGACGACGTGCGCACGCTGTTCCGAAATTCGCGCATCATCGGCCGGCGATTTCGCCTCGTGCACGTACTGTTCTCCGGCGGCAAGGTCATCGAAACCGCCACGTTCCGTCGCGCGCCCGACGACGGCGAGCGCGACGGTGAAGATCTGCTGATCCGGAACGACAACGTTTTCGGTGACGCCCACGAAGACGCGGCACGGCGAGACTTCACCATCAACGCGCTCTTCTACGACGTGGAGCACAAAGAGGTCATCGACTGGGTCGGTGGGATGCAGCACATCGAGGCGCGCGTGGTGCACACCATCGGCGATCCGGTCGTGCGGTTCCAAGAAGATCCGGTGCGCATCCTGCGCGCCATCAAGTTCAGCGCGCGACTCGATCTCGGGATCACACCCGACGTGTACGACGCCATCGTGCAGTGCCGCGGCGCGCTGGCCATGGCGGCTCGCCCGCGGCTGTTCGAGGAGCTCTTGCGGTTGCTGCGCGGAGGCGCGGCACATCGCTCGTTCTGGCTGGCCTGGGAGACGGGTGTGCTCGACGTGCTCCTGCCCGAGCTCTCGGCGTATCTGTCCGACGCCGAAGAGGATGGCGGGGTGGCGTGGCGGCTGCTCCAGGAGCTCGACCGGTGCACGCGCGAGCGAGGTCAACCCTTCGACGACGTCGTGCTCTGGACTCTGCTCCTACTCGAGCCCATGCGCGAAGCCACACTGGGGGAGCGCGACCGGGTCGAGGCGGCCTACGAGTTCCTCGAGCCGGTCATCGACCGCTTGAACGTGCCGCGCCGCATCGCTGACGCCGTGCGGCGCATCGTCGCGATCTTCCCGCGGCTCGAGGCCGGTCGCATCGGGCGCTTCGCGAAGACCCCGCTCTTCGGCCTCGCCTCCGAGGTGTTCGAGATCAGGAAAGGCGCGCTCGGGCAGGTGGCGGACGAGTCACGCTTCGAGTCCCGCGCGGACTCGAGCGGTCTGCCGGCGGGCAAACGGCGGCGGCGCCGCCGCCGCCGCTGACCGACTGTGCGGGTCACGGCCCCTCGGCCGCGCTCGCCCTCAGTTCGAGTTCATCTCGACGCGCAGGAGCTTCTTGCCGATGAACACGTAGTCGCCGTGGTTCAGCGGCTTCTCCGCCTTGAGCCGCACGTAGGTGCCGTTGCGACTGCCGTGGTCGGTGAGCACGTACTTCCCGTCTTTTTCTTCCACCGTGCAGTGCTTGGCGGACATGTACACGTCGCCCGGGAAGTTCAAATCTCCGTCCTCGCGCCCGATGTCGAGCGTGGAACCGCGAGCGCACACGGTCATGCCGATGGCTCCGCCCTCGAGGAGCTGATTCAAGCGGAATGCGCTGGGGTACTTGGGCGATGAATAGAAGAACGTGCCTTCGGCGTCGTTGCCGTCCGATGCCTTCGGCGTCGGGTCCAAGCGGAACAACTGTTCGCCGGCCAAGAAGCTGTCGCCGGGAGCGATCTCCACGCTGCCGCGCACGCGGAAGAAGACTCCATTCAAGGAGCCTTCGTCCCGAACCACGAGCTTGCCGCCGCGGTAGAAGAAGTTGGCGTGTTTCGGCGAGACGAACGGGTCGTCCGCGAAGTCGAGCGCGCCGCCCCTGCCGACCAAGTGTTGATCGGCCTTGAGGTGATACGACAGGCCTTCCATGTCCTGACCCCGGATCAGGACGACGCGCGCCTTCTCCGGGTCCTGCATGTCGCTGAAGTAGTTGGCCTGGATGTGCAGGATGTGGTCCGGAACCGGCGTGCCGCAGCGCCCGCAGAACTTGTGACCACTCGGGACGGGGCTCATGCACGATTCGCAGACGTAGTTCCTTGCTTGTTCCATCAATTCCTCCTCGGGAGCCCCGAGCGGGACGCGGCCGACGTCCACCGAGACTCGATCAACTTCATCCATTTGGGAACGTGCTTCGGCGAGCCCGGGCACCTCGAAGGCCACGGTGGTCTCTTCCTCGAAGACCGGGGGCGGCGGGGCGAGCGACGGCATCCGAGCGGGGGCCAGGGTCGGCAGGGGAAAAAGCCGCAAATCATGGGCACAGTTCCCGCACATGGCGGAGCCGACCGGGCTGAACGTGTCGCAATGCCCACACACGACGCCGATTTCGAGGCTGGGCTCGGGCATTCCGACCTCCGACAAGCTAGGAAACCCACCCGAGCATGGTCAAGGACACCTTCACTTGATGAAGGTGAAACGGGACGCTTCGTCCAAGAACCCGTTCTTGCTCACCAGCCGGAAGACCACCATCTCTGCGCAGCTCGCGCGATCGACCAGTCCGAAGTCCCGGGAATCATATGGCAATAGGCGATTGTCGCTGACCAGGAAGTACTTCCCCTCGCTCACTGTCTGATCGGCCGGCGCCGGCTGGATGCCGCTGCCGGAGGTGGTGCCGCGCATGTGGGAGACGCCCGCCACGCTCTCGATGTCGCAGAACTGCTCGAGGAGCTCGTTGGTGCTCGGGTGATTGACCTTGAACTGCCGGGGATCGCAGGCGTGCTCGCTCTCTGCCCGCCGGCCGTTCACGCTGAGCTGCCCGTTTTCGATCTTCACCTTGTCGCCTTCGTCTCCGACGACGCGGCCGATCACCATTCGGTCCGGCGCGTTCGGCTCTGGGCAAACGGCGAGATCGCCGAACTTCGGCTTGGTGAGGCGCCACAGGATCACCAGATCGCCACCGCGCAGGGTCGGGGCGACGGAGGCCTCGAGGTAGGGGTCGCCCTCGGGCACACGCCACCAGCGAATGGCGACCGCGCGCGCCAGACCGATCACCACACCGAGGACGAGGGCCGTCCAGAGCAGAAACTTGAGGAGCTTCTGCATGCGGCCGGAAGCGTAACCGATCCCCGTCGCGAAGGCACATTCGGCGAACGGATCGTCACTTCGCGGGGCAACCACCGATGGGAGGAAGCTCCGAGGCGCTCTGCCCGTCCGCGATGGCTTGGGCCATGGCGAACACGTTGCGCCACTTGTCGAGCCGCGTGAATTCGGCCCGCCCCTTGGTGGCCTCGCTCCCGTCCATCACGGCCATGGAGATGACGCCCACCACCTGGCCGTTGGCTTCGCTCAGCGCCGGGCCGCCCGAGTCTCCCGGACAGATCCCCGCGTCGAGCCGAAAGCGGGACTCGAGCAAGCGGTCGACATGACCTCCGACGCGATGTCGGCGTGCGATCGCTTCGGCGGAGAGGGCGCAACGCCCGAAGCCCACCGGCAGGATGGACTCCCCCATCTCGGGGCTGCCGTCGAGTCGCGGCTTGGCCGTGGCTACGCCGATGAGCTTGCGCTCGAGCACGAGGATGGCGATGTCCCCTTCGCCTGCGGCGTGGCCGCAGGGTGGCGCGACCACGGCTCGCACCCCGACGTCGCCCCAGGGCAAGTTGTCGCCGCCGAGCTCGACTCGGATGTCGCGCGGGCGCGCGTTCTTGTCCGTGAAGTCCCCGAACTTGTCGCGCTGCGCGATGCAGTGGTGAGCGGTCAGCACTTGGTCTTCGTCGATCAACGTCCCCGAGCAGCTCGTGCTCGCCACCACGATGCGCACGACGTAGTCGTCTTCGCGCGCGAGTGCGAACGGCATCTCGGGTGGTGCCTGGCGACCGTCGTCGTCCGGGCGTGCCGCAGGGGATGGTGGTGGCTCGCTCTTCACCCGGAACGAACGCATGCCCCCGCAGCCGGTGGACCCGGCAGCGAGGAGGGTGGCGATCACGGCGGCTCGGCGTCGGGTCACTGGGGCTCCTCGTTCAGCGCAGGTCCAAGGTTACTTCGCGCATCGCGATCCGATACGCGAGCAGAGTTCGGTTCGGGTCGTCCTTCGGATCTTCGACCCCTTGCCGCACGAGCTCCGAGAGCAAGCGCTCTCGGTGTTGCGCGCGCCCTACGAGACGGGCCGAGCACGCCGTCTCGAGGCAGGCGTCGAGCACGCGGCGTTGAAGCTCGAGGGCCGCCTGGGAGAATCCGAGCTGCCACAGCGTCCGCGCGCGTGCGTCCGCCACCTCGGGCCTGGCCCAAAGTCGGCGGGGGGCACGCTCGAGCGCGGACTGGGCAACTCCGGGGGCGTTGTGGCTCAGGTAGTGGTCGACGAGCTCGAGGAGCGCCGGCGCATCTTCGGGGTGGGCGCTGACCACCGCCTCGAGGGCTTCCGCCTCACGACCGAGGTTCGACCCCACGAGGGCAGGGGCGGTGGGGATGGAGGACGGCGTGGCGAGCCACAGCCCACCCAAGGCGACCAGCGCGACGGCCGTCCATTTCAGCTCTTGCATCGACCCTGAAACCGTTCCCGACAACGAGGGCTTGCGAAAGTTCCCGCTCGGGTTCTGACGCACGACACATTCTACGCCTTGGGTCCGAAAAAGCGTTCCTCGCCCGGACGAATCGCTTTGGCGCTTCAGGGGGAGAGGACCAGGTCGTCTTTGTGGACGACCACGTCGTCACCCGAGGTCTGCCCCGCGACCCGCGCCGCATCGAGGGCACTCAAACGGGTCAAACCACGGCCGACTTCGCGGCCTTCGGTGTCGACCAAGCTCACCGAGTCGCCCGGGCGGAATTCCCCTCGCACACCCAAGACCCCGACGGGCAAGAGCGAGCTCCGCCCACCCGAGATGGCGCGCACTGCGCCGGCGTCCAGGATGAGCACGCCCCGAGGTCGGAGAGTGTAGGCAATCCAATGCTTGCGGGCTTTGAGTGGCTCCCCGATGGCCGGGAACAACGTTCCGACGTCTTTGCCAGCCACCACGTCGGCGAGCACTCCGGGACGCCCCGCAGGCGCGATCACCACGGCCGCGCCCGAGCGTCGCGCCTTGCCCGCGGCGTCGAGCTTGCTCGCCATGCCGCCCGAGCCGACTCGCTCCCCTTTGGAGCTCACCTTGCCGACCACGCTGCGCTCGCTCATGACGCTGATGCGGCGTCCGTCCGCGTCGAGCACGCCCTCGACGTCGGTGAGCAAGATCAACAGATCGGCGCCGACCAGCGGAACGACCATCGACGCGAGCTGGTCGTTGTCACCGAAGCGAATTTCTTCGGTCGCCACCGTGTCGTTCTCGTTGACGATGGGGACGGCGCCCGCCTCGAGCAGCGCGGCGAACGCCTCGCGGGCGTTGTTGAGCCGATCGCGTTCCGCGAGATCCGCGTGGGTCAGGAGCACCTGTGCCACGGTGAGACCTTGGTCGAAGAACGCCTCGTCGTACCGGCGCATCAACACGCTCTGGCCCGCGGCTGCCGAGGCCTGGAGCTTCGCCATTTCTTTGGGCCGAGTGCGGTACCCGAGACGAGCCGCGCCGAGGGCGATGGCGCCGCTCGACACCAGCACGACCGAGCGCTTCTCGTCGGTGAGCGCTCTCACCTCCTCGGCCAGCGAGCGTGGAACGGCAGCGTCGGCGGCCAGCGAGCGCGAGCCGATCTTCACGACGATGCGACGAGCGCGGGCGAGGACTGCTCGCTCTTTGTTCATGACGCGGCGCTACGATGGAGCTCCGAGACGCCCAGCGTCAAGGTTCGGTCGGCCGGCGGGCTTCGATCCCTCGACTTGAAGCCCCGCGCGTTCGCGAGCATGCTGGGACGATGCGGTTCGTCCATTGGTTCTTCGCCCTGCTGGCCCTGGCGTGCACGTCTACGACCAACCACGGCGAGGGCAGCAGCGGCGGCGCAGGCGGTGCGACGACGGGCGGTGTGGCGGGCACCACCAGCGCGGGCGGAAGCGGCGTCGGGGGTGCCTCTGGCAGCGGAGCGGGCGGAAGCGGTGGAGCTGGCAATGCGGGGGGCACGGCGTCTGGAGGCAACGCGGGCGCCGGTGCCGCGACGAGCTCCGGCGGGGTTGGCGGAGCCAGCGGCGGAGCGGGCGGCAGCGGGAGCGGGAGTGCGAGCGGTGGCACGAGCGGCAGCGGCAGCGGGAGTGCGAGCGGCGGGACTGGCAACGCGACGGGCGGCGGCGGCGCGCCGAGCGGTGGCGGCGGTTCGAGCTCCGGAGGGACCACGGGTAGCGGCGGGGCGGGTGCGGGCGCTGGAACGGGCGGTGTGACTGGCACCGGCGGCATCAACCAGGGGCCGACGTGTCACACGGGGGTCGATTGCTCGGGCTGCTCCGACTGCATCACGACTTGCGTTTGCCAGCAGCAGGGCACGATCTGCACCAAGAACTGTGACGGCGGCGTCTAGTCGAGCGAAGTGGTCGGCCTGACTACCGCTCACAACGAACCAGGAAGCCGTCCGCACAACCCGAGGACTCGAGCAGCTTGCTTCCGAGGTCGAGCTTGCCGAAGAACGACCCGGCGAGCAGGACACCATTGCTGGTAGGCACGAGCCTCTGCGGACTCATCGCGGGTGGACAGTAGAGGCGATCCTGAGTCGCGGCGACGCCGCCGCCTCCGCCTGCACCCACGCCGCCGCTGCCGGTTCCGCCGAACGCCCCCGCCCGTGCAGCTTGCTCGTCGCCACGTGAGTGGTCAAACGTGACGCCGCCGGGCAGGCCGGAGTGTTGGACGGCGCTCCCGAAAAGCCTGCGGCGCCCGTCATCCTGTGTCGCCGAGGGAGGGACGACGAACTAGCATGCGCCGATGGCGCTCACTCGTCGCTCTTTCCTCGGTGGTCTGGTGACCGTGGTCGTCGCGCTACCAGCGACGACCGCATGCAACGAGACGGACGCGCCGAGCGAAGCGACGACGCCGTTTCCGGTGCCGGCGCACACCAAGCTGTCGAAGCGGCGCTTCCTCGTGCTCTCGGCCGCGATGGACGCGATGATCCCGGGAGACCCGAGCTCCCCCGGCGCGACGCTGGCCCACGCTGCGTTCTACCTGGACCAGCTGCTCGCTGCGTTCGACGTGGATCCTCCGCGCATCTTCGCGGGCGGACCGTACTCGGGCCGCCACGGTGGGCCGGATCACTTCCAGGACCTGACGCCGCTCACGCGGGTCGAAGAGTTGCGCTGGCGCACGTTCATCCAGGGCTCCCAGGGGTTGCCCGAGCGGGAGTGGAACGGGCCCGTCGTAGGACTCATCGAACGCTACGAGGGCTGGCTCGACGAGCTCGACGCGAGCGCGCGGGACGAAACTGGCACCGGCTACGTCGAGCTCGATCTCGAGACGCGCCGGGCTCTCCTCCAGTCCGCCGATCCGGAGCTAGTCAAGACGCTCTACGAGCACACCGTCGAGGGCACCTACGGAGACCCCGTGTACGGCGGCAACCACCAGTTCGCCGGTTGGCTCGCCATCGACTACGAAGGGGATCGGCAGCCCATCGGTTACACCGCCGCCCAAATGGCACACCCCGAGGAGAACTGAGATGGCGGACTTCGACGTAGCCATCGTGGGCTCGGGCGCGGGCGGGGGTGTCACGGCCCTGGCCCTCGCGTCGCGCGGACGCAAGGTGGCCCTCCTGGAGAAGGGCCGCAACGCGTACCCGACGCTGGCCGACGACGTGCTCGTGGGCTCGCTCTTCGGCAACGACGAGATCCGCCGGCGCCGCTACTTCGGTTTCCACGATCCCTTCATCGAACCGCGAACGTTCCGTTCCGACGCAGCGGCGTCAGCTCAGGTTCGCGAGGTTCAGGGGCTCGGTGTCACGGTGGGTGGCGGAACCGTGCAGTACGACGCCGACTGCCCGCGGCTCAATGCGGTCGACGTGAAGATGCTGACGACCTTCGGCCCGGTGGCGGGTGCGAGCGTGGTCGATTGGCCCATCGAGTTCAGCGAGCTCGTTCCCTACTACGACCAGGTCGAAGCCATGATCGGCGTGCAAGGCCAGGCGGGAGCCGACCCGTTCGCCGAGCCGCGCGGCGAATACCCGATGCCCCCGGGCTACCCGTCCAAAGCGGGCCTGGTGTTGTCGGAAGGGGCCATCTCGCTCGGCTACCACCCGCACCCCATGCCCATGGCCATCAACTCCATCTTCTACGGAGGCCGGCCGGCTTGCGTGAACTGCGGGTTCTGCGGTCTCGGTTGCCCGGTCAACGCCAAAGGGTCCACGGCCGTCACGGCCGTGCGTGAAGCGCTGCGTTCGGGGCAGACGACCCTGCTCTCCGAGTGCTGCGTGGTCGAGGTGCTCACCGAGCCGGGCGGTGCGCGCGCCACCGGGGTCCGCTACATCGATGCGAAGGGCGAGGAGCGCACGCTGACCGCGCGACAGGTCGTGCTCGCCGCCAACGCCATCGAAACGCCACGCCTGCTCCTCGCTTCGAAGTCGAGCGCGCACCCGGGCGGTCTCGGCAACGGCAGCGGGCTCGTGGGTCGCTACCTGATGTTCCACGTCATCTTCGCCTCCGTGGGGATCTTCGACGAAGAGGTGCGCTCGTACTACGGGCGACCCATCACCCACGCCATGGCCGACTTCACCTCGACCACGGGAATGGTCGGCGGGGTGCGTGGGGGCTACGTCGAGCTCGGCGGATCGACGCATCCGGTGGAAGTCGGAGTCAGCTTCCCTTGGCTTTTGCACAAGGGACTCATGACGAGCAACACGTACAGAAACCACATCGCGAGCGTCTCGATGATCGGCGAAGACGTGCCGGTGTTCGAGAACCGCGTCGAGCTCGACGAGAAGGTTCGAGACGTCTATGGGCGGCCTGCGCCCCGCATTACCTACGCGCGCCACGCCCACGACCAGGCCCTGGTCGATCTCTACCTGCCGAAGCTCCGAGAGGTCGCGCTGGCCGCGGGCGCGAAGGAGACCATCGACTACGACTTTGCAAAAGAAGACGGCGTACCGAGCACGCGGCATTTGCTCGGAACCACCCGCATGGGCACCGACCCCAAGCAGTCGGTGACGAACCCTTGGGGTCGGATGCACGAGCTCGAGAACGTCTGGATCGCCGACGGCGGCGTCTGGCCCACGTCTACGGCGTACAACCCCACGTTGACTCAGCAAGCGCTCGCACTCCGGACCGCCGAGCAGATCGATCTGGAGCTCGGCAAATGAGGCGACACGCCATCTGGCTCGCGCTCGTGACCTGCGCCGTAGGCTGCTACGACGGCGAGGAGCGCTCGCCGGTCGCAGGCTCGACGGACGCCGGGCCCGAGGATCCAGCCGAGGTCGCCGCTTGTCTCGCTTGCCACCAGACCAAGCTCGAGGCCTGGGCGAAGCCCTCGTCCCACAGCCTGCTCTTCTACTGCTCGACCTGTCACGTGGAGCGCAGCGCCGAGCCGGGACCCGGGCATGTGGTCATCCCCGAGTGCAACCGGTGCCACAGCGAGAAGGCGCACCCCACCGGAACTTCGCAGTGCACGAGCTGCCACACGCCCCACGGAAGCTCCAACGCGTTTCTGATCCGCGAGAACGTATTGCACCCGGACGGCGCCACGGCGCCGGTACACGTTACGAAACCCGAAGGGCAGACCGACGACGGGCTCGTCCACCCCGGAGCCAAGAAGGGCAGCGGGCTCTGTGAGACCTGCCACACGAAGACCGCCCACTACACATCGAGCGGCGGCGGCACCGACCACTTCACCTTGCACTGCACCAAGTGCCACGATCACCAGAAGGGCTTCGCGCGACCCTGAGCCAAAGTGAGCCACCGAGCCCGGCACGCGGCTTGCTCGGCTTGGGGTATGCGATCACGGTGCTGGGTCCGTGCCTCTCTCCTCCTCGCCGTTCTCGGCGTTGCTTGCGGCTCGACTGACGAAGACGTTGCTTCGAAGGCCTCGCAGTACGGCTGCAAGAACTCGCAGCCCTGGGTCTCCGGGGACGACACCGGCTACGAGCGGTGCGACGGCAACTGGGGCCACCGGAGCGCGGTGCTCGCCTGCCCGAGCAGCGTGCCCCGAACCGACTTCACTTGTCCGAAGAGCACAGGTGGCTGCACGACGGACGCAGACTGTTCCGGAACTCCGCACGGCTTCTGCTCCATCGACTCGCCCGGCACGTGCCACTGCGCGAGCGGCTGCACCGAAGACGCGGATTGCCCGTCGGGCTTCATTTGCTTGTGTTTGCAGCCCGTGGGGCAATGCGTAGAGGCCAGTTGCACGTCGGACGCCGATTGTCCGAGCGGCAACCTGTGCGCGTCGTATTCGTCGAAGCCCGACTGCGGACCGATGAGGTTTCGATGCCAGCAAGGCGACGACGCATGCGCCGGTGACGACGACTGCCCCGGAGGCGAGTCTTGCACCGTGGAATCGGGCCACCGCGTCTGCACGAAAGCGGTTTGCTACTACTAGGAATGGGTGGCCTTGCCCCCCGCGGCTCGCTGGCGCGGGCAACCAGCGGGCAGCTCGCCGCCGCGCGTGGGCTGTCACCGCAGGCCGCTCAGACCCGCGGTATCGTAGAGCTCGTCGACGCTCAGTGTGTAGCCGATCGAGGACAACGTCGCCGTCGCGCCACCGTCGTGGACCGAGGTGTGCCAACCGTCGCCTTGGCGATGCCAAACCTCGATGCGTCGCCGATCCTGGGCCACTAGCACGTATTCCGACAGCGATTCGAGCTCCTGGTAGTAGAGGCGCTTCTGCTCCCGGTCATAGCGTTCGGTGCTGGGGCTCAGCACTTCGACGACGACGCGGGGATTGGTGATGTGGGTCGGAGAGTCGGGGTCTCGTTCGAGGGGATCGCACGCCACGGTGAGGTCCGCGTAGGTGTATACGTCAGCCCTGGGGATGGCGATGCGAAGATCCGACGAGTACGTCCGGCACGCCCGGCCGCGCAGGTGGACACCGATGAGGACCGCCAGCGCGCTCGTCAGCGCAGCGTGCTCCGGCGAACCGCCTGACATGGCGTAGACTTCGCCGCGCACGTACTCGTGCTTGACTGCGACGCTCTCGTCTTCGATCTGCACGTACTCGCGCAGCGTGTAGCGAGGCCGGAGCGCGGTGGTCATCCCGCGCGGAGCGTAGCACGCGGCGTCTGCACCAACGAGATCTGCTGCCAATGACACCGCTGATCGCGAGCACGGGTCACCCGCGCGTCGGACGCTGGCGCCGCCGCCGAAGCGCCAGGCCCAAGAGGCCCGCGAGCCATCCACCCGCGCCTCGCGAGCTCGACGTGCCCAACGCACACGCCCCGCAACCAGTCCGCGCGGCGGGCGCTTCGGGGGTCGCGCTGGGAGCGGGCACGCCTCTCGCGCTCGGAGTCGCGCTCGCGCTGGGCGCCACGTTCGTGCTGCTGCTCTCGACGGGACGCGTCGCCGGCACGAGGCCGGGCGCGTTGGGTTCGCCTTCCACGTAGTCGCGCGAACCACCCGTCACTTCGCACAAAAGGTGGGTGTCGATGACCAAGTGACGGCGCACGCGCACCGTCGCGGTGCGTGCGCCGACCTGTTCGTGCTTCGAGAGCGTGAGCCCGCAGTCGTTGGCCGCGAGCGCCAGGGCCATCCGCGCTTGTCCGATGTTCTTCGCCCGCTCGACTTCGACCCGGAGTGAGCCGAGCTTGTCCTTCTTCACGCGGTAGACCTTTGCCTCTTGCGCCTCCGGATCCACCGTGAGCTCCAAGCCGGGTGCAAACACCCCGAGCGTCCATGGGCTGCCCGGCGCTTCGTGCCACGGGTAGAGTACGATGGCGTAGTCGCGGATCTCGGAGACGTTGTCCACGACGAGGGAGTACGGCACGTCTTTGCGCCGCGGTTCGGGTGCGGCGTCTCCATGAGCAGAAGACGCGAGGCAGGTGAGCGCGAGGACGACGATGGTGCTCGGGACGATACGCACGCGGCTAGCCTAGCCACTTGCCAAACGGAGCACGACGGGATTGGATCCCAGCATGGCCCGCCACGTCACCGCCCTCCTCATCGTCCTCGTTCTCGCGCTCCTGGCCTGTGGAAAAGCCGACCCCGCGTCCACCGCGAAATGCGCGAGTCAGACCACGGGTGAGGACTGCCAGAAGTGTTGCACCAAAGAGGGGCGCAACGGCTACCGCTCCGTCAACGGTCGCTGCGAGTGCTTGTGATCGGCTCGGCTCGGAAGCGGTGAGAGCTCGACGATCGGAGCGCCGACCGCCAATGCGGCATCGACGATGGGACGCGTCGAGGTCGGGTCGGCGAGGCTCACCACGAACCGCCGCGCGTCGCCGAGCTCCGCAGGTTCCAGCATCGCGAAGGGCGTGAAGGCCCCGCTCGGCCGTGCGACGGTGACTGCCATTCCGGCAGTGACGAGTCGTTCGGCGAGCTCGCGCCCGGAGCGAGTCACGCTGACCAAGAAGCGGCCGCCGGGAGACTCCAGCTCGGCCAACTTGCCTCGAGCGACCAGGCTACCAGCTTCGCAGACCAGCACGTCGTCGGCGGTTTCGAGCAGTCGTCGCGAGGCTTCGCCGTGGGGAAGCGCGTCCGCGGACACGATCAACGAGCGCCCGTCCTGTGCGCGTTCCACGACGTCGACGATGAGGGCGGCGTTGGTCTCGTCGAGGCCGAGAGTCGGGCTCTCTACCGCCAACACGGATGGCCCATCGAGGAGCGCACTCGCGATGGCGATGGCGCGCTTCTCGGCAACCGTGAGCGTCGCGAGGCGCCGCGTCGCGAGGTGACTCTGCCCCAGGGCCGCGAGCACCAGGCGCGCGGTCCCTTTGGCTTCGCGGGCGCCCTGTCCTCCGAGGCGTGCCGCTTCGGTCAAGAAGCGTTCTGCCTCCCACTCCACGATCAGCGGAGGTGTCGCCAGCGCGACGCCGAGCTGTCCGCTGGAGCGAGCCGCCTCGACACTCGCGCCCGAGAGCTCGACGCGGCCGCTCACGAGTTGGGCTTCGCCGGAAAATAGCCGAAAAAGCCCGCTGAAATCCCCGATCAACCCCAGCCGCCGGCACGCCGGCACGCTCACGCTGAATCCCTCGACGAGCGGAACGCCGCGTTCGTCGATCCTCGCGTCGCTGGCCTCGAGCAGCCCGCTCACGGCTTCACCGGCACGAGCTCCATGCGAGCGAGCGGCTTGTCCGGCGCGTGCACCGCGAAAGGCGCCAGCGCCTTCGCTACGTCCACGAGCTCGCCGGGGAGGATCGCTTCCGCGCCCGCTCGCGAACCCACGCCTTCCAAGCCGAGCAGCTTGCCGATGATCGACTGATCGGGTGGAGGCAGCTCGACGATGCCAGCGTGGTCGGGCAGACCGCCCGCTTGCCGAGCGTAGGCCAACGCTTGCCGCAAGCCGCCGAGCTCGTCCACGAGCTTTCTTGCGAGAGCCTGCTCGCCGGTCCAGACACGACCCTGACCGACCTTGTCGACCTCTTTCTTGTCGAGCTTTCGCCCTTGGGCCACGCGCGTGAGAAACACGTCGTAGAACTGCGCGACCTTCTTCTCGAGCTCCTTCTTCTCGTCCGCGGTGAAGGGTCGATAGATGCTCTCGGCGTCGGCACGTGGCGCCGTCTTGTAGGTTTCCACCGATACGCCGATCTTCCTCAAGAGCTCCGAGACGTCCGCCTTGCCGTAGAAGATGCCGATGCTCCCGGTGATGCTCAGCGGATTCGCGAAGACCCGACTGGCCGGCGACGCGATGTAGTAGCCGCCGCTGGCCGCAGAGGCTCCCATGCTCACGACCACGGGCTTCACCTTGGCGGTCAGCTGCACTTCTCGCCAGATGACGTCGGAAGCCATGGCCGAGCCGCCCGGCGACTCGATGCGCAGCACGACCGCGCCGATCAGCGGGTTTTCTCGGGTCTGCTTCAAGGTCTTGGCGATGGTGTAGGAGCCCGCGAGCTTCATGCCGACCAGGGGCACGCTCTTGCTCCGGCCGTCCACCATGTCGCCGTCGACGTAGACGATGGCGACCTTCCGGCCGACGCCGAAGCGTTTGTTCGCGCGCGGGGCACGATCGTCGTCGACGAGCGCCGTGGGGCGACCGAGCAGCTTTTCGGTCGCAGCCTCGACCTCGTCGTCGAAGGCGTAGCCGTCGATGAAGCCGGCGGTCAGCGCTTCGGACGCGATGTAGGGCCCGCCCGCGATGCGCTTGCGCAAGACCGGCACGTCGATGCGGCGCCCCTGCGACACGCCCTCCACGAACTGCCGTTCGTGCTGCTGCAAGAGATCGATCTTGTCGGCGCGCGACACCTCGGTGGCAGAATCGCGCGTCAAACGCTCGGGCGCGCTCTTGTGCTGGCCGATGCGCACGAAGTCCGCCTTGATGCCCAGCTTGCCGAGGAGCGACGCGAAATACATCGCTTGGCTCTTGAGACCTGCGAAGCGCAAGCCTCCCGCCGGGTTCATCAAGGTGCGATTGGCCGCAGAGCACAGATAGAGCTCGGCGCCACCGGCATCTTCGAGGTGACACAGCACGCGTTTGCCGTGGGCCCTCAGGTGTTGCACGGCGTCGCGGAGCTCTTGGACGTGGGCGAGAGACGTGGCCGGCGCCGTGCGGAGCTCGAGCACGACGCCGTCCACGGCGGGCTCGTCGGCGATGTCCCACAGTCGCTCCAGCAAGGCCACGTGTCCGCGCGTGCTCGGAGTTTCTTCGATGCGGATCCGGAGGGCGTAGCGGCCTTCGACGCCCGCCGTCTCGCGGAAGCCTCGGAACGCGACTTCGGCTTGGACGCCGTACGAACCTTTCTCGCCGAGGCCATTGCCGGTCACGGTGCCGCCCGCGGCCTCGACGCTGGCTTCGGGACCGTTCATGTGGAACGCGAGGTTCGCCGACGCCGTCCAAGCTCTCCGGCTCGTGTCGTCGGGGCGGCTCATGGCGAAGTCGCCGCGCAGGCGGCCGACGTAGGGCAGATCGATGCCCAAGGTGGCCCTCGGGATCCAATAGCCGGAGCGCCGGTCGATGTACTTTCCTTCCAACCCGAGCTCGACCGCGCGCGTCCCGGTCGGGCGCACCGCCAGCGCGATGTCGTAGGAGCGCTCGAGCCCGAGACCGAGGGCGTTGGTCGGGGAGTTGATGTCGTGGGCGACGAGCGAGAGGCCCACCTGATCGAAGGGACGCGCGCTGTAGCCGATGGTGAACGAAGACAGGCCGTCGAGCTCGGAAGCGTCCGAGTAGGTACGCTGCAGCGAGAGCCCGAGGGCCGCGTACTCACCGCCGATCCCGAGACCCCAAGTGAGCCATTGGTAGTTGAACTGACCGAACGGACCACGAATGGCGGAGTACGGCGGGTCCACGAGATCGAGCCGAATCCCCGTGGCGACTGGGATGAGCGGGAGGGGGAACCCGAGGGCGAAGGCGTGGCCTTGCCACGGAACCTGGTTCGATTCGTCGAGATAGATGGAGCTCCAGCGGAACTCGCTGCCCGGCAAGAAGGCCAGGTTCGCCGGATTCTGCACCAACGCCGTGGTGTCGTCGGTGCCGGCGACGCTGCGGCCGAGAGCGGGCAGGGGCGTGGGGCGCTGCACGGGTTGTTGCGCCGAGGCGCTCGGGATCGACGCGAAGAAAAGCGTGCCGCCCACGAAGGCGGTGATGGGACGGAGCTTCATTCGATCATTCCTCGGGCGCGAGCCACCAGCTCGATTTCGGCGCGCCTCTCGGCGAGCTCGGTGTTGTCTTTCACGGGCAGGAATCGCGACTCCTCGCCGGCACGTGGCAGGCGCACGAAACGGGAATCGAGGTGGCTCGTGACCTCTCCGATCAGTCGCTCGAACTGGATCACCGGTTCGCTGCCGACCTTCTTCTGCGCCACGAAGAACGTGAACTCCATGGCCAGGCTCGCCAAGGCGCGCGCGTCGAAATGGAAGGTGTTCGTGTTGAACACCGGAACCGTCGTGGGGTCGAAGCTCTCGGGCAGGCGGAACTCCTCCAGCACGACCGGTCGATCGTTCCAGCGCACCGGAATGCCACCGCGGTCGCTCGGCAATTTGTCGACGACTTCGCAGCTCACCGCTTTGCCGTGATCCAAGTGGAAACCCACCAGCGCCGGGTCGAGCGTGCCGCCGAGGTTGTCGATGTTGGCCATGGTGACGACTTTGCCGCCGCTCGCGACGAAGCGTGAGACCAAGCCGCTCGAGCGGAGGGCGTCGGGGAGATCTCCGTGGCCTGGGGCGTGGGTGCTCGGCCGACCTTCGCCGTCGAGGAACAAGCTGCCGTCGGGTCGAAGCCGCAGCGACAGGTGCTGCGTGAACGTCGCGACGCGATCGCCGTCGAGGCGTGTGCCGAGCGCCTCGCGGATGGCATCGTCGGTGCTGTCGCTGGTCATGAGCCAGAGCGGTGGCGTCTTGCCTGCGATGCGCCCCAAGTGCGCGACCTCTCCTAGCCGAAGATCCAGGAACGAGTGACCCGGGATGGCATCGACCAGCGCCTTGACCACGCCGCCCATGCGTGGGCCATTCCCCCCGCGAGCACGACCAGCGCGCACTCGCCGCGCGAGATGGCCGAAAGGCCGAGATCCGTGAGGCGCTTGCGTTCGCTCGAGCCCGGCGGCGGCAGATCGACCACGTCGCCGGGCGCGGGCGGTGACACCTCACAGCTCACGCGATTCGAGCCTGCCGCGCCGGTTCGCACGCGCTCGGCCAAGCGCAGGAAGCGCTCTCGATCGAAGGCGTGCGCCTCGAGCAATGCGCTCACGTCCGCGGGCAGTCCAGCGAGCTGTTCGGCGAGGGAGAGGGCCATGGGGAGCGCGAGCGTAACAGAGTTCGAGGGCGTCCCGGGGATCGGCTCCGACGCCGATGACCTCGGCCTCGCTGCCGATCCGCAGGCGTGCAGCGCGGGGGATTATGCCTTCTTTTTTCGCGGCACGGTCATTGCTCGGAGCTCGCTCATGCGACTCGCGAACACGTTCGGGTTGGGTGTTCTCTGTGGGCTTCTCTCCGCGGTCACAGCGTGCGGGGGAGGTGACTCCGGCTCGAGCAGCGGCGGCAGCGCGGGCTCTGGAGGCGGAGGTGGAACGGCCGGATCGTCCGGGAGCTCGGGCTCGAGCGGCAGCAGCGGAGCCGGAGGAGCGGCGGGTGCCGGAGTCGGCGGCGCCGCTGGTTCGAGTGGAGGCGCGAGCGGGAGCGGAGGTGCGAGCGGCAGCGGAGGCGCGAGCGGCAGCGGAGGCGCGAGCGGGAGCGGAGGCGTGAGCGGGAGCGGAGGCACGAGCGGCAGCGGAGGCACGAGCGGGAGCGGAGGCACGAGCGGCAGCGGAGGCACGAGCGGCAGCGGAGGCACGAGCGGCAGCGGAGGCACGAGCGGCAGCGGAGGCGGCAACGGGTTTGCCACGTACGTGGGCGGTTCGGGCTTCGAGCACATTCGCGACGTGCAGGCCGACGCTCAGGGCAACGTCATCGTGGTCGGCGGCACCGAGTCGATGGACTTTCCGACTACGGCGGGCGTGCTCCAGCCGAAGCACCACCCCGGCCCTTCGTCGAGCCCGGCCATCGACCCGTTCGACGCGTTCGTCGCCAAGTTCGATGCCAGCGGGAAGCGCCTCTGGAGCACCTATCTCGGGGGGCCCAACTACGATCGTGCGTACGCGGTGGGCGTCGACTCGAAGGGCTACGTTTTCGTGGCCGGACGCGCCGGTGCTGGTTTCCCGGTCACGGCGGGTGCGTTCCAGACGCAGTTCCAGGGTGGGCAGTCCGCCACGTTCTACGGGCCGCAAGATGGGTTCTTGTGCAAGCTCGCGCCGGACGCGAGTGCCATCGTGTTCTGCAGCTACTTCGGCAGCTCCGACATCGGCATCGTGCGCGACTTGGCGGTCGACCCGAACGGTGACGTCTACCTCGCCGGCGGACACGCGACGGGCGCCTACCCCGCCGCGGTCGCCAGCAAGTTCCTGAACGGGGTGGCGGGCGGCAACGACGCGGTCATCGCCAAGATCAAAGGGGACGGCAGCCAGGTGCTCTGGGCTCGACACGTCGGCGGAAGCGCTGCCGAGAGCACCCAGAACTCGGTGCGCGTCGACGCGAGCGGCGCGCCCACCCTGCTGTTCACTACCGATTCGACGGATCTGAAGGCCAGCGCCAACGCCTACGACAAGACGAACGCTGGCGGCGGCGACCTGTTCGTCGCGCGTTTCGATCCGACGAGCGGCGCTGAAGTGTGGGGGACGTTCCTCGGCGGAAGCCAGAACGAATCGACGGAGACCCACGAGCTCGCCGTCGCTGGCGACGGCACCGTGTACGTCGTCGCGCCCACGCAATCGTCGAACTTCCCGACCACGCCCGGCGTGGTGCAGCCGACCTATGGCGGCGGGACCAACGAGATGTTCGTGGCGAAGCTCTCTTCCGACGGCGCTCAGCTTCTCGCGAGCACGTTCTTCGGTGGAAACGCCTCGGATCGTCCCGAGGGCTGCGCGGTCGGGCCCCAGGGCATCTACTTCACCGGATCGACCACTTCGCCCAACTTCCCGACGAGCGCCAACGCCCAGCAGAAGTCTCTTTCGGGCGCGCGCGACGCGGTGATGGTGGTGCTCTCGCCGGATCTGAAGAGCATCGTGCGATCGAGCTACCTCGGCGGAAGCGGCGTGGAGTACGGGCGCGCGGCCCGCGTGGCCGCCACGGGCATGTTCTTCTTCGCAGGCGAGACTCCGTCGGGCTTCCCCGTCTCGAACGCGGCGCAGCCGACCTTCGGAGGCGGCAGCATGGACGCCTTCCTGGTGGGCGTCGTGCCTTGACGTCAGCTCCGGCGGCGGATCGCGAGGCGCTTCAAGACGCGCCCGAGGTAGGTGACGTCGAGTCCGGCGCGCCGCGCCGCCTCTGCCTGGTTGCCTCCGGTCGCGTCCAACATCGCCTCGAAATAGCGTCGCGTGAGCTCGTCCACCACGTCGTTCTTCACGTCCGAGTACGGGCGGTTCACGTCGATGAGCGCTTCGAGCCCCGCGTTCTTCGGCGGGACACGCGGAGCGGGCAACGTGCCGAGAGCAGCGTAGGCCTGGACCACGTTGCGGAGCTCACGAACGTTGCCCGGGTAGCTGCGCGCCTTCAGCGCCTCGATCACGGGTGGGGGCAAGGCTTCGAGCCCGGCCTCTCCCGCGAAGTGTCGCGCCAAGATCGCCACGTCTTCGCTGCGCTCCGAGAGGGACGGCAACGGCAAGCGTACGACGGCGAGTCGATAAAACAGGTCTTCGCGGAACTGACCCGCCGCGACGCCCTCCTCCAAGTCGCGGTTCGTGGCCGCGATCACCCGCACGCGACACACCTTGGCCGAATCGCCTCCCACTGGCCGGATCTCCCCGCTCTCGAGCGCGCGGAGGAGCGCGGGCTGCACCACGAGCGGCATGTCGCCGACTTCGTCGAGAAACAGCGTGCCGCCATCCGCGAGCTCGAACGCGCCCTTGCGCGGCCCGGCCGCGCCGGTGAACGCGCCCTTCGCATGCCCGAAGAGCTCGCTCGCCACGAGATCCTGGGGGATGGCGGCGCAATTGATGGCGACGAACTGTCCGCGGAGCGCCGAGCCCTCGTGGAGCGCGCGCGCCACGAGCTCCTTGCCGGTGCCCGACTCACCGGTGAGGAGGACCGTGACGAGCGATCGCTCCAGGCGTTCGAGCTTGCTGAAGAGCTGTCGCATGGCGAGCGATACGCCGAGCAGCCCGCGGTAGGTGGTGCGCTCGGAGGGCGGCGTCGCGTTCAGATCGGCGTCGTCGGGGTCGAGGGCGATCCAGACACGCGGACCGAGCGAGAGACGCGAGCCCAACGTGAGCGTGGCGCTGCCGATGCGTTGGCCCTGATAGAGCGTGCCGTTGCGGCTGCCCAGGTCTTGGGCGATCACGCCGTCCGGCGAAAGTCTCAGCGAAAGGTGTCGGCGCGACACTGCCGCTTCGCGCACCACGATGGTGGAGCCCTGCGCGCTGCCGATGGTGCACTCGGAGTCGGTCAGGCGAACTTCGCGCGGCTCCGCGTTCCCCTCGAGCACGCGCACACGTACCGCCAAGGGGGCGACGTCCGCGGGCGCGACGTACTCGGTCTCCTCTTCCGAGCGCATCTTTCCGGCTCTTATCACATTGTCAGTGGAGGTGAGGTCGTATGCTAGTCTCTGCACCAATGGGCGTTCTTCGTCGCGGGGTGGTCCTCGTTGCGGCTGGGCTCGCCGTGAGCTCGGTCGCAGCCAGAGGTGGCGTTCCGGCATCCCCGATCCGGTCGGCTTCGAGCGAGGATGAAGCACGGGTGCGTGAACTTCTCGGGCGCGCGGGCTGCCTCGATGATCGGATGGTCAGGCCCGAGATCGCGGTCTCGGTCGGTGACCGCGCGCACCTACCGACCGAGGTGAAGGACCTCCGAAGCTCGGTGGCCGTCGCGTTCGCCTTGCGCGGCGCCGATCCCGGAGTGCGGTTCCGGCGCGCAGAGTCCGGAACGCTTGCTCGCGAAGCGCTCGGCAGGGGCACGGACGTCGTGGTGCGTGTGGAGCCCGACCGGGTCGAGGACTTCGTCTACTTCGAGAGACGGCCAGCCCTCGAGACCTTGGTCTACGAGCTCGACGTACGGCGGGTCGCCGGCCTTCGACTCATCGAGCGCACCCTCGAGCTCCTCGACGCGCACGGCGCGCCACGCCTTCGCATGGAACCTCCGTGGGTCGTCGGCAGCGACGGGCGCCGGAGCGAAGCGCAGATCGAGGTCGTGGGCTGTGCCGTCTCGACCGACCCGGGTGCGCCCTTCGGCAAGCCGCCTACACGGCCCGGTGCACCCAGTTGCGAGCTCCACGTGTCGTGGCGCGAGGTTGCCTATCCCGCGTTGGTCGATCCCGCGTGGGCGAGCGCGGCGACCCTCAACAACGGGCGCGGCCAAGCCGCCATCGACACGCTCGGAGCGACTCAGGTAGTCGTGGCCGGCGGCTGCAACGGGAACTTCTGCAGCACCCCCACTGCTTCCGCCGAGGTCTACTCTCTCATCGACAAGTCCTGGTCCAACATCGCGCCGATGCCCTCGGCGCACATTGGCCCTCACGTGAAGTTGCAGAACGGGAGCCTGCTCTTTGCAGGTGGGAGCGGCGGCGCCGTGCTCGCCGCCACCTACATCTTGCCGGTAGCGGGACCGCCGTGGACCACGAGCGGGAACCTGAACGTCGGGCGCCGTCAACACACGCTGACGGTGCTTCCGAACGGCGACGTGCTGGCCGCGGGCGGCCTCGACGGGGCAAGCAGTCCGCTGGCCAGCGCGGAACGATACGGCGGCAGCACTTGGTCGGCCACCGGACCTCTCCCGTCGGCTCGTTCGAACCACTCCGCGGTTCTGCTCGCGAACGGGCGTGTGCTCGTGGCGGGCGGATACGAAGCGGGGGGCACGACCGCCAGCAAGACCGCAGCGATCTACGACCCGACGACGGGGACTTGGGCCGCGGCGCAACCCATGCTCACGGCGCGCGCCAACTTCGTGCTCGTGGCTCACGGGTCGGGCGCCATCGCCACGGGGGGGATCACCTGCGAAGGTTGCGGGCAACCTCATCCCCAGACGACGGAGCTCTACAACGGCACGAGCTGGCAGCCCCTCGCCAACATGGCCTTCGCTCAAGCGAGCGGCGGCGAGATGCTGAGCAGCGGTCGACTGCTGCTCGCCGGCGAGGTCGCGCAAGCGCAGGCCTACTTCCCCAGCGAGGACGCCTGGAAGCTGGCGGGTGCGCTCTCGCCCGGGCGTTGGGGCGCGGCGCTGACGGCGCTACCGGGAGGCAAGGCCATGATCGCCGGCGGTGTGGCGGCAGGCACGGGCGCGGTGCAGAAGGTCGTCGAGATCTACGATCCGTATGCGAACGGCGCCGCTTGCTCCACCGGTGGCGAGTGCGCCTCGGGGTTCTGCGCCGACGGGGTGTGTTGCGACGTGGCCTGCACGGCCTCGTGTCTCGCCTGCTCCGCTGCGAAGAAGGGGTCTGGGATCGACGGCGTGTGCGGCTCGGTCGCGACGGGCACGGATCCCGACGCGGATTGCCCGGCCTCGGCGCCGACCACTTGCGGCAACTCGGGCGGTTGCGACGGTGCGGGCAAGTGCAAGCAACACGCGGCCGGCATCGATTGCGGCAGCCCGAGCTGCGCCGCCACGATTCTAATCGTTCCGAAGTGCGACGGCAAAGGCGCGTGCGCGCCCCAACAGCTCCCGTGCGCTCCGTATGGCTGCACCGGGAACGCTTGCGACGGTTCCTGCGTGTCGGCCCCTTGCGCGCCGGGGTTCTGGTGCAGCGCGGGCGCGTGCAACCCGCAAGCCGACAACGGGAGTCTCTGCAGCAAGGACGAAGAGTGCAAGAGCGGGCAGTGCTACGACGGGTACTGTTGCGGCACGAAGTGCGACAAGCAGTGTGAAGCCTGCGACGTGAAGGGGAGCGAAGGCACCTGCACGGCCGTCGTGGGGGACCCGCACGGCGCGCGCCCGGCTTGCCCCGCCGGCAGCGCCAGCGACCCCTGCAAAGAAGCCAGCTGCGACGGAGCGGATCGCACGACTTGTGCGGCGTTCGTGGGTTCGTTGGTCGCTTGCCGCCAGGCCGACTGCCAAGATGGCGTGGCGACGCTTTCGGCCGTGTGCGACGGCAAGGGAGCCTGTCCGGCGGCTCAAACCAAGAACTGCGAGCCCTTCACTTGCGGCGCGCTCGAGTGCGCCACGGAGTGTAGCAGCGACGCCGCCTGTGCGCCGGGATACCGCTGCGATCTTTCGAGCCAGAAATGCGTGGCCGGGGCGAGCTGCCAGGACGAGCACACGTCCGTTGCCATCGACGGCACGCCGACGGATTGTTCGCCTTTCAAGTGCGCGTCGTCGGGCTCCTGCGCCGAGAGCTGCACGTCCGCCGACGACTGCCTCTCGCCCTACGTGTGCGACGAGAACAAGCAGTGTGTGAAAGCTCCCAGCGAGGGTTCCGACGATTCGGGATGTGGCTGCCGCGCCGCCGGTCGCGAAGGCGCGAGCCACGCCGGTTGGGTCTCCCTCGTGGCGTGGCTCGCACTCGCTCGCTTCAGGGGGCGACGAACCCCGCGCGCACCCAGGCGTTGATGGCCTGGGCCGTGTACTCGTTGCGCCAATTCGTCTTGCCCTGCTGTCGAAGCTCGGTGGCCAGCGCGTCCGTCGTGCCCGGCTTGCCCAGCGTGGCGAGATAGCCGTCGACGCCGCGCGTGGGATCGGGAAAGGCGAAGGTCTCCGACTTCTGGTCGCTCGTGCCGGTCACGTCCGTGTCGGAGAAGACGTTCCCCGTGCGGGTCAGGCCCTTGGCGCCGAGGTTCTCGAAGCCGCGCTCCCAGTCGAAGACGACGTTGCCGGTCACGTCGTGTTTCGGCTGACTCGCCTGCGTGGTGGCGACCAGGCGGATCCCGCGGTGATTCGTGGCGAAGCCGCCGTGCGCGAGAACGTTCTTCTCGACGACCAGCGTGTGGATGTTGCTGGTTTCGATGCCGAGGCCGCGGGGGATGGAGCTCGAAATGTCCGTCGTGAGCAGGAACACGTTGTTCTTCACGACGCCGTCGACTCCGTTCGGCTGGTAGTCCTGGGGTTCGGTGTGATCCCCGCCGCCTACGAGCAGGTGGAGCGGATTCTCCACGAACAAGTTGTCCTCGATGATGCCTCCCGTCCGTGCCTGGAGTCCGTGACTCGACGCGCGCATGACGACGTTGCCGCGGAACACGAGTTTGTCGTTGTGCTCGGTGTCGATGTAGAGGTTGTGGTTGAAGATGGTGGCCTTCCCAGGGCCCGTGTCACGTGAACCGAGCCAGCCGTTGCGGTCGAAGACGTTGTCGATCAGCGTGAGCCCGCTGATCCCGTGGGCGTACATGCCTTGGGAGTGCGAGTTGTCGCGACTGTGATTGTCGATGACCAGCGAACGGAGGAGCTCGAAGTTCTTCGAGGAGGGCGGCGCAGCCGGCGCCGCGGCCCCCATGATCGGATCGCTTCGCCGATCTTGGATCGTGAGTCCGATGCCGTAGGCCTGGATCACGCAGTCTTCGACCCGGAAGTTGGACCAGACCGTGTTGTTCTTCAGAGAAGCCTGCCAAACGATCCCCGCCGGGCTCGCGGTCTGGGCCGCGTCGAAGGTAGGGGAGCTCGGGTCACGCGCATCGGCGTAGAAGTGGATCCCGACGAGTGCCAAATGGCTCGCACCATTGATGGATTTGAACGCCATCTGCACGCCCGAGTGCAAGCGAGGACGCTGGGGTGAAGCGCCGTAGCTGCCGATCAGCATGCGCTCGGTCTCGGAGCGACCGCTCTTGCCCGACCAGTTGATGGCAGTCTGGAACGTGTCGCCCCGACGGAGCAAGAGCCAGTCGGGATAGCCGTCTCGCAGGAGCGACAGCGCCGCGCCCACGGTCTTCTTCGCGGTCGCTTCGCTCAGCCCGTCGGCTGCGTCGTCGCCAGCCGCGCTCACGTAGACGATGCGCGTGTCGGCGGAGGGGACGTAGCGATTCCAGCCGCCGAAGTAGCCGTTCGCGATGTCGGCGCTGCTCGCCTCGAACTGATTCACGAGCCGGCAGTCGTCATCCTGCGCGTCGGCGACCCCATCGCCATCGTTGTCCACGTTGTCGTTGCAGGTGCCCGCCACCTGCGCGCCTCCCGCCTGTCCGCCGGTGCCGCCCGTCGTCGCCCCGCCGGCGCCGGCGCTGCCGGCCGCTCCGGCCCCACCCGCCGCGCCGCCCGCGCTCGTGCCGCCCGCGCCGCTCGCAGAGCCGCTGCCGCTTTGGCCCCCCGACGCGTACGCTCCACCCGTACCCGTCGCGTCCGCCGCCGGATCGTTCGAACCGCAACCACCGATGCCGGCCGACAGCGCCAGCCAGCTGACCCAACCCAACTTTCGTGCGTCCATGTCGGGTGCTGTCAGCAACCGTCGTGCCGTGAAGAAATCCCGCGATTTCCCGGGTCAGCGCGCGGTCAGCATCGAACTTCGGAACGATCGGGATCGGGGTCGAGGCCGATGTTTCCCGACCCCCCGCGCTTTCCGCTAGAATTTGCGGGTATTGGAAGGTCTCGTCGTTGGCGGTCGCTACCGCGTGACCCGTGAGCTCTCGACCGGGGGCATGGGTGTCGTGTGCGAAGCGGTCCACGAGGCTACGGGCCGGCGAGTCGCGCTCAAGATCATCCGAGACTCGGCCGCGTTCGGGAAAGAGCGCGCAGCTTGGCTCGAGCGCTTCAAGCGGGAGGCGCGCGCGGCTGGCAGTATCGACACGCCTCACATCACACAGGTGTTCGACGCAGCGACCGATACGGCGACCGGCGAGCCGTTCATCGCGATGGAATTGCTGTCGGGCGCCGACTTGAGCCAGACGCTGAAGGAGCTCGGCCCGCTTCCCCCCGAGCTCGCGCTTCGCATCGTGGCCCAAGCGTGTCGCGGTCTCGAAAAGGCGCACGCGGCGGGTGTCGTCCACCGCGACATCAAGCCCGGCAACCTGTTTCTCTCGGAGGTGGATGGTCGCGTCACGGTCAAGCTCGTGGATTTCGGCATTGCCAAAGTCGTCGCTGACGAGAGCACTGGGCCCGAAGCCGCGGAACTGACTCGCACTGGCAGCGTTCTCGGCACGCCGACCTACATGGCGCCGGAACAGGCTCAAGGTCTGAAGACGGTCGACCACCGCGCGGACATCTGGTCGCTCGGCGTCGTGCTCTACAAGGCGCTCTCGGACACGGTCCCTCATCGCAAGACCGAGGGTCTCGGCCAGCTCATCGTCGCCATCTGCACCGAGCCCGCACCGCCCATCCGAAGCAAAGCTGCGTGGGTTCCGCCGGAGGTCGCGGTCATCGTGGCGCGCTGCCTTCAGATCGATCCCGCGCGTCGCTACCAGAGCGCTTCGGAGCTCTCGAGCGCCATCGAAGCCCTGGTGCCCGACGTCGGGATCCGCAAGGACGAGCTGCGTGGGCTGAGTGCCGAGGAGCGGAGCCACGCAGCCGTGGACCAGCCACAGGTGAGCGAGGCCATCAGCGCGGAACGCCTGGTCGGCCACGAGGAGAGTCGGACGCAGCCCGGCTTGGTGCGGCCCGTGACGAAGTCGCCGCGTCGCTCCGTAGGTATCGTGCTCGCGCTTGCCGGTGCGGCCGGGGTCGTGGCGCTGGCGCTCGCGCTCAGCCAAAAGGCCCAGTCGAGCCCCGCGCGCGAACCCGAGCGCCAGCCGGAGCCCGCGCCCGTCGCCACCACCACGGGCGCGGCCGACATCGCTCCCGTCGCTCCGGCGCCGAGTCCCAGCGTCGCACCGTCGGCGAGCGTGGCACCCGCGGCGGCCCGAACGAAGAGTCCACCGAGCGCCCGCGAGCGACCGCCGAGCGCCAAGCCCGCGGCGTCCGCAGCAGCCGTGAAGAAGCCCGAGCCCGGTGTCGGCGTCGTCAGTGATTTCGAGTGAGCGCTTGAAACGCCCCGGCATGATCCTCGCAGTCTGCCTGAGTGTCGGCGTGATTCGCCCGGCCCACGCACAGCTGCCCACCGACACCGTGTCGGAAGACGCCAAGGAGTCGGCCAAGCAGCACTTCGAACGCGGCAAGGAGCTCCTCGCACGAGGCGCTTGGGACGCGGCGCTCGCGGAATTCTTGCGTTCGCGAGAGCTCTATCCGTCACGCGGCAACACGCAGAACGCGGCCGTCGCACTGGCGAAGCTCGAGCGCTACGACGAAGCGCTCTCGATGTTCGAAGAGCTCGTGCTGCGCCATCCCGACCTGCCGGACCGCGCCAGCGTCGACAAAGAGATCGAACGACTGAAGGGCCTCGTCGGCAGCATCGAAATCA
Source organism: Polyangiaceae bacterium (assembly GCA_046351435.1). Classification (GTDB taxonomy): domain Bacteria; phylum Myxococcota_A; class Polyangia; order Polyangiales; family Polyangiaceae; genus JADJKB01. The sequence continues at coordinate 112,572 of JAXLYN010000034.1, forward strand.
AGCTGGCCGCCCGAGGCGCCAGCGTGCTCATCGACGGCCGCCCGCGGGGCAGCACTCCACTGCCGAGCCCCGTGCGAGTTTCCGTCGGCTCCCACGTGGTGCGCGTGTTCAAAGAGGGAGCGTCGCCCTTCGAAGTACGCCTCGACGTTGCAGGTGGTCAGCATCGCGTGGTCGAACCGGTGCTGATGGCGCTCCGCCGCTCCGGAAGGTTGAAGGTGACCGAGCGCTCGGGCGCCAAGGCCGACGTCTACGTGGACGGCGCACTGGTCGGGACGACCCCATGGGAGGGGAGCCTCGAGCCCGGGGGACA
>JAXLYN010000035.1:0-108361 GCA_046351435.1 Polyangiaceae bacterium
CCTCGAACATCCCGCTATTCAGCGAATTCGGGAGCAGGTGGTCATTCCCATCCGGTGACCCGGTCGCTCTGGCCGCCGTTCTGCGCCGCCTTGTCGCTGTACCCGCCGAGTCACGAGCCGCCGACACAGAAAGCGCTCGTCTACGTTTGTTGAGATCGTGGGAGCTACTACCAAACGCTCTTCGTGCCGTTTACCGACCGTAGAATGCGCGGACGGTCTTGATGACGTATTGCACCTCGTCGTCCGTGATTTCGGCGTTCATGGGTAGGGAGCACACCTCCCGGCTGAGAGCCTCGGTTTCCGGGAACCCGCGGTCCTCGAGCTTGAGCGCCTCGTGTTTGTAGTAGGGTTTCCGGAATTGGGTGAGTACTTCGACGCCGTTCGCCTTCATGTGCTCGGAGAAGTCGTTGCCTTGCTTCGAACGCACGGTGTAGTTCTGATAGACGTGGTCGAATCCGGGGCGATCGTAGTGGGGAAGCAGCAGGTCGGGGAGATCTGATAGCGCCTGCCCATATAGTTCGGCGATGTGCTTGCGCCGTAGGATCCAGTTCGGCAGGTGTCGGAGCTTCACGTCCAAGAACGCCGCCTGGAGATTGTCCAACAGGCAGGTATATCCATGGCCATGATACTCACCGGTCTGCCGATCCTCCCCGTTGTAACGCATGCGTCCGACCCACTCCGCGACTTCAGGGTCGTCGGTTGTGATGGCTCCACCATCGCCGTATCCGCCCAGAATCTTGAAAGGATAAAAGCTCCAACAGCCGGTGAGCCCAAACGCGCCAGCATTCTTGCCGTTGATGCTCGAGCCGAGGGATTGACAGGCGTCCTCAATCACCACGAGCTTGTGGTGCGCCGCGATCTCCATGACGCGCGGCATGTCTGCCATGACGCCCGAGAGGTGCACCGGAAGGATGCCGCGAGTCCGCGGAGTGATCGCTGATTCGATCAGGCCCGCGTCTATGTTGAAATCCTTCCCGACGTCGACCAGGACCGGTGTCGCGCCAGCGTTCACTACAGCAGACGTGGTAGCGACAAACGTGTGTGCTGGGACGATGACTTCATCGCCGACGCCGATGCCGGCCGCGCGAATGGACAGGTGAAGAGCGTCGTAGCCGCTGTTGAGCCCCACTGCAAAGCGGGTGCCCACGAAGCGAGCCAGATTCTCCTCGAAGCTCCTGAGTTGTCCGCGCATCACGAGGTCGCCCTTCGACATGACTTCGAAGTACGCGGCGTCAATCTCGGACTTGATGAGCTGATAGTTGCGAGCGGCGTTGACGAATGGGACCTTCCAAGCCATTGCCGCGTTGAATCCCAAAACGGGTCAGGTCGCAAGCCTTTGCGGACGTTACAGACCTCGACTCATCCAATGAATGTTGGTATTCAGACGAGCAACGGAGCCCGGTTCGAGCAAATCCCCATGAAACGATTGGACGATGTCGCCAAACGGGCCGTTGACGTGGCCGTCGCCGGAACCACCCTCGCGCTCCTTGCACTTCCGTTGGGTGTGATCGGTTTGGTGATCAAGCTGGACTCCAAGGGCCCGGTCTTCTACCGGGGGGTGCGTGTCGGCCGCGGGGGCCGGCCCTTCCGGCTCTTCAAGTTCCGCAGCATGGTTGCTGCACCGGGGGGGCCCAGTAGTACGAGCGAAAACGATCCGCGGATCACACGAGTCGGACGCGTGCTGCGCAAGTACAAGTTGGACGAACTTCCCCAGTTCATCAATGTGCTGTCCGGCGACATGAGCCTCGTCGGGCCGCGACCCGAAGTGCAGCAATTCGTGGACATGTACACAGACGAAGAGCACCAGATCTTGACGGTACGTCCGGGAATCACCGACTGGTCATCGATCAAATTTCACAACGAAGGCGAGCTCATTGCTGCGAGCGGGATCGCGGACGCCGATGAAGCCTATGCGAAGCTGATCCGTCCTGAGAAACTCCGGCTGCAGCTGAGATACGTGCGTGAGCGGTCCATCTTCGTAGACTTTCGCATCCTGCTGACGACGGTGGCGACGCTGACCAAGACGCGGCTGCCACTTATTCCGACGGCTATCGACTAGGTAGCTGCTCGCGGTTGCGCAGGATTGGGGACTCGACGAACCGCCAAGACATGCCGGCGAGGAGAAGTGTTGCGGCCAGCCCCACTACGGTGCCGCCCACACGCCCGAATACTGGCATTACGAAGTGCAGTACCGGCTCGTGAACCAAGTACGCCATGTAGGAGACGCTGCCTATCCATACGAGGGCGCGACTGCGCAGAAGTGACAAAAGCGCCTTGTTGGATGTGGCCAGCACGACAATCAGCATCGAAGTGAAGAGCAGGGCTCCGAGCGAGTACCCGACCACGTTGAAGGTCAGCGAGTTGGCGTTCGCACGCCACCAGGTGAATCTGAGCGCGGGCAGGAAGAACATCATTGCCGAGCCAATCATCACCGCCCAGGCCCACCCGAGCCAGCGCTTGACGCGAGTGTGATCTTCGGCCCAGAACACTGCCAGCAGCGAACCCGCGCCGAGCAAGTCCATCCTGAACGGTGTTAGCGTGAACACCACCAAGTAGGACTCGGTGCGAGGTGTTGCGACGCATCGAGCCAGCGGCGCGGCAACCAAGAAGAACACACAGGCGCTCTTCAGGTGCTCCCTAGGTAGGAAGTAGACCAGGAGCGGCCAGAGCAAGTAGAACTGCTCTTCGACTGCGAGTGACCAGTATGGATTCAGTACACCCACGCCCAGCTGGAACGCGACGCTGAAGTTCTGCGCGAAGAGGAGGAATTGCCACCAAACCGACGACCACTGGATTCCGGCTGGCACCAAGATGGCAACAGCAACCAAGACCATGAAGTAGGGCGGAAGAATGCGTCTTGCGCGGCGCGCGTAGAAGCTGCCGTAGAACTGACGCGCTGGCTGAGCCTTGGCGGCAAGCAGGATGTTGGTGATCAGAAAGCCGCTCAGAACGAAGAAGAGGTCGACCCCAACCCACGCCATTGGAACGTAGATGGAGTGGTTGAGGTAGACCGCCAAGAATGCGAAAGCACGAAGCCCGTCGAGTTGTCGGATACGCTTCATGTGCTTCGGGTGACGGCAGTTCGGGCCGTCGTTGACGCCTACCCGAGCGTATCGCCAGGCTACTAGCGAATTCAAGGGCCGCAGCAGCACTTTACCATCCCACTGAACGTTGCTATCTCCGGACGCATCCAACCACCAGGATGCCGTCGGGCTGGCCGGCGGTAGACGGAGCGATGCAAGAGTGAAGACACGCGCGACAGATGATCTTGGCGAACTGCGCGTCCGCGCGGGGCGCGTACGAAGAGATGTGATCCGGCTGTCCTATGCTGCAAAGACCGGGCACATCGGTTCGTCGCTTTCCTGCGCCGAACTGATCGCTGCGTTGTTTTTTCGCTTCCTGCGCCTTGATCCTCGAGACCCGAATTGGCCGGGACGCGACCGGTTCCTCATGAGCAAGGGGCATGCGTGTGTCCCGCTCTACTCCTGCTTGGCTCAGCTAGGGCACTTGCCCGAGGATGTGCTCGAGGCGTATGGCGGCGAAGGCGGTCCGCTGGGTCATCACCCGAAGAAGAGCCCCGAGTTCGGAATTGAATTTGGGACTGGCTCGCTCGGGCACGGGCTTTCGGTGGGTTGTGGCCTCGCGTTCGGGGCCAAGCTCAGTGGTCAGCCGTGGCGGACCGCGGTGCTGATGTCAGATGGTGAGCAAGGGGAAGGCACCGTTTGGGAAGCAGCCGCGTTCGCGGCGCATCACCGGCTGGACAACGTGCTCGCCGTTGTGGACTTCAACAAGATGCAGGCGTTGGGAGTGACGTCTGACATCCTCGGTCTCGAGCCTCTCGACGCCCGCTGGAGCTCATTTGGTTGGGCAGTGCGGCGAGTAGACGGGCACGATATCAAGGCGATTGTAGGTGCGCTCGATGCGTTCCCGTTCGAGCCTGGCAAGCCGAGCATCATCGTTGCCGACACCGTGAAGGGTAAGGGAGTTTCCTTCATGGAAGATTCGCTGCTTTGGCACTACCGCTGCCCTGATGCAGAAGAGTACGCCGCGGCCATGACGGAGCTTGGCGATGCGTAGTACGGTCATTCGCACCCTATCGGAGCATGCGTCCGCCGGAGCAGACATCCACTTGCTGACCGCGGACCTCGGATTTCGAGTTCTCGACCCTTTTCGCGACACCCATCCTGGACGATTCACGAACGTGGGCGTTTCCGAGGCCAACATGATGAGTGTGGCTGCGGGCATGGCGCTGACGGGGAAACGCCCATTTTGCTACTCGATGGTACCGTTCGTGATGATGCGTGCGTTCGAGCAGTTTCGGTTGGATGTCTGCGGCCATCGGCAGCCGGTGGCGGTCATCGGCGTAGGCGGTGGGCTGAGCTACGGGCACGAGGGGATCAGTCACCACGCGACCGAAGACGTCGCCATTCTGCGCAGCCTTCCTGGGTTGCAAGTGCTTGCTCCGGGAGATCCGCACGAAGCGGCGGCAGCAGTGCGAATGGCACTCGCGCACGATGGCCCCACGTTCATCCGTCTGGGCCAGAACAACGATCCAGCTGTGCATTCGGCGCCCATCGATGGCATGGGCGGGCCCCTGCATGTGTCTGGCGCTTCGCCGGACGTCGTCGTGTTCGCAACAGGCCACATACTCGCCGCTGCTCGCGAAGCGTGCGAGCGTTCCGCCGCAGCGACCGGGGTCACCCCAACGCTTTTCAGCGTGCCCCGGCTCAAACCACTGGATTCGGCGGGGATATCCGCGATCGCGGCCGACGCGAAAGTCGTTTTCACGATCGAGGAGCACAGCTCGATAGGCGGTCTCGGCACAGCCATCGCGGAGATTCTCTTCGCGCAACGGTGGACCGGGCAGTTCGAGCGTATCTCGCTTCCGGACGCGTATTGTGAGACACATGGCAGCCTGACTTGGTTGAGAGCGCGGTACGGGTTGGATCCGGCGTCCATGAGCGATCGGATCTGCGGTCTCGCCGGTAGATTCGCAGCGCGCCCGCGCCCCACTTGAGATCGGCATGCGCATTACGTTCCTGACACAGTGGTTCGATCCGGAACCCGGAGCGATTCGCGGCCTTCCACTGGCAAGAGAGCTGACTCGACAAGGGGTCGAGGTGGAAGTTGTGACGGGCTTCCCCAACTATCCCGGCGGCAAGGTGTACCCCGGATACCAAATCCGGCCGTGGCAGCGGGAGACCATCGAGGGAGTGTCGATACTCCGGGTTCCCCTGTATCCAAGTCACGACCGGAGCGCCGTGCGGCGCGCGGCAAACTTCGGCAGCTTCGCGATTTCTTCTGCGGTTCTGGGCCCGACACTCACGCGTCCGTCAGACGTTCTCTATGTCTACCACCCACCTCCGACCGTCGGTATTGCGGCTGTCGCGTTCCGTCTCGCGCACCGCGTTCCGGTCGTGTATCACGTCGCGGACATGTGGCCGGAGTCAGTTCTGGAGAGCGGGATGCTCGGTCAGGGCGTGAGCCGGGCTGTGGCGGGTGCGGTCTTGAACTCTTACTGCAACTGGGTGTATTCGCAGTGTGCTGCCATCACTGTTCTCTCCCCAGGGTTCAAGCTCCTGCTCGCGGAGCGCGGCGTGCCAGGCGAGAAAGTGAGCGTCGTATACAACTGGGCAGACGACGACAGGTTTCACCCCGTGGTGCCAAACGCCGAACTTGCGGCTGAGCTCGGGATGCACGGGCGATTCAACTTGGTGTTTGCCGGAAACATGGGGCCGCTTCAGGGGCTGGACACCGTCATACGAGCGGCACAGCGAGTCGCTCACCTTCCCGAGATACAAATCGTTCTCATCGGAAGTGGCGTGGACGAATCTCGGCTGAAGGAACTTGCCGTACAATCTGGAGCAACGAACATCCGATTCGTTGGGCGTAGACCCCTCGACGAAATGCCCGCGATCAACGCCTTGGCTGACGTCCTCCTGATTCATCTCCAGGACCTCCCGTTCTTTTCCGCGACGATTCCCAGCAAAACCCAGGTCGCTCTCGCTAGTGGCCGCCCGATCTTGATGGCGGTTGCGGGAGATGCGGCCGATCTGGTGCGATGTGCGGGCGCCGGCATAGTCGTACCGCCAGAGAATCCGGATGCGTTGGCATCTGCGATTTTGGAACTCTACGGCATGGATCGGAGCGAGCGTGAGCTGCTGGGCCGTCAAGGGCGCGAGTACTACTTGCGGGAAATGTCGCTTTCCGTCGGCGCCAAGCGGATGATGGGAATATTCAGCAACGTCGTAGGTCGTAGGCGCTCAGCTGAGTCAGCCGTCAGCCTTCGAGCCCGTGGCGCATGAGCAAGCCGTCTACCGCTGACCACTTGGTATTTCGGCGACGAGGAGCGCCCGCGCTGCTCGAGCAGAGCGCACTGGCGGGCTACCGGTTCGAGCTTTGGGAGCCGTCCATCCTTCGTGTACTTCCTCGTCAGGTGCCAAAGCTCACCTACGGCGCATGGTGGCTGTTCGATCGCTCGCATGTGTTCAGAAACGGCGCCTACGGGCTCGTTTTGGTGTGGCGAGGGGGCGAGCTCGCCCACAGGCTTGGGATCTTTCCGGGTTGGTTCCGGTTTCCATTCATGGGGCGGACGGATCTTCAATTCGGTGACCTCTGGACCGCGCCAGAACACCGCGGGCGCGGCCTTGCGGCTCACGCGGTGGCGTTCGCGGCGCGAGCGCGTGGCGCAGCCTTCGAGCGGACCTTCTGGTACCTAACCCACGAATCCAACTCGGCATCCATCCGCACGGCGGAACGGTGCGGATTCACGCGAGTTGCACGCGCCGTGCGCACTCGTAGGATGGGACTGCGCCAATTCGGCAGCTTCGAGCTGGCGCAGCTCTAGGTAACCCCTCCTCGGACGGCGTAGTGACCTGCCTGGATTCTTCGGACCAGGGATTACTGGAGAACCGCCTCTGCGGTGCGGGTTGGGGTTGAAGTGTACCTCTTGTTGAACTCGCTCGGTGTCATGTAGCTTAGGCTGGAGTGGGGGCGGACTTGGTTGTAGTGCAGGCGCCAGGCTTCGATGATCGCGACGGCCTCTGCGCGATTCCGAAACCACTCCTGGTTCAGGCACTCGTCTCGGAGCTTGCCGTTGAAGCTCTCGTCGGTGCCGCCGAGCGTAAGGCCGAGACCCACTTCCACTGATCTCACCGACGACCATCTGACCCGCGCGACACCGGCCGCACGACGGGCTTGCTAGCGTAACCGCGCGATTGCTCAGGAGCGGAGACGGCGTCCAGGGCGGCGCGAGCCGGCGAGCGAATGCGAGCGCACCCTTGCACGCCGTCGAGCACCACGGCACGATCGCCGCACGCAGCGAGAATCCCGCTACTCCGCCCCTCAGCCGGGGAGGATCCATCCGGATAGCTCGCTCGGCAGAGGCGCTGGGCTCGTGTGTCCCGGTGCCACCGAATGGGTCACTGGTCTTCGGTGACACCGGTGAGATTGGGTCACGACGACGCCGGTGGCGAGCATGCCGTTGAAGCTCTCGTCGGTGCCGTTCTGCCAGGGCTTGCCCGGAGCGATGTGGGCGGTGTTGATGCCGTTGTCGGTGAGCCAGCGTGGCAGGATGGCGGCGGAGACGAACTCGGGCCCGTTGTCGGAGCGCAGGTGGAGCGGCGCGCCTCGGACGCCGATGAGCCGCCCGGACCGGAAAACGCTGGTGGCTTGCTCACTCGGCTGCTTCTGCATTTTCCGGGTCGTCGTCGACCGCATTACGTGTTTCCCAGCGATTGCGGCGAAGGCGTGCGCGCATGTGGACGATGCAGTCCACCACGCCAACGCGGCCGCCGCAGCTAGCGCGCCCGCATATACGATCCAAGACAGGATGCGCGCTTCTGCGCGAGCGGGGCCGAGCGTGAATCCAGGAGGGAGCGGTAGTGTGGCGAGACCGACACTGCGTGCGACACGAGTCGGCGAACCGGCTTTGGAGCCATCCAAGGCGACCATTGAATTGGGTGCGCTCCAGGACGTTGCTGCCCCACGTGTAGGTCAGACTGTTGAATGATGCGCTTGTGTAGTAGCCCGACTCAACGAGGAGCGCCCGATTGACCTTCGAAAGCTCCGGAGCGAGGAAGAACTCAAGCGCCAAGTCCGACCCGTCAACGGTGGCTCTTCTCAGCTCCTCGCCCGACAGCGGAATGCCGGCTTTGTTCCGCACCAAAAATCCGTACTCCGCATCGATGACCGTCCACTTGGCGCGATCCCGGTCATAGAACTCGTTGAACCCGTGCACGGAATTCTGGACGGTTCTTGCGGACATCCCAAAGATGGTTGCGAGGGCGGTAAACGACTGCGCGAAATCGGAACAGCAACCTTCGCCCGACGGAAGGCCTCGGAGTTTTGCTTCCAGATCATCGGTGAAGCCACAGCTCAGGCGCGGTGCTGCTGGTGCTCCTGAAAGTAGTTTCGCGATTTCCTTTGCACGCGAAAGGTCGTCGTCAAGCTGAGCGATCGCTGCCGTCTTTTCCGGCCCGTAAATCCGGTCCAGTCGCGACCGCCATTCGAAGCGAAGTTCGGCCGGGTCGGTCCGAAAACCGTGCGCTTCCAGGTCGGCCGGCGGCGCGTTCAATGCGGCCAAGTCCGGCGTGTACTCCGTGAAGAGGAGATCTCGCGTGGAAACCAACAGAGACCCGTTCCGGGAGTAGCCGATCCCAGAAAGCGCGAACAGCCCAACCAGTGCGTAACACGCGCGTCGCAGGGGGGCTGAGAGGTGCTTCACTTGCAATCAGATTCGGGTTGAGCCCGGAGTGTTCATCGTGGCATGGGGGCGCGCGAACACGCCAAGCCAAGACCCAACAGAGTCTGTAGTATACAGAGTGTTCCGTTCTAGACCAGTACCTGCTCCTCCAGCCTCCGCTGTATCAGGCGGTTGAGAAAAGTGCCATGACCGTCCCTATCAATCCCCTGCTGTCGGCTGTTTCGCCTCCTCCAATCCCAGAGGTCCACGGCTGGCTCGAGGGGCGGGAGTTCCCGTCCAGTCTGCAGCTGATTGACGTCGCACAGGCCGTTCCGTCCGGTGTGCCACCAATGGCCGAGCACCTGAACAGGGTGCTCGCGAACCGTGATGTCTGGCGATACACCGCAATCGAGGGCCTCGCGGAGCTCCGTGAGGCCTTGGCTGCCGATATTTCGGCGACTTATTCAGCGCCCGTGGGGCCCGAACACGTCCTAGTCACCGCTGGATGCAACCAGGCCTTCTGCTTGGCGACTCTCGCGGTGGCTCAGTCCGGGGATGAGATAGTCCTCCCGGTTCCTTACTACTTCAATCACCAGATGTGGCTCGACATGATGGGAGTCCGCGGGGTGCATCTGCCGTTCCGACCAGAAGCTGATGGCGTGCCGTCGGTAGCGCAAGCTGCGGAACGAATCACGCCCCGCACGAGGGCCATCGTCCTAGTGACGCCCAATAACCCCACGGGCGCGCTCTACCCGCCGGAAGTCCTTCGTGGGTTTTTTGAGCTTGCGAAAGACAAGAGAATCGCGTTGATCTTGGATGAGACTTACCGTGATTTCCTGCCGGCGGCAGGACCGCCTCACGACCTATTCGGAGACTCCGAGTGGGGCGAAACGCTTGTGCACCTCTACAGTTTCTCCAAAGCATTCTCAATCACAGGCCATCGCGTTGGGGCCATCGCGGCGTCAGCGTCGTTTCTTGCCCAAGTGGGAAAAGCGATGGATTGCGTCGCGATATGTGCCCCGAGACTTGGCCAGGAGGCCGCACTGTTCGGCCTTCGAGAGCTTGGGCCTTGGCGCGCTCAGAACGCCGAGGCCATGCGCGGCCGCCTGGCGGCGTTCCGAACCTCCATGGAAGTCGTGCCCCAGTTCCAGGTCGTGAGCGCCGGGGCGTACTTTGCGTATGTTCGGCACCCATTCCGTGGTGTGCCCGCTACGGAGGTGGCGCGGCGTCTCGCCACGGAGCAGAATCTCCTCTGCCTGCCGGGCAGCATGTTCGGCCCGGCACAAGATGAGTACCTACGATTCGCCTTTGCGAACATAGACGAGAAGGTGATGCCACAGCTGGTCAATCGCCTATTCGAGTTGGCGAGCTGAGCCATGTTCGCGAGTCGATGTCCCTCTGACGGGAGGCTAGCCTGAATCTTGCAGCGTCCGAGCGCTAGCGTTTTGGCGCCCGAGGTGAATGCGCGAATGCGCCGCAGGCGACCACGTTTTGCCTGGAGGTGGCTGCTCCTCTCAGTCTTCGCCCCCGGTGTCTTCTGCGAACAACTCGGCTTTCGGGTCGCCAGCGAAGCACTGGTCTGGACGAGTCTCGCGGCGTTGGTCGCCTGCGGCGCGCTGCTCTGGCAGCTCGCTCGACCTCTCGAGCGCACACTGTGGTGCTGGCTCCTGTTGGCGGTATTCATCATCGGCTACTACGCGAAGTTCTGGGCTTTCGCGCAATCACTCGGGGTGCGTGGAGGCGCCCTCGGAAAGGAACTCGCTTGGGTGACCCCGAGCGATCTGGTGCGTGCGCTCGAGACAACAACGAGAGCGTTCATCGCGTTTTGCATCACCGCCATGGTGCTCCTGCGTGTCGATGACGCCGACACCCAACAGCTTCCGGTACGGGTGCCAAGACCTGACGTGAGCATCCATTCACGAATTCTGACAATCTTGGCAGTGATGCTGATCGGGGGAGTGGCGACGTCGATCGCGCCACTCGCCTTCGGATTCGGTCAAATGGGGTTGGACGTGCAGGCGCTCCCATACCGGCTCGACGCTCTTGTTACGCGCTTTCGAATACACCTGCTGCCAACGGCTCTTGTGTTCGTGATGTGGCTCTGCGAGCACCCGTCACGTCGACGCTTGCGCATGCTCGCCATGGGCTGCCTGTTGGGTTTCGCGCTCGTGGATTCTGTGATTCGGACCAGTCGGGGTAGCGTGCTGTTCTTCTGTGCGAGCGCGCTCCTGATGTGGCTCCTCATGCGGCAGTGGACCGCCGCGCGAAAGTGGTTTACCGCAGCGATCGTCGGCTTGACCGTCGCGTTGTACCCATTCTTTACGCAGCTGCGTAAGTTGAGGATGCAGGAGGAGCAGTTCTCGGCGCAACAACTGACGAGCGGAGTGGAATCATCTTCGGAAGGGAATAGTGGTCTTGACGCGTTGTCCAATGTCACTACCCGCGTTTCGGGCTTGGACGGCCTGCTTCACGTCTTGAGGTACGAGGGTGGTTCGGATTCGTCAGTGAATTTCAAACGCGCCGAGTTAGTTTTCGATCATCGCGGCATGACGAATTTCATGACCTACAACATCGTCGGTATTCCTGAGAGCTACGTCGAGGGGCGACCGCCCGGCGTGCTCGGCGGCTTCGTCATCGCCGGTGGCACCGGCGGCATGTACCTGTTTCTCATCCTCTACACGGTCGCCGCATGGTGGGGTTGGCGCGCGATCGCACGGCTGAGCATTGCGCCAGTGGCGCTGGGGTTCTTCGGTCAAACTCTCTTTCTGTACACGAGCGAGGGTCGACTTGGCGTTCAGGACCCCGTCGCGTGGGGAGTCACCCTGCTCGTTCTCTGGGGATTCCAGCGGTACGCGGCACCAGGGATGTCGAGAGACGCAGACATGGCGCTGCGGAGGGGAGTAAAGGTGTAGGAGTGACAGTTCCGACCGCCAAAGCGCTCTGCCCGGTCTGTGGGGCCGCCGAATCCGTCGAAGTAGTGACGCGCGTTGCGCTGCCCGTGTTGCAAAACGTCGTCTATTCGGCACGGACGGAGGCGCTTGACTCTCCGGTCGCACCGTTTGCGCTGTCCGTGTGCTCCGCTTGCGGGTTCGGTTTCAACAGCAGGTTCGACCCCGCACGGATGGTGTACGACGAGCGCTACGACAACGAAGTCCCATCCCCGGCATTCCTTTGCTACTATCGCGAGGTCGCAAAGAGCCTAGCTGACCGCTTTCTCCGACCGGGCGACGCTGTGTACGAGGTGGGCTGCGGCAAGGGGACCTTCCTCGAGGCGCTGCTGGATGTGGCCCCCGGCGTTCGAGCGATAGGGGTCGATCCGACATGCAAGCCCAGGGAGAGTAGCCGACTTCGTCTGACGCAGGGTGAATTCAGCCCAAGCGCCGTAACCGAACGTCCGAGCCTGGTCATCTGCCGTCACGTGCTGGAGCACATCCAGCACCCCATCGATTTCCTTGCGGCCATCAGAGAAGCGCTCGAGGGGTTTGGCGGGATTCCGGTCTACGTCGAGGTACCGGACCTGTCGTGGATTCTAGAGCACGGTGCGTTTTGGGACTTCTGCTATGAACATTGCAACTACTTCGCGCCGTCCAACCTCGCGCTGTCGTTGCAGCGCGCCGGGTTCACGGTCGTAGACGCCGGCGTTTCCTTCTCCCAGCAGTATCAGTGGGTGGTCGCGAGCAGCGTACCGAGTTCGGTAGGGGCTCAAGATGACGGAGCGTCGTTAGTTGCCGCCGCACTGCAGTACAAGGCCGCGGAGTCCTCGGGTCTCGCCAGGGCGCGCAAGCGGGCACTAGAGGCGCGCGGCCGCGGTTCTTGCGTGCTCTGGGGCATGGCGACCAAGGGGGTCGTCTTCGCTCACCTCGTCGACCCAAACCGAGAGGTGTTCGATGGTGGAGTGGATCTGAATCCTCGAAAGCAGGACTGCTTCGTCCCTGGAAGTGGGCACAGGATACATGCGCCAGAGTGGCTGACGACCTTGCCCCAGCCAGTCACTGTCTTCGTGATGAACCCCAACTACGCGGCGGAAATCGCAGCGCTGCTCTCGGAGATGCGCGTAGACGCAGTACTGGAAGTCCTTTGACTCACACTGCGGTGCCCCGGCGCTTTGAAGACGCGAGAAGCTCTTTGCGGAGCGCGAAGCTGATCGAGGCTAGAGGTCTCGAGAATTGCCGAGACAGAGTGGCCGCGCAAATCGCTCCTCGCTGTACACGGCTGAGCGGAGCTTCGTTCCAGATGATGCGACGCATTGCACTGTAATAGTCATGGTCGGAACGAATGTGTGTAAGCAGGTTCCCCCGGTGGCCCGCGGCCTTTCCGCGGATACGACTCCACAGATACTGGAGCAGGCGCTGGTTGCCGCGTGGGATGGAATTGCGGACGCGGTAGTGGAACAGGAGTTGATCCACGACGACGAAGTCACCGCGAGCCAACAACTGGAGCAACGTCAAAACATCGGCGCCGCTGTACGCGCTCACGCTGGCGTGCATGCCGCCGCACGCCACTAGGGTTTCGCGGCGAATCAGTCCATAGAAGTGGTTGGCTTTTTGCGTGCGGCTTTCGTCCCGAGTTGCCAGTCCCAGGAACTGAGCGAATTTCTCAGCGGAGAACACGCCTCGCCAGTCGTCGTCGAATACTGCGCTTGTGTTGCCGTCCGGGTCCCAGTTGTCGAACTTGCAGAAGGCAAGAACCGCTCTCGAGTTGGTCCTTAGCGCGGCCCTCAGCACCTCGATGAATCTGGGTTCCCAGGAATCATCGTGGGCGGCCCACATGAAGTGCTCCCCGCTGGCCAAGGCCAAGACTCGATTGAAGTTCTCGGTCGTGCTCACGGGGGCATCGTGGCGTACGTACCGGATCCTGGTATCTCGTTCTGCGTACTCGCAACAAATCGAGGGTGTAGTGTCAGTGGAAGCGTTGTCGCATATGATGAGTTCGAAGTCCGTATGGGTTTGAGCAAGCAGAGCATCTAGTGCACCGCACAGGTACCGCTCGCCATTGTAGACCGGCATGCCGATGGAAACGCTCGGTGCGTCTTCTCTCGAGACGGGCAGCGACCGTTCAGCTCTTGCTTGGTGCATGACCACTCCGCAGCCTCTTCGCCTGATCGCCGACCCAGGTGCGCAAGATCGGAGCCGCCATCGTGGCCGCGACAAATGCCGCCGCGCCCACCATTGCGATGCGGACCGCGACAGCGAGGCTGCCGCTACCGTGATTGAGCGGAAGGAAGCGGCCAGCAGCGACTACGAGCGTCGAGGCAATGAACGGCATTCCAACGTCCTGTCTGTACCACTTCCACTTCTCTTGGGGCAGGAGGCGGCGATGCATGAAGTGAACCTGGATGAGCACGTATCCAGCGTTGAGTGTCGCCCAGACCGCTGCGGCCCCCTGCGCCCCATACGTCCGCGCAAGGAGGACGAGGGCTGGGACGAGGAGTGCGATGGCGAGAAGGTTGCTCACAAACGCTAGCCGCGTCCAGCCATGGGCGAGTTGGAGCGCATAGGGGAGCACGACCAGACCGTTCAGAGCGGTTCCGAGCACGAGCAGCCGAAGAATCCGGTGGGTGCTCTCGACGGTTGTGGGACTTCGTGTCCAGAGCTGAAGCACGTCGGCGCCAAAGAAACCGAGGATCGCCGCCACGGGCAAAATGACTACAGACACGAGCTGACATCCAAGATGGTAGGAACGCGCCAGGGTGGCCGAATCTCCTCTGACCACTTGCTGCGAAAAGGTCGGGAAGAAGGCGGTGAAAATTGGAGCGCTCAGAAGTGCGAGTCCCCCGGAAACCGTTCCGGCCAGGGAATAGTAGCCAAATCCTTGGAGTGACAATGTGCGGCTCAACACGACCTTGTCGGCCTGCGTGAGGAGCAATACGGTGATGGAGATCGCGCTCAACCCCGTGGCGAACCCACCGACGGAGCGAAGTCGCTCCATTCGAAACGCCGCCCGGCCAGTTCCTTCTGGAAGCGCTCGCCAAAGCGCCCACGCAGTTAGCGCCGTGCTGACGAAGCTCACCAGCACTTGCCACGTGAAGAAGGCGGTCACCGTCGGTGATACTTGCCACATGACCAAGGCCGCTCCGGCGAAACGCAGCGTGTACCACAGCGAATTCAGGACATTGTAGGTGACCTGCCGCTGCAGTCCCAACAGCCCTCCGCCGTAGAAGCCGAGCGGCCACTGGAACGCCAGCACGCTCCCCATCAGCACGACCGCGCGCGTGACCACCTGAGGCGGCAGCTGTTCCGGTCTCACCCAATGACGCGCGATGGGCCCGGCTAGCAAGATCACGCTAGCGGCGATCAACGCGGCCATCATCCAGTAGACGAGTTCGAGTGTTCGGACCAAGTCACGTGCGCCTTGTGACTCCGTTCCCATCGCTACGTTGCGTGCGAGCTCTCTGTTCAAAGTCGTCGTTAGACCGAGGTCAAGGACACTCGAGAGCGCTTGGAGGATCGTGAACAGGCCAACCAAACCGTACGCTTCGATTCCCATGTAGCGGATGTACACTGGGACGAATGCGAGCCCCATTACGGCCGCCCAGAGCCTCCCAGCGAAATTGGCGACGACGTTTCGGCCAAGCCGAGTCATTCTTTGCGTCTTAGCCACGCGCTGGGCCAATGCGTGAGATTCTCCGTCAGATCGCTCTCGTTGAAAGGCCACTGCGGTTGCTCGAGTTCGAATTCGGGGTGGTCTTGGAGGAACTCCAGCGTCGCGGCGACGGGATTGTCGGACTTCCACTGTGGGTCTCCGCGAGGCACGTCGTGCAGATCCTTCATGAACCCATCTGTGACGACGGCGTACGAGCCCGGTGTCACGAGGTGATGATATCGCGCGAGTTCACCTGCCACGTGTGCTTTCGTGTGGCACGAATCCAAGACAAGCATCACTCGCTCGTTCGATTTCACGAGGGACTCGACATGCTGAACGGTACTGGTTGCCAGCGAATCTCCCTCGACCAGCGTGATGAACGGTGATAGCGGGTGCGCTTCTATCGCCGCGCGGTTGTGTGCGCGAATTTCGATATCCACGCCTACGACGCGACCGCTGCCCATGGCCTTGAAGAGACTCGCGTAAAAAATCAAAGAACCGCCATGTGCGACGCCGGTTTCTACCAACACATCGGGGCGCACGCGGTGGATCACTTCCTGGGCTCGCACGATGTCTTCGGGCAACTGGATGATGGGACGACCGAGCCAGCTGAACGTGTAGGTGTACTTTTGGTTCCAGGCCAGCCGAAGCCACTGGTGCGAGAGCAGTTCGAACGCCTCACGCCCATAGAGATCGAAGCGCCGCTCCTTCCCATCCACGTGCTGCACCAGCGTCTTGCCGTCAGTATCGATCGTCAATTTCATGCTCAATCCCATTGCCCTGCGGACAACCGCAGATAGGTGTGTTGGATGCCTTCTTCTAGCGAGTAGTGGGGCGCCCAGCCCAATGCGCGAAGCCGAGAGTTGTCTCCGCAGATGAACATTGGCTCCCAGTCGCGATACGGGGTGGCACCATAGTCGATGAGGTGGGGCTTACCGACCACCCGGCCGATGGTTTCGAGGAGGGCCTTCAGAGTGAGCGGAACGCCTGAACAAACGTTGTAGGCTCCCGAAGCGCTTTGTTCCGTCATGACGGCCAACGCATCGGCCGCGTCCTCGATGTGCAGATAGTCTCTCACCTGTTCACCAGCAGTCGCTGCGAATCGCTCGTTGCGTGCCAATGCCGTCATTACCGCTGGTACGAGTCGACGCCGGTCCTCAGTAGGGCCGTACAGGTAGAAGAAGCGCGCCCAAGCCAGGTTCGCTCCAGCAGCGGCAGTCATCTGCTGAGCGACCAAGTATAGCGACAGTTTGGCAGCAGCGTAGATGGTGACGGGCTTGGTTGGAATCGTCCTCGCGAAGGTATCCAAGCGCTGTGTCGTACTCAGCGCAGGTTCCGGCGATGACGAGTTGGCGACAGCCGGCTTCGAGGAGGCTTTTCACCAGCATCAGGCTTGCAAGTAGCGACGGGACATTTCCGGCGCGGTCAGGTACTTCCCAGGGGTCGTGTACCAGGCAAGATGGATACAGGCGTCCGGCGTCCGACCTGAACGTGGCCGTTCTGCGAATTCCCCTTCCTCAATTCTGCGCGGATTACCTCTGTGCTCGCCAGATATCGGCCAACCGCGGCGCTGGGTCTTCCGGAAGAAGCAACACCGAGACATCGTGTTTTCGCTCCACCAAACGTCGGACCACCTGGGAGCCAATGAAGCCAGACGCGCCCGTGACCAAGACCCTCATCGTGGTTCCCGATCGTGGCGGTAATTGGGGTAGTTCTGGTCGCGGTCCGAGATGACCCTCGGTTGGCGTGGCCAGGCGATCGCGAAAAGGGGGTCATTCCAGCGCACTCCGAACGAATGCTCCGGCGAGTGACGTTCTGAGATCTGGTAGGACACGAGGGAGTCGTCTCGCAACGTCACGAACCCATGCGCGCAGCGCTCCGGCACGAACATCGCGCTGAGGTTCTCCTGCGTTAGCTCAGCTGACGCCCATTGGAGAAAAGTCGGAGACTCGGGCCGGAGATCCAGGACGACGTCGAAGATTGCGCCGCGCACGCACGAGACGAGCTTGCATTCGGCCTTGGGCACGGTTTGGTAGTGCATCCCTCGTAGCGTGCCTGCGAGGGAATTCTGGGAGAAGCTTGACTGTAGAAAAGTCGCGGTAACGCCACGGTCTGCAAACTCGTCCCTACACCACGTGCGAGCGAAGTACCCCCGTTCGTCCGCTCGACGCTCCGGCTCGATCAACCACGCGCCTGGAATCGTGAGCTCCTGGAAACGCATCAACGTCCCTCTGGGGGTCAGACGATTCTCAACACGGGCAACGGCACGATGAACTTGCCCCCAAGGCGTCTGTAGGCTTCCTGCTGTGCGAGAATCTCGTCCGCGAAGTTCCAGGTGAGCAACAACACGTAGTCGGGTCGCGCCTCCACAAGGCGGGTCGGCGAGACGATGGGTAGATGTGTTCCGGGCGTGTACCGTCCTTGCTTGTGAGGTGACCGATCCGCCACGAAGTCGAGCGTCTCGCGGCCGATTCCGAAGGTATTGAGCAGGGTGGCCCCTTTTGCCGACGCGCCGTACGCGGCGAGGGTACAGCCGCCCTTTCGGAGGTCCGCTAGGAGTGTGGTGACCGTCCGATTCAGCAGGGCAACCCTCGCGGAGAAGTCCTGGTAGAAACTGTTGCGCATGAGCCCCTGCCGCTGCTCGTCCTCGCGGAGAGCCGCGAGCCTTGCGCTACTCTGAATCGCTTCTTGGCGCGTGGCCCGCACGCGTAGCGAGCCGCCGTGGATGGGGATGTGCTCCACATCGATGATGTGAAGTCCATGTCTCGCAAGCAGCGCCTCCACGCTGGCCAGTGAGAAATAGCAGAGGTGCTCATGGTAAATGGTATCAAATTCCAAGCCGACGATGAGGTCTCGGACATAGGGAAACTCGAGCACCGCCAGCCCGTTCGGCTTCAGGATGGTCGCGATGCCGCTCACGAATCCGTTGAGATCGGCGACGTGCGCGAGCACGTTGTGAGCGTGGAACACGTCCGCCATGCGCCCCTGGTCACGCAACTCGGCGGCTGTCGAGGCCCCGAAGAATGTGCAAAGCGTAGGAATCTCGTGCTCTTGCTCAGCCACGCGAGCAACGTTTGCGGCCGGCTCCACTCCCAAAACAGGAATTCCAAGCCGCTTGTAGTTCCGCAGGAGATAGCCGTCGTTGCTGGCGGCTTCGATCACGAGGCTTTGCGAATCGAGCCTGCGACTTTCGCAGACATCCCCTGCGAGTTCGGATGCATGTCGGAGCATCGTGTCGGAGTACGACGAGAAATACGGATAGTTGGTAAACAGCTTGTCGGGCGGGACCGTTTCCGTGATCTGCACCAGCGAACACTCTGGACAAAACACGAGTACGAGCGGAAACGTCTCCTCCGGCGCCGCTGGCTCAAGCGCATCGAGCAGAGCGTTTGCAAGGGGAGTTCGACCCAAATCGAGCACGGTCTCGAGGCGGGGGGAGCTGCACGAGCGGCAGCGCGGGTTGGTCTCCGTCATTGGCATCATGCCTTAGTACGCCGGTCGAGAAAAGCTCAATTCGGCCCGGTGCCCCTGGCCGATGCCGTTCGTTGCGCAGCGAGGCGGGCAAGTTCATGCGCGACCTGCTCTGGCTGGCGCGTCCATTGGAGCGAAACCGCCCCTTGACGTGCGCCCGGAAAGTGGGATGTTCGCGAAGGCATGAAGGTAGTGATCCTCTGCGGCGGGCAGGGAACTCGAATACGAGACGCAAACGAACACTTGCCGAAGCCCATGTTGCCGATTGGTGGAAAGCCCATCGTCTGGCACATCATGAAGACGTACTCCGCCTTCGGCCACACGGACTTCGTGCTTTGTCTTGGATATCGAGGCTGGAGCATCAAGGAGTTCTTTCTCAACTATCGCGCAATGATGTCCGACGTCACCGTCAGTCTGGGCGATGACCATGTCGAGTTGCACCGGCGCCCCGAAGAAGCGAGTTGGAGAGTCACTCTGGCGGACACCGGAGAAAACACGTGGACGGGCGCAAGAATCGCAGCAGTGCGACGCTATGTCGAAGGGGACGAGCCGTTCTTCGCAACCTACGGGGACGGAGTAGCCGACATCGACTTAGATCAGCTGCTTTCGTACCATCGTCAGCGGGGCCGCGTCGCCACCGTCACTGCCGTGCGGCCACCT
Organism: Polyangiaceae bacterium; assembly: GCA_046351435.1. Taxonomy (GTDB): domain Bacteria; phylum Myxococcota_A; class Polyangia; order Polyangiales; family Polyangiaceae; genus JADJKB01. The sequence goes on from JAXLYN010000035.1 coordinate 19,397, forward strand.
GGTCGTTTTGGCGAGATGAAGATCGCGAACGGGCACGTCAACGAATTCAACGAGAAGCCTCAAGTTTCAGAAGGGTTCATCAACGGAGGCTTCTTCGTGTTCGATGCCCGCCGAATATGGAAGTACCTTGAGGGAGGCCCTTTGTTGGCGCTAGAAGAGCGCCCGCTTCGCAGTCTTGCCAATGACGGCGAGCTGGCAGCTTTCGAACACACAGGTTTCTGGATGCCGATGGACACAAGTCGCGAGTACCAGTTGTTGAACGATCTGTGGCGCGAGGAAAAGGCTGCCTGGAAGGTCTGGTAGGCCGTCAAGTGTTGCGAGAGCGCTTCGAGGGCCGTCGGGTCCTAGTCACCGGGCACACGGGTTTCAAAGGCGCCTGGCTCACGTGCTGGCTCGCGGATATGGGTGCAGACGTGTTCGGGTTCGCCTTGGCCCCCGAAGGGCCGCGGAGTCTGTATCGGGATGCGGATGTCGAAACGGTTTGTCACGGCACGTACGGAGACATCCGAATCCTCGCGGACCTGCGCAGGGCGGTGCGGGAGGCACGACCGGACTACGTATTTCATTTGGCCGCACAGTCGTTGGTACGCAAGAGCTACGAAGAGCCGCTTGCGACATTCGACGTGAATGTCATGGGTACGGCGAATCTTCTCGAATCGCTAAGGCTCGAGAAAGTGCCTTCACGTGTGGTCATCGTGACGAGCGACAAGTGCTACGAGAACCGCGGTTGGGTACATGGCTACCGCGAACTCGACAGGATGGGAGGCCATGATCCGTATTCAGCCAGCAAGGCTCTCGCGGAGTTGCTGGTTACGAGCTATCGCCAAAGTTTCTTTGGAACCGGCGACATCCGCGTTGCCACCGCCCGCGCAGGCAATGTCATAGGGGGAGGCGATTGGGCGAGCGACAGAATCGTGCCGGACGCCATGCGGGCGCTGATGGCTGGTCGAGCCATCGAGGTGCGGAACCCGGCTTCGATCCGTCCCTGGCAGCACGTCTTGGAGCCACTTCGCGGGTATTTGCTGTTGGCTGCCCGCCTCGGGGACGCGGGAGGTGCTGCCCTGTGTGAAGGGTGGAACTTTGGCCCGAACTCCGAAGGCACCGCGACCGTTCGTCGGCTTGTGGAGTCACTAATAGAGGCGTGGGGGAAGGGGGAATGGGTCGACGTCTCCCAGGCGAGTGCGCCGCATGAAGCTGCGACTCTGACACTGGCTGTGGACAAGGCGCGGACTTCGCTCGAATGGTTGCCCGCCTGGGACTTGCGCAGAGCGGCGGCCGCCACCGTAGATTGGTACAAGGCCTTTGACGCTGGGGCACGCGGAACTGCGCTGCGAACTCTGACTGTCGCACAAATCACCAACTACGAAGAGGCTACTGTAGCTAGAGGTGGGCGGTGAAAATCTGCTTCTTCGCCAAAGTGAGGGACAGAGAAATCCTCCGGTACAACGAGTTCTATGCGAACGACATTCGGTGCCTTCGGGAATTGGGCCATGACGTTCGGTTGGCGACGCACCCGAGGGAGTTGGGGCCAGCTGACGCCTACTTCGTTTGGTGGTGGACCTGGGCGTGGGCTCCCGTCGCGGTAGCCAAGACTCTGCGAAGACCCGTCGTCGTGACCGGTGTGTTCGACTATGACGACTACCCGCAACGCCCACCTGCGCATCGCGTATTGATGGATCTGGCACTGCGCTATGCGGACGCGAATATCTTCCTCTCCAAGCTCGAGCGAGAGCTCGTGCCCAGTCGGATCCGTACACGAAATCCCCTATACAGCCCGTGCGTCATCGACACGGATATTTATTCGCCGGCTGAAGCGCCACGGGAGAAGTTCGTGCTCACGATTGCGTGGATGAACAACGGAAACTCCCGAAGGAAATGTATTCCTGAGGTCATCCAGGTTGCGGCGCGCCTCCACGCGTGCTTCCCCGACTACAGGTTCGTGATCGCTGGAGAGAAGGGCTCTGACTACCACGAAGTGCTCGCACCGCTGGTCCAGAGGCTCGGTGCAGCGGACTATATCGAATTTCCGGGAGTTGTTTCGCGAGAGCAGAAGGTGAACCTGCTGCAGCGCTGCTCGCTCTACCTTCAGCCAAGTCGCTTCGAAGGATTTGGCGTCGGAAACCTAGAGGCGCTCGCATGTGGTGCCCCCACCTTAACGAGTCCCGTCGGCGCGGTGCCAGAAGTTGTCGGGGACGCGGCCGAGCTTGTCAGCGGTATAGACGTGGAGCTGTTGTCGGAAGCTGCCCGCGGGCTCATCGAGGACGAGTCCAAGCGAGCCGCCCTATCCACTCGCGGGAGAGAACGCGCTGTTCGCGAATTCTCATTCGAGCGCCGAAAGCGCGATCTGGAGGCAGCCCTGGCCGGGGCCTCCGGGTGAGCGTCAGAGCCTTTCTTTCAGCTGTCGCAAATCCTCGTCGACCATTTCCGTCACCAGCGCATTCAGCGAGCTGCGGTATTCCCAACCAAGCGCGCGTTGCGCCTTCGCGGGGTTGCCGAGCAGGATATCGACTTCCGCTGGGCGGAAGAAGCGTGGGTCGACAACCACGTGGTCCTCGTAGTTGAGGCCCACGTGAGCAAACGCAAGCTGGCAGAACTCGCGCACGGAGTGCGTTTCTCCGGTTGCGACCACGTAGTCATCGGGTGCTGGCTGCTGCAACATCATCCACATGGCAACGACGTACTGCTTGGCGTGTCCCCAGTCGCGTTTGGCGTCCAAGTTGCCCAGCGCCAGTTCCTTCGCCATCCCGAGCTTGATGCGGGCGACCTGCGATGTGATCTTCCGCGTCACGAACTCGAAGCCGCGTCGGGGCGACTCGTGGTTGTAGAGAATCCCGCTCGATGCGTGCATGCCGTACGCCTCCCGGTAGTTCCTGGTGAGGTCGAATCCGGCAACCTTGGAGATGCCGTAGGCCGAGCGTGGATGGAATCGTGTGGTTTCATCCTGCGGAACCGCTTCGACCCGACCGAACATTTCACTAGAGGCGGCGAAGTAGAACCGACACGTCGGGTTCGCATCGTGCAGTGCAGCGAGCACGTGATGAGTGCCGTTGATGTTGGTTTGGAGCGTCGAAAATTCGTCCTCGAATGAGTAGCTCACGAAGCTCTGAGCCGCCAGGTGGTAGCACTCGGTCGGTTTCACACCTCTGACGACACGAAACACGCTGGCGAAGCTCTCGAGGGACGCGGAGTGCAGTCGAACATCCTTCAGGATGCTCCGAAGGCGCCACAGGCGATGCTCAGGATCCTCGAGCGCCACGCGACGGACCACGCCGTGCACAGTGTAGCCCTTGGCGAGCAACAGTTCGGCCAAGTAGGAACCGTCCTGGCCCGTTATCCCCGTGATGAGCGCCACCTTTTCCGACATGTCCATCCTCCGTTCGGCGGGAGACTAGTAGCCGGTTTGGCCGCAAACAACTAGCGGGTTGAACGGTCCCGCCGACGACGTACAGCCGTGCCGAGCGCAACGACAGCCGCGATGGCTGCGTCCCGCATCCCGCCTCGGGCATGGCCGGGAGACTCGCAAGTGCAGGCGCGGCCGCTCAGGATCTCCCCTGGTTTCGCAGGTGCGTTGGCATCCGGTGCTCCGTCGGAAACGGAAGCGTCGCTTGCGTCGGTTCCGGCGTCCCCTCCGTCGCCCGCATCTCCGGCGTCCGGTGGGAATTGCACCTGGACCCCGTCACTCAGCGCATCTGGCGAGTTTTTCCCACCGAGCACCGCGCGCACCGCCAAACGGTACTTGGTGCCGCTCTCCAGCTGAAGGTCACTGAGTTCGACTTCAGTCTTGGTGCCGACGTCCTTCCACTCTGGTTTGGACACGAAGCCCGATAGATCGTACTTGACCGCAGCTACCTGGTAGCTCGTTGCGCCGTCGACAGTTCCCCACGCGCCGAAGAGGCTGCTCTTCGTTTCTACGGTGTCTACGTCAGCGCCAGTGATCCCGTGCTCCGGATCGGTGTCCCAAATGTAGCTCGGCGCGGAAAGCGGTGGTTGTTTCAGGCCGTACAGGTAGCCATCGGCGACTGCCACGATCACTTCGTCCAATCCGTCGCCATCGGTGTCCGCAAAGATGATTGCGCCAACCGCTGCGGGGAAGCTCAAGTAGAATTGCAGGGAGCCCGTGCAAGGGTCCACCGCGTACAGGTGGCCGTCTGCCGAGCCGACGATTGCCGACGGGCTGCCCGTGCCGGTCAAGTTCTGGTGCACGCTCGTGGAGGTGAGCTGTGCGAGGGCCTTCCCTTTGGCGCTGGCTTCACTTTCGCTCGCAAACGCCTCGCCCCCCGCGAGGACGACCGACTGAGTCTTCCCGGACGAAACCGTCGAGAGCTTCAGACGCGCGGGCTTCTGCCACGAGCCTTCCGCAACGACCGCCCCGCCGGGACACGTGGCAATCGCGGCGTAGGGGTAGGGATTGTCGTCCGGAGAACCCGTCCACATGGGCGGCCCGAGGGAGTGCGGTAGCGTCTGCGCGTGAGTGTACCCGCCGTGAAGCGTGATCTCGTCGACGCCATCCGAGTCAACGTCGAAGAGGGAAGGCATGAAGTAGCAGTCCGGCGGACCTCCAGTAGCGATTTCCACCCCGCTCGCGCCTGAAATAATGCGAGTTGCACTGAGTTGGTGGATGACGTCGTCGCGACCGTCGCCGTTCCAGTCAGCTAGTGAGAATCCGGCCTGTTGGTAGCCGCAGCCCGACGTGACGGGTGTGGCGTCCCAGAATGTGGCTCCGGACGCTCCGGACACCATCCTTGTTCGCACTTTGGTATCCGACGGATCACCCCACGCGACGGCGACATCGGGTACCGCATCGCCGTCGGCGTTTCCGACCAGCACGTCATTCAGTGGCGTCCCTGGTAGCGGATGTGTCCAGAGTTCAACTCCGTCCGACCCCAGCGCCATCAGGCTGTACTCCGGAGGTTCGACCACCGGCTCCTGCTGTGAAAGCGCAACGACGCCTGGCTGCCCGCCAAGAAGGCTCTGCACGATTGCTGGCGCGAACGTGTGGGTTCGGCCCCAGGCGACCGCCGGTGGGCTGGCGAGGCTCGCTGTGCTCGCGTCGAGTCGGAGTAGCGCACCCCGGCTGTCCACAGCCAAGAGCGCGTCCCGTCCCGTAGCGTCCAACTTCGAAGCCACGGGCCCCTTCTGTAGGTCTCGCCATCCGCCGCTGGCGTAAAATCCTCCAGTCCGAATTCCGGGGTCTCCGGAACCGTTCCCAATCGATGTGAGATTCGCGTCGAACGTCAAGAGAAAGCCGTCGTTTCGCTCAACGGCCAGCGTCACGGGTAGCGCGTTCACCAACCAGCCTTGCTGCACGTCAACGCCGGGCGGGAGCGGGACGCTTTTCACTTTCGTGGGTGGCGACTTGTCTGCAGAGTATGCAGTGATGCTGCCGCCGGACCCGGGTGCCAACTCGGACGAAACGACGATCAGCTCGCCGGCGCCGTCTCCGCTCACGTCGAGAGCGGCAACTCGGGACCACGTACCGGGGCCGGAGGCGCGCATCCGAGAGGCGTCGGGGTAGCTCATCGTTCGCACATTCTGTATCGCCCACTGCAGGCTGAGCTTTGGTGCTCCCTGAGGATCAAACCGCCACGCGGTGACCGCACCTTGTGCTCCGGTCAAGAGCATGGACTCCTTTCCGGCTGACAGTTTGGCCGTGCCAACGAGTTTGCGGTTGGGGAGAGTCGCCAGGAGCGAACCGGTCGCGGGATTGAAGACTTGGGTTGCCCAAGCCCCGCCGTCGCTCACGGATACGACGAGCTCCAAAGAGCCGTCGCCGTCCAGGTCCACGAGCGGATCAACGTAGAAAATGTCACCGGTGTCAGCGGTGCTGAGGGCCGTTGACCACAGCGCCGTCAGCTGTTTTGCGCTGGCGTCATAGTGGAGCGCGAGGGCGACGTGCCCGGTGGCGCTCGGATAGTCCAGCATGCACACCAGCTCGTTGCCTGGGACCTTGTCGAGATTCGCCGGGAAGCACTGACTCACCTGGATGAGGTTGTTGGGCACTGAAACCGAAGCCAACACCGCTCCATCAGTACCATTCATCACCGAGAAGCTGCTCGGTGCGGCGACGAGTAGCTCTGGCGGCAGCACGCCATCCAGGTCGACGACGGTCAATGCGCCATTTCCGTCCCCGCAGCCGTTGGTCGGCGGGAGTGACCAGAGCTTTGCGGGAGTGGCCAGAGCGCTGACAAAGGAATAGACCAGACCAGGGTTCCCGCTGGCAACGCCACAACAGCCGCATTCGCGAATGACGATCTCGAGTTTCCCGTCACCGTTCAGGTCCCCAATGCGCACACCTCCGATGACTCCCATCTCGCCGTCGGGTTCGGTCCACTCGAGCTCGCCAGTCTTGCCGTTCAAGACGAAGACCTGGCGGGACGAGTACCCAACAATTTCGTTCCCGCCGTCGTTGTCGAGGTCGGCGATCGCGAGCAAAGTCGTTACGCCTACCGCTTGCGTTCGCCAAAGCTCGACTCCTTGTGGAGACGCGGCCACGACAGCGCCTCCGGAGACGTAGATCAGCTCCGGTGTCGAGTCGCCGTTCGCATCGCCCGCGAGCAGGCCCGTCGAATCCACCTTCCCGCCTAGGTAGGCGCGCCAATAGGGGACCGGGTTCGCGAGGTCAGCGGTGCCGGTGGCACGCGCCGTGCGCTTCGCATCATGTCGTTGGACTGGCCAATCTGCGCGAGCGATGGAATGGAATCCAGCGAGACAAGTCGACAGGGCGACAGCAGATACGAGCCTCATGGGAGTAGCGTGGAGCTGAATTTGACGCACGGCAACTAGCGCGAGAGGGGTCCTACTAGACTAGAGAGACACTCGTGTTGTTAATTCGATGCCGCCCGGAACGGGTTGAAGAGGAGCGCTAGCGCTAGCGAAGGGGTCCCCCGCACCCACGCGGTGCATAGCCCAAGGAACCCCTGTTCGAACTGGAAAGCACTTGCCACCAGGAAGAGCCCGACCGCGAGGCTCCATGGCTTCGACCCGCGCCTCAAGAGAAGCGTTGCATGTGCGAGCGCCAGCGCGAAGAAACTGGCAGGGAGCAACAACCCAGGATGACCGAACGCGATGTAAGGCTCAGTCAGCGAACATGAAGTGTAGTCAGGTTGGGCGATCGCGGGGGCGTACTTTCGCATGTATTTCAGCTAGACATCCAGCTCGCCAGCTGACTTGAGGTTCCTCTCCCAGTCTGGAAACAGGGGTGCGACCGGTGCCAACGCCGGAGTGAGCCACATCACCCCAAAATCGAGCCCGTAGCGCAGGAGCTGGGGGGTCGCGACAGCCATCAGCTCGAGTCCGTCGAGTCGAGTGCCATATCCACGGTAGTACTTCTCGACCGCGAATCGACGCGGCGCCGATCCGAAGGGTTGCATAGACTCAGCAACTTCTGCCAGCTCGAAGTCCTTGTACGTGACGATGATGCGAACCCTTGGGATGACGATCATCGCGTATGCGAGGAGGGGGACCACGACCGCCAGTCCACGCGCGACACCTTTGCGAGTCATCCCAGCCAAGCTGCCGCAGGAGGCGACTGCGCTGAGTAGCAGCGCCGACGCGAACACGGCCGCAGTCCTGCCGCTGCAGAGCACGTGTGTCGCAAAGCACGCTGCGCCCGGCGCCGCCAGAGCGGCCACAAGCAGTTTTTGGGTGGCGCCCGCTGTCATACGCAAGAAGGCGATCGCGATGACCAGAAACAAGAACACCGCCGACACCTGATAGACTCGGATGACGAAGTAGTCGATTCGCGGGAGTGAGAGGAATCGACCGACAGAGGCCGCGTAGGGCGAGAGGAGCCCGTTCGCATTCGCCGTTCGGATGTAGACTGCCCCGAATACGCTGAATGCCGCGCCAAGACCCCCGAGCCGCAGCGGAGAAATCGAAGCTCGGAAGGTTGCATCCGAATCGCGCCGAACCCAGCGCCCGTAGAGCCAGAGCATCGGCGCAAAGAAAAGGAAGGTCGATGCAATCTGGAGCTGTGCGTAGTTGAAGACGTCATCCGCCTGGAACTGGATGGCGCGCTCCAGCGGGCCGGCGGCCCCAATTGCGTGGGGGAACGCCGCGTTGAGAGTTGGAACCGCGTGGACGTACAGCCATGCTTGAGCCCAAAAGAGCAGGAACACCGAGTCGCGAGGAAGCTGCAGCACGCCGCGCCGTAGCGCTCGCAGCGGGAGCGCAAGCGTGAGGGCCGCGCTCGCCAGCATCGAACCAAGTTCCAGGCTGAATTCGACCGGGTCCAGTTCTATCACCCCTCCAACGGTCGCGACATGCCGCTCCTTGGCTTTCGTTGCGTGCGCGCCCGTACCGTTCACGGCCGTGCATGATTCTCAGCACGTCCGTGCTTGGCCGTCGTCCCCGTGGGCGCGGTCGACGGGACATCGTTCGCGGGACATCGTTCGCGGGGCGGCGCGAACGCCTGCGACCCATCAGCGAGGCCGGGGTGATTTCCGCGGACGCCGGGGCCAGGCTCAGGCGGTGGTCAGTGGCGGGTGGACGGACCGCGGGCCTGACGCGGCGCGCCGAAGGGTTTTCGGCCGCTGACCGTTTGGGCGTGAACGCCTGCGGGTGCCCGAGCAACCAAAAGTGCCGTTGGGGGACTTGCCCCCGCCCCAATCGGCCCCACCCAAGCAGAGATGAATCGGACGAAGATCCACCGACGTGGCCTATTCCAAGTGGGTGCGTCGCTTGCGGCACTTGCGGTGTCCCGGCGTGCAGTTGGGAAGAGCTCCGTTCAGGACGAGGAAGACGAGCAAACTTCGTGCCTAGATGTGCGGCTCTTTGGAGCCCACGGGGACGGCCAATCTGACGACGCGCCTGCGTTCCAAGAGGCAATCAACGTCGTAGCGGGCACAGGCAAGTCGCTTTTCCTCTCTCCCGGCGTCTATCGGCTCGCGAAGACCATCGTGTTGCCGAACGACATGTCCGTTCATGTCATCGGCAGTGCCGAGACGACGATCCGATCGGATCTGCCATCAACACCGAACGCACACAACGCGACGTTCTTGGCGCTTGGACACACGAGTGCGGAGAGCACCATCGTCGCAGGGAAAGCGTCGCCCGGAAGCAAACACCTGAGTGTGGCGTCGCTCGAAATTTCCGGGAGCGTAATCGCAAAGGGATCAACCGTATTCATTTCTTCATTGGACAATTCGTTTCATGGTGCGGCGTACACCGTAGTCGCGCCGCCGAGCGGGTCCGGCCCCTTCCAACTCAAACTCGACCGGCCGACTCGAGAGGCTTTCGCTCCGGGTGATCGCGTCAACATCGTGCACACTAGGCCACGCAACATTCACATCGACGGTCGCGGGATGACAATCTCGGGTACCGCGAGCCGATACATCGAAATCGGACTCGGCTACCGATGTACCGTCGAGAACCTGCGCGCTAACGGCTCGCTCGGTATGGCGGGTCCGGACGACTACATGCTCTCCTTCGACGTAGGCGGGGAGGGCAACCTGTTCCGCGGCTTGACCATCGATGGTGCGGGGGTTAACGCCGGTAGCTGTATCGAACTCGAGAGCAACGAACGAAGCGGCGTCGTGAACTGCCACGTATCGAACAACAGACGCGCCGGTATCGAATTGCTCGATTGCGTGGACTGTTATGTACGGGACAGTTCCGTCAACGCTTGCACTTTCGGGCTGTCTGTTGCTGGCGATGGCAACGAACTTGGTTGCATCGACTGCAACATCCTGGAATTCCAGGCGGCGGGCTGCACACAGAACGGCATTCGAGTCATCGCAGGCGTAGGGACTGTCGTGGAGGCGCCGACCTGCGTTGGTTGCGCGATCGGGGTCTACCTCGACACGTTCGCACGCGGAACTATCATCCGCGGCGGCAGACTCCGCACCAACTCGCTCTGGGGGCTCGACATTGGCAAGGGCGCCAAGGGGACGATGCTTCGTGACCTCGACCTGACGGGAAACACGATTGTTGGCGTCAATGCCCACGACGACATGATCCTAAGTGGCTTCGTGTCGGAGTCAGGTAACCGATTGGGCGTGGTCTTCGTGTCCGCGGCCGCGACCCAGAAGATTTCGGCGGGAAAGATCGTCCTGCCTGCCGGCGGCATAGGAATCGCGTGGGGGCAGAACGACTCCGAGAACGACCTCTATGTGGACAACGTGGAGATCGTCTTCGACGTCGCAGACGCTGCTTCGCTTGGCGTGCGAACGGCGAGTGGCGTCGCTCATCTATCGAACGTGCGTGTGCGTGGGGATGGCGCGGCGCAGGTGATCAGGTGAAGGTGGGGGGGACATGTCGGCTCGGGGAAGGAAACGACTTCGAAGAATGCGGGATACCCATCGCGGCCGTTCCTGGGTCGTTGAACCAAGGCGAGTTCATTGCGAATGGCGACGGCGAGATCTTCGTCGCATTCTCTGATCTGAAGTCGACGGATTTTGTCCAACTGTCGCGTACAAACCTGTCGGGTGTTCAGGGCGAATTCGCGGTATCCAAGGTCGTCGGCGCAGGGTTCCACTTCCAGGCTCAGCCCGGAGACCAATCGAAGTTCGAGTGGCGGATCATCGGGTGATGGTTCGCACCCGGCTCACGAGAACGTCCCACCGGTAAGGCGCACACCGCTCGCAGCCGCGCGATGCAGGGTCGGGCCGCAACGTGCAACGACGGCGGGCACCCGGCCGACACGCTTCGATTCGTGGAAGCATTTCCGTGAGCGAAGCGCTAGTCTCCCGCACGCCCGAAGGCTTCGGCGCCTCGGTCCGTTGTCGCGTCGTCGGTTTCTCGTGAAATCTGGTAGCAATATGAAAGTCGTACATGTCGTAGGCGCGCGTCCCAACTTCATGAAGGTCGCGCCAGTCATTGAAGCCATCAGGGGAAGTTTGCGCTTCGACCAACGGCTCGTGCACACCGGGCAGCACTATGACGCGAACATGTCCGACGTGTTCATTTCTGAGCTCGGCATCCCCGCCCCAACCGAAAATCTCAATGTTGGATCGGGAAGCCACGCCCAGCAGACGGCCGAGGTCATGCTCCGATTCGAGAAAGTCATCCGCGACGACAGGCCCGATTTGGTCGTCGTCTACGGCGACGTGAACTCTACTGTCGCGGCGGCACTGGTCTGCGCCAAGGAACTCATCCCTGTCGCTCATGTCGAGGCTGGACTGCGCTCTGGCGACCGGCGGATGCCGGAGGAGGTCAATCGCCTGTTGACCGACCAGCTCGCCACGCTGCTGCTGACTCCTTCGGCGGACGCCGATCGCAATCTTCTGAAAGAAGGGCGCCCCGCCGACGCCATTCATTTCGTCGGCAACGTGATGATTGATACTCTGGTGCGCTCATTGCCGCACGCTCGGCGCCCCGGATTCGATCTGCCCAACCGCTACGTGCTCGTAACGCTCCATCGCCCATCGAATGTCGATGAAACCGGCAGCCTGTCTGTGCTGCTCGACGCACTCGCGGACATCGGGCAGTCGGTGCCTGTCGTATTTCCAGTGCACCCTCGAACTCGCAGGCAGCTCGATGAAATCGGGTTTCGTGGGTCGTCCGCCGTTCGACTGGTAGATCCGGTCGGATACCTCGAGTTTCTGTTTCTCCAGAAGCACGCATCGGTGGTCGTCACCGACTCCGGCGGCATACAGGAGGAGACGACCTTTCTCGGGGTTCCTTGCGTCACGATGCGCGAGACTACCGAGAGGCCGGTGACAGTCGATGTCGGTACCAACGTTCTCTCGGGTCGCGACGTGGCGAAGATGCGCACGCATGTCGAGCGCGCGGTTGCTGGCAGCTGGAAGCAGGGCTCTGTGCCCGAACGTTGGGATGGACACGCTTCGGACCGTATCGTTTCGGTACTCCGCGAGTGGGCCGCGCGCCATTGAAGAGGAGACGGTGATGACATCGACCAAAGGTCTTTCCAGGCAAACTGCATTGGTGACGGGTGGCGCCGGAGCGATCGGGTCTGTCCTGGTGCAACGCCTACTCCAGGAGGGTATCGAGCAAGTGCTGGTGGTCGACGACCTATCGTCGGGGTACCGCTGGCTGCTGCCAGAAGATCCCCGTGTCCGGCTCTCCGTTACGGACGTGTGCACTCTCCTCGACCAGCCGCCCCCCGGCCCTCAACCCACTGTGTTTCACCTTGCGGCCTTCTTTGCGAACCAGAACAGCGTTGACCACCCGCGAGACGACCTCCACACGAATGGGCTTGGAACGCTGACGACCCTTCTGTGGGCGCAGAAGCACAGCGCTACAGCCGTAGTCTATGCCTCTGCGGGGTGTTCGATTGCTGGGCACGATGTCGAAGGCGCAATTCGCGAGGATATGCCAGTCAGCCTTCACTTGGACACGCCGTACCAGATCACAAAGGCCCTCGGAGAGTTCTACTGCAACTACTTCATGCCGAACACGCCGTCCGTTCGTTGTCGCTTCTTCAACTCGTACGGCCCAGGCGAAGTGCCAGGGCGTTACCGAAACGTGATTCCCAACTTCATTTGGCGGGCGCTCAACAACGAGCCGTTGACCATCACCGGCACTGGGGACGAGACGCGTGACTTCATATTCGTTTCCGATCTGGTCGATGGCTTGCTGCGCAGCAGCACGACAACGGCTGCCCGCGGCGAGGCGATCAATCTAGGTACTGGCGTGCAGACCCGAATCGGCGATCTCGCTGAATGGGTGGTCGCGGCGTGCAACTCCAAGAGTCGGATCGAGTTCGCTCCGCGTCGCGTATGGGATAAGAGCGTGCACCGAGAAGCGAACATCGGGCGCGCCAAAGCCTTGCTCGGGTTTCAGCCGACCGTAGGCGTGCGAGCTGGGTTGGAACCAACAGTCGACTGGTTCCGGAGGAATCGAGCCCGCATCGAGGACTGCGTCTCCAGAGATTGCTCGCGTTGAACGAGGTCAAGCGCATGAAGATCGTTGTAACGGGCGGTGCCGGATTCATTGGTTCCCACGTCGTCGATGCCTTGTGCAATTCAACGAACGAGGTCATCGTCGTCGATAGCCTCGACCCCGAGATCTATTCCGCGCCGCCTGCATATCTGAATGAGCGAGCGAAGTACTGTGTTGCGGACTTGCGCAACTTCCGGGACGAAGAGCGATTCGCCGACGTCGAAGCCATTGTGCACTTGGCTGCACTCGGCGGCGTTTCGCGCGCGGCGCGCCAGCGCGAGAACGTGCTGACGGCGAACGCAGGCGGCACCGCTCGCCTGCTGGAGGTCGCGCGTGGTTGGAAGAAGTTACGGCACACCATTCTCTGCAGCAGCTTCAGTGTCTACGGGAGCAACTACCGATATCGGTGTCGGGCGTGCGGATCCGAGCGCAACGGTGATCGACTCGAATCCGACCTCGTGGCGGGGCGATTCGAAGTCGCGTGCACCAAGTGTGGCGGCCAAGCGGATGTGATTCCAATCGACGAGTCGACGACGCCGAATCCGCTGGAGACATACGGGTCGTCGAAGTACATGCAAGAGTTGTGTTTCCGTGGCTTCGACGCTGGCCAAGTGACCATTCTGCGGTTTTCGTCGGTGTACGGCGCGCGCCTCCGCCTCGACGACGGCGAGGCCACGATCATTGCGAAGATCGCGGGGTGGATCCGAAACGGTGTGAGGCCGCGCCTGCTCGAGGATGGTCGGCAACTCCGTGACTGGGTCCTCGTGAGCGATGTCGTGGACGTCGTGCGTCAGCTGCTGGCCGGGGCGGCTGCGCCCCCGGTCATCAACGTCTGCTCGGGGGTCCCCACGACATTGGTAGAGGCATGCGAGGCGATCGCGCGCGCGCTTGGTCGCGACTGTCCACCCGACATCGTTGGAGGGCACCGAAAAGGCGACATGCGCCACTGCTTGGGGAATCCCTCAACAGTTCGAAGCCTCCTCGGCAGAGATCCAGTCCCCTTCCTCACCGGAGCCGGCCTTGCCTTCGCTCCCGATGCATAGCTCTAGGGTTTGAAAGATGTGCGGAATCCTTCTCAGCTACGGCAGCAAGCGCCCATTTCATCACCGCCTTCTCAAGGGTCTGCGCAAGCGTGGCCCGGACAGCATCGGGTTTTGGTCCGACGGGCGACTGAACATGGGTCACACGCGGTTGGCGATCTTGGGGCTCGACGACCGTGGGGAGGAACCCCTTGAGAACGACTCCTTCGTGCTCGCCTACAACGGCGAAATCTACAACTTCATTGAGTTGTCCGGTCGACTGAAGCAGTCTGGTGTCGAGCTTTCGGCTACCAACGACGCCGAGTCCCTATTGCATCTGTGGACGCACTTTGGCGAGCGAATCCTGAATGACTTGAACGGGTTCTGGGCGTTTGCCATCTACGACAAGCGCAGCAGGAAGCTAACGCTCGTTCGCGACCAACTCGGCATCAAGCCACTCTACTACGTGAGAACGGGCGATAGCTTCCACGTCGCGTCCACGATCGGCGCGCTGCTTGCGGTGATGGAGGAGAGCCCTGAACTCGACCATCATGCGCTGAGCGAGTACGTTCGTTACCAATTCACATTTGCTGACAAGACGTTTGTCAGGCAAATCAAGAAAGTCCTGCCGGGGCACCTGGTCGAGGTCGATCTTGATACTCTGGATACGACCATCCGATGCTACGAGGACATCTTCGCACCGAATGGGGCGAAAGAGCGTGCAGACGATGCTTGGATCGAGCGCTCGCGTGAACTCCTCGTACGGTGCTGCGTAGAGTCGACCATCAGCGACACGTCGTTCACCACGTTTTGCAGTGGGGGCTTGGATTCGAGTCTGATCTCGCGAATCACCATGCCCGAAATCGCCTATCACTGCAACTTCTCGGACCCGGAGTGCAACGAGACTTTTTTTCCACAGCAGGTCGTTCAAGACACCCGGATGCGCTTGTTCGTTGTCAACGCGAACGAACAGTTCGACCTGGTCGACAAGCTGAATTCGATCGTAGAGGACTTCGACGAGCTGAGCATTGGCTCGGTGATCCTACCGCTGGAGGACCTCCTCACACAGGTCAAGCGGCGTTACAAAGTCATTCTCACCGGCACCGGCGGAGACGAATTGTTCGCCGGATACGTGCGCTACCAGCTTGCGTTGGGTCAGTGCTTTCACGACCCGTATCGCGCTCTGTACGCCAAGATGCAAGGCTTGTCGTCTCCGTCCGCTCGGTTCGAGCTGGCACACCGCAAGGGTGACCCGCAATTCTATCGCTTCTATCAGCCATCGGTCGAAACGACCTTCCGGGAAGCGTACGAGAGCTGCGGTGACGAAACGGACGAGCTTCGCAGGATGTTGACGTTCGACCGACGCTACTTCCTCTCCGGGCTACTCAACATCGACGACAAGATGTGCGGCCGTCACTCGCTGGAGAGTCGGCCGAGCTTCTTGCACCAGAACTTCGTGCGGCACATGCAGCGGCTCGACTCGAATGAGCTGATCCAGCACCACGAGCTGAAGTGGCTCCTTCGAAAGATGGCGAGAGGAACGCTGCCCGACATCGTCGTCGAGCGACAGGACAAGATGGGGTTCACGACGCCGATTGGCACGTTTGTGAACCACTCTTCCCACAGAATCAGGGAGCAGCTCACCTCGTCGCGCTTTCGCGATCTCTACGATCTCAGGAAGATGAACCTTACGGCTGAAACCAAGTTCTCGAGGGAGGTTTTCGGGCTCTTGATGCTCGACCTTTGGCTGAACCGATATCTCGGGCAGCCGACGATGCCAGCGCCCTAGCGTCCACTTGGGTCGCCCAGCGCTGCGGCGCGCTCTCGCTGAATGCGTGCGTCCAGTTCGGCGTCGAGTTTCCCACGTATGTGCGAAACTCGCTCGAGCGCTTCTAATGCCTGTGCGTGTTCGCCGATTCGGCTCGCCACGTCTGCGATCTTCAGCCACAGCGCTTCGCTCGACGCCTCTCCCGCCGCACGCCGGTAGAAGCCCAGCGCCGAATTGAGCTCCCCCCGCGACACTTCGAGGTCGCCGACGGCGGTCGTCGCCCGTGCGCAGTCTTCGGCTCCCGTGCAGCACGCCGATAGGTATTGCTTGATGGAGGAGGGCAACTCAGCTGGGGGTTTGACCTCAGCGGCGACCAAGACCCTGGCCCACAGACACGGAGCGCGATCGGTAACTGACGCGCAACGTTCGGCTAGAAGTGCTTCCGCTTCCCGAGACCGACCCATGGCGGAGAGGAGCTTGGCGCGCAAGCGTGGTGCAGCCGAGCTTCGTGGGTCTTTGCGCTCGACGACGCGCGCGTGTCCCTCGATCGCAGGTATGCAGTTGCTTTGACTGATCGGTACACATGCCTCGTCGCCGCTGCTGGACAGCTCCACGAGCAACTCTTCTGCCATGGCGACGCTCGCAGCAATGCGTTCCGGATCGCGCGCTAGGGCAATGTGGAGCAAAGCTCGACGCGTCGACCTTTCTTCGGGACGGAGTAGCAATGACGCCAAGGTCTCTGCCATCACCGCGCCTGTGGGACCGTCCGGAACGGTGGCGGCGAGTTCGTCCAGGCGGCGAGTCCAGGAGGTCGCGGCTGTGGCAGCGAATGCGACCAAGCTTGGGTCGCTTTCTGCTGCGAGCCGAACTTCGAGCAAAGCCTGTCCGCGCTTGCCGCGCGCAGCGAGCACTTCGGCCAAGGTCAGGTGCGCGCGACCATTGCCTCTTCCGCGTTCGAGCGTTCTCGCCAGCCACGGTATCGGGTTGGCGTCGTTCGCTCGCCAGGCGACCAGTGCTCCGACGAGGGGGAAGTACGGGTCGGCCGGATGCCGCATGATGGACTCCCGGAGCGCGCGCCGGAGATCGATTCGGCGGTCGGCGTCTCTCGCGCCGTCGCCGCCCGCGTACAAGGAGTGGACCCATGCGCGATCGGCGCCGACATCGTGGCGTCCGAAGACAGCAGACAGCCCGAGGATGGGCACGGCGAGTGCGACCGCCAGGGCGAAGCGGCCGCGCGCACCCGTTCGGGTCGCTCTCGAGGCTTTGCCTCTTGCGGCACCCACCAGCGACCCCACGACAGTGACCATCGCGATCATCACACCTGGCACTTCCAACGCAAGGTCCGCGAAGTTGTGCAGCGCCAGCACGATGACTCCGATCCAGGCCGCCCCGGCGACGACGCTTCGCCCAACGCCGAGAACGGACGGTCGCAGCAGGAGCAGGAACCCCAGTAGGGCAGCGCACGCCACAGGCAGACCCCACTCTGACGCCCACTGAGTTGGGAAGTTCTCAGCGTGTGAGTAGAATACGGTGCCGGGCTCCGAGCGGTATGCGGGGAACACGCTCTCGAACGCGCCGCGGCCGATGCCCCACCAAGGATGATCTCGGATCAGTGGCACCGCCCAGGCCAACATCATGAACTTGCCGGCGTTCTTGTCGAAAAGCTCTCGCCATGTGCTCTCCGTCCCGCCGAGCGCTGCCAGCACTGCGCCGCCGCCGACCGCAGAAAAGAGGAGCCACGTTGTGGTCGACGTCGTCGCGGCGTGCCGCCGCGAGCGTCGCAAACGGAGTAGGATTGCGAGGCCGAGGACGCCGACTGGGAGGAGGAGGACACCGCCTCGCGACGCGGATGTAATCTCGACGCCAATTATCGTGGCGAGACCGATGCCAATGAGCCAGCGCGGCGCCGGGGGAGTGGCGGACAGCATCAGGCCCAGGCCACAGAGCGTTGAGAGATTGAGATACCCGGCCAGGTTGTTGGGGTTCAGCAAGGGGCCGACGTGCCAGGCGGCCGCAGGAAACGTTGGTTCGTACAGCCCGTAGACCGAGGTGGCGCCGACGAGCCCATGGGCCAACGTTGTCAGCGCAGCGGCAAGCCCGGCGATGAACACCGTGCCGATTCCCCAGGTCAGGCCTCGCCTGCGCGCCACTATGGCGGCAGTGGCAAGGGTGGCGGCGTAGGTGAACCACTTGAGGGCTTCTCGCGCAGACGCGCCGGGATCGAGGGAAATGGAAACCCACTCCGGCGCGGGTTCGGAAAATGGAAGAAGCGCGCGCTGCCACACGTCTGCGTTGCTTGCGGCAAGAAATGCCACCACGCGTCGCGGGGCGGGAAATGCTTGCAGCATCGTATAGGCCGCGAGCCCGCCTGCGATGAGTGCGGGGAGCAGGGGACGAAAAGATCGGTCGTGCACCGCCAACGCGGTCGCCGCAGAGACAGCGGAAACGGCCCCAATCACGACCAGGACGGAGTGGTGCACCGCTCCGATCGCCAGGACGGAGCCGACGACGGAGCACGCGAGCGCGGCCGACGTTGCTCGGTCCGCATTGTCCAGCCAACGCGTCATGAGCCGATGCAACAGTCTATTGTGGACGCGCGAGAACACCCAGCCTGTCTTCGGTGCATGATACGGACCTCGGTTCACCGGGGCGCACAGCATCTTTTCTTCGTGATATTGGCGGCTTGAGTGGCCGTGAATCCGCGTGACGAACAGGGCACCTCATGCTACAGACCTCCCTCTTTGGGCGACCCTCATACGATGCAGACCTCCGCCCCTCCCGAGCCGACTGGTCTCCGTGCATCTGCAGGCGAGATAAACCCGTTGGTCGTTTGGCGAACAGTGCGCAAGCACTGGTCGATGGCTCTGGCGACCGCGATTCTCGTGGCGCTCGCGGTGACATTCTACACGCTCGGTCAGACGAAGATCTATCAGGCGTCCGCGATAGTCATGTTCGACCCCAATCCGCCACGGCCGCTCGGGAAGAACGTCGACATGGTCGTGGACATCGGAACAGGCACGTACTGGAACAATCGAGAGTACTACGAAACCCAGTACAAGCTCATCCAGTCCATGCGCGTTGCGTTGCCCGTCGTGCAACAGATGGATTTGAACCACGACTCTGGCTTCCTTCGCAACAAGCCTTCTTCCGGCCAGGCCCTCACGAACGGCGCCACCCCGGAGGAAGCAGCGGAGGTACTGCGGTCGAGGCTGTCGGTCGAGCCGGTCAAGGAGAGTCGGCTTGCGGTTGTTCGCTTCGAAGATGCCGACCCGGCGCGAGCGCAGCGCGTGCTTTCCACCTTGCTCGATACCTACGTCGACCAGAATCTGGACTACGCAAAGTCCTCGACGAGTTCCGCGGTCGACTGGCTCGGGCAACAGCTAGACAAGGTACGCACCGAGCTGGAGTCGAACGAGCGTGCTCTGCATCAGTACAAGCTCGACAAGAACATCCTCTCGTTGGACCCTGACGCGCAATCCAACATGTTGCGCGAAGAGATGAAACAGCTCAACGACGAACTCACTTCGGTACGCGCCAAGAAGCAGGGGGTCCAGGCGCAGCGGGACGAGTTGGCCAAGGTCAAGTCCGACGACCCAACGCATTTGCCCGCGAACGAGCTGCTGCAAAGCCCGCTAATCCAACAGCTGCGCCAAAGATACGAAGACGCAATCCGGGAGCGTGAAGGACTCGTGGGTGCTGGAAAAGGCTTGGGCCATCCAGACGTCGCGGCCGCGGACTCGAGAGCTAGAGCGGCCCAGAAAGCGCTCCTCGCCGAGGTAAAGAACGTCCAACAAGCGATGGACCGAGAGCTGTCTGCCGTGGGCCGGCAGGAAGCTGGGCTTTCTGGTCTTTTCGAAGCCGCGAAGAAGCGGGCCTTGGAGCTCAACTTGCTCGAGGTCGACTACAACCGACTGCGGCGATCCAGGGACAATACGGAGAAGCTGTACGGCCTCCTGCTCGAGCGAACCAAGGAGAGTGACCTCGCTCGGATGACGCACGTGAACAACATCCGAATCGTAGATCGTCCGATGCAGCCCCGTTCGTCCGTTCGCCCGCGGGTTGCACTCAACGTCGTGCTCGGTATTCTTGGGGGCATTGGCTTGGGGATTGCGGCTGCGATGGCGCGCGCCTTGCTCGACAGAACGATCAAGACTCCCGACGACGTTGAGACAGACCTGGGCGTGGTGTTCTTGGGCCTACTACCTGAGATCGGCCACCGCGCGGATAGCGGCCGTTACTATGCTCGGCGCCGCAGGCGAGTGAAAACCGAAATCAAGAATCCCGAATTGATAGTGCACGAATCACCCATGAGCAGCGTCGCCGAGGCGGCGCGCGCGATTCGGACGAATCTCTTGTTCATGGCGCCGGACGAACCGTACCGTACCCTTCTGGTAACCAGCCCGGCACCTGCGGAGGGCAAGACGACTGTGGCCGTTTGCATCGCAGTTGCGATGGCACAGGCAGGGCAACGTGTGGCCCTCGTGGATTGTGACCTGCGTCGCCCGCGTGTTCACCGAGTCTTCGACAAGAAGAGCACTGTTGGCGTTACGAGCGCCATCGTGGAGGGCGCGCCTCGGGAGTCCGTGGCGCTAGAGACTGGCGTGCCGAATCTCTGGGTCATTCCAGCGGGCCCGCTGCCCCCAAATCCGGCAGAGCTCTTTCATAGCGAGCGTTTCAAGGTGTTCTTGCGCGGGCTTTCCACCGACTTCGACCGCGTCGTAATCGACAGCCCGCCTGTGGTCACCGTCACCGACGCGGCCGTGCTCTCGACACTGGTGGACGGAGTCGTCCTGGTGGTTCGCGCGTTCTCAACGGCGAAGGACCTAGCTCGCCATGGCATCCGTGCGATCCGCGATGTCGGCGGCACGACGATTGGCGCTGTCCTGAATGCGGTCAATCTCGACCGGCACGAATACAAGTACCACTATTACTACTACCGCAAAGACGGTGGCTATTATCAAGACCAAGACGCCGAAAACGCCAGTAAGGAAGATGCGGCGTAGAGGAGCACATGTCTTCCGGATCCGAAGTTGTGAGCTGCTAGTTCGCTTGCTGCGCTAGAATCAGTTTGGCCACGCGCACACGCGAGCTGGCGTCAAGAAGTGTTGACTACCCATGCGAAGGATCGCGCTTCGTTCAACTCAGGTGCTCGTCGACTTCGGCGTGCTCTCGTTGGCCCTGGCACTAGCCTTCGCAGCTCGCTTCGATGCTCGACTGGATGACGAGATGCAGAAGAGGCTCGTCTTTGCGCTCCCATACGTCGTCGGGTTCCAATACGTCGTCCTTCTAGGCTTCGGAGTGCCACGGTTCGTCTGGTCGTACGTCAGCCTCCGGGAAATCCGTACGATTGGCGTCGCGCTCGGACTGGCCGCCGCCGCCCTACTCGGTGCCCGCTTGGTCGCTCCGCATTTCATGCCGTTCACCGGCAGGGCCCGATACGCTGCGATTCCGATGGGCGTCATCGCCATCGACTTCACGCTCGCTTTCATTGGCATTTCCGGGGTTCGAGCGCTACGGCGTATCTTGGCCGAGCGGACAAAGGCACGCGGCCTGCGTCAGTCGCAGGTGCCGCGCATTCCAACCATCCTGGTCGGTGCGGGCCAAGCCGGGTCAATCGTTGCCAAGGAGATCTTGGCACGGCCTGAGCTCGGCATCGCCCCCATCGGGTTCTTGGACGACGACGCCATGAAGCACGGCATGGCGATCCATGGCGTGAAAGTCTTGGGCTCGATCGACAGCCTCCCTCGGCAGACTGCGCTCCATCGGCCGCATCAAGTGGTCATCTCCATGGCGAGCGCGCCCGGTGATGCGGTTCGCCGAGTCTTGGCGCTGGCAGAAGAGGCCGAGCTGCCCGTCAAAATCATCCCGGGTATCTACGAAATCCTGGACGGGCGAGTGAACCTCTCCCGCATCCGCAAGGTCTCCATCGAAGACCTACTCGGTCGCGAGCCGATCCAGCTCGACCATGACGACATCGAGCGCTTCATCCGCGGCAAACGCGTCCTGGTAACTGGGGCCGGTGGTTCCATCGGGTCCGAGATCTGCCGCCAGATCATGCGCTTTTCGCCCGAGTCGCTAACGTTGGTCGAACGCAGCGAGTTCCTGCTGTTCGAGATCCACTCGGAGCTCGCCCGAGACTTCTTGCCCGAGCTGATCCGCCCTCGCATTTGTGACGTGTGCGACAGCAAGCGACTCGAGAACGTCTTCGAATCGGAGCGGCCGGAGGTCGTCTTCCACGCCGCCGCGCACAAGCACGTGCCGATGATGGAGTGGAACCCGGGTGAGGCCGTGAAGAACAACGTGTTCGGCACCCGGAAGGTGGCGGACATGGCTGACAAGTACGGCGCCGAGGCGTTCGTGCTGATCAGCACGGATAAGGCGGTCAACCCCACTTCGATCATGGGCGCGACGAAGCGCGTCGGGGAGATGTATGTCCAGTCCTTGTCGCGGCGTTCGAAGACGAAGTACGTCGCCGTGCGATTCGGCAACGTGCTGGGCTCTGCGGGGTCGGTGATTCCCACCTTCCAGCGTCAGATCGAAGCGGGCGGTCCCGTGACGGTCACGCATCCGGAAATGTTGCGCTATTTCATGACCATTCCCGAGGCGTGCCAGCTCGTACTGCAGGCGGGCTCGCTCGGCGGGGGGGGCGAGATCTTCGTTTTGGACATGGGCACCCCGGTCAAAATCGCCGATCTCGCGCGAGACCTGATCCGTCTCAGCGGTTTCGAACCGGAGTCGGAGATCAAGATCGAGTACACCGGAGTGCGACCGGGAGAGAAACTGTTCGAGGAGCTCGGCTTCGATGCGGAGAAGATGAACAAGACGCGTCACCCGAAGATCTTCGTGGGCAGGCTGGCGGCCTACCCCTTCGAGCAGGTGGAGCGATCGCTCTCGGAGCTTGCCGAAGTCACGTCTTGCCAGTCCGCTGACCAGGTTCGCGAGGCGCTGCGCGCCGTCGTGCCGGAGATGCAGGAAGCTGCCACGAACCCACCTCCGGCGGTCCTCGCGAGCGCTCCGGGGACCACGCCCGAGACCAAGTCTCGCCAGCCGGTGGTCGCTGCGCCGAGGAAGCTCTCCGAACGCACCGTCTGAGGCTGCATGGCCGTCCGGCGCCCATTCCTCCTCGCGCTCGCGCTCGGACTCGTGACCGTCGCGATTGCCTGTTCGTCCAGGCAGGCCGGTCCGGCCGCCTCGCGTGGCCGGCTGCTGGCGCCAAACGAGCTCATCGACCACTCCGCTCCCCACTGGCCGATGTTCCGGCAGGGCCAGCTCCGAACCGGCCGCAGCCTTCAGTTCCGAGGTGCGGCTCCGGGGCTCGACTGGACCAGCGATCTCGGGGCCGAGATCCTCTCGTCGCCGGTCATCGACGCGGAAGGCAACATCTATCTCGGCGCGGTGGATGGCGTCTTGCGGGTGTTCGACAAGACCGGGAAGCCGCGCTGGAGCTTCGAGACGTTCGCGGCCATCTGGTCGACGCCGGCGATCGCGCGAGACGGTACGGTCTACCTCGCGAGCATCGACCACTACGTATACGCGATTCGGGATGGTCAGCTCGTGTGGAGCGTGAAGCTCGGGAACTGCGCGTTTTCGTCGCCGCTGCTCGACCGCGCCGGAAACTTGTACATCGGAGCCAACGACACCCGCGTTCGCTCCATCGCTCCCGATGGCACCGTGCTTTGGGCGACCCCTGTCGGAGCGCCCGTGGACGCCTCGGTGGCGTTGAGCCCTTGGGGTCAGCTCTTCGTGGGCACCACGGGAGCGAAGCTCGTGGCACTCGATTTGGGCGGGAACGTGGTGGGCCAGCTGCCCGTGACGGGTGGGGTTCGAAGCAGTCCTGCCATTGCCGACGACGGCACGGTGGTGTTCGCGGCGGATGACGGGGCGGTGTATGCCGCGCGCGGGGGGCGACTCGCTTGGAAGTTCCAGACTCGACGCCCGGTGTGGTCGTCTCCGGCCATCGGCAGCGACGGCACGGTGTACGTCGGGAGCGACGACGGGGCACTGTACGCGATTGGCGCGACCGGGCAGCTCAAGTGGATGTACCAGACGAATGGGCCGATCACCTCGTCGCCGGCGTTGACGGCGAACGGGATCATCTTGGTGGGATCACAGGACGCGACGTTCTACGCCTTCGAGTCCAGTGGGAGTCTGCTCTGGGCGCATGCGACCAGTGGCCCCATCCACTCGTCGCCGGCCATCGGCGCGTTCGGTGAGATCGCCATCGCTTCGCGCGACGGTCGTCTCTACCTGTTTCGTTGAGCGGAGCTCACGCCGGCGGCGGCGGGATCTCGACGATGCCCGTCGGCGCGAAGGTCGTGTGCTCCCACTGCCCGACGGTGGCCGAGCCAGCGCCGAGCGGGATGGGCTCGGCCACGAGTTGGGTGCCATTCCACTTGAGGCGGGACAGTCCGGATTGACCTGCGACGACGGCCTCCTCGGTGAGGAGGACGTCGCCGATCATGCCCTTGAACTGGTCGGCGGGTGCGCCGAGGAGCTTCGAGGTGCCGAAGTTCACACCGAAGAAGTTCTCCTTCGGGCTGATGAGGTCGATGTCCTCGACCTTGACGCCAAGGCTGTAGGTGGTGCTCGTGCCGTCGGGGCTGAAGGCCCAGAGCAGCCCCTGGTCCTCCGCGCCGGCGATGAGCTTGCCGGCGATGGGGCCGAAGCGCGCGGGCTTGTCTGGAACGACGATGGCACCTTCGAGGTGGACGCCGGCGCTCGCGATCTTGGTGGGGTTTGCCGCGGCGGTGATGCGCCACACTTCGCCCGCGGTGGTGACGACGCAAAGATCTCCGCCGAATGTTCCGACTCGGTCGACGTAGAGCGATCCGCGCATCAGGCCGTTGTTGTCCCCAGGGAGGTCGACCCAGGGTTTACGACCGTGTTGCCGTCGTTGGTGATACGAACGATCTGGCCGTCGATGCCGTTGCCGACGAAGAGGTCGCCCGGCGTGAAGCCGCCCGGGTTGCCGCTCCGGGCCGTGGCGATCTTCACCTCTTCGGTCAGACCGCTCAGGCTCGAAAACTGTTGGTGCTTGCCGTCGAGCTCGATGCGTTCGAAGCCGCTCGGCGCGCCCGTCGGGTAGTTGACCGAGACGACCACCGACTTGGTGGGCTCGTGGTAGTCGATGCCGATGGGGCTGTTGAACGTGGTGGAGATCCCCGTGAACGTGAGCGTGGGCGGAGGTCCGTCGTTGATGGGGTCGTTGACGTTGGCGATGCCGTCGCCGTCGTCGTCGCCTTTGCCTTCGAGCGTGTCGATGACGCCGTCCTGATCGGTGTCCTTGTCGGGCGGGTCGGCGTCGGGGATCACGATGCTGCCGCCGCTGCCGCCGCTCGCCGAGCTGCCGCCCGAGCCACCGCTGGCGGCGCTCCCATCGGCGCCGCCGGAGCCGCCGGATAGGCCGCCGGCACCGCCGTCGCTCGGGCCAGCGACGCCCTCGGGGTCGCTGGAGCAAGAAGCAGCGGCGGCGATGGCCGAGGCCGTCGTGAAGATGAAGACAGAGCGGCTGACCCGAACCCGAAGCGCTTGGGCGTTCACGCTCGGAGTGTAGCCCACCCGCACGATCCTAGGTATTGGCTCGTCGGAGCGATGCGCGTACCCCCTTTCGACCCCCCGAGGCGAGCGAGCCAACGCTGGCGAGAGCCCTCGAAGGCGCCATGGCGCAGGTGCTCCAGGGCGGTCAGTTCATCCTCGGCGACGAGGTCGCTGGCTTCGAGTGCAGCTTGGCGGAGTACGTGGGCGCTCGTCACGCGGTGGGCGTCTCGTCCGGTACCGACGCGCCTGGTCTGCGCACTCCTCGCGCTCGGCGTGGGCGCAGGTGACGAGGTCGTGACGACGCCGTTCACGTTCGTTGCGACTGTCGAGACGGTCCTGCGGGTGGGGGCGCGGCCGGTGTTCGTGGACGTCGAGCTGGACCGCGGGCAGATCGACGCTGAGCGGGTCGAGTCGGCGCTCACCGCCCGGACGCGAGCGGTGCTGCCGGTGCACCTGTTCGGCCACCCCGCGTTGCTCGGTGAGCTTCCGGTGCCCGTGGTGGAGGACGCGGCGCAGGCGCTCGGTGCGAAGGCGGGCGAGCGCGCCGTGGGCACACTGGGAAAGGTCGCTTGCTTCAGCTTCTTCCCCACGAAAACGTTGGGTGGCTTGGGGGATGCTGGCGCACTCGTGACCCAGGATGAAGCCCTCGCCGAACGCGCGTGCGACGCCTGCGGCAGCATGGCGCGCGCAGCAAACACGAATACGTCGAGCTCGGTGGGAACTACCGGCTCGACGCGCTCCAGGCTGCGTTCTTGCGCGAGAAGCTTCCGCGCCTCGCGGCGTGGCTCGGCGAGCGGCGCGCCATCGCCGAGGCGTATTCGGCGGAGCTCGCTGGGATGGCGGAGCTTCGCTTGCCGGCGACGCTCGAGGGGACGGAGCCGGCCTGGGCGCACTACGTCGTGCGCGTGCTCGGTGGCGCCGAGCGACGTGACGCGCTCGTCCGATACCTGATGGAACGCGGCGTCGAGACCGCGATCTACTATCCGACGCCGCTCCACCTCCAGCCGGTGTTCGCGCACCTCGGGTATCGGCGAGGGGACTTTCCGGTGGCGGAGCGCTGGGCCCGTGAGGCGCTGGCGCTGCCGCTATTTCCGGGGCTGCGCGCGGAGGAGCGGGCGCGCGTCGTCGACGGCGTCCACTCGTTCTTTCAGCGATAGCCCTCGGCCTGGAGCGAGAAGAGCCGGGCGTAGTGCCCGTCTTTGTCCGTGAGCTCGGCGTGACTGCCGCGCTCGATGATGCGGCCACCAGCCAGGACCACGATCTGGTGGGCCATGCGCACCGTCGAGAAGCGATGCGAGATGAGCACGGCGATCTGGCGGTCGGTCATCTGCCGAAAGCGGTCGAAGATCTGGACTTCGGCCTCGGCGTCCATGGACGCCGTCGGCTCGTCGAGCACCAGAATGTCGGCGTCTTTGCGCATGAACGCGCGGGCGAGGGCGACCTTTTGCCACTGGCCGACGCTGAGCTCGCGGCCGTTTTCGAACCAGCGGCCGAGCTGCGTCTTGTATCCGTTCGGGAGCTCTTCGATGAAGGGGGCCGCGAGGCCCTTCTCCGCAGCCTCGTGCCAGCGTGGCTCGTCGTCGAAGGCCGCGACGTCGCCGGCGCCGATGTTCTCACCAACCACGAGCTGGTAGCGCGCGAAGTCCTGGAAGATGACCCCGATGCGACGGTAGAGCGCGCTCGTGGCCCACTCGCCGAGGTCGCGACCATCGAGCGTGATGCGGCCGCGCGTGGGCCGATAGAGGCGTGTCAGAAGTTTGATCAGCGTGGTCTTGCCGGAGCCATTTTCGCCAACCAGCGCGAGCTTTTCCCCGGGCGCGAGGTGGAGATCGATACCTTCCAGCGCGGGGCGCTCGCTGCCGGGGTAGGTGAACGAAACGTCCTCGAAGCGGATGCCGTCGCCCGGCTTCGGGCCGCTCGCGGCGCGGCCGGTATCGGGCACCGCTTCGACCTCGAGAAAAGCGTAGAGGTTCGAGAGATAGAGGTTGTCCTCGTACATGCCGCCGATGGCGGTGAGCGTGGCGGTGAGCGCGGCCTGGCCCTGCTTGAAGACGAGCAGGTAGAGCGTCATCTGGCCGAGCGTGATGCCGCCGGCGACGGCGCGGATGGCGATGAAGGCATACGCACCGTAGAACGCGCCGGTGCTGAGGAGGCTCATGACGAAGCCCCAGGCGCCGCGCCGCAGCGTCAGGTTTCGATCCTCGACGTAGAGGCGATCGAAGATCTCTCTGTAGCGTTCGAGGAGCTTGGGGCCGAGGCCGAAGAGCTGCACCTCTTTGGCGTAGTCCTCGCGTGCGAGGACGGTCTCGAGATACGACTGCTGTCGAGTCTCGGGCGTGCGCCAGCGGAAGAGCCGGAAGGCTTCGCCCGAGAAGCGCGCTTCGGCGAAGACGGCGGGCAGAGCGGCCGCGACGAGGCCCACGACGGCCCAGCCGGAGAACGAAAGCAGCAGGCCGCCGTAGCTCGCGAGCGAAACGCCGTTTTGTAGCAACCCGAACGTGCGGATCACGAGCGAGAGAGGCCGGCTCGATGCTTCGCGACGGGCGCGGGTCATCTTGTCGTAGAGCTCCGCGTCTTCGAACTGCTCGAGGCTCAGCGTGAGGGCCTTCTCGAGGATCATCACGTTGACGCGATTCGAAAGCTGGGCCCGGAGCAGGCTCTTGACGACTTCGAGGGCGCGTTGCGTTGCGGTCAAGAGCGCGACGAGTCCGAGCTCGACCGTGACCCAGCCGAGCGCCGGCGAAGCGTCGCGCGCACCCGGGGTTTGGATGGCGTGCACGACCGCGTCGACGATCAGCTTGCCGACGTACGCGACGCCGGCCGGGAGGAGACCGGCCACGAGGCTGAGGACGGAGAGCGCGATGGTGAGCCTCGGGCTCGTCGCCCACACCAGACGAATGGCGCGCCCGCCGTAGCCGTAGACGCCGAGAGTTTGCCGAATCGCCGGGCGGACCATGGATCCATCGGGCGCCGCGCTCGACGCCCCCTCCGGGTTCTAGTACGTATTCAGGGAGAGCCGCAGCTTCTCGCGGTGAGATCGGGGAGTGATGGTCATGCGCTTTTCTTCCGTATTCTTGGGCGTGGCGGGGCTCGGGTCGGTCGTTTCCGTCGCGGCGTGCTCTTCCGAAGAGTTCAAGCCGACCAGCTCCACGGGGGGCACGAGCGGGGACGCCAGCGTCGGCGGTTCCGGCGGCACCTCCGCGGGTGGGACGGCGGGCGGGGGGAGCGGCGGAACGAGCGTGGGCGGAACGGGCGGTAGCTCGGCGAGCGGCGGCACGGGCGGCGTGCCGCAGGGTTGCACGCTCGACTCCGAGTGCGACGACGGCAAAGCCTGCAACGGCCTCGAGAAGTGTACGAACAAGACGTGCAGTCCCGGAGCACCGGTGGATTGCGCCAACCCGGACTCCGTTCACTGCGATGCCATGTGCGTCGAAGACGGTGGCGGCAAGACGAGCTGCGTCGTGAAGGGCAAGGACGCGGATGGTGACGGCCACCTCGACAAGGGCTGCGCAACGTCGAGCGCGACGGCCGACGACTGTGACGATTCGAACAAGAAGGTCTACACGGGCGCGACCGAGTCGTGCGACGGAGTGGACAACGACTGCAACGGCAAGGACGAGCTCGACGAAGGCACAGTGCTCCCGACTTCCGTGAGCGATCTCGTGAAAGGCAGTTTCATCGCCGAAAACCCGGCGATTGCCTGGGAGCCCAGCGGCAAGCGCTACGGCGTCGCTTGGACCGATGACCGAGTGAGCAACGTTGCTCAAGTCCACTTCCTGCGCATGAGCGTGACGGGTGACAAACTCGGCAACCCGCCCACGGACGAGCTCCAGCTCTCGTCTGGCGCCGGGGGAGCTGCGACGGCACGCATCGCCGCAGGACATGGTCGCTTCGCCGTCGTTTGGCGCAACGAGGCGGCGCAAAAGATCATGCTCCAGCTCGTCGGCTCCGACGGTGCGCTGATCGGAACGGCGAAGCAGCTCAGCGACGGTGCATCGAAAGCGTCGAATCCGGACGTGGCGGCGACACCGGGTGGATTCGTCGCAGTTTGGTCCGACAAGCGTTCGAACACCTGGGGCGCGCTCTACGCTCGTGCGTTCGACAAAGACGGCGCCGTGGCAGGGGGAGGGGACAGCCAAGTGGGGACGAGCGTGGGCTCGAACCAGTTCCCGCGAGCCACGTCGAACGGCAGCGAAGTGTTGGTCGGTTGGAACTGGGGCTCGGCGGCCAACGCCAACGTCGTGAAGAGCATGAAGCTCTCGTCGACGCTGGGCGTTTCCGGGGAAAAAAGCCTGACGCCCGAGGCTCCCGCGGCCGCGAACTGGGCCACGCTCCCGGCCGTGGCGTCGGCCGGTGGCGGCTGGGCCATCGCCTGGCGCCGTGGCGGATCGCCAGAGACAGTCGAGTATCGGGATCAGCTCGCCGACGGAACCTTGAGCTGCAGTTCGGGTGCGGTCGCCACGGCAAACATCGGCGTGCCAGGAGGCGTCGCAGTGCGCGGTGGCTCACGCGTGGTCGCCTGGGGCGAAGACTCGGCCCTCCAGGCCAAGGTCCGCCTGACGCGCTTCAAGTCTGGCTGCGCCTCTCCCGTCACGCTGACCGTTTCGCCCTCGGAGACTCCGGCCTTCGATCCGCGCGGCGTCGAGGTTGCCTGGAGCGACAACGGCATCGCGTTCGTGTGGACCGATTGGGCGAGCGGCAAGGGTGTCATTCGCCGCTGGGTTGCCGGTCCCAACCTGTGTGACGCCCCCGTGCCCTGACCGCTCCGGAGCGGACGCGCCACATCTGGCGATCGCCGCCGGCGACAGCGGCTTTCGCCAGCGCGAAGCCTCGGATTTTCGGCCTTTCGCGCTGGCACTCGTCGTGCAGACGGCGGCGTCATGCGTCTCGCCTTCGACCACGGAACGCTGGTTCTCTCGGAGCCGCCGGACACGGATCTGGGGGAGCTTCCGGGGGTGCTCTGGGATCCACGCGTCCTGCTCTGGCGTGCCCCCGCTCACCGACACGCGGAGCTCGTAGCGGCGATTCGAGCCCGGCGCCTGCCACTCCGCGACGAAGTGGCGAGCGCGGGCGCCCGAAGCATTCGACCGCTCCAGCCACAGCCGCTCCGCGCCTACCAAAAAGGCGCGCTCGTGGCGTGGGGTGCGGCAGACACCCGCGGAATCGTGGTCCTGCCCACGGGGGCCGGCAAGACGCGGGTCGCCCTCGCCGCCATCTCCGAGCTCGGGGTGCCAGCGCTCGTGGTGGTGCCGACTCGGGCGCTCCTGAGCCAGTGGGTGGCAGAGCTGTCGACCCTGACGCCAGAGCCCATTGGAGTGCTGGGAGACGGCGAACGCGTGCTCGCACCCATTACGGTCTCGACTTTCGAAAGCGCGTATCGGCTGATGCCCGAGATCGGGGCACGTTTCGATCTGCTCGTGGTGGACGAAGTGCACCACTTCGGTGTCGGGGTTCGAGACGAGCTCCTCGAGATGAGCGTCGCCCGCGCCCGGCTCGGGCTGACCGCAACGCCGCCAGGTCCGCTCGCGCTGTCGCGGCTCGAGCTCTTGGTGGGCCCCGTGGTGTACGAGCTCGGTGTGGCGGATTTGGCCGGAAAATACCTGTCCGACTTCGACCTAGTGGAGCTCCGGCTCCCGCTCGATCACGACGAGCGCGAGCGCTATCAGGCCGACTACCGCCGCTTTTCGGAGGTGTACCGCCGCTTTGTGCGCGCGAACCCGGCCGCGAGTTGGCGCGACTTCACGAGCGCGGCCGCGGCGACGGCCGAAGGTCGCGCGGCGCTCAACGCCTGGCGGCGGAGCAAGAAGCTGATCTCCCTCACACGAAAGAAGTCGCGCGCGGTGAGTGAGATCCTCGCGCGCCACCGCGGTGGCAAGGTGTTGGTCTTCACCGCCGACAACGACGCGGCGTATGCGCTCGCGCGGCGAGAGCTGGTGATGCCCATCACCTGCGAGATCGGTCGCAAGGAACGTACGAGTGCGCTCGATCGCTTTCGCGAAGGCAAGATTCGCGTTCTGGTTTCGTCGCGCGTTTTGAACGAGGGACTGGACGTGCCCGACGCGAGCGTGGCCGTGATCGTCGGCGGCACGCGTGGCGAACGCGAGCACGTGCAGCGCATCGGGCGCTTGCTCCGACCCGAGCCCGGGAAACGTGCGGTGGTCTACGAGCTCGTGAGCTCGGGTACCCGAGAGGTGCGCGAGTCGCAGGAAAGGAGGCGCGCCCTTGCTGCCGCGCAGGTTGCTCGAGCCTAGTCTGCGCCAAGCGCACGACGGCGAAGGCAGCGGACGGAACGTCGTCGTTCCCCGCTACGTCACCTCGCGGGACCGCGCGTGGCTCGAGGCGTTGCTCGAATTCTATCGCGCCCACCACGGGCAGAAGCGCGGAGCGCTTCGCGAACGGCTCCACGGGGTCTTCGCCGATGAGCGCGTGCCGCGTGGTTCGCCACGCGTGGCGGCCCATCTGCTCGACCGCGCGACGCGGAACCGCCTCCTGGACGCGAACCAAGCGCGGGAGGTTCGGGCCGTGGTCTTCGAAGCGCGCGAGCAGGCGTCGACGCGTGGAGAGGCGCTGGCCATCGCTGCGGCGAAGCTTCGCGTTCGGCCCGACGACGTCGAAGCGTTGCTCTTCGCCGATCTCGACAGCGAGGATCGTGTGGGGCCGTTCGAGCGCAGCCTCACGTGCGAAGCGCTGGCGCTCGAGGTGAACCTCGCGCTCGCCGGCGCGCTGCTCGCTCGTGCGCTCAGCGTCGACGTGCGCGTCCGATCGCGTTCGCATGCGCTGGTGCGCGAGGCGCGGCGCGCGGGGCTCATCTGTCACCTGTCCCGAGGTCGAGGCAGCGACGTGTCGGAGCTCGGGATTTCGGGCCCGTTCGTCCTGTTTCGGCAGACCCAGCTCTACGGGCGAAAGCTCGCCTCGCTCCTGCCGCTCCTCGGCGCGTGCGAGGGTTATGCACTCGAGGCGAAGGTGGTGCTCGGCGCGGGCCGTCCCGCGCTACTCTTTCGACTCACCGACAAGGCTCCGCTCCCGCGACGGGACGGGCCGCTGAGCGGCGAGCGTACGGTCGTCACGCGGCTCGCTCGGGACCTCCAAGCGCTCGGCGCCCGCTTCGTGGTGGAGGCCGATCCGGAGCCTCTCCACCTCGAGTCGGGCCGGCTGCTCCTGCCCGACCTCGCGGTCCGGGACCTGCGCGCGCCGAGCCGGAGGTTCTTCGTCGAAGTTTCCGGATTCTGGACCGCCCAGCACCTGGCGCGGGAGCTGGCGACGCTCGACGAAACACGGCGCGACGGCTACCTCTTCTGTGCGGACCGCCGGCTCGCAGCCCGCGACGAGCCGCTGCCCGAGCATCCCGGGCTCCTCGCGTTCGAACGCCGGGTCGATGCGGCCGAGGTGCTCGCGCGCATCGAGGCATGGGCGTCGCGCGCGGAGTTGGCGGCTCGGTCGCCCCTGCTTTGATGGGACTCCAGATCTGCTCTACGGTGCGGCCGTGCGCCTCGCCGCCCTGTCGGTCGATCTCGACGAGATCCCCAACTACTTCCAGATCCATGGCCTCGGCGTGCCCCAGGGACCCGCGGCAGATCTCGTGTACGACGTCGCGCTCGAACGCCTCGGGCGCTTCGCCGCCGACAACGAGCTCCCGCTCACGCTCTTCGCCATCGGGGCGGACATGGCGCGCACGGGGAACGCCGAGCGCCTGCGGGCGATGGTCGAGCACGGCCACGAAATCGGCAACCACAGCCTCGATCACCTTTACGACCTGACGCGGAGGAGTCGGGACGAAATGCACCGGCAGGTGGCCGCGGGGGTGACGGTGCTCTCGGGCGCCACGGGCGTGCGTCCGACGGGCTTCCGGGCGCCCGGGTACACTCTCACCGACGGTCTCGTGCGCGTGCTCGAGGAGGTGGGCGTCACCTACGACTCGTCGGTGTTTCCGTGCCCGCCGTACTATCTCGCCAAGGCCGCGAAGCTCGGCGCCATCCGCCTCGCGCGGCGCCACTCGCTTTCGGTCTTGGATCGCCCGAGCGTGCTCCGGGCGCCCAGGCGTCCCTATCGCTTGGGCGAGCCTTACTTCAAGCGGGGGCAGGGGCTCGTCGAGCTTCCGGTGCAGGTCACCCGCGGGCTCCGCCTGCCGTTCATCGGCACCACACTCACCTTGGCGGGCGCGACGCGCGCGCGTTGGCTCACCCGTGCGGTGCTGGGCGAGCCACTGGTGAATCTCGAGCTCCACGGCATCGACGTGCTCGACGCAGCGGACGGCCTCGAAGCGCTCCGCGGACACCAGCCCGACGTGCGTGTGCCCCACGGCGAGAAAATCGCGGCTCTCGCTGCGGTGGTCGAGACCTTGAAGCGAGGGGGCTATTCGTTCGTGCGCTTGGACGAAGCGGCGCAGCGTTTTTCCTGAGAGGAGCGGAGGATGGCCATCCACGAGACGGCGTTCGTGCACCCCACCGCGGTGGTCGACGACGGGGCGGAGGTCGGAGAAAACTCCAAAATCTGGCACTTTTCCCACGTGATGAGCGGCGCCCGGATCGGCGCGGAGTGCTCCTTCGGACAGGGCTGCTTCGTGGCCGGAGGCGTACGCGTCGGCTCCGGAGTGCGCGTGCAGAACAACGTCAGCCTGTTCGACGGGGTCGTGCTCGAAGACGACGTTTTCGTGGGGCCGAGCGCGGTCTTCACCAACGTCACGAATCCGCGCGCCCATGTTTCGCGCCGGTCGGAGTACCAGCGCACGGTCGCGCAGGTGGGCGCGACCATCGGCGCCAACGCCACCATCACGCCGGGCCGCACGCTGGGGCGGCATTCGTTCGTGGCCGCCGGCGCCGTGGTCGTCCACGACGTGCCGGACTACGCGCTCGTCATGGGGGTTCCGGCGGAACGGGTGGGTTGGATGAGCCGTTACGGCAAGCGACTCGTCTTCGACACCGAGGGATTCGCGACCTGCTCGGCCACCGGCGAGCGCTATCGATTGATGCTCGACGGCAACGTAGTGCGGCTCGAGCCCTGAAGCTCACTCGTTTTCGGCGATCAGTCGCTCGGCCTCGATTCCGCTCGAATCGAAGAACTTTTGGGCGAGCTCGCTGTGGCCGCGGACCAGCTCTTTCGGAGTTCCGCTCACCACGATGCGCCCCTTGTCCATGAGGTAGATGTAGTCCGCGATCCGGAGCGCTCCCGCCATGTCGTGGGAGATCACGATGCTGGTGACGTCGAAGCGGTTCCGCGTGCTGACGATCAAGTCGTCGACCATCCGGCTGGTGATGGGGTCGAGACCGCTGGTGGGTTCGTCGTACATCACGATTTCCGGCGCGAGCATCAAGGCCCGGGCGAGACCGACGCGCTTGCGCATGCCGCCCGAGAGCTCGCTCGGAAAGCGATTCTCGGTGTTCTCGAGCCCCAGGATCTTGAGCTTCTCGCGGACTCGGGCTCGGATCTCCTTGTCGGAGAAGCGCGAGTGTTCGCGCAGCGGAAACGCCACGTTCTCCATGACGTTCATGCTGTCGAGCAGCGCGGAATACTGGAACACCATCGCGATCTTCTTGCGCACGGCGTTCATCTGGCGGTCGCCGAGGGGCACGATGTTCGTTCCGGCGATGAAGACCTCGCCGCTCGTGGGCTTGTCCAGGCCGATCAAGATCTTGAGCAGCGTGGTCTTGCCCGCCCCCGAGCCGCCGATGATGACCACGATGTGCCCGCGCGAGATGCGCATGTGGACGTCCGTGAGCGCAGCAAAGTCACCGAAACGCTTCTGCACGTTTCTGACGACGATGTGATCGCTTCGCTCTTCGGACACCGCCGCCACCATAGCCGAGGCGGCGGCGCCCGCAATTTTCGGGTGGTGGGGCCCGGATTTGGCCGGAGCTCTTGACGCGGCCGCGCTCCGGCGGTTTTTGGCCGACATGACCGAGGACCATCTGAGTGCCCTCCTCCAGGCCTGCGAAGCCGGCAAGAAAGACAAGGAAGGCTGGTTCCATTTGCCCGAGGGTCGCCACCTGACTCTCTACGCCGCTTTCAACGGCGCCGCGCTGAACGTCGCGCGCATCTCCGACCTGAAGAAGGACGGAGAGCTGGTCCACGCGCGCACAGTAAAGGGCGAGACCTATCTGCTCGCCCTGTCGGACCTGTTCGCTGGTGCCGTCGAGGCGTCGCCTGCCCAGGCCCGAAAAGCCGGTTTCGTCTGAGCCGTCACCATGCCCGCGCTCGCCCGTTGGGTGGGGGTTCTGCTCGCGTTCGTGGTGGGTGACGTCTTCCGCATCCGACGCCGGCACGTCGTCTTTGCCATGCGCCGCGCCGGAGTGGTGGCGCCCGTGGCCACTGCGTCGGAGATGTACCAGTCGCTCGCGCGCGGAGTGATGGAGCTCTTGCTCGCACGCCGACACGTCGGCGCGGTGGACATCGACGACCGCGCGCGCGCGTTGCTCGAGAAGGGCGGCGTGGTGATCGCCACGGCTCACACCGGGAGCTTCGATCTCGTGGCTTGCGCCGCTGCCGAACGGGTCCCGCTCTCGGTGGTCACGAAGCGTCTGTCCATCGGCTTCCTCGATCGCATTTGGCAAAGACGGCGCGCCGCGCACGGCGTGCGCTTGCTCCACGTGGGGGAAGCCTGGCGTCCGGCGCTCGGCGCTCTCCGCCGCGGCGAGGCCGTGGCAATGCTGGTGGACCAGGCGCCCGAGCGAGCGCGCGCGACCATTCTCGTGCCGTTCTTGGGGGCGACCGCCCGGGTCGATCTCGCGCCCGCCCTCTTGGCACAGCGGGCGCGCGTTCCGCTGGCGCTCGTCGTGGCGAGGCGCACGCGCACCGGGCGTCACGTGGCCGAGCTCCTCGGCGTGGTCGAGCCCACGCAGGCCGGCGCCTTTGCAGCGATCGCCATGAAGCGCGTCACGGAGTGGCTCGACGCCTTCGTGCGCCGGAACCCTGAGCAGTGGCTTTGGATGCACCGGCGCTGGAAGGACGTTCCCGCCGGAGGCTCGGATTGTCGGGTTCCGTCGGAGGAAATCTGCAATATTCCGGAGCCGGCGTGGCACGCGGAGAGCTGAACCAAAGCGTCAGAGGGCGCGCGCGGGTGGCGCTCGTGGGCGCCGGGGCGTGGGGCACTCGAATCCAGCACACGTTGCTCGGGCTGGAGAGCGTGGAGCTCTGCGTGGTGTGCGACCCGTCGGCTGCGGCACGCGACAGCGCCGTCGCGCTCGCGCCACGGGTGCGGGTCGTCAGCGAGCTTTCCGAGGTGCTCGCGCGGGGCGATCTCGACGCGGTCTTCATCGCGACTCCGCCCAGCACCCACGCCGCGCTGGCGCTCGAGTGTTTGGATGCCGGGCTCGACGTCTTCGTGGAAAAGCCCATGGCGCTCGGGCTTCGCGAAGCGTGTGCGCTGGAGGCCATGGCGGAGCGGAGGCAGCGCCTGCTGATGGTCGGTCACATCCTCGAGTACCACCCAGCGGTGGTGGCCCTCGGCGAGTTGGTCCAAGGCGGAAGCCTCGGCGAGATCCAGATCCTGATCTCCGAGCGGCTCGGCCCGAGCGCTCGCCGCCACGAAGACGCGTGGTGGTCCCTCGGACCCCATGACGTCAGCGTGCTCAGGAAGCTGGTCGGTGAGCCCTGTCGCGCGAGCGTGCGCGGTTGGCCGTCGGATCGCGCGCCGGGCGCCGAAGTCGCCCTCGGCCGCATCGATCTCGACGGCGGCGGGGCAGCGCTCGTGCACCTTTCTCTGGTGAACCGGGCCAAGGTGCGGCGCATCGTGCTGGTCGGGAGCTCGGCGGTCGCGGTCTTCGACGACCTCTGCCCCAGCGAAGAGCTCCGCATTTTCGAGCGCAGCGCCGTGGGAGAGGGTCGTCTGGCCGACATCGTCGGGAACGCGCGCGGGCTTTTGCCCAGAGATCGCCCGGAGCACGACGCCCTGGACGGCGTCGCTCCGGCGAAGTGGTTGCCGGTCCAAGGCCAACGCGTGATCCCGGTGGCGATGCGCGCGCCGCTCGAGCTCGAGGCCGAGCACTTCATCTCGGGCGTGCTGCATCGCACGCCGGTGCGCTCCGATGGCGCGAGCGGTCGTGCGGTGGTGGCGACGCTGGAGGCCGGAGCGCGCTCGCTGTCCGCCGGCGGCGCGCCGGAAGAGGTCTTTTCGGCATGAGTGAGGCCGAGCGCACGGCGCCCGACAAGAGCCGCTCGCGCTGCATCGCAGTGCGCGTCGGAACCGCGCTCTACGGCCTGCCGGTGGAACACGTGCAGGAGGTCATCGGCATGCGCCCAATCACCCGCGTGTTCCATGCTCCAGCGGCGCTGGCCGGGGTCACCAACCTGCGCGGCGAAGTCCTGCCGGTGATCGAGCTCGGCCTCTTGCTCGGAGGCGACGCCGAGCTGCCGACGTCCCAGGCACGCATCGTCGTGGTGCGTGAGTCGAGCGGGCAGAAGCGGCGAGCAGGGCTCCGAGTGGACGAGTTGTCGGGCCTCCGCGACTTGCCCAAAGAGCTCGCGCCGGCGCCGTCGACTGCGGGTGAACGCGCGCGGGCCGCCATCCGCGGAGTGATCCCCGAAGCCCCGCCGTGCGCGGTGCTCGAGGTGCCCTCGCTGCTCGATTCTCCACTTCTCGCGGCGCTTTCGGGTCGCGGGGAGTCTGGCGCGCAATGAGTCGAGAGCGCGCGCACGCCCGCAGCGTGGTCCTCGAGCTCCTCGAACGGCGCCACGGCATCGGATCGAAGTCGGCGGGAGTGAGCGCGTGGATGACCGAGCGCCTGGATCGCGCATTGGACGCGCTGGCGGAAGACGCTGGGGGTTCGCTCGAAGGCGCGCTCGAGCTCTTGCGCACGGAGGGCTCGCGGCTCGAAGCCATTGCCGAGCGGCTGCGGGTCGGCGAGACCCGCTTCTTCCGAGACCCGCCCCAGTGGGAAGCGTTGCGGCGTGTGGCGCTCCCCCGCGTCGGTCGCCGGGAACGCGTGCGTGCGCTCTCGGTGGGCTGCTCCACGGGCGAGGAGGCGTGGAGCCTGGCGATGATCCTGGAAGATGGCTTGCCCCGCACCTCGAGCTATCGCGTGGTGGGAATGGATCGCAGCGACGCGGCGCTCGAACGCGCGCGCGAAGGCTCGTATTCCAGCGAACAGGCGGCGCACGTCCCGAGCGACCTCGCTTCGCGTTTCTTGGTGAAGCGCGCCGAGGGCGTAGTGGTCGAGCCGGGTTTGCGCGAAAACGTGAGCTTCGTCACACGCGACGCCATGGTCGGACCGCCACCCGGACACTACGAGCTGATCCTGTGCAAGAACCTGCTCATCTACTTCGGCAACGATGCGGCGGAGCGCGCCGTGCGCTTGATGCTGGAACGACTCTCCGAAGACGGCATCTTGGTCGTCGCGAAGAGCGAGGTGCCGCGCGTCAAGGCCCTCGGCCATCGCGCCTTCGAGCTCGCGCCCGCAGTCGTGGTGTTCGGCGCGGGATGAGCTTGCGGGGTGCGGCGTGCGGGCGTATGGGAGCCGCATGTCGGCGGAAGATCGGCTCGAGATCGGCAAACACACGTTCCGCTCGCGTCTCTTCGTGGGGACCGGGAAATACGCGAGCGTCGCCCAGACTCGTGACGCTCTGGAGGCATCCGGGGCCGAGGTCGTCACCGTGGCGCTCCGTCGCGTGAATCTCGAAGAGCGCGGCGAAGGTTCGCTGATGCAGCTCCTCATGAGCGGACGCTGGACGATCTTGCCCAACACGGCCGGCTGCTACTCCGCCGACGAGGCCGTACGCACGCTGCGCCTCGCGCGCGAGCTCGGCATGGGCGACATGGTCAAGCTCGAGGTCATCGGCGACCCGCGCACGCTCTATCCGGACAACGAAGAGACCTTGGCGGCGGCCAAGCTCCTGGTGAAGGAGGGCTTCACCGTGCTGCCCTACTGCATCGACGATCCCATCGTGTGTCGCAAGCTCGGCGAGGTCGGCTGCGCGGCAGTGATGCCCCTGGCAGCGCCCATCGGCTCGGGCCTCGGCATTCGCAACCCCTACAACCTCCGGATCATCCTGGAGCAGATCCAGGTGCCCGTGATCGTCGACGCGGGTGTCGGTACCGCGAGCGACGCCGCAGTGGCGCTCGAGCTCGGCTGTCACGGTGTGTTGATGAACACCGCCATCGCGGAAGCGCGGGATCCAGTGCTGATGGCCGCGGCCATGCGCGAGGCAGTGAGCGCCGGGCGCAAAGCCTTCCTCGCCGGACGCATGCCCCGGCGGCTGTACGCCAACGCCTCGAGCCCGACCGCCGGGCTCATCGAATAGCCGGCGTTGGGTCCGCCAGGTCCTCCAGAGAATAGCAGCGCGCGGTGGGGGGCAGCCCGAGCTTGCCTTTGGGCTTCTTGCGCACGAAGACCAGCCGGCCGATCGTCGCACCACTCGGGTTCGGGTAGTGGGCGACCTTTTCCTCCAGCTCGCGAACCAGCGAGGGCAGGGATCGCACCGAGCCCCACTTGCACTCACCGAGGTCGATCCAGCGATCGGCGCGGAGTCCCACGACATCGATCTGCACCGACTTGCTCCAATACTCGCCGACCTCGTAGTTCGTGGCGATGCCCTCCCGGGCGTAGACGTCGCCCAGGCTTTCGCGGCAGAGCCGCTCGAAGGCCCCCCCGTACCAGGCCTCGAGCTCCGGGTGCACGACCTCGCGGTAGCCGCGCTCGGGGCCGAGTCGAACGAGCTGGCTCAAGTTCGGAAACACGAAGCGGAACCAGAAGCGCAGCAGCGGATCCTCGAGCCGGAAACGCACGTGCCTCGCGGGGGCGCGCGCACTCGTCAGCGGAAAACGCTTGCCGACGTAGCCGAGCTCCGTGAGCTGGCCCAGGTAGTAGTGCAGGTTTCTCTCGGGCACGCTGGCGCGGCGGGCGATCCCCGGCATCTGGTCCTCGCCGGCGGCGAGCGCGAGCAGTACGGCGTGATAGCTCTCGACCTCCCGCAGTTCTTCGCGCAGCAAGAAATCGGGCTCTCGAAACAGCGGACCGTGCTCGCCGAGGAGTTGGTCGCCGAGGTTCTTCTCGAGGGAGCGGCGGGGGTCGAAGAGCGAGTGGTAGAACGGGACTCCTCCGCACACGAAATAGGCGCGAGCCTGCTCGTCGAGCGACCAGTGGGGATGGAGCTCCGCCGCCTCACGGAAGCCGAACGGTCGGAGCAGGATCTGAGCGGTGCGCCGCCCGAAGAGCGGGCTGTCCTTCCCGAGGACTTCGCGTTCCATGAAGCCGATGAACGAGCCGCACAAGATGAGCAGCACCTTCCCGGAGCGACGCCAGCTCCGATCCCAGAGCTCTTGCAGCACCCCCGGGAGCTCGGGCGACGACTTGGCCATCCATTGGAATTCGTCGAGGGCGAGCACCAGCTTGCCGGGCCCTTTGAAGCGGTCGACCACGTGCCCGAGGGCGGTGCGCCAGCCTTCTGCAGGCAGCTCGGCGAGCAACGGTTCCTCGAGCACGCGCGCCGCTTCGCGCAGCAGCTCTCGGATCATGAGCGGCGCCGGTGCGATCTTGCCCACGACGTAGATCCCCCGAAGACCTCGCAGGAACTGGAGGATGAGCTCGCTCTTACCGACCCGACGACGCCCGTAGATGGGGACGAACGCGGAATCTTCGGAGGCGTGGAGCTTGCGGCAGAGCTCGAGCTCCCGCTTTCGGCCGACGAACACGCCTCGATCCATATCGACAAGTGCAAACTTGTCAAGACGTGACTTGTCGATTGTGGGCTTGCGGGCTCTCCGACCCTTCACCTTTCGGGCGTTTACCGGCAGAGTGGGAGCCCGGTCATGCCCCAAGAGCCGCTCACGCCCTA
Source organism: Polyangiaceae bacterium (assembly GCA_046351435.1). Lineage (GTDB taxonomy): Bacteria > Myxococcota_A > Polyangia > Polyangiales > Polyangiaceae > JADJKB01. Next base: position 60,326 of record JAXLYN010000035.1, read on the forward strand.
TCAGCGGCGCTTGTTCGCCTTCCTGAGCGTGGCGACGTTTTTCGAGGGCTACGACTTCATGGCCCTGACGCAGATCCTGCCGAACCTGCGGGCGAGCCTCGGCATGAACGAGGCACAGGCCGGGCTCATGGTCGGCTTCATCAACCTGGGCACCGTGCTCGCCTACTTCCTCGTGCGCAAGGCCGACCGCTGGGGGCGCCGGCGCGTGCTCACCGTGACCATCATCGGCTACACCGCGTTCACGTTCGCGAGCGGGCTCTCGCCCAACGTCTGGACGTTCGCCGCATTCCAGATGGTGGCACGCATCTTCCTCTTGGCCGAGTGGGCCATCAGCAGCGTGATCGCGGCCGAAGAGTTCCCGGCAGCGCGGCGCGGGATGGTGATCGGCGTAGTGAGCGCCTCCGGAAGCCTCGGCTCCGTCGTGTGCGCAGGCGTCGTGCCGCTACTTTTGAAGGCGCCCTGGGGTTGGCGCACCGCATACCTCGTGGGCATCGTGCCGCTCGTGATCCTGGCGTTCGCCCGCCGTGGACTCCAGGAGACACGCCGCTTCCGCGAGAGCATCCGGCCGCCCACCGCCCGACCCCTCGGCCACATCTGGAGCACTCCGTATCGGCGGCGAGTGGCCGAGCTGGGAGCCATCTGGTTTTTGACCTACGTCTGTACGCAGACCAGCGTGACTTTCTGGAAGGAGTTCGCGGTCGCCGAGCGCAACATGACCGACGCGCAAGTCGGCCTTTCCATCACGCTCGCCGCGCTCGTGGCGATGCCGCTCGTGTTCCTGTCGGGCAAGGCGCTCGACGTGGTCGGCCGCCGCAAAGGTGCGTTGGTGATCTACGGGCTCACCGCCCTCGGCGTCTTTTTCTCCTACACGCTCCGCGATCGCTGGGGACTCACCGTCGCATTGATGTTGGGCATCTACGGCGCCAGCGCCTTTCTGCCCGTGTTGAACGCCTACACCACCGAGCTCTTCCCCACCGAGCTCCGCGGTGATGCCTTCGCCTGGTCCAACAACCTGATCGGACGCGTCGGCTACGTCACGTCGCCGGCACTGGTCGGATGGTTCGCCCATCGAGTCGGGTGGGGAAGCTCCGTGCGCCTCACGGCGTTCTCTCCGCTCGTGGCCCTGGTGCTGATCTTGTGGCTCCTCCCGGAGACGCGCGCGCGGGAGCTGGAGGAGACCGCTCGGCTTTGACCCATCCGGACAGTCCTCGCGCTTCCCGCGCCGGCTTCTTCATGCAGGTGGTGCCGGCGCTGCTCTACGTGTTCGCGGTGTTCTACGGCGGGCTGATCCCCGCGCCACACGTCCCCGGACCGCAGATTTCGTACAGCGACAAGGTCCTCCACGCCTTGGCGTTCGGCTTCATGCACTGGGTATTCTACCGCGCGCTGCGCTTCGCCCTGCCGCGCCGGGCCTTTCGCTTCCACAACGTCGCGGCCTTCGTCTGCGTGACGGCGGCCGGCGGGCTGCTCGAGCTCTTGCAGCTCATGACGTCGTATCGCTCGGCGGAGGTCCTCGACTTCTCGCAGATGCGCTGGGTGCAGCGGTCGCCGCTTGGGTGCTCTCGCGGATGCCGCGCGCAGAGGAGACTTGCGAAGTCCCCCGGAACCGGAAGGATAGCGGCGTGAAGCTCGCTCGTCGCCGTCGTCGCAGCGCTCTGGGCGCCGATGCAGTGCGCGAGCGATCCGGATCCGGCGCTCCGGCGCTACGAAACGCCCGGCGAGGCGCTGTACGGGCTCGCCGAGCAATTCAAAGCGAAGGGCGACGCCGCGGCGTGGCGCGCGACGCTCGAGTACCTGGTGGCCCGCTACCCGAACAGCCGCGAGGCCAAGATGGCCAGCGAAGATCTGGGCAAGGCGGCTCCCTCCGCCGCGGGCGCCAAGGCGGCCGGCGGCAAGTGACGCTCGCGCCGCGCCTCGTCGTGTTGACGGAGGTCGCTGGGCGGAGCGCGGACCTCGTGCTGAAACGCGTCGGGCGGGCGGCGGAGCTCGCGCGCCCGGGCGCGCTCTTGATGGTGCTCCGCGACTACTCGCTGACCGCGCGCGCGCGCCTCGAGCTCGGTCACGAGCTCGCGCGGATCCGGGCGCGCACGGGCCAAGCTCTCGGGGTCGCCGATCGCGTCGACCTGGCGTGGCTGCTCCGGGCCGACGCCGTCCACCTAGGCGAGTCGAGCCTCGCGGCTCGCGACGTACGCTCGCTCTTGCCCGGCGTGTGGCTCTCCCGCGCGCACCATGGCGGCGAGGCGCCGGACGACGTCGACGCGCTCCTGGTCGCGCCGGTGTTCGCGCCGCGGCACGGTCGCGCGGCCCTGGGTGTGGAGGCGCTCGCGGAGCTGCGCCGGCGCGTCGGCGCTTCGCTGATGCTCCACGCACTCGGTGGAGTGACGGAGCACTCGGCGCGCGAGGCCCTGGTCCACGGGGCCGATGGCGTCGCGGTCATCGGCCGAGTGCTCGACGGAGACGACCCGACGGCGCTGCTCAAAGCGCTGGCGATCCTCCGCTGATTCTGGGCGACGGCCGCGCGAGGCCTCGGCAGCCGAGGACAAAGCGCGGTATACGGCCGGGGAGTCCATGCCACGCGCTTCGTTCCTCCCGGTTTCCACCGACCTCGATTTTCCGCGTTACGAACGCGAAGTCCTCGCGCTCTGGAAAGAGAAGAAGATCTTCGAGAAGTCCCTCGAGCTCCGCGGGGCCGACGCCCCGCACTTCGTCTTCTACGAGGGCCCGCCCACCGCCAACGGCACGCCGCACAACGGCCACGTCTTGACCCGCGTGATGAAGGATCTGTTCCCACGCTACCAGTCCATGCGCGGCTTGCGCGTCCTGCGCAAGGGCGGCTGGGACACTCACGGTCTGCCGGTGGAGGTCGAGGTCGAGAAGGAGCTTCGCATCCACGGCAAGGCCGCCATCGAAGAGTACGGCGTCGAGCCCTTCGTCGCGCGCTGCATCGAGAGCGTGTTTCGCTACACCACCGAGTGGGAGCGATTGACGGAGCGCATCGGCTTTTGGGTCAGCTTGCCCGACGCCTACGTCACCTATCACAAGAGCTACGTCGAAAGCGTTTGGTGGGCGCTTTCGAACCTCTTCGACAAGGGCTTGCTGTATCAGGGACACAAAGTCGTCTGGTGGTGGGCGCAGGGCGGGACCGCGCTTTCGAGCGCCGAGGTCGGCCTCGGCTACAAGACGGTGGACGACCCCAGCGTGTTCGTCGCCTTCCCCCTGATCGACGAGCCTGACACCGCGCTCGTGGTCTGGACGACCACACCCTGGACCTTGCCGTCCAACGGCTACGCGGCCGTGCGACCCGGCGCGAGCTACGACGTGGTCGAGATCGGCGAGCCGCGCACGGTGAAGGGCAAGCCCGGCAAGCCCTGGCGCGCCCAGGCGAAGAAGCTCGTGGTCGCGAGCGAGCTCCGCGAGCGCGTGGCCGAAAAGCTCGGACACGACCTCGTCGTCCGGCAGACGCTGGCCGCAGAGGCGCTGGTCGGGAAGCGCTATCGACCGCCGTTCGACACCTATTACGCCGACCGCAAGGACTCGACGGTGTCGCTCCGAGACGGTGGGGAAGACGCTCTCTGGTGGCGTGTCATCGCCGAGGACTTCGTCACCTTGGATACCGGGGCGGGCATCGTGCACGTCGCGCCGGCGTTCGGTGAAGACGACAACAAGGCACATGCCAAGCAGCTGAGGCGCTACACCAACCCCGACGCGGTGGAGCTCATCAGCGCCGTGAACCCCGACGGCAGCTTCAAGCCCGAGGCGGGGGAGTACGCCGGACGCTGGGTGAAGGCCTGCGACAAGGACATCCTCGCCGAGCTCGACGGCCGCGGCGTGCTGCTCCACGAGGAGCTCTACCGTCACGAATACCCCTTCTGCTGGCGATCCGACGAAGACCCGTTGATCCAGATGGCGCGACCCGCGTGGTTCATCCGCACGACCGAGCGCCTGACCGAGGCTCTGGCCGACAACGACGCCGTGCGGTGGCTCCCCGAGCACATCCAGAGCGGTCGCTTCGGCGACTTCTTGCGCAACAACGTGGACTGGGCGCTCTCGCGCGAGCGCTACTGGGGTACGCCGCTCAACGTGTGGGTTTGCCAGAAGGACCCAGAACACAAAAGGGCTCCCGCGAGCGTGGACGAGATCGAGCGCCTGAATCCCGAGGCCTTCGCCCACTTCCGCCGGGCCCAAACGGCAGATCCGAGCCTGAACCCCCACCTCATCGTGCACAAACCCTGGATCGACCAGGTGGTGTTTCCGTGCCCCGACTGCGGCGCGGAGATGCGGCGGGTCCCCGAGGTCATCGATTGCTGGTTCGACTCCGGCTGCATGCCGTTCGCGCAGTGGGGGTTGCCTCACGTCGCGGGCTCGGTGCAGAAGTTCGACGACGCGTTCCCCGCCGACTTCATCAGCGAAGCCATCGATCAGACGCGTGGATGGTTCTACTCACTGCTCATGATCTCGACGCTGGTGTTCGATGCGGCGACCCAGAAGAAGCTCGGGCTCGCCCGGCTTCGGGAGTTTCCCCACCCGTACAAGAGCTGCATCGTCCTCGGCCACGTCTGCGACAAGGAAGGCAAGAAGGAGAGCAAGAGCCGAGGCAACTACACGCCGCCGGAGATCATCTTGGACCAGGTCCGCATGGAGTTCGGCGTGCTCGCGGAGGCGCCCGGCGTCGCGCCGAGGCCCGGCGTGGCGTTGATCGCGCGCGAGGATCTCGACGGCATGGACCTCGGCGAATCGGCCGAGGTAGTGCTCTATCGCGCCGACGCGCCGGACAACGTGCGGAGCGTGAAGCTCGAGGTGGGCAAGAAGCTCCCGCGGCGCGTGGTGGTCCTAGACGACGCGGATCGCCGGGCGCTCGGCCTCGAGCCCATCCACTCCGGACTTCGCACCATGCCGGTCGAAGTGCCGCGCGCTCCCGCCGGCCAGCGCGTCGTGGTCGAAGATCGGAATACTCCAGCCCCGGGTGCCGACGCTTTCCGCTGGTTCTTCTACGCGTCGAGCCCGCCGTGGTCCAACACGCGGCACAGCCTGAGCAACGTGCGCCTTCTGCAGAAGGACTTCCACGTGAAGCTCCGCAACGTGTACTCGTTTTTCACCATCTACGCGAACATCGACGGCTGGTCTCCGACGGAGCCGGCCCACGCCGGACGACCACTCGCCGAACGCTCGCTCCTCGATCGCTGGCTCGCGTCGGAAGTCGAACTCGCGGTGCGCGACGTGCGCGCCGCGCTCGACGGCTTCCTCGCGTACGACGCAGCGCTCCGCCTCATCGACTTGGTCGAGGCCCTCTCGAATTGGTACGTCCGCCGCAGCCGGCCGCGCTTCTGGGCCAAGGGGCTCGACGAAGACAAGCGTGACGCCTACGCCACGCTGTATTCGGCGCTCACGACCCTGTCGCGCTTGGCTGCGCCGTTCATCCCGTTTTTCAGCGAAGAGATGTACCAGAACCTGGTGGTGCAGGCGGGAAGCTCCAGGGCCCGTGAGAGCGTGCACTTCGAGGATTACCCTGAGCCGAACCTGGCCGCCATCGACGAAGGCCTCGCTCGCGAGATGGCCGAGGTGCGCCAGATCGTGAGCCTCGGGCTGTCCGTGCGCACGAGAGAGAAGCTGAAGGTGCGCCAGCCGCTGGCCCGCGCCGACGTGGTGCTCAACGATGGCGACATGTTGCCACGACTACAGGGCCACAGCGCGCTCATCGCCGAGGAGCTCAACGTTCACGACGTGCGCTTCATGTTCCCGGGTCATGAGCAGGGGGCCGTGAGCTTCAAGCTGAAGCCGAACTTCCGCACGCTGGGGCCTCGGCTCGGCAAGCGCGTGCAAGAGGTGAAACAAGCACTGGAAGCCGCCGACGGCTCCGCGCTCTTCGCGGAACTCTCGAAGCACGGCAAGCTCGTGCTCTCGCTCGGCGGCGAGCGCCTCGACTTCTCACCCGAAGAGCTCGAGGTGTCGGTCTCGGCCCAGCCGGGTTTTGCGGCCGAGACCGGCAAGGTCGGGGTGGTGGTCCTCCACACGACGCTCAGCGACGAGCTCGTGGACGAAGGCATCCTGCGCGAGCTCCTGAGCCGTATCCAGGCCGCGCGGAAGGAACTCGAGCTCGACTTCACCGACAAGATCCGCGTGCACCTCGACGGCTCGGAACGCGTCGTGCGGGTGGCTCGGGCCGCGGAGGCCCACATCTCCGCCGAGTGCCTGGCGAGCGAGATCGCCATCGGCGAAATCCGCGCGGGGGCCCCGGCGGCGAAGGACCACGCGCTCGGCGACCAGACGGCGAAGATTGCCGTCGAGAAGGCCAACTGACCGCCGTCCGGCCTTTCGCGAGCCGCGAGGTGGCCGAACGCCGCCGACTCGCGTAGTCTTTTCGATCATGGGTAGGTTCGCGTTCGTCGGATCCGCCGTGTTCGCGCTGCTGGCTTCCGCGTGCGGTCAGTCCAGCGACCGACCGGACAACATCCACGTCAGCAATGGTGGCTCGGGTGGCACGGTCGGGGGAGGGGGAGGAGGGTCCCCCAACGTGGGTGGTGCGCCCTGCGAGCCGAAGCCGGGTCAGGGCAGCACCATGACCGGCAACATGATCACCTACGACGCGTTCTTGTCGGAGCTCCTGCCGTTCAACGGCGATGCGGAGATCCGCGCGCAAGGCGCTACGTGCAGCTGGGTGACGGACATCTGGCATTCTTCGGATCCGCCCGAGGGCGACGCCGGCGTGCCTCTCTTCCACCTCGAGGGGCTGAAGAAGCAGGACACCGCGTGGTTCCACCTCTACCCGCAGCCGAACCAAGGCGTCTACCCGACGCTCATCGCCGCCAACGCCACGAGTGACCACGAGATCCTCGATGGCTTCGGCCTGCTCCGCATGGACAGCGTGGACGAGGTGTACACCGCGACCGGAACACCGCGCGACCCGAAGAAGGGCACGATGATCGTGCAGCTCATCACGCCGCAGACCAAGGAGCCCGTGAGCGGAGGCGAGGTCGACCTGGGCACGGCCGCGGCTCCGGCGTACCCCGGCCTCGGCGGCTGGCAGCTCGGCGGGCAGACCGACGTGAGCGGCGTAGCCGTCATGCTGAACGCCACGTCCAAGGCGTTCCCCGGTCAAAGCTGGACCGTGAACGTCACCCTGAGCGGCGTGAAGCAAAGCTTCAAATGCCCTGCCGAAGACGGGGCCGTGACCATCTGTTGGATCGGCGTTCAAGTCGGGGGCTGAACCATGCGCAGGGCCGCGTTCATCGCTTCGCTGGTGGCGACCGTCGCTCCGCGCTTCGCTCTCGCCGCCGACGTCCCGGCGACGCCCTCGGACTACCAAGCGAAGCTGTCGAGCCTGAAGCCAGGAGACACGTTGAAGCTCGCGGCCGGCGACTACACGGCGGGCATGAACCTCTTCGACCTGAACGGGGAGGCCTCGAAGCCCATCGTGATCGAAGGGCCGGCGAGCGGCGCTCCGGCGCGTTTCCTCGGCGTGAACGGCAAGAACACCATCGACATTCGGGACTCGAGCTACCTGACGTTGCGCAACCTGGTGCTCGACGGGCAGGACATCGACGGCGTCGACGCCATCAAGGCCGGCGGGCAAGCGACGAATTTCGCCCACCACATCACCATCGAGGGTTGCACCATCCGCGGGCATGATGGCGGCGAGACGAACCAGCAGATCGTCGGCATCAGCACCAAGATCGTGACTTGGGATTGGGTGATCCGCGGCAACGTCATCGACGGCGCCGGCACCGGCGCCTACCTCGGAAACTCGGACGGCACGCGGGCGTTCATCGGCGGTCTGATCGAGGGCAATCTGTTCAAGAAGACCCTCGGCTACAGCATGCAGATCAAGCACCAGCTGCACCGCCAAGAGAGCGACGTGCCGAGCGTACCCAAAGAGCCTCGGGTCACGGTGATTCGCCACAACGTGTTCATCAAGAGCGACTTGCCGAGCCCCGACGGCGCGCGGCCGAACCTGCTCACCGATGGCTTTCCGGATTCGGGCCCCGGCAGCACGGACCACTACGAGATCTACGGGAACTTCTTCTTCCACAACGAAAGCGACGCGCTCTTTCAGGGCAACGGCCGCATCCACTTCCACGACAACGTCCTCGTCGATTCCAAGTACGCCGCCGTGCACCTGGTGGATCACTCGGGCAAGACGCTGATCGATGCCCTCGTCTACAACAACACCATCTACGACACGGCCAGCGGCATCAGCATCGGCGGTACGCCGAGCGGACAGCTCTGGGTCGCGGGCAACGCGATCTTTTCCCCGCAGCCGCTCAGTGGCGCGAGCGGGGCGTTGGAGAACGTCACCGCGGCCGTGAGCGAGGCCGCGACCTACGTGAACCAACCGAGCAAGACCCTCGGCCAAATGGACTTTTTTCCGAAGGCCGGCAGCCCGCTCAAGGGCTCGGGCCTCGACCTCTCCAAGGCCGCCGCCGACGCCGACTACGACAGGGACTTCAATGGCACGCAGAAGGACTTCAGCTATCGCGGCGCATACCAAGGCGAAGGCAAGAACCCGGGCTGGGCGCTCGACGCGACGCTGAAGTCGGCGAATGGGAGCGCAGGCAGTGGCGGAGCGGGTGGCAGCGCGGGTACGGGCACCGGTGGCGGCGGGACCGCTGGCAGCGCGAGCGGCGGCGCTCCGACCGGTGGCGCAGCCGGCTCCACGAGCGGTGGCGGCGCAGGCGTGAACGGCACCGGTGGCGCCAGCGCCGAATCCAGCGACGATGGTGGCTGCGGCTGCCGCGCCGCGAAGGACCGCCCGTCGCTCGTGGTTTGGGCGCTCGTGGCGTTCGGTCTCGCGGGAGCGCGCCGCCGGCGCTCACGCCCGGCGTAGGCTCAAGGTTCGGCCGAGCTTCGCGCCGACGACCCGCTCGAGGGTGCTCCACAGTTCGTCGTCGGTCTTGTGAGCGCGCCAAGACCCGCTCGGTGCATCCCAGTCGAAGTGCCACGCCGTGCGCTCTGCTGCCATCCAGATCTGGCGCGCCGCGCGGTGCGAGTTCACGACGAATCGCTCGCCCGAGGAGAAATCGAGCGTGAGTATTCCGTTCTCGAGCTCCGTCTCGAGGCCGTCGAGCTCGAGCCGGTCGAACGCGTCCACGAGCGCGCGGAGCTCGGGCAGCGCGCGCTCTTCGTATTCCGTTTCGGAGATCACTGGGTGGGCGCCGGAGCCGCGCCACCCATGGCCGGCACGCAGGCCGGCGACACACACTGGTTGCCCGGCGCGCAGTCGGCGTTGGTCTGGCATGGCCACGCGCACTTGCCCACGGCGGTGTTGCAGCGGTGCGTCAGGCACGTCGCGTCGGTCTGGCAGGGGAATGCCATGGCCCCTGGCGTGGACATCGTGCCGGTGGAGGTCGGTTGCGCGGTCGGCTGCGTGCCGTAGCCCGGCTGATTGCCGTAGCCCGGCTGATTGCCGTAGCCCGGCTGATTGCCGTAGGGCTGCCCGTAGCCGCCCTGCTGGGGCGGAGGATCCTCCTGCTTCTTCTTGCAGCCAACGACGATGACCGCCGGGACGACGGTGGACAGGACGAGAGTGAGCAGGGCTTTCCGCATCGGGATCTCCTCGGGACTTAGTACTTGGACGACCGAGCCCGGTCAACTCATCAAAGGCTCGGGGGAACGCGCAAAAACTCGGGTTTGGAGGGAACTACGCCAGATTCGGTGCTACCTTCCCTGGTCGAGCCGGATGGGGAATCGGGAGGGTCAGGGGGGCCGAGTGGCATGCAGTGCGGCGGAGCGGCTCGGCCGGGATCTCCGAGCGGCCCTGAAGCGCAAACCGAGCCAGGAGGCGCGACTGGCGGGGGTGCTGCGTGCGGTCAGTCCACATTCCTCCGAGCTCCGTGCCACTCTGACGGACGCTCTGGAAACGCTGGTGGCCCGCGGATCTTACGCTCGCCCGCTGTATGCCGCCGCCGCCCGCTCTCTGGCAGAGGCCGGTGAGCGTCGGGCGGGGCCCCAGATCAAAAAGGCCCTCCATGCCGACGATGCGGGGGGCCTCGCGACGCTATCCGCTGCGTGTTTCTGCGACGATCCGGGGCTCCGGGAGCCGCTGGCCCGCGTCGCCACGAGTCGCCACGCACATCTGGCATTCGCGGCGGAGGTGGCGCGCCTCTCGCGAGGAGAGTCGGAGGGCGCACACGTTGCGTCTTTGGCACCCAAGATCAAAGAGAGCCACCGCATCGAGCTCTGCTCGGAGCTTTTCGTTCCGCTGCTCCGCATGAAGCAGCTTCCGCGGACCGTAGCACCCGCTCTCGCCGTGCTGCGGGACGCGGAGCGGCACCTCGGCCGTTGGCTGGTGCTCGGCCAGATCGCCGCGCGCGCCGGCGACCCAACGCCTGCCAGCGAGGCGGGTGATCGCGCCCGTGCCGGGCCGGAGAGCGCGCGTGCCGCTTGGGCCCTCGTAGCGTGGGCGCTCGCCGACACGCCCACCACGCCGCCGGCGGTGCGCCCCACGGTCGAGCTCGTGGCCCGGCTCTCGGATCGCCCGAGCGCCGACCGGGACACCACGTTCCTCTACCGGCTCGCCGAAGCGAAGGTGCCGACTGCGCGGAGCATGCTCGAAGGCGTCGCCAAGAGCAGCGTACTCGCCAACGAATCTGCCATTCGCGCCGCTCTCTACCTCGCGCGGGACTACGCGCGAGACGATCTTCGCGAAGCGTTGCACAGCGCCGTCGACAACCCCCGGCGCGAGGCGCTGCGCGGCCTCGCGGCGGCTGCGCTCTGGGATCTCGGAGAGCGCGATCGAGTCGAAGAACGCGTCGAGACCCTCGGTCAGAGCCGCCAGCTCTCGACGCTGGCTTGGGGAGCCCTGCTGTGCAGTGCCATGGACGGCAAGCTCGGCTCGGTCCTCAGCGAATCGAGCTTCCGTCGCGTGCAGCTCGGATGGCTCGATTGAGATCCTGCTGCTCGCGATTGAGGTCGTCCGGCATTGGCTTGTCGCTGGTCGCTCTCTACGCGTCCGTCGCCTTCGCCGCCGAAGCCCCGAGGCGCGTCGTCAAGCCGGCGCCAGGTCCGCACGAGCTCACGCTGTGGGCCGACGACGATGACGACGACGGCGACGGCCAGCCGGACAAAATCGGGAGAAACCCGGCTCCTGCGGCCCTCTCCGACGTGATCGAGCTCGAGCCGGTGGGGCGCCCGAAGTTCCTCGGGCTCGAGGGCTCGGCCCTCCGGATCTACGACGGCGCGCGGGCCGCGGAGCCGGCGAAGCTCACGGGCAAGCGGCCGCTCCGCCTCGGTGTGCAGGGCGCACGGGCGGGCGTCGCGACCCTCGCGTTCGAAGGGACCGAGATGCGCGTTCGGGTGCTCGAGCTCAGAGTGCTCGACAGTCGAGACAACGTCGTCGATCTCGCGCGCTCCCACGCGAGCCTGTCGCGTTCGATTCCGGCGCGCGCCCCCGGTGAAGCTCCGAGCTCCGAGTCCCTCCGCTTCGTGGTCGCGGGCGTGAAGGGGTCACTGCCGAGCACGCTCTCCATCGCCACGCATCGGGTGTCGCTCGCGCCCCTGGACAGCTTGGGCGACGTTTCGCTCGAGAGGACCCCGTGCCCTGCCCGGGTCGACGCCGAGCTCGAATGCGCGACCTCGCCCCCGATCACGCTTTGGGGAGACGTGGTGGACCGCAGTCACCCCGACGTTCGCGCCACGGCTCTCGTCGCCGAGTTCGGCGGCAAGCTGGTCGTCGGTGTCGATGATTCTCTGCTCGCGCTGCGCATCGGAGGTCCACGCGACGGCGCCCTCGGTGCGGTCGGTCGGCTCCGCGGTCGTCTCCGCATGCGCATCCTGCGCCAGGGCCCCGGCGGAGACCCCGCCATCGGCGAGAACGTCGACGCCGCGCTGGCGCTCGCGCGCCAGGAGCTCGGCACCGCCAATGCCCTATTCGGTCAGTGCGGCATCGTGTTTGGCACCGAGCGCGAGCTCGACGTGAAGGTGGTGGATCCGCCGCCTCCGCACCTGGTGGCGCTCGGCTGCGGCGAGGGGCTCCCGGCGAGCGGCGGTGCTCTCTCTCTACGGGTCGGCGGTCGCGACGTGCGCGTGGTCACCCGAGAAGGCGACACGCCCGTGGTCGTCGCGAACGAGCTCGCGCGTGCCATCGGGAAGGCAGGCCGGGTCGCCGTGGTGAGCCCGAATGCGCTGGCCTCGCCCGGCGCGCTTCGCAGCGTCGACGTGCTGGTGCGAGACGAACGTGGCGGCCCTGTCGAAATCGTGCCGGGGGAACCCTTCAACACCGATCCCACGCTCGGCGTGTGTCTTGGTGAAGTCGAGCTCGCCGACGGGCTGAGCTACTTCAGCGATTTCGACGCCGCCGCCGGCACGCTCGAAGAGCGCACTCTGCTCAAGGCCTTCGACGACGGCGATCCCGCGAGCATCGAAGTGCTGGTGGTGCCCGCGTTCGCCCGCGCGGGACGCATCGGCGAATCTTTCATCTACGGAGAGGGCGCGAGCCTGCGGAACGCCGTCATCGTCGACCGCGCGGCCATCCGCGCCGGACCGCGCTCGTTCGCGCTCTCCCACGAGCTCGGCCACATCCTCTTGAATCTACCGGGCCACCCCGACGATTTCGGCGTCGATCGACCGTCCTCGCTCATGGACGCCGACGCCACCGATCCGACGGTGTTCGGTCCCCGACGCCTCTCGCTCGAGGAGTGTCAGCGAGCGCTTCGCGAGAGCGGTCCCGGCGCGGCCGCCCCCTTGCTCGAACCGTGGCCGCTGTTCCGAAAGGCGCAGGTCACTCGGGCACGATCTGAGTGAGCTCGGTGCCCGCGGCATAGGCGTAGCTCACATAGGCGTCGAAGCCGTCGACCAGCACGCCCACCGGCTCGTCGGCGTCGACGCGGTGCACGCCGTCGTCTTGGATCCCAGGGCTCACCTTGTTGATCTCCTTGTCGGGGTCGATGACCGGGAACGAGAGCTGACAGCGGTAGACCAAGTAGGGTGGCGTGGGGCTGCCGCGTTCGGCTTCGCTCAGGCCGTCGGCGGGGACTGGCACGCAGGCTGCGATGTCCGCGATGGGGGTGCCGTCGAGCACGATGGCAGTGGTCGGCTTGGCGATGATCCGCACGAAGTCGAAGTTGTATTTGTCTGGCGTCAGGAACACGTAGGAGCGGCGGAACTGCTGGATGGGCGGGATCAGAATGGAGCTCGGATCGCCGCCCGGCAGCCCACGCGGAACGCCGCCGTCGTCTTGGCTCGCCGACACGCTCTGGAACATCACGGGTGCGTCGCTCGTGAGCAGGAACTCGCGGGTCGACGCGATGTCGGCGTAGTCCCCGCGCTTTGCCAGGGCGAAGCTCGCGTAGCTACCGGGCAGCGTCGTCTTGATCTCGGCGCCTGCGTCGGTGACGGCGATGACTCGGAAATACTCGGGCTGCGGCACCACACCGATGGTGGCCCCGGCGGTGGCGACCATGGCGGAGCGATTCGCGGAAATCGTGGCAGCGAACTCGGTGCCCGCCGTGCGGATCGGATCGAGCTGTTCTTCCAGGTGATCGGCGCAGCAACGTCGCTTGCTCAGCTTGTCGAAGTAGGGCGCGTCGCTGGCCTCGCTGCCGGAGAAGACCACCACCGGTTGGTCGGCCCAGATGACCGACCCGGTGAAGTCGGCGTTGAAGTCGTCGGTCTCGAGGTTCAAGACGTCGAACGGCCCGAGCTCGTGCTCGATGACGCCACCGATGGGCGTGGTCGCGACCGGGCCGCCGCCGATCACCTGAGCGCGCGTCTCCACCCGGACCTTGGTTTTGTCCCGCGTGCCGACGATAGTGAGAAATGCGCGGAGATCGATGGGGTTCGCCGGGTTGAAGTTGGTGTCGGGATCGTCGGTGCTGGCGATGGTCTGGGGCCAACCGAGGGCGACGTAGGAACGCGCGAGCGTCCCCGGCGAGACGACCAGCGCTTCTACCGGCTTCAGGAGCGAAGCGTCGTTGGAGAAAACCGCTGCGTTGTAGAGCGGGTTGAATTGGTAAGCCACCACCGGGAATTTGCTCGTGATGCGGTAGGCATGGCGGGTGAGTGCGGTGTGCGTTCCCGTGTTGAACTCACCGGGAGGCGAGCCGTCCACCTCGCGCGGTCCGAGCTGGAATACGCGCAGGCTGAGCGGAGGGATCTTGGCGGTCGCCACCCCAGCGGCTGGTTGGGCTGTCCCGGTGCCGAGTCGTCGCGCTCGACGACGACGTCGGCGAACACGTCGGGCTGCGGGTTGCTGACGACGACCGAGTACTGCTGAGCCGCGGCGTTCAAGCCTGCGCCGACGTTGGCGTTGTCGAGGTCGACGGCCCAGTACTCGCAGCCGACGTTGCTGCGTTCTTGCTTGGCTTTCGAGCACAGGTTCACGCACTGGCCGGCGCGGCAGGCGGTGCCTTGGGTCGTGTCGCAGGTCTCGAGCTTGGTCTCGTGGTTGCCTTCGCCGTCGCAGAGCAGGGTGTCCTGCCCGTCGCAACGCCGCGCGTTGGGCAGGCAGGTCTTGCACTCCCAGCGGTCCGGCACGCACACCAGGCCGCTCGCGGCGCAATCGTTCACCACGGTCCAGGCGAGTCCGTCTCCGCTCTTCGAGCAGCGCTCGACTCCGGTGGTGCAGCGCATCTCGCCGACCTTGCACAGGGGAGCCGCGTGCTCTTCGGCGACGAGCCAGCGATCGGCACGGTCGAATCCGCACGAAAGCAGCAGAAAAAGCGTGCTTCCCAGCGACAGGGCGTTTCGCGCGAGGTGCCGGGTGCGACGCCGCCTCGGCTCAGAGGTGCGCATGGAAGATGTCCGAGGCGTAGGCGTTCCAGCCGCGACTGTCGAGCTGCCGATAGCGAAGGGCGCCGTAGTCGAAGGGGTCGATGTGCGCGCGCACCACGCCGATGGTGATGGCGCCGGGCTGGAGCGCGAGCTCGGCGCCGAGCGCTGCGAGGTTCGGCAAGTGAGTCGAGCTCACGTTGCCCGGAGCGGCGACGGTCCAGTTCACGAGGCCGCCGCCACTCTGGATGGTGATGACGTGGAGCTCCACGCTCTGGCCGCCGGCCGCCGCGCCCCACGCGAGCTCGGTGCCCGAGAACGCGCCGTTGGTGCTCGGCTGCTCCAGCGTCGGGATCTCGACGAAAGGATCGAGGCTCACCGCTTGCGCGGTGTTTTGGGTGGCGAGCAGCCCGACCACCGAGCGCGGAGAAGTGCCGGCTGCGCCGGTGACGGCGCTGCCCGTGTAGACGTATTGCGCGGTGGCCAGGCCCTTGATGAGCGGGGGCACTCCCACGAACGAAATGGGCGCGCCGACGGGCAGGAGCTTCTCTTTCTCGCCGATGGGGAGCAGCGCGTAGCCGAGCTCGTTCACGCGAACCGCCACGTTGACCCGAGCTCGATCGGGGCCCTTCAGCGTCGGCTTCGGCCCGGTGAGCGCGACCTGGAAGGCATGGTCGAGTGGGATGTCCATGTTGATGTACACGTCGCTCGTGACCTTGCCGGGCGAAGTCGAGACACCCTTCGCGATGCCCATGGCGTAGGCCTTGAAGTACGGCGGGTTCGCCGTGCGGTTCTCGATGCCGGCGAGCGCATAGAGACCGAGGTTCCCGGTGCTCGCGCTCGTGACGTAGGCGTAGCCGATGCTCCCTCCCGACTCCGGCGTGACCGCCTCTGCTGGCGACGGTAGGTTCCACGTGTACGTCGGGTCGCTGCTGAGCGGGAACACGTAGGCCGCGAGCTTCTCGTCGGGGCCTTTGGGGTCGGGCACGTTGGTCCACGCAGCGCGCTGCTCGAACTCCTTCTGGCTCTTCCAGACCAGCTGCCCGGTGATGGCGGCACCGAGCAGGGGCGTGCCGCCGACGGGGGGTGGGTCGCCCTCCTCGGCGCACGAAGGCGAGAGCACGGGGTCGAGGTACACCGTCACAGTGTCGACCGGCACGTCGACGAAAGTGATGGGTTGGTAGCACTTCTTGGCGACGGTCACCGTCCTCTTGGGACCGAGCCCGGTGGAGCTGAAAAGCGTGACCCCCGAGACGTCGGTCAGCTTCACCAGCGCGGTCGCGAGGTCGTCGCCGGCGATCACCGTGGCCAGCGGCAGCACCTCGCCCGTGAAGCCGTCGAGGGCAATGACCTTGAGTTGGCTGGAAAGCGGGCCCCCGGAGAGCCCACCTTTGAAGCCGTCGTCGCTGTCGCCGAACGTGAACGCATCGAGCACGTCGACGCTCACGCCGTCCTCGGTGGTGACGCGAATGGGCTTCGTGCCGGGCGTGCTTCCGGGTGTCTTGCAGGTGAGCTCGGTCGGGCTCTTCAGCACGAGGTCCGTGCAGGGCAGGAAGTCGATGAGCACCTTGGCCTTGTCGTTCCAATTCGTGCCCTGGCCGAAGAGCGTGACCAGCGTCCCACCGGAGGTCGGTCCGCTCTTCGGAGCCGCGTAGAAGCTGTCGTATTCGTAGCCGCCGATCAGGGTGCGGGTGGTGGATGCGTCATCGCCGTTTTGCACCGTCACGTTCACCGCACCCGCAGTACCCGGCGGAGCCACGACTTGCACGCGCTCCGCGTCGATGGGCACGAGATCCGATTCGGGGATCTCTTGAGTGCCGAACCAGACGCGTGCCTTGCTGGTGAAACCGTTGCCGCGCACGATCACCGTCTGCCCGCCGTTCCACGGGCCGTGCGGGGGGTCGACCCCGAGCACCGCGTGGGGATCGGCCGGGGGCAGATCGCCCTTGGCGTCGTTGGACGAGCTCCCGTCGATGAAGATCGGTCCCGGCTTGCCGGCGTCGTCGTCCGTGGGCTTTTGGAACGTGCCCTCGGGCCGTGCGATGCAGCTCTGGAAGAGCACGCCCGCGCAAAGAGAGAGCATCGAGCCCAAGGCGAGCTTCTTCCGGACCGACTTGGGCACGACCCCCGAAAACTAGGGTACGGACCGAGCTTCCGCAACCCGCGCCGGGAAGGAGCGAGCCCGGGGGACGCCAGTGTGCCGGGAGTTCGGGTCAATAGCCCGCTGCCCGCGGGGCGGCAGGTGTCTCGGTGCGCAGAGCCAATGCCGCGAAGAGCTTTTTCGCCAGGCGCTTGCGCGAGCCGTGCTCCTCGGTCGGGCCGACGCAGGCCGGGCAGCCCGTGTCGCAGTCGCATGCGTCGATGAGCAGGCGTGCGCGTCCCAGCAGCTCTTCGGCGCGCTCGTAAATCCGCGGCGCGAGGCCCACGCCGCCGGGCAGGGCGTCGAACAGGAACACGGTCGGATCGAAACCCCCGGTGCGCCCGGAGAACGGGTCTCGCCCCGGAGGCGCACCGTCGCTGCCCGAGCCGCCGTCGCCCAAGGTCTGGCCGATGTCACGCGGGTCGCACATCAGCGCCAGCGTGCTCACGGTTTCGAGCGCGCGCCCGAGGCCCCGGAGCGCATCGATCACCGAAGCGCGCGGTTCGGCCATGCGCTCGACCGCAGCCTCGGGCAGCGTGAGCCAGAAGCTCATCGTGTGGAGTTGCATCTCGGGCAGATGCACGTCGCCGTAGCCCGCATTTTCGTGGGTGAAGAATTTGATCTTCTTGTAGCCGGTGACCTTCTCCTCGACCTTCACGTCACCCCAACCGATGCGCGCCGGCCCGAGCGCCGACGTCGTGTTCTCTTCGATCACCACGACGGTGCGGTAGGTGAGGGCGGTCGTGAAATAATCGGGCGCCACCTTGCGCACGAAGGCCTTGTGGTTGTCGTAGTCGAGGCGCTCGACTTGGTACTGCTCGGCGTCGTGTTGGTAGATCGCCTGCTCGTGCAGCATGGTGTGCGCCGCTCGCCAATCGAGCTCAGCCAGGGTTTTTTCCGTGGCCACGTCGATGATCACGAAATTGTCCCAGCCGATGTTGCGCAGCGACACATTGTTGGCCGGGAACGCCTCGCCCGCCCAGTGGAACGCTCCCGCTGACTCATGGACCAGGCCATGACTGCCGAGATATTCCAGGGCTTGCCGCGTGCCCTCGGCGTCGAGACCGAGGTAGTTTTCGCCTTCGGCCGGCTCCGGGTTCGCGGGCCGTGCGCCGGCGCCGCGGAGTCGAAACGGCGCCTCGAAGGTCGCGCACTTCAGGTGTTGGATCATGACCTCGGTGTTGTCCGGGTCGATGCGAGCCTCTTCCGCACCGGAGCCGAGCAGATAGTCCGGGTCGCGTGCCAGATATTGATCGAGCGTGTCGCTGCTGCACACCATGAGCGCGATGCTCGAGGTGCCGCGTCGCCCGGCGCGCCCGAAGCGCTGCCAAGTCGCGGCGACGGAGCCGGGGTAGCCGACGCACACCACGGCATCGAGATCCCCGATGTCGATACCGAGCTCGAGGGCGTTGGTGGCGACGACGCACAAGATCTCCCCGTTGCGGAGACCCGCCTCCACTGCACGCCGAGTCTCCGGTAGGTAGCCTCCGCGGTAGGCCATGATGGCGTTCGGGCCCGCCACGTCGCCGACCTTGGCTCGCAGGTACTTCAGCATGGTCTCGACGCTGTTGCGAGAAGGGCCGAAGACCAGAGTCGGCACCCGGGCACGCACCAGGTCCGCGGTGAGATTCACGGCTTGTTTCAAGGCGCTAGCGCGGATCTGTAGCTCCTCGTTCACGACCGGCGGGTTGTACAGGAAGAAGTGACGGCTCGAGCGCGGCGCCCCCGAAGAGTCCACGAGGACGACGTCGTCGGGGCGAACGCCCATCAAGCGCGCCGCGTGCTCGCGTGGGTTGCCGATGGTGGCTGTGGCCGTGACGAACGTCGGCTCGGCGCCGTGGAAGCGGGCGATGCGTCGCAGGCGCGCCAGGACGTGCGCCATGTGCGAGCCGAAGACCCCGCGGTAGGTGTGGAGCTCGTCGAGCACCACGAACTCGAGACCTTGGAGGAAGTTCGCCCAGCGCGCGTGGTTCGGCAGGATGCCGGCGTGGAGCATGTCCGGGTTCGTGAGCAGCACCCGGCAGCGATCGCGCGCGACGCGCCGCGCGTCGCCGGGCGTGTCTCCGTCGTACACGGTGGCAGGCACGTCGATGCGCGCCTCGGTGATGAGCTCGCGCAGGTTGTGTTCCTGGTCGCGGCTCAGGGCCTTGGTCGGGTACACGAAGAGCGCCGTGGACGTCGGGCGGAGCGAGAGCGCCTCGAGCACCGGCAGGTGGAAGCAGAGGCTCTTGCCGCTGGCCGTGGGCGTCGCGACGACCACGTGCTCGCCGCCTCGCGCTGCTCGGATGGCCTCGGCCTGGTGGGTGTAGAGCCGGCTGATGCCCCGCTCCGAAAGCGCCTGACGGAGGCCGGGCGGCAGGTCCTTGGGGATGGGCGCGTAGCTCCCCTGGCTCTCGCCGATGAGCCGCTCGGCGGCCAAGCAGCGGCGAACGGTACCGGAAGCCAGCCAGTCGGAGACGACGCTGTCCACGCCTCGCTTCTGGGTCCAGGGCGGTTCGGGCATGTCCTTACCTAAACAGATGTGCGGTAGTGCGACAACCCTCTCGGGCAGCTGGCCCCAAATCGCGACCTGTCGTAGTTAGGCCCGCGGAAATGAGCGAAGACCACGATCCCGCGAGCCCTGGCGAAAGCCCCGTGCCCACGGCGGAGGGGGCAGCGAAGAACGAACCCGAGCCGAGCCCGCCCGCTTCCGAAGCCAGTCCGTCGCCCGCGGTAGCCGCGCCCGCGGCAGCAGATGGGCCGCGTCCGCCCAGCGTCGAGGAGCTCGACATGCTGCGGCGTCGGCCGTCGTTCGTGTTCTTCGGCACCGTCGCGGCGCTCTCGCTCTTGCTCGATCTCGGATCGAAGGCGTGGGCCGAAGTCGTGCTCAGCCGCCGGACGGCCTTCGACCCGTCCATCGCCATCGTGAAAGACCACCTGGCGTTCACGCTCGCGTACAACAAGGGCGGCGCTTGGGGGTTGTTGCACGATGCCAACGAGAACGTGCGTCGACCGTTCTTCTTGCTCGTCAGCGTGCTCGCCATCGCGTTCATCGTGTCGCTGTACAGCCGACTGGCGCCCACGCAGCGCTCGCTGAAGTGGGGCCTGCCGCTGGTGCTGGGCGGCGCCCTCGGCAACCTCTCCGATCGCATCACGCGCTCGAGTGTCGTCGACTTCATCGACTACCACGCGGTGTGGATCGAGAAGATGAACGCGATGATCGCCAAGTATTGGCGAGGCTGGACGGTCACCGATCACTGGCCCACGTTCAACGTCGCGGACATCTTCATCTGCATCGGTGTCGCGCTGATGGCCGTCGACATGGTGACCTCGCGCCGAAAGCCCGCGAAAGAGTCGCCTCCGCCGCCCCCGGCGCCCGCTGAGTCGCCGCCCGAGGCGCCCCCCGCCGAGCCGCCGGCAGCCGAACCCGCCGAAAGCGCGCCCCCGGCCGCGAGCTGAGGCAAGCTTCGGGGATCTGCCATGCAGGGCCGGCTCTTCACGCTGCTCGAGATCCCCTTTCCGAGCTACTTCGTCCTGCTCCTCACGGGTTTCCTCTTCGCGACCATCGCAGGTGCGCTCTGGGCCAAGCGCATCGGCCAAGACCCCGACGTGGTCGTCGATCTCGGTCTCGCCATGCTGCTCGCCGGCGTCGTCGGCGCGCGGCTCCTGCACGTGATCGCCGACGGCTACTTCATGGACTACGTGCACCTCTGCACCGACCCCGCGAAGGTGGACTGGAAGATCACCCACGACGAGTGTCTGAGCCCTCGCTACGGTGGCGTGTGGGACGCGGCCAAGCAAGCCTGTCACCCCGTCGAAGCCGATTGCTTCGCCTGGGCGAAATTCTGGGCGGGCGGTCTAACGTATTACGGGGGCTTCTTGGGCGCCTCCGTCGCCGCTTGGTACCTGCTCCGACGCGACCGGTTTCCGTTCTGGAAAGCCGCCGACATGGCCGGCATGGTGATCCCCATCGGCCTCGGCTTCGGGCGCATGGGCTGTCTCCTGGCCGGATGCTGCTTCGGTACGCCGAGCTCGGCGCGCTGGGCGGTCGTGTTCCCGTCCCATAGCCCCGCGAGTGAAGCGCAGTTCAAGGCCGGGCTCATCGGCTCGCCGTTCGAGCATTCGTTGCCGGTCCACCCGACCCAGATCTACGAGTCGGCGGCGTCCTTCCTCATCGCCGGCGTGCTCGCGCTCCACCTTCACGGCCGAAAGCGCTACGACGGGCAGATCTTCGTGGCGTTCGTGGGCCTCTACGCCCTGGTGCGCTTCGTCATCGAGTTCTACCGAAACGACGACCGGGGTGGGCTCTTCGGCCTGAGCACTTCCCAGCTGATCGGTCTCGGTCTCGTGGCTGCCGCGGCGGCGGCGCACCGCTTCCTCGTCCGACGCCGGGCCGCCTGAGGCGGCCGGGTTGGCCCGTCCGGCCTTCGCGCCGTATCCTCCGGAAGATGGTGCGGCGGATCCTGCTTTCATCGCTCTTCGTTCTCGCTGCGGTTGGCTGTGAGCAGAAAGAGGACCATCCGGGTGCCGCCGTGATCACCTGTGAAGGGGGCAAGTGCGTGAGCCCCGGTCCGGGCGGCGGTGGGGGTGGCAAGGACGGCGGCGGGGACGCCGGCTCGGATGCCAGCGTCGATGCTCCCGAAGGCGTGACCGTGACGGGGAGCGTCGTGGAGCTCACGAGTGACGACTTCTCGACGGCGCAGCCCTACGCGGCTTCCGCCACCATCCAGCTCGAGGGCGCCAACGGCATCCCCGTCGAGGGCCCCTACACGGGGACCACGTTCAGCGTCTCCAACGTCGCATTCGGGCAGGGCGTCTGGGCCACGGTGACCCCGCAGGCCTCCATCATCCTACCCACCATCCAACCGACGGACACCACGGTCTCGCCCGTCGAGCTCGCAGTCGTTCCCGCGGCGACCATCGATCTCATCTACAATCTGCTCAGCGTCCCCACCGAACGCACCCCGAAAGCCGCGCACGTGGTGATCCGCTTCGTCGACGGCAAGACCGGCGTTCCGGTGTCGGGGGTGTCGGTGACGCACAAGACCGACGTCGTCGCCTACGATACCGGCGGCAGCTGGAGCGACACGGCGAGTGGCACCGGAGTCGAAGGCACCGCGGTCATCGCCAACGTTGCGAGCGTGGCGGTACCCAACAAACAGAGCTTCGACTACGTCGCGCCCGGCGCCTCCGGAGGCGTGTTCCTACTGGTCGCGCAGGACTCCGTCACCATCGCCACCGTGCCGCTCTGAATCGACGGGCGCTGCCCCGGGCGGCGTTCGGGGTTCCATCGCCGGTCGAGATGGCCTAAGCGCTTCGCGTGGCCCAGCGAATCGACGGCAAGGTGGTGGCGCAGGCGGTCCGCGACGAGGTCGCGCGCGGTGTCGCAGAATTCCAGGCGAAGCAGGGGCGCGCGCCCGGGCTTCACGTGGTGCTGGCCGGAGACGACCCGGCGAGCGCCGTGTACGTGAGAAACAAGGAAAAGGCCGCGGAAGAGGTGGGCATGGCCGGCCGCGTCCACCGGCTCCCCGCCAGCGTGAGTGAAGGCGAGCTGCTCGCGCTCGTCAGCCAGCTGAACCGCGACGCGAACGTCGACGGCATCCTGGTACAGCTGCCGCTGCCGAAGGGCGTGCGCGCAGACGCGGTCCTCGAAGCCATCGACCCGACGAAGGACGTCGACGGCTTCCACCCGATCAACGTGGGCGCGCTCTGGACCGGGCAGCCCGGGCTCGTGCCGTGCACGCCCCGGGGCTGCATGCGCCTCTTGGAAGAAGCCGGGGTCGAGCTCGCGGGCGCCCGCGCCGTGGTGATCGGGCGCAGCAACATCGTGGGCAAGCCCATGGCGGCGCTTCTGCTCGCGAAGCACGCCACGGTGACCGTCGCCCATTCGCGCTCGCGTGATCTTCCTGAGCTCTGCCGCGAGGCCGAGGTGGTGGTGGCGGCGGTCGGTCGAGCGAAGATGATCCGGGCCGACTGGGTGCGACCGGGGGCGGTCGTGATCGACGTGGGGATGAACCGCGACGAAAACGGCAAGCTCTGCGGCGACGTCGACTACACGCAAGTGGAGCCCGTCGCGCGCGCCATCACCCCGGTGCCGGGCGGCGTGGGCCCCATGACCATCGCCATGCTGCTCGACAACACGCTGCGCGCGGCCCAGGGAAGATCTCGCTGATTTGTCGCGAAAATCAGGCCAAGCCATAGCGGGCGGGGTCGACTCCGAAGCGCTCGCACAGGCGGCGGAGCACTTCGTCTGCCTGGCCCAGAGTCCCCGCCAGCGAGCCGGAGTTGTCGATGACGAAGTCGGCGCGAGCGGCCTTCTCGGCGAGCGGCATCTGGGCGGCAATGCGTGAGCGCGCGTGCTCGGTGCTGCACCCGTCGCGGCTCACGGTGCGTGCGACTTGGGTCGCTTCGTCCACTCGCACCACCACCACGGGTGCGAGGAGGCCTTCGAGGCGGCTCTCGAAGAGCAGCGGCACCTCGTAGCAGGCGAGGGGCTCGCCGCGGGTGTCGAGCTCGCCGAAGCGCTCCACGCTGAGCTCGCGCACGCGGGGGTGCGTGATGGCGTTCAGCTTCTGTCGTAGCGCTTCGTTCGCGAACACGCGATCGGCGAGTCGCTTGCGATCGAGCTCGCCGTTCGAATCGATCACATCGTCACCGAACTCACGCGCGATCTCGGCGAGCGCCGGCGCGCCCGGGCGCACCACCTCCCGGGCGAGCTCGTCGGCGTCGACGACCGGGAGCCCACGCGCTCGGAAGTGAGCTCCCACCGTGCTCTTGCCCGAGCCGATCCCGCCGGTGAGGCCGAATACCCGGAGCGCCATGCGCCCGAGCATGCCTGCGAAGCCCGAGCGATTCCTGAGGAATCTGCCGGCATTGCCCTGGGGTGGCGCAGACTGTACAACTGTTCCGTGGACCTTCGGAGGCGCCTAGCGACGCTCGGGCCGAGCCGCCCCGGACCGGCGACGGGCGACAAGCAAGCGACCCTGGACGAGCTCCGCGCGAAGATGGCCGAGATCCTCGGCCGCCCGGCACCCCCCGAGCCCGAGCCGGCCGACCCCGAGCGAACGCTCCTGCCCTTCGTGCGGCGGGACACCGAACGAGGGCCACTCTACCAGCGGCTCGAGCGGCTCGGACGCTCCTACCGCGTGGGGCGGATGAGCGTCGACGTGAGCCGCGATGCGAAGCCCGAGATCCTGGCCCTGCTCGCGCTCGACCCGGGTCTCGCCGAGGTGGATCTCGGGCGGGCCCTCTACCTCGACACCGAGACGACCGGGCTCGGTAGCGGTGCTGGCGTGCTCGCGTTCTTGATCGGCCTCGCTTGGTTCGAGGACGATGGGGAGCTCGTGATGGAGCAGCTCCTGCTCCGGCGCCCCGGTGAAGAGCACGCACTGCTCGAGCTTCTGCGTGAGCGCATGGCGCGCGCGAGCGTGCTCGTGAGCTACAACGGAAAAGCCTTCGATTTGCCGCTTCTTCGCGGGCGATTCGTGATGAATCGACTGGCCGCGCCGCCGGAGCGCCCGCATCTCGATCTCCTGCACGTCGCCCGCCGTCTGCACAAGCGCCGGCTCGGAGCTTGTCGCTTGATCCGGCTCGAAGCGGACGTGCTCGGGTACGTGCGGGTCGGCGACATCGAGGGCGGCGAGGTCGCTGCGCGCTATGCCCACTACCTCCGGAGCGGGGACGAAGAGGCCTTGCGCGCGGTGGTGGATCACAACGCCCTCGACGTCGTGAGCATGGCGGCATTGGTGGGCCTCTACGGTGAACCGTTCGCTGCCCTCCACGACGAAGATCTGATTGGTCTCGCAGAAGTTCTTCATCGCGCCAAGGCTCTGCCCGAAGCGGAGCGCGCCGCCGAAGCGGCGGTCGAGCGGGCGTTCGACCCCGAGGCCCTGCGCGTGCGCGCGCGGATCGCCAAGGCCCGCGGGGACCGGGCCCGTGCGCTCGCCGATTTCGAGAGCTTCACTCGGGAAGTGGACGACGCCGACGCTCGACTCGAGCTCGCGAAGCTCTACGAACATCACGTGAAATCCCCGGAAAAAGCCCTGGAAATGCTGGAGCGAGGGACCGGGGAGGCGCCGGCCGACCTCGAGCGGCGGCGGGCGCGCCTCGAACGCAAGGCCGCTCGCGGCGCCGCGCGGTCCCGCTGACGGGCGGCGTGCGTGCGGGCGCAGCACGACTCGGCCGGTGCTCGTCGGGTGGCTGGCCCCCGCGTGGTATATCAGTGCCGCAAATGGCTTACGACCACCGCGCAGTCGAATCCCGCTGGCAGAAGTACTGGGAGGAACATGACACCTTCCGGGTGAGCCGCCGCCCGGGTCGACCGAAGCTCTACGTGCTCGACATGTTCCCGTACCCTTCGGGTTCGGGCCTGCACGTCGGTCATCCCGAGGGCTACACCGCGACCGACATCGTCGCGCGCTTCAAGCGCATGGCGGGCTACGACGTACTCCATCCGATGGGTTGGGACGCGTTCGGATTGCCCGCCGAGCAGCACGCCATCCAGACCGGCACGCACCCGGCAGTGACGACGCAGTCGAACATCGGGACCTTCCGGCGCCAGCTCAAGGCGCTCGGGTTCTTCTACGACTGGTCCCGCGAGGTGGACACCACCGACCCCGGCTACTTCAAGTGGACGCAGTGGATCTTCCTCCAGCTGTTCAAGAAAGGTTTGGCATTTCAGGCCGAAATCCCAGTGAATTGGTGCCCCGAGCTCGGCACCGTCCTGGCCAACGAAGAGGTCATCGACGGCAAGAGCGAGCGCGGCTCCTACCCGGTGGTGCGCCAGCCGCTGCGCCAGTGGCAACTCCGCATCACGGCCTACGCCGACCGGCTCGCCGAAGAGCTCGAGTCGCTCGATTGGCCCGAGACCAAACAGAAGCAGCGTGAATGGATCGGCAAGAGTGAAGGCGCGGAGGTCGACTTTCCGCTCGAGGGCCACGCGGAGCACCTCACGGTCTACACCACACGCCCGGACACGCTGTTCGGCGCCACGTACATGGTGATCGCTCCCGATCACCGCCTCACGCTGGACATCACGAGTCCGGATCGGCGCGCGGAGGTCGAAGCCTACGTGCTCGCGGCGAGTCGCAAGAGCGACATGGAGCGCACGGCGCTCAACAAAGAGAAGACCGGCGTCTTCACCGGCGCGCATGCCAAAAACCCGCTCAACGGCGCGAAGATCCCGATTTTCACCGCCGACTACGTGCTGGGTGCCTACGGCACCGGCGCCATCATGGCGGTGCCCGCCCACGACGAACGTGACTTCGAGTTCGCGCGGAACTTCGGCTTGCCCATCGTCGAGGTGGTGAGCTCCGACGGCGCGCTCCATGACGAGCTCGGAGCGGCGTGGGTGGGGGACGGCATCGCGGTGCGCTCGGGCGCCTTCGACGGGCTCGCGACCGCCGACATGAAGCGGAAGATCATCGAGCACCTCGAGTCGGAGGGCATCGGGCGCCGCAAGGTGAACTACAAGCTCCGCGACTGGGTGTTTTCGCGCCAGCGCTACTGGGGAGAGCCGATCCCCATCTACTTCCCGGTGAAGACGGCGGGGGACCCGCGCACTGGCGCGCCCTTCGAGATCGACTACTCGAAGCCCATTGCCGTCGAAGAATCCGAGCTGCCGCTGCGTCTCCCGGAGCTCGAGGACTACAAGCCCGGCGACCCCTCGGGGCCCCTGGCAAAAGCCTTGGAATGGCGCTTCTTCCAGCAGGACGGCGCGTGGTTCGCTCGCGAGACCAACACCATGCCCCAGTGGGCGGGCTCGTGCTGGTACTACCTCCGCTACCTCGACCCGAGGAACGAGTCGGAGATCTTCAGCGCCCAGGCCTACGCCGATTGGATGCCGGTGGACCTCTACGTCGGCGGCTCCGAGCATGCGGTCCTCCATCTTCTCTACGCGCGCTTCTGGCACAAGGTGCTCTTCGATATCGGCATCGTGAAGCACCCCGAGCCGTTCCAGAAGTTGGTGCACCAGGGGATGATCCTGGGCGAGCCGCAGATGACCGGCTACCGCGAGCCGGGCGGCGCTTGGGTCAGCGCCGAGCTCGTGAAGAGCGGCGACGACGAAGTGGTGCACAAGGAGACCGGCGCCCCGGTGGAGGTGGTGAAGCTCGACGACGCCGAGGTCGAAAAGCGCGCGGGTCAGTTCGTGCTGAAGCGGGCTCCCGAAGTGAAGGTCCAGTCCCTGGCGTTCAAGATGAGCAAGAGCCGCGGCAACGTGGTGAACCCCGACGACGTCGTGGCCGAGTTCGGCGCCGACAGCCTGCGCGTCTACGAGATGTTCATGGGCCCGCTGGAACAAGTGAAGCCGTGGCAGACCGCCGGTATCCAGGGCGTCCGGCGCTTCCTCGACCGGATCCACACGCTCGCCCAGCGCCCGCTCGCGGACGGCGAAGGGGACATCGAAACGCGGAAGCTCGTGCACCGCACCGTGAAGAAGGTCGGCGAAGACATCGAGGCGCTCCGCTTCAATACCGCCATCAGCGCCATGATGATCCTCACCAATCACCTCAACGGAATCGAAAAAACTCCCCGAATTGCTCTAGAAAAGCTGGTGGCGTGCCTCTCGCCATTTGCCCCCCACTTGACCGAGGAGCTGTGGGAAGCGCTCGGTCGCCCGGCGCCCCTCCTCGATGCCACGTGGCCCACCTACGACCCGGCGCTGTGTGAGGACGATACCGTCGAGCTGGCGGTCCAGGTGAACGGAAAAGTGAGAGGTCGCGCGGCGTTGGCGAAGGACGCCGATGAGGTTGCGGCGCGCGCCGCGGCCCTCGAGGACGAAAACGTGCGGCGCCACGTCGAGGGCAAGACCGTGAAGAAGGTCGTCTACGTGCCGGGACGCGTGCTGAACTTGATCGTGGGCTGAACAGGCGCTGCTGAACGCGCGTATTCTCAACTGAACACAAGGACTTGTGTTGAAAACTTGATGTTTCCCGTGAAACGTGTGGCGGGTACCTGCGCGACTTCGCTGGCGCTTCTGACCAGCGCGGCCGGACCCGGAGCCTGTGGGTATCAGCCGGTGCTGAGCTCTGGGGAAGCGCGACAAGGTCTGACCGTCCAGGCCGCCCCGTCGCTCGCCCCCGACAGCGACGCGCTCCGGCTGCATTGGCCGGCGCCCGTTCCGCGCTCGGCGATGACGGCGCGCTTCGCCCAGGCTCTGGCTTCCCGCGCCTGGTCATCGAGTTGGTCCGCGTCGACCAGAGCGCAGCTGGGATCGTCGAGCGTGGCGACCAGCCCGCGTCCCGCGGCACGCGCCTTGGAGTGGTCGTCCGAGGGTGGGTAGAGGAGGGGCCTGGTCAGGCGCCCACTCGCGTCAGCGGAGACGTTCGGCGTTGGGTGACCGCGTCCGACGGCGTGCGGCTCGAGCGAGCGTCACTGGCCCAGCGACAGGCGCTCGAACGGGCCGCCCATGAGGCGGGTGAGGCCATCGCCCGCCGCGTCCTCGGGAGACCCGCGGCGGCGGAGTAGGGAACCCGGCGGCCACCGACCTCCGTCGGCTCGCCTCCATACCCGTCGCGCTCGCGGTGCGTGCCCGAGCCCGGACTCAAGCGATCTTCATGGCCTTTTTGAAGCGCTTGGCGTCGGCAAACATGTCGACGTTGGTGAACACGTACGTGGCATCCTGACCGGGCCCGTCACCCGCGATCTCCGCCAGCCGTTCGATCGCGGGGTCCTCGTAACGAGACTTGTGGCCGGCGGGGCCCGGCAGGCGGTAGTAGGCGACGGCCCGCTTGGAGAGGCCCTGGCTCAGGGGGTCCCGCGCAGCAAGAGTACGGGTCTCTTCGGCGAGTGCGTCGGCGTCGTCCGGGTTCCATGCCGGTCCGGGCTCGAAGACCACGCGGGCGAACTGCTCTCGGACGGAGCCCAGGAAGTCCCTGAGCGCGCTGCGATTGCCCCGGGAGGCATTGAAGTCGGGCGGTGCGACGAAGACGGCCGTGGAGGCGTCCAGCTCGGCCGCCACCTCGCTCAGCTGCTTCAGGGCCGTCTCGATGACTTTGCCCTCGCGAAACCCCTCCTGACCGACCTGGCGAGGTCCCAGCAGGGCAAACTCGAAGCCTTCGGGCGCCTCTCTCCGCCAGCGGCGCAGAGTGCCGGGGCCGGGCACCGCGAGGTGCGTTTCCTGTACCTCGACGAACAGATACTCCTTGAAGTACTTCGTCGCCGGAACCGCGAAACCAGCGCAGCCGACCGTGAGCATGGGCGGCCAACGGTATCACAAGGCCCGGGCCCGTCCATCTCCCTCGCCGCCACAAAAAGCCGAAGCGCCCGCTCGGCCTTCGCCGCGGGCGCTTCGGCATGCAACCACTCAGCTCACTGCAGGCAGTCGGCCAAGCAGTTCGTGTCGAGGCAAGCCACGAGATCGCTCGTGGCGCTGGCAAGCGTGCCACAGGACGGGGTCGTGCACTTGCCGCCGCAGGTGGCCTTGGCGTCGTTCGGATCCGCGCCCTTGCCCACTTCCTCGATGAAGCAGCTCTGGAAGCAGAAGATCTCGCCCTGGCCGTCCGTCGGGCCGCCTTCCATGCACGGGTTGCCCGGGCCGGTCGAAGCGCAAATCGTCCACTCGGTGCAGCACTTGGCCTTGATGCACGCTTGGCAGGCGTCGTTGGGATCCGCCGGCTCACAGCTGCCGGGGGTGCCCTTCGGTCCGCCCGTAGCCGGCTCGCACTCGTAGCCCGCCGAGCCGCCGGTGCCGCCCGTAGCGCCCGTGCCGCCGGTCGCGCCCGTGCCGCCGGTCGCGCCCGTGCCGCCGGTCGCGCCCGTGCCGCCGCCCGAACCGCCCGTCGCTCCCGAGCCGCCTGCGCCCGCCGAGCCGCCGGTGTTCTCGTCGTCACCCGAGCCCACGACGCAGCCCACGAGGCTGAACGAAGTGAGCAAACCGATCGCCGCCAGATTACGCCAAGCCTTGTTCATCATCGAAATCTCCCTTTATTGCCCCAGTCTGATCCAAGCCGCGTCAGGATCCAGTCTTCAGCGCGGGTGCTTCATGGGCAACCCGAGCTTCGCACAGTCCACCAAGGCCCGTCATCTGGCTCTTGCCGGACTCCGAGCATCCGGTCACTTCAGCATACGAATCCGAAACTCCAAAATTCCCAGGTGTTCTCCGCACTCACCCAGCCTTACATGCCTCGCTGGACAGCCACGGGTTGGACGGGGCTCGGGCTCGGCTTATTCGCTGGCTTCCTTCCGGCGGTAGAAGCACAGCCCGAGGGCAACGGCGGTGACGAGCCACCAGGGCGTTTCGCCGATCAAGCCGTACAAGGTGGTCGGCTTGAGCCAGGCGATCTCAGCGGCGATGGCCTCCTTGCGGAACGTCCCCGTGTGTTTCTTCACCCGGCCCACCGGGTCGACGAACGCGCTCACGCCACTGTTGGTCGAGCGAACCAGGTAACGCCGGTGCTCGATGGCCCGGAGCTTGGCGAGCGCGAGGTGGATCCAGGGTTCCGTCGTGTCGCCGAACCAGGCGTCGTTGGTGATGTTCACGAGCAGGTCCGTCGCCCCGGAGTTGACGATGGAGCGCACGAACGGCGCCGAGATGTCCTCGTAACAGATGAAGGTGGCGATGCCGCGTTCGCCCAGCTTCAGCGGCAGAAGCGTCTTGCCCGGCGTGAAGCGCCCCGAGTTTCGAGAGATCTCGTAGAGCTGCGGGAACTGCTCGCCGAACGGCAGGTATTCGCCGAACGCCAGGAGAAACTGCTTGTCGTAGCGGCCGGCGACTTCGCCCTTCGCGTCGCTCAAGAGCGCCGAATTGAAGAACACGTATTCGCGGACGTCGGGCACGCGTCGCACGAGCACCGCTCCGAAGATCGCCGGCGCGCCCAACGTGGCGGCGAATTGGGAACGGTAGACCGCCGGCGCGATTTCCTCGTCCTGAGGCGCCATCACGCTGGTCTCGCTCCAGACCACGAGGTCGAGGGGCCCCTCCTTCTGGAGCTCGCGCGTGAGCTCCATGTGCCGGCGCAGTCCCTCGCTCTTGTCGCGCCGCTTGCCCATGAGGCTCATGTTGGCTTGCACGATGCCGACACGGGCCTTGGGTGCCGCCCGCTCCGCCGCGTCCACCATGGGGATCCGGACCGCACCGTAGACCACCGAAAGCGCGGTCACCGCCGCGAGCGCGAGCACCTTGCGCCAGGCCGTAGGGCGCTTTTCGAGCCGAGAAATCGCGATCTCGGCGACGGCGAGGTTGGTCGTCACCAGCGCCAAGCCGACACCGATGGGGCCCAAGAGCTCGGCGAGCTGGAGCATCACGGGCACTTGGTGCACCGTCGCGCCGTACGCCCACGGGAAGAGCAGCGGGTAGAGGAGCTCGCTCGCGACGAAAGCCAGCGCGAACGCCACGCCTGCGGGCCAGCCCTTCTGTTCGATGCGCCCGGCGACGTAGCCCATGAGCGCGATTCGACCCGCCTGGTAGCCGCACAAGATTGCCATGAACAAAAGGCACAGCGGTGTCGCGAAGCCGCTGAACGTCTTCAGCATCTCGAGCAGCCAGTAGAAGCCGCACATGGTCATCGCGAAGCCCGCGGTCCATCCGATGCCAGCAGCGCGGCGCGGAGGCTGGCCGCGGAGCGCCACGACGAGCGGCGCGAGCGCGACGAAGGCGAGGGGCCACACGTCGATGCCAGGGAACGCGGCGAAGTAGAGAAGCCCCGACAGCAGCGCGAGCCCGTGGGCCGTGCGTCGCGGCAGCGGAAATGGACCCGCTGGCGCGGCGTCGGGGGCTTTTTTGGGCTTTTTTTCGGCCGATCGCGGCGGAGGCTCGGAGTCCCGGTCGTCGGCTTCGGGCGCAGGGCTCGGTTTGGACCCCGGGCTGTCGGCGCCGCTGTCGTCCGCGTCGCGCTCCGCCGCCTCGGAGGCAGCTTGGTCGTCGTCTTCGCGCTCGCTCATTCGGTGCGCTTGATGATGTGGAAGCCGAACTCGGTCTCGACCACGCCGGAGAGCTGCCCGACCCGCAGCCCGAACGCTGCATCTGCGAATGGCTTGGTCATCGTGAAGCGGTCGAACTGCCCGAGGTCGCCACCCCGCGTCTTCGCGCTCGGATCGTCGGAGTTTTCTTTGGCCACCGCGGAGAAATCGGCGCCGCCACGCAGGCGCCCGAGCAACGTTTCGGCGAGCTTCTTGGCGTCGTCCTTGGAGCGCGTGGCCTGCGCGCGCTGCGCGCCTTGATACGCCACGAGCACGTGCGAGGCGCGGATCTTCGCGGGCTGGTTGCCCTCGATGGCGGGCGCGGGCGCGGCCGGTCGCGCGACCTGCGCAGTGGTGGGCGTGGTGGGCGTGGTGGGAGCCGCGGCTGCGGCGGGCGTGCCGCTCGGCGACGGAGCGGTGAGATCCGAGCATGCAGCGAGGCCCACCACCAATCCAAGCAAGGGCAAACGGGACATCGGTTCCCGTTGCTAGAGCCATTCGTGCGCCGGTTCAAGCGCGAGCTTGCGCCGGCCGCCTTGCCCTGGGAGCCCGGGGCGGCAAAGATGGGTCTCCGTGCCCAAGGTCCTTCACATCGAAGACGATCCAGCGAACCGCCTGCTCGTGAGGAAGCTGCTCGTGGCAGCGGGTTTCGAGGTGGTGGACGCCGAAGACGGGCTCGAAGGGGTACGCCGGGCCAAGAGCGAGCGGCCGGATCTCGTGCTCGTCGACATCGCCATGCCAGGACTCGACGGCTACGAAGTGACGCTGAGACTGCGCTCGGAGCCAGGGCTCTTCGGCGTGCCCATCGTGGCCATCACCGCAGAAGGCAGCCGCGAGACGAGCCTGGCCGTCGGCTGCGACGGCTTTCTGCAGAAGCCCATCGATGCCCGGTCCTTCGCCGCGACCCTCCGGGGCTACCTCGAGGGGCGCCGAGAGCAGGTTTCGCCCGACCAGACCGGGAAACAGCTCCGCATCCAGAGCCAGAGGATCGCCGCCCACCTCGAAGAGAAGATCGCGGAGCTCGAGGCGGCCAACGCGCGGCTTCGCGAGCTGGACGCAGCGCGGAAGGAGTTCTACCGGAACATCTCCCACGAGCTCGCGACGCCGATGACGCCCATCGTGGGCTACGTGAAGCTCCTCGGCGACCAAGAGCTCGGACCACTGGGGCCTGCCCAAGAGAAGGCGCTCCGGGCCATGAGCGAGTGCGTCGAGCGTCTGCGGGGCCTGATCGACAACCTGCTCGACGTGACCGCCCTCGAGACGGGAAAGCTCAGGCTCGCCTTCCGCGACCTCGACTTCTCCGAGCTCGCGCGGCGCAGCGTCGAGCGGCGTCGCGCCTGGTTCGAGCGGGCGAATCAGACCCTCGCGCTCGAACTGCCGGCGGCGCCTTTCCCTGGCCAAGCCGACATGGAACGGCTGGCGCAGGCCATCGAGCACCTCCTCGACAACGCTGCCAAGTTCACGCCCGCGGGCGGCAGCGTTGGCGTTCGTGCGCGGCGGCTCGCCTCGGGGCACTTCGAGCTCGTGGTGGCCGACACCGGCCCGGGCGTCCCGGTCGCGACTCAGGCGCGGCTCTTCGATCCCTTCTATCAGGTCGACGGCTCTCCTACCCGTGCGCACGGAGGAACGGGCGTCGGGCTCGCCATCGTGAAGGGGATCGCCAAGGGCCACGCCGGCGACGTGAGGGTGGTTTCTCCCGCCGACGAGCGCATCGGGGGACATCGCTTCGGTGGGGCCGCGTTCTTTCTCGTGGTGCCCGAGAGACCCCGCGCATGAGCAGTCGGCGCGGGAGCTATCTCGATTGGAACGCCACGACACCGCCGCACGAAGACGTGCTCTCGGCCCTGGCCGCCGCTTCTCGCGAAGCGTGGGCGAACCCGGCGAGCGTGCACCAGCCCGGCCGCACCGCGCGCCGACACATCGAAGAACTTCGTGAAGCCATCGCGGAGCTCGCGGGTGCTCACCCTCGCGACGTCGTCGTCACGAGCGGCGGAACCGAAGCCAACAACCTCGCCTTGGCCGGCGCGCGTGCGCTGCTCACGAGTCGCATCGAGCACCCGTCCGTCACGCGCGTGGCGGAAGAGCTGGCCGTCCGCGGCGTTCCGGTGCGCTGGCTGAGGGTCGGCCCCAGCGGCCGCGTCGACCCGCACGACGTCGCCCGGGACCTCGCGGAGCTGCCGCGACCCGTCACGGTGGTGGTGATGGCGGTAAACCACGAGACGGGCGCGATCCAGGATCTCGAGGGCGTGTTCGAGGTCGTGCGCGCCGCGGGCGCGCGCCTCCATGTCGACGCGGTGCAGGCGGTCGGCAAGCTCACGCCCGAGTTCTGGTCGCGAGCAGACAGCATCACGCTGGCCGCTCACAAGCTCCGCGGTCCGAAGGGGATTGGCGCCCTGGTGTTCCGGGGCCCTCCCTCCGAGCTCCGGCCGGTGCTACGCGGCGGGGGCCAGGAGCGCGGCCTGCGGCCGGGCACCCAAGACGCGGCGCTCGCGGCGGGCTTCCGGGCCGCGCTCCGCCGCGTGGGCGAGCTTCCCGAACGGCATCGAGCGCTCGGGGCACTCCGGGATCGCCTCGAGCAGGCTCTGGCCGATTGGGCGCAGCCCAACGTGTCGAGCTCGCGCGTGCCGCACGTGAGCAATCTTTGGGTGAGAGGCCGGCGGGCCGATGAGCTCGTAGCGGCGCTGGACCTCGAAGGGATTTGGGTGTCGAGCGGGAGCGCGTGTTCGGCCGGCTCGAGCGAACCGTCGCCTGTGCTTCGCGAGATGTTCGGGAGCGCGCGAGCGCAGGAATCGATCCGGGTGAGCTTGGGGGAGCTCACGAGCCCGGAAGAGGTCGACACGGCCATTTCGGTGATGCGTCGCGTACTTTCGGCGCGGAGTTCGAGCGCATGAGGTTTCGCTTGAACTCGGACGCACGTTCTTCACCGCTCGCCTGATCTCCGGATCGCAAGTCGAGAGAATCGATCACGATTTCGGCGATGCCGGGCGTCGGCCCATCCATTCCATTGAATGGAATCTGGAGCGCTGCCACGCGTGACGGGTGTTCAGGCCCGTCGTCGCTGTCGTGTCACCTCGTAGAGCGCGATTCCGGCGGCCACCGATGCGTTCAGCGAGTCGAGCCGCTGCATGGAGAGGAGCGACACCCGCACGTCGCAGGCCCGACGCACCGCACGCGCCATGCCCTCGCCTTCACTGCCGATGACCAGCAGGACGCGTCCCGAGAGGTCGAGGTCTCGGAGCTCCTGCTCGGCCTGAGCTTCGAGACCTATCACCAGCATCCCCGTGGCCTTCGCCTGTTCCAAGGCGGTCGCGAGGGACCGAACCCGGCAGAGCCGGGCGTGCTCGATGGCGCCGGCGGAGGCCCGGAACGTCGCGGGCGTGAGGGGTGCCGAGGAGTGCTCGCCCCAGATCACCGCGGCGCCGGCGATGCCGACCGCGGAGCGAATCACCGCGCCGAAGTTCTGGGGGTCCTCGATGCCGTCCAAGGCGAGGGCGACCAGCTCGGGGTCGTCGAGCAGCTCGTCGAGGTCGTGGAGCTCGAGCTCGGGCGCGAGCGCGAGCACCCCCTGGTGTTGCGCGCCCTCGGCCAAACGGTCGAGGTCTCGTCGCGGCAAGCGCCGGACATCCGTGACCCCTTGGTCCCGCGCGAAGCGGGCGACCGCCTCGAGGCGAGGGACGTCGCGGTCCTCCACGACGAGCCGAGTCAGGCGACTCCCGTGGACCCGAATCGCTTCGCGCACTGGCTGGAGGCCCGTGACGAGCCGCGGGCGCGGCTCAGGCGCGCTCGGCATCGGCGATCTCGGAGCAGATGGCGCGCGCGGCGGCCAGTGGGTCGCGCGCGTCGCGGATCGGCCGGCCAACTACCAGCAGGCTCGAGCCGTCGCGGATGGCGTCGCGGGGCGTCCCGACCCGCTTTTGGTCGTCGGCACCGCCCGCAGCCGGGCGGATCCCCGGGGTCACGAGCACCGCGGCGGGGCCCAGGAGTCGCCGCAGGGCACCGACTTCGGACGCCGAGCACACGAGGCCTCCCACGCCTGCGTCCCGGGCCAAGGTCGCGAGGCGCGCAGCCTGCGCACCGGGGTCCGCTCCGACCCCGATGTCTGCCAGGTCTGCGGCGTCGAGCGAGGTGAGCACGGTGACCGCGAGCAGCGTGAGGGGTGTCCCTTCGACCCGTCGCGCCGCGGCTTCGAGCATGCGCCGGCCGCCGGCTGCGTGCAGGGTGAGGTAGCGCACGCCGTGGGCGAGGGCCGACGCGACAGCTCGGTCGACGGTCTCGGGGATGTCGTGGAGCTTCAGATCCAAGAACACGTCGCAGCCGAGCTCGCGCCCGAGCCCGACCGCCTGGGGACCCTCGCGCACGAAGAGCTCGAGGCCGATTTTGAGCACGCCCACGGCGTCGCGCACGCGCGTCGCACCTTCGCGCGCTGTGGCGAGGTCCGGGTAGTCGAGCGCGAAGGCGAGACGCCGGCGCGGATCGAGAGCCGTCACGTTGGCTCGCTCACAAGCAGGAGCACAACGGATCGCCCGGAGGGCAGTTGCACGGCTTGGAGCCGCCGCTCGGCTTGTCGCCGGCAGGGCGTGCGCCACCCAGCTTGCTGCGTGCGTCTTCGGACTCTTTCTTCGCCTTGGCCAACTGCGCTTCGATCTTGGCGCGTTCGGCTTCGTCCTTGGCGCTATCCATCTGGCGCTTGAGCTCGCCGACCTTCTTTTCCTTCTCGTCGAACTCGCGCTTGAGGCGGTCGAGCTCGTCTTGAGCGCTCTTGGCTTGAGCTTCGAGGGCAGCTTTCTCTTTGGCGCGCTCGTCGGCCGAACGCTTCCACAACACGCCCGTGATCACGATGGCCAAGACGAACACGCCGGAGACGATGCCGACGATGAGCTGCAGGCGCTTCTTGTGCTTGTCCTGCTTGAGCGTCGCGAGCTGGTGTTCGTGGGCTTGCTGGGCGCCCATGGCTTCCATGCGCGCGCGGTGCTCGGCTTCTGCGCGGGCCTTTTCGATCTCGCCCTGGTGGATCGCGGCGAGCCGCGCTTCCTCTTCGCGACGGCGCTGCTCTTCCATGCGCCGCGACTCTTCCTCGGCGCGCATTCGCGCTTCTTCGGCGTCGCGAGCGGCGCGCTCGGCACGCGCGCGCGCGTCCGCTTCGGCGCGTGCACGATTCTCCTTCTCGGTCTCCTCCGCCTTGATGCGGTCCTCCTCGAGGCTCATGAGCTCCTTGAGGGAGAAGAGAACCGAGCTTTCCTTCTGTTCTGCCATTTCTCGAGTTTCCTCTAGCAGTGAGCGAGCGCGTTTGCGAGTGGCGATTCCGGGGGGGGCCCAGCAGGCGCGCGGGCACCGCCCGCCGCACCGGTCGGGAGGATCTTAATCCATGTTGGCCGCGCGGCCCAAGGAGCCGCACCGACGTCGGACACATCGGCAGTTCTCGGCTTGGGTCGCTGCGTTCGGGGGGAACTCACGCTATCCTCCGCTTCGTGGCCATCGAGGTCGTCGCTGGGATCACGGGCACCGTGTGGAAGATTTTGGCGAAGGTCGGGGACGAGGTCGGAGAAGAGCAAACCCTCGCCATCCTGGAATCGATGAAGATGGAAATCCCAGTGCTTGCCCCATGTGCCGGGCGCGTGGCCCGGGTCGCCGTGGCCGAAGGCGCCGCGGTCGAGGACGACAGCATCCTGTTTCACCTGGAATGACAAGGAGCACGGTCGCGGTATGATAGCCTTCAACATGCGACGGCGAGCGGCGTACAGGGCCCTAGGGGTAGGTGTGTTCGTGGGAGGATTCCTGCTTCCGACGTCGTGCGGTGGCCCCTGGAAGGGCTGGCCTGGGCGAAGACTGCTACCGAGCCGACGACTGCCAGGACGGCCTCATCTGCTCGCCCGATGGCAAATGCACCAACGATCTGACCGGGATCATCAGCACCATCGACGGGCCTGCGGGTGACGCGCCCCGGCTGAAGCGGGCCCGGACGGCGCTGGCGGCACGGCGCCCACCGGTGGCGGCGGCGCGCCCACCGGTGGCGGCGGAGCCCCGACGGGTGGCGGCGGAGCCCCGACGGGTGGCGGCGGAGCGCCCACCGGCGGAGGCGGAGCTCCGACGGGTGGGGGAGGCGCACCCACCGGTGGCGGCGGAGCCCCGACGGGTGGTGGCGGAGCGCCGACCGGCGGCGGCGGAGCGCCGACCGGCGGCGGCGGGGCACCCACGGGTGGAGGAGGCGCACCGACCGGCGGCGGTGGAGCGCCCACCGGCGGCGGCGGCGCCGCCGGGTCGGGTGGCGGCAGCGACGCGGCTACGGATTGAGAGAGGCCGAGTGGCCCGAGGCCGGTGTCACTCGCGCCAGAAGAACTTCCAGGGGTTGTGCTTAAGGTCGCGGAGCATTTCCTGGAGATCGTCGTAAAGCGCTTCATCCATCACGAGCGCGCCCACGGTGCCTTTGCCGCGCTTGATGTGAGCCACCATGGCCTGGGCGTCGGCGGCCGCGAGCTTCGCGCGGCCCGTGGTGTCGCTCACGTCTTGCGTGATTTTCTCGTACTTCTTGAGCTGCGGATCCGACGCCAAGGTCCCGGTGAGCTTCTTGGTGTCGGACAGCACGGCGCGCCCGTCGGAGAGCAGGGGGCCCACTTCGCGGTCGAGCGTGCTCGTGGTCCGCTCCACGTTGGTCATGATGCGTTGGATCTGCGGATTGTCGATGTAGCGGTCGCGGGCGGCACGCACGGTTTCGTTGCTCTCGACCGTGAGCGTCTCGACGTTGGTGACGATGCTGTCGAGCTTCTTCTGGTTGTTCGACATGAAATCGCCCGTGCCCTTCAGCGTGGCGTGCAGGCCGTCGAACGTCTCGCCGATCTTCTTCTCGTTCTTGGTGATCCCCTCGTAGGCGCGGTGCAAGAGCTCGTAGCTCTCGCTGAGCAGCAGGTCGAGTCGCGGCGGGCTGATGCCCTGTACGACGGCGCCGTCGGGCAGCGCCGGCCGGTCTTGGGAGCCGGGCTCGACGGCGAGAAACTGCTCGCCCAGCACGCCTTGGGTCGTGACGTACCAGCGCGAGTTCTCGTGGATGGCCTTCTGGTAACGCTTCTCGACGTGGGCCACGATGCGGATGGGCGGCACGGGTTGGTTGGTCTTCGGGTCCACCTCACCGCCTCGGAACTGCATCTCCTTGACCTTGCCGACCTTCACGCCGGCGATGCGGATGGGGGCGCCGCCCTGGAGGCCACCCGGGTTGTCGAAGTCGACGAACACCGTGTAGGTGGGCTCGAACGAAAGCCCTCCCATCACCACGACGAAGGCGCCGAGCAGCCCGAGCGCGACCAGGATCAGGACGCCGACTTTCACTTCGATCGAACGCTGGCTCATGGTGTCTTCACGCCTCCATCGGTCCTTCGGCCCGACCGTTGATGAACTGCTGGATGATCCCGTCGGGTGAACCCCTGAATTCGTCGGGTTTGCCCAGGAGCTTCACCTCACCTTTGTACAGCATCACGATGCGATCGGCGATCGTGAAGATGCTCGAGAGGTCGTGGCTGACCACGATGCTCGTGACGCCGAGGGTGTCCGAGAGCTCGCGAATCAAGCGATCGACCCGGCGTGCGCTCACCGGGTCCAGGCTGGTCGTCGGCTCGTCGAACAGCACGTAGCGCGGCTTCAACGTCAGGGCGCGGGCGATGGCCACGCGCTTGCGCATGCCGTCGCCCAGCTCCGCGGGAAAGCGATCGGCGAATTCGGCCATGTGGACCTGCTCGAGCAAGCGCCGCGCCTCCGCCTGGGCCTCTCTCGGCTTGAGGCCGCGGTGCTTGCGCAGCGGCAGAGCCACGTTTTCTGCACACGACATCGAATCGAAGAGCGTCGAGTGTTGGAACACCATCGCGCACTTCATCCGCACGGAGTACATCTTGGCTTCGTCGAAGCGGCTGACTTCCTCGCCGTCGAGCCAGATCTCGCCGTCGTCGGGGTAGAGCAGGCCGATCAGGTGCTTGATGAGCACGCTCTTGCCGACGCCGGAAGCGCCGATGATGAAGAAGACCTCGCCGTCCTGAACGTCGAAGCTCACGCCGCGCAGCACGTGCTTCGAACCGAAGGACTTCTTGACGTTGCGAAACGAGATCATCCTTCGCTCATCCGAAGATCAAGTAGCCCGCTCCGCTGATGAAGAAGTTCAGGATGATCACGGCGAGCGACGAGTTGACGACGGCACGAGTGGTGGCCCAGCCGACGCCCTCGGAACCGCCGAAGGTCGAGAGTCCGCAATAACCGCTCACCACGGGGATGGCGGCGCCGTAGGCCACGCACTTCGAGAGCCCGATGGTGAGGTCGCCCTTGTCCACCAGGCTCATGTTCACGAACGTGCGCGGGTTGATGTCGAAGAACGCATAGCCCGTCCACATGCCGGTGAGGTAGGCGACGCCTGCGGCCACGATCACCAGCATGGTGGTCATCACGATGCTGGCCTTGAAGCGCGGCACGATCAGGTAGTCGATGGGGTCGGCCGCACACATGCGGAGCGCGTCGACCTGCTCGGTCACCACCATCGAGCCGATTTCGGCTGCGATGCCTGCCCCGACGCGGGTCGCGAGCATGAGCGCCGAGATGCTGGCGGCGAGGTCCCGCACCAAGAGCTCGAGGAAGGTCGCGCCGAGGAGGGACAGATCCGGCACCACGCGTTTCGCCTGGAGGCCCGCCTGGAAGACCAGGATCATCCCGATGAAGCCCATCACCACGCACAGGAAGACCAGGCTCTTGTTGCCTACCTCGTACATCTGGCGCGCCACGGCGCCGGGTTGAGGAACACCTCGCGCGGAGTAGTAGAGCGTCTTGACGAACACCGAGTAGAGCTGCTTGCCGGCGCCCAGAAGGTCGAGCACCGAGCCGCCGACCCAGGCGAGCCCGGTGCGCTCGTGCAGCGCGTTTTCCTCGTCGATGTGGCCGACGGCGCTTTCGGGCGGGTTCAGCTCGTCGGCGCTCATCTCAGCCAATCGCGAAGGAGACGATGTAATCCAGCACGAAAATCCCAGCGGCGCTCACGACCACGGTGGAGTTCACGGCCCGCCCGACTCCGGGAGCACCGCCGCTCGTCGCGATGCCGAACTGGCAGCTGGCGAGGGCGATCACCATGCCGAAGACCACGCTCTTGATCAGACCGTGGAACACGTCGCCGAGGCCGAGGAGACCGCTGGTGAGCCCGTTGAAGAACACCATGGGCTCGACGCCGAGGATGCCGCGCCCGGCGTAGGCAGCGCCGAACAGCGCCAGCGCATCGGCGAACACCGTGGAGAGGAACAGCGTGGTGACGATGCCGATGAAGCGCGGGACGATCAGAAACCCGATGGGGTCGATGGCGAGGGCACGCAACGCGTCGATCTGCTCGGTGACCACCATGGTCCCGAGCTCGGCGGTGTTGTTGGCGCCGACGCGGCCCGAGATCATGAGCGCGGTGAGCAAGGGCCCGATTTCGCGCAGCGTGCCGAAGCCGGCTCCCCAACCCAGAAGGCCGTGGGCGCCGTAACGCTCCACCAGCGGGGCAGCCTGGATCACCATGATGCCGCCGGTGAAGAGCGCCGTCACCACCACGATGGGGAGCGATTTCACGCCCATCTTGTACAGGTTTCGCAAGAGTTCGCTGCGATCGAAGGACAAGCGCACCAGGCGGGAGACGATGCGGCCGAACATCACGCCCATGCCGCCCACCACTTCGCTCGTGGCGAGGAATGCACCGCCGATGGTGGCGAAGGGCTGGAGGGCGCGCGGTGTGCTCACTTGGCTCGCATCATAGCGACCTTGCGCGCTCGCGGAAGGCTCATAGCGGTCCCTCGGGGATTCCGTGTACGAACTGGTGCACGTAGGGATTCTTGCTCTGCTTCGCCTCTTGGGTCGTGCCGTCGAAAATCAGGGAGCCACGGTACATCATGCCGACGCGATCGGTGACCGTGAGCAGGCGGTCGAGGTCGCTCGAGACCATGACCACCGTGGCGCCGCTGGCCCGCTGCTCGGCTCGCAAGAGGTCGAAGATCTTCTGGCTGGTCACCGGATCGAGGCCGGCCGCCGGCTCGTCGTAAAAGACGATGGGGGCCTTGGCGACCGTGGCCCGGGCCACGCCGACGCGCTTCTTCTGGCCGCCCGACAGGCCGGAGGGCATGCGCTCTTCGAAGCCCGGCAGCGACACCACGGCGAGGCGCTCGGCGACGCGCTCTTGGACTTCCTGGTCGGGCAGATTGAACAGCCGGCGCAGCGGGAACGCGATGTTGTCCGCCACGGTCATGAAGTCGAAGAGCGCGTTGTTCTGGAACAACATGCCGATGCGTTTGCGGAATTCCTGGAGCTCGAGGTCGCTCATCTGGAAGATGTCGCGCCCGCCGATGAGGACGCGGCCCGCTTCCGGTCGGATCAGACCGACCAGGATCTTCAGGAGCACGCTCTTGCCGCTGGCGCCGGGGCCGATGAGTCCGTAGAGGCAACCCTCGGGCACGATCAGATTCACGCCCCGCAGCACGGGGCGATCGAACGACTTGGTGACGCCTTCGAGGGCAATCACCGGGCGTTCGTCTGGGCTGCCCGTGCTTCGTCGAGCAGCGCCTGCGCGCGCCGAACCTTCGCCCACAGCGCGAGCAAGAGGCCCAGCAGGATGAAGTTGACGACGGCCACCGTGGCCACGGCGATGCGAAGCGGTGTCAGCGAGCCACGGGTGACGGTGATGGGCCCGAGGCGGCTGAGCTCGCGCTCCATCGGCCGACCTGGCGTAGGAGCCGGCGCGAGCACGACGTTCACCTTGTCGGGCGTGAGGCCAGAAACTGCACCGGCGACCAGAGCCTGGACGTCCTTCACCGTCACCGGCGGGGTCGCGCCGCGATGGCGGATCAGGACCGACGCGGTGGCGCTCTCTTTGGTTTCGCCTTCGAAGGGGCTCTTGGCGGGGATGGCCAGATGGACTCGGGCCGAAAGCACGCCGTCGAGCGCGCGCAGCGAGCGCTCGAGATCGCCCGCGGTCCCGGCCACGAGCTTCGCGTGTTCGGCGCTGCGACTGGGCACGAGGCCACCTTCGCCGAGGGCGTCGAGCACGCCCTTCGTTGGGGGTGGCGGCAGGCTCTCTTGCTTCAAGATCTGCGCCGCGCCCGAGGCGTCGTCGCGGGCGACGAGCACGCGAAAGCGACCCTCGGTGCTCGGGTCGAGCTCCTTGTCCGCCGCGATGCCGCTCTCTTCGAGCGCCACCACGACGCGTGTCGCGTCGGTTTCCTCCACGCCGCTCACGATGGGCACCGCGCAGCCCGCGAGCGAAACGCACAGGACGAGCGCCTTGCTCTTGCCTAGTACGCGAGCGGTCCCCTTCATCGAATGCCTCGCTCGGTCCCGTCCGCTTCGTCAGAACGTCGTTCGCGTGACGTCGAGCTTCGGGTGGCTCGGGAAGCTGAGGCCGCGCACGCCGCCGGCGATGCACGACGCGATGCCGGCGTTGTTGGGCTTCACGGTGACGGTCACGCCGACGGCTCGGCCGTTTTGCACCGCGGCGCAGATGTTGATCTGCATGTCGTCGGGCACGCCGCAGTGGGAGAAATACGTGCCCTTGTTCAAGATCGCCCCGTATTGCCCGGCCGTGAGGTCGGCGGGACCTTTCGAACCGCCGATGCTGATCTCTTCGTTGTAGCGCGCCACGGCGCCCTCGCAGCTCATGCCGCCGGCGAGGATCGGGATGCCGTTCGAGACGCCCACCACGCCTCCCTTTCCGCTGCCGCCCCCCGGCCGCGTCGAGCCGCCTTTCAAGCCGCCGTCGACCTCGACGTTGGTGGCC
The DNA here is from genome assembly GCA_046351435.1 of Polyangiaceae bacterium. Lineage (GTDB taxonomy): Bacteria > Myxococcota_A > Polyangia > Polyangiales > Polyangiaceae > JADJKB01. The sequence goes on from JAXLYN010000035.1 coordinate 103,807, forward strand.
GTGTCGCCGTGTACGGCGATTTCGTCGCTCTTGGCGCCTCGTCGTGCGACGAGCCACACGGCGGCGGCCACCACCAGCGCGCCCACCATGGCGATGCCGACGAGCGCCTTGCTGGTGGTGCTCTTGCGTTCCGCCACGACCGTGCGTTCGAGGGCGACCTTCTCCGCCTTGATGTCGCGGTTCAGGCGGGCGTGCTCCGCGAACGGGGCGAACTCCTCCCAATCTTTGATCGGGCGTTCGTCCTTGCTGAACGCGTCGCGCAAGACGTCGCCTTCGACGAAGGTGTGACTCGCGATCTGCTGCAGCAGTTCGACCGAGCTGAATGGACCATGGTCCATCCCGTCCTTGATCACGACGTAACGCGGACGCTTGTCGCGCTCGAGGCGAGCCTTGAGCTGGGCGAGCTCGGTGGTCGAGTCGCTCATTCTCGGGCCGCTCTGGGGCGCTTGCGCCACCACGAGATCGAGCGGGCCCGTGGGGATCTCGTTGTTCAAGAGGCTCGGGCTCGGCGGGAGCATCGAGAGCGAGACGTCGACGTCGAAGTTTTCGGTGTGATCGAGGTGAGACTCGTCGGCCGCCGGGGGGGCGATGCTGCCGCCCGGCGCCAGGTGGTGGAGCGCCTGGGCCAACGCCTTCAAGTCGTCGGGGCGGTGGCTCGGGTCGGCGACCAGCGCCTTGGCCAGGATCACCTCGAGCGGCTTGGGGAGCGACGGCACGACCTCGCTCGGGCGGCGCATGCCCGGACCCACGGTGAGGCCAGTGAGGAGCTCGTAGGCGATGGCGCCGATGGCATAGACACTCGCTCGCGCGTCGCCCGGCTTCCCCTCGCGCTCTTCGGGCGCCATGCAGATCTTGTCGCGCGGCAAAGTGGGCGGGACGCGGGCGAGCTCCTCCGAGACGTGGGCGAGGCCCATGCTGTCGAGCGCGACGCTCGACGGGTGCACATAGAGGACGTCGCCTCGGGTGTGACGGTCGGCGATCTCGACGGCGAGGGGTACGATGATGCCGATGGTCTCTTGCAGCGTGTGCAGGGTGCCCCGGGCCCGTGCCTCCTCCATCTTCGCCCGGAGCGTGCCGGGCTGGATGCTGGAGCCAACCGGAAGAGGGGTCCCGATGCGTTGGGCGCTGGTCATGTCGGAAAGGGGCCTCACTTTACACCGAGCTTCGGGCGGCGACAGAGGGTAGTGACGGTAGGGCGCCTTCGCCCGAGATTCGCGCGCCGTCGGCCGGCCTAGAGAGTGGTTTCGTCGTCTCGGCGCGGCCCGCGCCATTGCTCGCGCCGCTTCGTGTAGCGGCCGCGCACGAAATTCCCCAAAACCGGCGCGATGTTGCGGGGGACGTCGTCGTCCCACTCCCCGCCGTTCACGTAGTCTTCGGGACGGTTGCCGTCGCCGAGCAACGCGAAGCCCGGCACCTTCGCCACGGGAATGCCGAGGAAAGTCAGATCTTGTCCGAAGTCGCGGGAGTTCACCCGCACGACGCGCACTTTCTCCAGCGCGGTTTGCATCGAAGGATCGCCGAGCGCCGCTGCGACCCCGTTGCAGGGCATGCAATCGTCGACGACCACCCACACCAGGAGGCGCTTTCCGTCCTTGGCCGCGGCTTTGCGCTGCGCTTCGAGCTCGCGGGAGAGTGAAGGAACGTCGCGGTCGACGTCGACGAGCTCCAACTTTCCGACCCGCGTGGCAATCACGCCTGGCTCCCGAGAGCTTTGCGCGGACGCGGTCGCGCTTGGGGCGGGTGAGGGCGCCGGCGCGGGCACCATGGGGCTCACCGGGGGTGGAGCGAAAACGGGCGCAGGCGACGGCGTCGCCGTGGTGGGTGAGCTCGCGTAGGAGAGCAGGAGCGCGAGCGCTGCCGCCGATGCGAGCACGTTGAGCGCTCCCAGCACCATTCCCCCGATGGCGAGCCCGGAGCCCGTCCGCGTCCCGTGGGAGCGCGCGATCTCGCCTTTGGCCACGGCCCCGAGGGTGAGCGCGAAGAAGCCGCCGACGGCTGGGAAGCAGACGAACCCGAGCACGCCGAGCACGAGCGACCAGATCGCCATTGCGCTCGTGCGCACGGGTTCGCTGGCCGCGACCTCGGCAGAGCCGCCCTCATGACGCGACGATGCGTAGGGGTCGTAGATGGGGGCGCCGTCGCTCACGTTTTCGCCAGGACTATATCTCGCGCGCTCGAGACGCGCTCTCCTCCGGGCGCCAGAAGTTCAGAAACCCACGCCGACCGTCGCGAGCGCCAGCACGTACGCCTTGGTACTGGGCGTGTCGCTGCCACGGATGGCGGGCACGGCACCGATGATGTCGATGGACGCCCGCGCGTCGGTGTCCCGAATCGGCAGCGCATATGCCAGCGTGCCGCGCAGGGTGCCGACGCCCAGCGTGTGGCTCTCGGTCCCGCCGGCGCCGTCGGAAAGCTGCATCCGGGCGGCAGCCGCCCCCGCCCCGAGGATGGGGTGGAGAGGTCCCAAGTGGTTGAAGTCGAGCCAGAGCTCTCCGCCGTACTGGGAGAGGCCGCGGTCGCCGCCGACCCGCACCCAGGCCCCGCTCACCCTGAGGCCGGCGGCCTTCTCGCCGATGTCCACCGCGGCGAAGAGCCCGCCATCCGGGGAGTTTTCGCTGATCCGAAGCACGGGGCCGGTATGAATCCGGACCGTGGACTTGGGGCGGTAGTAGTCGTCGTAGGGTCGATCGTAGGGCCGATCGTAGGGTCGATCGTAGGAATCGTAGGGTTGGGAGGTCGCCACGACCGGACCCGGCCGGTCCGGTGGTTCCGCAAACGGCTGGGCCTGGGCTAGGGCGGGGGAGAGCACGATGGCGGCGAGGGCCGCAGACGACAGGTACCTCATGGGGTCCTCCAAGGAGTTCGACCGGGAAACGCGCGAGCCCGGGCCGCCCTTACGCCACCCGAGAGTCCCGTCCGGCGTTGCGCTATGGTTCGATCCGTATGCGCCGGAGGATCGCGGTCGTGACCTGCCTCGTGGTGTCGCTCGCCGCCACCCCGTCCGGCGCCGCGCCCCCGGCCGGTAGCCCCGAGGCGGCGGCTCAGGCGAAGCAGCACTTCGACACCGCGAAGAAAGCGTACAAGTCGGGGGCGTATCGCGAGGCGATCGGCGAGCTCAATCAAGCCATCGAGCTCGATCCGAACGGCAAGGACCTCTTCTACAACCTCGGTCTCGTCCACGAGAAGCTGGGCGAGATCGACGAGGCGATTCGCGCCTTCAAGCGCTACTCGGAGCTCGAGACCAATGTCGATGATCTCGAGAAGGCCATCCAAACCGTGCGCCGGCTCGAAGGTGCGCGGGACGAGCTCAAGAAGAAAGAAGAGGTCGCGCCCGCGCCCGTCGAAGCGAGCCCGACGCGTGAAGCGCCGCCGCGACGCGAAGAGCCCAAGAGCCCGGACAAGCCCAAGAAAGGGCGCCTCGACGCCTGGGTGTACGGGACCGGCGGCGTGGCGCTCGTGGCGCTCGGCGCGGGCGTGTACTTCGGAGTGAGCGCGCTCTCGGAGCGCCAGAGCACCGAGGACGCGACGGGAAGCCGCCTGAGCGTCTACCAGCTCGAGGATCGCGCAAAGCAGGCCCACGACCACGCCGTGCTCGCCGACGTGTCGTTCGCCGTGGCCGGAGTCGCGGCGGGCGCGGCGGCGCTCCTCTATTTCACCCGCGACGCGAAGCCGTCCTCGCCGCGCGTCACCGGCAGCTTCACCCAAAGCCGCGCGACGTTCGCGTTCGAGGGGGCGTTTTGAGGACGACCGCGGCCGTCGCGCTGGGGATCGTCGGCGGGCTCACATTGCTCGCGGTCGGCTGCTCCGCGATGATCGAAGCCGAGCTCACCCGCGTGAATTGTTCGTGGGAAGGTGCCATCGGTCCGCCGGCTTGCGAGCCCGGGCAAATCTGCAGAGCCGGGGTCTGCTCGGGATGTGCACCAAAAGAGGTGTGCGGCGACAGCGTGGACAACGACTGCAACGGCGCGGCCGAGGACGGCTGTGACGACGGTGGTCTCGGAGGCGGCGCGGGTACGGGCGGCAGCCCGACGGGTGGCGGGGGCGGCACGGGGGGCTCGCTCCAGGGCGGCGGGGGCATCGCCGGTTCCGGAGGCACCACGGGTGGAGGGGGCAGCGGAGGCACGGGTGCGACGGGGGCGACCGGCGGGAACGGCGGCGCCGGCGGCAGCGGCGGCACCCAGGCCGGCGCCATCGGCTCGCCGTGCGCCACCGACGACTCGTGCAACAGCGGACTCTTCTGCGAGAGCCCCGCCGTGTTCGGCGCCTCGAGCAGTGCGCAGATCTGCTCGCGCGGCTGCTGTTCGAGTGAAGACTGCGGGGCGGGTTCCGAGATCTGCTACCCGGCGGTCCACGGCGGGAGCGCGTGCGTTCCCTCGTCGTCGGTCGGGCGCGGCGCGGTGGGCACGGTGCCGACCGGGGGCGCCTGCACGAACCACTCGGATTGTCGCTCTGGCCTCTGCGACAAGAACAAGTGCTTCGACACTTGCTGTGCGGACTCGGATTGTCCCGGTACGGACATGTGCGTCAAAACCACGCTGCCCGGCACGACTCGGAG
>JAXLYN010000036.1:0-105808 GCA_046351435.1 Polyangiaceae bacterium
CTTCCTTGAAGGCTTGCTCCGCCTCCGCCCACTGCTTCTTCTTGTAAGCGTCGTTGCCCTTCTTGAAGAGCTCGGTCGCCGCGTCCGGAGATGGAGTCTGAGCGATGACGGGCGAGGCTGCCAGGAGAGCTGCAGCAAGAAGGATCGAGGCGCAGGCACGGGGGTTCATGGCGCTGGGTTTGGTGCAGCAAATTCCCAGAGTGGCGCGGTCCTGGCAAGTTCTGTTGGGGAGAGGTCGGTCGGCCCGGGGTTTGGCCCGGCGGGAGCGGCTTGGGCGCCCGGAGTGGCGGGCGTGCTGGACTCGCCTGACTCCACGTAAGTGAGGACTCGAGTCCCGCCCGGCCGCTCCGCCGGGAAGCGTCCCGGAGGTGTACGCTTGGCTCATGCTGCTCGACGAGCTGCGCATCAGGAATTTCCGCTGCCTGCGGGATGTGACGCTGCGCTTCGCGCCGCTGACGGTGCTCGTCGGGCCGAACGGGTCGGGGAAGACCGCGTTGCTTTCCGCGCTCGCCTCGCCGATTGGATTCCAGCCGAGCGATGCCTGCCGGCACGAGGCCGCGCCGCTGCTGCGCAGTGGGAATGGCGACGTCGGAAGCTTCGATGAGGAGCTTCCCCCGCATCAGGGCTCGAGCCAGCGATGGAACCACGCTCGACTGGCGCTGCGCCCGGAGTCGTTGAGGATCGACAACGAGCTCGCCGAGGCCTTTGCGCTCCTCCCTTCAGGGGAGAACCTAGTCAACGTGTTCGCAACGATGCCGCGCGCGCGACGGCAGTTGGTCTCCGAGCGGCTGTGCGAGCTCGTGCCGCTCTATCGAGACGTCGACGCGAGACCGAGGGGGCACGGTAGGCATCGTATGGTCTTCGAAGACAGGTGGAGATCTGGGCTCTGGTTCGACCCGGCCGAGGTCTCCGATGGGACCATGGTCCTCTTGGCCTTCCTCATCCTCGCTCATCTCGAGAGGCCGCCGGATCTGGTCACCATCGAGCACCCGGAGGAGTCCCTGCACCCGTACCTCTTGCAGGAGGTGATTCGGATGCTTCGTAGCCTCGCGTCGGGCTCGCTTGGGCCGAAGGCGGTGCAGGTCGTCCTTTCGACCCACTCGCCGCTGCTGCTGGACTTCGTCGAGCCGCGAGAAGTGCGGTTCTTGTCGCGCAGCCTCGAAGACGGTTCGACGGTCGTGCGCGACGCGCCGACGGATTCCAACGAGTGGCGCGCGGCGTTCGAGGAGTGCGAGCAGTCTCTCGGCGAGATGTGGCTGGCGGGCGGGCTCGGAGGCGTGCCGCCCATGCCCGCAGACCAATGAGGGTCGTCGTCTACGCGGAAGGTTCGCTCGACGACGGGCGACGCGGCCTCTCGGTCCCCCCGGGGAGCCCGTCCCGCCAGCGGCCCTTGGCGTCGTGCACGAATTGGTACGGCGATGTCTCGAGGCCCAGGCCGAAGGCGCGGTCACCTTCGAGGCGCCACTGAACCCAGGCGCTCGTCCGCTCCACGGCAGTCGCCTCTTGGATGGGCCGACCTTGAGGCGGGCACTTGCTTGGCCGAGCCCCGAAGCGACCCCGGACCTGGCAGTGATCTTCGTCGATTCGGACGGTGATCGCGCACGCAAGGCGGAGATCAGTCGTAGCCTGGAGCTGCGGAAGCACAGCCATCCGCCGGTCGTCGTCGCCGTGTGCGTCAACGAGATCGAGGCGTGGCTGATTGCTGACCACGCCTGCGCACGGCGCGTGTTGAGCATCGATGTGGCTCAGTCGGCGGCACCGGAGACGCTTCAGCCTGGGGACGCGAAGGCGTTGCTCGCTCGGTGGACCAGCGCGTCGCCGTTGGATGCCGGGCCTGCGAGGCTCGCGATTGCGTCAGGGGCCGACCTGATGCTCGTGGGACGCCTCTGCCCGTCCTTCGATGCATTTCGATCCGACCTTCCCGCGGCGGTGGTCCGCTGAGCTCGGGTCAGTCAGCGCGTTGGTTTGGGCAGTTCGATTGTCCTACGCACAGGGCTCCTTACCCGTCGCTTTGGGGAGTAGCTCCCTCACGGTGCCGGGTCGGACAGCAGTTCGGCTCCGCGATGCTTCGGGGTGCTCCGGGGTGCTCCGCGATGCCCTTTCGCCCGAACACGGGTAAGCTTCGATGGTGGACCCAGTGCTGCGACTCCGCCGACTCTCCGAGCGTGCCGAAGCCGAAGAGCAGCTGCGCGTCGCTGAAGCACGCGGCTGCTCGGTGTCGGAGCGCTTGGAGCAAGCTCTCGAGCTGTCGGACGTGGCGCGTGAGCTAGGGTGTTCCGTGGGGGCGGCTTGGGTGACTGCGCCCGCTGCCGATCTCGCGGACAAGTCCCGGCGATACCCCTTGGGGAGATGATGCAGCCTGGCCTGCGGGACGCGCTTGGGGCTGCGGTCGGAGTGCTCGAGCGGTTGGACCTTCGCTACGCCCTGGTGGGTGGATTGGCCGTGAGCGCATGGGCCGTCCCCAGAGCGACCCGCGACGCGGACCTGTGGGTGGAGTTGGAGGGCAAGCAGCGACAGCTCGAGCGGGAGCTCGTGACGGGAGGGTTCCACGTTCCCGCGATGTCGGAGGAGCTGGAGAAGTTTGGGGTCTTCCGCGCGCGGCATGTCGTTGCGGGGGTCTTTGTCGACATCTTCAACGCGGTCGGTCCCCTGGGCGAGAGCATTCTGGCCCGACGGAAACGCGCCGAGCTCGGAGGGAATGAAACCTGGATCGCGAGTGTCGAGGACGTTGCCATTCTGAAGGCCTTCTCCGATCGACCGCGTGACCTCGACGACTTGATCGCGTTGCTTCGAGTGTCGTCGGTCGATCTCGCGTACATTCGATCGTGGGCAGCGAAGCTGGACGCGAGCATCGGGAGCAACGAAGTCTCCGAGCGTGTGGCGTTGGCACTGCGCCAATCGAAGGGCTAGGGCGTGCCGCGCGCGGCGCCGGTACTGTGGTTGCGTCGGAACCAACGGCCGCCGTGCGAGGGGCCGCGCGATTGTCGCGGCTCACTCGTTGATGGGCTTCGGCGCCTCTTCCCGGGGCTTGACTGGCTTCTTGGAGGTGGCCGCGCTGTCGGTCGTGCTGGGAGCGGGCTCGGGGGCGGCGGATGCGCTCGGCGTCGGGCTCGGGCTCTCTGTCGTCGTTGCGGCGAGAGGGGCGGTGACGTTCGGCGACGCGGGCGTCGGTGGAGTCGTCTTGGCGGTGCTCGTCGGAATCGTTCCTGAGCCACCTGCTTCGTCGCTGCCTGGGGACACCATCTTGATGACCGCGAAGCCGATTGTGAGCAGGACCAAGAGGGCGATGACGCCTCCGATGATGAGGGCGAGGCGCTTGCCTCCGTCGTCCTTCTCTTCGGTTTGCGGCGTGGGAACGGATTCTTGGGTCGCTCCGGTCGGGGATGCGGCGCTATCGACGCCCATCAACATCACCTGGCGCTGCGCTTCTTCGCGGCGCACCACATGGATGGCCTTTTGGGTGAGCGCGCGGCGCGGATCGGCTTCGGCCTCAGGAGAGATCTTCACCGGGATCATCTCCATCGTCTTGTGCTCGGAAGGCTTCGGGAGCGGGCGCGGCGGGACGTATTCGCTGGCGTAGTCGGGGGTCGGGCCTGCAACCTCTTCGAACGCCGGGACGCCACCGATGGGCGTGTCCTGATCGAACGCGGGGCTGCCGTCGCGCGGGGTGTCTTGTCCGGGGGTGGGTGAGCCGGGATTGGGTGCGGTGCGGTTGGGCATTTCGTCGAAGGCCGGTGTGCCCTCTCTGGGCGTGTCCGACGCGAGGACCTCGGAGCTCGATGCCCCCGTTCCCGTGCTCGCGTCCCCAGGGGGTGCGGGCGGAGCAGGAGGACGCCGTTCTTCGCTCATCGCTCGGCTCGCCTTGAATCCCTCAGCGCGAACATCCTGGCAAGTTTCGCAGAAGAGCACCATCGTGGGACCTGACGCAGGGCCCTATCGGTTGGGGATTGTGGCGAGTTGTGGGGGAAATTTGAGACGAGCGGGCGGCGCGTGGACGACCCAGGGCCCGGCCGTCATCCGGGAGGGGTCCGGTCGGAATGGCCACCCGCGTCTGGTGACCGGCATCCGGTCAGCTGGAGGCGATGGGTGTAGCTATGCGCGTCTGGTGACCAGAATCGGGTCAGCTGGAGGCGATGGGTGTAGCCATGCGCGTCTGTGGGCGACTGGAATCCGGTCGGCGGACGCGACGGGATGATGTGCAAAGTGCGCGGGGGGTTGACGGCGCGCCCAGCCAACGGTTCCACGCGCGCATCGCGCATCCGCGTCTTGACCGCCCTCGTGTTCCGAAGTCTTGTCGGCGCTCGATGCTACGCGTCTTGATTACCGATGAGCACGGCCACCAACTTCCCCGCCTGACCATGAGCGCGATGCCCCGCATTGGTGACGAGATCACGCTCGTGGCGCCGCAGGGTGCGCGCAAGTGGTTCGACGTACTCCGGGTAGTGTGGACCGTCCCTGACCCGAGCCTAGCCCCCGATGAGTTCGCAGGTGCCGGTGGCGACGTGAAGACCGAAGACGCCATCCTGATCGTGCGACCGAAAGCCGCCCCGAAGTAACACGCGGACGGCAGCGCATTCGAGTCGACGCGGTCGACGCGCGCAAGCAAGAGCTTCGAGAGCGCTTCGAGTTGGGTCTTCGGCTTTTCGACGCCGGGGTCCTTCCGATCGCTCGGACATGTGGAGCAGGTTGGCCAGCGCTTCACCCCCGCCAGCGCGGCTTGTCCCCCAAGTGTACGAACCGCGCGCTCGGCGTGGCGATGCCAGTAGGGATCTCTCCGACGTCGGACGCCACCAAGGTGTCATCACACCAAGCTGCGGAAGCCATGCGCGTCTGGTGACCGGGATCCGGTCAGCTCGTGGCGATGGGTGTAGCCATGCGCGTCTGGTGACCGGATCCGGTCGGCTCGGGGCGATGGGAAAAGCCATGCGCGTCTGGTGACCGGCATCCGGTCGGCTGGAGGCGATGGGTGTAGCCATGCGCGTCTGGTGACCGGGATCCGGTCAGCTCGTGGCGATGGGAAAGCCATGCGCGTCTGGTGACCGGGATCCGGTCAGCTCGTGGCGATGGGAAAGCCATGCGTCTGGTGACCTGCATCCGGTCGGCTGGAGGAAGAGCCACGCGCGTCTGGTGACCAGCGTCGGGTCAGCTCGGGGCGATGGGAAAAGCCATGCGCGTCTGGTGAACGTGATCCGGACAGCTGGAGGGGTTGGGAAAAGCCATGCGGCCATGCGCGTCTGGTGACCGGGATCCGGTCGGCTGGAGGCGATGGGTGTAGCCACGCGCGTCTGGTGACCGGGATCCGGTCGGCTGGGGGCGATGGGGAGGGAAGCGGGGCCGGGGTCGGACGTGCGATGCTCGCGGCCGGCCTTCAGCGACAGCCCTGCGGCGTGGACGCGCCGGCGCTCGAGCTGGAAGAGCAGAGGTTGCACGAATAGAGGACCGCGCTCTTGCCGCAGGCGACGGATTGCAGGAAGCCCGACTTGGCGCCGGTGAACGAGCACTTGTTGGTGGCGTTGCAGCCGAAGCCGTAGGTGTTCACGCCGGGGAATGCGCCGCAGCTGGTGCAGAGCGTGCCGACTTTGAGACCGCAGTCGCCGCAGGTGAGACCGGTGACGTCGGGGTACTCGAGCTCCGTTGCGTTGTTGCAGTTGTAGTCGTAGCTGCCGTCGCCGCGATCGGTGGGGAAGAACGCGAGCTGACCGGGCTTCGCGTTGGGGTTCGTGTCGTAGCAGTCGTCGCCGTTCTTGGCGTAGTTCGCGCCGCCGGTGGGGCCGGTGCTCTCGCAGCCGAGGCTCTTCTTGCTGGCGTCGCCGAAGCCGTCGCCGTCGACGTCGGAGTACCAGGTGATGCACTTGTCGCCGGTTGCGCAGGCGGTCTTGTCGCACAGGCACTTGCCGGTCCAGCATGCTTGAGGAGCGTCGCAGGTGGTGTTGCAGCAGACGCCAGAGACGCACACGTTGCTCGCGCACTCGCTGGCGGTCGAACAGCCCTTGCCGTCGTCCTTCTTGGCTTCGCATTGGCTGGTGGCGTTGCAGAAGGCCGTGGAGACGCAGTCGGCGTCGGATTGGCAGGTCGTGAGGCAGGCGCTGCCGAAACACGCGAAGAGGCCGCAGTCCTTTTCGACGGCGACGCACTGGCCGCTACCGTCACAGGTGCTCGCGGATTGCTTGCCGCCGGTGCACGACGCTGCGCCGCAGAGCTTTTCGCCGCCTGGGAATGCGCAAGCGCCGGCGCCGTCGCAGGTTCCCGTGCAGGTGTCGCTCGCGGTCTTGCAGTCGGCATCGGGGTCGGTGCTCGCGCTCGCGAGCGTGCACGTGCCGAGCTTGCCGGGGACGGCGCAGGAGCGACACTCGCCAGCGCAGTCGCTGTCGCAGCAGACGCCGTCGGCGCAGTGGGCGCTCGCGCAGTCCGAGCTCTGTTTGCAGGTGGCGCCATTCTTCGCGCCCGGCGTGGCGCCGGTGCCGCCGCTGCCGCTGTCGGCTTTCGCTCCGGTGCCACCGCTCGCCGTGCCGCCGCTGCTGGTCGCGCCACCGCTCGCGGAGCTTCCGGAAGCGCCGCTCGCGCCGGCCGCGCCGCCGAGGTTCGTATCGGAATCTTCTTGGGAGCCGGCGCACGCGACCGCGGCGAGGCCGAGGGCGACAGCGATCAATGCTGCGCGCGGAGCGAAGGCAGATACGCAGTGATTCATCGGGCGACCTACGAAAGCTGGGGCTCGGAGGTTCGACGCGCAACTCTCGGGGGCAATTCGTTGGTGGGTCGGGATGTAGGTTCGAGGCGACAAGTCGCGTGACGCAGAGCGGCGAACGAAGCGCCGACGCGGCGAACGAAGCGCCGACGCGGCGAACGAAGCGCCGGCGCGGAGAACGCAGCCGACGCGGCCAACGAAGCACCGACGCGGCGAACGGGCGCCGACGCGGCGAACGAAGCGCCGACGCGGCGAACGAAGCGCCGACGCGGCGAACGAAGCGCCGACGCGGCGAACGAAGCGCCGACGCGGCGAACGAAGCGCCGACGCGGCGAACGAAGCGCCGACGCGGCGAACGAAGCGCCGACGCGGCGAACGAAGCACCGACGCGGCGAACGAAGCGCCGACGCGGAGCAACAAAGCTGGAGCGGCGAGGTGAAGCAGCGAGACGGAGTGGCGACGCACGCCGGGGAGCGAAGTCGACGCGCAGACGAGAGACGGGGTCCGAGCCTTCTTTCGCGTGATGGAGCTCGCAAAGACGACGCGACGCGAGTCGCGCTTTTCCGGGCGCGACTCGCGTCGGTTGACTTGGCTTCTTTGGTTCGACCTAGTGGCAGGCCTGCAGCACCGTCGCCGTTGCCTTCGTTGCGGTCGAGCAACCGTCGCACTCCCAGAGTTGGGCGCTGGCGCCGCACGGAACGTTGGCTTTGAAGCCCTGCGGGACTCCCATGTATCCGGAGCACTTCCCACCGAGGCCTGGGCATCCGAATGCGTAGGCCTTTGGCGCGCCGAGAGCGGGGCCGCAGCTGTAGCAAGAGTTCAGGAACTTCGCACCGCAGTCACCACAGGCGACGCCCGTGACATTGGGGTACTGCACGTCGCTCTGTCCGCTGCAGTCGTAGTCGAAACTGCCGTCTCCGCGGTGAACCGTGAAGAATGCCGTTTGGCCGGGGAAGACGTTGGACTTGGTATCCATGCAGTCGGTGTCGTTCGCGACGTACTTCTTGCCGGGCACGTTGGGGGCGGCGTTCGAGCAGCCGAGGATGCTCTTGGACTTGTCGCCGAAGCCGTCGCCGTCGCCGTCTTCGTACCAGGTCACGCACTGCGCCCCGGCTCCGCAGGTTTGGCCGTTGCACTGGCAGGTGCCGGTCGAACACGAGAAGTTCGGTCCACAGCTCGCCGTGGAACAGCAGCTCCCGTCGACGCAGTTGCCGCTCTTGCACTCGGTGCCCGCGGTGCACTTGCCGCCGAGCTCTTGCTTCGGGTGGCACGCTCCGCCGCTGCAAAAGGCTTCGCTGACGCAATCGGCCGGGGTGCTGCACGTCACCTTGCACTCGGTCGGGCCGCAGGAGTAGGAGCCGCAGGCCACGACCTCTTCGGTGCAAGCGCCCTTGCCGTCGCACGACTTGCTGGTCTGGGATCCGGCGCTGCACGACGAGCTACCGCAAGACTTCTCGGTGCCTGGGAACTTGCACTCGCCCTGGCCGTCGCACGTGCCGGTGCAGGCGCCGGCGGAGGGCGCGCCCGCGAGGCAGCCGTCTTCGGGGTTCGTGTCGACAGGGTGGGGCAAGCACGAGCCGACCTTGGCGGTCTGGTTGCACGAGCGACACTCGCCGCTGCAATCCGAGTCGCAACACACGCCGTCGGCGCAGAAACCGGTTTCGCACTCGCTGTCGAGGGTGCACGCCACGCCCTTGGGCAGGCCACCCGGGTTTCCGCCGCCGCCGCCACTCGGTGCGCCTGCCGCGCCGCCCCCGTCGCCCGTGTTGCCGCCCGCGCCGCCCGTGCTCGTGGAGCCCCCGCCGCTGGAAGCGTTGCCGGCGCCGCCGGTGTTGCTCGAGTCATTGGGTTTGAACTCGTCGCCGCCGGAGCAGCCGATGATCAGCGCCACGCAGATGAATGCGAGGCCTGCCGTGAACGCGAGTGGCCCGGTGCCGAAGAAACGGCCGCGCCGGCTGAAGTCGAATCGAGACATCCTGGTCCTCCTGTTCGAAAACGAACGCGGACCGTTCGGGCGGGTGGTGGAGGGAGTTGCCGGATTTTCTTCGCGGGGTGTGTTGCTGCGCCTTTTTTTCGAGGGACCCTCGCGGGCTGGGATGGGATCGCGTGGATGCAGGCCCGAAGGCATCGACTTTCGCCTGCACTTGCACGAAACTCCGCCACGGCGCGGGTGGTGGTGCCCGCGTCGGCACATGACTCGGCGGATGGGCGGACAGATTCGAAACGCGGTGTTCGCGGTGGTCGCGCTGGCGATCGGCGTCGCCGCGCTGCTAGACGCGGGGCCTGCGCGTGCGGAGCCCACGGCGGCGGAGCTCGCGGTGGCTCGCAAGGCGTTCGGTGAGGCGTCGGAGCTCGAGGGGCAGAAGAAGTGGGTTGAGGCCGCGGCCAAGCTGCGGGAAGCGTTGGCCATCAAGGAAACGCCCGGGCTCCGCTATCACCTGGGGTTCTGTCTCGAACATCAGAACAAGCTGGTCGAAGCGCTGGTCGAATACGACCGCGCCGACGAGATGTTGAAGAGCGGCGTGAAGGCGCCGGACGTTGGCGAGCTTTTGGCGCCCGCTCGGGACGGCGTGCGAAAGCGCGTCGCCAAGCTGACGCTGAAGGGCGAAGACGGTGCTGCGGGGTTGCGCATCGAGATCGACGGCAGAAGCGTGAACGTCGCGCTGGTAGGCAAGTCGATGCCCCAGAACCCGGGCAAGCACGTGATCACCGCCGGCGCCGACGGGCGTCAGCCCTTCCGGAAAGAGATCGATCTCGTGGAGGGGGAGCTCCTCGACGTATCGCTCGAGCTTCCGGCCCAGAAGGCCGCGGGGGCTCCCGCGCCGGGCAACGGAAAGGCCGGGGATGCGGGTGGTGGGTCGCGCGCCGGATCGGGTGGCGACTCGACCGCCGGAGGCGACGGCGGAGCCAGGTTCGACTCCAAGTCGAGCTCGACGCGCACCATCGTCCTGATCGGTGAGGGGGTGTTTACTGCTGCCGCGCTCGGCGCGGGGATCTACTTCACGATCCAGAAGGGAAAAGACCAGGACGAGGTCGACGCGGCGAATGCAGAGCTCACACGCTTGGAAGTCCGTGACCGAGATGGATGTCTCGAGAGTGGGTTGAGCGAAGCCGCGAAGAAGACCTGTGAGCAAGCCGTCACCCTCACCGATCAGCGAAACCGCAGCGCGAACCTCGCCCTCGCCGGCTTCGTGGGTGCGGGAGTGGGCGCGGTCGCGACCGTGGCGACGTTCTTGCTTTGGAAGCCCGCGCCGCGCGAAAAAGCGAGACTCGTGGTGACGCCGGTGGCGGGCGCGCGCACCTACGGCCTCGGCGTCGCAGGGAGCTTCTGAGCTATTCGGTCACGGTAGTGACCGGGAAGATCAAGACGTACGAGCTCGGACTCGGGTGGAAGAGCACGGTCTTCGCGCCGAGCTTGGCCTTGTCGTAGTGCGCGTACCACGGAAGGCTCGTCCACGATTCGGTGTCTTTGATGAACTCCGGCACGATGAGGTCGAGCTCGACGTAGCGATCGCCCGTGGCCTTCGCGAGCTCGGGGCCGTAGCTCCAGGTTTCGCGCCCCGCGCGCGGGCTCGCGTCGTTGTGGAGCGCGCCGCCGTAGGCGACGACGGTGAGCTCTTTGCCGGCCTTCTTGTTGCGATCGAGCTCGGTCTTGGCGACCTCACGGGTGAGCTTCGCGATGGTCTCGAGCATGACGCCGATGTCACCGGCGCCGGCCTGAGTGATCCGCGTGAGATCCTCGCAGCTCGGGCGGAGCAGGTCGGGAACGATGCCGAGCTCCTTCGCCTTCTTGCCGAGCACGACGTATTCGTTCTGGTTGGTTTCGGCTTGAGGCTCGGTCACCGGCTTCTGTTGCTTGGCGACCTGCTTGGTTTCTTTCTGGCACTTTGGGTTCGGCATCATCAGCTCGACCGCCAGGAAGCTGGCCTTGCCTTGGAGCACGGGCAGGAGCAGCCCCGTGAAGCGCTTCGTAGTGGAGTCGATGGCTTCGCTGCCCTTCTGGGCGTGCGCTTCGCCGATGCCGAGGACGAGAGGTTTCTTGTCGAGCACGACCTCGAATGCCTTGCGCGGATCGTCGAACGTCCGACAGTCGAGCTCACCGCAACGCGCGCTGGGTTCTGGGGCGCCGGCGCTCGCGGCTGTCGATGGTTCGGTGGCGACCGACGGCGCGGCGGAGGCGGGCGCTCTCGGCGCGCTGGGCTCGCTCGTGGGTTGGGGTGGCGGGGAGCTCGTGCACGCGAGGCAGGTCGCGGCGAGGGCCACTCCGAATCGAAACGAGGGGGTCGGGGATCGGGTCGCGGGCCAGCAGGGCATGGGGCCTCAGGTTAGACGAGTCGGACAGCGGGCAAATGGCAGGGTTCCCGTGGGGGCGCCCGCCGGGGCCGGTCGCCGGGATTTCGTGCACGTTCGGTCATCCGTGCTAGCGCTCGCGAGGCCATGCGGAGTTCGACCCGAGCCGAAGCGCGCCACTTGGGCGCCGGGTTCTTCGCCGGGTTCGCGCTGCTCGCGCTCTTGCCGTCGGCGCGCGCGCTGCCCAAGAAGCCGAGTTGTCCGGCGGGAATGGTGAGCGTGGGCGGGCGCTTCTGCATCGACGCCTACGAGGCGAGCCTCGACGTGGTCGACGCGCGCGGACGCACTCTGCGGCGGCATTCGCCTTACCAGACACCGGCGGCCGAGGCGCGCATCGTCGCCCGCTCGCGCAAGGGAGTCGTGCCACAGGCGTATCTGAGCCAGGAGCAGGCCGCACAGGCCTGTGAAGCCGCGGGCAAGCGTCTGTGCAGCGACGACGAGTGGCTGGCGGCCTGCCGGGGCAAGAGCGAGACGAAGTATCCCTACGGCGTGGATCACGAAGACGGGCGCTGCAACGACAAGGGCGTGTCGCCGCTTCGTACGCTGCACGGTGCGGGGGACGGCCTCGAGGTCTTCGGCATGGAGGCCATGAACGATCCGCGCTTGAACCAGGTGGCGGGTTCGGTGGCTCGCACGGGGCAGTTCAAACGCTGCCGGGGCTCGGCCGGAGCTTTCGACATGGTGGGCAACCTCCACGAGTGGACCGCCGACGCGAGCGGGACGTTCCGTGGTGGCTACTACCTCGACAACGAGATCAACGGCACCGGGTGCGACTACGTCACCAAGGCGCACAACACGAAGTACCACGACTACTCCATCGGCTTCCGCTGCTGCAAAGGCGGAGGGAGCGCCGTGAAATCCGCCAAAGGGAGCGCTTCGAACGACAAGAAGGCCGGGAAGCGACGCGTCCACGTGGTCGAGAGCGGCCAGACCTTGAGCGGCATCGCGCAACGCTACGGCGTCAGCGTGGACCAGCTGACGGACGTCAACGGCATCGATCGAAAAACCCCGATTGTGCCGGGACAAGAGCTCAGCATTCCCGAGTGAAGCCACCGAAGGGGCACGGCGAGCCTTGCGAAGCGCGGGCTCTCGGCCTAAACCACGCCACACTTCTCCATGGCTTCCTTCGGGCGCGGACAATCAGGGCTCCTCTGGGCAGCGCTCATCGCGGGCGCAGCCGTGGTCGCCTCGTGCTCCACGGACGACGGAGAGCAACCGAAGCCCTGTACCGTTTCGGCCGCGTTCGACCTCACCGTCAGAGCCGTGGCGGGACCCTTGCCCACCGACACCACCATCGAGGTCAAGTACGGCGGTGGCATCGAAACGTATCGGGTGGACCAGGGCATGACCGGGCAAGAGGTCGTTCTGTGTGACGACGAGCTGCCCGAGGCGGGCGACGCGGGGAAGCAGGTCGAGCTCGTGCACTGCAAGCTCTGGACGCAGGGTGCTGCGAGCGTCACCGTCACGGCCACGGGGTTTCCGACGGTGGAAGAAGACTTGGAAGCGAAGGCCAGCGGAAAGTGCATCAAGACCGTGCCGGTCGAGATCGTGCTGGGCGACGTGGACGGCGGGAGCTGACCACGGACGTGGTCGTTTTCGGCGGGAGCCGACCCACGGACGTGGTCGCTTTCGCCGCTTGGAGGGAGAGACATGGCAGACGAACAGGTGGCGCGCGAAGGATTCGCCAAAGCGGACGAGCTCACGAAACTGAGCGAGCTCGACATGGCGTGGCAAGCGTCGGGTCACGGACCCAAGCTCGCGGCGGTGCGGCGGGGGGGTGAAGCGCTGCGCGAGCGGCTGGTGCGCGCGCCGCGCGTGATCAGCGTGCGCTCGCTGCCCATCGCGACCTTGGGCTACCCGACGAAGTACGCGTATTGGGGCGCGCCGCTCTCGCCCGCGCCGTTCGTCATCATGACCCACCGCTGTCTGCTCGTGCAGTTCATGCAGCGGGGTGAGGTGAAGACTCTGCTCTTCAATCCCACCGACGGTGTCGCGGCGCGGAAGACCCCGTTCCTCGAACGCTCGATCCGAATGGTCGGAGACTACGTCGCGTTCAACTGGCTCTCGAAGAGCTTCGACACCCTCGAGCACCAGCTCGCAGCGGTAGGCGTGACGCCGGACAGCGTGGACTACGTGGCGTTCGACCATTTCCACACCCAGGACCTCCGGGGCTTGCTCGGAACGATCGACGCCAGCCACGCCGTGCGATTTCCCAACGCCAAGCTGCTCGCGCCGCGGGTCGAGTGGGATGACTGGGACGACCTGCACCCGATGCAACGCGCGTGGTTCGTCGCGGACGGCAAGCGCGGAGTGCGCACCGATCGCGTGGTCCTGACCGACGGCGACCTCGAGCTCGGTGACGGCGTGTGCTTGGTTCGGACTCCCGGACACACGAGCGGCAACCAGACGCTGTTCTTCAACACCTCCGACGGCATCTGGGGCACGAGCGAGAACGGCACGTCCGCCGACAACTGGTGCCCTCACGAGAGTCGGATCAAGGGCCTCGCGCGGGCGGCGCGCATGCAGGATCTCGACGTGATCTTGAACGCGAACACGCCCGAGGGCGGCGCTTTGCAGTACACCTCGATGATCCTCGAGAAGACCGTCGTCGATCGGCTGAACCGCGCGCCCGGGTTCGTGCAGATGTTCCCGTCGAGCGAGGTGACGCCGAGCCCCATCGCGCCTGGGCTCGGGCCCACGGTGGTGCACGGCGGGCTCGTCTACGGCGAGGTCACTCACGCCGAAGCCAAGCGAAGGGCTACACGCGTGGGGCTCTCGGCGACGCCGGCCTGAGCGCTCGCTCGCGCACGAGTTGGCGAGCGCGCGCGGATCACTTCTTTTCGGGAGGCAGGTCGTTGATGTCGACCCGTGGGCCGTAGGAGCGGAGCAGCGCCTTCTCGTGGCCGTAGTCGTCGCCGATGGCGCCCTCGGCTTCGAGCGACACGATGCCGATGTCCGGGCAGAACACGGTGGTGACGCGCTTCTTGACCGTGGTGCTCTCTTCGACGGTCTCGATGCAGCCCTTGAAGTGACCCGCGGGCACGTCCACCTCGGCGTCGATGTTCCGCACGACCACCTCGCCGAACTGTCCGCGGAACGTGGCCGCGACGCTGAGCGGAGCCTTGAGCAGCCAGCCGCCGTTGTCGATGCGGATGCCCTGCTTGGCGATCTCGAGCCGCTGCGCCTTGCCACCGACGGTGAGCACCGCTTGGTCCGCCCGCGGACGGTCCACGTGCATCATCAGCACGCCTTTCTCGCCGCTGTTTTCGATTTGGGTCTCGAACGCGTAGACCGTGTCGCCTTTGAGCGGCATGTAGCGCTCGACGTCGGTGATGGCGGGCTGGGTCGGTCCGAGCTTGCTGCCGTTCTGAGCCGCGGGCGCACCGCCGCAGGCGAGCGCGCCCAGGCAAGAGCTGGCGACCAACGTGCGCTCAAGGTTTGTGCGAATACGCATGCAGCACCAACACCAACAGCAGCACGACGGCTGCCAAGATCAGATAGCGTAGCAGTGGATCGGGTTCGAGGCGGCGGCGGAGCTCGAGGGCGGCGTCGCGCACGGCTTCGCTCTCGGTCCGCTCGGCCAAGAGTGGTGCGTCCGTGCGCACCGTTGCGTAGTCGCCTCGTTCGAAGGCCACCATCAGGCGTTCGAGCTCCGGGTCTTCGGGGAACGACAAGAGAAAGCGCGGTCGCTCGCGGCCGTCGACGTCGAGCTCGCTTCGCCCCTGGGCCGAGCCCGCCTCTTCGCTCGAGGCCTCGTCACCTTCGCCCCTGCTCTCGAGGCGCTTCTTCTTCTTTTTCTTCTTATTGGCCTTATTCGCTCGGTCACCCGCGCTGGGCTTCGACGCGCCTTCAGCCTCCCCCTCGGGAGCCCCTTCCGAGCCGCCGCCCGCGGAAGCGTCGTCCTCGCGTGCCTCCGCCTCGTCTTCGTTGTTCGGGTCGTGCTCGTCCGCCATGGCTCAGGGACTCGGAGGGCTCAGAACTGGAAGTAGACGAAGGGTACCGCGTCTGCACTGACCATGGCACGCAGCGCGAGCCCGACGCAGAAAAGCGCCATTCCCTGCGCCGGGCCGGGCATGGTGACGAAGGTGCGCTGCGCGCGGACGTAGAGCTTTTCGGGCACGAAATGCGAGACGAGGCCGAGGGCCAGCACCAGAACGACGGTGCGTGGCAGGTTCGGATGATAGGTCGTCAGCGTCGCGAGCTGCACGAACACGGTCTTGGCCTTGGCGAAGGTCTCGGCACGGAAGAAGATCCAAGCTGCGCACACCAGATGGAACGTGCCGAACACGCTGAGCACGTGCACCCAGGGTTGGGTGCGCTTCGGTACGTCGAGCCGGCCGCGCCACTCGGTGTAAGCGCGGGTCACGGCCAGGGCTGCGCCGTGGATGCCGCCCCAAACCACGAAGGTCCAGTTGGCCCCGTGCCAGAGACCACCGAGCAACATCGTGAGCATGAGGTTCACGTAGGTGCGGACCTCGCCTTTGCGATTTCCGCCGAGCGGAACGTAGAGGTAGTCGCGGAGCCAGGTGGAGAGCGAGATGTGCCAGCGGCGCCAGAAGTCTTGGATGTTGGGGGCTTTGTAGGGCGAATTGAAGTTCAGCGGGAAGCGCACGCCGAGCAGGAGCGCCGAGCCGATGGCGATGTCGGTGTAACCCGAGAAGTCGCAATAGATCTGGACGGCGTAGCCGAGCACGGCGGCGTAGCACTCGAGGGCCGAATACTGGAGCGGCGCGTCGAACACACGGTCGACGAGGTTCAGCGCCAGGTAGTCGCCGATGGCGATCTTCTTCAAGAGCCCGGTGGCGATCAGAAACAAGGCCTCGCTGCCCTCGGCCGGGTTCCAGCGCGCGGGGCCCGCGAGCTGCGGCAAGAGGTCCCGCGGTCGCACGATGGGTCCGGCCACGAGGTGCGGGAAAAAGGCCACGAAAGCCAGGTATTCGAAGTAGCTCTTCTGGGGCTCGAGCTCGCGGCGATAGACGTCGATGACGTAGCTCATCGACTCGAAGGTGAAGAACGAGACGCCCACGGGCAGCGCGACCTTGAGCGCGACCGGCGGAACCGAGACGCCGAACTTCGCGAGCAGGACCGTGAGCGTGTCGAGCCCGAAGTGGAAGTACTTGAAGATGGCGAGCACGCCCAGATTCACGATCACGGTGCCCGCGAGCCAGAGTTTGCGGCTGCGATCGCTGCGAGCGCGGTGAATCGCGTGCCCGAGCAACCAGTCGGCGGTGCTCGAGCCCCAGATGAGAGGTAGAAAGCGCCAGTCCCAGTAGGCGTAGAAGACGTAGCTTGCGCCCAGCAAGAACAAGAGGCGGACCTTCTTGGCGCGCACCACGAGGACCGCGAGCAACGGACAGAGCAGCGCGCCGGCCAAGACCACGCCTTTGGACCCCGGCAGTGGTAGGCCGAGCGTGTGCAGGCCGAGCGTGAGCGGATCGCGCCCCGTGCTCCTCAGCGTGAGCCAGGTCAAGGCACCGAGGTTCACCAGCACCGACGCGAGCGAGGCTCTGAGGTCCGTGGTAGTGGGCGAGGCGCCCTCGATGGGGCGAGTCTGACGGCAGATGCCGAGCGTCACGACGAAGGCGATGGCCGCGATGCCCGCGCCGGTCAGGGTGAGCGGCCGGAAGAGGACGAATCCGGCGAGCGCGAACCACGGCAGGAGCGGCACCATGCGCCGGCTCACGAGCACCCAGGCCACCGTGAAGACCACGGCGAAGAACTGCGCGTACGCGAGGGTGTTGAAGAGCACGGCGGGCGGCTACCTTAGTCGCGTTTCACGGCTCCGCGCCCCCACGATTTGGCCTCCAGCGCCCCTGGCTTCCGGCACGCGGCAGGTGCGGCCGGGGTTGACGGGCGACCCGGCGAGGAGAACCTTATCGCCACCGTGCTCAAGCGCGCGCTGATCGGCATTCTGAAGGGGGCCCTCGTTGGCGGCCTGCTCGCGGCCGCGGTCATCTATGGACTCGGCTTCACCGTGTTCCCGATTTGGCTCGCCTATCTGGGTGCGGTGGCGACCGGAGCGCTCACTGGGCTCGTGGCCGGCAAGGCCATCTGGGAGAGAGACTCGCGCATCGAGGTGAGCCTGAAAGCGGCGGTAGGCGCGCTGATCGCGGCGGGCGCCATGTTCGCCATCCGCAAGTGGCTGAACGTGAGTTTGGACCTGGGTCCGCTCGGCCACGGCAACGTGGGACAACTGCCCGTGACCAGCTTGCCGATGATCGCGACTGCGCTCGCGTTGTTCTACGAGATCGACAACACGGGTGAACCCGCGCAAGCGAAGGCTGGGCCGAAATCTCGGGTCGAAGCGCCGAAGAGCCGGGCGCCGGAGCTCGAGAGCGACCTCGACGCCGAGCTCGAAGACGAAGCGAGCGCCGGCGCCGAGCGCAAACTGAAGCACTGACCGGATGCCGCCCGCGCGCATTGCCCTGTGGGTTTCGAGCGTCGCGGCGCTCGCGCTCTTCGCGCGCACGTTGCTGGTTTCACCGCTGCCGACGTGGGTCGCCGTCACTGCGTTCGGCGCGTATGCAGTGCTTTGCACCGTGGGCGTGCTCGTGCCCCAGCTCGAGATGTACGGCGACGTCGAGTGGAGGGCCGAGCCCGGCGAGAAGGCCGTTGCGCTGACTTTCGACGACGGACCGAACCCCAAGACCACGCGCAAGGTCCTGAAGATCCTGGCTCGCAGCGGCCACAAGGCGACGTTCTTCGTGGTGGGGCGAAAAGCCCTCGCTCACCCCGAGGTCGTGCGCGAGATCCACGAAGCCGGTCACGAGCTCGGCCTTCACGGCTATCAACACGACCGCCTCTACGCACTCAAACCGCCCAAGTACGTGGCGGATGACATCGCTCGCACCCAAGAGGCGGTGGAGCGCGCCTGTGGCGTCCGGCCGACTTTGTTCCGGCCGCCGGTGGGCTACACGAGCTCACGCACAGCTAGCGGCGCCAAGCGCGCCGGCGTGCGCAGCATCGCTTGGTCCGCCCGCGGAGTCGACGGAGTGGGCCCCGCCGATCCCGATCGGGTCTACGCGCGCATCGAAGCGAAGCTCCGAGATGGGGCCATCGTGCTCTTGCACGACGCAGCGGAACGCGACGACTTCGAGCCGGCCAGCATCGAGATCTTGCCGCGCATTCTGGAGGAGCTCGACGCGCGCGGCCTTCGCACTCGCACCGTGAGCGCGCTCCTGGACGGAACCCCGGCCGAAAGCCTCACTTCCCCGGGGTGATGCGCACGAGGCTCGCGGTGCTGGTCCCGGTGTCGGCGATGGCGAAGGCATCGGTCGCGTTGCTCGCCAGCGCGATCACTCGCAGGCCCGGCACGGCCCGCGTGGGCGTCGGAGAAGCGCCGCTCTCGAGGGGCAGGGGGATCGAGGCCAAAGCGGACCTACCGGCGCCCTTCTCACCGCTGGTCGGTAGATCGCGATAGCCCCCGAGGTGAAGCTCCGAGCCGAGCACCGTGAGCGCGAGGAATGCCTCGGAGCCCGCGCCCGGATCCCACTTCGCTGCAGCGTGAGGCGCGCCACTCGAGGCGTCGAATGCGGCCACCAACCCGAACGCGTCGCCGCCGCCCATGCGCCCGGCGCCGGCGACCAGCGCCAAGCCGCCGAGCACGGTCAAATCGTGGACGCTGTCGATCTCCATGCCTGGCGGAGCGAGCGCGATGGGAGTCTGTACCGGCTGGCAGTCGCAGCCCGGCGGCGTGCACGCTGCTGCGGAGAGGGTCCACAGCCGGTGCTCCGCGCCCTCTTCGATGACGACGAGCGCCGTGTCGTCCAGGGCGTGGACCGCTCGCGCGTGACCCGTTTCGACGAGCGGCGCACTGCACGTCGCGCCTTTCACCAGGCGCGCTACCCAGGTCGCCTTCGCGGAGTCACCGACGGCCCAAGCTCCCGAGCTCGCGACCGACAGGTCCCGGGGTGCGGCGTCGGCGGGCAAGCCGGAAACGGAGTAGACGCCTTGTGCAGCGCCCGTCTCGGCGTCGTGCTCCGCAAACACCAGCTGGGCGAGGTCGTGACCGATGAAGGTCAATGTCTCCTCGAACGAAGCTCCAGCTGCCGCGCTCGACCCTTGCTCCGAGAGGCTCAAGATCGCCGGGGCTAGCTTGCCCGTGCAGAGCTCCGCGCTCTGGACCACCGCGCGCGCGGGGCGACCGTCGTCCGCTCCCGTCGTGCCCACGGCATACACCTGGGAGGGTGTCGCGAGCAGTGCGGCCGGCGACAGGACGGCGGGAGACGCGCTCCATGTCAGGCCGCACGGGGCCACGCAGCTCCCGTCGGCGGCCTTCATCTGTCTCTCCGGACAGGGATTGCTGCATTCGTCTCCATCACAAGCGGTGGGGGCAGCTGTGCCGCCTCCGTACGTGAAGTCGTCGGGCGCGCAGCCCAGCGCTGCGCAGGCGACCCCCACCGCCACGAGCTGCCAAAACATGACGAGTGACATATTATCGGTCCCGGCTCCGGAGCGCACGCATTGCGACCGGGTCCGAGAAACTCCGGAGCGAACCCTCGCGCATGGGCCCGGGCAGCGTGATTTCCAGCAAATATCGCCTCGTACGCTGCCTGGGAGAGGGTGGCATGGGGACGGTGTGGGAAGCGCTGAACGTCCGCACGCAGCGTCCGTTCGCCCTGAAGCTGATGAAGAAGAGCGCAGAGCTCAGCGCGGAGCTCCGGGAGCGCATGCTGCGAGAGGCCAGTGTCGCCGGCCGCCTTCTGCACCCCAACGTGATCGAGGTCTACGACGTCGGCGAAACCGAGAGCGGCGATCCGTTTCTGGTCATGGAGCTCTTGCGGGGCGTCGCGCTCGACGAGTTGCTCGTCGCACGCGGGCAACTGGAGCCAGAAGCGGCCCTTGCCATTGCGAGAGAGATTGCCTCTGCGCTATCGGCTGCCCACTCCGCGGGTGTGTTGCACCGCGACCTCAAACCCGCCAACGTCTTCTTGAACCTCCGCCCCGACGGCGTGCGCGGCGTGAAGGTTCTCGACTTCGGCGTGAGCAAGCTCACCGAAGCGACGGAGAAGACGGCGACGGTGACGGGCTCGCCCATCGGCACGCCCGCCTACATGAGCCCGGAGCAGGCCGAAGGGCGGCGCGATCTCGACGGGCGCTCGGACCTCTGGTCACTTGGAGTGCTCCTGTTCGAAATGCTCACCGGCAAGCTGCCGTTCGACGGGCCGTCGGCCTACGCCGTCGTGGCGGCGGTGTTGCACGCGGAGGTGCCGCACCCCTCGAGCTGCGTCACTGCGCTGGATCCACGGCTCGATGCCATCGTGATGCGCTGCCTCACGCGCGATCGCGCGCGGCGCTTCGGCTCGGCGGACGAGCTTCGCTCCGAGCTCGAGAAGCTGCTTTCGCGGCCCGCGCACGAGATCATCGCGGCGCTCGGGTTGCCCGAGATCACGGTGCCGAGCGCGAGGGCGCCGGTGGGCGTGGTGTCCGACACGGCGACGACCGGGCTCGTCGCTCCGCGCTTGCCGCAGCCGTCCGCCCAGCGTGAGGCGCGTGGGCGGCGGCTCTGGCCTTGGGCCCTGTCGGGCATCGTGGCCCTGTTCGCGTTCGGTATCCTGGCCGGGACGCTCTGGCAGCGAGGTGCGACCGTGGAGCCCGCGGAGCTCGTCGTTTCGGATCCGCCCGCGTCCGCCGGCCCGAGCCCGAGCGAGAGCGCCACGCTGGGTAGCGCGCCATTGCCGGTGAGCTCGCCCGCTCCGAGCGCATCGAGCAAACGGGTGTTGCCGCGGGGGCTGCCTTGTCCGAAAGACAAGCTCCTGATCGATCCGGTGACCGGCAAACCGACGTGCGCCTCGCTGCGCAAGCGTTGAGCTCAGAACGTCCAGCGCAAGCGAGCGGTCGGTCCGCGCCGATCGGCTTGGATGGCGACCTCGGCGCGCCGCTTCTCCGCGCCCGAGCCGAGCGCGAGCCACACGCCACCGGCGGTGAGTGCCGAGAGGCCGACGCCGAGCCCGATGTTGCGCCAGAGCTCGGCCCGAGCGGCGTCGTCCTTGAGCGCCTGGTGGGTCGGATCTCGCTCGAGCGAACGCGGACACTGCCATGCGTCACCCGAGCGCGTGCAACCTGCAGCCGCTTCGTCGAGCTTCTCGTTGCGTTCGAGATGGAACGCGAGCGCCGTGCCGAGCGAGGCGAGTCCGACTCCGCCGAGGATGAAGGCGCCGGTCGGGACTCCGCCCGAGCGCGTGCTCTGCACCGCCGCAGGGCTCTGCGCCGCGCGCGGAGCGGGCGTGCGCCGGGGCGGCTCGGGGCGCTCGAACTTCACGTCGAGGCGGAAGCGTGTGCCTTCTTGCAGCTCGACGCGGCGGCGGAACGGCTTCTCTCCGGCTGCGTTGACCACGAGCTCGCGACTGCCGGGGTCGACCTCGATCTCACCCTCGAACACCTCTGCCGGGCGTCCGTCCACCAAGACCTCGACGCGGGCAGCGTCGCGGGGCAAATGCAGGGTCACGCGCGGCACCTTGCCCGCGAGGGCGGCGAGCGCGTCGTCCGCCAGGCGCAAGACGTCATCCGCACCTTCGCGAGTGGCGAGAGAGCGCGCGCTCGCGAAGTGGCGCTTGGCGCTCGCGAGGAGCCCCAAGTTGCGTTCGGCCTGCGCGAGATTGAACAGGCCGACGGGCGTCGCGCGGAGCAACACGGCGGCCTCGAACTTCTCGCGAGCGGCGCTCCAATCGCCTTGCGAAGCTCGGTCGGCGCCCTCTTGATAGAGCGCGGCTGCCGGGTCGACGGGTTCCTCCGCTCGGGCGGGCAGAGCCTGGAGCAGAAGCGTCAGCGCGATGGTGACGGCGGCGCGCATCGACATCCACGATAGCGAAGTCCGCTCGGTCTGGGCAGCGCTTTCAGGAGCTTCCTCGCCGGCGGCTCGAGACCGCGGCGTCGAACTTCGGGAGCTCGATGACGAAGCGCGCCCCGCCTTCGTAGCCGTCATCGAGGGCGATGCTCCCGCCGGCGCCTTCCACCAGACCGCGGCACACCGCGAGGCCGAGGCCTGTGCCCTTCCCGACTTCTTTGGTGGTGACGAAGGGCTCGAACAGGCGGTCGCGGACCTCGGCGGCCACTCCCGGGCCCGTGTCTTCGACCTCGAGCCGCACGCCCGACGGAGTCGCGCGCGCGCGCAGCGTGATCTTCCCGCCGGGTCCGCAGGCGTCGGCCGCGTTCAGGATCAAGTTCAAGACCACTTGGACCAGGTGCTCTCGGCCGAGCGACACCGGCGGCAGGTCCGGGAACACGTCGACCGCGAGCTCGACGTCTTGCATGGACTTCTGCGGTGTGACGAGGGCCACCGTGTCGTACACGGCCGCCTCGACGTCGCCCGAGCCCGCGTCTTCCGGGCGGGTCTGGCCCGGGCGCGCGAACTGGAGCAGGTCGCGCAAGATGCGGTGGATGCGCTCGCTCTCCTTGCGCATGCGCTGGAGGAAGTCTCGTTGCTCTTCGGGTTCGAGCCCGCCTTCGAGCAAGAGGTCTTGCATGCCGATCAGGGCGGCGATGGGGTTCCCGATCTCGTGAGCGAGTCCAGCCGCCAGGCGCCCCACCGAGGCCAGCCGCTCCGAGCGCACGAGACGCGCCTGGGCTTCGCCGAGGCGATCCGTGGCCTTCTCGACTTCGTCGATCTTCCTGCGCAGAGCTTCCTCTTCCGCGAGGAGCTTCTCGGTCATGGTGCGCAGGCTCACGCCGAGCTCCGCCAGCTCCCGTGCACCGCGCGGCGGTACGTCGAAGCGCCGTGCCCCGCCGGCGACTCGCTCGGCGGCGCGCGACAATTGGTCGAGCGGGCGCACGATGAGTCGCGTCAGCGCGAAGTAGGCCAAGATCAACAGCGCGAGGGCGACGACGGCCGTGTAGAGCCCGACCAGTCGGACCAAGGGTGCGGCGCGCGCCGATTGGTCGTCGGTGCGCACGACGGCCACGACGGCGCCTTGCGGGTCCGGCACGGTCACGGCGATGCCCCGGCCGTGACTCGTGCCGACCTCGAACACGCGTTCGCGCGACGGGTCGATGGGCGCTTTGCCGAGGGCGAGCGCTGCCACTGGATCCCCGAGGCGCAGCAACGGCTTTCCGTCGCGGTCGAACACGCCCATGGCTTCTACGCCTTCGGTCCCGATTTCGGACTCGAGCAGGGGGGCGAGCGCCTCCACCGAGCGCTGGCCGCGGGCCTCTGCGACATGGCTCGCGACGGCTCGACCGAGGGCCCGCGCGCTGGTCTCCCGCACTTGCTGAAGTGTGAGCCGCGTGTAGGTGGCGACCGCGAAGAACAGCGGCACGAACGCGAGCAACATGAGGCCGCCGAGCAAGAGCAAGATCTGGAGGCGGAGGCCCGGCTTCACGGCGCCCTACATTGTCGCCGATTTGGCCGGCCAACGTGGCCTTGTCGCCAGAGTTTTGGTTTTGGATGCATGTGTCTCCGGAAAGTGGGCCGGAGCGCTCGTTGGGTGATAGCCGGCGGTTCGAATGGATCCGCTCGTCCGCGTCGCCTTGCGCACCCAGCATGCGCTCGTACGCGTCTCCGGGATCGCGGTCGCCGCCGGGCTCGGCGCGTACCTGGTGTACAGCGTGAGCGAGAGCCCTGGGCTCGTTCCTGACTTGGCGGCAGCGACGTTGCTCCTGGCGTCGCTCGCCTACCGGGTGGCGCGCCGCCTCCGGCGTCTCGACCCCGACGCGACGACGCGACTCGACCTCGAGCTCTTCACCCACGTCTTGGTGCTCACGTTCGCGCTCGTGATGCAGGCGCCTGGCAAACTCGACGGTCCGTTCCACCCCGTCGTGTACGCGCTGATGATGGTCGCGGCGGCGTTCGCGCGCCCGCCCGCGGCGCTCGGCACCACCGCCTTTGCCATCGCCCTCGAATCGAGCCTGCGCCTGTTCGGGCTCGGCCAACACGTCGAGGAGTTCTGGCCGAGCCTGGTCTTCGCGGGACTGTTCTCGTTCCTGAACCTCAGTCTGTTCCGAGCGGAGATCGCGCGAGTGCGGCGCCTGTCGCGCGTGCACATCGAGGGTGAGATCGAGCGCATGAAGAACGCCGCGCGCTCGTTCCGTCTGATCGGCGCGCCGAGCTCTTCCATCGAACGCGGCTCGATTCCGCCGCGTGACGAAGAAGACCGCCTCTTGCGCTCGGGGGTCGACGAGATCCACCAGGCTCTGGAGTTCGCCCTCGACCTGATCCGCCGCACGCTCGGGCTCCGCACCGCGGTGCTCCTCTGGCTCGATGGTGCGGGCCGCGAGCTCCACATCCAGGAGCTCTCCGGAAGCGGCGACAACATCGTGCCCGGGCCATTCTCGGCCAAAGATGGCATCTTCGCTGCCGCCATCGCCCAGCGCACCGCCGTCGCCGTACACGGTTCCAAGGGCGTGCAGCAGACTCCGTATTATGCCGAACCGCCGCGCGTCGGCGCCGTGTGCGCCGCGCCGCTGGTCGAGCACGGCCACGTTCGCGGCCTCTTGGTCGTGGACCGCGAGGCCCAGGAGCCGTTCAGCGAGCAGGAGCAAGAGCTCCTCTCCAACGCGACTTCGTTCTTGCTCCGCGCCATCGAGAACGAGCGCGTCTTCATCCAGCTCGAGCGAGCGAAGATCGAGCAGGGCAAGCTCTATCGCTCCGTCGACACCCTGAACGCGGCCTGGACCGAGACCCAGGTGATCGAAGCCGGCGTGAACAGCGCACGGGAGTTCGCGAGCTTCGATTTCGCCGTGGTGACTCTGTTCGACAAGAGCACCAACGAGCACGAGATCTGCGCGGTGAGCGGCGAAGGGGCACTCGAGCTGGTGGGCCAGCGTTTCCGGAACAACGCGGGACTGGTCTCCATGGTCGTGGCGAACCGCCACCCGCTGCCCTATCGCGGCGACTACGATCCGAGCCGGCAGGTGGTGTTCTCGCGCCGGCTCGCGCCTCCGGCCATGCCGTCGCTCTTGGTCCTGCCGCTCTCGGTCCACGATCGCGCGCTCGGGACGCTGGTGCTCGGCTCGCAGCGGCGGGGTGCGTTCGGCGAAGCGGTCCGGCCCACGCTGGAAGTGCTCGCGAGCCACGTGGCAGTGTCGCTGGCCAACGCCCGCATGTTCAAGCGGCTGGAAGAGCTCGCCACCACCGACGGTTTGACGGGGCTCTTCAACAAGCGCGCGCTCATCGAGGTCGCAACCCAGAAGATCAAGAGCTCCAAGCGCTTCAAGAAGCCGCTCAGCGTGCTGGTCTGCGACATCGACCACTTCAAGAAGGTGAACGACACCTATGGGCACGACGTGGGCGACGTCGTCATCCGGGGTTTCGGCGACGTGCTCCGGCGCGTGAAGCGCGACACCGACGCAGTGGGTCGCTTCGGTGGCGAAGAGTTCGTGGTGGTCTGCGAAGAGACGGACTCGGAAGGAGCGGCGCTCCTGGCCGAGCGGATCCGCAGCGAGATCGAAGCCTCCGCGTTCCACACCACGCAGGGCTCCCTCAAGGTCACTTGCTCCGTCGGCGTCGCGACCTTCCCCTCGGCGGGTCAAGATTGGGAGACGCTGTTCAAAGCCACCGACGAAGCGCTCTACGCTTCGAAGCGCAATGGCCGAAACCGCGTCACCGTGTGGCCGCCCCGGCGCGAAGCCGCCTGACGCGGCGCCGGTGCCGGAGGCCAGCCGCGAGTGCAGCGAGGCCGAATGGGTAGAGGGAGTCTGCGCCCGAGCGCGGAGTCTCGCAGCCGCAGCCGCCGTCGTCGCCGTTCGCGCTCGACTTCGCCCCGCCGGTGCCCGCCGTCGAGCCAGCGCTGCCACCGTTGGTGCTCGAGCCACCCGCCCCGCTCGAGCCGCCGCCGCTGCCGCCGCTGCCACCGCCCGTGCCGCCGCTGCCGCTACCCGCGCCGCCGACCAGCGGATGCGGATACTGGAACGGCTCGTAATGGAGGGTCCAAGTGTTCGTCGCGGAGCAGCGATAGAGCTTGCCCTGCGGGCCATCGTCCGTCGCGAAGTAGCCGACTCCGCCGCCGGGCTCGTCCGGGTTCGTGGTGCAGGTCTTCGGGCGGTTCGCCAGCGTTCCAAAGCCCATGCCCTTCGTCCCGTCGAACGGGTTCGAGGGCGAGCTCTGGGCGTTTGCCGAGACGGCGTCGTAGTAGTCGCGGTCTTCCACCATGTGGTCCAGGACGCTCGGGCTCTGGGCGTTCCACGGATCTTCGATGGTCAGATCGATCTTGGCTTGCGTCGATGACCAGCGGTTGTTCCACACGTACATGGGCGACAGCGCCGCGGCGCCGTCACGCCCGGGTTGTCTGAAGCACGGATAGCCGAAGTACTCGTTGGCCGGCGCGCGGTTGCCGTCGATGGGATTGGTTCCGTCGCAGCGACCGAGCGAGGCGTCGTAGCCGGCGACGGCGGGCGGAGCGGACCGGTAGTGAGTCATGCCCATGGCGTCGGAGTTGAGCGGAGCCACCGCGGTGAAGACGTTGTCGAACGCGATGAGCTCGCCCGAACCTTGGTGGTGAAAGAGTCGGTAGCCGTCTTCGGCGAGGCCCGACCCCGCGGTCCGCACGAGCTCGTTCTCGTAGAGCTCGAAGCTGACGGAACCGCCCCCATGGACCACGCCGTGGGAGGTCACCAGGCAGTTCTGGGTCTTGTTGTGACGCCAGACGATGGACGCGCTGTCCCAGATGTCCATGCACCCGAGCCCGAGGTTCTGCACGTTGTCGAAGCTCACGACGTTGTCCTCGACGTACACGGCGTCGATCTTGCCCTTGGGTGACGCGGGCCAGGTCTCGGGGCTGCCGGGGCCCAGCACCTTGACGAACATGAAGTTGTCCTTGCCCGTAACCGAGTTGTGGTCGAGGACTCCGTGGACCGTGCTGTAGGGGCCGTTGGCGCCGAGCAGGATGGCGATGCTGTCGGCGCCGAAACTCTCGAAGGAGTTGTGATCGATGCGGAGGTTTCGCAGCGTGCCCTGGCCGTAGATCCAGATGGCGGTGGAGCCGCCCGGCGCGTTCCGGAAGCGAAATCCGGAGATGCGGTAGAGCTTCTGGTTCTCGCCGCTCAAGGCGTCCATGTAGAACACGGCTTCGGTCGAGGTCACGTCGACCACGCAGGCGTTGGGGGTCACGCACGCGAGGGTCACTCCTCGCTCGTTGGCGAAATCGATGCGCTTGCCGAAAGCGTAGTTCCCGGCCTGGAACTCCAGCACGGCGCCGTCGCTGGCGGCATCGAGGGCGGCTTGGACTTCGTCGCCGCTGCTGCCCGCCGCGCACGACCACGCTGCGCCCGAGCCGTTACACGCCGCGTTCGCGAGGCTCGCGTGGAGCGAAAGCCCCGTGAAGCTCACGAGAGAGAGCCAATGAGCTCGCGTCATGGTTCAGGTTCCTGCCACCGAGACGCCTTGGAACACGAGCGATGGAGAGCGCAGCGTCGAATACGGGTACACGTCGCTCCCGACCAAGCTGAGCTTCTTCCAGAAGTCGAGGTGCTTGCCCGCCACGTTCATCTCGGCGATGGCCTGGCGCTTCTCGCCCTTTTCCAGCAAGAAGCCGGAGAAGCCCAGGGAGAACGCGCCGGTCGTGGCGTTGGAGTTCCCTCCCAGGAACGCCGTGATCAAGAAGCCGTCTTTCACGTCGCCGATCAGCGCGTCGAGGGACTTCGTCCCGGGCTTCACCACCAGGTTGGTCGGCCCGCCCGTCGTGGGTGAAAGTCCGAGCTTCGCCGCGTAGTACACGTCGAGGTAGTAGCCCTCGAGGTTCCCGGCTGCGATGAGCGCGCGACGCTTGAGCGTCATGCCCTCGGAGTCGAAGGGCCGGGAGCCGAGGCCGCGGCCGAGGAGCGGCTCGTCGCTCAGGCCGAGCACCGGGCTCGCGACGCGCTTTCCCACTTGGCCGTCGTAGAACGACTGCTTCTGTTGCAGATTCGAGCCGCTGAGCGGCGCGATCAGGAGGCGCAAGAGCGAGGGCATGGCCCGCGCCTCGATCACTACGGTCTTGGTTCCCGACGCGACCTTCTTGGCTCCGAGTCGCGCGAGAGCGCGCGCGGTGGCATCGCGCCCCGTGACACCGGACGCGGGCAGGTCCGCGTAACGGCGCACCGAGGCGTTCGACCAATCCGACGGACGTCGCCCGTCGGAATCTTTCACCGACACCTCGCACTCTTCGGAGACGTAGCTGTGCTGGTAGCTGCCCTCGAAGCCATTGCTCGTGACCCGCGCGATCTCCCCCGTGTAGTCCGTGAACGACGACGTCACCGATACGATCTTGCCGGAGCCGTCGCCGCGGCGCGCGCCCGCCTCGAGGGCCCGCACGCGGCCGAGACGCGCATTTGCGTCCAGCTCGGCGAGCTTCGGATCGAAGATCTCGAGATCGTCGCGTGTGCGATCGGCGTAGGCGCTGGGATCGGGGAGCTTGCGCTGCGGGTCCTTGGCCAAGGCGCGGACCATCGCCACGGCGTCACCCACGAAGCGTTCGAGGGCTGCTTTCCGGAGATCGCTCGTCGACATCGAACCATAGCGTCCGTCGACGTAGAGCTGGATGGAGAGCGCCCGGGAGACCGCGTCGGAAACGTTCTCGAGTTTGCCGTCGCGCCACTTGGTGATGACCTCGCGAGAGCGTCGGAGGCTCGTGGCGGCGTCGGCGGCGCCGGCCTTCTTGGCGAGCGTGAGCGCGTCTTTCGCTCGGTCGAGCAGGTTCTCGCTCATGACTTGCGCCCTCCGACCGTGATGCTCGAGACGCGCACCGCCGGCATCCCGAGGGACACCGGTACGCCTTGCCCATTTTTGCCGCAGGTCCAGCCGCCGTCGTCGAACTCGAGCTCGCGCCCGACCATGTCGACGCGCTCGAGCACCTTGGGGCCATTGCCGATGAGGTTCACGTCGGTGATGGGTCGCGTCAGCTTGCCGTCTTCGATGAGGTAGCCGTTCTTCACGTAGAAGGTGAAGTCGCCGGCCCCGATCTCGACCTGCCCGTTGGTGAAGCGTGAGCAATAGATGCCCTTCTTCACCGAACGGATGATCTCTTCGGCTTCGTGGGGGCCCGGCAGCATGTAGGTCGAACGCATGCGCGGCATGGGCGCGAAGCGAAAGCTCTCGCGGCGACCGTTGCCCGTGGGCTTCACGCCATAGTGACGAGCGGAGATCGAGTCGTGCAGGTAGGTGGCGAGTACGCCCTTGTCGACGAGCAAGGTCTTCTCCGGCGCGTTGCCTTCGTCGTCCACGTCGATGCTGCCGCGCGCACCGGGCAAGGTCCCGTCGTCGACGATCGACACCAGGTCTTTGGCCACGTTCTTGCCGATCTTGTCGGCGTAGATCGAGGTGTTTTTGCGGTTGAAGTCGGCTTCCATCCCGTGGCCGATGGCTTCGTGCAGGAGGATGCCGGAGGCGCCGGCGGCCAGCACCACCGGCATCTCGCCCACCGGCGCGGCCACGGACTCGAACAAGATCACGGTGCGCGCCACGGCTTCTTTGGCCACGCGCGCCAGGCGCTCTTCGTTGAAGAACTCGAAGCCGGCCCGCCCTGCGAGGTTGTAGCCGTTGGTTTCGCGCCGACCCTTGTCTTCGGCCGTGCAGGAGAGATAGAGCTGCGCCATCGGCAGCAGGTCCTCGAACACGCGGCCTTCGCTGTCGACGACCAAGATGGCGCCGTGCTCGCTGCCGAGCGAGATGCTCACCTTGCGAATGCGCGAATCGCCCGCGCGTACCTTGGTGTCGAGCTGAGTGAGGAGCGGCAAGCGCTTGCCGACCGGGACGCCGTCCCAGGCGAGCTTCGCCGGGAAGCGCCTGGGCAGCTCACCGACACGGAAGCTCTCGGGCGCCGCACGTGACGCGCCGTTCGCGACCACGGCAGCCGTGGCGCCCGCGTTGCGGATGGCGTCGAGCCCGATCTCTTCCGTGTAGGCGTAACCCGTCTGATCCCCGCGCACGGCTCGCACACCGACGCCGAGGTCCACGCTGGTCGAGGCTCGGTTCACTTCGCCGTCTTCCAGCGTGAGCCAAGTGGTGACCCGGTGCTGGAAGTAGAGGTCGGCGCGTTCGGCGCCCTTCTCGAGCGCGGCCGAGAGCCCTTCTCGGATCAGCTTCTCGTCGACGCCGAACGCCGCGAAGTAGGCGAGGGCGAGCCCGGGCGTCGTCTTCGCGGGCGGCAGGGGCGCTGGTTTGGGTGGCGATGCGCTCGGCGTGCCGGTGGTTCCGGTGCAACCGACGAGCCCTGCGGCCGCGGCCAGGAGCAGGTCTCGGCGATGGAGCTTCGAGTCGTGCATGGCGCACGATTGTCCGGGCACTCCGCCCGAGACGCAACAGAGAGCGGCTCAGCGATACGCGCCGCCGGATCGCTGGGGCACGAAGTGACGCGCCACGCTGCGGATCCGCTCGATCCACTCGCCGAGCTCACTCGGTTCGTCGAGCGGGTGATCCACGGAGACGTCGAGGTCGGTGGGGGACATCGCAAAGGACTCGGCGTCGGAGGCCAGCGCGAGCAGATCCTCGCGCAGAGCCCGGTCGAGGGTCGAACGGACCTCGTCTTCGGGCTCGCCGAACACGACGAAGGTGTCGTCGAACTTCGCGTCCCCCACGGTCACGTCGCGTTTCTGCCAGCGAGCGAAGCGCGAGCGGTCCGACTCGAGCCCGAGCCTCAGGTCCAACGTGAGCGGGCGTGCCAGCTCGAGCACGATGCGAGTGCCGAAGTTCTTGCCCTGTTGCTCCACGTGAGCGCGCAGCTTGCCCTCTTCGAGAACCAGCGAGAGCTCTCCGTCGTCCACCGTGCCACCGAGGTTGCCCGCCAGCGAGTTGAACGCCTCGAGCAACCGCTGCTCGAGCTCGGGGCGCGGCAGACGCGTTCGAGCCGCGCCGATTTCGCCAGCCGTCTCCACGAGCCAAGTCAGCAGCTCGATGGCGCGATCGACCCCGAGACTCGCGTCCATCGTCAAGCGGAGCTCGCGGTCGTCGAGCTCGATGCGCGCGCCACGGGCGACCGCGCGCAAGAACCGCTCTTCGAGCTCGCCGGCGAGGAGCGCCGCCGCCTGGTCGTGGTGCAGCGCTTCGACCTCGAACTCGTGGTCGAAGGCTTCGGAGACGACGGGGTCTCCGCTGCGTCCGCCCAAGGCGCCGCGATGGGTCACGGCGAGCTCGAGTCCCAGAGAGCGTGCGAAGCGTGCCGCGCCCGAGAACGAGGTCGGGCCCGTGCCGCTCGGCTCGGCCGACATGGCCACCTGGATCCCGTTCACCGTACCGGAGGCCATGTCGACGTCGTGGCGCAGCCCGAATTGGCCCGCGACGCGATCGAGCACGCGGTCACCGATGGTGAACGCACGCTGCACCTTTTCGCGTGGCGGGTTCTTCTCGATGGGGGCGTTGGCGCTCTTCTTGGTGACGCCGTACAGGATGGCGCCGATCACGCCGACGTAGATCAGGATCGGGATCAGAACTTCCACGCGGCGAGCCTAGTCTGGCGCCGCTCGACTGGCTACGTCAGCCGACGTACTTGCACTCCCCCGCTTTCGGGCATTCGCGGCCGCACACCCAGATCGGCGTGCCGTCGTCGGCGGCGCACTGTGTGACGTCCGAATCCGTACACTCGAGGTTGCAGGTGCCCGAGCCCTTGCAGCACACGAAGCAGTTGGTCTTGCACGAGACCTTGCACGTCGCGTTCCCTGTGCAACCGAGGCCGCAGCCGGACTCGCACGCGAGCTCACAGCTGCTCGTGCCCGAACAACCACCGCCGCAGTTCGACTGGCACTGTGTGTTGCAATTCGACCCCCCCGCGCAGTCGAGGTTGCAGTCACCGGTGCCCGTGCAGTCGACGTTGCAGGTCGACTGACCCTCACAGCTCGTGTCGCAGCCGCCGACCTTGCGACAGTCGGCCGCGCACTGCGACTTGGACGCGCAGTCGAGGTTGCAAGCCGCGTCGTTGCACGCGAGGTCGCAATCGGCTCCCTTGCTGCACGTCGCGTTGCAGTCCGGAGTGCCCGCTGGACACTCCAGGTTGCACTGGGCGCCGCTGCACGAGAGCGCCGTCTCCGCGCCGTCGTCGTCCCCGCCGCAGGCGACGAAGGCCGAGGCCATCGAGAGCGCACAAGCCACCAGCATCCCTGTTCGCACCCCTGACCACACGCGACTTCCCAAGCTCGGCCTCCTCCCCCTCTGTGCGTCGTCGTCGAGTGTCGGATGAAAGTTTCTTCGTCCGCCTCGCGCCGGGGGTCGGGCTTCGTGGCAGACTCGGCCCATGTCGAGGATCTGGCCCGCGCTCGTCCTGCTCGTCGTGTCCTGCGGTGGGAAGACCGGAGACGACTCCGGGACGGGCGGAGGCGGGACGGGGGGCGGCAGCGGTACGGGCGCCGTCTCGGGTAGCGGGGGAACCTCGGGTTGCGGCCCCATCGACACCGGCGCTGCGTGCAGCACGCTTCGCGAAACCGAGTGCTTGGCGGCGTCTTCGCGCTGTGCGCCGGTGTACGACGACATGTGCTGCCCGACTTGCAGCCCCGGCGGCTGCGCAGACTGCATGAATTGGCAGTTCGTCCGATGCATCGAGCGGGAGCTCTCGAGCTGTGTGCCGGGCATGGTCGGTGGCTGTGGCCAGACCCCGAGTTGGGCGTGCAACGGCGGAACGCCGAGCTGCGATCACGACGCCTGCAACTTCGTTCCGGGTTGCTATGAAGCGCTGCCGACGAGCTGCCCGCCCGACGCGCTGTGCGCCTCCGAGTGCCACCCGATCACCGCCGGCACGTGTGGTCCGATGTGTGGCCCTCCCATTCCGATCCCCGCCTGTCCCGAGGGCTACACGCAGGAATACGCGTCAGGAAAGCTGACCGGCCACTGCATCCAAGCGAGCGCGTGCCACGGATCGGGCGGCTGACCATGAGCGACGCACACGATCCGCTCAGCCCGGACGAGCGCCGAGAGATCTTGAAGCACCCCGCACGCCGCTTGCCGGTGGCGCCCACTGCCAAGCCGGGGCTCCGGCACCTGCCGCTGGCCGACGCCGGACGCGAAGTCGATCGCGCGTGGCGTCCCATCTACTGCGTGTGGGAGATCACGCTGGCGTGCGATCTCGGCTGTCGCCACTGCGGGTCACGCGCAGGACACGCGCGTCCAAACGAGCTCACGACCGCGGAGTGCCTCGACGTCGTGCAGCAGCTCGCGCGGCTCGGCGTGCAAGAGGTGACGCTGATTGGGGGCGAAGCCTACCTCCGCGACGATTGGACGGAGATCGTCTCGGCGATCCGCGCCGCCGGCATGATCGTCACCTTGACCACGGGCGGCCGAGGCATCGACGCGGAGCGAGCGCGAGTCGCAGCGCGCGCGGGGCTCCAGCGCGCGAGCGTCTCCATCGACGGCCTGGAGGAAACCCATGATCGATTGCGGGGCGTGAAGGGTTCGTGGCGTTCGGCCATCGAGGCGCTCGCGCACCTCCACGCCGCTGGGATTCGCACTTCGACGAACACGCAGATCAATCGGCTCAGCATGCCCGAGCTACCCGACGTGCTCGAGACGATGGCGGGTCGGGGCGCGAGCTCGTGGCAGCTCCAGCTCACGGTGCCCATGGGGCGCGCAGCCGACGAGCCCGAGGTGCTGCTCCAACCCTTCGACTTGCTCGAGCTCTTCCCGCTCCTCGCGCGCTTGAAGGCGCGAGCCGACGAGCTCGGTGTCGGCATCTGGCCCGGCAACAACGTGGGCTACTTCGGGCCGTACGAGTCGGTGTTGAAAGGCACGATGCCTCTCGGCCACGGCGCCTCGTGCGGCGCCGGCCGAAACCTCATCGGCATCGAAGCGGATGGCGCCATCAAGGGCTGCCCGTCGCTGCCCACAGAAGCGTGGACCGGCGGCAATGTCCGGGATCATACGCTCGAAGCCATCTGGGAGCGCTCCCCGCGCCTCCGCTACACACGCGATCGCACCGTCGACGATCTCTGGGGCTTTTGCCGGCAGTGCTACTACGCGGACGAGTGCCGCGCGGGCTGCACGTGGACGAGCTACGTGTTCTTCGGGAAGGCCGGGAACAATCCGTACTGTCACCATCGTGCGCTCTACCACTCGAAGAAGGGGCTGCGCGAACGGCTCCGTCGCGTCGACGCAGCGCCTGGCGAGCCGTTCGATCACGGCGCGTTCGAGCTCACGCTGGAAGAGCTGCGTTGACAGTCGAGCGACGAATCAGATAGCTCTGACGGCTCGCCATGAGTCACCTCACGCCCTGCCCGAGCTGTCGTTGTCACGTCCGCGCTTCGGAGGTGGAGTGCCCCTTCTGTGGCACCGCCCTCGATCTGTCCGACGTGGCGCCGCCGGTGTTGCCAGGCCGCCGCCTGAATCGTGCAGCGCTCTGGACTTTCGGTGCGGGTCTCGCCGCGGGTCTCGCAGCGACCGCGTGTGGCAGCGACGATGACGGTGGCGGCTCGGGGGGCACCGGCGCAGTCGCCGGCACCGGCAACAGCGGCGGCGTCTACGGCGGCCCGCCCGATTCGGGTTCGGACGCCAGCGGCGGAAGCGGAGGCACCACGAACAGCGGCGGCACCGCAGGCGCTGCCGGTGGCGGTGGTATCGGAAACTCCGGCGGCGTGTACGGCGGTCCCCCCGATTCGGGCTCGGGAGGCCAGAGCGGCTCGGGTGGCGCTGCCGGGTCGGATTCAGGCGCCGACTCGGCTGGGTGATCAGAGAAGCTGACTGCGCCTCACGCCGCAGCCGAGTCGCCGAAGAAAGCGTCGCGCTCCACCTGGAGCTCGGCGGCGCCCGCGGTGGTCTCGGCGGCCATGAAGTTCTTGTATCGGTGATTCTTGCGCGTGGCCTTGCAATACGCGTTGAACACCTTGTTGAAGAACTCACTCTGCGCGCCCGCTTCTTCGGGGCGGAGGAAGCCGGCTCGCTGGGAGAGGTGTGAGACCTTGCGCATCACCGAACCCGCGAAGTCGAAGGCGTCGATGCCGAGCGTCGCGAGCTCGGGCTCGAGCAACATGATGAGCGGCAGCGTGGGGAGCGACATGCCGAGGCGACGCATGCGGCCGAGCGGGTTGCGTTTCTGCCAGCTCGACATGGGAAACTCTCGGAAGTAGTTCATCGGCAGCGCCGTGTGCCGGCTCTCGTCGAGGTGGAAGAGGCGCAGGACCTCGAGGCCGGGCAGCGTCGAGAGCACGCCGAAGATGCTGAGGGCAATGCTCTCGACGAGCACGTTCATGCCGAAGAACTTGTCGAGGCCCTTGGCCTTGAGTGCGCCTTCGAGGAGGAGATATTCCCATGCACTCTGGCGCGGCACTTCCACGCGGAAGGCCTGCATCAGCTCGCGCATCACGACGAAGTGCTTCGCTTCTTCGAGGATCTGCATGGTGAGCGCGGCCTTGGCGCCCGTGCTCTTCACTTCGGGCAAGAGCGAAGCCGAGACCAGCCACGCATAGGCCTCCCCGTGACCGATGGCGGACAAGACCGCGACGATGGCCCGCTTCTGCTCGAGGGTGTACTCGCGATCGAGGAGCTGTTTGAACTCGTCGCTGGTGATGCGCCTGCGGATGGCGCGCTCTTCTTCGGAGAAGCTCTGTTCGGCGAGATCGACGAGCTCTTTCTCGTAGGGGTTAGCGTCCTTGAAGGTCGACCATGGCATGGCGTTTTCGGCCTTCCACAACAGACGCAAGCTCTTGTCGTAGTGCTTCTTCCGGAGCTCGTCGGCGGCGCCGCCGATGAACTCGTAGTGCACGTCGTCGTAGCGCGCCGCGCGGCCGCCCAGGTGGAGCCGCTCGCGCCATTGGTCGAGGCCGCGCACGATGCGGTTGGCGACCCGCTCGACCTCGAGGTTGATGCGCGACGCGCGCTCGTTCACCGGGAGCTTTTCGAATTGCATCTCGAGAGTGTACGGCCGATTGGCCGGTGCTCGGCTTGACGGAAATCAACCGACGTTCGCCACGGAAGGAGGCATGTCGCTCAAGCTTCTCCCGGTTCGTCCGTTGGGAAGGACGAGTCTGGTGGAACTTCGAAAAGGGCAACCGCGGACGAAAGCCGTGGACGCAAAGCCATCGACCTAAGGGCCTCGTGCCTATGGTTTGGAGGGCCGCCGAAACCATCGGGGCAGCCATCCGACTCGGGACTCGGTCGGATGACGAACTTCACTCGCCCATGGCTCGTTCTGTTGCCTCTGCTCTTGGCCGTCGGTGGATGTGGCAGCGACGGCGGCTCGGGTGGGCGTCGACCCGTCGAAATCGACGGTGTGATCACCAACGCCGATGGCGTCCGGTATTTTGCGCACGAGCTCGTGGTGAAGAAGTCCGCGAGCGCGAGCCTCGGCGAGCTGGCCTCTGCCGTGGACGCCATCGGGGCGAAGCTCGACTCCACGCCCAGCCTGCTGGAGGACATTGGCTACCACCGGGTGATCCTGCCCGGCGCGCTGGACCTCGAGAGTGCCCGAGAAGCGCTGCTCCAGACCTCCGTCGCCGAGGCTGCGGAGCCGAACTTCATCCTCGACGTGGAGAAGATCCCCAACGACCCCCGCTTCGCGGAGCTCTGGGGGCTCGCCAAAATCTCCGCGACCTCGGCCTGGGAACACGGCACCGGTTCGAGCAGCACACTGGTCGCGGTGCTCGACACCGGAGTCGATCGGGGCCACCCGGATTTGACGGCAAACCTGTTCGTCAACCCAGGTGAGGTTTCGGGAAACGGCGTGGACGACGACGGCAATGGGTTCGTCGACGACGTCCAGGGTTGGGACTTCGCCAACGCCGACGCCGATCCGAAGGACGATCACGGACACGGGACCCACGTCTCCGGGACCATAGGCGCCGTCGGGCAAAACGCGGTCGGCGTCGTTGGCGTGAACTACAGCGTGAGGATCGTGCCCATCAAGGTGTGCAGCCCGACCGGCTGCCAGACCACGCACCTGGCCGAGGGCCTGCTCTACGCCGCCAAGCTCGGGGCGCGCGTGGCGAACGCGAGCCTCGGTGGCTTCCACGTGGCGCTCAGCTACGAGTCGGCAGCCATCGCCACGTTCGGACAGAAGGGTGGCCTCTTGGTGGCGGCCGCGGGCAACAACTCCACCAACATCGACCAGAAACCCTTCTACCCCGCGTCGTATCCGGCTTCGAATCTCGTGGCGGTCGCGGCGACGGGCGTCGACGACTCGCTGGCGTGCTTCTCGAACTACGGTACCGCGAGCGTGCACGTCGCCGCCCCGGGCGTGTCGATCCTGAGCTCGGTGCCCGGCGGCTACGGAACCATGAGCGGCACGTCGATGGCGTCGCCCCACGTGGCCGGAGCGGCGGCGCTCTTTCTCGAAGCGAGCCCGAGCTCGTCGCCCGAGGCCGTGAAGAACGCTCTGCTCGTGAGCAGCGCACCAGTCGCTGCGTTGAAGACGCGGACCATGCACGGGCGGCTCGAGCTCGACCACTTGCTGACGGGCGTCGTGAGCTGCGGCCTCCCGGGCTGCGAGAAGCTCGTCACCTGCGCCGACGCACCCTGCTCGGCTCACGCGACGTGCACCGACGGCCCGAGCGGCTACTCGTGCGCGTGCAAGGCGGGCTACTCGGGCGACGGCAAGACGTGTACGGACATCGACGAGTGCGCGACGGGCGCGGTCGCTTGCGACGGCAACGCCGAGTGCACGAACTCGGACGGGAGCTTCGCCTGTCAGTGCATCTACGGCTTCACGGGGGATGGCCTGACTTGCGCCGACCTCGACGAGTGCGCACTCGGGGTCGACCTGTGCTTCCCAGGCAGCACCTGCAAGAACGTCAACGGTGGTTACGTCTGCGACTGCGGACCGGCTGGCTGCGGCGGAGTCGGGCAAGCCTGCGAGAGCGGCCTTTCGGCCTGCGACGTCAACGCCACCTGCACCAGCGTGAGCGGCAGCTACTACTGCAACTGCAATCCGGGCTACGTGGGCGACGGGTTCTTCTGCGTGGACGTGGACGAGTGCACGCCGAGCCTCGACGACTGCGACGTGAACGCTACGTGCAAAGACACGCCCGGCGGGCACGAGTGCGCGTGCAAGAC
Organism: Polyangiaceae bacterium; assembly: GCA_046351435.1. Lineage (GTDB taxonomy): Bacteria > Myxococcota_A > Polyangia > Polyangiales > Polyangiaceae > JADJKB01. The sequence continues at coordinate 37,908 of JAXLYN010000036.1, forward strand.
CGGGTGGCAGGGCGACGGCAAGACGTGTGCGGACGCCGACGAGTGCGCCCTCGGCACCGACGACTGCGACCCCAACGCCGATTGCCAGAACTCCGTGGGATCGTTCAGCTGCGCGTGCAAGGTCGGCTACGTGGGCGACGGCAAGCAGTGCAGCGACGTGGACGAGTGCCAGAACGGGACCGGGAAGTGCGGGGCGCTCTCGCACTGCGTGAACCTGCCCGGTGGCTACGGCTGCGAGTGCAACGCGGGCTACGCGGGCGATGGCGTCACCTGCGCCGACGTCGACGAGTGCCAGAACGGGAGCGCCAGCTGCGACCCCCACGCCACCTGCAAGAACACGGTGGGGAGCTACCTTTGCACCTGCGGCGCGGGCTACGCGGGCGATGGCAAGACTTGCAGCGATGTAGACGAGTGCAAGGCGGGGACCTATCAGTGTGCCACCCACGCGAGCTGCGTGAACCTGCCTGGAGCCTATGCTTGCGTATGCGACCCGGGCTACGCCGGGGACGGCAAGACGACCTGCGTCGACGAAGACGAGTGCAAGGCCGGCACCTTCGTCTGCGATCCCCACGCGAGCTGCCTGAACACTCCGGGCGCGTACGCTTGCACGTGTGACACGGGCTACGCGGGCAACGGCAAGACGTGCAGCGACGTCGACGAGTGCGCAAACGGCACCCACGGCTGTTCCGTCAACGCCAAGTGTGACAACACCGTGGGTGGCTACACGTGTACCTGCTCCGCTGGCTACGAAGGCGACGGCAAGACCTGCAGCGACGTCGACGAGTGCGTGAAGGGCGCCGCCAACTGCGGGAAGAACTCGAAGTGCGAGAACACTCCTGGGGCGTACCACTGCGCGTGCTTGCCTGGCTTCGATTGGAAAGGTCAGGAGTGCGACGACGTGGACGAGTGCACCACGGGGAAGCACACCTGCAACGTCCACGCGAAGTGCACCAACACCTACGGCGGCTACATGTGCGCGTGTCAGGCCGGCTACATCGGGGACGGCACGGACTGCAAAGAGGTCGACGAATGCGCCGAGGGTCTCGACGACTGCGACCCGAACGCAACTTGCACCAACACGTCTCCCGGCTTCACCTGCGCCTGCAAGTCTGGATATTCCGGCAGCGGCAAAAGCTGTAGCGACGTGGACGAGTGCGCCCAAGGCAGCGCGGGCTACGCGCCGGGAGCCAGCTGCAAGAATCTCGTCGGTAGCTACAGCTGCACGTGCCCAGCCGGCAGCGTCGGGGACGGCAAGACCTGCGCCGACGTCGACGAGTGCGCGAAGGGCACTGACGACTGCGACGGCAACGCCATCTGTAGCAATGCGTCGCCTGGATTTGGCTGCGCGTGCAAGCCAGGGTTCACGGGCAACGGCAAGGTGTGTACCGACGTCGACGAGTGCGCCCTGAACCCGGGCTGCGTGGGTCCGTGCGTCAACACGCCGGGCTCGTACTACTGCACCTGCCCGGCCGGCTACGCCGGCGACGGCAAGACCTGCTCCGACATCGACGAGTGCGCGAACGGCAGCCACAACTGCGACGCCCACGCCACCTGCAGCAACGAGCCCGGGTCGTTCAGCTGCGCCTGCAACGCGGGCTACGCTGGAACCGGTACGACCTGCACTCTCCTCACGAGCCCGTGTACGGCCACGACTTGCAGCCCAAACGCGACGTGTACCAACGGGCCGAGCGGCTTCTCGTGTGCCTGCAAGTCGGGCTACGCGGGGGACGGCTTCACCTGCACCGACGTCGACGAGTGTGCGCTCGGGAAGGCGAACTGTAGCCCCTACGCGAGCTGCACCAACACCCTGGGCGGCTTCACTTGCGCGTGCAAAGCTCCCTACACCGGGAGCGGTACCGTCTGCGATCTCGACGAGTGCACGCTCGGCACGCACAACTGCAGTCCGAACGCCATTTGCTCGAACACGCCGGCTTCGTTCGCCTGCACCTGCAAGCCCGGCTTCGCGGGGGACGGCGTGACCTGCAGCGACGTGGACGAGTGCGCGACGGGCAAACACGATTGTGATCCCAACGCGATCTGCAGCAACACGACCGGGTCGTTCATTTGTAGCTGCAAGCCGGGATACAGCGGCAGCGGCAAGCTGTGCTTGGCGCCGCCTGCCAGCGTCCTCGAGCTGGCGGCGGGTGGCGATCACGCCTGCGTGGTCCTGGACAACGGCGGGCTCCGCTGTTGGGGTCGAAACGATTACGGCGAGCTCGGACTCGGTCACACCGACGCCATCGGGGACGACGAGCTCGCCCAGAGTGCGCCGCTCATCGACGTGGGCGCGAGCGTGCTCCACGTGTCGGTCGGTGCGGGGCACACTTGTGTGCTCACCCAGAGCGGTGACGTGCGCTGCTTCGGCCGGAACCAGCACGGCCAGCTCGGCTACGGCCACAGCCAGAACGTCGGGGACGACGAGAGCCCGAGCGCCGCCGGGAACGTGGACTTGGGCGGCAAGGCCGTGGCCGTCGCCGCAGGCGGCGAGCACACCTGCGTGCTGCTCACCACGGGCAACGTGCGCTGCTTCGGTCTGGGGGTGGATGGTCAGCTCGGTCATGGTGCGAGCCAAGACATCGGCGACGACGAGACGCCGAGCTCGGTGGGTGACGTTCCACTCGGGGTCACCGTCACGAAGGTCGTCGCGGGACGCGATCACACCTGCGTGCTCACGAGCGCAGGCAACGTTCGCTGCTTCGGGCGTGGGTTCTTCGGAGCGCTCGGCTACGGCCACACCCAGAACGTCGGGGACGACGAGCCGGCCTCGGCAGTGGGCGACGTCGCCATCGGTGAGAACGTGGTGGAGCTCGCGGCCGGCTGGTATCACACCTGCGCGCGCGGCGCGTCGGGTGCAGTGCGCTGCTGGGGCTACGGCGCCGTCGGACAGCTCGGGCTCGCCGAGACCGCGAGCATCGGCGACGACGAGGTTCCGTCGGCGAAGCCCGCCATCCAGATCGGTGGCAACGTGGTGGGGCTGTCCGCGGGCCTGTTCCACACCTGCGCGAGGCTCACGACGGGCAGCGTGCGCTGCTTCGGCTTCGGCGACTCGGGGCGCCTCGGCTACGCCAACGAAAGCAGCATCGGTGACGACGAGCACCCCTTCGTGGCGGGCGACGTGAACGTCGGCGGCAGCGTGCAACAGCTCGCCCTCGGCACCGCACATGCATGCGCGCTCACCAGCACCGGCAAGGTCGTGTGTTGGGGCGACGGCAGCGTCGGCCAACTCGGCAACGGCAAGACTCAAGACATCGGAGACGACGAGACGCCCGCCGGCAATGCCGTCCTCTCCATGGCCGCAGTCGACGAGTGCGCCCTCGAGCTCGACGACTGCGCGCAGGGCGCCGACTGCATCGATCTCTCGGTGGGCTATCAGTGCAGCTGCAAGCTCGGCTTCACGGGGGACGGCAAGACGTGCACTCCGCTGGCGTCGTACGTGGTCGACGTGAGCGCAGGAGGTAACCACACCTGTGCGCTGCTCTCGACGGGCGCCGTGCGTTGCTTCGGGCTCGGCAGCTCCGGCCAGCTCGGCTACGGCAACACCAAGAGCATCGGCGATGACGAAGCTCCCTACACTGCGGGGGACGTCGCCCTCGGCGGCCCGTCGGCAGCTCTGGCCCTGGGGCAGGGCTTCAGCTGCGCGCTGCTCCAGAGCGGCGCCGTGCGCTGCTTCGGAACCGCCGCCTTCGGTCAGCTCGGTCGTGGAAACAAGATCGCCATCGGCGACGACGAGACGCCTGCCAGTGCGGGCGATCTGCCGCTCGGGTTCGCTGCGGTTCGGATCGCGGCGGGCGCGAATCACGCCTGCGCGCTGTCGGCCGCGGGAGAGGTTCGCTGTTGGGGGCTCGGTGAGGCCGGACGCCTCGGTAGCGCGAGCATCCAGAGCATCGGTGACAACGAGACGCCCGCCAGCGTGCCCGTGCTCCAGCTCGGTGGCCCGGCGGTCGAGCTCTGCGCGGGACTCGTCCACACCTGCGCGCGGCTCGCGAATGGCGGCGTGCGCTGTTGGGGATCGGCGCTCTACGGTCAGCTCGGGTACGGCAACATCAAGACCATCGGTGACGACGAGACGCCCGCGTCGGCCGGCGACGTGCCCCTCGGTGCGAGCGCGGCGCAGATCGCCTGCGGGCAGTATCACACCTGCGCGCGCCTCGATTCCGGCGGCGTGCGCTGCTTCGGCTACGGCTACTACGGCGCCGTGGGGCACGGCAACAAGCTCACCATCGGTGACGACGAGCCCGCTTCGGCGGCACCCGAGCTCGTGCTCGGCGGCGTCGCCGTGGATCTCGCAGCTGGCGGAGGGCACTCTTGCGCGAAGCTCGCGAGCGGCTCCCTCGTGTGTTGGGGAGGGCCCGCCTCCGCGCTCGGCTACGGCAAGAACTTCGTCATCGGGGACGACGAAGCGCCTGCGGCGGCCGGTGCCGTGCCCGTCGCTGGCGTGCCGTTCCGCATGGCCCTGGGCGACAACCACACCTGCGTGCTGCTCTCGGCGGGCCTCAGTTGTTTCGGCGACGGCGCCTCGGGCAAGCTCGGCTACGGCAATCTCGTGACGCTCGGCGACGACGAAACGCCGGCCCAACAAGGGCTCGTGCCCGTCGTGGCTCCGTGATCAGACCACCGCGAGCGGATCGCGATCGCGCGAGCTCACCGTGACGTCGACGCTCGGAATGCGCTCGGCGATTCGCCGGGCGAGCAGCGGTAGGTAGCCGCGCTCCGTGTTGGTGTGATCGCACAGGATCACGCTGGCGCCTGCCGCGACCTTCGAGCGGACATCGTGGTGTCGCATCTCTCCGGTCAAGTAGAGCTCGGGCTCTCGCAGGCGCTCGAAGAGAGAGCCGCCGGCCCCGGCGCACACCGCCGCCCGGCGGATGGGCTTGCCGAGCTCGTGCTCGCGCGCTGCGGCGACCCGCACGAACGAGAGGCCGAGGTGAGCTTTCACGCGCGCTACGAGTACGTCGAGCGTGAGAGGATCGTTCAGTAGCGCGCTCCGGCCCATGCCCACTCCCGGTGCGCCATCGCTCGCGGGCACGAGGGGCGCACGTTCGCCTGGCCCGAGCGCGTCGGCGAGCCAATCGTTGACGCCGCCTGGCGCCGCGTCGAGGGCCGTATGGGGTGAGTAGACGGCGATACCGCCGCGGAGCGCCGCTACGACCACGCGCTCGCCGGCGTTCGCCTGAGTCAAGCGGTCGAGCCCGGAGAAGATGGGCGGATGATAGGCGATCACGAGCTCCGCGCCGCGCTCGGCGGCCTCTTCCAACACGTCTTCGCCGAGATCGATGGTGAGGAGCACGCGGTGCACGGCGTGTCCGTCGCGGCTCGGCTCGACGAGGAGCCCAACGTTGTCCCAGTCTTCGGCATAACGAAGCGGCGCGATGGACTCGAGCACCGGGACGATGTCGGAGAGCGCTGTCGACATGGTGGCGTTCAGGCCAGCGCGAGCGCCACCCGAGCCGCTATCGTCGTTGGCGTGGGTGTGCGAAGCCTTTGGCTCTTGGCACTGGTTTGTGCGTGCGCGGCTCCAACCGTCGCGCCGCCGCCTCCGACGGCGAGCGCTCCCGTACCAGCGCCGAAAGCCGAGGCGCGAGTGTCGGAGCGCACGCTCCGCTACGAGATCCTGTTCGGCGACCGCGTCGCGGGCAGCGTCGTGCTGGTGCGTCGCGCCGATGGCTCGTCGGACGAAGATCTCGAGCTGGTCGAGCGGGGAAAGCGGCCCAAGCTCCACACGCGCCTCGAGCTCGACGCCGAAGGTCTGCCGAAGCGCTTGGAGCTCTCGGGCAAGAACATGCGAGCCGAGCAGGTGCGCGAGCTCTTCCAGTGCGAGACGGGAGCCTGCCGCTGGGAGAGCAAGAGCGAGCGCGGCACGGGGCCACGCGGGTTCTACGTTCCGCTCAACGTGTCGCTCTCCGTCAACGCGCCCGCTCTCCGCTATGCGCTCGCCCACGGCAGTGCGCGGCTCCTGCCCGGTGGGGAGCTCCGGGCGCGCGAGGTCCGGCGCACGAAGCTCGACGCCGACGACGGCAGCGGCGGAGTGGAGGTGCGCGCCTTCGAGCTCGCGGGCTTCGGCTTTTCGCCGCGCATCGAGTGGTTCGACTCGGACGGCGAGAGCTTCGCGCAGGTCGACGACACGGGGGCCGGCATCCGGGCGGGCTTTCGCAAGTCCATCGCGACCTTGCGCGAGCTCCAACGACCATTCGCCATCGCGCGCCGCGAAGACATCGCGAAGAGCGTGGCGCATGGCGTCGAGAAGCTCGCTGTGGTCCACGCGCGCCTGTTCGACTCGAAGCGCAAACGTGCGAGCGACGATGCGACGATCTTGATCGAGGCGGGTAAGGTGAAGCGCATCGGCGCCAAGCTCGAACCTCCGGCTGGCTACGAGGTCATCGACGCCAAGGGCAAGCTCGTCACGCCTGGCCTCTGGGACATGCACGTGCACCTGACCGACGACGACGGGCTCATGCACGTGGCGAACGGCATCACTACCGTGCGCGACCTCGGGAGCGAGGTAGATGCTGCGCTCCTGCGAAAATCACGCTGGGACCAGGGCAAAGAGCTAGGCCCCCGCGTGGTGTTGGCAGGCTTCGTCGATGGGCGCGGCCCCGTGCAGGGCCCGTTCAAGCTGTTCGCGGACACGCCGGAAGAGGCCGAGAGCGTGGTCAAGGCCTACGCCGACAAGGGCTACGTCCAGCTCAAGATCTACAGCTCCGTGAAGCCGGCGCTCGTGCCCGTGCTGGTGCGGGCCGCCAAGGCTCGAGGCCTCCGCGTGAGCGGCCACATCCCCCAGGGCATGTCGAGCGAAGACGTGGTGCGCGCCGGATTCGACGAGATCCAGCACATCGAATACGTGATCTACGACCTCCACGCGAAGCCCGAAGACGAGCGGCGCCGCACGGCGCTCTTGGGGCAACGCGGGGCCGATGTGGATCTCGACTCGAAGAAGAGCAAGGCGCTCGTCGACGCGCTGGTGAAGCACAAGACGGTGGTCGACCCGACCCTGAACGTGATCGAGGCCGAGCTCACGGTGCGCGCGGATCACCCGAACCCGACACTGGCGCCGCTCTTGGGCAGGTTGCCGAATCAAGTCGAGCGCGAGGCCACCGAGGGCGCGTTGCCGGTGCCTCCCGGAATGGACGAGCGCTACGTGAAGGCCTTTCGCCGGAGCGCGGAGCTCGTCAAGCGACTCTGGGATCGCAACGTGCCCCTGGTGGCCGGGTCGGATGCGTGGACCGGCTTTGCGTTGCATCGCGAGCTGGAGCTCTACGCAGAGCTCGGCATCCCCAACGCCGACGTGCTCTCCATCGCGACCCTGGGCGCAGCGCGCGTGATGAAGATGGACGGCCGAACGGGCTCCCTCGAGCCGGGCAAAGACGCCGACCTGGTGATCTTCGACGGCGACCCGCTGACGCGGATGTCGGACGTCCGTAAGGCCGTTCTGGTGGTGAAGGGCACGAGCGTGATCGACGCCGTTCGGGCCCGGAGCGCCCTCTCCATCGCGCCGCAGGATTGATGGAAGCCGAGGGGAAGCGCGGACTATGCTGACGGCGTGACCGAGCCGCTGCCCTTCTTCTCGCGCTTTGCACTCGCCTTCGTCTGCTTCTTCCGTGTGCTCTTCGACGGCATCTTTGCAGCTCGCGTGCGCGGGCTTTCCAGCGGCGAAGCGCCGCCCCCAGCGCCCGAGAAGGCAGACCCGCCCGAGCCCGAGCCTCCGAAGTCTTTGGCTCCGCCTCCCGTGTTGCCGGCGCTCCAGCTGCTCGGTCTCTTGCAGCGGGAGGGCAGACTCGTCGACTTCTTGAAGCAAGACATCGCGAGCTTCCCCGACGCCGACATCGGCGCGGCCGCGCGCGTCGTGCACGAGGGCTGTCGCAAGGCCTTGTTCGCTCACGCCGAGATCGACGCCATCCGGAGCGAATCAGAGGGTTCGCCGCTCACGCTCGCCGAAGGCTTCGACGCCGAGAGCGTCAAGCTCACCGGCAACGTGGCGGGCAAGGCTCCATATCGTGGCACCTTGCGCCACAAAGGTTGGCGCGTGTCGAAGCTCGAGCTCCCCACCGCGCTCCCGGGGCACGATGCGAGCGTCCTAGCACCGGCGGAAGTCGAGCTATGAGCGCTCGCTTCGTCGTCGGCATCGACCTCGGCACTACTCACACCGCGCTCGCGGCCATCGACCTCGCGCGCGTCGATGGCGACCAAGTCCCGACGCCCGAGGTGCTGGCGTTGCCGCAGCTCGTCGGTCCGGGAGCCCTCGAGTCGCGCGCCCTCTTGCCCTCGTTCCTGTACTTCGGCCACGAGAGCGAGCCACCCCTGGGCCTGCCCTGGGATGCGGCGCGTCGCTTCGCGGTCGGAGAGCACGCGCGCTCGCGCGCCGCCGAAGTTCCGGCGCGAGTGATCTCGAGCGCCAAGAGCTGGCTGTGTCACGCAGGGGTGGACCGCCGCGGCCCGATCCTGCCGCGCGGCGCCCCCGATGACATCGAGAAGATATCGCCGGTGGAGGCCTCGTTCCGCTACCTCGATCACCTGAGCGAGGCGTGGCTCGCCGCTCGCGGCGTACCGCTGGGCGAGCAAGAGGTCTATCTCACCGTGCCGGCGTCGTTCGATGCCGCGGCCCGTGACCTCACGGTCGAGGCCGCCTACGCTGCGGGTCTCGACGACGTCACGCTCTTGGAAGAACCGCAGGCCGCGCTCTACGCCTGGATCGAGAGCCAGGGAGCCGGCTTTCGGCAGCACCTCGCCCCGGGCGACGTGGTGCTCGTGGTCGACGTGGGCGGTGGCACGACGGACTTTTCGGCCATCGCCGCGGTGGAGCGGGACGGGAATCTCGAGCTTCACCGCATCGCAGTCGGCGATCACATCCTGCTCGGCGGCGACAACATGGATCTCGCCCTCGCTCATGTCGCAGCACAGAAGCTCCGAGCGTCCGGCAAAGAGGTGGATCGCTGGCAGCTCGCGAGCCTCGGCTTCGTGTGCCGAGGCGCGAAGGAGCGCATGCTCTCCGCGCCGGACCTCGCGAGCCTGCGGGTCGCGGTGGCCGGCAAGGGTTCGGCGCTGCTCGGCTCCACCCTCGCAACCGAGATCACCCGCGGCGAGCTCGAAAGCGTGCTCTTGGACGGCTTCTTCCCCGAGGTGGCGTCGAGCGCACGACCTCAGGCTCGCGCCCGGAGCGCGCTCACCGAACTCGGTCTGCCCTACGCGGCCGACGCCGCCGTGACCAAACACCTGGTGGCGTTCCTGGCGCGCCAAGTCGAAGCGACCGAGCGCTTGAGCGGCCTCGGCGCGAGTCACGGCGCGCTGCTCCACCCGAGCAAGGTTCTCTACAACGGCGGCGTGCTCAAAGCCGACGCGCTGACCCGCCGCTTGACGGCGGTGCTCGGTCGCTGGCTGGCAGAAGACGGCTCGCGAGCCCCCGCCGTGCTGCCGGGCGCCGATCCCGATCTCGCGGTGGCGCGCGGCGCGGCGTACTACGGCATAGTTCGCCGCGGCAAGGGCCTGCGCATCCGCGGCGGCACCGCGCGGGCGTACTACGTCGGCATCGAGAGCCCCGCACCGGCCGTGCCCGGCGTCGAGCCGCCGGTCGTCGCGCTCTGCGTCGCGCCGTTCGGCCTCGAGGAAGGCAGCTCCGCGGACTTGCCGCCCGTCGAGCTCGGGCTCGTCGTGGGCGAGCCGGTGAAGTTCCGCTTCTTCGGCTCGAGCGTGCGTCGCGACGACGCAGCAGGGGCGACCCTGGAGAGCTGGGCTCCGAGCGAGCTCGAAGAGCTCTCGCCCATCGAAGTCGAGCTCCCCGCGGAAGGTCGCAGCGAAGGCGACGTGGTGCCGGTGAGCTTGGCGGCGCAAGTCACGCCGGTCGGCACGCTGCTCCTCGAAGCCGTGCCCCACGAGCCGCGAGAGCCCGGCGAGCGCTGGAAGATCGAGCTCGGCGTTCGAAGCGGCAGCGAGTGACGCCGTCAGGCCGCGCGGAGGTCGACGAAGTCCGGGTGCCGGGGCACCTGGTCGATGGTCGAGGCGATCCAGACGGGCAACGCTCCGTACACTTTGCGCAAGAGCCCGTCTTGAGTGCGCACGCAGAGGCGCGCTTCTCGGTCTTCTACGGAGTTGTCGTAGATGTAAACGCGGTCAGCCAAGACGATGGCGGCGGCGAGGTTCGCAACGGAGCGCCCGTATCGCGAGACGATCTTTTCGATGGGGACCGAGTGGCCGCCCAGCATGACGCGACCCGCGATCCTCGCGGCGTTGATGCGAGGGTCGGCCGTGCCGATGAAGAAGACGCGGACGAAGTATCCAAGGTCGCGCGCGCGTCTCACGAATTCGACCTTCTCCTCGGTCGAGAAGACGGTTTCGAAGGCGATGCCGCTGCGTTGACCCAAGAGCTCCTCGCGCCGAGCTTGGGTCCACTTCGCCGCTTCGAGCACCGCCTCGGGCGAGCTCCAATCGCCAAAACGGTCGCGGGCAACGTCGTCGGGGTTCAGATACTCGACACCTTCGCTCCAGTGGTCTTGACGGAGACGCACCGTGATCGTGGTCTTCCCCGCTCCGTTGGGCCCGGCGATCACCAGCAGCACGGGCCTCATGGGTCGAGCTTCCGCCTCTGCCCGCTCGACTCGCCCAGCGCCGATAGCACGCTGCGACGCCGGCGATCGATGTCCTCCCACAACGCGGCGAGGCGCTTTTCGTGAGCTTCCTTCACGCCCGCGAAGGCGCGCGCGGCGAGCCCCTGTAGTGCTTCGTCGCTGGGCTCGCAGGACGGGTCAGCGAGGTCGACGCGCTCGGTCATGCCCCGAGCATAGCTTGCTCGAAGCAGTCGCGACAGCGAGCTGCTGGAAAGTGGCTCGCTCGGAGCGCTCGCGATGGAGGTTCTCGCCAGGCCTACCTCGGTGATGAGGCGCGAACGGGTCTGCTATGGGCGGCTGCTTCGGGTCCTCGGCGAACCACCACCCAAAGTGGAGTCCTCCATCAAGCGCGCGACTGCTGCGCTCCGTGGACACGTCGAGCTTGGCGAAGATCCGCTCGAAGTGGGTAGCCACCGTACGCCCCTTGATGGCGAGGATGGCCGCGATCTCGCGGTTGGTCTTACCCTCCGCGGCCCAAGCGAGCACCTCGGCCTCGCGCGCGCTGAGGGGTGGGACCCCCGTCGGGAATGGCCGTCGACGGAGTTGTTCGAACAGGTGCATGTTTCCCAGGGCGATCAACAGGTGAGGTCGCAAGAGCCGCAGCACCGCGCGGTCGGTCTCGGAGAAGCCACGAGTCTCGCGCGCGACGATGAGGGCGTAGAGCGCCGGGCCGTGGTCCTCCAATCGGATCGCGATTGCGTCTTTCAACCCGAGTCGCCGGTAAGTTGCCAGGAGCTGGTTCGGCCAAGCGGCAGACCCGAGGTCGGAGAGCGAGACGACGCGTGTGCGCCGGGAGCTCACGAGGCGGCGCAGCGCAGGGTGCTCGAGGACGAGCGCCCCCGTGTCCGCGCAGCTCGACGGGTGATGCCAGCTCTTCACCCTGCGGCGCTCGACGTCCACCACGTGCATCGAGGCGCATCTGCCAGGCACCAACGAGAGCACCTCGCCGAGCGCGCACCTCCAGAATGCGTCGACGGGGCGCAGGCAATGAAGTCGCGCGAGGCTCGCGCTGACGGCAAGCAGGCGCGAGCGTCCCAGCCCCTTCATGTCCACCGATTAGCCGAGACCGAGATGGCTGCCCGTCGGCTGAACGACCGACACGCTGGGCCGCTCGGCTCACGGCCGGCGCGAAATCGCGCGCCCCAGCAGCGCGGCGCGGAGCTCGAGCTCGCCATCCCCTGGAACTTCGATGCTGTCCTGGTCGAGCTCGATCTGGATCGCCTGCCCGCGCACTTGCACGCTGCGCACGCTCGAGAACGGCACTTCGCGCGTACGCCGGAGGATCAAGCCCCGGCGCGCCACGAGCAGCCCGCGCCCGAAGTCGATGAAGAGCGCCTGTGGTAGCTCGTGACCGAGCACGACGAGCAAGAAGCCTAGCGCTCCGACCATCAACCATCGCCCGTGACCCGGGCCGGTGAACCCATGACGCGTGAACAGAACGACGACGAGCGCGGTGACAGCGCTCCCGAGCCCTAGCAACCCTGCTCCGACCGCGCGATCGGTGGAGTGGACTCGCTCCAAGCGCTTCATCTCAGCGCCTTTTCGAGCTCCTGCGCGAGCGCTGCGAGCTGGGCCTTGCGCGCGTCGTGAGCGGCGCAGTCGACGCTTTCAAGCCTCCTGACGAGAGCCGCAAGCTCCTCACGCATCGCGGTCTTCTGCCGCGCCCGTAGGAGGTGGAGCTCGATTTTGCGCAGCCGTTTGGCGATTCCAAGGAGCTCGGCTGCGGTGGTGTCCAGCGACCGTTTCGCTTCCACTGAGCTCGCCACGAACTGGTTGTGAGCCTCGAAGTGTCGCGTCAGGCGAACCCGCGTTGCATGGCGGCGAATGCGGAGAGAGCGATGCGTGAGCGCTGCCGCCGAAAGCATGCGTGCGATGGCGACGTCTTTCGCCTTGAAAACGAGCCATCCTCTCGCTCGCCCCTCGAGCGCCGCGATACCCTCTGGAGGGACACCCTCCAGGGCGCACGCGAGCTCGGCGAACTCGTCGAGGAGTGATTCGATGCTCACTCTGCCTCACGCAAGGACCGCACGAGCTCCAGGAGGTCCGGGTCCCCTTCGGCTTCGCGCTCCGCCAAGTCGAGCTCGTCATCGAGTGAAGGTCGGCGCGTGTCGCCATCCGCTTCGAGTGGGGACACGAGGCGGAGGATCCGGAGCAGTGGGCCCACGCGCTTTTGGATCGCGGCCCCGACTTCGGGCAGTCGCGCGGCCGCACGTGTCCACGTCGTATCCCACCGCGAGCGCGCCGAGCGATAGGCTTCCACGAACTCGCGATCGGTTCGATTGCACTCGTCTACCGTTTGGTTCACCCTCGCGAGGAGCTCGGCGCGTCGGAGCGGGTCCGTGCAGCAGTCGAGCTCGTCCGCCAGGTTCTCCAGGCGCATGACCTCGGCCGCCAGCGCAGCCTCCGCCTCGCCCAACGTCATACCAGCGGCTCACCGAGAGCGTTGGCGCGCCGCACGTCTTCGGAGAGCTTCTTGCGGATGGACTCCGCGCGTTCCCGCCATTGGCGGAGCTCCCCATGGTTCGGGTACTTGGCGAGGGCGCGGGCGGTCCATTTCCCGATCGCTGCGACATGGCTCGCGACCTCGTCCTCCGGCCTCCGCAACTCGAGCGCCTCGTTCAACTTCGACGCGCGGGCTTTCGCAAAACGATAGTTGTGGTTGGCGAGCTCGCCCCCGGTCGCGCTCGGGTCGCACTCGTAGTCCCAGCGACCGGTCGCCAAATGGTGCGCGCGCTCGAGCAGGAGCTCCGTCCCGAGGTGGGACGGAGCCACCGTTCGCGTTCGGCGCAAGTATCCACACGCCTCTGCCGCCGCAGCCGTCACGCGGTCGGGGGGTTGAGCGAGGTATTGCGCTTGATCAGCCTCGAAGAGCTTGCGTTTTCCCAGCGCGTAGCTCGGGTCCTCCGGTGGGTCTTCGAGCAGCATGTCTCGCGCGTGACGCTCGTCGATGCTCACGTCGATGATGGTGGCGATGCGTACGGTCTTCATGACCGAGCTTCCGATGAGGACGTCTACTGCGTCCTCGGAAACGTCGAACACGACGCCGGACGTCGGCTTCCACACCGGATCGTCCGGCACCGTGCGAATCGTCACGGGCTTGTCGATGAGCGAGCGAAGACGATCGCGCATCAGCGGTGCTTTCGCGACTCTTCCCAGATTTCCTTGGCGTGGTCGTAGGCCCTGTCGACCCACGCGCGGAGATCCTCGCTCCACGACTTGTAATGTTTCTTGGCGCCGTAGTCGCCCAAGTGATTGTCGGCGGCGCGGGCCTGCTCGTAGACGGTTGCCCAATCGCCCGCCGCCCTGGCGCACACGGCCCAATTGTATTCGACCCAGCCGTGGAGGAACGGCGAGTCCCAGGGCCAGTCGGGCTTCCAGCGATCCCATTCCGCCTTCGGGTTGATCTTGGACTTGATCGTCTCGGCCTTCTCCTTCCACGCCTTGACCTCCGCGTGGTTGGGGAACTTCGCGAGGGCAGCGTCGTGGACCTTGATCGCTTCGGCGAGAAAGTCCTTGATGGCTCCTTCGGGTTGCTTTTGTTTGAGCGCCAGATCGAGCGCCTCTGCGTGCGCCTTGGAGTACCAATACTCTTTGTCGTTCTGGTCGCCGCTCGTTACCGCATTGTTGTCGTCGTCGTAGAGACCCATGACCGCTCCCTTCCTGTCAGTACGCGACTGCTGGGAGATCGAGGATCACCCAGTCGCCGTTTCTGTGGTGCACCCGAAAGCTGTAGATGGCGTTCCGCTGCAATCCGGACTCTGTTTCCACCACGAGGGCGACGCGCGGAAACACCCAGGCATCGTCTTCGCGAGCGAGCTCCACCGCGTGGGCCGCGGCCCGAGCGCTGATTCGCTGCTCGAAGCGGCCCGGTTCCGTCAGTGTCATGGCGATCACCTTCTCGTGCCACGCACACGAAGAGAGAAACTCCTCGATCAAGCGCCTCACTTCGGCCGCCGACGGCTCCGCCCTCATCGCGGATCAAGCTATCGACGGGTGCTGGGGCTCGGTATCGGTCAAATGGCCGACAGTGGTCGCCCGAACACTCGAGCGACGGCGGCGCTGCGCGACGTGACGTCGAGCTTGGCGTAGATGCGCTCGAGGTGCGTGGCGACGGTGCGGCGTCGCACGGATAGGATTGTCGCGATCTCCCAGTTGGTCTTGCCGCGCGCCGCCCACGCGAGCACCTCGGCCTCGCGCGGACTCAGGCCGTGGGAGTACGGCGAAGGCGTTGCCGCGGGCTCCAGAACCTTGATACACGCGCCGTCTTCCCGCAGCGACAAGCGGAGCTCGAGCGTGCCGATTCGGAGCGGCGTCGGCGGTGGGCCCAGCTCCGAGCCGGGGCGGAGTCGCGCGAGGGCATCGCGGACCCACCTCTGCACGCCATCGGGCAGCGCCCGCTCCGACCATGCCCGGAGGCCGAGCGCACGCGCGAGCGTGCTCCGCGTCGACTCGGATGCGAGCGTCACATTCGTGTCGTGATCGATCCAGATGCAGCGCTCCCCCAATCCGTCGACCACGCGGGAGTTCGCTAGCGCGACCGCGACGTGCGAGCGCATGAAGTCGAGCATCGCCCTCTCGCGCTGGGAAAACCCCCAGCCGCTGCGCACGAGCCCGAACGTGAAGAGCTCGCGTTTCCCCTTGACGATGGTCATCCCCAGGCAGTCTTGCATGCGAATTTGGCGGTAGAAGTCGATGTAGAACGGCGTCTGCACGAACTGACGCTTCGTCATCAGTGCCGATGTCATCAACGGTCGTGGATCGCGAGTCTTCTCGTAGTGGACGAGCACAGGGTGTGACGTGAAGGACCGCGCCCACAGCTCCCAGAGTTCGGTCGTGTCCTGTTCGCGAGGCAAGAGCCAGTTGACCGACGTCCCACGCGCCACGTCGATGGCGTGCATCGACCCGATCTCGGACGGGACGAGCGCGAGAATCGTGTCGATGGCCCGCTTCGGGAAGTCGACCGCGCTATCGAGCGTGTAAAGCCGCTCGAGCGCCTTGCTCGCACGCGCGAGTTCACCCACCCTCAGTGTCACTCATGCAGTCAAAAGCTCAGGCGGAGCCGTGTCAACGGGAATCCTGCTCGCCATCGCCCTGCACGGTCGACTCGGAGCGGTGGATGCTATCGTGTCGAAAGATGACTGCGCGTGTCGGGAGGTCGGCGTCGCATGGCTAGCCTGAGGGGTTGGCTCCTCGTTTGGCTCGTCGCTGGTTGCGCCTGCCGGCCAGCTCCCCAGCCCGAGCCTGCGCCAGCGTCGACGCAGCCGGCCGCGTCCGCCTCTCCTGCTGCGCCGTCGCGTCCGACTCGCTTCCGGGTGTACCGCGCGCTTTTGGCTGCCTCCGACTTGCCACTCCGGCAGGCGGCTCACTGCGATGCGGTGATCGGCGAAGACGCTGGCCCGAATCCGACCCTTGGCGATTGGATCTCGTACAACCTCTCCGTGTTGGAGGACGGGTCGGTTGCTTTGCCCGTGCAGTGCTCTCCCGAAGGCGCGGGCCAGCGCTGTCGCGTGGACTTCTCGCTCAGGAATGACGCCGAGAACGTGCTCTGGCGCTGGGGCGTGGCGTTCAAGCTGGGCGCGGACCTCACCCTCGACCGGGCGTCGGTCGAGTGCACCGGCGCTGGCTGAAGCTCAACAGCTCAACGCCGGAGGCCGAGCTCGCTGCCCCACGGTTCGGACTCGATCAGCGCGTCGGCGTCGGACTTGAGGCGCGCGTCGAGTCGGTCTCGAGCCGCGTCGGAGAGCGCGGCCGCGAACATCGTCGCGCTCGAGAAGCGGCGCGTGCGGTCCTTCGCCAGGACCAAGGCGAGCACGCGTTCCAAGTCGGGACCGACCTGCGGCGCGAGATCCGAGGGTCGCGCGGGCTGCACGTGCACGACGTTGTAGACCGTGAGTACGCTGTCGGGCGCGGTGAACGCGGGCCGGCCCGTCAAGCAGCGATAGGCGATGACGCCCAGCGAGAAGACGTCGCTCCGGTGGTCCACGTCGAGCCCCCGCGCTTGTTCGGGGGACATGTAGCTCGGTGTGCCGATGATTGCGCCCTGGGTGAGCTGGCTCGTGACCTCGCGCACCTTGGAAACGCCGAAGTCGAGCACCTTCCACACGCGGCGCTGGCCGTCTTCGATTCGAAACACGTTCTGCGGCTTGATGTCGCGGTGCACCACGCCCGCGCGGTCGGCGGCGCCGAGCGCTTCGGCTGCCTGGGTCACGAGCTCGAGCACCTCGCTGACGTCGAGACGCTTCGCCTCGCGCAGGCGATCGGCGAGGTCGATGCCCCGGAGTAGCTCCATTACGATGAACGGCGAGCCGTCGTCGGCGCGCCCGAATGCGAAGATCTCGACCACGTGGGGCGAGCGCAGCGTGCCGGCAACCTTGGCCTCGCGGAAGAAGCGCTCCATCATCTCGGCGTCGCCCACCACCGCTGGGTTCAAGAACTTCAGCGCCACCGGCCGGCGCGTCGACAGCTGCTCGGCCCGGTAGACCTCGCCCATGGCGCCCCGGCCGAGGATCTCGCCGACCGCGAAGTCGCCAACGGTTTTGTCGGTGAAGCGCCCGACGTTGGCGGCGCGAGCCACGTCGAGGTCGGCGCGGGCCTCGTCGAGGAGCGCCTCGCGCTGGCGGATCTGGAGCGCCGCTTGCTCGAGGCGCTCGAAGGCTTCGCGTGTGGCCTGTCGGCTCTTGCGCGCCATGACGAACGTGAGCACGAGCAAGAGCTCGGTGCTGACGGCGAGCGCCACGAGGCCTCGCACGTCGGGGTCGTGGAGCGCGACGACGGCTCTCTCGAGAGGGAGCCAGCCGGCGATGCCCGCGATGCTCAGCACTGCGTAGCCCCCGGCAAGGCTGAGGAAGATGAACCACGCGGAGAACTTCGAGTCGCTCAGCCCGAAGTAGTAGATGCCGACGCACGCGCCCATGATGGTGGGTGAGAAGATGCCGACGTAGAGGCACGCCGCGAGGATCGACGCCACACAGAACAGGGCGTGGACGAGCGCGAGTCGGGCGTCGTAGCGGCGCGCGTCGCGAAACCAATAGAGGAGCCCGAGCGTCAAGAGCAAGGTCGAACCGAAGGCGGCGGCCACCACGCCGCGGAGCGGCAGCGCCGTTTCCGGAACGAACAGCGCGACCAGCGCGGCCAACGAGAGCGGCACCACCAAGCGCATGAGCGCGCGCGTCCGGCTCGCCTCCTCTCTCGCGAGGATCAACGTCGCCTCGGCCGTGCGCAGCGAGCCCCCGGTGGTGGGCGGCAACAGGTCGGGTGCCGTGCGGCTCGCCGAGCCCATCGGCGTCAGCGCCACGGTCGGCCCGGCGTCTCCCGCCCGCGAGCTTTCGCGTACGGTCGCGTCGCTGTCGCCGGGCATCGGTCGGCAGTCTACTCGAACGCGGCGGGTCGCAAGGGCAGCTCGAAGAAGAAGGTGTTCCCGCCGTTGGCGCGCGGCTCCACTCCGACCTGACCCCCGTGGGCTTCGATGGCGAGCCGACAGAACGCGAGACCGAGGCCGTGGCTCTTGTGGTCGTATGCGGCCGTTTTCGAGGCAAACGAGTCGAGCTTGAGAAACAGCGCTTGGCCGAGCGCGGGATCGAGGGTCGGCCCCTGGTCGCTCACGTCGACGCGCGCGTGAGCACCGCCGTTTCGTGCGACGGACACCGCGACGAGCGTCCCAGCCGGCGCGTGAGCGCAGGCGTTGGAGAGCAGATTTTCGAGGACTCGCTCCAAAAGCTCGGCGTCGGCGTGGATGATCAGCTCGTCGCTCGGCGCTTGGAGGGTCAAGTGCTGATCGCGCTGCGCACAACGCGGTCCGAACCGCCGAACGATCTTCTCGACGAATGCGGCGAGGGGGAAGTCCTTGGCGCGAGGTCGCAGCTGTCCGACCTCCGCCAGACAGACGTCGAGCACGTCGGATAGCATGCGTCCCATGCGCTCGGCCTCGAACGCGATCTCCTCCGCCACGCTTGTCTCGCCGTCGGTGAGCGTGGGCAAGGTCATCGCCAAGAGAGCGATGTTGGTCACCGGAGCTCGGAGGTCGTGAACCAGCATCGACGAAAGGAGCTCTCGGCTCTGCTGTAGCGCTTGCTGATTCGTGAGGTGTTCTTCCACGAGCGCGAGTCGCCGGCGAAGCTCGAGGGCACTCTCCGCCTGTTTGGCGAGGAGGCTCAGCGCGTGGACCTGTTCGGGAGTGACCGTGCGTGGCACTCGATCGATCACGCACAGCGTGCCGAGAGCGTGCCCGTCGGGCGCACGGAGTGGGACTCCGCAGTAGAAGCGGACGTGGGGATCGGCGGTGACCAGCGGGTTGTCGAGAAACCGCGGGTCCACCGTCGCGTCTTCCACCGTCATGACGCAGTCCTCGCGGATGGCGTGGTCGCAGAAGGCGAATTGGCGCGGCGTCTCGCTCACCTCGAGGCCGCACTTGGACTTGAACCACTGGCGGTGCGAGTCAACGAGCGATACCAGGGCGATGGGCGTCCCGAGCAAGGAGCACGCGAGCCGAGTGATGCCATCGAACACCGGATCCGGCGGAGTATCGAGGATGCGGTAGTCGTCGAGGGCGGTCACCCGCGCTGCGTCGTCGAAGAGCATTTCCCCCATACTCCAACCAAGTTATCTCCATCGTGGTCCTGGTCACAAGACCAGGACGCCCGGATCATCCACTCGGAGCCGCCATGGACTATTGCTTCTTCGGACGAACCGGCGTCCGCATCTCCCGCTTGGCCTTCGGCACGATGTCGTTCGGCGGGGACGCCGACGAGGCGATGAGCGCCTCTCTCTTTCGCCGCTGTCGGGACGCAGGCGTCAATCTGTTCGATTGCGCCGACGTCTACGCCCGCGGTCGATCCGAGGAAATCCTTGGACGCCTCGTCGCCGACTGTCGGGACGAGGTCGTGATCTCGACCAAAGCCTACTTCCCCACGTCGGGCGACGTGAACGCTCGCGGCTCCTCTCGTTATCATTTGGTGCGGGCGGTAGAGGCGAGCCTCCGGCGCTTGGCCACGGACCGCGTCGACGTCTTCTTCTTGCACCGCTTCGACGACGAGACCGCTCTCGACGAGACGCTCCGCGCCGTCGAGCAGCTGGTGGCACAGGGCAAGATCCTCTATCCCGCGGTGAGCAACTTCTCGGCTTGGCAGACCGCGAAGACCCTGGCGACGAGTGAGCGGCTCGGATTTTCGCCCATCGTGGCCACACAGCCCATGTACAACCTGCTGAAGCGCCAAGCCGAAGTCGAGATCTTGCCGCATGCCCAGGCCGAGAAGCTCGCGGTGCTCAGCTACAGCCCGCTGGCCGGTGGGCTTCTCAGTGGAAAATACGGCGTCGGTCGCACCCCCGAGCACGGCCGCATCGTGGACAACGCGATGTACAAGACGCGCTACGGCGCCCAGTCGAACTTCGAGATCGCGGAGGCATTCGCCGAGTTGGCGAGCGAGCTGGGAGTGCATCCGGCGACGCTCGCCATTGCCTGGGTAGCGAGCCACCCCGCCATGACCGCGCCGCTCATCGGCGCGCGCAACTTGGAGCAGCTCGAACCGGCGCTCGCTGCGGCGGAGCTTCGCTTGGACGCAGAGACGCGCGCTCGCATCAGCGCGCTCTCGCCGTCGCCGCCGCCCGCAACCGATCGGAACGAGGAGCAATCGGCGCACAACTACGGCGCTCGCTGATGAAAGAGCTCGTCGTCGGCATCGATCTCGGAACGACGCACACGGTCGTGGCCTGGGCGCGGCCCGGAGCGCCCGAAGGGGTGCAGGTCTTCCCGGTGCCACAGCTCGTGTCCCAGGGCGAAACTCGCGCGTTGCCCCTGCTGCCATCGTTCCTCTATGCACCGCTTCCGGCAGAGGTCGAGAACGATCCGTTCGGGGACGCACCGTTCGTCGTGGGCGAGCTGGCGCGTCGGCGCGGGCGTGAAGCACCGGGCCGCGTGGTATCGAGCGCCAAGAGCTGGCTCTGCCACTCGCGGGTCGATCGCACGCAACCGATCCTGCCGTGGGGAGTCGACGAAGACGCCGGTGTCCCGCGCATCTCGCCGGTCGAAGCCGGTGCGCGACTCCTCGGTCACGTGAAGCGCGCGTGGGACGACGCTCACCCCACTCACGCGCTCGCCGAGCAGGACGTCGTACTGACGGTGCCTGCTTCGTTCGACCAGACCGCGCGGCTCCTCACGCTGCGGGCGGCCCGAGCCGCAGGTCTCTCGGTGCGCCTGCTCGAGGAGCCCCAAGCCGCGTTCTACGATTCGCTCGCTCACTTGGGAACCGGGCACTTCGAGTCCCTGCTCGGTGGGCATGCGTCTCGCCTGGTGCTCGTGTGCGACGTGGGCGGTGGCACCACCGACCTGACGTTGATCCGCTTCGAGCGAGACCCGAGCGGTGCGCTCGCTTTCGACCGCATCGCCGTGGGCCGACACATCTTGCTGGGTGGGGACAACATGGACCTCGCGCTGGCGCACGCCGCCGAAGCGCGTCTCGTGACACCGCCTGCTCATCTCGAGCCGAGGCGGTTCGCGGCGCTCGTGCTCCAATGCCGATCGGCGAAGGAAGCACTGCTGTCCGAGTCCGCGCCCGAGAGCTTTCCCGTCGCGCTCGCGAGCTCGGGGTCGGCCCTGGTTGGCGGCACTTTGCGCACCGAGCTCGGCCGCGAGGAAGCCGAGCGCATCGTGATCGAGGGCTTCTTTCCGCTTGCCGCCCGTGACGAGGCGCCCAAGAAGGGCCGCGGCGGGCTCGTCGCGTTCGGGTTGCCCTACGAACACGACCCTGGCATCACGCGGCACATCGCGGCGTTCGTCGCCTCCCACGCCCCGCCCGACGTCGCGCTCTCGGCGCTGCTCTTCAACGGCGGGGTGTTCCGCGCCGCGCGAGCGAGAGAACGCGTGCTCGAGGTCGTGTCGTCGTGGGGCGAAGCGCCCGTGTCATGTCTCTCCGAGCGCGACCCAGACGTTGCAGTGGCTCGCGGCGCAGTCACGTTTGGCCTCGCCCTTCGAGGTCACGGAATCGTGATCGGCGGTGGATCGCCCCAGGGGTTCTATGTGGGCATAGAAGGCGGCGGCGGGCGACGCGCGGTGTGCGTCGTGCCGCGCGGTGCACGCGAAGGCGAGCGCCACATCGTCGCGGGGCGCCCACTCGCTCTGCACGTCGGCCGGCCCGTGCGCTTCGAGCTGCACTCGACCGACCGGGTCGTACATGCGCCGGGTGAAGTGGTCGAAGCGTTGGACGATCGCTTCGAGCGCCTTCCGCCCGTAGCCACGGCCTTCGAGGGCGAAGAAAAGGGCGAGGACGTGGTGGTCGTGCTCGAGGGCGAGCTCTCGCCGGTCGGAACCCTCGAGCTCCATTGCGTCGAGTCCTCGCCCGCCGACCCGACGAAGGCGCGGCGTTTCGCGCTGGCCTTCGAGCTGCGCGGAGACAAAGCCGGCGACGAGCCGCGCGCTTCCGAGCGGCCCCGTCCGAGCGTGCGTCCGGCGAGCCTGCGCTTCGACGAGGCCAAGACCGCCATCGAGCGAGTCTTCGGCAAGGCCCAGTCCGACGTGAAGGAGCGCGAGGTCAAAGACCTCTGGCGGGAGCTCACCCGTCTCTTGGGCGAGCGGCAGCATTGGAGCGGGGAGTTGTGCCGAGCGCTGTTCGATGTCGTGGCGCCGCTCCACAAGTCGCGGCGGCGCTCGGCGGATCACGAGCGCGTGTTCTGGATGCTCACCGGCTACTGCCTGCGCCCCGGCTACGGGCATCCCGAAGATCCGCGTCGCATCCGCGGGCTCTCGCCCTTGTTCGAGCAAGGGCTCGGCTTCCAAGACGACGCCCGGGCCTGGCAGCAGTTTTGGATCGCTTGGCGGCGCGTGGCGGGAGGCCTGGCCGAGAACCTCCAGGTGCACGTCCGCGACCGCGTCGATCCGTTCCTCGCGCCGGCTGGCAAGGCCGGCAAGAAGCCCAAAGGGATGAAGCCGCAGGCCATGGACGAGATGCTCGAGCTCGCCTCTTCTCTGGAACGCGTCCCGGCGGAGCGCCGAGTCGAGCTCGGTGAGTGGTTGATGGAGCGGACCTGGAGCGAACAGAACCCCCGCCTCTGGGCTGCCCTCGGGCGCCTCGGTTCACGCGCGCCGGCCTATGCCAGCATCCACCACGTCGTCGCGACCCGGATCGCCGAGAGCTGGCTCGACCACTTGCTCCGTGAAAAGTGGGCCGGCATCGCCACCGCACCGCGTGCCGGGATGCTCCTCGCGCGGCTCACCGGGGATCGGACGCGAGATGTGCGCGGAGACCTGCGCGAGCAGACTGCGAAGGCGCTCCGAAGCGTGAACGCCGACCCGGAGTGGGTGCGCGCCGTGGAAGAGGTCGTGCCCATCGAGGACCGCGAGCGTGGTGAGTTCTTCGGAGAAGAGCTGCCCGTCGGCCTTCGCCTGGTCGAGTGAGCGGGTAGGCGGATGTGGGCGGGCCCGCGTGACGCAGTGCTTCGTCACGAGCGAGATGGTCGAGGCGATGCCGGGGTGCGATAGTTTTCCGGTTCACCGTTCCTTCGCTCGAGAGATCCCCATGACGCGATCGCTTCGCTTGTCTTCCGTGCTCCCGGTCTCGCTCCTCGCTCTCGGTTGCTCCGGCTCGGCGCCGAGCGCTCCCAGTACGGGCGAGTCCTCCGAATCCATCATCGGCGGCGTCGACGACTCGGGCGGTTCCGCTCATCCGTCGGTGGTGATGATCACCATGGGTGGCGGCGCGTGTACCGCGACCGTCATCGCACCCAAGCTGCTGATCACCGCGCGGCACTGCGTCTCCCAGAACGTCACACAGGGCATTGGCTGCGACATCGACGGCAACTCGACCAACGGCGATCACGTCGGCAACAACTACACGCCCTCGAGCATCAAGGTGTACACGGGCGTGAACCCGCAGTTCTGGGGCAGTCCGGTGGCCGTGGGCGCTCAGCTCTTCGTCACGCCCGGCAAGAACCTCTGCAACAACGACATCGCGCTCATCGTGTTGAACCAAGCGGTGGCCGGAGTGACGCCCGCCAAGATCCGCACGACGTATCCGCCCCAGCTCGGTGAGCTGGTGACCGCGGTGGGCTATGGCGCCATCAACGACAACCAGATGGGGTCGGGCACGCGCCGGCGGCGCACCAACGTCAAGCTCTTGAGCGTCGGCAAAGACTGGAACGAGCTGATTGGGGACGGAGAAATCGCGGCAACTCAGTCGATTTGCTCCGGTGACTCCGGGGGGCCGCTCTTCTCGGCGGGCGGCGCCATCATCGGCATCGCTTCGCGCTCCCAGAGCTGCTCGAACCCCAACGACACTCCGAAGTTCACGCGCCTCGACTACCACAAGGCGCTCATCGAGCAGGCGTTCGCGGCGGCGGGCGGCACACCGAGCCTCGAGACCGGCACGGGCACACCCATCACGCAGAAGCCAACGGGCGGAGCGCCGTGCAGCACCGGTGCCGAGTGCACTTCTTACGTGTGCATGAACCAGCAGTATTGCACGGAGTTCTGCAGCACGAGCTCGTGCCCGACGGGCATGCTCTGCCAAGAGGTCGATCTCCAGATCAGCTCGCAGACGGTGAAGCAGAAGGTCTGCACTCCGCTCACCGGCGGCACCGAGTGCGAGACCTGCCGCAACACCGAGTGCGTGAACGTGGTGAGCGATTGCCTCGCCGACGCCAACTGCAAAGCCGTGCTCGCCTGCGCGGACCAGTGCCACGACGCGAATTGCATCGCCAACTGCAAGACCGCCACTGCTGCGGGCGCCGACGGATACGACTCGGTGGCCTACTGCGCGTGCAACAGCTCCTGCGCCACCGCTTGCGCCACGCATTGCAGCACGGCGGGCACCGGCGGCGCAGGCGGCGCGGCAGGTGCCGGTGGCGGCGGCGTCGGCGGCGCGGGCGCGGGCGGCGCAGGTGGTCTCGGCGGAGGCGTCACTGGAGGCGGCGCCGGTACCGGCGGGAGCCCCGGGACGGGCGGCAACCCTGCCCAGACGAGTGGAGACTCGGGTGGATGCTCGGTGGGTGGCGAACGTTCATCGAGCGGGCTCGTCGGCGTCGCGTTGGCACTGGCTGGTCTCGCGTTCGCTCGCCGACGACGCGTATGACGGGCACGGATTTCGCCGCGCGCGGCGCGCTCAAGTTTTCGGAAAAAGGACCGTGAATCGTAGGTGAGGAGCCCGCATCGATCCGGGCGAACCCCTCGATGAACCAAGGTCCAATAGTCGCGTTCGTAGTCGGATTGAATCTGCTCGCTGTTTCTCGGGCGTCGGCGAACGAGCCGGAGCCCACGTCGAAGGCGAGCTTCCCCATCGTGAGTGAAAGTGATTCGAGTTCTCGCCCGCGCGAGTCGTCGCTCGATCGCCTGAACCCGAGTGTCGTGGCGGCACTTCCGCCGCTGCCCGCCACGACTGGCTGGGCGACGCCCATCGCACCGCCTCCGAGCGCCCCGCCGCCCAGCGCTGCACCCCCGTCTCCGGAATGGGAGACGAAGACCGTTCGCCGTCGTCCCAGCACCCGCTCGCTGCACGAGCACGCCGGACGTGGGCCCGACGCGCCCGACGCGGCTTCGCCGAAATCGTCACGCGACCGCGATCGCTACATGCTCTCGCTCGAGGGCGCGACCCGTGCCCCCATCGATCTCGGCTTCCAGAGCACGTTCGAGACGCCCGTCGGACTACGCTTGTTCGGCGGGTTCGGCTGGGTGCCCTCGATGTATCTCGGCAAGATCACCGGCACGGCCGCCGCCGTGAGCTCGGATCCGGTGCTCGGAGCCATGCTCGAAAGCGGGTTCCAGAGTGGCAACGCCTGGCGGCTGGGCGCCGGGATTCGGCCCTTCCGCGACGTGGGCGTCTACCTCGACGCCGGCTATTCCCGTGTCAGCCTGCGGGGCGCCTTCGACACCGGCCAAGTGACTGGCATCGCGGGGCTCGGTGGAAGCTACGAGGTCGAGAGCTCGCTCGGTCTCGGGTTTCTCGAGCTCGGCTACCAAGCGAAGATCGCCGAGCGCGTCGTGCTCGCGGGCGCTTTGGGCGTGACGAAGGTCTTCTCTGCGAAGACTCACGCCACCGCCAAGGATGGAGCCATCGACGATCCGCGCATCGGTGAAGCCACGACTGCGGTGGACGAAGGCCTCGTGACCTACGGCGTGCTCCCCACTCTGACGCTGCGGCTCGGACTCGACCTGATCTGAGTCAGAGGCAAGACGAGCACTTCGACTCGGCGCAACCGATGGCCGCGTCGTACTCGCCTTTGCCCTTTGGATGGTTGGTGGCGCAGACGGCGAGGCAAGGCTCGATACCTGCATCGCCGGCGTCTTCGGGCAGGAGTGCGCAAGCCAGGATGCAATTGACGTAGCCGTCGTCGCAGTCCGGGTCCGAGAAACAGGCGTTGACGAGGGCGCAGCACTCGGCTTCTGCACAGGCATTGCAGGTGGCGTTCGACGAGGAATAGGGCTTCGACAGTTTGCACGTCGAAGCGTCGCTCCCGCCGTCGGCAGGGGCGCCGCCGCTGCCGCTGCTCCCCGAAGAGCCGCCCGAGCCGCCGCTCCCCGAAGAGCCGCCCGAGCCGCTGCTCCCCGAAGAGCCGCCCGAGCCGCCTGAGCCGCCCGTGGCGTTCCCGCCGCTGGACGCGTCGGCCGAATTCCCCCCGGAGCCACCGGGCTCGGATGCACCATCCGCGCTGCAGCCGGCGAGGAAAGCCAACGAGAGCGCCGTCAGGATGGCGGGGCCCGCGGATCTTCGAGAGCTCATCCGAAGGTCACTTGGCCCGAGCGCGGAGCTCTTTGGCGTGCTCTTGGGCCGTGAACTGAAGCCAGCCTTCCTGCTTCAATGCTTCGTAGTATTCGACGTACGCCTGCGTGCACTGCGCTGCCGTGACGAAGCTCTTCTTCTCCGTACGCGTGCTGGTGGACGTCGCTGGGCCCTCCATGATGTCGAACGCCTGCGGCCACTTGCGGAGACAGCGCGACAGTTCGCGCTCGGGATGGATGAAGTAGCGCCAGGTGTTCGACGGGTCGTCTTTGCAGTCGGGCCACTCGCTGAGGGGTGAGCCACCGCGCGCACGCTTGGCAACGGGCTTCGCCTTCGTGACCAAAGGCTTGGCCGCGATGCGCGCAGCGGCGTAGCCGGCGTTCTTCATGATGGTCAACACCCCCTTCTCGAGCGAGGGCTCGATGGCGATCACGGCAAACTGGTCGGAGCCGGTGTCGAGGTTCAGGAGCGCGAGCTTCCCGTGATCCAGTTGGGCGGCCACCGCCTGCAAGAAGCGCTCGGTGGAGACTTCGCCGAGCTCGTCGGGGTCGACGGAGCTCACCCAACCCCAATCGACTTTGCCCGGGGTCTTGAGCTTTTTCAGCTCGAAAACCACGTCTTCGGCCGCCGCCTTCCAATCGACGAGCGCGACGCGTTTCTCCACCGCCAGTCCATCCAAGAGCGCGATCAAGCCGAGGCGAGGACCGGGCGCGCTCACTCCGCGCAGGCGAAGCTCAGATGCGTATTTGACGACGTAACCGTGCGGGTTCTCGGCGGCCAAACGCACGCGAGCCAAAAGCTGACCCGAGCCCGGTCCGAGAATACGGGCCGCTTGCACGATGGCAGGTTCGCCGGACGCTTCGACGCGCGCGGAGCCTTTCGTCTTCGCGGGCGCGGCCTTCGCAGGTGGGGCCTTCGCGGGCGCGGCCTTCGCGGGCGCGGCCTTCGCAGGCGCGGCCTTCGCAGGTGCGGACTTCGCAGGCGCGGCCTTCGCAGGCGCGGACTTCGCAGGCGCGGCCTTCGCAGGCGCGGACTTCGCAGGCGCGGACTTCGCAGGCGCGGACTTCGCAGGGGGCTTGGCGGAGGTGGGTTTGGACTTGCCCTCTTTGGCGCCAGCGACCTGCTTCACGGCAGTCGGCTTCTTCGCAGCAGGCTTCTGCGCAGGAGGCGCCTTCATGGCGGGAGCCGTCTTCTTGGCGGGAGGCGCTTTCTTGGCGGGAGGCGCTTTCTTGGCGGGAGGCGCTTTCTTGGCGGGAGGCGCCTTCTTGGCGGGAGCCGTCTTCTTGGCGGGAGCCGTCTTCTTGTTCGACTTCTTCATGAACGCTGCTCTTGGTGCGCCCGAGTGATGTCCCTGGTCGGGTCAGCATCGCGGGCGGGATGAGTCATGGGGTCGATCCGGGCTGACTCCGCGGCGGCAAATGACCTGTCTCTGGTCCTGGCGCAAGACTCGCATGCGCAGGCTGCGATACGGCTCGATTCGGAGGGGGTGATTGGAGCCTGCCGGTCGCGCGGCTAGCATCGCGAGCGGTGTCCGACCCGCCTCTCACCAAGTCCGGGACCCAGTTGCGTCCGGTATTCCTCGTTGCGTTCGGGGGCATCGCCCTCGGGCTCGTGACGGCGCGTTTGCTCGACGCATTCCACGTTCCGGTGGTGAAGCCGGCTCTCGTGGTCGCAGTATTGGGCTACGTCGTCGTGCTGGTCGGAACGTTTCTCTTTGCGGCCACGGCGAGCTCGCGGGCTCGCCAGCGCCTCGAGCAGACGGGTGTGTCCGGACGAGCGCGGCTCGTGAGCGCGCGCCAGACCGGTGCTCGCGTGAACAACCTTCCCGTGGTCGAGCTCACGCTGGACGTCGAAGTTCCCGGTCGCCCCCCCTACCGTGTGCGCCACCAAGAGGTGCTGGGTCTCGAGTCCGCTCACAAGTTGACGCCGGGCGCCTCGTTCGATGCGCGGGTGGACCGCGCGGATCCCCTGATCCTCTCCGTCCAGATCTGAACCTGGCGCGCCTGCTAGCCTACGGCTCATGGCTGACCCGACCACCGAGCCCGTGCAGGTGTGCGAAGCGATCCCCGTCGCTGGAGCGCATCAGATCGATCCTGCGCTGATCCAGAGCGAAGGCATCCCGACGCCCGACGATCTGTTTCTCATGCCCGAGCTCGGACGTGGCGTGGCAGGCAGGATCCACCCTGCCATCGATCGCTACCTCTTGCGAAAGGTCGCGTTGAAGCGGCTCTCGAAAGATCTCGCCCAGCACCCCTTCTATCGCGATGGCTTCGTCGCCGAGGCTCAGATCGCAGGACAGCTCGAGCATCCGAACATCGTGCCCGTCTACGAGCTCGGTCAGAGCGCGGGCAAGGTGCCCTACTTCACCATGAAGCTCGTGCAGGGCGTCTCTCTCAGCCATTGGCTTCGAGGGCGCGCGCCGGGCTCGAGTGAGCGGCTGGAGGGCGGGCTCGAGATCTTCCTCAAGGTGTGCGAGGCCATCGCCTACGCCCACGATCGCGGCGTGGTGCACCGCGATTTGAAGCCCGACAACGTCATGGTGGGCACGTTCGGTCAGGTTTACGTCATGGATTGGGGGCTCGCGCGGCTCACCAAGAGCGCACCGGCGTCGGGGGCTCGCGCGCAGATGGAAGCGGAAGGCGCCGTCGGAACGCCTCCGTTCATGGCGCCCGAGCAGGCCCGAGGCAACCCCAAGGAAATGGACGAGCGAACCGACGTCTTCGGGCTCGGCGCCATCCTCTACCAAATCGTGAGTGGCCGATTGCCCTACGGACCGCTGCGGCCTGCCCAAGAAATCCTCGAGCTCGCCAAGGCGGGACAGGTCGTTCCCATCGATCAGGCACTCGGCAACCTGCCGGTGGCCAAGCGCATCCGTCAGATCGTCATGCGCGCTCTCTCTCGCGCGCCGGCCGATCGCTACCAGAGCGTGCCCGAGCTCGCGGCCGACGTGCGGCGCTTCTTGCGTGGCGGCTTGCACCTCCCGACCAAGACCTTCGCTCCCGGCGACGTCGTGATTCGCGAAGGGGACGTGGGCGACGCGGCCTACATGATCGCGAGCGGCACGTGCCGGGCCTTCCGCACGGTGGACGGTCGCGAAGAGACTCTGGCGACCATGGGCGCCGGGGACGTGTTCGGCGAGATGGCGCTCCTGCTCTACGAGCCCCGGGCGGCAACGGTGGTGGCGGTGGACGAGGTGACGCTGCTCGTGCTCGACAAGCAGACCTTGAGTGAAGGCCTCGGCATCGACGGCTGGACGGGCGCGCTGGTGCGCGCTCTGGCTCACCGCTTCCGCGACCTGGAGCAGCAGGTCCGCGCTTCGGGCATGCGGCGCACCTGACGGCGGAGCGCGGCTCCGAAGACCAGCGCAGCGAGCGCGAAGAACGCCGGACTGCCGGGCGCCTTCGGTACGCTGCAACCGCAACCGCTCGAGTCGTCCCCGCCCGTCGCGGCTCCGGTCCCACTTCCGCTCGCGCCGCCGCTGTTCGCGCCTCCGGCGGGGCTCCCTCCGCTGCCGCTGCCGCCGCCCCCCGAACCTGCGCCGCCCGCGCCCGCACCACCTCCGGAGCCGAAGCTGCCCTTGAAGGCGAAGGCGAGCGCCCAGTGTTTCGCTGGATCGCTTCCGGATTCGTAAGCGCCCACGTCGGGCGCGGAGCCCACCGGGCGCGGCGCGAGATCGAAATCGTCGGCGGGCGCGCTGCCCGCATCGCCGTGATCGACGAGCGGTGACCCCGACGCGAGGCGGAAGTCCGCGCCCGGGAAAGCCGTCGACGGACTCATGAACACGCTGCCAGCAGGGGCGCTCAGCGGGTTCATCACCGGCGGAGCCGCTTCGGCGTAGTCCTGCCCCTGGAAGTAGTTCGCCGCGGCGACCATGGCGCCCAACGGATCGGGCATGCGATAGCCGAAGCCTTTGGCGTCCACCGCGAAGAGCGCGTTGTTCGTCACGACCACCGAGGCATCGGCGTTCTGACAGCCGCGGATCGAAAACGCGTAGTCGGTCGCGCCGAAGACCGTGTTGTTCCGCACGGTGAGGTTTCGCATCTCGCTCGCCTCGTCCTCGAGGCGCGCCGCAATCCCCTGGTTCGAGCCGACGATCACGTTGTTCTCCACGCGCGTGCCGGGGCCCGCGTAGATCGCGACGTTGGAGTGCCCGCTGACCACGGCGGCGGTGTTCACGAGGAGGTTCCTCGAGATGGCGTTGGAGTCCGCGGCGTTCTGGTAGTGACCGGCTCCCGAGCCGTACGACGTGAACCCGTAGTTCTCGGTCTGGGACGAGACTCCGCGCGGACAATCGTGGGCCACGTTGTCTTCCATGGTGCTCGCGTAGACGCCGTACATGAACTTCATGCAGTCGCCTTCCTGCCCCATGGTGTGGTGGATCAAGTTCCGGCGAAGCACGATGTGGTGCACGCCCTGGGTGGCGCTTCCGGCGGTGAATCCACCCGCCGTGAAGGCCTGTCCGCCGTTGTTCCCGTCCTGGGAGTTCGTTCCGGTGTCGTGGATCTCGTTGTGCTCGATCAAGAGATCATGAACGTCGTTCTGGGTCTGGATCTGGATGCCGATGCCGGTCACGTCCGCGATCAGGCAATCTCGAATGGTCACGAAGCTCACACCCGAGTCCACGAAGACCCCGGCTTGGGTGTCGTTGCCTTTGGCCGAGAGGTGCAAGCCTTCGATGTCGACATAGGTCGAGCCCGTGCGCAGGCGCACGGCCTCCTGGAACGCATCGGCGTTGGCGATGACGTGAGGGAGCTTCCCGCTCGCATCGGCTTTGCCCACGATCCGGATGTGCGCGCTGGCCGTGCCCACGAGCGGGGAGTCGTCGGCGTGTTTCAGATCCAGATCGACGTTCGGGTACTCCCCCGGCTCGAGGGTCAACGTGTCGCCCGGTCCGAGCGCGTCGATGGCTGCGGCGACTTCGGCCTGCGACGCTCCGGGGGAGAGAGAGCCGTCCGCGGCGGCCGCCAGGCGAGGGACGAGCACGAACGCGGCCACTACCGGCAGGCTCGAGACGAGGCGCGGCATGTGGACCATTCTACGCCAAGCGCACGCTGGCCTCCGTTTCGATTCGGCGATAGTGGGTCCGCATGCGACTTTCGTTTCCGCTGGTTCCGCTCGGGCTCTTGTTCTCTCTCGCGACTGCCTGCGGTTCGCCGCCCCCGGCAGAAGGGCCGCAGAAGCCCGTCGCGACGCCCAGCGCCAGCGCCACCGCACCCGCTGCGTCGAGCGAGCTCGATCGGCCCCTGCCCCTCGACCAACGCGTGCGGAAAGGCAAGCTCGCGAGCGGTCTCACGTACTACGTGATGGCCCACGGAAAGCCGGAGAAGCGCGCGCAGGTCTGGTTGGCAGTGGACGCCGGCTCGGTGCTCGAGGACGAAGATCAGCGCGGGCTCGCCCACTTCGTCGAGCACATGGGGTTCAACGGCACGAAGCGCTTTCCGAAGCAGCAGCTGGTGGACTTCCTCGAGAAGAGCGGCGTTCGCTTCGGTGCCGACCTCAACGCGTACACGTCGTTCGACGAGACGGTGTACACGCTCCAAGTTCCGACCGACGACTCGAAGGTGTTGAACCGGTCCATCGAGGTCCTCCGCGACTGGGCCGATGGCATCGCATTCGAGCCCGCCGAAGTCGAAAAAGAACGCGGCGTCGTCCTCGAAGAGTGGCGGCTCGGCCGCGGCGCCCGCATGCGCATCTTCGACAAGCAAGCGCCGATCATCTTCCATGGGTCGCGCTACGCGGAGCGTCTCACCATCGGCAAGCCCGAGGTGATCAAGGGCGCGTCTCGCGACAAGCTCGTGCGCTTCTACCGGGACTGGTACCGCCCCGATCTGATGGCGGTGATCGCCGTCGGCGACTTCGATGCCGCTGCCGTCGAAGAGCGCATCAAGTCCGAGTTCGGTTCGCTGGCAGCGCCCGCGAAGCCCCGCCCGCGCACACGCGAGAAGCTGCCTCCCCATGCCAAGACGCTGGTGAGCATCGAGACGGATCCCGAGCTCCCGAGCACCACTGTGGCCGTGCTCTCGAAGCTCCCCCACCGACCCGAGGCCAGCGCCCGAGACTACCGCCGGAGCCTCACCGAGCAGCTCGTCGATTCCATGTTGAACGCGCGCCTCGACGAGCTGAAGCGCATGCCCGACGCGCCATTCCTCGGCGCGTCTTCGGCCACGAGCGGGCTCGTGCGTACCGCCGACAGCTTCCGCCAGAGCGCCAGCGTGAAAGAGGACGGCGTGGTGACGGGTCTTTCGGCATTGCTCGAAGAGGTGCTCCGCGTCGAACGTCACGGCTTCACCAAGACCGAGCTCGAGCGGGCCAAGAGCCAGCTCTTGCGTCAGTTCCAGCAAGCCGTGAAAGAGCGTGACAAGCGCGACGGAGGCGAGTTCGCTTCGGAGATCACGCGGAACTTCTTCGAGAACGAGGCCATGCCGGGTCGGGAGGCCGAGCTCCGATTGGTCGAGGGCTTCTTGCCCGAGATCCAGGTCGACGAGTTGAACGGACTCGCGAAGCAGCTCGGCGCTGGGAGTCGCGTATTGGTGGTCACCGGCCCCGACAAGATCCAGAAGCCGAAACCCGATGAGCTGCTCGCGCTCCACGACCGCGTGGCGAAGAAGCAGATCGACGCCTACGTCGACGTCGGCTCGAATCAGCCCCTTGTGGCGACGCCGCCGGCGCCCGGTAGCATCACCAAGCGGAGCAGCATTCCGGAGATCGGTGTCACCGAGTGGACGCTGTCCAACGGCGCCCGCGTGGTGGTGAAGCCCACCGATTTCGCCAACGATCAGGTGCGCGCTTCGGCCTTCTCGCCTGGGGGTCACTCGTTGGCGAAGGACGCGGACTTCGAGTCGGCGCGGTTCGCCGACGTGGCCGTGGGCCAGGGCGGCCTCGGCGCCTTCGACGCCGTGCAGCTCAAGAAAGCGTTGGCCGGCAAGTTGGTCAGCGTCAACGCCAACATCTCGGAGCTCGAAGAGGGGCTCTCGGGCCGGGCGTCGCCGGCGGATCTCGAGACGCTCTTGCAGATGATGCACCTCGCGTTCGTCGCGCCGCGGCGTGACGCTCGAGCCTTCGTCGCCTGGCGCGCGCGCGAGGCCGAGAGCGTGAAGAACCGCCGGCTCTCCCCCGAGGGGACGTTCTTCGAAGACATGGCGATCTTCTCGTCGCAGAACCACCTGCGGCGCAGGCCGGTGACGCCCGAGACCCTCGAGAAGGTCGACCTCGACAAAGCGCTCGCCATCTACAAAGACCGTTTCGCCGACGCGAGCGACTTCACGTTCGTGTTCGTGGGCAACGTCAAGCTCGAGACGCTCGAGCCGTTGGTCGCGACCTACCTCGCGAGCTTGCCCGGCAAGAAGCGCAAGGAGAGCTGGCGTGACCCGAAGGTGTCGCTACCGCTCGGCGTGAAGACCAAGACGGTCAAGAAGGGCAGCGAGCCGAAGAGCATGGTCACGCTCACCTTCCACGGCACCGAGAAGTGGACGCGCGACACCGAAAACGACATGCGGATGCTGGGAGAGGTGCTGCGGCTCCGTCTGCGTCAGGTGCTGCGCGAAGACATGGGCGGCGTTTATGGCGTCCAGGTCGGAGGCGGGATCACGCGCCGGCCCCGTCAGGAGTACCGGTTCGGCGTGACCTTCGGTTGCGCACCCGAAAACGTGACCAAGCTCGAGCAGGCCGTGTTCGACGAAATCGCTGCGATCCAGAAGAACGGCGTCGACCCGGACTACATTTCCAAGGTGAAAGAGGCTCGTCGCCGCGCCCACGAGACCGAGCTCCGCGACAACGGCTACTGGCTCCGCGAGCTCGAGCGCGCCTATGCGTTCAGTGACGATCCGCGGCTCATTCCGGACATCTCGCCGATGATCGACAAGGTGAGCTCCGACCGCGTGAAGGCGGCCGCCAACAAGTACATCTCGAAGAAGCAGTACATCCTCGGGGTGCTCGAGCCCGAAACGAAGCCGTGACGCGCGGGCTCGCGCTCCCGTTTTGCCTGGTCGGTCCTAGACTCGATCGACCATGCCCCACGACCTCGAGCTGATCTCCACGCTCACGGGCAGCCTCGCGGCGGCCCTGGTGCTGGGTTTCGTCACGTGGAAGCTCCGGCTCTCACCCATCGTGGGCTACCTCGCGGCCGGGGTCGCGGTGGGTCCGTTCACGCCGGGCTTCGTGGCTCATGGCGCCATCGCCGGTCAATTCGCCGAGCTCGGCGTGATCCTGCTGCTCTTCGGGGTCGGGCTCCACTTCCACCTCGGCGACCTGCTGGCCGTGAGGAAGGTCGTGCTGTCCGGCGCCCTGCTCCAGGTGACCGTGGCGAGCGGGCTCGGGTTCCTGCTCGGGAGGACGTTCGGCTTTTCCCCGAGCGCGTCCCTCGTGTTCGGGCTCAGCGTCTCCGTCGCGAGCACCGTGGTGCTCCTGCGCGCGTTCTCCGACGCGGATCTGCTCCACACCGGGACCGGTCGGGTCGCCATCGGCTGGCTCATCGTGCAGGACCTGGTCATGGTGCTGGTGCTCGTGCTCTTGCCGCTCGTGCTCGGCGACGCGGCGCGGGCATCCAACCCAGGAGAAATCGCGCTGTCGGCTGCGATCGCAGCGGGCAAGGTCGCGTGTCTCGTGGCGTTCACCCTGGTGGTGGGTCGTCGCGTGATGCCGGCGCTCCTCGCCGCGGCAGCCCGTGCACGCTCCCGCGAGCTCTTCACGCTGACCGTGTTGGTGTTGGCCCTCGGCATCGCCGTCGGTTCCGCCAAGCTCTTCGGTGCCTCGATGGCGCTCGGCGCATTCCTCGCAGGCATGGTGGTGGGCCAGTCCGAGTTCGCCACGCGGGCGGCATCGGAGGCGCTGCCCATGCGCGACGCGTTCGCGGTGTTGTTCTTCGTGTCCGTGGGCATGAGCTTCGATCCGGCAGCTCTCCGCCAGAACCTCGCGTTGGTGCTCTTGACCTTCGCCCTGGTCCTCGTCGTCTCCCCACTGACTGCCGTCGTGGTCGCGCTCTCGCGCGGCATGTCTGCCGCCGGCGCCGTGGCTTTGGGTCTCGGGTTGGCGCAGCTCGGCGAGTTCTCGTTCATCGTCGCCGGGCTCGGCACCAAGCTCGGCGTTCTGCCCGAGCGCGCCACGCAAGTCTTGGTGGCGGTCTCCATGCTCAGCATCACGCTGAACCCGCTGCTCTTCCGCTGGGCCCCGCGCGCGGTGAGCTGGCTCGAAGTGCGCGGCGCACGTCTGCGCCAGAGCATCGCTCCGGCGGAGCCCGCCCTCGAGGGCGAGCGGCGCACCATCGTCGTCGGCTACGGGCCGGTGGGAAAGAGCCTGACCGAGCTCCTCATCGAGAGTGGCGTCGTTCCGACCGTCATCGAGCTCAACCACGACACCGTGAAGCGGCTCGCGAAAGCCGGGATTCGCGCGGTCTTCGGCGACGCGTCCCAACCCACGGTGCTGGAAAGCGCCGGCATCGCCAGTGCGGACGTGCTCGTGTTCGCCGCCTCCGGCTCGCCCGAGGCGGTGGTACGGCAGGCGCGAGCGCTGCGTCCGGAGCTCGAGATCCTGGCGCGGACCACCTACGCGAAAGAGGCGGACGGGCTCCATCGAGTCGGTGTCGAGAACGTGGTCTCCGCGGAAGTCGAAGTCGCCATCGCCATGTCGGAACGGGTGCTCACTCTGCTCGGAGCTTCCGCCGATCAGATCGATCGCGAGCGCAGCCGAGTCCGCGAGGAGCTCCTCGGCGCGAGCGAAGCGGCACCCTGAGCCGAGCTTCTCAGCTGGGTGCGATGTCGACCGGGGTCGCGCCCAGTTCGCGAGCAGCCCGAGTGAGGGCCTGAAGCGCGAGCACGATTCGCTCGGAGCTCCCGGAACGCACGACGCGCTTGGCTGCGCCGTGCACCGCCAGCGCGAGGAGTCCGGCGCGCTCGACGCGCAGCTCGAACCCGGCTTCGCCGCAGGTCGCGCGGGCCATGGCGACGGCGGGGTGTCGCTCGGCCGCTCCCGTGTTCGAAACCCACGCGCCGACTCGCGCGGCGACGAAGGGTGGATAGTGCTCACTCGCGCCCACCGGGTTCACCACCACGAGAACCGGGAAGCTCTCGATCGTGGCCTCCACGCTCGCGAAGTACGGTCCCCGGAACACCTGCTGGTATGGCACGCTCCCTGCCCAGTGGCGATCGAGCCAGCCGTTCATCGCCCAGACGTCTGCCAGGGTCGCGCCTCCGAGCGCGCGCGCCGCTCCACCCACCAGGCCGTCGACTCGACCCTGGCGGTAACGGCGGAAGACGTACACGAGGGCCAAGAGCCCCACGTTGGCGGTGGCGAGCGCCCACAGGACCAGGATGCCCATCGGGTTCGCGTCGCGTTCGTTGCCCGACAGCCAGGACACGGTGAACGCGACGGCGCCGATGGCCGTGATGGGCACGAACGAGCCGAAGATGATGTACGGCGTGGCGTTGCCGAGGCTCGACGAAGAGAGGTTCACCATGCCGCGGCGCTCGGCCCGCGAGCGCTCGATTTCGGCGAAGATGAGCGCTCGTTCGGCCTCCGCGCGACCGTGCTGCATCACCGTCTCGCCCGGCATCAGCGGCGCGGAGCAGTAGCGACACGAACGCAGGACTTCGCCCGGCGCGAGTTGGTTCGGGGCCCCACACTTCGGGCAGTGGATGGGCGCGGCCGCGAGCGGCGCTGCCTTCCGCTGGCTACTGCGTCCGCTGTAATACCAGAACATGTACGCGCCGATCACCAGCACGAAGAGCCCCATGGACCCGAAGGGCGCGAGCACACCCAGCGTGCGGGCGTCCAACCCGAGGTTCTGCACCACGCCGGCGAACCCACCGATGACCACCACCAAGACGAGCCAGATGGCGATGGGAATGAACGGGTTGTTCTTGCGCCGGGCCTCGGCGCCGCCGTACCAACGGTTCCAACTCTCGGCGTAGCCGAGCTGCTCGTTGGCGCGTCCGAGCTTCCCGCTCACGTCGGCTCGATAGCGAGCGAGGCGCGCCAAGTCGTCGGCAGACAGGCGGAGCTCGCTCTTGCAGTACGGGCAGCTCACGGCCGCCGCCAGCACCTGCATCGGCACTGCGCTCCCGCAGTGCGTGCAGGTCACGGTCTCGGCGCCGCTCATGTCACGACCTCAAACGACGGGCTGCGCGGAGTCGGGGCGGCGCTCGAGCGCGGCGCGCTCGAGCTCTTCGAGGGCGGTCATGACCTCGCGGCCGATGGGCGTGATCTGACCGAGCTCGCGGATGGTTCGGAGCCCGCTTTCGTTGGCCGAGATCACCTCGCCGCGGCGGCGCAGGAACTCTGGCGTGCGCACCACCGGGTGATCGAGCTCGGAGAGCCGCACGTGAAACAGAGCCACGGGGACGAAGGCGTGGACCGCGAGCAGCACACCGCCGAGGGGACGCAGGTCGGGGCGCACTGGCGACTGGGTCCAGGTGGAATCCGCGTTGGCGAGCACCGGATCGAACCAGCGGAGCACGTTGAGCTTGCCGTGCTGCGTCTCGTGGATCACTGCTTCGGCCATGGTGAGCGCCGACGGGTGCAGCGTCATGTAGATGAGCCCGGGCGCCTCCCGGTACGAGGCCGACAGGTGCTTCTCGGGCTCGAAGCCCACCGGCACGATGCGCTGGAGCGACCCGCTGATCTCGTGGGCGAGATCCGGCAACGCGACTCGGATGAGCTCGAAGGCTTCGCGGAGCGAGTCGAGCCACTCGTCGACGCTGCGCTCGCCGAGCGAGAGCGCGTTTCCTGCCTTGTCCGGATGTTCTTCGTACATGGCGAGGGGGTTTCCGTCGACCAACGAGAGCGTGGGCCGCGGCCCCTCGAACAAGCGATGGCAGACTCGCTCCCAGCGCGCGCCGTCGGGGAGCCCGGGCGTGCCGTCGCCGTCGAGCCGAACGCGCTCGCCGCCGGCCGTCCGCACTTCGAGCGCGCGGCCGTCGAAGAACACGCCCTGGGACGGCTCGTCCAAGAACAGCGCATGCTCCCGCGTCGAGTCGACCAGGCGCGTGAATGGCACGTCCCAGAGCACGTCATCGACTCGAGCTTGCGGAGCGAGGTTCGCAGCGAAGGCCGCGAGCAAGCTCGGCACGGCGAGGCCGTGCGCGACGTCGGGCGCGACGGACCCGCTTCGGAGCGCGAGAACCGGCGCGCGCACGTCCACCGCGGAGAGGGCGCGACGAAGCGCCGTGCGAGAGGCGCCCTTGGCGACGCCTTCGAGCCAGCGACGCACGCGCGTAGGGGCGTGCTTCACGCGTCAGCCGCTCTGGCTCCACGAGGAGCAGCGTCTGGAGCACCAAGAGGTCGAGCTTCTTCCAGCGCCTCGAGCGTCCGTTCGCCGCTCTTCGGCAGCGCGAGAAAGCCGGTGCGGTCGTCCACGGAGACTCGAGCTTCCCACAGCTCGGTCCCCCTAGAAAGTGTGGCTGTTTCGGCTACTCTTGGCAGATGCTCCGCTGGCTTTTCCTCTGCTCCGTGGCGCTCGTCGCTGCGTGTGCGTCCGACGAAGACGCCGACCCAGCGCAAAGCTGCGTGCCCGGTGAACAACGCTCTTGCGCATGCCCGGGTGGCCTCACCGGCGTCCAGGTGTGTCAGAACAACGGAGGCTTCGGCACTTGCAAGAACTGCAGCCCCGCTGGCGGCGGCGGCGGTGGCTCCGCGGGAGCGGGCGGCGTCTGGGGCGGCGGTGGCGCGAGTGGTAGCAGCAGCGGCGGCGCCGGGGGCGCGGGAGGTACCGGTGCCACGAGCGGCGGCGGCACGGGCGCGGGCGGCAGCGGCGGTGCGACCGGCGGCGGCGGCAGCGGCGGCACCGGTGGCAGCAGCATCTACGTGATCGAAGACTGCTACACGGACACGCCGCGGAACGGCAGCGAAGACTGTGACGACAGCGGCATCAACGTGCCGCAAAACCCGCCGCTCGCCGTGCTGGTGTGCATCAACGACAAAGGTGGCGTGGTGTACCTCGCGAAGAACACGGGACCTGCTGTCGCCCCCGATCCGGTGCAGCGCTGCTCGGGCTGGGAGCTCAACGGTCAGAAAGCGGCCGACCATCTCGACTACATCGCCAAGCTCACCTGCGATCAGCTCCAGAAGACGTTGGTCGTGGATCTCACGCCCTACGCGGGTCAGCACATCTATCTCGGCGCGCACGCCCAACCCGACGGCAGTGGGCATGGCACCATCGCGTGCGTGCAACCAAAGAAGTAGCTCCCGTGCACTGGCAACCCGAAGCCCTCGAGCGCCTGAAGAAGGCTCCCTTCTTCATCCGTCCATTCATCAAGAAGCGAGCGGAGGCCGAAGCGAAGCGTCGCGGCGCGAAGGAGGTCGACGTCGCGTTGCTCGACGAGCTGAAGGCCTCCGAGCATCGCGGTTAGCGCCGCACGGGCCCGCACGAGTGGCCCGTGGCGAGCGGCCGTCCGTCAACGTTCTCTTAGCTGGAACACCGCGACCACCGGGAAATGATCCGAGGCGCCCTCGCGCACCACGCGAGCTTCGAGCGGCTCGAGCTCGGGGTCGTGGGCGATGTGATCGAGCTGTGCGTCCACGGTGCCGAGGCTCGTGGGCCAGTGCCAGGTCGGTTCCGAACCGCGAGCATCGTAGAGCGCGCTGCGGAAGCCTTGCGAGCGCAAGAACGCCAGGGCTGCGCCGCGGTGTCCTTCGTTGAAATCTCCTGCGACGAGCGTGGGCAGCCCGGGCTCGAGCTCGGAGAAGTACTTCTTGATCTCGGCGCGACGGATGGGCTGCGTGCCGAAGATCCCCGAGACCACGCTGCCCGAATCGCTGATCTGAGGACGGAGGTGTACGTTCAGGACTTGTAGGCGGACGCGCGGCGCTGCGAGCTCGAAGCGCCACGCGGGGAACCAGCCGCGCTCGGGCGGTTCGATGACCTCACTCGCGACGATGGGGTAGCGGCTGAGCACGCCGAGCCCGCCGGCGCCGCAGCAATGGTGGAACGCGATGAAGGGGTAACGATCGGCGAGGGCACCGCGCAAGCTCGACTCCCAGACGGGAGTCGTCTCTTGCAGGAGCACGAGATCGGTCCCTTCCCGCGCGATGAGCTCGGCGGCCGCGGGGTCTCCCGATACGCCGAAGTTCAGGTTGTACGTCATCACCGAGAGGCTGGGCCTACCCGGTGAAGGCGCGCGGGGCGCGGGCTCCGCGTGGCTGCAAGCGAAGAAGGCGATGGGTAGGGTGAGAGCGGCGGCGCGCATCATCGCGTGATACGTTCGCGGTCGAGCGGACGTTCCCGGCCCGTTTGACGCTCCCGGTGCCCGCTCATACGCTGAAGGCCACGGATCTTTCGGGAATCGTCGAGAAATGAGCAGTAGTCAGGCTCGGCGGTTGCCCCTCGTGTCGTCCAGCGCGCCGCGCGCAGAGGCGTACCACCGCGAGCCGGGCCTCCTCCGCCTCGGCATGGAGTGCAACCAGAGTTGCTCGTTCTGCAACGTGCCCGCCGAAGACTACGTACGACGCACTCCGCCGGCCGATGTCTTCGCGCGTGAGCTCGAGGAGCTCCTCGCTTCGGGTGGCGAGACCCTCACCCTGTCTGGAGGCGAGCCGACGCTCCATCGCGACCGATTGCTCAGCGCGGTGCGAAGGGCGCGGAGCGCCGGCGTGGGATCGGTCGAGCTCGAGACCAACGCCGTGCTCATCGACGCGGAATACGCCCGCGAGCTCGCCGGGGCCGGCCTGACCTCAGCGCGAGTGCTGCTCCTGTCGGACCGCGCGGAGCTGCACGACGCGCTCGCCGGACGCGATGGCGCATTCGACGCTTGCCTGGCGGGCATCGACTCGCTGCTCGCGCAGGGAGTCACCGTGGTCGCGAGTCCGGTCATCGCCAAAGCCACCGAGGCGCGCGTCGTGGCGTACGTCGATTTCGTAGCCCAGCGTCTGCCCGCCGTGCGCGCCATTTCCCTCTCCGCGGTCGAGCCGATGGGCCGAGGCGCGTCTCGCCTCGAGCTCTTGCCGGACTACGCCGTGCTCGGTCCCGAGGTGCGACGTGCGCGTGAGCGCGCCGAGGCTCACGGCATCGAGCTCTCGAACTCCGACACGGGCCTGCCGCTGTGCGTCGGTTGGGACGGGCACCATTCGAAATCGGTCGAAGCGAAGGCGAGCGAATCGAAGCACCGTGGCAAGAGGCGTCACGGCGAGCCGTGCCGGCGCTGCGCGTTGCGCACGCGCTGCGAGGGGGCTTGGCACGCCTACTTCTTCCATCGCGAGGGCAGCGGTCTGGCTGCGCCGATCCCTCGGCTCGAGCCCTGGGATCGCGAAATTGTCGGGTCCGAGGTTCACCGCGTGGTTGCCACCCACGCGGGACTCGACGACGCGACTCTGGCGCGTCTCCGCCAGACCGACGCACCCGTGGTCTGGCTCGTGGTGGGGAAGCTCGAGGGCGGCCACGGAGCGATGATCCGTGACTCGGGCGCGACGGATCTCGCGGTCGTGAACGACGTCGCGAGCCTCGCGCGAGACCGCGCGACGTTGAGCGAGCTTCTGGCGATCGCCGAGCGGAACCAAGGGCTCGAACCGCGAGCGGTGCTCCGTACCAGCGTCGGGCTCACCCGGCTCGGCTCGTTTTCGGCTGCATTCGAACTCTTGCGCTCGCTCGCTCGCTCGCGCGTCGAGGTCGTGCGCTTGCTTCTGCGTGGAGACGAACGCGTGACGCGGTTCGCCGAGGCGGCAGCTCGGGAGCTCGGCATCGAGGTGGGCGTCGGAGAACCAGCGCCATGAGTGAGGTCGTCGCGCTGTGCGTGACCGCCCGCGTACGCGGCGGTGAGCGTTTGCACGAGCTGCCCGAGCCGCCGCCGCCCGATCCCCCCATCACGAGCCTCGCGGCCCTCGTCTCGGGCAGCGAACGTCGCGTCTGGCTCACGGGAGGCGAGGCCACGCTCCGCGCCGATCTGCCCGAGTTGATCCGCGCCGTCTCGGCACGTGGCCCCAGCGTGGGGCTCGTCACCGATGCGCTGCCGCTGGCGAAAGAGGGAGCGCTCGGCCCGTTGCTGGCGGCCGGTCTCGATCGCGTGCGGGTCGTGCTGCACGCGGCTCGCGCCGACGCCCACGACTGGCTCGTAGCGCGCCCGGGCGCCGCGCGCCTGGCGGTGCGCGCCTTGGGTCGCCTGGTGGCGGCCGGTGTCGACGTGGAGCTCTTGGCAACGCTCACTCGCTCCACGTTGCCGCTGGCCGCGGAGCTGGTGGAGACCGCTCGCTCGCTCGGTGTGCGCAGCGTCCGCATGCGCCGTCCCGTCGCGCAGGGACGCGTGGCCCTCGCTTGGGTCGAGCTCGTGCCGCGCTTCGCTCTCATGGGCGCGCATCTCGAGCGAGCGCTGGCGGCGGCTCGTGACCGCGACGTGCGCCTCACCTTCGAGGGATTCCCCGAGTGCGTCGCGCCGCGAGACGCGCGCGCGTTGCCGGGAGCCGTGCCCGTGCTGGCGCTGGGTGAGCCCCAGTGGGAGCGCGTGCGCGCCGCGCTCGCCGAGCCTCCCCACGAGAAGGGCTGTCCGAGTTGTCCTGGACTCCCGCGCTGCGCCGGCATGCCTCGCGACTACGGCGAACGCTTCGGTCGCAGTGAGCTCCACGCAGGCGCCCTGGGCGCTACCCTCCGCGGCGCAACGCCGGCGCCACGGGTCGTGCGCGTGCGTTTTCCAGCTCCCGCGCGGGTAGAGTGCGAAGCCTGCGGCGACGCCAGTGACGGAGCGTTCGTCGAGTCGACGCGAAGCGCGCGCCTCCGGCTGGTGCGGGCCGCGGGCACGGGTGCTCGCATCTTGCGTGTTGCCTCGGCTGGAAGCTTGGCGCACCCGGAACGCGCGGCGCTCCTCCGCGAGACCACGCTGCTCTCGTTCGAGCGAGTCGAGCTGGCCGGTGAGGCCAGCGCTCTCGACGAGCTCGGCGACGCCGATCTCTTCGCGTTGCGCGGGATCACCCGGCTCGACGTGGCGCTCTATGCGCCCGACGCCGAACGTCACGACGCGCACGTCGGTCGTTCTGGGGCCTTCGCCCAGGCGCTGCGCGCGGGAGAGCGCTTGCGTGAGCTCGCCGGCGCGGAGCTCGGATCGTTCGCCGTGCTCCACGACGCGAGCCTCGTGCACGAGTTCGCCGACGCCTGGGCAACCGGAAGACTGCCGGG
The DNA here is from genome assembly GCA_046351435.1 of Polyangiaceae bacterium. Classification (GTDB taxonomy): domain Bacteria; phylum Myxococcota_A; class Polyangia; order Polyangiales; family Polyangiaceae; genus JADJKB01. Next base: position 81,293 of record JAXLYN010000036.1, read on the forward strand.
CGCGCCGTGTTTCCGCCTTTCCCCTCGGGGCGGCCGTCTCGAAGACCTCGCGCGGGTCGCCCGCGAGCTCCAGCCTGGACCGGCTCGGGTCGCGCTCGTCCGTACCCTGCCCGAGTGCTTGCGCCCGACCGGCGACGTAGTGGACGCGGCTTCGTCGGAAGCCGGCGTTGCCTTCGAAGACGAGCTCGAACCCGGGCGGCCGGCGAGCGGCTCCGACCGATATGGTACCTTTCAAGGGTGTGTCTGCGGCGCGTCGCGCGCGCCGTGTTCTCCCGGAGTCGCCGTGGGTTGGCAGCACTCGATCGAGCCATGAACGACGAACGCGACATCGAGCGCATGCTCTGGCGCGAGCGCGTGGCCAATCGCCCGAAGCACTGGGTGCGCGCCGCGACGGCCTGCAACAGTCGCTGCCTCTTCTGCCTCGACAGCGACACGCCGCGCAACGTGTACCTTCCCATCGACGAGATCAAGCGCGAGATCGATCGCGGCATCGACGAGCTCGGCGCCGACAAGCTCATCTTGTCGGGCGGCGAGGCCACGCTGCACCCGGCGTTCGCCGACCTCGTGCGCTACGCGAAAGAGCGCGGTTATGTCCGCGTGCAGACCGTCACCAACGGCTACCGCTTCGCCGACAAGGAGTTCTTCGATGCCGTGGTCGAAGCGGGCCTTGGTGAGATCACCTTCAGCATCCACGGTCACAACGCGTTGCTTCACGATCGGCTGACGGGCACGCCCGGCGCTTTCAAACGCATCATCAAAGGGATGGTGCGGGCGCTGCGCGACGGCCGCGTCATCGTCAACGTGGACGTGGTGATCAACAAGCAGAACGTGGCGGTGCTCGACCGCATCGTCGAGCTCTGCATCTCGCTCGGCGTCACCGAGTTCGACCTCCTGCACGTGATCCCCCAGGCTGCGGCCTTCGATCACCGAGACGAGCTCTTCTACGACGTGCGCGAGCACTTGCCGGTGCTGCACAAGGTCTTCCGCCTGAACCGCCACCCACGCTTCGTGGTGTGGACCAATCGTTTTCCGGTTTCGTACCTCGAGGGGCTCGAAGATCTGATCCAAGACCCGCACAAAATGCTCGACGAGGTGAACGGTCGCCGCTTCCAGGTGCGGCGCTACCTCGACGAGGGCAAGCCCCTCGATTGTCGCCACCCAGAGCGCTGCCCCCACTGCTTCATCGAGCCGTTCTGCACGAGCATGGACCGCGTCATCGCCGCACAGAACGCCGCGGCGTTCGAGGTCTACTCGGTCGGGAAACGGGCCTACGCCGGCGAGCCATTGCCCTTCGGCACGAGCCTCATCGGTGTCGAGGTCCCGAGCCTCGCGGATCTCGAAACCCTTCCCAAGGAGCATGGCGTCTACGCGCGCGTCGCTCGAGTCGAGCCGCTCCCCGCCGAGCTCGGGCGCGAGCGCCGCGTCGTGCTCGTGGCCACCCGATCCGCCGAGCTCGACGCCTGGCTCTGCACGAGCCCGAACGATCACGTCGAGCTCGACATCGAGCTGAACCAAGAGACCGCGCCCTGGCTCCTCGAGCACGGCGCCCTCGTCTCGGCCCTCGGGGATCGCGCGCGCGTCTTCCAGCCGAGCCACGAGCACCTGTCCGACGCGACGGCGCACGACGTGCGCGATCCGCGCGCCTTCTTCGAGTCGCTCGCATTGCCGCTGCGGGTGAGCGGGCTGCCGCCCTGCCTCGCGCCCGGCACGCGCATCACGCCCGACCGTGCCGTGGTCGAAGCCCAGTGGTTCGACGCCGAGACCGGCCGCCTCGACATCCAAGAGCTCGCACGCCATCACGTGCGCGCTCGTTATCGCGCCAAGAGCGTGCGTTGCTCGGACTGCCGTGTGAGCTCGCGCTGCGAAGGCGCGCACATCAACTGGGTGCGCGATCAGGGCCTCGGCCCGCTTCGTCCTCTGACGACCGGGGCCGAAGCCGAGCGCGTGGAACGCGAGCTCGTCGCGCTCTACCCCGTGCCGCCGCCGCGACTCGAGACGGCGTCACCCCCCGAGCCAGTCGCGCCGAGCCTTCCCGGCTTTCCGCCGCCCGGCGCGGCGCCCGAAGATCCGCTCGCCGCCGTGGCGCGCGCCCAGGCCGAGAAGCGCGCGCGCCGGAATCTCCCGCTCGCCAAGGTCTGAGGTATGGCGAACCTGGGCTACCTCCAGCTCACGCGCGGCTGCCTCCAGGCCTGTCGCTTCTGCAGCAACCCTCCCACGGGGGTCGAGCTCACCGAAGACGAAATGCGGAGCGAGATCGATCAACTGGTGGAGCTCGGCTACGACGGCGTGATCTTGACGGGCGGTGAGCCCACGTCGTCGCCGCTGTTGTTTCCTGCGCTGAGCCACGCTCGCACCCGCGGTCTGCACAGCCGCATGATCACCAACGCCCAGCGCCTTTCGAATCCCGACTTCTTCCGGCGAGCCGTCGACGCGGGCTTGGGGCACATCCACGTGTCCATTCACAGCCATCGGCAGGAGGTCCACGACTTCATCACGCAGTACCCGGGCGCTTGGGACCACCTGATCCGCACGCTCGAGCAGGTGCCCCAGATGGGCATCACCTGCGACATCAACACGGTGATCAACACCTACAACGCCGATCACCTCCACGAGGTCGTGATCTGGCTCACCGAGCGCTTCCCGTTCCTCCGCCACTTCGTCTGGAACAACATGGACCCCGACGGCAACCGCGCCGAACAGAACCCCGACTGCATCGCACGCCACCACGAATTCATGGTCTCCCTCGAGCTCGCCATGGAGCACCTGCATCGCACCGGGCGCACCTTCCGCGCCGAGCGCGTGCCCTTGTGCTTCATGCGCCGCTTCGCCTGGGCATCGACCGAGACCCGCAAGATCATCAAAGAGGAAGAACGCTGCATCCGCTTTCTGGATCAGAAGGGCTTCATCAGGCAGCTCGAGTTCTTGCACGGCAAGGGCGAGGCCTGTGAGCTCTGCCGCTTCGATCCCATCTGCGCCGGCATGTTCTCGATGGCGAAGACCTACGACGAACGCGAGCTCTCCCCGGTGTTCGAAGATCCCCTACCGGTGATCCGACGCGTGCTCGGTCACGAACCCGAAGCCGACCTCGTCGCACGCATTCGGGCCCGAAAGGGCCGTCGCTCCCAGTCCGAGCAACCGAGCGACGAGCGACGAGCCCGCGCGCGGTTGCGGGTGCTGTGAGCAGTGCGTGCTATGACCGCTTGGTCGTGGCGCGCGTGGTGTTCGTCGGGATGGGGCTCGAAGCGGAGGTACCCGTCGGGAGCAGCATCCTCGATGCCGCCCGCGCGGCCGGTGCGCCCGAGGGGAACCGCTGCGGCGGCGTGCGCGCCTGCTCCACCTGCCACGTGTACGTCGAGTCCGGCGGCGAGCACCTGAGCCTTGCGAGCGAAGACGAGCTCGAACTCCTCGAGCTCTCCGCGCGGGAGTTCCGCGAGAGCTCGCGCCTCGGCTGTCAGGCAAAACTGGTCGCCGACGCGCGCGTCGAGGTGGCCATCAGCGACGAGAGCTTCCGCGAGTACCTCGATGCGAACCCGAGCGAGCGAGCGCGCGCGATGTCCTTGTGGCGGAAGGCGGGTGGCTGACGACTCGGAGGTTTCGCGGGCGAATACCAAGAGTTCCTCGAGGCGAAGGCAGGCGACACGTCGGGGCAGATCCCAGCTTGCGCCGACAACAAGCAGTGGATGGCGCCGCTCTTCGAGCCAAGATCGGCGGCGGACCTGGGTCGCTCGACACCATGTCGGATCCCGCCGCCAGTGAGTGGACCAACGCCTGCACGCAAGGTGGAACCACGAAGTACCCATGGGGCGACAGCTTCGTGCCGGGGCGCTGCGTGGATGCGACCGCTGTGGCGAAGCAAGGGTCCGCTGCACTCGACATCACCGACGTCGAGTCGAGTCAATGCCATGGTCAAGGCGCTGGCTTCGCAGAGGTGTACGACCTCGTCGGGAGCGTTCAGGAGTGGGCGGCCGAGTGTACGCCCGACAACGTGGGTTGTGCCATCCACGGGAACGGCACATCCAGCAGTGCGACGGTCACGTGCGACGCTGGCGTGACCACTGCGAACTATGTCAGCTTCCAACTGGGCTTCCGCTGCTGCTCCGACGTGATGACGACCGGGCCGTAGCAGCGACCTGACCTCACCGAATTCCGCGCAACCCCGCAGACACCACGAGCACCGGCGTGAACGGTGGAGGGCACACGTTCCGGTGCAGCGTGACCTCGAACCCGTGGCGCTCGAGCATCGGCCGCACGTCGGGCCAGAGGAACGTCAGGCTCGACGCGCACGCAGAATTTCCGCGCGCCCCCAGTGCCACTTGGAGGCACACTGGGCTAGGTGGAACGACCGCGGGGTGGAGGGCGAGCGCTCGTCGCATTCTGTGCTTCCGCGGCGCTTCTGGCCTGCGGCAAGACCGCGTCGGACTCACCCACGCCCGAACCTCTCCCCGATGCCTCTATGGACGCGCCGGTCGACGTTCAGCCGGACACGCCCATCGACGCGCCGCCCGACGGTAAGCCCGAGACCCTGTGTCCGACCGCCGGACACGGAACCAAGCTGGTGAAGCTCACGGCCAAGGCCGGAAGCGAATACTGCATGGACCAGCGTGAGGTGAGCGCGGGCGAATACCAAGAGTTCCTTCAGGCGAAGGCAGGCGACACATCGGGGCAGATCCCAGCTTGCGCCGACAACAAGCAGTGGATGGCACCGCTCTTCGAGCCAGACGCCTGGGAGGTCATGCCGTGGGAGTGCGACCCGCGCGGGTTCGATCCGGTGAACCATCCGAACCGTGCCGTGGGCTGCGTGGATTGGTGTGACGCCCACGGCTACTGCGCTTGGGCAGGCAAGCGGCTCTGCGGCAAGATCGGCGGCGGACCTGGGTCGCTCGACACCATGTCGGATCCTACGGCGAGCGAATGGACCAACGCCTGCACGCAAGGTGGAACCACGAAGTACCCGTGGGGCGACAGCTTCGTGCCGGGGCGCTGCGTGGATGCGACCGCGGTGGCCACGCAAGGATCTGCTGCGCTCGACATCACCGACGTCGAGACGAGTCAATGCCATGGTCAAGGCGCTGGCTTCGCAGAGGTGTACGACCTCGTCGGGAGCGTCGAGGAGTGGGGCGCCGAGTGTACGGGCGGAGGCGGCTGCGCGCTCCATGGGAAGGGTACGCCGAGCAGTGCGAGCGTCTCGTGCGACGCTGCGGTGCCTACCGCCACGACGGTCGAATTCCAGCTGGGCTTCCGCTGCTGCTCCGACGTGATCACGACCGGGCCGTAGCGGCGACCTCACCGACTTCGGCGCACTCCGGCGGCTCGTGTTTGTGCCCCTTCCGCGCGTCCTCGGCCGCTTCGCGGCCTGCGCGCGCTCGACTCCCAGTTTGCAACCCCATACCGCAGCCGATGCGCCGTCGCCCTCGCGAGCCTCGAGGAGGCTATACTGGGGACGTGTCCACCGCCCGGGAGCTCCGCTACTCTTACGACGACTACCTTCGAGCGTTAGAGGCGAGCCCATTCAAGCTCGAGTACTCCGCTGGCGTCATCTACGCAATGGCGGGCGGCACGCTGGCTCACGGGGAGCTGAGCGTGCGAATGGCCTCGTTGTTGACTGCGCAGCTCGGCGACCGGTGCCGTGCGTACAGCTCGGACGTGAAGGTGCGCGTCGATTCGAGCGACTTCGCTGCGTTCCCAGATCTCTCGATAGTTTGCGGCCAGCGCGAGACGTCGCGAGTCGATTCCAATGCCCTCACGAACCCGAGCGTCCTCGTCGAGGTCACATCGCGATCGACGGAGGCCTACGATCGCGGCGAGAAGCTGACTCATTACCAGCTGATTTCGACCCTGAGCGCGGTGCTCTTCGTCTCTCACCGCGAGCCCAAGATCACACTCGTATGGAGAACCCCCGAGGGCTGGACGACGAAGGATTTCGTTGCTGGCGAACGCCTGGCGCTTCAAGAGCTTGCGGTCACGCTCGACATCGACCGTGTCTATGCGGGCATCCAGCTAGACCCGGCGTGAACCGTCTCGCGGTGCTGCGGGGCCACATTCACTTGAACGGGTGACAGCCGAAGCAGCCACGTGGCCAATCTCTACGATGGTGCTTGGAGGCAGTGGAACTACGCTCTCGCAGGTTCAGGATTCCGTTCGGGACTTAGGACGACGGCGAGACCGCCGCGATCACGACCGGGCCGTAGCGGCGAGCTGACCTCACCGGCTTCGGCGCAACTTCGCAGACACCACCAGCACCGGCGTGAACGGTGGAGGGCACACGTTCCGGTGCAGGGTGACCTCGAACCCGTGACGTTCCAGCATCGGCCGCACGTCGGGCCAGAGGAACGTCAGGTAGTACATTACGAACGGCGGTGTGAGGACGGCGTTTCGCACGCGCATCGCGGCGTTGAAGCCGCGCGCGACCCACCACCACGGTGACCTGAGCGAAGGCCGCTCGCTGGTCGCGAACACGAAGCGGCCTGCGGGGCGCAAGGCGCGGGCGATGCCGCGCACGAAGCGATCTTCGTCCTCGGCCAAGATGTGGCCGAACGCGCCGAAACAGGTGACGAGGTCCAGTTCGCCCTCGAAGGGCAGCTCGAGGGCATCCGAGCGGACGAGCTCGACCCGCGCCGTGCCCGGGGCGTGCGCCATGCGGCGTTCGGCTTCGGCGAGCATGCCTCGGCTCACGTCGACGCCGATGGCGCGAGAGGTCGCCAGCGAGCGAAGGTGCCAGAGCGCTGCGCCCGTACCGGTGCAGAGATCGAGCGCCACTTCGATGGGCGCGGCGTCGCGGCGGACCACGTCGGCGGCAGCGCGGAGCACGGGCTCCGGCGTGCGAAACGGCGTGAGGTCGAACTTGGGCGCGAGCAGGTCGTAGCCGTGTTCGGTCGACGAGAGGGCTTGCTGCACGAGCTCGCGCAGGCTGGGGCCACGGGGGTGAAACATGCGACTACGTCGAGCCCGATGCGGTATTGGCGGCGCGCCGGCGTCTGCGCGACCGGACCACGTCGCTCATTGCGGCGCACACTTGCCCAGCGGTGCGAGGCAGAACGGGTCCGACGTGCTGCACGCGCCCTTGTTGTTGGCATCTGCGCAACAGGTCGCCGACGACGAGCAGTCACCCGAGAAGAAGCACGAACCCGATGACCCGTCGGGAACGCACTGCAGTCCGTCCGCGCAGTTGTCGGAGAGGTAGGTGACCTTGCCGGACTTGGTGAGCTTCGTCGTCGCCCGGCAGCTGCCCCCGCTGGGTGAACGGCTTCGCACGTTTGGGTGTCTTCGGCGCAGAAGAGGCCAGTGGCGCACTCGAAGCTGTTCAGGCAATCGCTGCCCACGGGTCCCGCTGCCTTGCAGGTCGAGTCGCAGTAGTAGCCATCGACGCAGCTGGTCTCGCCGGAGCAGGTTTGCCCCGGGCCGAACTGCTTCTTGCACTTGTCCACGAATGCCGCGCCAGTGCCGGCACAGTAGAGCCCGCTCGAACACGACGGGTGCGAGGAGTCGCACGGCTCGCCCTCGGCGGCTTTGGGTACACAGTACGTCGCCAGCGACACACCACAGTACTCCTCGGCTGTGCACTCGGAGCACGAGGCGACGATTCGCTTGCAGCTGCTCTCGTCGGCGGCGTTTGCCGAGGCTTTCGGGTCTTCTTGGCACGTGGCGAGCGAACCGCACTCCGCATCGGTCGTGCACTTCTTGCCGACCATCGAGCCGCCAGCGCTTCCGCCCGACCCGCTCGCCCCGCCGGTGGCAGCGTCGCTCGTCGAGCCACCGGCCCCAGCGCCGCCGCTTCCCTTCGAGTCCTCACCGCCACCGCACGCTTGCGCGAGAGCTGCTCCCACCGCCAAGATCCCCAAGAAGGTCGTCCGCATCGTGTCCCTCCTCGTGCTCGCCGTCGATGCTAGCACGTGCTCGGGCACACCGATGAGCAGGCCCGAACCCGGGACTATCTCGAACCCGCCGCGGCGCCGGGGCAGCACCAACGTTCGATGTTCATGGCCGTGTGGGGACCGATGGCGGTGCAGCCTTGCGCTTCGAGGCGTCCGATGAGCTCGCGGGTGGGCGTGCAGCTCGCCTGCCAGCCGAAGAACCGCGGTTTCGCGGGCGAGCAGTCGGGGTCTTGCGCAGGCTTTCGTTCGAGGCACTCCGGGTCGTCGCCCATTCGCTCGGAGGGCTTCACGGCGAGGAACGGATCGAGCCTCGCGAGCGCGCGGCCCAGTGCGGCGGGATCGAGGGGGCCCGAGGCCGAGCCGTTGCCCGCGCGCAGGTGCCAGACGTCGTCGGTGCGGTCGCTCGGCGCGGTGAAGAGCTCGACGGCGTGAGCGTCGTCTACGTCGCGGATGCGCAGCGAGACGCGGCGGTACGTGTCGGAGCCGGTCACGACGACCCGTGGGTTCGGGCTCGAGGCGGGCTTGCTCTCGCGGACGGCGCGCACGAGCTCGAGGATGTGCGAGCGCGGCACGCTCACGTTGGTGGCTACCACGAGCGGGGGCGTGCGCTCCATGTCGACGCCGCGCGTGGTGCGCGTGGCCGTGCCGAACACGACGTCGCCCGCCTGAGGCAGCACGAGCTCGAGCCGGCGCTCGACGAAGTCGGCTCCGTAGCCTGCGCGCTCCTCGATGGAGATCGAGACGACGAGTATCCGATCGTCCGCCAGCCAGGCGAGGGACGGGCGCTCGTCGCGCTGCGCAGATGGAGGCAGAGCGGATGGCCCGGGTTCGGGGCAACGCGCAGGCGCTCCGTCCGTGCAGCCAAAGGCGAAAGCCAGGGGCAACCAGCGCGCGAGTCGCATCGGCCCCTCAGCGCGCGTAACGAACTCGCTGTACCGTCGCGGCGTCGGGGCCCACGAACGTTCCATAGTCGTCGCCGCCGAGCCAGACACGGACCTCGAACTCCAGAGGTTCGGGAGCGATGCCGATGCTGCACCCGGTGCTCTTGCGGAGGGTGTCGAGCTCCGACTTGGCCACGCAGCGCGCCTGTTTCGGATCACAAGCTCCGAGCTCGGCCGCCTTCGGGTTCCGGAATGCCGGGAGCTCCACGGCCATGGTGTAGAGCGCGACCCGCGCCGCACGTTCGGCGAAGTGGGGATCGCTCGGGCACACGTCGGCGCGTCGCTGATTGCCGCTGAGCGTGATGGAGAGCGGAGTGCCTGGTTTCGGTGGCAGCGTGATGCGCGTGGACTCGCAGCTCGGGCCGCAGGCGACCAAGACGTAGTTCCCAGGCGGCGGCACGAACGCGTCGTAGCAGTGGTCGAACTCGTTCCGGCGATGACGGCGCGCGCGACCGTTCCACGCGACCTTGTGCTCTCCACCGGGTGCAATGGCGATGGGCTGCACGGCGCGAGCTCCGCAGTTCGCGCAACGGTTCGGTCCACACTGGCACTCGCAAGGCGCCGGTGGGCCGTCGAGCTGGAGCGGACCCAGGTGGCCGCTCTCTTCCACGAGGTAGAGGCCGCCGACCGGCGCCGGCCGATCTCCGAAACCGATGCTCCGGGTGGACCCGTTCTTGATCACGATCTCGGTGGGCGTCGCGACGCCCCCACTCGGAAGTGGTTCGATGCCCGCGAGCGGCGACCCGGCGGGGACCGAGCTCGGCGTTGCTCCCGTCGGGGATGGCACATCGGAGCTCGCGGCGGGCAACGGCACCGTCGCCGTCGGTCGCGGCCCTTCTTCGGGCGGCGCACCCTTGCGGGGGCAACCGAGCGCCGAAAGGCCCATCGCGAAGAGTCCCCACGCGCGTCGATCCCTACGCATGTCGTTCGGCCTAGATCACCGGGAGTTGGGCTTCAACGGAGGCTCATGACTTCGCGAGCGATCCGGCTATGATCGGCTGAATGTGGAGGCGAGCCATCCAGGGCCTGATCGGTGCCGGGTTGGCCGTGGCCGTGGTCACCCTGAGCCCCTCGTGCTCGTTCACGCAGAAGCTCGACGACCTGAAGGTCAACGCCGGACGCGATGCCTGCGTGGCGGCGACTTGTGAGAGCCTCGAGTTCAACTGCGGCCTCGCGCTCGACGGCTGCGAGGGCACGCTCGACTGCGGCGTGTGCCCCACGAACAAGTACTGCTCGGCCAACGTGTGCAGCGACTTCCCTTGCGTGGCGCGCACCTGCAAAGACCTCACGGCCGAGTGCGGAACGGTGAGCGACGGCTGCGGCAAGCTGCTCGAGTGTGGCACTTGTCTCGCGCCCGAGACCTGCGGGGGCGCAGGGATCGAGCACCAGTGCGGCTGCAAACCGAAGACCTGTGCCTCGCTCGACGCGCTCTGCGGTGAGGCGCCGGACGGCTGCGGCAAGATCCTCCAGTGCGGCGACTGCACGGCGCCGGAGACCTGCGGTGGTCTCGGACAAGCGAACAAATGTGGGTGCAAGACCAAGACTTGCCCGGAGATCGGGGCCAAGTGCGGGCTCGCTCCGGACGGCTGCGGCGGTGAGATCTACTGCGGCGCTTGCGGCGGCGGCAAGACCTGCGGCGGCGACGCGGGCGCCAACATCTGCCAGTGAAGAGAGCGGTTTGACGGCCTCGGCCTTTCCCTGAAAAATGGGGGTGGCCATGCTCACCGGCACGCTCATCGCGCTGATCGCGGCCGTGGTCTACATCGTCGTGTCGTTGTTGGTGGGAGATCGCTTCCCGTTCTCGCGCTATTGCATGTACGCGGACCTCGGCACACGCACCGAAGGCGCCGTCTTGTACCTGAAAGCGGCCGGGCGGTTCGTGGCGCCGGACGAGCTCGGCGCGGTGCACGGTCTCGACGTGGAAGCGCTGGATCCGCGGTCTCGACCCTGTTCCCAGCAGTGGCTCGTCTACGAAGCGCAACGCTGGCTGCGCGATCACAGCGTGGAAGGCGAGCTCGAGGGCGGCGTGGACGTGGAAGCCGGCTATCGCATGCTCACGGTCGGCTCCGACGGCTTGGTGGAAGAACGGCTGGAGCCGGTGACGCGGGGAACGGGGCGCTTGCGATGAGTCGCGTGGGCCATGCCATCTTCGCCGTCGGCCTCGCGCTGTCGTGGACCAACTCCGCGCTCCACGTGCTGCTCGCCGATCGACCGGTCTACGCCGGCTCGCCTCGCATGTTCCGCGGGCCTCTCCCGCGCGGGCGCCTCTGGTCCGTGCTCGGGGCGTCGGGCGGCTTCGCCGGGCTCATCGTCTTGTTCTTGTCGGGCCTCGCGCCCGAGTGGGTCGCGCTCGGCGTGCTGATGGCGCTGATGGCCATTCGCCGTGTCGAGATCGCGCAATGGCACGACGACGTCGTGGTGCGGCTCGGGAAATACGTGCCGGCGGGAGCGTGTCTCAGCGGCTGGCTCGTGGCCGACGTCGCGCTCATCGCGAGCGGTGTTCCCGTGGCGGACGCGCGACGGTTGGCATGGAACGCCGGTTGCGGCGTGATGGCGGGCGCCTACGTGCTCGCGGCCATCACCAAGGTTCGGACGAGTGGTCTGTCTTGGGTGCGAGCCGAACGCCAAGCTCTGCTCATCGCGGAGCGCGCTTTTTGGGGCCCGCCCCTGGTGCGCGGGCTCCGCCTCGCCATCGCGCGTTCGCGCAGTTGGAGCACACTGGCCGGCTTGTTCGGACTCGGCGTCGAGCTCGCCGCGCTGGCCTTCGTGGTGCCCGAGGCTCGCGTACCGGTGGCGGCCGCAGTCATCGCACTGCACCTCGGCTTCATGGTGCTGCTCGGGTACTTCGAAATCGAGTGGCTGGTGGTGCTCGTCGCACTACTCTTCTTGGGTCGCTCATGAGCCGGGCACGAGAGGGGAGAGCATGTCCCGACGCATCGCCTTCGAGCCGTTGATCCCCGCGAGCGAAGGGGACCGCCCGGCCTGCCGCGCGAGTCTCGTGACGCGGGCCAGCCGCGACGGCGAGGCCGTGGAGCTCGTGGTGTTCGACCAGGGCATCGCGCTCCAGGCCTTTCGCTCCGGTGGTTGGGCGCGCGAAGAGCTCGAACGCGCTCTCGATGGTGTGGACCTCGCGCACCTCCGAAGCGACTCGATGCTCATCGAACCGCTCGTGTCGCGTCGTCTCGCGCTCACCCACGACGTCCTGTCGCTCGAAGACTACGCCGAGCTCGAGAACGAGATCCTGCAAAACGGTCTCCTGCTGAGCGAGACCCTGCCGGGCGTACTCCGGCGCCCGGGCATCGTGGTGTGGTCCGAGCTCGACGCACGTGAGCTCGAACGCGCGCTCGGCGCTTGGGCCAAGCGGCCCGGTCTGCCGGCGCGCGGCCGGGCCTTGGCGCTCAGCGGCGCGCGCTTCTTCCGCGATGCCGAGCGGGTTCGCGCGCTCACGGACGCCATGGCGCAGGGTCCCTTGTGGCTCCGCCAGGTCGGGCTCGGCGGCGAGGCCGACGGCCGCCTGTTGTCGCGCGCGCTCCATTCACTGCTCGCGGCTTGGGTGCGCGGACCCACCGAGGAGCGCTTCCGCGTCCTCGTCCCAGCCGACGCGGATCCGGCCTTGCTTCGCGTGCGAGATCGCTTGGACGAGATCGACCCCAGCGTGTTCGAGCGCTTGACCCGAGCGTGGCACGAGGATCCCGTGCTCCGGCGCCGGGTCGACGACGGCGAGCGCGGCGTCCTGTTCGCCGCCATCTCGGATGCGCGAAAGGCCTCCGACGCCGACGGCGAGTCGCGCGCCATCGTGCGCAGCGAAGAGCGCATGGGCGCCGCAAGTCGCTGGATCCGCACCTTCCGCCGAGCGTCTCGCGACGGGCGCGCGCGCATCACCATCATCCCGACCTGGCAGTGCGATCTGCGTTGCACCTACTGCACCATCCCGAAGCAGGACGGGCGAGTGATGAGCCTGTCGACGGTCGAGCAGAGTCTCGAGCTCTTGCTCAGCGGCGACACGGACGAGGTCGAGCTTCACTTCTTCGGTGGCGAGCCGCTCACCGAGTGGGAACGGGTGAAACACGCGTTCGAATACGGCACGAAACGCGCGAGCGAAGAGGGCAGGAAGATCCGATTTTTGCTCACCACCGCCGGCTTCGGGCTCGATCCGGAGCGCCTGGCGTTCTTCGCGCGCCACACCACCCGCTTTCAGCTCTCCCTCGACGGCGATCCCGCCACCCAAGACGAGTACCGACCGGAGCGAAACGGTGGCGCTTCGTACCCTGGCTCACCCGGCGGCAAGGCCGAGATGATCCTCGCCTCGGGCATCGCCCACTCCGTCTTCATGGTGGTGCACCCGAAAAACGCGCGGCGCATGGCCGAGAACTTTCGCCACATTTTGAGCCTCGGCTACCGCAGCGTGCAGATGAACCACGCGCTCGGCACGCGCTGGGACGAAGCCTCGATCCGCGATTTTGCGGCCGGCTTGATGGAGATCGGAGCCGAGCTCCGGCGGCGGCGAGAGTCCGGCGATCCCGTCGAGCTCGTGAACCTGCGCGAGACGCTCCTGCCCGTGCGCACGAACCTCGAGGTCACGGTGGACTTCGACGGAACCGTCTTCGGCACCACCGCGTTTCTCACCATCTCGAAGCACAGAGACAAGTTCCGTCTCGGGCACCTCGACGACGCCTGTTCTCTCCGCCGCTACGTCCACGAAGGCTTCCAGCGCGAGCACCTGCTCTCGCTTTGGTATCGCGACGGCATGGCCGAGAACAACACGGCCGTCGGCGCCGTGATGAACAGCTTCCTGCGTTGGATGCGCGAGCAGGAGTCGGCCTGATTCTTCAACCCACGTCGCGGAGCCCGCTCGACTCGGGCTGCTTCTCGCACATGCGGCGCAGGAGCTCGACGTAGTCGACGCTCTCGTCGCGCTCGGGCGCCCAAACCCTGAGCACGCGGCTCGCGACGTCTTCGCTGTAGAGAAAGACGCGGTAGAAAAGCATGTCGGCGTGATCGCCGCAGTCGGTCTCCACGCGATCGCCGTCGACGCGGACGACCCCGAGGCGCTCGAGCTTGCTCCAGCCGTGGGGCGAAACTTCCCAGGGCAACTTGCCCCAGAGCGCCTGGAACTCCGACAGCGAGAAGCCCGTGTGGAGGTTGTGGACCAGGTGCCGGTGGCACTCGCCGTGATCGTCCACGGCGATGGCGCGAAAGCGACGGCGCGCGGCGCGCTCGGCGTTGAGCGCGAGCTCGATGCCCGCCCCGGGAACCTCGGGCTCGTAATAGTAGGCGCCGTAGGAGTGGGAGCGCGCGGGGTAGCCGAGGCCGAGGAGTGAGCCGTTCACCTTGCGGAGGTCGTAGTCTTGGAGGTTCGCGGCGTTGTGCGTCTTGCCCTGCCCCTGATCCAGGTGCGCGTAGCCGCCGCCGTCGAGGCGCTCGGTGCCCCAGGCGAGCATTTCGTCGCGCAGGCGATGCTGCTCGTCGCTCATGTTCTGTCCACCGAGCGCGAAGCGAGTCCAGGGCTGGGGCCGAAACGCGTTGATGTGGACCGAGTCGGGTTCGAGGGAGAGCACGAACTCGAGGTCCTTCTGGAACGACGCGAGCGACTGGCCGTCGAGGCCCGCCATCAGGTCGACGTTCACGTGCGCGATGCCTTCGCGTCTCGCGGCGCGCACCGCGGCGGCCACGCGCTCCGGCTCGTTGTGCCGGCGGGCGCGGCGCTGCGCCTCCGGGTCCAACGTCTGGAGGCCGATGGTGAGGCGCGTGACTCCGCCCGCCTTGGCCAAGAGCTCGATCTTCTTCTCGTTCAGAGAGTCCGGGTTCCCCTCGAAGATGACCTGTGTACCTTCGGGGATCACGAACGAGCTCCGCATCGTGGAGAGCACGCGTTCGAGGGACGGGACCGGCAAGAGCGACGGGGTTCCGCCGCCGAAGTAGACGCTGGTGAGCGGCATTCGAGCGAAAACCGCGGAGTATTCCCGCATCTCGTCCACGAGACCGTCGACGTAGGCGTCGAACGTGGAGCGGTCGAAGCGGTCGGTCTTCATGCAGTAGCAGAACGTGCACGCCACCGCGCAGAACGGAATGTGGACGTAGAGCCCGAGCTTGTCGGGCGCCGTGCCCGCGCGGATGCGGCCGAGGGTGCGCTCCCAACCGTCCTGGATGTCGCGCTCCGAGACGGGGTCGCCGAGCGGTCCGACGTGGGGGTAGAGATCGGCGGAGGTCAGCGCGCGCCAGGCCACGTAGGCAGCAAAGTCGAGCTCTGCCTTGGAGCGCGCGTGCTCGAACGTCGCCGACTCGGTGCTGCGGCCGCGGAAGCGGATCGGAATCGGTTGTTTCTGGGGGAACGCGAGCTTCGGCGTCCCCGCGCGATCGAGTAGCGCCTTGAGCAAGATCAGGTGATGCTCGGCTTCGCGTGAGACGTCGACTTCGGTGTTCGACGTGATGGCGAGCGAGAGCGTTTGCGTACGCGCCCAGGCGGGTGCCTCGTCGCGCGGACGCACACCGAGGCTCACGGCCTCGCCGTCGAGGTCGAGGTGCAGCGTGAGCTCTTCGAACCCGTCCTCGATGCGGAACGAGCGGAGCGGGACCTCGCGGCCGAGAAGCGCCAGCACGCGCTCGAAAAAGGCACGGGCGCTCTCGGCCCCCTCTGCTTCGTGGGTCACGGCTCCGACAGCGTAGCGCAAGTCAGCGGGTTCGGAGCGCCGCTGCGCCGACGAAGCGATCCCGGCGCAGCGCTCGGCCGCGCTCAGCGTGCTCGAAGCGCCGACTCGCTGGGCTGCGCCTTCTGTGCGAGGGGCAAGCGTGCCGGCTCGGCCGCGTCGCGCGCGGGGCGCAGCGCCGCTGGGGCGTCGGGCGCGGCGCGCCACACGCCCTCGCACTCACCCGCGAGCGTGCAGCCCTCGCAGCTGTCGTGGAAGCGTTTGTGCTCGCGCCGCCGAGCGATGCTCAGGTTCTCGGGCTCACCGCCGGGGCGCACCCGTTCGTCGAAGGGCCGAGCTGCCTCGAACAGCTCGACGCCCTCTGGAACCATGCAGCGCGGAAGGCCCGAAGCCCAGAGCTCGAGTCCGACTTCGCGTGCCGTCTCGCGCGCTCGGAGCAAGGCGTCGTGGGTTTCGGTGAGCGTCGGCAGATCCGCCTCGGGCATCGCCTGCCAGAGCGCAGCCGAACGCCCGTAGACGAACACCGCTTCGCGCATGCGATGATCGCGGAGCCAGCGCACCCAGGCCGGCAGCGTCGACACGTTGAACTTGTCGAGCATGGCGAGCCCGAGGGCGGACGCATCGTCGCGCGTCCAACGCAGGATGCCCTTGCGGGTGTCGAGCAGGGCGCCGCTCCGGCCCACGCGTGAGTCGTGGTGCGCGTCGCTCATGGACCAGAGCGGCACCACGATGCCACGGACGACGTTGGCGCGCTGCACGCGGCTCACCGTGGCCCGCTGGGCCAGGGGCTCGGCACTGGTCACGAGCAGCACGCGCTTGGCCCAACGTTTTCCCGCCTCGAGCACCGAATCGAAGTCCGGGCGGGAGAGCGGCTCGCCCCCGGCCCGCCTAGGACGACGCCGGCCTCGGCGCGCCACGCCGAGAGGCGCAGGTCTCGATCGACGTCGGCGAGGGGACTTCCGGGCTCGCGTCGACCCAGATGGCGCGGTGCTGAAGCAGCGTTTCGAGCTTGGACAGCTCTGCCGAGGAGTTTTCCCCCGTGTAGAACGGGGCCGGAGCCATCTCGTCGGCGTAGTAGTCGCGAGAGATCACGCCTTCGGCCACGGCGACGTCGTGGAGCACGGTTCCGGGGTAGAGGCGCGTGGTCCAGATCAGGATGCGGTCGGGATCGGCGTCGCGCACCAGCCCGCTGGTCGCGCGCACGCTCTCGCGCGTCTCGCCGCGATTCCCGATCATGAGCATGCACGTGCTGTTGATGCCGGCGTCGTGCGTGTCGTGGAACGCGCGGACCACGCTGCCGAGCTTCAGCTTCTTGCGCATGGCCTGCTGCACTTCGGGGGAGCCGCTCTCGATGCCGTAGCTGATCTCGCGGCAACCGGCGGCTCGCATCAGGCGCAAGAGCTCCGGGTCGACCCGGTCCGCTCGCGTCATGCAAATCCAGGAGATGTCGAGGCGCTTCGCGGCGAGCCGCTCGAAGAGCTCCACGGCGTGGGGCCGGTGCCAGGTGAGCGTGTTGTCGCCGAACACGAACTCGCGCTGGTCGTAGCGATTCACCAAGTACTCGATGTAGTCGGCGACGTAGGCCGGCGAGTGCATGCGGGTCCGCCCCTTGAACTTCGACATGGGACAGAAGTCGCAGCGCCAGACGCAGCCGCGAGAGCCGAGCACCATGAGCGCGGTGCGCGCGAGATAGGGCGGGCGGCCCTTGGACGAGAGCCCCTGATCTCGCTCGGCGGCGTCGTTCCGGCGGCGCTTTTCCAGCTCGCCCCGCACGTCGAAGAGGTCCAGGTTCGGGTACGGCAAGCGATCGAGCTCGGTGAAATCGGGTCGAGGCGCGGTGCGCTCGGTACCGCTCGCCGCGCGCAGACAGAGCCCGGGGACCGACTTCGGATCGCGACCTTCTCCGAGGGCGTCGCACAGCTCCGGCAGCGTCTCTTCGCCGTCGCCGATGCAGACGAAGTCCGCCGGAGTTCGTTCGAGGATCTCCACGGGCTCGATGCTCGGATACGGTCCGCCGAAGATGATGGGCACGCTCGGCGCGAGCTCGCGCACGCGGCGCGCCAAGGCGAAGCTCTGCCCGCGCGTGATGGACAGACACGAGATGCCGAAGAGCTCCGGGCGGTCTTCCGCGAGCAAGCGCGGCAGGTCGTCGAGCATCGCTTCGAGCGTCGAGCGATCCCAGTCGTAGCCCCGCACCGAGTGGCCGCGAGCTTCGAGCAACGCGCCGAGGAGCGCGAGCCCCATGGGCGGACCGAAGTAGGTCGGAGACGGGTTGGGCGTCGGCGGCGCGACCAAGACCACCTTCATGGGAGCCCTCCGCGTCGAGCCGTCCCTCGTTCGATGGCCGAATACTTGTTGAAGCAGCCGCGACAGCCGGCGAAGAGCCCGCGTTCGAGGATCCTCCGGCGCAGCGCCTTCGCGCGTTCGCCGTTCCAGATGGCTTCGGCGTCGTCTTCGTGGATGTTGCCGAGCTTGACGTCGTAGCAAACCCAGACGTCACCGTTGGGGATCAGGTTCACCTGAGTCCATGGCGCCGCGCAGAAGTCGCGGAAGCGCGCCGGCAAATACCAGGGGTCGCGATAGAACGGCGCGACGTCTTCGGCGTCCAACTCGGGAAACACGCCCGTGCGGCCCGGGTAGCGCTCGGCCAGGCGCGCGAGGAGCGCGCTCAAGGCTTCGGGGTCGACGCGGACGGGGACCGTGCCGAACCCGCGCCAGAACTCGGCGCGCGTACCGAATTCGGCGAGGTCGGCCTGGTGCGCTGCGAGCACGTCGGGCGCGAGGAACATGGGGTGCACGAAGCGGAACATGTTCACGGGCATCGAGCCCAGCACGGCGTCGGTGACCGCCTCGATCTCGGGGAAGCCCGCGTCCGAGATGGCGATGTTCATCTGGATCTCGACCCCATGCTCTTTCAGCGACGAGAGCATGCGCCCGAGCTCGCTCGACCAGGCTTCGCGCTTGAATCCGCGGCGCCACTCGGCCGGATCGGTGAACGAGATCTGGATCACGTCGACGAGCTGCTTCACGTTTTCGAGCTCGCGCTCGAGGAAGCTGGCGTTGGTCGTCAGCATGATCCGATAGCCGAGCT
This sequence comes from Polyangiaceae bacterium, assembly GCA_046351435.1. GTDB lineage: Bacteria > Myxococcota_A > Polyangia > Polyangiales > Polyangiaceae > JADJKB01. Next base: position 99,843 of record JAXLYN010000036.1, read on the forward strand.
CCCGCGCGATGGTGGAGACCTCGATCCAGCGGCGGTTCGCCAGCGGCTCGCCCCCCGACACGTTCAGCCGGTTGCCGCCGAACGCGCGCATCCCGTCCAGGAACCGTCGCAGCGACTCGGGGCGAAACTCGGCGTGCCAGACGCTGTCCCGTCCACCATGCGACACGCCGGTCGTGCCCCAAAACGGACACAGCGGACAGCGGATGTTGCACGCGAAGTCCAACATCGCGCAGATCTCTTTGACCCGGAGCGCCCGCGTCACGTCGCTCTGATCCGACAGCCCGCGCGAGCGGAGCAGCGATCCGGCGTCCATTGCCCAGAAGTATCCGCTCTCGCCCGAGGAGCGTCAAACCGGAAGCCCGGCTTTTTCACAGGTTGTGGCGGAGCTCGAGCAAGAGCTTCCGGACCCGGTAGCCGAGCTGCATGTTGCTGCGGAGACGCACGTAGTCCGAAGCGTTGGGTCGCGTGCCTCGCAAAAAGTGGGTGACCTGGGCCAGGCGCTCGCGCTGCTTGCCCGAAAGCGTGTCGATGTCGTCGATGTGACCGAGACGCGCGGTGTCGTTGAACGTCGGCAGCGTGTTCTCGAGGACCACCGCGCAGCCCTGGAACATGTCGCCGTTGCAGTCGATGGCGAAGAAGGCATTGCCGAGCACCGGCTCCGACCAGGGGCTGTTCTGGATCTGGAAGTCTTTCCCGTGGAAGGTCTCGATGGCCGCGCGGAGCGTCGCAAGGTAGCGCGCTTGGCTCGGCTGGTCCCACAGCGGACCGAGCTCGTAGGCGAGCTGCACCCGAGGCACCCCCCGCTCTTTCAAGTAGGCCACGTTGTCGAGGACGCGCCCGACGTTCTCCGGGCTCACGACCACGTTGCAGAAGTAGCTCACGCCCTCGCGGGCGAGGAGCTCCAGAGTGCCGAAGATGCGCTCGTAGATCGCGCGCTCGTTGCCGAGACTCTTCCGATAGTCGCGCTGGGATTCGAAGCGGCCGTCCACCGACAGCATCAGGCGGAACCCGTTCTCGAGCAGCCAATCGAGGTGCTTGTGGAGCAGGATGCCGTTGGTGGTGATGAGGTGCTCGACCTTGTGTCCCGGAGGTCGAGTGCGCTCGATGTAGTCGACTCCGGCCTTCACGAGATCCATGCGCAGGAGCGGCTCGCCGCCGAACCAGTGGAAGAGCGTGGTGTCCGAGCAGGTGAGCAACAGGTCGATGGCCCGGAGCAAGCGCGGGAGCGGCGTGTCCGCGATGCCGTCATGGGCCATGTGGCAATAGCTGCAATCGATGTTGCAGCGTCGAGTGACGAACAACATGCCGAGCGTGCGGTTCTGGCTCGGATCTTTGTCCACGCGCCCGGGGCGGGGGCGCGCCGTCCGCGTGCGAGCGTCGAAGGTCGCCGTCACGCCGCTAGTTTCCCGAACGCCCAGCGCAGCGTCAAACCGCCTTGCCGCCCGCGCGCGCCCCACGGGACGGCGAACGCCCGAGCTCTCGGGACAAACCCTGGATCAGGAGATCGACCCGGGCGCCGAGCAGGATGTTGCCCAGCAAGATCGCTCGCTCGTCGCTGCCCTCGGGGTAGGTCGAGAGCAAGGTATCGTGGAGCGTGCGGAGGTCCCAGCGCAACGGGTCGAAGGCGGTGAGCCCGTCGAGATGCCCCCGGCGATAGGTCGCCTTGAGCTTGGGGAACGCGCGTTCCAGGAAGATGGCGCCGTCGTGGAGCACGCTGCCGTCCACGTCGACGATCAGGTCGTCGCTCAAGATCACCGGCTCGCAGTCGCTCTTCCAATTGAAGAGCTGAACCCCGCGGGAGTCGGCGTGGTGGCTCCGCAAGAGGGCCTCGAGGCCTTCGAGATAGGTTCGGCTCTGCGCTTCGGACCAGGCCATGCCGACGGCGTAGTTGATTTGAAGGCGTGGCACGCCCTGCTTCTCGGCCCACTCGAAGCGCGAGACCACCTCGTCGCCCGCGCTGGGAGGCAAGACGGCGTTCATGAACCAGCTCACGCGGCTGCCTTTCAGGAGAGCGAGGCTCGTCTCCACCGCGCGATACGCGGCGTCGTCGCTGACCAGGTGCGCATTGCGAAAGCGCCGGTGCGCGGCTCTGTCGCCGTCCAAGCTGAAGAGCACCATCACGGGCCAACGTTCGAGGACCCGCACCCGTGCTTCGTCGAGCCCGATGCCGTTGGTGGTCAAGATCAGCTCGAGGCGCCGGCCCCGAAGCTCGGGATGACGGAAGGCATGGGAGAGCACGGCCTCGAGCACGTCCCAGCTCCGAGTCGGTTCACCGCCGAAGAGCTGGAGTTCGAGCTTCGATCGCCGGCTGCTCATCAAGAGGTCGACGGCCCGCGTGGCCGTCGCGAGCGGCATCACCGGCGCCGACTCGGATTTCTCGACGAAGCAGTAGCCGCAGCGAAGCTCGCAGGAACGCGTGAGCATCAGCATCAAGCGCTCGGTATCGGCGCGGGCGCCGAGGTTCACGGTGCCCCGGGCGAGGATCTCGTCGAGGCGCGTGTGCGCGGCTTCGAGCGTGGGCAGGCTCATGAGCGATACTCGAGGGCGACGTCGTCGTCGGGTGCCCGTTCGTAGCTGCCGCGCTCCCCGGCGTTGCCGCGCAGCATCTCGAGGGCGCGGCGGGCCTTTTCGACGTCGGCGCGCGTGGCGTGGGTGAGGCGGATCATGGGCTCGTCGGCGCCGAACGGGTGGTCGACGTATTTCTCGATCAAGAGATCGTGCTGCTTGGCGAGGCCGTGGAGCAGCGTGCCACGTTCCGGGGTGTAGTACTTGTACGAGAGCTCGTCCGCTGCGATCTTCTGGGCGAGCCGCACGGTCTCGGCCAGCGCCTTGGGCGTCTCGAAGGGCAGCGCCAGCATGAACGAGGCGAACACGCGGATCTTCGCCGCGTGGAGCAGCTCGAAGGCCCGCAGGACCTCGTCGTTGGTGAAGCGCTTGTCCAAGAACTTCGCTCGATACGCCTCGTCGCCGGTCTCGATCCCCAGCACGAGGTAGTCGCAGCCCGCCTGGGCCAGGAGCTCCACCACCGCTGGCTTGAGCTGCTCGATGCGTGCGTGGGCGGCCAACGGCAGCCCGATGCGCTCACGATACGCAGGCAGGAACTCGGCGAGCCACTCGCGCTTCGGGGGAAGCACTTCGTCCCAGAGCGCGAACCCGAACGGTACCGGCCCCGCGCGCTTCGCCGCCTCCATTTCCGAGAGGACACGCTCGGGGCTTCGCATGCGCATGGCGCCCTTGGTCGGCTGCTGGTTGGCGCGGCGATACGCGTCGACTCCGCAGAAGGTACAGGTGTACGGACAGAAGCCGCGCGCCGTGGCCACGCCCAGCGCTACCTCGTAGCGGTTGCCATCGTTTCGCGCGTCGCCGAAGAGCGACCGATCCCAGTCGGGGAGCGCGTCGACGTCGGGCGCCCACCAGCGCTCGAGCGGATCGAGGTGCCCACGGCGCAAGATCCCCGCGTGGGCGCGCTCGGGAGCTTCGAGCCAGTTTCTCAGCGGCTCCTCGCCTTCGCCGACCGCGATGGCATCCACGTCGAGCTCGGTCAACGTCTCGCGCGGATACATGGTCGGGTGCGCGCCGCCGGCGATCCGTCGCGCCTTCGGCAACGCCACCCTGGCGGCCCGCGCGACCTTCTGCGCGACACTCAACCGGCAGGTCATGAACGAAAGCGCAACCGCGTCGCCGGCGGTTCCAGCGAGCACCTCGGCGATGGCCTGTTCGCTCGCCGCCTCGGGCACGACCAAGAGCCCCGTCTCGTGGCCGTGCGCTCGGAGCCACGCCGACAGCGCAGCGATGGAGCTGTTGAAGCGCACGCCCGGAAGGGCGGTGTGAACGAAGACGACCCGCATGCGCTCGGGTGGAACGATAGCACTCGGGGCGCAGTTGACTGCGGGCTACTGCGGCTCCGGCTTCCGTCCTTGCGGCAGGGTCAGGCGACCGGTGGCACGGCACTTGACTCCCAGGTAGCAGGTCCCGGACGGACACTCGGCATCGTCGCTACAGAGCTGCTTCTGCGACGGAGAGCAGATCCCTTCGCGACACACGGCGGTCTCTCGCTCCTTGCAGCAAGAGAAGCCGTGCGCGCAGTCTGCCTGCTCGTCGCACTCGTAGCGGCCAGCGCCCCGCGGGCAGGACTCTGACCGCGGTATGCACACGAAACCGTCGGTGGTATTGCAGCAGACCTCGCTGTCGATGAGGCAAGTGGACGTCTCACCACAGCGGACGCGGAACTTGCCGGTCGATTCGAGGCGTCGAGCACCGCTGGGCGCCGAAGTTGTTCCGGGCGCCGAAGGCAGCAAAGGCGGAAGTGGAAGCCGCGTCTCTTCTACAGACGGCACTTCCAAGACCGAGCGCGCCTGACGTGCTTGCTTGTCGAGGCTGCTTCGGTTGGTAGTCCCATGAGGGGTGTGCCATGTTGCTACGAGCGAGGCGGCGACTGCCAGGATTGCGGCGCATATTCCCCACCCGGCTCTTGTCACGGAGCGAGTATGAACTGTCGGACGGTTCGAAGCACGAACCGGGCTGACTGTTGACATCTCGACGGATCGTGGCTGGCGAGAACTACGAAGACCCCCGAGTGCTCGCGCTGCTCGCCGGATCGCTCACCACCTCGGGCACGCCCAAGAGCCCCGTCTCGTGGCCGTGCGCTCGGAGCCACGCCGACAGCGCTGCGATGGAGCTGTTGAAGCGCACGCCCGGAAGGGCGGTGTGAACGAAGACGACCCGCATGCGCTCGGGTGGAACGATAGCACTCGGGGCGCAGCGCGGACTCCCGGACTCACTTCAAGCAGTAGAGCTCGCCGGTCTGGACGTCGCTCGCCACACAGGCGGAGCAGGCGACTTCGAGTGGTTTGTCATTCTGGTCCACGTAGCTGAGCTTCGCGCCGCTGCACGCGCACGACTTTGCCCACGTGCCGGTGTACGTTCCCGGTTTGAAGACGTTGACGCCGTTGTATTGAGGCGTCGGCACACACAGGGCGGCGAGCGGGGCGCAGGCACCGCCGACGCAACGATCGTAGGTCGCGCCACACAAGGCTCCATTCGGGCTCGCGTCGTAGGAGCACATCCCGTTTTTGCACGTGCCGGACTCGGTGTGGCAGATCGGCGGGGTGATGCACGTCTTCCAGCACCCGCCGCAATTCTGTGCGTCATTCAGTGTGTCCGCGCACACCGTTGGCGCCTCACCGCCACCATTGCAGAACGTCATGCCGTTCGGGCACTTCTCGACGCACTTGCCCGCATTGCACGCGGGGACCGCCTTGGGCGTCGCGCTCGTGCACGCGTAGCCGCAGCTTCCGCAGTTCTCGACGTCGTTTTCCAGATCCGCGCATCCTTTGGGGCAGAGCGTGAGCGCTCCACAACCCGGTGCCCCGTCCATCGAACCGCCGGTGCCCGCCAAGCCGGAGGCCCCTCCGCTGCCGCCGAAGGAACCGCCCCCGCTCACGCCACCCGATGCGCCGTTCGATCCCGGAGTTCCCGCCGCACCCCCACCCCACGAGGTGCCTCCCAGCGCGCCCACTCCCGAGTCCCCTTCACCACGCCCGGTCGAACCGCCTGGCGCGCCGCATCCGGTGACGATGGAGGCTGCGGCGACGAACCTGATCAAGCCAAAACGAAATCGCATGACCACTCCTGCGCCCGCGCGTTCGGGACGTGCCGGTCCCGGCTTGGGTCGCGCCGCCCATACGCAGCTCGGCGGAACTCCTTCTTGACCCGAGCGGCCAATCCGCTGACCTCAATGGCCAGCGGGTTGGGGTGAAACAGCGGGAGAAAGGGAGCTTCGGCGTGCGCCGCGCGTATCATCGCCTCATGCGAAGCGGTTGGTCTTGGATCGCGCTCTTCTGTGTCGCCTGCGGCTCCGACTCCGGTGGCGGTGGCGGCCCAGGTCCGGATGCCGGATCGGGTGGCGCGGCTACGGGCGGCACCGGGGCTTCGAGCGGCGCGGGCGGAGCGGGCACCGGGGGCAG
>JAXLYN010000037.1:0-103823 GCA_046351435.1 Polyangiaceae bacterium
GGTTCCCACGTTGACGTGGGGCTTGGAGCGAACGAATTTCTCTTTGGCCATTTCCCTGCCTCATCACTTCCCGCGGACCTTCGCCACGATTTCTTCCTGCACCGAGTTCGGAACGGGCTCGTAATGCGAGAACTGCATGGTGTACGTGGCCCGACCTTGTGTCTTGGAGCGCAAGTCCGTCGCGTACCCGAACATGGTCGCGAGCGGGACTTCCGAGGCGATCACCTGAGTGGTCGCACCGCGCTGATTCATCCCGAGCACGCGCCCACGACGCGAGTTCAGGTCGCCGATGACGTCGCCCATGTTGTCGGCAGGCGTCACCACCTCGACGCTCATCATGGGCTCGAGGAGCTGCATGCCCGCGCGCTTGGCGCCGTCCTGGAACGCGAGCGAACCCGCGATCTCGAAGGCGTGAGTCGACGAATCGACGTCGTGGTAGGTGCCGTCGTAGAGCTCGGCCTCGACGTCGACCATCGGATAACCGGCGAGGACGCCACGAGCCAGGGCCTCTCGGATGCCCTTCTCGACCGACGGGATGAACTCGCGCGGGATGGCGCCGCCGACCACCGAGTCGACGAACACGAAGCCGGCGCCGCGCTCGGCAGGCTTGAGCCGGATGCAAACGTGGCCGTACTGGCCGCGTCCACCGGTCTGACGCACGTATTTGTGCTCGGCCTCGACCGCACGCGTGATGCACTCGCGGTAGGCGACCTCGGGCTTGCCGACGTTGGCCTCGACTTTGAACTCGCGCTTCAGGCGGTCGACGATGATCTCCAGGTGGAGCTCGCCCATCCCCGCGATGATGGTCTGCCCGGTCTCTTCGTTGGTGAAGGTGCGGAAGGAGGGGTCCTCCTGCGACAACTTCTGGAGCGAGATGCCGAGCTTGTCCATGTCGGCTTGGGTCTTGGGCTCGATGGCGATGGAGATGACGGGCTCCGGGAACGTCATGCGCATGAGCACGATGGGGGCCTTGTCGTCACACAACGTGTCGCCGGTGCGCGTGTCGCGCAGACCCACCGCTGCGTAGATGTTGCCCGCGTGGCACTCCTTGAGCTCTTCACGCTTGTTGGCGTGCATGCGCAAGATGCGGCCGATGCGCTCCTTCTGGCGCCGCGTGGAATTCAAGAGCGTGGTGCCGCTCTCGAGGGTGCCCGAGTAGACGCGGAAGAACGTGAGGTTCCCGACGAACGGGTCGTTCATGATCTTGAAGGCGAGAGCAGAGAACGGGGCGTCGTCGGCGGCCTTGCGCTCCTCTTTCCGATCTTCGTGATCCGGATGCGTGCCCTGAACGGGAGGGATGTCGATGGGGCTCGGCAGGTAGTTGATGACCGCGTCGAGCAGCAGCTGGACGCCCTTGTTCTTGAACGCCGATCCGCAGAGCACGGGGACGAACGCGAAGGTCACGGTGGCCTTGCGGATGGCGGCGTGGATTTCGGCGTCGCTCACGGCGTCCAGCTTCCCCTCGAGGAACTTCTCCATGATGCCTTCGTCGACGTCGGCACAGGCCTCGATGAGCTGCTCGCGGAGCTCCTGGCACTTGTCCGCGAGGTCGGCGGGGATGGGCTCCCAGGTGTACTTGGAGCCGAGCGTGTCTTCCTTGAAGATGGCGGCCTTCATCCGGATGAGGTCGACGACGCCCTTGTGCTGATCTTCGTGACCGACCGGCCACTGGAGCGGCACCGGTCGGCAGCCGAGCCGCTCTTTCATGCTGTCCAGGTTCATCTGGAAGTCGGCGCCCGTCTTGTCGAGCTTGTTGATGAACGCGATGCGCGGCACGCTGTAGCGATCTGCCTGACGCCACACCGTTTCGCTCTGGGGCTCGACCCCGTTGCCACCGTCGAACACCGCCACGGCGCCGTCGAGCACGCGCAAGCTGCGCTCCACCTCGATGGTGAAGTCGACGTGGCCAGGCGTGTCGATGATGTTGATGCGGTGCTTCTTGCCCTCGAACGGTCCCGCCTCGGGTGTCCAGAAACAATTGGTCGCAGCGCTGGTGATGGTGATGCCGCGCTCTTGCTCCTGCACCATCCAGTCCATCGTGGCGGCGCCATCGTGGACCTCACCGATTTTGTGCGTGATGCCGGTGTAATAGAGGATGCGCTCGGTGCAGGTCGTCTTGCCCGCATCGATGTGAGCCATGATGCCGATGTTGCGCGTACGCTCGATTGCAATTTCGCGGGCCATGTTTCGTTCTCTGCTTCTTCTTCCGTTCCGGTCACTCGACGTACGAAACCCCTCCCGACCATCTCGTCCCCTCGCCGTTTGAGGGGCCCTTTCGTGTCGGAAGGGGTATCGGGGTGCGCGATCTGCCGCGCTGGGCGGGACGGCCACGCGAGCCGTCTTTCGGCAACCCGATCCTTATTTCGAGGTGTTCATCTCGTCGTGTTCAGCTCTTCGTGGGTGGGGTCTGTCTGGCGAGTGCCGCTCGGTTCGTTCTGCCCGGCGCGCAGCGCCGAATCGAACCGCTACTGGCGAGGCCGGCGCCGAAGGGCGTCACTGCTCGGAGCGGCGTGGAATCTCACCACCTGTAATGCGCGAAGGCCTTGTTGGCCTCGGCCATCTTGTGGGTGTCGTCCTTCTTCTTGATGGTGTTGCCACGCATCTGCGCCGCGTCGACCAATTCGGCCGCCAAGCGCTCACGCATGCTCTTCTCACCGCGGTCGCGCGAGTACTGCACGATCCAGCGCATGGCCAAGGAGACGCGCCGCTCGGGCCGGACCTCGACGGGCACCTGGTAGGTGGCGCCACCGACGCGACGGCTCTTCACCTCGAGCTTCGGCTTCACGTTGTCGAGCGCCTTGCGGAACACCTCGAGCGCATCTTCCTTGAAGCGATTCTGGATGATGTCGAAAGCGCCGTAGACGATGCCCTCGGCCACGGACTTCTTGCCGCCCACCATGATCGAGTTGGTGAACTTGGCGACCAGCTTGTCCTTGTACTTGGGATCGGGAGTGATCTTTCGCTTGGGTACGTCGCGCCTGCGGGGCATGTCTCTATCCTCAGCTCTTCGGGCGCTTCACGCCGTACTTGGAACGCTTGCGGTTGCGGTTCGCCTTGTTGGTGCTGCTCGGTCCGATGGCGCCCGAGGCGTCCAGCGTGCCGCGCACCACGTGGTAACGGACACCCGGAAGATCCTTCACGCGGCCACCGCGGATCAGCACCACGCTGTGCTCCTGCAAGTTGTGGCCTTCACCCGGGATGTAGCTCGTCACTTCCATCCCGTTGGTGAGACGCACGCGGCACACCTTGCGGAGCGCCGAGTTCGGCTTCTTCGGAGTGGTGGTGTACACGCGCGTGCACACGCCACGCTTCTGCGGGCAGGAGCGCAACGCGGGCGACGCCGTCTTGACCTTCACGAGGTCTCGGCCTTTGCGGATGAGCTGCTGAATCGTCGGCATTTCTAGGCAATCCGAGGGGTCCCGGGCTTTCGGGGGAACGGGAGGGTAGCCGCGGGGCCTCGCATGTCAAGGCTTTCGCGAAGCCCTGAACACACGGGTAGCTACTTCTTGGCCTTCTTGCGCAGGATCTCGGCCGCGCGCGCGTAGGCGGCGTTGTCGGGATGCTGCTTCGCCAGTTGGTCGTAGAACTCGGCCGCTTTGACGAAGTCGTTGGCCGCGACTGCGTCTGCCGCCTTGCGCTCGAGGGTCAGCTCGCCTTTGGCGAGCGGCGGTTCCGCCGACGCGCTTGGCGCGGGCGGCGCTGCCGTCTCGGCGGTCTTGGGCGCGGGTACGGGAGGCGCGGAAGTGGAGGGCGTTGGGCTCGGCTCCGGTGGCGGCGAAGTGGTCTCGGGCGGTGCTGCGCTCGTCGTTCCCGCAGGCACGCCCGCCGAAGGAGCGGCGGACGCCGAAGCACCCGCGCTCGCTTTGCGATTCGGCTGCGGGGACGGAGCCGGAGGATCCGTGAACACGATGATGAACGCGATGAGTCCGAAGGGCAGCATGATGAACATGAGCTTGCGCGGGAAGGGCATGGCCTTCCACGCAGCGAGCGGGCCGCCCGCCTTCGCGCCCTGCGGCGCTTGGGTTTGGACCCATTGCTGTTGCCCTGGATAGCCATAGCCGGCGGGCGGGTACTGCCCCGACATCCCGACAGCGCCGGGCATTCCGGGTTGCATCGGCATACCGGGCATTCCAGTTTGCATCGGCATACCCGGTTGCCCCGGCATTCCAGTCTGCATCGGCATGCCCGGTTGCCCCGGCATTCCAGTCTGCATCGGCATACCCGGTTGCCCCGGCATTCCAGTTTGCATCGGCATGCCCGGTTGCCCCGGCATTCCAGTTTGCATCGGCATGCCCGGCATACCGCCTTGCATCGGCATGCCCGGTTGCCCCGGCATTCCAGTTTGCATCGGCATGCCCGGCATTCCGCCTTGCATCGGCATACCTGGCATCGGCGGCATTCCCGGCGGCAGTCCGACGCCGGGCTGCGCCGGTTGGCCAGGCGGATCGAAGCCGCCACCCGTTGGATACCCGCCTCCCGGTTGTTGCCAAGCTGGAGCGAGGGCGCTGCCGTCGTACGGAGTCGCGCCCGGCTGCTGGGAGAAGCCGCGCTCGGGGGCAAGCGCGGACGCATCCGGCGCCCACGGCGGACGACCATCGTTCAGCGGCAACGTCGCACCGAACGCTTGACCCGTCGGCGGCGGCCGACCCGCAGCAGGCGTCGGCACTTGCAGCGGCTGCTTCGCGGTGTCGGGAGACTCGGGTCGTCCTGCGTCAGCGAGGAACTGCTCCAGAGGTTTGACGACGGTCGCGTTCTCTCCCGAGGGCGGAGCAGACGGAGGCTTCGGACGTTCTTGGCGTGAGGCTTCGACGATCTGCGGCTCGACTGGTGGCGCTGCGACCGGCACGCGCGGCACGGCAGGTCCGAGGTCGCGCGGCATGGGAGGAGGTCCCATCCCGAGCACTGTCTTCTTGGGGAAGTCGGGCGATGGCGCTGCGGCCGGTGCGCGTTCGGCGGTCGCCGTGGGATCGTCCGGCGGTTCGATGACCCGAGTCTTCTCTTCGCTGAGCGGCGACTCCTGTTCGGCGTGGGTATCGACGATGCGCGTCGGCGGTTCCGACGGCGTGCCCACCTGCTGCGGTGGAAAGGTCTTCTCGCTGAAGCCCTCGGGCATCGGTTGGTATTGCGTCGGCGAGTCCGAGTCGTCGTATTCGGAAGCGCCCGGAGCCGCCGCTGCCTTCTGCGCGGCCGCGGCCAGCATCTCCGAAGGCGGTCGCACCGGCTTCGGTAGCGCGCGCGGCGCCGAGGGTTGTGGGCGCGGGGCCGCACCCGCGGCGGGCTTGGGCGCTTCGCGACGCATGGGTCCCGCCAGAGGCGGGCTGGTCTGCGGCCGTGGCTGCGGCGCGGCTTGAGGACGTGGAGCTGGGCTCGCCTGCGGGCGTTCCGCCGCACCAGGGGTGCGACTCGCAACGGGACGCTCCGCGCTCGGGCGCTGGACACCGGGTTGCGAGCGCAACGGCGCAGCGGTGGGCTGCGGACGCTCGGGCACGGCGCTTGGCTGCGGTCGCTGAGGCGCTGCGCTCGGCTGCGCACGGTGCGGCGCCCCACTCGCCCGTGGTCGCTCGGGCGCGGCGCTTGGTTGCGGTCGGTGAGGCGCTGCGCTCGCCTGCGGACGCTCGGGCCGAGCGCTCGGACCCGGACGTTGCGGCCCGGGCGGCGGCAGGCTCGGACGACCCGGCAGCTCGACTCGGAGCGCAACGCTCCCGATGCGAATGTCAGCGGGTGGTGTCACGGCAGCCCAATCGCTGCCAATGCGCTCGTGACCGAGGGTGACGGCCGCTTCACCCGCCGCCGCGACGAACAGCGTGGTGCCGTCGTAGAAGAGGTAGGCGTGGACGGGCTCGACGCCGGGTGCCTCCACGCGCCAGCCGCCTTGGCTCCCGACACTGAAGGCGTCGACGGGTGATCCAGCCGCGAGCTGCACCATGGCTCGATCGCTCGAGCCACCCTGGTGTTTGATGATGAGACTAGCCGTGCTCACGGTACTGGTTCGGATCGACGCCGCGCCGCCGAGCGGCATCGTATATCACGGCTGGAAGCTCCACACCGTGCTCGCGTAGCTGCTCCTCGCAGCGCGGCAGATTCCCCGTCGGGCCGAAGTCGCTGAGGATTTCCCCCGATGGCCCCATGCCGTGGTACTGCCGCGCGAAGATGTCCTGCATCAGGTATTTCCCCGTATCCGCGTCGTAGCCCAAGACCTCGGTGATGTGGGTGGTCTTGCGTGAACCGTCCTGCAACCGAGACACCTGCACGATGAGATTGATGCCGGATCCGAGCTGCGCACGCATGGCTGCGAGCGGCATGTCGATGTCGCTCATCATGCACATGGTCTCGAGTCGGGTCATGGTGTCGCGCGGGTAGGTCGCGTGACACGTGCCCATGCAACCGCCGTGACCGCTGGTCATGGCCTGCACGATGTCGAGCGCCTCACCACCGCGGATCTCGCCGATGATCACCCGATCGGGGCGCATGCGCAGCGTCGCCCGGAACAAATCGCGAATCGACACGCCACCCTTGCCGCGCGGGTCCGGCGCGCGCGCTTCGAGCTGTACGACGTGCTGCTTCTGGAGCTGAACCTCCTTCGAGTCCTCGATGACGACGATGCGCTCTCCGTCCGGGATGAAGCTCGACAGCGCGTTCAGCATGCTGGTCTTGCCGCTGCCGGTGCCGCCCGCGATGATCACGTTGAGCTTCGCCTCGACGAAGGCCTCCAGCGCTTCGGCCGCGTCTTCCCCCATGGAGCCGAAGCGGACGAGGCGCTCGACCGTGAGTGTCTCTTTGAAGAAGCGCCGGATGGCGATGAACGGCCCGCCGGGACCCGCCGGAGGGATGATCGCCTGGAGGCGCGAGCCGTCGGGCATGCGACCTTCGAGGATCGGTCGGCTCTCGTCGAGGAACTTGCCGGCGAACTGCGCTGCCGTGCGCAACGCCGCTTGCAGCGCTTCGACGCTGTCGAACTTCGCGCTGGTGAGCTCGAGCTTGCCCCCTTTCTCGACGAAGACCTGGTTCGGCCCGTTGATCATGATCTCGCTGACCTTCGGGTCGTCGAGGAACGGACGCACGGGGGCGAAGAACTCGAGCAGCGCTTCTTCGAAGACTTCTTGGGGGATCACGGCACTTCTCTGAGCAGGGACCCTTTGGCCTCTTCGGCGTGGGGACCCGCGGGTTCGAGCTTCAAGTATTCGCGGAAATGATGGTCCGCACCCACTGGATCGTTCTCGCCGTCCCGGAGCAAGACGCCGAGCGCATAGTGGGCGTTCGCGTGTTTGGGCTGAGCCTCGAGCACCTTTTCCAGGTGTTCGCGGGCGAGGTCGGTGCGGCCGATGGCGGCGTACAACGTACCGACCAGGTAGCGGAGCGCGTGCTGATCCGGATGCTTCACGAGCTGCTGCTCGCCGACCTGGATGGCCGTACGGAACCGTCCGCTCACCACGTACACGCGCATCAGAGTGGGGAGCACGTCTTCGGGACGGGCCCCCGCGTCGAGGGCCGCGCCCAGGTACTGCGTTGCGCGGGTATAGTCACCGATGCGCGCGAACAGCTTGCCTCGCTCAAGCAGCTTGTCGGGCGTTTGCTCCGCACGCACGGCCCGCTCGGCCTCCTTCACGCGTTCGGCGCGACTCGTGGCACACGCAGGCAGCGCGAGCAGACACGAGATCAGGACGCCGCGAGCGCGCATCATTGATTCTTCTTCTGGCGCGACTGATCGCCATACTTGATGCGCAACTTCCGATCGAGCAGCGAGAGGTACTCCACGTATTCACCCTCTTTGCCCTGAAGGAAGGCCAGGAGGACGCGCACTTCCCTCTGCGCAGTCTCGAAGCGTTGGGTGGACAGCGAGTGTTCGAGCCGTACGCGGTGCATACGGAAGTCCTCGGCGACATCGGTCCGCAGCTTGGTGGCCAGCACGTTGGTCTTCTTCGCTCGCTCGACGTCACCGCCAGCCTGGAAACAGGCGGCAGACTCTTCGTAGAGCGGCACGGCCTGCACGCCGTCGGGCACGTAGAACGGGCGGCGCTCGTGCTTCGATGCCGCCTTGGTGAACTGCTCGAGTCCCTTGGCGAGGGCTGCTTCTCGCGCGCTCTGCGGGCACTGGGTGATGGGGGGACCCCAGAGCTCGGGGATCTCGTGGGGCGCCTTGCCGACGCCGTCACTCGGCGGATCTTGCAGGATGATGTAGAGCGCGAGCGGCATCACGATCAGCGCCATGAGGAGCGTGAGCGGACTGGTCTTCTGCTCCTTCTTCTGCGCCGCGTCGCCCGCGCCTGCGACCTCGGTCACGCTAGCGACGATCTGCGTGTACCCCACGCCGAGCACCGAACCCTGGACGATCTGGGTGCGGGTGAACGGGCTGCCGTTGATGGTGGGCGGGGGCTGGAACGAGTGGGCATCGGCGAATATGCCGGCCGGAGTGAGCTGCACGAGCACGTGCTCGACCGCCGCTTGGTCGAGCCCGAGCCGGATTTCGCAGTGGGCGCCGCTGCCGATCAAAGCTCGATCGGACTCGATACGCAGCTCCTCGGTGCGCCCGTCGGGATGGCGGATGTCGAACTTGAGCGCGTGCATCAGGTATCTCCCCCCTGATTGGCGAGCTTGAGGAACATGGGACCCAGGATCAGAGCGATGATACAGAGCAAGAGCAGCGCCAGCGGCCCGATCATCTGAACGCCAGCCTTCGCGGCCTGCTGTTCGGCGCGCACCGAGCGTCGCATGCGCGACATTCCGGCCTGGATCTGGAGCACGTCGGCGAGCGGGTTGCCCTTCTCTTCTGCTTGCACCACCGAGTTCACGAACTCTTGAACCGACTCGGTAGGGGCGCGCTCGGCGAGGCCGATGAGCGCCTGCTTCCTGGTGCGGCCGATGCCGAGCTCCTGCAGGATGCGCGAGAACTCCTCGATCAGCGCATCGTCGGGATCGCTGGACTTCTCGACCACCTGGCGCACGGCTCCGGGGAAGTCCTTACCGGCGCTCATGGCCAGGGCGAGCAGGTCCACAGCGTAAGGCAGGCCACGGTTGATCTGCTTCATGCGCAGCGTCGCGGCGTTGGACACCTGGAGGTACGGGAGTGCGCCGGCCAGCGGTGCGACGATGATCAGCATCACGACGCCCATGCCGGTCAGCCAGCCCGCGATGATGCCGAAGAGCACTCCGCCGATGAACGAGAGGATGCTGAGACCGACGTACTCTTCGGCCGTGATCCCGAGAAAATCGCCCGCGAGCGACAATTGCTTGTCGAGCTTCGCCCGCTGATCTTCGGTCAATAGACCGCTGACGCGCACGCCCAACCAGCGCACGAGCGGCTCGATTTGGCGCCACTGGTCGCTCTTCTCCAGCGCACGAAGGCGCTTGAGCCCACGCATGCCGAGTCGGCTCGCCACGCGGGAAGGGGCGCTCGCCACCGCGTACACCGCGCACGCCAGGGCCGTCGCGAGGAGCGCGATCACGACGTAGCGGATCTCGAGGTAGGTGATCTTCATATGTCGACCGTCAGCACTTTGCGCGCGAGGATCAGTGAAACCGCCCAAGACAGCCCCGCTACGGCGGCGATGGCCCAACCGGCAATCGGCTGCTTCAGCGGGTCGTAGAAGCCGGGCTCCATGGTGTTGAGCACGACGGCGAAAACGAAGGGAAACGCCCCGAGGACCCAGAGCTGAGCCTTGCCCTCGGCCGTCTTGGTCTTCACCACGCCCTCGAGGCGGATCATCTCGCGCATGGTGTTGGCCGTGGTCTCGAGGATGCGCGGCAGGTCACCGCCGAGCTGTCGCCCGATCAGGATGGCGGAGAGGGCCGTGTCGAGCTGGCGCGAGTTGATGCGGCCGCCCATGTTGAGTAGCGCCTGGTCGAGCGTGCTCCCGACCTTCATCTCTTTGCAGCAGAGCTCGACCTCCTCTCGGATGGGGATGGGTAAGAGGGGCTGGATGCCCATGAACGAGTTGGCGACACTGGGCGTCGCCTTCAGCGCGTTGGCCAAGGCGGTCAGAAATCCGTCGATCTGGTCTTCGATGGCCAGCACGCGTTTCTGACGCATGTTCTCGATGTAGCGGGAGGGTGCGATCAAGATGATGAGGATCAGGATCCACCAGTAGGGGTCGAGCCCGATGCCGACGTGGAGCGCCAGCACCAGGACACTGGCGACGATCTGACCGAGCGCGATGTTCTTGCCCGGCGTCCAGATGAACATCAGCCTGAGCTTGCGTTCGAGCGACGCGCAGTAGCGCTGCCAGTAGCGCATCACGGGGCCCTGCGTGTCGGCGGTGGCGCCCCAGGCGCCGATCATCAGACCGACGAACACCAGCAGGATGCCGGACCATTTGAAGAGGCGAATGACCACTTCGGGATTCACAGGTACGGCCCTCCAGGCGGAATCAAGCCCTTCACGATGAACTCGGCGATGAAGCTCGGGAGATACCCCGTGGCCTTGTATCCCCCGACCACCTCGCCTTTGGGGCCGGTACCCGAGCGCACGAATTCGTAGATGGGCATGATCTCGAAGTTCAGATCGTCGTCGAGCCCCACCACCTCGGCGATGGCGGCAACCTTGCGGGTGCCGTCCGAGAAGCGCGACTGCTGGACCACGAGGTTGATGCTGCCGGCGATCTGCTCGCGGACGGCGCGGGACGGCAGGTCGATGCCGGCCATGAGACACAGAGTCTCGATGCGCTTCAGGGCCTCGGCGGGTGAGTTCGCATGGGTCGTGGTGAGCGAGCCGTCGTGACCCGTGTTCATGGCTTGGAGCATGTCGAGCGCCTCACCACCACGGCACTCGCCGACGACCACGCGGTCGGGACGCATGCGCATGGCGTTCTTCAGGAGGTCGCGGATCGTGTATTCGCCTTTGCCTTCCATGTTGGCGGGCCGGGTTTCGAGCGAAACCACGTGGGGCTGTGCCAGCTGCAGTTCGGCGGCGTCTTCGATGGTCACGATGCGCTCGTCGTCGGGGATGGCCGCCGACAAGATGTTGAGCAGCGTGGTCTTTCCGCTACCGGTGCCGCCCGAGATGATGATGTTCTTCTTCGCAACCACCGCGCGCGTGAGAAACCGCCCCATCTGCGGGCTCAAGGCGTTGTAGCCGTAGAGCTTCTCCATGGTGAGCGGCACCTTGGCGAATTTGCGGATGGTGATGGCCGAACCGCGGAGCGCGATGGGCTTGATCACCGCGTTGACACGGCTCCCGTCCTTCAAGCGCGCGTCCACCAACGGCGACGACTCGTCGATGCGGCGGCCGAGCGGCGTGACGATGCGCTCGATGACGGCTCGCACGCGCTCGTCGTCGGTGAAACGTTGATCGGAGAGCACGATCTTGCCGTTCCGCTCGATGTAGATGGTGTCGGGATCGACCACCATGATTTCGGACACGCTGGGGTCGGACAGCAAGTGCTCCAGCGGCCCGAGTCCGAGCGCTTCGTCGGCGAGCTCGCCCACGAGTCGGTCGCGCTCGACGGACTGCGGCAGCCGCGGCCCCATCATCTCGACGATGCGGCGCAGTGCCGAGATGACCTTGGGGCGCATGGAGGGGTCGTCGAGCTGCTTCGAAGACAGCGACGCGAGATCCAAGTGTTCGAGGAGCTGCCGGTGGATTTCTCGTCGGAGCTCGTTGATGGCGTCTTGCTCGGGCGTGCGCTTGCGCTTCACCAGCCCCGGCACGCCCCCGCCGGTCGCGGCAGGACCGGTCCGGTTCGCTGCGTCCGGCGGCGCGGGGGGCGGTTGCGAGTAGTGCGGCGCCTGTCGGCGCGCGTCGCGAGCCTGGCCCGTGGGAGCCGGAGCCGGCGGCTGGGGCGGCGGGTGGTAGGGCGCGCTCGGGTGCGCCGGAGGGTGGCTCGGCTGAGGCGGATAGCCGGGCATGGGTGCCGGCGAGGGCGCGTGTTGCTGCTGATGCGGAGCCTGCTGCTGGTGATGCTGGGCCTGCTGTGCGTTGGCCCGAAGCGTCCCCTCCCTCAAATCGTCGCGCTGGGGAGGCCCTGCGGTCTGAAACGTGAGCGTGTGGTCGCCCACCACGATGGGCGTCCCGAACGGCACCCAGGCACTCGTCTTCTTCAGGAGTTGCTCGCCGGCCAGCGTGCCGTTGGTCGAACGGTCTTCCACGCGCACCGCCTGACCGCTGAACTCCACCACGGCGTGTTGCCGGGAAATCAGGTCGCTCTTGATGCGGAGCCCGCACTCCGGGTCACGCCCGATGGTCAAGAGTCCATTGGCGCGCAGCTGGATGGTGCGCTTGCCACCGTTTTGCGACTCGATGACCACCAGAACGTTCATGATCCGTCGTCTGCCCGACCAGGGGTCCGGGCCGTGCCCCGACACACCGCAGGGCTACTTGTTCATCTTGCGCCACTGCTGCGGGCGCTTGTTGTAGGCGTTGATCGCCTCGATGTCCCCCGAGTATTCCTCGAACTGACTGAGCGCGCCATTGACGATCTCGACCGCGGGCTTCGGGACCGACTCGACCGCCGTGGGAATGATGAAGAGCGCGCCCTCGACATCTTCGGCCTGATCGCGGTGGGAACCGAACAGCACGCCGATGACGGGGATCTCACTGAGGATGGGCAAGCCCCGGATGTCGTGGCGGCGATTCGTGGTGCGGATCCCCGACAGCACCAAGCTCTGCCCGAGCTTGAGGCGGACCAGCGTCTTGAGCTTGGAGATGTTGCGACCCGGGAGGTTCGTCGACTCGATGGGTGGCGTCAGATCGGATACATCGGCGTCCACCTGCACTTCCAACTCGCCGCTCTGCTCGTCGAGGCGGGGCAGCACCTCGACCTTGGTGCCGAATTGGATCTCTTTGATGTTCGCGGAGAGCCCGGACGAAATCGGGAAGTTCTGCTCGCCGCCGGATTCCCACGTCGCCTTGGTGCCGTTGACCGTGATCACGGTCGACTGCTTGAGCACCTTGGCCCAGCCGCGGCGCGACGCGATGTCGAGGGCCGGCAGCGGCTGATTCACCACCGACGCTTCGGCCGTGGTGGTGGTGCCCGCCAAGAAGTCGTAGGTGAACGTGCTCTCCATCACGCCCGGTCCACCCACGCGGGTGGGCCAGTCGACGCCCACGGCGTAGCCCGAGGTCTTGTCGTAGCGGATGAAGAAGAAGTCCAACCGGATGTTGACCTTGCGATCGGCGACGCCGCCGCCGCCGGCGACGACCAGCGACTCGACCTGCCCCGGGTAGAGTGCGGCGATCTTCTCCAGTCGCTTGACGTCCCCCTCGTTGGCGACGCCGCCCTCGATGAAGAAGCGTGAGCCCACGCGCCGCACGCGAACGCCGGGCATCTCGCCGAGCAACTGCGACAGCTCGCGACGCACCGCTTCGGGCGAGCGCGAGAACACGTTGATGACCCAGGTGACCTGAGAGTCGTCCTTGTTGATCAAGAGCAACGTCGTCGTCCCGGGTCGTTTGCCCGCGATGACGAACTTGCTGTTGTCGGTGGTCAGCTTGACGTCGACGATGCCTTTGACGCCTTCGGAGTAGTTCTTCACGCCGGCAGCGTTGAGGGTCTTGTTTTCGCCCACCACGATGTTGAGCTCGTTTTGGCCCTCGGCGTCGGGAGAAGCACTGGCTGGCTCACCACCTTCGCCCTGCTGCGCCAGCGCCGGGAACGAGAGCAGCGCGCCGGCTGCCGCCAAGAGAACGACGACTTTCTTCAACATCACTTCTCTCCACCCTTCAGCTCGACAGGGCCGGTCTTGCGCGCGCCTTGGATCGTCTTGCGGATGACTTTGTCTTCGAGGGCGGACGACGGCATGTCGGGAATGCCCTCCAACATGGTTTGGTCGTCCGGGTTCCGGAGCGCGACCAGCAGCTTGCCGCGTTCCTGTGCCAGTGACATGAGCTGAGCCTCCTGCAAGCTCACGCTCAGCGTCAGCACCATCTCGCGGCGCTCGTCCTTGGAATCCGTGATCTTCTCGGGCGCCGTCTCGAGGCCCACCGCGAGGGCCAGGACCTTCTGCAACAGCACGACAGCGTTCCGTTTCTCGGCGTCGCTGCCGGGCATGCTCGCGATGACGTCGACGTAGTCGCCGGGCTGGATCAACGAGAAGCTCTTGTCACCGCTCTCCGCGCGGATGGAGACCGCGCGCGCTCCCGGCTGGACCAACGAAGACAGATCCCGGCGTTCGTCGGCCGCGATGGCGAGGTCCGTCCACATCAGTGTCTGGTTGGCCTCCACCTTCGTCCCGAGCCTGAGGCCCACCACCTTGGCTTTCTCGACGGCCTTCACGGCACGGTCTTCCACGTAAGCCAAGGGAACCTCGCGCACGGCCAGGGCGTCCTCCTGGATCGCGCCGCCGGGCTCCATGGCTTTGACTGCCATGAGCAAGCGGACACGCTCACCGCCGGAGGCCTCCTGCTCGAAGCGCGACAGGTAGATCAGCAGCAGCAGGACCCCAACCACCCCCACGACGAGGGAGATGAGTAACGCTCTCTTGTTCATGCGGGGGGCCTCAGTATCGCCCTCTTCTGCCGGAGATGGAATGCTCCAGCAATCCTTCAGCCGACAGGTCTACCACGCCGAGCGCCGGGAAATCAGCGGCTTTGCCCGCGCGGTACCAACGGCGCGCTACGGGGTCGGCAGGTCGGACTCATCCGCCTGTCGAGTCGGCCCACTGGACGCCTTGCCAGGCCAGGCGTGGTCAGAACCCGCGGGTTTCGAGCGTGGAGACGATGGCGCGATCCCCGCTCTGCTCGGCCATCACCACGACGTCGAGGCCGCCCTTGCTGAAGTAGCGAGCCTGCGGAGCGTCCTCGCCGATGTACACGCGCTCCCAGCCCGATGCCGTGAGCTGCGTCTCGTAGCCGCTCAGGACGTCCTTCGCGGTCGCAGTCGACTCGTAGACCCGGATGCTGTGGGGGCGCCCATCCGCGGCCGCCGACAGGTAGCGCACGGAGCTCGGCGGGCGGGGCACGTTGGGCGAGTCCGCACCGGGAGCATCCACGCCGTCGGTCGGAGGGAACATCGCATTGAGCTTGAACGAGCCGTCGGTCCAAGCGGTGAGCACGTGGGTCCGGCCGCTCTCCAGGCGGCGCGCATACGCGTAACGGAGATGGCCGATCTCGGACAGGTCCCAGCTGTCGGCGAACGCCGACATGCCTTCCCAGAAACGTCGCTTGTTGCTGGCGTCTTTCACGGTACACGCCACCACGCCGTCACCGGCCGAGGTTTGGCGCAAGATGCCGTAGTTCAGGCGCTCGGCCTGCTTGGCGAGGGCCGGGTCGTCGAGCAGCGTCTTCACCTCGCGCATGTCGCGCGGGATGGCGCCCTCTTCTTTGCAGATCGCTTCGAAGCGGTCGAGCACCTGCGCTACCGACAGGTCGGTGGTGGCCGAAGCCATGTTGAGCGCTTGCCCATTCAACATCAGGCGTTCCGAGTCCTTGGTGAACTCGCCGAGCTTGACGAGCTGCCGCCCGGTCACGAGCGCCTGCTCCGACGCACTGCCCCACGCCGAGCGTGCAGCGAGGCCGGCTCCCACCAGCGAGATGACGAAGAGGTATGCACCGACGCGGAGCACGCCGCGGACGCGCTGGTTGAAAGCAGCAGCGAAGAGGCGACGGGGGAAATCCCACCAGGACCGCCCAACTCTTCTTTCTTGGTACGACGCCATCTCAGTCCCTCTCGTCAGAGCAGACTCAGAAGAAGTGCTCCGATGGCCCCCGCGCCGAGGGCAATCAAGAAGTACTTCTTCCCGTCGTCGTTCTTCTTCGGCTCGTTGCACCGCATGTGCATCTTGCCGTACATCGTGTAGGTCGATCCGCCGATCAGGTTCGGGAACTTCGCCTGACGCTGCTTGGTCGTCGTGTGATAGCCGGAGTCGTTGAACGCCCCGTTCCCGGTGCCGAACTGCGAGCCTGCCTGGTTCTGTGCTTCCGAGATGTCCGGTACGCCACCGGCCCCGGAGTCGCCGACCTGCTGACCGATGTCGGTGGCCATGCTGCCACCGCCGTCGCAGGCATTGAGCGCGGCGGCCCACGCCGCCACGCGGGCGTCATCCATCACGCCGATCTTCGCCTTCTGATAGGTCACGGCGGCCCAGATGCAGGCGAATTGGATCACCATGAACGCGGCGATGATGGCCGACTCGGTCATGGCGGCGCCGCGCCGGCGGCGGCGCGCCCGGACCCGCTGAAGCAGCGCTCGAGAGTTCAATGGATGACCTCCCAGGATGGCATGACCCAACTGTCGATGGCGGAGTCGACACCTTTGCCGAGCGCACCCGTGACCGCGTCTTTCAGCTCGTCGGACAGCTTGTCGTAGAGGCCCTTGCCCAGACCACCGAGGATGATGCTGGTGCCGCCGTTCACGGCGCCATCGAGCCACTTGTCTCCGGTGTACTTCTTGATCACGTCGAAGAGCTTGCCGAGACCCAGCTGACCGATGTTGATGCCGGTGACCGCGAAGCGCCGTAGGCGCGCGCGCCAGTACATCTTCCACATGCAGTCTTCTTTGAGGTCCTTCCACTTCCCCTTGTCGTCGAAGTAGAATTCGGCTTGGCCGAAGCGCCAGTTGCCCCAGCTGGCGTTGACCTTGGGCATCTGACCGGTCTTGGTGGCGATGGCCAGGCCCTTGTCGAGCTTGCGCGGCCACTTCTCGTCGCCGCCCGTGAAGCCGAAGACCTGGAACCAGATCGACCCGTGCTCGGCGCCCGACCAGATCTCCTTGGGCGTCTTGTTCTTGGTGTTGGAGATGCCGCCGCCCTTCGGGTCGAAGCCCGTCTGGTCCATCTTGTCCTTGGCGGCCTGGTTTCCGTCCTTCTTGCAGTTCGCGGTGTTGAACTCGGCGAGCCCGCCGCCCAAGTCCGTGCAGTACTTGGACATGCAGTTGCTGTTCTTGTCCTGCTCGACGTTGCCGGTGCACGTCGGGTAGCTGTTACCGCTCTTCACCTTGTCGGCGCAGTCGTCCTTCTGCTTCTTGCAGCCGTCGGTCACCTGCTCCTTGATCTTGTTGTCCATCACTTCTTGGATGTTGCTGGCCCCGCTGCCGCCGCAGAAGTAGCCGCTGAACGTGCCGGCGATGGCGCCAGCCGCCCACTTCAACACCTGCGTGACCGGACCCAGGTTGATCCAAGACAGCCCATTTTCCACGGCGAGCTCGGCGCTCTTCTTGCAGAACTTGTCCCACTCCATTTCTTCGACGGGCAGACCCTGCTTCTTCCCGTCGGGAACCAGCGGCACCATCGACGGGCTGATGGCCATGCCGGTGGTGATCAGCGGCTTGTATTGACCCGAAACCTTGTTGCCTTTGTATGCACCCACGTACGGAGTGGTCCACGCCACGACCTTCTCGAAGATGCTGAGCGCCGGCAGGAGCTTGTCGAGGATCTTCTCGTACTTGTCCGCACCCTTGATCAGGCCCTGTTCCATCTTCACCAGCGTGGGCATGGCCGACGCGCAGATGGGGGAGAGCGGGCAGAAGATGGTGGCTGCCATGCAGATGCCGCAGGCCACGATGGTGATACCGAGCATCAGGATCAACATGCGCATCATGATCAGGACCGCGAGCAGCGCAGCCATGATCAGATTGATGAGCACGATGATGTTCATGCCGCGCGCGTGCACGCCGGCCGAGGTGTAAGCGACGGCGTCGGCGGCATCCTGCAAGCGCTCGCGGTAGACGATGGCGTTACCCATGCCGATCAAATAGAAAACGCCGGCGGAGAGGAGCGCGGCCATGAACACGCCGGCGATCATGATGGCGCCGCTCTGATCGCTCCGAAGGTCGCCCGTGTCTTCGCCGCATCGCACCTTGGCGCGAGGGCCGGCAGCCCACGTGAGGAAGCGGTCAAGGATATTCATATTCCGCTCCGTGGACGATCATGCGCGCCTCCGCGTTGATCGTGGTGAGACCTGCGAAACCGCAAATCACCTTGTCTGCCACTGGCAAGCGGCAGCGGTAGGGAACTTGAACGCGCACGATGACGACCTCGTCGCGACTGAAGTTCGTCTTCTCTTTGCCATCCCCGCCACGGATGGTCACCTGGGCGAGCGGCCACCACAGGCTGCGATTGCCGCCGAGACCCATCTGCACCGCGCGCACGATGGCGTCCTTGCGCTTGCCGGTCACGATGCCGGGTTTGCTGTCGTAGTTCTTGGGGTCGTCCGGGATGACGACCGCCGCCGCGCGCGCACCGAGATACGCCGCGTTCATGGTGACGAGCTTGCCGGAATAAACGCCCACCGACTGCATCAGGCACCAGAAGCCGAAGAAGATCGGGAAGAACGCGCCCAAGAACTCGACGTAGACGGCGCCCCGCTTGTCTTTCCTGAGGCCGCTTCGATCTCGAGGGTTGGGACGGCTCACGTCTGTTCTCCTTGGTCTTCCGGGATTGGGGGTCGGGTGATGTCAACCTCGCCAGTGAAGGAGCAGCGCGATCAACGTAGCGACGAAAATCGAGGGCCCGAATCGGAGCTCCGACATCATCTCCGTCGTGAGCTCCTTGCGCTTGTCCTTCGGAACGAACACGTTGCGCACGAGAAGCAGGCTATTGCCGAGGGTTCGGAGCAGCTTGCCTTCGTATGCCAACCGCACCGGGGCGTAGAGAGCGGCAACGATGAAGGAGTACATCTCCGTCTCGATGCCGGTCATCGGTCGGAGCAGCGCTCCGACGGCCCCGAGTAGCTTGACGTCACCTCCTCCAATCGCTCCAGCTCGATACAAAAAGATGGGTATCAATCCGCAGGTGATGATCCCGAGGATCGAAAATGCGAACCCTTGCCCCGCTTCGCCCCAGCCTGCCTTCAGGCTGAACCCCGCGTGTGCGAGGGGGGCGATGGCCAGCGGTCCCAGGGTCAACCAGTTGGGGATTTCGCCAGTCCGCCAATCGAACCAGGCCGCCAATCCGGTCACGAGAATCGCGGCAAGAAGGAAATATTGCTCGCCGAACATTCCCGAGGTCCAGACCGGCGCGCCGAGCCGAGTGACCCGGCGCGCCTGCGGCGACCCGATCAGAGCCCGTTGATCTCGGCAGCCTTCTGGTTGGTCTTGTTGTTGAGGTTCTGACCGAAGGTCCGGAACGCTGCGATGGCGATGAGGGCGATGACGGCGACGACGATGATGTACTCGACCATGTTGGCGCCGCGCTTGTCTTGAATGAGTGCCCGAATCTTTTCCATTGTCGTGTGTCCTCGTTTTGGGGTCTCAGGTCGCCGAGTCTGGCTTCGTTATCGTTCAGGGGAAGGGGGAGAGGATGATCGCTTGCGAGCGTTCGTAGTTGGCCACGAGGCTCGGACCGAGCCCCAGGATGGCCGCCGCGAACCCGATGCACACCGTCCCGAGGAGCACGACGTACTCCGTCATGATGGCTCCCCTGCGGTCCCGCCCGAAGGCTCGGGAGGTGCGCCGGGGGGTCGGGGAGGTGGGGTTCATCGGGTGCCCGCCGAGTGCCGTCTTTGTTTCGCCCGACACTCTTGCTTTCTCTTACGGAAGGTAGCAGGAGGGCTTCCCGAGCGGCAACAAGAAATCGACCGGAAGCATGCGATTTTTTTGAACTTTTTGCCGCCCAGCCCGAAAAATTCCAGCCGGCTTGCGGGGTCGTCCGACGGCTTCGAAAAGTTCCGTCGGGGCCACCTCAGAGCGGCGTGGGGCCCGAGGGCTTCGTGCGCCCGCCGCTCCGCACGACCTTCTTCTCGAGCTTGAACTTCTGATCGAACACGAAGACGTCGTCGTGCTGCTTCACCTCGAACGTCGCCGCAGGATTTTGCGGTCGGAGGTTCTTGTTGGCGTCGCCATCAGTGGACAGCGAGAGCTGGAACATCTGGTTCGGAGGCAGCTCGAGGAACACGTGGGCGGCGCCGGAGACATCCGTGCGAGCGACTTCTTTTCCGAGATACATCACTGGCAAGTTGGGGCCGGAA
The DNA here is from genome assembly GCA_046351435.1 of Polyangiaceae bacterium. Taxonomy (GTDB): domain Bacteria; phylum Myxococcota_A; class Polyangia; order Polyangiales; family Polyangiaceae; genus JADJKB01. The sequence continues at coordinate 19,835 of JAXLYN010000037.1, forward strand.
TCCGCTCGTACTGCAACGACGACCGAGCGCGCCGACTTCGGGCAATCGACTTGGTATTCCGGGCGCTGGTTGGGATCGGCGGACTTGCGCAGCGTGACCGCCACGGGCTTCGCCGGACTCTGATAGCCCGTCGGACACTTGAGCGTGAGATCGTAGACCTCACCCTCGGCGCCCTTCAGTCGGAAGTTCACCACGCCGGCGTCGTCGGTGACGCCAATCTTCTTCTGCTTGTACCAAACCTCGGCGCCCTTCAGCGGTTGACTGGGATCGCCGAAAACCTTGATGCGCGCTTCGAACGGCTTGGGCGGCGGCGGCTTCAAGATGTCGCAGCCGAAGAGCGCGAGCGCAGCGAGGGCAGAGACGGACAGGCGCGCGAGCATCCCGCCATTCTACCACCGGAGAGCTCGGAATCCACCTCGCCCAGGAGCACTCACGGCGCGTAGCGAGGATCGTCGGCCACGAGCCATGCAAACTCCGGCGCGATCGCGCGCTCCACGGCCTCGTCGAAGACGACGCCGCGTTCACCCACGTCCACCATCTTCGTTCCGAGACCGGCGCCGCGGGCGAATACCAGATAGGCGTCGCTGGCTCGCCGGCTCGCGGCCTCGGAGACCGCGAACACGACCTTCTGCCCACCCGACTTGGCGTAGGCGCCTGCGCGTCCCGCCGACCAGCTCTCGGACTCCGGCGACACCAGCACGAGTCGCTGAAAGAAGGTCGCCTCTTGGCGCGCGATCTCCAGCGCGGGGCGCACGCCGGCCGAGAACGCAGCCAGGACGACCGAGCCCGGCGAGACGTGGGCACCGTAGCGTTGTTTCAACGCGCGCAGCGCTGCGCGGAGCTCGCGTTCGACGGCAGCCGGGGAGCTCCATCCGTAGCGACCACTCGCGCTCGGCTCGCCGCGCGGACACAAGATGAAGGGGCGCGGGCCCGCGATCCGGCCCCACGTCTTGCAGGTGGGCTCGGGGTGATCCTCCGCGCCGTGGAGCGCGATGACGAGCGGGCGCGGCTCGGTGGCACCGAGCGGCAATCTCACGAACGCGCGCCCCGCGCCGGGCACATCGAGTTCGACGAGCTCGCGTTCGGCGGCGAGCGGCCCGAGGCGGATCGATGGAGCCGCCGCGCCCGGCCTGACGCCGACCTTGGGTCGCGGCCCATGACTCAAGCGTTCGAGACCGAGGAACCCGAGCGCAAGGGCCACGAGAGCTGCTCCCACGACCGTGCGCTGTCGTGCCGTGACGTCGTTCAAAGTCTGAATCGCCCTTCGACGATGTCGGTCCAGAGGTCCGGAGTCAGTCGCACGTAGCCGTCGTCGACCCGGACGAAGAGCGGATCGTCCACTCGATTCGGATCCACGCCACCGGTCCTGAGCTCCATCTTCTGGATCTTGAAGGTGCCCGTGGTGGAGAGGCGTGGCAGCACTCGGACGAAGCGCGGTTGCGCATAGCCAGGCAGGCCCTGAGCGGCCTGCCAGAAGCTGGCAGGGTCGAATTCGCCGTCGATCTCCAGGGCCGCGAGGCCCGCCTGACCTTCGGCGCCCGGCACGGGCACGCTCGAGACGGTGGCCGAGCGCACACCCTTGGCGACGCTGATCACTTCGGCGACCTCGGCCGTCGAGACGTTCTCGCCCTTCCAACGGTAGGTGTCGCCGATCCGATCCACGAAGTAGAAGTAGTCGTTCTCGTCGAAGCGCATCAGATCGCCGGAACGGAAATAGCGATCGCCCGGCTTGAACACGTCTCGGAGCTGCTTCTTCTCGGTGGCCGCGGTGTCGGTGTACCCGCGGAATTCGCCGAGCGCGGTGCGGGGCGTGTCCTTCAGGCGGATGAGCAGCTCGCCGACTTCACCGGGCCCACAAAGGACGCAGTGCCCTTCGGCATCCCGTACGAGCTCGTCGCGCTCCACGTCGTAGCGGGCGAGGCGCAGCGCGCCGAGGCGACGGAACGGAACGTGGCCGATGGAACCCACCTTGCCGGTCAAGTTGGCGATGAGGCCGGGCGCTTCGGTCGCGCTGTAGAACTCTCGAATCGAAGCCACCTGGAACCGGCGAGCGAACTCCTCCCACACGTCCGAGCGCATGCCGTTGCCGACCGCGACGCGGAGCGGGTTTTCGCGCTCGAGCTCGGAGGGGTCGCTGTTCACGAGATAGCGACAGAGCTCGCCGATGTAGAGCATGGCCGTGGCTCGATAGCGCTGGACGTCGGGCCAGAATGCGCGGGCGCTGAAGCTCCTGCGGAGCGCGAGCGGCGTGCGCGTCATGACGCAAGCGCCCGTTCCGATGAGCAGTGCGCTCGAGTGGTAGAGCGGGAGTACGCAGTAGAGCTTGTCCCCCGGTCGGAACTCGAACAAGAGCTGCCCGAAGGCAGCGCCGGCCAGCACCGAGCGCGCGTGGGTCACCCGGCACGGCTTCGGCAGCCCCGTCGTCCCGGAAGTGAAGATGTAGACGAAGTCACTCGCGGCATCGAGCCGGGCGCGGGCGCGCGAGTCGTGGGCGCGGGCCGCCCGTTCCTCGAGCTCGCCGCGATCGAAGCCGATGATCTTCTCGAGGCCCGTGTCGCCTAGCTCCGTCACGCGCTCGACGAAGCTCTGCTGCACGAGGCCAACTCGCGCGTTCGACGACCGCATGGCGTGCCCGAGCGGCACGCCGTCGAGATGGAAGTTGATGAGAGACGCCGTGGCTCCGAGGCGCGAGATGCCGAAGAGCGCGCTGAGAAATCGCGGCGAGTTTTCGCCCATGAGCACGACGACGTCGCCGGCGCGAACGCCCTCGCTCGACAACACACTGGCGATCCGCCCCGCCTCCTCGTCGAGCTCCGCCCAGGTCAGCTGCTCGTCGTCCATTTCGATCGCGAGTCCGTCGGGGTCGACCCGAGCGTTCTCGCCGAGCATCCGCACGAGGGACTCGTCGCGCCCTTCTCTCGCGCGCACGAGCCACGGGAGCGTCTTGGTCAAGGCGATGGGCCCGGTGTGGAGGGCCGAAAGCAGGGTCTCTCTCCAGGTCGGGTCTCCACGACGCTTGGCGACGTCGACCACGGTGCCCCGCAGGGCCTCCAGGGTCTCGAGGATGTCCGACCGAAAGTCGGTGGGCATGCGGCGGCTAGGCTACCTCAGCTTCCGAACCGCGCGGCGAGGGAAACCGGCGGATCAGGCGCGGCGCCGACTCGCGCGCAACCCCAGCCGGACGGCGTCGTCTACCAAGCCGCCGTCGCGCTCGCGCCGGGAGCGCCCCATCAACCACACCACGAACCCCGCCTCCAAGAGCATGATTCCGACGAAGGCGGCGTCGAGCCCCAGAGCTCCGAGCATGCGTACCTCCCACGATCCGCGTATCGACAATTGCGCGCTCGGGCCAAGATTTCGGCGCATGACGCGGAGCGCCGCGCGCACGAACATCGGGCAAAAACCACGGAAAAATCCCTGCGTTGTTCCGCGGAGGGCCGCTGCGCTATAGCTCGCGCCACGCGATCGTGAAGCAGAGCGACGAGACAACGACCGTCGGCGGCGGGGCCGAAGAGCGCGCTCGCCTCACGGGAGCGCGATGATTCGGAAGAGGCTGACGAGAGTGGGGGACCAAGCGACGCGTGAGGTTCGGACGTGAACCTGCCGGCTGAAGCGGGCCTCGCGGAGCCGACGCCGGCGCTCGACCCCTGGATGGGGCTCGCCGTGGGCCTGCTCCTCATCGCGGCCAATGGCTTCTTCGTGGCCGCCGAGTTCGCGCTCGTGAAGGTGCGGCCCACCCAGATCCAGCCCCGAGCGGAGAAGGGCGAGTGGCGGGCTCGTATGGCCGAGCGCGTCCTGGGCAGCCTCGACTCGTACCTGTCTGCGGCCCAGCTCGGCATCACCCTCGCTTCGTTGGCGCTGGGCTGGATCGGCGAGCCCGCATTCGCCTGGATTCTGCGGCCGGTGTTCGAGCACATCCCGGGAGCGAGTCCTCGGATGTTGCACTCGGCGAGCATAACCGTGGCGTTCTTCACCATCACGGTGCTCCACATCGTGCTCGGCGAGCAGGCCCCGAAGTGGCTCGGTATCAAGAACCCCGAATCGGTGAGCCTGTGGGTATCGGTACCCATGTACCTGTTCCACAAGCTCACCTTCCCCCTCACGTGGCTCTTGAACCACGCCACGAACGCGGTGCTCCGCCTGGTGGGCATCGATTCGACCGGAGCCGGCCACTCCGATCACAGTGAAGAGGAGCTTCGCCTCCTGCTTTCCTCGGGACACTCGGGGCGACTGTCGAAGCAGAAGCGCGAGCTCTTGGACAACGTGTTCGAGCTGTCTCACCGCACGGCGCGACAAGTCATGGTGCCTCGGGCCGACGTGACCTACCTGTCACTGCACCGCTCCTTGGAGCGGAACCTGGAGATTGCGCGTCAGACCGAGTTCACGCGGTTCCCGCTGTGCCGCGAGGACCTCGATCAGGCCGTCGGTATCGTCCACATCAAGGATCTCTTCAGGAGCACCGAGCTCCCCGAATCGCTCGAAGCGGTGAAGCGCGAGATCCACTTCGTTCCGGAGACGCTGACCCTCGATCGCTTGCTACGCCGCATGCGCAAGGAGCGTGAGCACCTGGTGGCGGTAGTCGACGAATACGGTGGCGTCAGCGGGATCGTGACGTTGGAGGACGTAATCGAAGAAATCGTCGGACAGATCCAGGACGAATTCGATCAAGAAAAGCCGGACATCGTCAAAGAGCAGGAGAACGTCTACCGCGTGTCGGGCAGCATGCTGGTGGTGGACCTCGAAGACGCTCTGAACGTCGAGTTCAGCGAGCGCGACGAAGACACCATCGGAGGCGTGGTGCTCTCCGAGCTCGGTCGTCAGCCCAAGGTCGGGGATCGCGTCGAGGTCGGTGAGGTGCGCTTCGAGGTCCTCGAGACCAGTCGTCGCCGAATCGGCTCACTCCTCGTGACGGTGCGTCACGCCCAGGCCAAGGGCGGCTGAGCGGCCCGGCTCAGAGCAGTCAGCCGCCTTCGTCGTGTTGAGCCAAGCGCGCCGCTCGGGCCGCCTCGAGACGTTCGTCGAGGGTGCGCCTCAGCACCCGAAGCTCGAAGCGCTCGGGGCGCGACTCTTCGCCGGCGATCTCGCGCACGACCTCGTCGGCGCGCTGGCGCGGAGCGGGTGGGACACCGAGCCCCACCGCCAACTGATCGAGCGCCTCCTGGGTCCTGACCGAAGCCTCGCCGTCGAGCGTCGCGATCCAGGACGCGACTGCGTACACGAACAGCCGATCGGATTTCGACATCTTCATTCGATCGACCACGCCGACGTCGACGCGGTTTCTCACCGCTTCTTCGAGCTTCTGTAGTGATTCGATGTCGAGTCCCTCTTCGGCTGCCATGCGCAAGATGGCATCCGCTGCCTGCCGGGTGAGCTCTCCGTCCGCCCAGCCCACGGCGGCCAGCGCGATGTACACGTCGAGCCCGAGGATGGGGTTCGTCGCCATGTCGGCCCAGACTACACCGGACGAGCACCGGCCGAGAACGCCGCTCTCGTTCCCCGGAGAAGCCCGGACTCCGCGAGTTCTGCACCCCCGAGACGCGGGATGGTCGGGCCAATCTTCCATCTCCGACTTGAAAAGCGGACCGAGACAGCCGAAAACGCGGATCTCGCATGGGCTCCACCCCTCCGCCGCCCGCGCTCGTTCCAGGTCAGCTCCTGGACCGGTACGAGCTCCTCTGCCCTGTCGCCCAAGGCGGCATGGCTCAGGTGTGGGTCGCGCGGCTCCAGGGCAAGCTCGGCTTCGAGCGCCTCGTCGCCATCAAGACGATGATCGCGGGCCAGGCCTACGACGAGAAGCTCGAGAAGATGTTCCTCGACGAGGCGCACATCATCGCGCGCATTCGCCACCCGAACGTCGCTCAGATCCTCGACCTCGGACACCAGGGCAGCATCATGTTCCTGGTCCTCGAGTGGGTCGACGGCGAGTCCGCCGCCACGTTGCGCCGCGCGGTCCACGGCAAGGGCGAGAAGATGCCGTTGAACATCGTGCTCCGGCTCGTGGCCGACAGCTGCGCCGGGCTGCACGCGGCCCACGAGCTGAAGAACGACCGCGGTGAACCGCTGAACGTGGTCCATCGCGACGTGTCCCCCTCCAACATCTTGGTGAGCGTCAGCGGAGAGGTGAAGCTCATCGACTTCGGCGTCGCGAAGGCCGTCGAGCGCGTCTCGGACGAGACCGCCGCCGGAGTCATCAAGGGCAAGGTCGCCTACATGGCGCCGGAGCAGGCGCTCGGGAAGGCCGTCGACCGCCGCGCAGACGTTTGGTCCTGCGGGATCATGCTCTATCACCTGCTCGCGGGCCGCACGCCGTACGAAGCCGACAACCAGATCGCGACGCTCCACCGAGTCGTGCAGGGGCTGCCTCCGGACCCGGTCCCCGGGATCCCGCCGGAAGTGGCAGAAATCGCCTACACCGCGCTGTCCTATACGCCGGGTGGACGCTACGCGACGGCCGACGAAATGCAGCGCGCAGTGGAGTCCGCCCTCGCCAAGTGTTGCGGGCCGACCACGCAGGCCGACGTCGCGGCATACGTGAACGCGAAGCTCTCCGAACGCTTCGCAAAACGGAAACGCACGATTCAGCGTGCCCTCGAGGCCGCGGAGCAGCGCAAGCAGCTCAACGAAGAGTTCGAGAACGCCATCGAGCAATCGAGCAGCAGCATGTACGCGGCGCTGGAGCTGAAGACGCCGTCGTCGCTGCCGGGACTTACAGACTCGCGAGCTTCGACCGACGACGTGGACGCGTTGATCGGCGAGACATCGCCGAACCCGCCGACCGAACCCGTCGAGGTCAGCGCTGACTCCCCTGCTTTCTCCGACGCGCCTACGCTGAAGAAGCCGCCCAAGAATCTGCCGGACATTCCGGTGCCGGTCTCCATCCGACAGACGGGACCGCTGCCTCCGCTGCCGAAACCGCCCCAGTCGGATCGCCCACCACCGCCCCAAGCCGACGCGCCGCTTCCTCCAATCCCCAAGGCGCCACCCGTGGAGGCGGAGTCCGTACCGAAGCCGGCGTTGAAGGTCGCAGCCCCGTCGCGACCCGTGATCATCGCCGCGGAGGAGCTGCCCTCTCCGCGGGAGTTCCACTCGATCCCCGACACGTCGAAGTTCGGGACTCACCGCCGTGGACCTCTGGTTTTCGTGGGTTTCCTCGCAGCGCTCCTGGTGTTGGGCTACGGCGCCTACCTCGCTTGGGAGAAGTTCGAGGCCGAACGCAACATGCAGGCTCCACCCCCCGGGACGCGCTGACAGCTTCTCGCTGCGGTCTTCGCCATCGGCCACGGTTCGACAAAAACGGCGACGGGGCCGGCCGCGGGCTGGCCCCGTCGATCTCGTTTTCTAGTCTTCTAGACGCGCGCGCGACGCGGTCGTGGTCGAGCGAGCGCGCACTCTTCGGGCTCGCGCTCCAGGCGCGCGCACCACGCTGGTACGCGCGCACCGGGCGGAGCGCGTCACTGCCCTTTGCCGACCAGCTTGAAGGTCGAGCTCGCGGCCCAGCCTCGCACCATCACGTGCACCGCAGAGTCGGTGTTCAGGCTCAGGCTGCAGCTCTCCTTGGAGCCGGCCTTGTAGGGACGGCAATCGTAGAGCTTCGTGGTCGGGGCCGAGCCGACGCGCACGTACAGGTCGGCGTCGCCGGTTCCGGTCATGTCGAAGCGGTAGCTACCCTTGGCCAAGACCGGCGTTTCGAAGCGCACTTCCTTGGACTTCGCGACGCTGCCCCCTTCGCTCATGCCGGTCCACGGCACGGGAGTGCCTCCGCCACCGCCGCCGGGAACGAACACGTTGTCCTGCTCGCCGGTCACGAGGATGACCTGAGAGGGATCGACGTCCTTGAAGATCTGCTCGTAGGTCTTGGGCTCGGCGTAGGCGAGGAGGCCGTTGACGAAGGCCATCGTCGCTTCGGAGTCCGAGCGGAAGTACGCCGGCATCGCGTTGATGATCATGTCGAGGTACTTGGTGCCCGTCGGATCATCCGGGTTGATGGCCGCGTGATCCTGCCAGAGCTCCGAATCGACGTACGCGTAGCTGTCGCAGCCGTTCTCGAAGAAGATGGCGTACTGCCCCTTGGCCCACTTGCCCTTCTGCGCGAGGGCGCGGATGTTGGCGCCGAGGCCGGCGTGACCGTTGTAGACGACGAAGTCGGCGGTGGTGGACAGCGCCTCGTAGCGGTCGTCGAACACCGGGCCCGCCGTCCTCACGTTGTCGACGAGGAGCGCGTAGATCTCCACCTTCTTGCCATCGGGCAGGGTGGCGCGGAACTCGATGTCGGGGGTTGCGACGCCGGGATTCACCGGCACGGTCGCCGGAACGGTGGTGAGCTGGGCGCCGAACTTCGCCTTCACGGACGCGACGAACTCGTTGTAGGCCGAAATGCCGGCGTCCGAGCTGGCAGTGGCGCCGTCCTCGTACTTGCCGAAGATCGCCACGGTCTTGAACAGGTTGTCTTCCCAGACCTTGTTGTACTCGGGATACTTACCGGTGGTGTTGACGCTGCTCACCTTCACGGTCGCGCTCGCGGTGTAGATGTCCGCAGCGTCGAGGCGGCAATCGGAGTCGAACGGCCGGTAGTAGTACCACATGCTGCCGGAGTCGACGTCGTGCGCGCCCCAGTCCACGCAGCTCGCCTTGTACTTCTCGGTGAACTTCTCGTACCCGTTGTAGCTCGCGTCGCGCGGAATGCGGAGCTCGTACTTGGTCGGGACGTTGTTCTTCTTGCCCCACGCGACCGGCATCTTGGCGTGGTAGGTGATCTTCTTGCCACCCGCGGCGTCGGTGGTCTTCACGTTGGTGAGCTCGAGCTTGTCGAGACGACCGACGCTGTTGTCCGCGTTCAGGTGACCGATGGTGTAGAGGAGCTGGTTCTCGATGGTGCTCTCGATGTTCCAGGCGGAGTCGACGGTCGCCTCTCCATCCCACTCGAAGTCGACCACCACGGCCTGCACGCTCGAGTCGGCCTTGCCCTCTTCGGGCTTCACCAGATCTTCGTCCGCGATGGTTTGCGAACCGCTGCCACCACCCGGTTCCGAAGCATCCACCGCGCAAGCGGCAGCGAGCGACAAGAAGCAGGGAGCGATGAGACCCGAGAGCTTGGCGAGGCGCATGGTGTCGTTCCTTTTCGAAGTGGGACCATCCCGCCGACTCGCGTGGGCCGGGGACCGCGTTCCCCGAGAAGTTGCCCACTTGGTGCGATTCGGTATGTGCGTGTGTAACTAGCACCCACATGTACGCACTCGCAACCACTATTTTTCCTTCCAGTGATAACCATACGATATTATTAGCTAATACTGAGCACGCACCGCCTTGAATACGAGGAAGGTCGCGAGGGTGGAGGCACGTGTGCGTGGCGCCGCGGCTGTCCGCGGCCTCCAGTGGTCGGCTGCGCTCCAGTGGTCGGCTGCGCTGCGCTGCCGCTGACCACTCGCCGCCCAAAGGCATTCGCTCGTTGCGACGTAGCCGCGGGCGTCGGCGCGGTTGGAGACGCTCGCGCACGAGAATCGTCGATGTCTACACGGCGTTCCAGCTCTTCGTGCTCGTGAGCGGCGACATGCTCGTTCTCTCCGTCGGCGTCCATGCGATGGAGGCCACGGCAAGTGCGCAGTGAGAACCTCACCCGAGACCGAGAGCGTCTGGAGCGGGGATCGAAGTTTCGCAGACGGACGGGTGGAATGGCCCAGTGCCCCTGGGGACCGACGAGATGCTGAAGTTCGTGTCATCGGTCGCGGGTGACGCTGCTCGCGCCAGCGCTTCCGCTCCGTCGTTGCCATCGCAAGCTGCGATGAACCTGGCAGACATCGACAGAGAGCCACCAAGATTCCTGTGCGTCACGTTTGGTTCATCCCTTGCGCACACGCTTCCCCCCTCACAGGCGACTCACGGATTCAACCCACGTTTCAAAGCCTCCCGCTTCGTGTAGGCTGAACCCATGCGAACGACATGGGTTCGGTATCTCGGTCTCGGAGTGGTGCTGGCAGCGGGCGCGGTATTCGCGACTGCATGCGGCAGTGACGACAGCGGTGGTGGGAACAACAACACCGGAGGCACGAGCGGCTCTGGAGGCTCGGGCGGTTCCGATGGCGGTGGCGCCACCGGCGGCGGTGGCACGGGCGGAGCGAGCGGCTCGGGCGGCAGCGCTGGGGGCTGTCCAGCAGCGCCCACGACCGCGGGCGAAGCCGAGTGCAACACGTGTCAAGACGACCAGCACCTCGACTGTGCTTGCGACGCCGAGATCGTCGCGTGCACCGACGACACCGACTGCTCGGCGATTTGGGACTGCGTGGTGGCGGATCCCGCCTGCGGCGAGTTCACCGTGGATTGTGCCCTCGCCATCCACCAGTGCATCGCCGCGAACTCGGCAGGGAAGGCGAAGTACCTCGCCATGGAGAAGTGCGGTTCGTGCGCGTATTGCGGAGTCGCTTGCGAGACTACGGACTTCTGCGCAGCCCTCGACAACCCGCCCGACGGTGGCGGCAGCGACGGCGGCGGCGACGCGAGCACCGACTCGAGCAGCGACTCGGCGACGGATTGAGCGGGCGCTTCGCTCGGGCTGAAACGCGAGCACGAGCCGGGCGGCAGCGAGCCAGCTTCGGAGAGAGACGGCGTCTTCCGGGACGCCGTCGAGCTCGGCAGCCGAGACGACGGCTGCCTTCTGTGCCGTCGTGAGGACGCCGCGATCGTCGAGCGAATGCTCGGCGCGGGACCGGCTCATCGCTTCGGTCCGCCGCTCGCCGATCAGGGCGAGGACCCAGCCAAGCAAAACGAGGCGTCCGACCGGAGGGTCGAACGCCTCGTTCGCGTTTCGAGAGCCGAGCGCTCGCTCAGTCTTCGCCGACGGCCGCGGCGATTTCGGCGGGAGTCGCGCGCTGGATGGCGATCGGCGCGTACTTCTCGCCGCTCTCGTCGACGAGCACGTTGAGCCGCTTGTAGGGCGGCAGGCCCGTGCCGGCCGGGATGAGACGACCCATGATGACGTTCTCCTTGATGCCGCGGAGGTCGTCGGTCTTTCCGCAGATGGCCGCCTCGGTGAGCACCTTGGTGGTCTCCTGGAACGACGAGGCGCTGATGAAGCTCTCGGTGGAGAGCGACGCCTTGGTGATGCCGAGCAACATGGGCTCCGCGACGGCGGGCTGACCGCCGCGCTCCATCACCCGAGTGTTCTCGCGCTCGAAGATGTACTTCTCCACCTGCTCGTCCACCAGGAAGTTGGTGTCACCGACCTCCTTGATGCGGACGCGGCGGAGCATCTGGCGCACGATGACCTCGATGTGCTTGTCGTTGATACCGACGCCCTGCAGGCGGTAAACCTGCTGGATTTCGTTGACGAGCCAAGCCGCGAGCTCTTTTTCGCCCTTCACCTTCAAGATGTCGTGTGGGTTGGCGGGGCCGTCCTGGAGTGGGTCGCCGGCGCGCACGTGGTCGCCCGGCTGCACCTGGATGTGCTTGCCCTTCGGGATCAGGTACTCGCGCGCCTGATCGGGCAAGGGAGCGCCGTCGGCCGCGAACGGCGTGATCATGATCTTGCGCTTACCCTTGGTGTCCTTGCCGAACGAAACCTCGCCGTCGATCTCGCTGATGATGGCGTGATCCTTGGGCTTGCGGGCCTCGAACAGCTCGGCCACGCGCGGGAGGCCACCGGTGATGTCCTGCACCTTGGTGGTGTCGCGCGGGATCTTGGCGATGGCTTCGCCGGGGGCGATCTCTTCGCCTTCGAGCGCCACGATGTTGGCGCCCACGGGCAGGAGATAGCGGGCGTCGAGCTCCGTGCCCGGCAGCTTCATCGCCTCACCCGTCTCCGGGTCGACGATGGTGATGCGCGGGCGCAGATCGGCGGCGCGGCTCTCGATCACGATCTTGCGGGAGAGGCCCGTGACCTCGTCGACCTTCTCGATGACGGTGACGCCTTCGACCAGGTCGCCGAACTTCACGATGCCACCCACCTCGGTGAGGATCGGGCTCGCGAAGGGATCCCACTCGGCCACGATGGTGCCGGCCGGGACGCGATCGCCCTCCTTGTACTTGAGGATGGCGCCGTACACGAGGCGGTGGTGCTCACGCTCACGGCCGGTGTCGTCCATGATCACTAGCTCACCGTGGCGGTTCATGACCGCGATGGTGCCGTCCTTCTTGTTGGCGAGCTGCGCGTTGCGCAGGCGGATGGTGCCTTCGGTGCGCGTCTCGAGCGAGCTCTGCTCGATCTTGCCGCGGGCCGCCGCACCACCGATGTGGAAGGTACGCATGGTGAGCTGCGTGCCCGGCTCGCCGATGCTCTGCGCCGCGATGATGCCGATGGCCTCGCCCATGTTGACGCGGTAGCCACGCGCGAGGTCGCGGCCGTAGCACATGCCGCACACGCCGCGGCGCGTCTGGCAGGTGAGCACCGAGCGGATGACGACCTCCTCGATGCCGGCGTCCTCGATCTTGCGCACCAGCGCTTCGTCGAGCTCGGTGTTGCTCTCGACCAGGACCTCGCCGGTGAGCGGGTCGACGACGTCTTCCAGCACCACGCGGCCCAAGATGCGGTCGCCCAGCGGCTGGATGACCTCGCCCGCTTCTTCGAGCTTGGTGACGCGGATCCCATCGAGGGTGCCGCAATCGAACTCGGCAACGACGGCGTCCTGAGCCACGTCGACCAGGCGGCGCGTGAGGTAGCCGGAGTTAGCGGTCTTGAGTGCGGTGTCCGCCAAGCCTTTGCGCGCGCCGTGGGTGCTCACGAAGTACTGGAGCACCGAGAGGCCTTCGCGGAAGTTGGCGGTGATGGGCGTCTCGATGATCTCGCCCGAGGGCTTGGCCATGAGGCCACGCATGGCGGCGAGCTGGCGCATCTGCTGGGTCGAACCACGCGCGCCGGAGTCGGCCATGATGTAGACCGGGTTGAAGCTGGCTTCCTCGGACTTCTCGCCGGTCTCGGGGTCGACCATGGTCTCGCGACCGATGACGTTCATCATCTCTTCGGTGACGCGGTCGGCGACGCCGGCCCAGATGTCGACGACCTTGTTGTAGCGCTCACCGTCGGTGATGAGGCCTTCCTGGTACTGGTCGACCACCTTCTCGAGCTCGGCCTGGGCCTCGTCGATCAGGACCTTCTTCTTGGGCGGGATGATCATGTCATCCATGCAGATCGACACGCCGCCTTGGGTCGCGAAGTTGAAACCCAACGTGCGCAGGCGGTCCGCCAAGAGCACCGTCTCCTTGTTGCGGTGCTTGCGGTAGCAGACGTCGATGAGCGCCGAGAGCGCCTTCTTGTTGAGCACCTTGTTGACGTAGTCGAAGGGGATGCTCTGCGGCAGGATCTCGCTGATGAGCACGCGACCCACGGTGCTGTCCACGAGCCGCGTGCGCGGCTTGCCCTCTTCGTCCTTGTCCTGGATGCGGACCTTGATGCCCGCGTGCAGGTCGACGACGCCGTTGTCGTAGGCCATGCGGACCTCGGCAGGCGACGAGAACACACCGCGCAGGTAACCCGAGAGCTCGCCCTTCTTCTCGTCGAACGTGAGGGCGTCCTCGCGGAACGAGCCGGGCGCGAAGCGGCGCATGCGCGTCGCGTAGTAGAGCCCGAGCACGATGTCCTGGGTCGGGTTGATGATGGGCCGACCGTTGGCAGGCGAGAGGATGTTGTTGGTGCTCATCATGAGCACGCGGGCTTCCATCTGCGCTTCGATGCTGAGCGGCACGTGGACCGCCATCTGGTCGCCGTCGAAGTCCGCGTTGAAGGCGGCGCACACCAGTGGGTGGAGCTGGATGGCCTTGCCCTCGATCAGCACGGGCTCGAAGGCCTGGATGCCGAGTCGGTGCAGAGTGGGCGCGCGGTTCAGCATCACCGGGTGCTCGGTGATGACCTCCTCGAGGATGTCCCAAACCTCGGGACGCTCCTTCTCCACCATCTTCTTGGCGCTCTTGATGGTGTTGACGAAGCCGCGCTCCTCCAACTTGTTGTAGATGAAGGGCTTGAAGAGCTCGAGTGCCATCTTCTTGGGCAGACCGCACTGGTGCAGGCGGAGCGCCGGACCGACGACGATGACCGAGCGACCCGAGTAGTCCACGCGCTTGCCGAGCAGGTTCTGGCGGAACCGGCCCTGCTTGCCCTTCAGCATGTCCGAGAGGCTCTTCAGCGGACGCTTGTTGGGACCGGTGATGGTCTTGCCGCGACGGCCGTTGTCGAAGAGCGCGTCCACCGCTTCTTGCAGCATGCGGCGCTCGTTCCGGATGATGATCTCCGGAGCGTTCAGCTCGAGCAGGCGCTTCAGGCGGTTGTTGCGGTTGATCACGCGCCGGTAGAGGTCGTTCAGATCGCTGGTCGCGAATCGGCCACCGTCGAGCAGGAACGAGGTGGGCGCAGATCGGCGGCAGCACCGGGTCACCGTCAGCATCATCCACTCCGGACGGTTCCCGGAGCCGCGGAACGCCTCGACCACCTTGAGGCGCTTGGCGTACTTCTTCCGCTTCGCGTCGCTGGTGCTGGTGCGCATGTCGTGACGGAGCTGCTCGGAGAGCGCGTGCACGTCGACGCGCTTCAGCATCTCGAGCACGGCCTCACCGCCCATGCCCGCCGAGAAGCGATCGTCGCCGTACTCCTCGAGGAGCTGGGTGTAGCGCTCTTCGGTCAGGAGCTCACCGGCGCTGAGCCCGGTCTCCTTGGGGTCGATGACGATGTAGGCCTCGCAGTAGAGGACCTTCTCCAGGTCCTTCAGCGTGATGTCGAGGATGTTGCCGATGCGGCTCGGCAAGCTCTTCAAGAACCAGATGTGGGCGACCGGCGTGGCCAGGGAGATGTGGCCGAGCCGCTCGCGTCGCACCTTGCTCTGAATCACTTCGACGCCGCACTTCTCGCAGACGATCCCGCGGTGCTTCATGCGCTTGTACTTGCCGCAGATGCACTCGTAGTCCTTCACGGGGCCGAAGATCTTCGCGCAGAAGAGGCCGTCCCGCTCCGGCTTGAACGTACGGTAGTTGATGGTCTCCGGCTTCTTCACCTCGCCGTGGGACCACTCCCGGATCTTCTCCGGGCTCGCGAGCGAAATGCGCATCGCGGAGAAAGAGAGGGGATCTTTGGGCTTCTCGAAAAACGAAAAGATGTCACGCATGGTTCATCTCCCTCATCACTCTTCCGCGGCCGCAGCACCCGCAGGCGTGCCAGGGCCTTCCACCAACTCGACGTTCAAGCACAAGGACTGGAGCTCCTTGATCAGCACGTTGAAGCTCTCGGGTAGACCCGCCTCGAGCGCGTACTCGCCCTTGACGATGGACTCGTACATGCGGGTACGGCCCTGGACGTCGTCGCTCTTGACGGTCAAGAACTCCTGGAGCGCGTAGGCGGCGCCGTAGGCTTCCATGGCCCAAACTTCCATTTCGCCGAGCCGCTGTCCGCCGAACTGGGCTTTGCCGCCCAGCGGCTGCTGGGTGACGAGCGAGTACGGTCCGATGGAGCGCGCGTGGATCTTGTCGTCGACCAGGTGGTGGAGCTTCAGCATGTACATGATGCCCACCGTGACATCCTGCTCGAACGGATCGCCCGAGCGACCGTCGAACAAGATGGCCTGACCGCTCGAGGGCAGCTCCGCCAGGGCAAGCGCTTCTTTGATTTGAGTCTCGCGGGCACCGTCGAAGACGGGCGAGCCGAAGAACACGCCCTGCTTGAGCTTCTTCCCGAGTTCGTTCAGCTCGTCCGCCGCGAGACCTTTGACGATCTTCTGGAACCTGTCGTCGCCGGCGTACACGTCGAGCAGCTTCTGGCGGATCTTCTCCGGTCCGAACTTCTGCTCGACCATCTCGCCGAGCTGGCGGCCGAGCTGACGCCCAGCCCAACCCAGGTGGGTCTCGAGGATCTGCCCGACGTTCATGCGGCTCGGCACACCGAGCGGGTTCAGGACGATGTCGACGGTGGTGCCGTCGGAGAGGTACGGCATGTCCTCTTCCGGAAGCACCCGGCTCACCACGCCCTTGTTGCCGTGGCGGCCGGCCATCTTGTCGCCGACCTGGATCTTGCGCTTGATGGCGACGTAGACCTTCACCATCTTGATCACACCTGGCGGTAGCTCGTCGCCGCGGGACAGGCGCTCGATCTTCTCGCGGAAGTGCTCCTCGCGCAGGCGCACGAGCTCTTCCAAGTCCGTGAGCAGCTGCGCGACCTGATCCGCGCCGGTCTCGATGGGGATCTCGCCCCAGTACTTCTTCGGCACGCTCTCCAGGGCCTCGTCGTTGAGCTCGACGCCCTTGGCCAAGAGCACCTTGCCCTTGTCGTCCACGAGCTTGCCGCTCGTGACCTTGCTCGAGAGCACCTTCTTGATCTTGCGGAAGAAGCTGTCGCGGAAGATCTTCACTTCCTCGTCGCGCGTACGCTCGAGCTTGGCGCGCTCTTGGTCTTCGATGGCCTTGGCGCGCTCGTCCTTGTCGGTGCCCTTGCGGCTGAAGATGCGCGCGTTGATCACGATGCCGCTCACGCCCGGCGGGACCTTGAGCGAGCTGTCGCGCACGTCGCCGGCCTTCTCGCCGAAGATCGCGCGCAGCAGCTTCTCTTCCGGGGAGAGCTGGCTCTCGCCCTTGGGAGTGATCTTTCCGACCAAGATGTCACCGGGCTTCACCTCGGCGCCGATGCGGACCACGCCCGCGTCGTCGAGGTCCTTCAGGGCCTCTTCGCCGACGTTGGGGATGTCCTTGGTGATTTCTTCCTTGCCGAGCTTGGTGTCGCGAGCGACGCACTCGAACTCCTCGATGTGGACCGAGGTGTAGATGTCCTCGCGCACCAGCTTCTCGCTGAGCAGGATCGAGTCCTCGAAGTTGTAACCCTGCCAGGGCATGAACGCGACGAGCACGTTCTGGCCGAGCGCGAGCTCACCCATGTCGGTGGCGGCGCCGTCGGCGAGGACGTCGCCGGCGTGGACCACCTCACCCGGACGGATGATGGGCTTCTGGTTGTAGCAAGTGCTCTGGTTCGAGCGCTGGTACTTGGTCATCTGGTAGATGTCCGGGACCTCGTCGCCTTCGGCGCCCGTGGCACGCACCACGATGCGCTCGGCGTCGACGCTCTCCACCACGCCATCGCGCTTGGCGACGACGCAGACGCCCGAGTCGATGGCCACGCGCCCTTCCATGCCGGTGCCGACCAACGGGGCTTCGGTGCGGACCAACGGCACGGCCTGACGCTGCATGTTGGCGCCCATGAGCGCGCGGTTCGCGTCATCGTGCTCGAGGAACGGCACCAGGGCCGCCGCCACGCTCACCATCTGGTTCGGCGCGACGTCCTGGAGCTCGACCTGATCCGGCGCCGCCATGCGGAAGTCGCCGTTGAAGCGCGAGCTGACGAGTGAGCCCTTGAACTTGTTCTTGTCGTCGATGTCGGCGCTGGCCTGCGCGATGTACTTCTGCTCTTCCTCGAGGGCGCTGAACCAGTGCACCTCGGGGGTCACCCGGCCGTGCTCCACCTTGCGGTAGGGCGTCTCGACGAAGCCGTACTCGTTGACGCGCGCGAACGTCGAGAGCGAAGCGATGAGACCGATGTTCGGTCCTTCCGGGGTCTCGATGGGGCAGATCCGGCCGTAGTGCGTGGCGTGGACGTCCCGCACCTCGAAGCCCGCACGCTCCCGGGTCAGACCGCCGGGCCCGAGGGCCGAGAGGCGGCGCTTGTGGGTGACCTCGGAGAGCGGGTTCGTCTGATCCATGAACTGCGAGAGCTGCGAGCTCCCGAAGTACTCCTTGACCACGGCGCCCACCGGCTTGGCGTTGATCAGGTCGTGGGGCATCAGCGTGTCGATCTCTTGCGACACGCTCATGCGCTCCTTGATGGCGCGAGCCATGCGCACGAGACCGATGCGGTACTGGTTCTCCATCAGCTCGCCGACGGCGCGTACGCGGCGGTTGCCGAGGTGATCGATGTCGTCCACCGAACCGCGGCCGTTCTTGAGCTCGATCAGGTGGCGCACCGTCTCGAGGATGTCCTGCGGGCTCAGAATGGTCTGATCGAGACCCGGCTTCTGGTCATCGGGCAGGTCGCGGTAGAACTTGTAGTTCAGCTTCAGGCGACCCACCGCCGACAGATCGTAGCGCTCGGGGTTGAAGAACAGGTTGTTGAAGAGCTGCTTCGCCGTCTCCAGGGTCGGCGGATCACCGGGGCGCAGACGCCGGTAGATCTCCATGATCGCGTCCTCGGTGGTCTTCACCTTGTCGGCGATCAGGGTGTCGCGCAGGTAGGGGCCGACGTTCAGGCCGTCGATGAACAGCACCTTGAACTGCTCGACGCCAGCTTCGCGCAGGCGCTCGAGGGTGACCTCGGTCACCTCCTCGTTGCACTCGAGCAGGACCTCGCCCGTCTCCTTGTCGATGACGTCTTGGGCGCTGACCTTGCCGATGAGCTCGGCGACCTCGAGGGGCAGCCGATCGATCTTGGCTTCCTTCAGCTTCTTGATGGCGGCCCGCGTGAACTTCGTGTTCTTGCGCACCACGACTTCGGAGCCGACTTTGATGTCGCGCGTCGAACGCTGGCCCGGCAAGAGATCGTATTCGATGCTCTTCGAGACCTTGCCGCCCTTTTCCAGGTACACGGTCTCGGTGCTGTAGAAGTAGTTCAGGAGGTCCTGCGAGCCGTAGCCGAGGGCGCGCAGGAGCACCGTCGCGTGCATCTTCCGCCGGCGGTCGATGCGCACGTAGATGATGTCCTTGTGGTCGAACTCGAAGTCGAGCCACGAGCCCGAGTAGGGGATGACGCGGGCGGAGTAGAGCAGTTTGCCGCTCGAGTGCGTCTTGCCCTTGTCGTGGTCGAAGAACACGCCGGGGCTGCGGTGGAGCTGGCTAACCACCACGCGCTCGGTGCCGTTGATGATGAAGGTGCCGGTCTCCGTCATCAGCGGATTTCGCCGAAGTAGACTCCTTGCCCTGGATGTCGCGGACATGCGCTCGCCACCTTGCCACGGGTGTCGTACACCATGAGCTGGGTCGTCACCTGATCGGCGCCGCGAACGTCATGCCGCGCTGCCGGCACTCGTCGACGTCGTACTTCGGCTTCTCGAGGTTGTACGAGACGTAGACGAGCTCGCTGGTCCCGTCGAAGTCCTTGATGGGGAACACGCCGCGGAACACCGCCTCGAGGCCGATTTCGCGCCGCTCACGCGCCCCGAGCTCGATTGGAGGAACTTGTCGTAGCTGGACGGATGTCGATCAGGTTCGGGATGTCGACGACAGCCTCGATTTGACCGAGGTTCTTGCGGTGCCGGAAGTTCGACTGGACCTTGGATGCCATTGTTCCTCCGATGGGAGTCACGGGACCGCGCGGGGAGCGCGGGGTGGACCGAGAGGGGTCCGAAGGGCCCTCGTGGGGCCGAAAGAATCGATGGAGTCGCTGGGACGCGCCGCCGAGTCACGGCGACAAAACGCCAGCGCGGCGGCACACCACGGCTTTCACGTGGCGGCCACGCGCGGGCGAAGCGAAAAAACGGGAAGAGGAGATCAAGCGGAAAAGCTCCGGGGCAGAGGGGACCCGAGCGACGAGCGCTCGAGCCCCGGTGCCCCGAGGAACCTCACTTGACCTCGACCTTCGCGCCCGCTTCTTCGAGCTTCTTCTTGAGGTCGGCAGCCTCGTCCTTGCCGATGCCTTCCTTGAGCGCCTTCGGCGCGCCTTCGACCAGGTCCTTCGCCTCTTTGAGGCCGAGACCGGTGATCTCGCGCACGATCTTGATGGTGACGTTGATCTTGCTCGGGCCAGCGTCCGCGAGGATGACGTCGAACTCCGTCTTCTCCTCGACGGCCGCCGCCGCGCCACCACCGCCGGCGACCGCACCCGCGACCGCGACCGGCGCTGCGGACACGCCCCACTTGTTCTCGAGCTCCTTCTACCAGCTCCGCGATCTGATGACCGGAAGGTTGGAGAGGTAGTCGACGATCTGCTCACGGGTAATCTCAGCCATCTTCAGCTCCATCAGGGCCCCGAAACGGTTCTTGTCGCGGTGCCGGAATCTGTCTTGGTTTCTGGTTTCTGGGTTTCGAAATCTGTTGGCTCGAGCCAGCGCCGGTGAGGTGCCGACTCCGAGGTGATGGCGACTCAGCCCTCGTCCTTGCGCTGCTTCGCTGCCAAGACGCCGACCATTTCACGGGCCGGTGCGTTGAGCAGCATGACGAAGCGCTGGGCGGGAGCGATTAGCTGGGCGAGGAGCATGGCGCGCGCCTCGTCCTTGCCCGGCATGTTGGCGAGGGTGTCTTCGACGCCCTTGGCGTCGAGGACCTGGCCCTCGAGCACGCCCGCCTTGATCTTGAGCTTCTCGTTGTCGCGCTTGAAGTCCCGAACGACCTTGGCGGCGACGCTCGGCTCCTCGTAGCTCCATGCGACGCCAGTCATCCCCTTCAGCGCGACCTTGAGCGCACCGGACCAGGAGTGTTCGATCAAGGCCTGCTTGACCAGCGTGTTCTTGACGACCTTGTACTCCACGCCTTTGGCGCGGAACGAGTCGCGAAGTTTGCCGACCTCCTCCACCGTCATCCCCGTGAAATCGAGGAATACGGCCGAGGTCATCTTGTCGAAGCGTGCTCTACGGCTTGGATCGCTTCTGCTTTCTCCGGGCGTTGCATCAGTGCTCCTCCTCCGTCGTCACCACGCTGGCAGGGTCGATGCGAACGCCAGGGCCCATGGTGCTCGAGAGCGTGATGCTCTTGAGGTAGATGCCCTTGGCGGTCGACGGCTTCTTGGCGATGAGCTCGCGGATGAGCGCGAGCGCGTTCTCGGCCAAGCGGTTCGGGTCGAACGAGACGCGACGACGCAGTGCACGACGCCTGCCTTGTCGACGCGGTACTCGACCTTGCCGGCCTTGGCTTCGCGAACTGCCTTCGCGACGTCCACGGTGACGGTGCCGACCTTGGGGTTCGGCATCAGGCCTCGGGGACCGAGGACGCGGCCGAGCTTGCCGACGGCGCCCATCATGTCCGGCGTCGCGATCACGCGATCGAAGTCCATGAAGCCCTCGGTGACCTTCGCCACCAGCTCGTCCGAGCCGGCGAAGTCGGCGCCCGCCGCCATGGCTTCCTTTTCCTTCTCACCCTTTGCGAACACCAGAACGCGGATCCCTTTGCCGGTTCCGTGCGGGAGAATGATGGCTCCACGCACCATTTGGTCGGCGTGCTTCGGGTTCACACCCAAGCGCACCGCGATGTCGACGCTCTCGTCGAACTTCGCGTATGCAGCCTGTTTGACGAACCCAGCGGCCTGCTCGACCGTGTAGCGCTTCTCGCGATCATACGACGCGATGGCTTTGGTTCTCTTTTTGCTGTCTTTCGTTGCCATTTTCGACTCGTCTTTCGACTCCTGGAGAGCGGGGTACTCGGCCTTCGGAGCCGAGCCTCCGTTCCAGTACATGGGAAGCTGGGCGGACTACATGTCGACGTCGACGCCCATGCTGCGCGCGGTGCCCGCGATGCTGCGAGCGGCGGACTCGACGTCCGTGGTGTTCATGTCCTGGATCTTGGTCTTGGCGATTTCCTTCACCTGATTCCAGGTGAGCTTGCCGACCTTGATCTTGTTCGGCTCTTTGGAGCCCGCGCCGGGTTTCTTCGCGCTGGGCAGCCCGCAGGCCTTCTTGATCAGCACGCTGGCGGGCGGCGACTTCATCACGAAGCTGTAGGAGCGGTCGGCGTAGACCGTGATCACCACCGGGATGATGGTGTCGCCGAGCGGCGCGGACTTGCTGTTGAAGTCCTTGCAGAACTGCATGATGTTGACGCCGTGCTGACCGAGCGCCGGGCCGACGGGCGGCGAGGGGTTCGCCTTGCCCGCGGGGAGCTGGAGCTTGATGAACGCGCTGATCTTCTTCTCGCGGCTGCCATGGTGGCCTTCAATCTTCGTTGAGTGCCGGGCGCGGGCCCCGGGTTCAGGTTCGGGTTCTAGAGGTCACGGGTCGCGGCGCGACTCACCTCTTCTCCACGTGTGAGAAATCCAGCTCCACGGGCGTCGGACGCCCGAAAATGCTGACCATGACCTTGGAGCTTCTGCTTGTCGGGCTTCACCTCTTGCACGGTGCCCGAGAAGTTCGCGAAGGCTCCGACCACCACCCGCACCTCGTCGCCCTCTTGGAACTGGTGACGCGGCTTGGGCTTGACGGCCCCTTCGACGATGCCCTTGCGGAGGTCCTCGATGTGAGGCGGTTTCACCTCTTGCGGCCGCTGGTTTCCGATGAAGCCAGTGACCTTGGGTGTGTCCTTGACGATGTGCCAGGCGTGCTCGCTCATCTCCATCTCGACGAAGACGTAGCCGGGGAAGCTGGTCTTGGTCTTGACGCGCTGCTTGCCGTCCTTGGCTTGCTCGGTGACCGTCTCCGAAGGGATCAGGATCTCCCCGAACTTGTCGTCCATCTTGAACTGGCGAATCCGCTCCTGAAGGGCGGACTTCACCTTGTTCTCGTACCCGGAGTAGGTGGTCACGACGTACCACTTCTTCGAAGGCGCACCCGCCTCAGCGGGAGCGTCACCCTCAGCGGGAGCGTCTGCGGGAGCAGCGCTCAGATCGTTCGTTTCGGGCTCAGTCATGCGCCGTACACCAGGTGAGTGAGGAAACTCCAGAAGCGGTCGAGCAAGGTCACGTAGACCGTGGCGATCATGCTGGCGACGATCACCACGATCGTGCCGTTGGTGACCGTCTCTTTGCTCGGCCAGGTGACTTTCGTGAGCTCGAGCGCCACTTCGTCGGCCCAGCGCCGCACGTTCTCTTTGCGGTAGACCTGGATCACGGCCAAGAGCCCGATGAGGGCGCCCGCCGTGAGCGAGTAGCTCTGACGCTCGTCTTCGGCGAAGCGGAGCAGGAGCGGCACCGCGCGGGTCGCGGCCGGCCAATCGGCGAGCGCGCCCTGGGTTACGTTGAGGAGCTTGGACGAGACGAAGGCCACCAAGATCCCCGCCACGAAGAACGCGGCGTGGACGTAGCGCGCCGAGGCGCCGAGCTGCTCGACCGCCGTCTCGGCCGCCGGGTTGTGGGCGAGGGCCTTGGCCTCGGCCTCGAGCGAGGCACGCTCCGCCTCTTCGCGCTGCTTGGCGTGGACCTCCGGCGACTCGGCGGCGTCCTCGCCGGCGTCGTCCTCGCCAGCGTCTTCCGCGCCGTCGTCTTCGGCTTCGTCCTCGTCGGCAGCCGCCGCTTCGGACTCGTCCGAGTCGCTCGCTTCCGCGTCGCTCTCGTCGGAAGACGCGTCGCCGCCCGTGGACTCCTCGTCCTCGTTCAGCTCTTCGTCTTTCTCTTCGTCCTTGCGTGCCATGTTGCCGTTCGTTCCTTGCTGCGTGAGCGCAGCGACCGGGGAGCAGAGTCGGGTACCGCGACCGAGAACCGGGGCAGCGCCCCGAATTCCCGAGTGGCAGGGGCTGAGGGACTCGAACCCACGACCTGCGGATTTGGAATCCGCTGCTCTACCAACTGAGCTAAACCCCTAATGTTCCCGAAAGCCGGTTCTAGATTTTCGGGTCCTTCTACTTGCTCTCCTTGTGCAACGTGTGCCTCTCACACGTCTTGCAATACTTCTTGAGGCGGAGTGGCTGCGAACCCTCGCGGCGCGCGATTGTCGTCTTGTAGTTGCGCTCACCGCAAACTTCACAGGCGAGGGCGATACGGATTCTCCCTCTCCCGCTCGTGGTTTCGTCCGCAGCCACTCTCCTCTCGTTACTCGATGATCTGGGTGACGACGCCCGCGCCGACGGTCTTGCCGCCTTCGCGGATGGCGAAGCGCATCTGCTCCTCCAGCGCCACGTGGGTGATGAGCTCCACTTCCACCGTCACGTTGTCACCCGGCATCACCATCTTGGTGCCGTCGGGCAACTTGACGCTGCCGGTCACGTCCATCGTGCGGATGTAGAACTGCGGCTTGTAGTTCGTGAAGAACGGAGTGTGGCGGCCACCTTCCTCCTTCTTCAGCACGTACACCTCGCCCATGAACTTCTTGTGCGGCTTGATGCTGCCCGGCGCTGCCAGGATCTGACCGCGCTCGATCTGATCCTTGTCCACGCCACGCAAGAGGCAGCCCACGTTGTCGCCGGCCTGTCCCTCGTCCATCGACTTGCGGAACATCTCGACGCCCGTCACCACCGTCTTCTTGTCGCGGTCGAAACCGATGATCTCCACCTCGTCGTTTACCTTCACGCGACCGCGCTCGATGCGCCCAGTCGCCACGGTGCCACGACCCTTGATCGAGAACACGTCTTCCACCGCCATCAGGAACGGCTTGTCCACCTCGCGCTGCGGCTGCGGGATCTCGGTGTCCAACGCGGCGATCAGCTCGCCCACCGTCGCCTCCCACTTGGCGTCGCCTTGCAGCGCGGGCAGCGCCGCGCCGCGGATGATCTTCGCCGTGTCCCCGTTGAACTTGTACTTGTTCAGGAGCTCCCGAACTTCCATCTCGACCAGCTCGAGCATCTCCGGGTCTTCCACCGCGTCGCACTTGTTCAAGAACACCACGATGTGGTTCAGCCCCACCTGACGTGCCAACAGCACGTGCTCGCGGGTCTGCGGCATCACGCTGTCCAGCGCGCTCACCACCAGGATCGCGCCGTCCATCTGCGCCGCGCCCGTGATCATGTTCTTGATGTAGTCGGCGTGGCCCGGGCAATCGACGTGCGCGTAGTGCCGGTTCTCCGACTCGTACTCCACGTGGCTCACCGCGATCGTCACCGTCTTCGTCTCGTCACGAACGATGCCGCCCTTCGCGATGTCCGCGTATCGGATCTCCTTCGCCAGGTTCTTCTTGCTCTGAACCTTGACCAGCGCCGCAGTCAGCGTCGTCTTGCCGTGGTCGATGTGACCGATCGTCCCAACGTTCACGTGGGGCTTCGAACGAACGAACTTCTCCTTGGCCATCGCTTCACTACCTTCTTTGATACGAATTCGGAGGGTGTTGTCGGCTTCGAGCCCACAAGCAGGATTGAACTGCTGACCTCGTCCTTACCAAGGACGCGCTCTACCATCTGAGCTATGTGGGCCGATTGAGCTGTGCTTTCTCGCTCTTGAGCGGGAGAAGGGATTCGAACCCTCGACATTCAGCTTGGAAGGCTGACGCTCTACCAACTGAGCTACTCCCGCGGTTTCTCCTGACTCTCTACTCTTTCGTGCTGGTTTTCGTGGAGGGTATTGGATTCGAACCAATGCAGGCGTGAGCCGGCGGGTTTACAGCCCGCTCCCTTTGGCCACTCGGGCAACCCTCCGCAAGTTTTCTTCTCTGATCGTTCCGACTGCTTCGACCTCGGGCTCTCGAGCTAGCGAGGGGACTCGAACCCCTAACCGCCTGTTTACAAAACAGGTGCTCTACCGGTTGAGCTACGCCAGCGATGTGCCGTCGCACCACGCGGGCTGATCTGTTTCTGAGACTCTGGACTCCTAGTTTCCTCGAGAGCCGACTCCCGCCCGTTCACGGTTCTGGCTGGCCAGCACCGTGTTTCCGTGCGAGAAGAGGGCAACCTCACTGACTCCGCTTTTTGGCGACACCAATGGCGGACGGGTGAGGCCCCGTGGACGACCGGCGCGTGGTAGCGCCAGGGTTAGGGGGAGTCAAGCACAATTCGTACCGCCCACCGGGCCGGGACACTGGTCATAGATTCAGGTGTCCTTTCGCGGACTTGGATCCGGCTTCGGGTGTGGGCCCTGAGGGCTCCGGGGGGCGCGCCGCCTCCGGGGTGCCCCATCATCGACGCCGGCGCCACGCGAGGAGGGCCAGCCCCGCGAACAGCCCCCAACCAGGCCCGCCCTGCCGCGAGGTTCGACAACCGCAACCCGAGTCGTCGCTCGACCCGGCAGCGCTGCCATTGCCACCGCTCCCGCCGCCCCCGTCAGGCAGATCCGGCGGGCACTCGGGGATACCAGCGCCGTTGCCCCCCTCCCAGGTCGCCGGCGTCGCGATGGCGTAGAGGTTGTGGAGCAAGAGGTAGTCGACGCCGTTGTAGCGATAGCCCGTGCTGTTCTCCGGCCCTATGTAGTGCTGGTCCTTGCCGCGGATGAAGCGGTTCCAAACCGTGAAGCCGTGAGCCGCCGGACCGCTCGGCCAGGGCGACTTGGGCTCACCGCCGGCGGGGAGCTCGTCGAGCATCTCGCGTGCCCGCTGGTTCAGCTTGGCCCCGGTGGTGCACCAACCCGCATCGAGATGGTGGATGACCCGATGTGCGAGTGGATACGCCGGCCAGTCTTCCTTCTCTGAGAGCGCGGCGAGGTCCAGGGCCGTGGTGGTGCCCCAACCATTGCCCGCCGCCGCGATGGCCATGGCCATGTGCAGGCTGTCGTCGTCGAGGTAGCGCGGAGCGTAGGGCTGGCGCGAAAGGTCCCAGATCCCCGCCAGAGCCTCCTCGACCGGAGGCAGGTAGTCGCCGTCGGTGAGATAGCCCGCCACGAGCCGCGTACCGTGGGAGAACCCCGAGGCGAGGGGCCCGCGTTCGACTTCGCGGTCCGCGCATGCCGGATTCGTGATCACCCAGTTGTGGGAAGACACGTGCTGGATGATGCGCTTGCCCTGTTCCACGGCCCACGCATTCAGGTCGCGGGCCTTCACGTAGGTCTGCGGCGGTACTGCGGCCTTCACCAGCGCGAGACCGAAGAGCAGGTGATAGACCTGATCTTGGCTCATCTCCTTGTTGGTGAGCGTGGGGTCGCTGAAGTCGGAGGTCATCGACTTCAGCGGCGGGAAGTTCTGCTGGAAGCCGTCCGGCACGTCGTCGCGAAGGAAGAACCCGTTGAGCTTCTGATCTTGCGTACACGGCGGAGGGAACGCCGCGTCCGCCACCAGATCGAGACGCTCGAGGGCGCGGAGCGCGTAGTAGAGCTGGTCCGCCGTCTTCGTGAGCGTGCCCGGCGCGCCCGGGAACTCCGCTGGGTGCGAGAGCAGGTAGTGCTCCGTCGCGAGCATCCCGATGTACCAGCCGAGCCCGATGGTGCTGTCGGACCACCGAATGGGCCCATCCGGTTCGATGCGCTCGTCTGCCGGTTGGCTCATTCCTGGCGCGTCACCGACGACGATGAACTCCGTATCGAGCCGCGCGCGCAGAGCCTGGTACTTCGCAGCGTTCTCCTGGGTGGTGGCGGCCGAGGCGGTGGCGGAGAAGAGGAGCGCGGCGAGGAGGAAGCGCATGGCGGGCAGTGTACCCGACGCCGCGCGGTGGCCGCATTTCTCGCCGAAACAGGGCTACGGACGATCGTGACGCACCGACTGAATGAACGTCACGACGCCCCTCGCTACTTCTGACAGGTTGTCGCCGCTTCGTTTTCGGTCACCGAGACGCACTGACGTCAAGAGCAGAGCCTCCGCACGGGGAACCCGGAGCTGTTTCCGGAGCTCGAGGTCCCTCGCTCCACGGTGCTGAGCTGGGGCCGACGGGGCGTCAGGGAGGTCGTGTCTCTCGAATCGGGTCGCGAGCTCGAGGCCGCGCTCCGGGCTCGCATCGTCCAGCTCGAGCACCGGGCCCCGACACGCGTCGCGAGCCCGAGGCCGCGCTCCGGGCTCGCATCGTCCAGCTCGAGCACCGGCCCCGACACGCGTCGCGAGCTCGAGGCCGCGCTCCGGGCTCGAGTCGTCCAGCTCGAGCACCGGGCCCCGACACGCGCCGCGAGCTCGAGGCCGCGCTCCGGGCTCGAGTCGTCTAGCTCGAGCACCGGGCCCCGACACGCGCCGCGAGCTCGAGGCCGCGCTCCGGGCTCGCATCGTCCAGCTCGAGCACCGGGCCCCGATACGGGTCGCGAGCTCGAGGCCGCGCTCCGGGCTCGCATCGTCCAGCTCGAGCACCGGGCCCCGATACTGACCGCCGAGCGCCGACATCGCTACCCTGCTCCCGCCGGGGAATGCTTGTCATACCAAGTGTTGCCCGGAGCACGGTACCCCACTCCCCGCGCCCACTCGCATCGCCCAAGCTGTCCAGGGGCATCGCGAGGAACGCATGCTCGCCTGCGGGCTGCGCGCGCGGGGGACCCGCCAGCATGCCAGACCATGTCGCCGGGGAATGCTTGTCATACCAAGTGTTCCCCGGGGCACGGTACCCCACTCCCCGCGCCCACTCGCATCGCCCAAGCTGTCCAGGGGCATCGCGAGGAACGCATGCTCGCCTGCGGCTGCGCGCGCGGGGGACCCGCCTGCATTCCAGACCATGTCGCCGGGGAATGCTTGTCATACCAAGTGTTCCCCGGGGTCTTCGCCCGCGCGTGCGGGTACGCGACGGAGCGGCTGCCTGCTTCTTCTTCCGGTTCGCGACGTAGAGCCCGCCCGTCGTGCCTGCGGATGCGACGAGTCCGATTGTCCGGGTGCGCCACCCCCAGAAGATCGCACATCCGTCCCCTCCGAGCACGCGCCGCGAAACGGCGCTACGCGTTCGCGTGCGCAGTCGCGAGCGCTCGACTCGAACGGCTGAGCCGCGTTAGGTTCGATGGCCGAGGTCGATGGTGATCCTGCGTCCCGATTCCACGCTGGCGCTTCTCTGCCTGGTCGCGTGTAGCCCGGGACAGAAACCAGCGGAGGCGGGCCCACCCGCCGCTCCGCCCTCGGCTCATGAAGCACCGAGCCGGCCGGCAGTAGACGCCGCGGGTGGAGAAATGAAGGCGCAGGACGCGGGCGTGACGGCGGAAGCGGACGCCGGAGCGCCAGCGCCACCGACACCAGCCCCGAGCCCGCTCGACATCGAGCCCAAGGTTGCGGCCGCGCTCGAACAGGAGAGCTTGTTCCACGGTCGCGAGCTCGTGACCGACGACTCCGTGCGGAAGCTCGATCCCGATCTGAAATTCGGCTCGTGCGCCGTCGCGCGTTTCGGCAAGACCGATGGGTGGTTTTGCGAGCTGTCCGGGCCCGAGAGCGAGCGGACCGGTCATTCCGTGT
The DNA here is from genome assembly GCA_046351435.1 of Polyangiaceae bacterium. Lineage (GTDB taxonomy): Bacteria > Myxococcota_A > Polyangia > Polyangiales > Polyangiaceae > JADJKB01. The sequence continues at coordinate 48,625 of JAXLYN010000037.1, forward strand.
TTTGGATGGCGGCGGTGACGCGCGCGGGAGCGAAGCTCAAAGAGCTTCAACGCTTCCCTACTCAGGCGCGAGCCCTCGACTTCCCGGAAGCGATCTACGCCACCCTACGCGTCGAGTACGACGGCGCGACCGGAATGCTCACGCTTTCGGACGGCGTCTTTCCCTGCGACCGTGCCGCCGAGTCGGAGGACCACAGCCTCGAGTACCAGCACGTGGTGAATCGCCTGTGCAAAGCGCGCGGGACTTACGTGCTCCAAGGTGGAACGTTCCGGCGCAAGACGCAGGCACCCGCGCTCAAGTGGAAAGGGCCGCCGCGCGGCTCGGCGACGAGCGGCTTCTGACCGTCGTCGGGCGTTCGAGGGCTCACTCGCTGCGCGATTCCGCCCAGCGTTCGTCGCCCTCCGTGAGCCAACTCCACTCGCTGGAGATCGCCCGAGCCACCGCGCCGTCGTAGGTGTGCCCGGCGTTGCCGCCCGACACGACGCGCGCCGAAGCTCCCTCTCTTTCCAGCGCGCGCGCCGCGCTCTTGGCCGCCTGCACACAGCTCGCCTGGCCACACGCGAAGAGCACGCGAGTCACGCCCGCTTCGACGAACTGCTTGGCGCGCGCTCGGCCGAAGGCCTCGAACCCGCCCTCGGTGAACACCGCGCGCTCGAAGTTGCCCCCGCGGTTCACCACCAGGCTCTTGCCGAGGATCGCCCCGAGAGAGAAGCCGGTGTAGAGGACACGAGAGGCGTCGACGTGCTCCGGGTACTTCGCTCGGAGAGCGCCCATGGCAGCAGCGAGCTCGCGTTCGGTGTTCGTGAGCGAGGAGTACTCCCAGCGGTCCTCGCTCTTGGGAGCGTCGCCGCGCGGGATGCCTCTCGGACACAGCACGAACGGAAACGCGCGCGTGATCTCGCGCCAGACCTCGCATTGCCACTCGGGTCGGTCGTAGTTGCCGTGTAGAGCCACGACGACGGGGCGCTTCGCGGTCGCTCCGAGCGGCAGCGAGACCACTGCACTGCGAAACCCGGGCACTTCGAGGGGCGCGAGCGGTTCCGGCGCAGCGAGCGGTTCCGGCTTGCGCGGCGCGGGCGCGGCGAGCGGAACGCTGGCGCTTGGTGCTGCGCGTGCGCTCTCGACGGGTGCGCTCGGCGCGCCAGCGGAGAACGCTCGCTCGCCCACCGGCGGTTCGGGCGTCCGCGTGCAGCCGGCGTCGAGCAACAGCGCGAACGAAACGACGAGCGGCGACGTCCGAAACATCCTCCGCTCAGTGATACGCCGCGGGCCGGCGGCGCGCGAGCGCCCTATTCGTTCGCAAGCGTGATCTCGTTGCCGCCTTCGTCATGGTGCTTGGTCATGCCGAAAGACATGTCGACGTCGTACGCGGCAACGGCCTGGAATGCCTGAGCCCAAGTCCCGGGCGTGTGTCGGATCACCAGCTTGCCGTGGGCGCCGGCGGGGAGCTTCTCGTAGAAGGCTGCGCTCTCCTTCGGGTCTTCGAGCATGGCTCGGAAGCGCGTGGCGTCCTCCAAAACGCTCCGGGGGATTTCTGGCCAATAGACCGTCTCGTTCACGGATTCGCCGAGGTCGTTCATCGTCGCGGTCGCCAATGAGTCGACGACGGGAATGGACCCGAACTTCCGATGAATGACGGAGGAGTACGACTCGAGCTGCCACGCGTCGGGTGGCTCGGTGCCCGTTCCTCCCGCGCTCATCGAGGTGTTCACGCTGACGGAGTCGATCTGGTCGTCCTGCAAACCCGCCCCGACGAGGTACGCACGCACCGCTGCGTTGTGGGTCTCGGCGTCGCCGGTGAGCGGCGGGCGCAAGGTCGGTGGGGCGCCCGAATTCGGCAGCCCCATGACCATTCGAGTCGTCTGGTGCGTGGCGAACACGCCCCATTCGCCGATCACTTTGTCGACTCCGAACTCGGACTTTTGACTCGAGACCTGTCCCAGCGCGAAACGCGATTTGCCGAGCACGTGAACGTACCCGGGCATCTCGGAGATCGGCTCGCTTCGCGTCGAGCTGCCCGACGGTTGCGATGGCGCTTCACTGCAGGCGAGTGCGGAAAGAGCACCTGCCAGCGCGACACATGTTTTCATTCTGCCCTCCCGACTCCATGTTCCCACGCAGAAGAACGCCTGGCGAGGAAGTCGGGCCAGCGGACTGCGCAAGAATTTCCCGCGCGGGCAGGCTCGCCCTACCCGGCGCGAGCGGACATGGCTGGAGCCCTTTCAACACCAGAGGTTGAAGATCCACGTGCCGCGACTTCGCTCCCAATGCACGACGGGGACCAGCGCGGCCGTCGCCGTCACCTGGGCGAGGGCACCGAGTATTTCGTGTTCCCGAAACCGAAAGCCGCATGGGTAGTGCACGACGAACTCCGGGCACATTCCGTCGACGGCAAACGCGAAGCCATCGCGCCCGCGGCAGCGGATGCCGTCGAGGGAGCCGTCCGTCTCGCCCTTGCGATTCGATCGCGGCGGGGGCTGACCGCGAAACGCCCGCGCCAGCGCGGCGTCGATGATGCGGCGAAGCTCTACTTCGCGCTCGCCTTCTTTCGTCCCCGCTCCGAGCTCGCGCTGATCGACTCCTTCGAGACCCCACACCACACGCGCCTCGGGCAACTCGACGGGGGCCAGGCGCACCTCGGGCACGTTGCCCTCGTCGGACTGCATCATCATGAATGACGGCCCTTCGTCGGGCTCACTCAGCGGTGGGGGCCGGCTGAAGTCGAAGGCCTGCTCCCAGGTGTCTTCCGTCTCCTCTTGCTTCGAATCGGGAGAGCGCACCGGCTGGAACAGGTGACGCTTCTTACCGTCGGGGATCGAGTAGCGACCGTAGACGAGCTCGGCCAGACGAGAATCTTCTCGGCAGAACGTTTCGATGACCGCCAGGGCGTTCGCGGCCGGAAATTTCCCTCCGCTGAGCACGAGCTGAAAGGTCTGCGGGTTCTGCGCGGTGTACACGGCGACCTTGGGGTCCTTCTCGGCGAGCATCCTCGACGCTGCCTTCTGCAGATTGGCGTCGATCCAGAGGGCATCTTCTTGGCTGATTTTCTGGGAAAACGTGAGCCAGAACACCAAGCCTTCGGTCTTGCCGAGCTTGGCCGACGTCACCCCCCCCGGTGAAGCGGCCAGTACGGCGAGAGGCTGTTTGCCGAGCGACTTGGCCCGCAGGCGATACAGCGCGTAGGCCGCACCGTGCGCGCTCGGCGGGCGCGCGGCGATTCCCAACGCGTGTTCCGTCGCCGCGAGCTCTTCCAACAGCACGAGCGCGTCCGGGTCGGCGATCTCTTCCGCCGCGATGGTTCGCAGAGCTGGAATCGGATCGCAAAGCATCGGTCGCATGGCGGCGAGGTCGCGGCGCTCGGTCGCTTCGTCGAACAGAACCGCACGCGTGCCCGGATCGGTCTCCGCAGAAGGGCCCGAGGTCGCGAGCCAGACCGCCATGGCCTTGGCCCAGGCCACGTCGTTGGGCGAGCCCTCGACTCCGTGTTGCTCGAGTTGGAGCGCTTCGTCTGCGAACAGCCGCGCGCGCGCCGACTCGCCGCGCATGGTCGCGCCCAACGCCAGCGCGCGCAGCGTCGCATGAGGTCCAGCGTCGCGATCCGCTTCGACACAGGCCAGGAGCCGCGCCCAATCTCGCGCCGAGAGTCGCCGCAGGCCGTCGAAGCCTGGCGAATATGGCCTCGAGTCCGCGCCCGACGCTTTCTTCAGCAGTGCGTCGAGTGTCTCTGCGTGCAGCTCGGCCGGGAAACCGTGTTCGGAGAGCCAGGCGCGTACACCGCGCGCCCACGCAGGGTCGCCTTCCTCCACCGCCAGCTCGGCGAGCGACCCGAGGACGAATGGGTTGGTCGGGTCGAAGCGCAACGCGCGCTCGAAAAAGAGCCGCGCCGCTGCCGGTTCGCCGAGTCGCTGGAGGGTCCAGCCCACGTTCCCCACGACCTGCCCCGCCAGCGTCGGGTGCCACGACGGCGTGAACGGCAGAGTTTCCAAGCGAACGGCCAGCGCGCGCTCGTAGTCCTCGATGCCGTCGAGCGCGCCAGCGAGGACACCGTCGTGAAGCATCGGCGAGCGATGGCGTGCGGCGATCTCCGTGAGCTCATCGATGGCTTTCTCTCGTGCTTTGCCCTTGCCCGTGCGCGCTCGCTGCTGCACCTTCTGGAACGCTTCGTTGTCGAGGTCGTTTGCGAACGTCAGACAAAGCGGGCCCAGCGCGCCCACGTCAGCCGCCTCGAACTCCACCCAAGCCGCTTCGGCCGCATCGCTCGCCTTGCCCATGGGAGCACGCTAGCGAACCCGCGCTGGGCGCGCGAGCGCGAGCTGGCCGGGTCAGGTCGGTCCCGAAGCTCGAGCTCGCAGCCACGCCACCCACGCCTCGATCTCCACGAAGACGTAGATTCGGCCCGCGCGCTGGACGAATTCGCCGTAGCCAGGTCCAGTCGCGCGCCAAGGACGACAGCGTAACAGTGGTTGCACGAGCGGCGCCCCGAGGTCCGCAGCGTGCGTGTCGAGGCTGATATACTCGACCGTACCCCCGGGCGACGACTCCACGCTGCCGAACTCCACGGCGGCCTCGCAGCATTCACACGTCGCGCGCCAACCTGCCGGAGCGGCATGTACGTCCCGAAGCGGCACCCGAGCGCGAAACCGTTGGACGAGGCGGTCGCGATCCTCGCTCGAAAGTACGCCCGAGGTGAGCCCCCACTGGCGCGCCAGCGCGCGGAAACGAGGGAATCTGCACGGACAACCGCCGTCGAGGTAGCTGTCGTAGAGTCGTTCGACTGCGCGCACGAGTTCCTCGTGGTCCATCGCCCGAACGTTCGCACGCGAGTCCGGTCGAGGAAAGCGCGCGCAAGGTCGTCGGATGACCGCTAGCATCTGGCCATGGCAAACGAACCCGTGCGCGTCGTGTTCCATCGGCGGGGTCGCGACGTCGAAACCGCGTGGTGCGTGCCGCTGTCGAAGCCCAATCAATACCGGCTCGACAACGTGCTCTTCCTCCACGAAAAGCCGGTCTGCGGAGACGTCATCGAGGCCCGCCCCGCGCGAGCCTTCGACGGCGAGCTCGCGTTTTCGAGAGTGGTGAAAGCGTGCGGTCGTCATGTGATGATCCTCGACTATCCGGAGCACCGCGACTTCGCGCGACTCTCGAGCTTCGTGCGCAAGCGCTTCGACGCCGTGTGCGAAGGTTGCTTCGGCCCGGAAGACGGCGAGCCCGGTCGCCTCTACCTGGCCGTGCCCAAGCGTCACCGGCCCAGCGAGGTCTTCACCCAGGCCGCGAGCGAGGTGGCCGGTCTGATCGGCGTGCACCCGAAGCTCGGCGCAAAGAAGACGCCGAAGAAGAAGAAGAAGAAGGTCGCGGCGAAGCGCCCGGTGGCCAAGGCCTCACTTTTCGACGCCGTCAGGAACAACGACGTCGCAGCCTTCGCGAGGCTGGGCAAGAGCGACCTCGGCCTGCGGGACAAACACGGCTGCTCGCTCCTGTTCCATGCGGTGCTCGAGGGCCGGCTCGAGATCGTGAAGCGGATGATCGATGCGGGCGCAGCCGTCGATCCCCGATCGAAACGCGAGCCGGCGCCGCTCTTGGCCGCCGCCATGCGAAACCGTCCCAAGGAGGCTGCGCTGCTCCTCGCCTCCGGGGCGAAGCCCGAGCTCGCGTCGGACAAAGACGGAGACCCGGTGCTGGTCACGGCCGCGTTTCGCGAGAGCCTCGGCGTCGTGCGCGCGCTCCTCACGCGGCCTCACGAAGCAACGGTCAAGTCTCGTGCGCTCATCGAGGCCGCGGGCGAAGGGAACCTCTCGATAGTCAAGGCCCTGGTAAAGCACGGCGCCGATCCCAATTGGAAGAGCAAGCGCGGCAACACCGCCCTCGCCATCGCCCGCAAGCGGAAGCGGAAAGAGATCGTTCGCTACTTCACGGGCCTCGGCGGGCGCCCGGCTACTTCCCGCTGATCTCCAGCACCGCCGGATCGCCCTTCGGGCCCGCGGTGACCGCGAGCGAGCCCGGCGTCGCCTCGGTGACGCAACCGTCGCACGCGACCTCGAAGCCGTTCGGGTAGACGCGGTCGGGGACACGGATCACCGTGGGCGTCTTGACGTGCGCGTCGGGGTGCCAGGTCAACGTGAACTTGCGCGACGTGGGGTCGAAGTCCCACGAGACGGGGTCGCCCGCGATCCAATGGGGCGCGGGTCGAATCAGCACGTCTTCGAGCACCGCCTTCGGGCCGTGATCGTCCTCGAGCATACCGTAGCCGTGCGAGTTCGCGTCGTACGCCCAGTAGGTGTTGGCGGCGGCCACCGCGGCGGCACCGTCGTAGTTCGCATCCATGTATTCGGTGATGCCGGCCTTCTCGGTGGGCCCGCCGTATTCACCGATCCAGAGCGCGGCCCCGAGGGAGCGAGCTTCCTCGGCGAGGAGCTCGATGTTGCTGACGAACTGCGCGCGGGCCTTGGGATCGAAGCCCTGGCCTTGCTCGGCGGACGAATTGTACGAGTGCGGAGCATAGACCACACCCTCGAACGGGAACGGCTCGAAGCTCGTCGGATTGCCCAGGTTGCGACTGGCGCCGGGTTCGAGGAACGCGAGCCACTCCGGGGCGACCTCTCGGACCTTGGGCACGACCTTCTCGTAGAACGGTTGGAGCTTCTCGACGTCGAACGCGCTCATGCCCGAGCTGCCCCAGTGCGGCTCGTTCATCACATCGAAACCGACGACCGCGTCGTTGTCGGCGAGACGCGCTGCGACCCGCCGCCAGGCTTCGATGTAGTGGTCCATGAGCTCCTCGGAGGCGTAGAACCCGTCGACGCAGTCCTGCACGTTGGGGTCGAGATAGTTCAGAAACCACTGCGACGCCGGGGTGAATGCTTGGTAGTGCGCCTCGTCGCAGGTCCAGCGGGGTGCGCCGTCGCCACCTCCCGTGGCGAAACCCTCGCCGTAGACGTCTTGGTGCATGTCGAGCACGACGCTGAGACCGGCATCGCGCGCCCAAGCGGCGCGAAGCGCGACTTCGTCGAGGTAGCTCTCGTCGTACTTGCCCTTCTCGGGCTCGATCGCGGCCCAGAGGATCAACAAGCGGATGTTCGTCATCCCCCAGTGGTCGCGCAGAGCCGCGTAGTCCGGCGCTGCGTGGAACCCGAAATAGGGCGCCGCCTTGTGCGCACCCGCGAGGTTCGCCCCCCGGAGGATGGCGCGCCGGCCGTCGGGCGCGCGGATGAATCCGTCTTTCACCGTCCAGCGCGCAGGCTGTGTCTCTTCGGGTGCCTCTTCGCTGCCACAACCGACGAGCAGCAACAGAGCCAAGAGGGAGCCGACGGCGCGAGGCATGCGCGGAGATTGTCGCGCTCGCGCCGCCTTTCGTCGAGTCACTTCGCACGGCAGGGCAGCGCTGCGGTCCCGAGCTCGCAGGCCCCGATGTCGGGGCTCTTCCCGGCGAACGGGAGCGACACCGTAGCGGTCTCGACCCAACTGCGTGGTTCGGCGAGCGTCAGCGTGTGCGAGTCGTAGTCGACGTGCGTGACCCGCACCGCAGCCTCGGCTCCGATCACCAGGAGGTCGCCTTCGCCCGCTACGCCGTAACCGTCGAAGAAGTAACCGGACTGCTCGACCGTCAGAGTCTGACTGGCCTTGCCCGCGTTCTTGGCGCGGGTCTGGAAGCGCCCTCGGTCGATGGCGGGGGAGCTCGCTTGCAAGCCGAAGTCGTACGGGAAGTACTGCTGAACGTTCTCGAACGAGATCGTCGGGGCGAAGGCGGGCTTCGTCGGGTCGGCGTGCGCATAGGAGAACTCGGGAACGTCGGGGACGTTCACGAACAGGGGATCTGCGACCAAGCTGTGGGCCTCTTTGCCGGTCACCGTGCTCTCCTTTCCGAGGAGCGTTCGCCAGGTGTCGAACGCGAGATGGGCGCCGTTGCTCGCGAACGCGGGTGCTCCGTCCTTCTCGAAGTAGAGATTGTGGTCGAGCAGGTGATCCCCGACGAACCCGACGTTGATTGCAGCGTCGGCTTGGTTGACCACCAGGTTGTTGAAGAAGTCGGCATCGGCGAAGCCCATGCTCGCCGCCACGAACAGCGGCTTCGTGTCTTCATGGCTGCTGTTCGGACCGGCGAAGTCGCGATTGTTGCCGACGAAAGTGTTGTTGTAGGTGTGCCAACCGTGCTCGATCAACGAGACGCCTCCGCAGTTGTCGTAGAGCACGTTGTTGCGAATGATGACCCGACCCGAGTTCTTGTTGCTGCCGTGCATGATCGTGGCGGGACAGAAGCGCTCGGAGGTGGGCCCGGTGGGCCCCGTCTTGATTCCAGTACCGTCGTTGTCGCCTAGGCTCGCGGTGATCAAGTTGCCCTCGATCACGACGTCACCGGCCGACTTGAGATCGATGGCGTTCTCGGCATTGAAGAAGAAGATGTTGCCCCGAATGATGAGGCCGCGTGTCGTCACGTCTTCGGGACCCACCGCAGCGTCCGTCTGAATGCCGTCGGACGTCAGACTCCCTCCGAGCAGGTTGCCCTCGATCAGTTGGCCGAGCGGCGTCGGGTCGGAACAACCCGAGACGAGCTCGTGGTGGACGTTGTTCACGATGGCGTTGCCGCGAACCAAAGCGCTCTTGGCACAACCGATGGCGAGGCCGATGTGCCATCCCGAGACCGTGCTTTGCTCCAGGCGGAAGCCGCTGGAGTCGCCCGCTTGGATGCCTCGCGGGTTGTGGTAGGAGACCGCAGGCTTCGCGTTCACCACGCGTACGCCAAGAAGCTCGACGGAGCTCGAGCCAGCTGCGACCACGGTGGCCCCTTCGACGGCCGGCGCGGCCGAGAGGTCCAACCGATAGAGTGTCACGAAGGCCTTGCCGGTGAGGTCGGCGCTCACGCCATCGGCGCCCGTGACGCGCACCTTCTCCTCGCCGAACGCCGCGTAGGTGATGCGCGCGGCGCTCGTGCCGTTCGCGGATGGGCGAATTCGCTCCGCATAGGTTCCGGCACGCAGGCAAATCGCATCGCCCGCCTTGGCAGTTTGGTTGGCCTTGGTGATGGTGCGAAACGGCGAGCTCTCGGAGCCGTCGTTGGAATCCGAGCCCGTGTTCGCGACGAACTTGGTACAGCCCTCGAACGGCGGCAGCGGCGCTGGCTTCTTCGGCGGGTCGCCGACCACGGCGCCGCCATCATCACCGGAAGCGCCGCCGGCTCCTCCGCTCGGCTCGATCCCTACACCCGCACCACCACCTGCTGCGGCTCCGGCAGCACCGCTGCTTCCTCCGCTCGCCGGCGGGGGCGCATCGCCGCTGGACTCGACGCAGCCAGAAACGGAGGTGCCGAGGAGCAGGGCGAAGAATGCGGTCGAGGTTTGCATGGGGAAGCTCACAGCAAAGCGCGTGCCTCGGGCAAAAGCGGGCACTTCGCGCCGCCCCGCACCCTCGGAGTGCGCGCTGCCAGAGCACACCTCGGAGCGTGTGTGCGCTCTGCTAGCGCGCACGTCGCGAGCTTCCAGGCAACCGGCGGAGAGCTGGATCCGACAAGGCGCCCATGAGCGCACCCGTCACCGCCGCGCGGACCGGTCGAGCCAGGCTCGACCCCGAACCGCAGGGGACCGAAGAAGCTCCCCCCCGACCCGCCAAGCCCCAGAAGCCCGAGACCTGCAAGAAGAGCGTCGATTCCCTGGTCCAGGGCTACCGCCGCCCCGTACCGAAACCAATGCTGTCCGCGCTCGAACCATCGGCGCCGGTGGAGGTGCGGATGCGCGCGGGTGCAGCTCTCGCGACCCTCGAGGAAAAGTTCGATCGATCCAAGCGAGTGCTCGAACGTGTCATCCAGGTCCGCGAGGCCCGCGCGAAACAAGCCAAGGAGCGCGCCATCCAGGATGCCAAGCAAGGCATCTTCCGTGAAGGCATCAGCGAGACGCCCTGGCACCACGAACTCCAGGCCGACACCGCGAGGAAACTCCTCAAGCAACTCAAGGTCGAGTTCGGCGAGGCCAAGCACGCCCACGAGGTGCTGCTCGGTCTGGCGAAGGGCGCGGCAGTGCGTCAGGGTTCGAAGGAGAACGCGAGAGTCACCGGCCCCGGCACGGCAGAGGAGCGCTTCTTGGCGCGCCTCGATCGCTGCAACCGCTCCATCGACAGCCTGAAGTCTTCCGGAATCGTAGGGGCGTTGGCGGTGGGCGCGAAGGTCGGCCTCGTGGCCATCCAAGGTCGTGAGTTCGACGACCTCGATCGCCAGGAGCTCACGCTCTACACCGAGCTCGCCAACATCGCGAACGTTCCCATCGGCATCATCGCGGAACGTGGGCGCGTGAACGCGGCGGCGGCTTCTCCAGCTCCAGGCGTCGACTACCGCGACGCTCCCAAAGATGCGACCCGTGACCTCGACTTCGACGCCCGCTACTCCCGCGCGCTCGATCGGTGACCCCGATGAACACTCGCGAGAACCCCTATCGTACTCGCGCGCAACACGCGCACATCCCCGCCGTCCCGGTCCACCCAGCGTGGAAGAGCTACCAGCGCAACGCTCTCTTCTACAACGTCGTCCTCTGGACTTCGGTCGTGGTCTGGGCGGGCTATCTCATGCTGGAGACGCGGCTCGCCCTCAGCTTTCTAATCGTCATGTGGATGCCATTCATCGTGTTCCTGATGCGGGTCCGGGACTGCGCCTGCCCCGAGTGTCACGACTCGATCGTGGACGGTCCCCTCGTGCTTTCGTACTGGCGTTACTACCTGGGGCTGTTCCCCAACTACTGCACGAACTGCGGCGCCCCGGTTCCCGACGGACCCACGCAACCGGAATGCGACTGCGAGCGGTGTCGGAAGGAGACGTACTGACTTCGCTCCGACACTCGGTGCCGTTGGCGCTCGCGTGAGCCCGGAGTCGCGACGCACCAGCTACGCCGACAAGCTCGCTCGGCTCGAGTCTCTGGTGAGCTCCGTCGACGACTTCGGTTGGCGTGAGAAGCTCGAGGTGGACGACGATCGGGTGCGCGCACTCTGGGCGAAATTGCGACGCGGTCCCGAGCTGTCGTCGGTGGACTGACCGAGGCACTACGTGCAGTGGCAGCATGGTTGGGCCCCGAGACCGCGGGCTTCGCCGTGGTTGGGGGCGTGGAAGATCGTCGTCGACGTGAGCTTCGGCAGGTTGCCTTTGGAGGCCCCACGCCGAAGCAGCGTGCGAAGTGCGCGCTCAATCGACGCTGCGCGGTCCGACTTGTCAGTCGCGAGGCTCCGCCCTATTCGATAACGATGCCCCGTCGGGATCCACGAATCGACGCCTACATCCAGCGAGCGCCCGAATACGCTCGGCCCATCCTCACGAAGCTCCGCAAGGTGCTGCTCTCGGCGGACCGCGGGCTCGAAGAAGACGTGAAGTGGGGCGCGCCGACGTTGGTCAGAGACGGCCTAGTGTGCTCGTTCATGGGTTTCAAGCGCCACACGGCCGTTTGGTTCCACAAGGGCGCGCTCCTCGCGGATCCGACCGGGCTCCTGATCCCGGGTAAGACGGTGGCGATGCGCGCCGCACACTTCACCAGCGCCGACCAGGTGCCGAGCCGCGCCCTCGCTGCGCTGGTGAAGCAAGCGGTGAAGCTGAACGCTTCGGGCGTGAAGGCGCCCAAGAAGTCGCCGGCCTCCATCGTGGTCCCGGCCGAGCTCCGTCGAGCGTTGGCGCGACGACCGCGAGCCAAGTCGGCGTTCGGAGCGCTGCCGCCGTCGCACCGGCGCGAGCACGCCGACTGGGTAGCCGCCGCCAAGCTTCCTGCGACGCGCGAGCGGCGGGCCGCGAAGGTCATGGAACGGCTGATGGCTGCGAAGTAGCGCTCAATCGACGCGTCGCAGGGCGATCTGTACCGTGAGCGTGGTGGGCATGCTGTGGCTGGTGGTCATCACGCCGCCGGTTCGCTCGAGCGTGAGTGTGCGCTCGATCACGTCGACTTGGCCGTTGGGGTCGAGCTTGCCGGTGACCATGAGCGCAGGCTGATTCTCGGGCCAAGGCCCCGTCCAAGCGTGGTCGACCGTCGCTTCGGTGAGGTCGTAGGTCTCGTTCGTGACCCAGCCATTCTGATACGTGGACTTGCTGCTGTAGGTCGACGCGAGCCCCTGACTCGCTCCGCAGCCGGGCGGCAGAATCACGAGCTCGTAGCTCCCGATCTTCGCCTGGACCTCGGGAGGGAGAGAGGCCTTCATGGGGCCGTAGATGGACTCGGGGTAGGCGGTGAGGAGCACCCCGGTGCCCTCTTCGCCGAGCGGAAGAGCGCGCCCCCAGTACGCCGTGGTCCGCAGGACGCTGCGGTCCGGCGGACCGTAGTTGCAGCCTTCGCAGGTGTTCTCGGCGCCGCTCGTGTCCGTCGAGTCGAGCTCGCAGCGCGACGCCGACTTGCCGAGGCCTTCGAGGTTCGAGACCACTGACGACGAGAGCGCCTCGCTACCGCCGAGCGTGATGGTGGTCTCGAACTTCACCCGCGCGGTCCAGCTCGACCACACCTTGGGCTGCGTCGCAGTCTCTTGCTGCTCCGCTTTGCTCCCCTGCTCGTTGATGACGATGGTCCCCACCCAGCCTTTGGGCACGATCTCGATGAGCTCTTGGGTCACGTAGCGCTTGGGGGACGCCACCTCGAGCGCGAAGTTCCCGAGCACGTCGAAGAGCGCGCTGGTCGTTCCGAGCACCGCGCTGAAGGCTTGCTCTGCGGCGGCTTTGGCGCCCGCTTTTCCGGCGCCCCAAACGGTCACGAAATCCGGAGCGTTGCCCCGGCGGAGCTGCGCGGAGAAGACCGCGTGGCGCTTTCGCTCCGTGCCCTTCTCGAGCTCGCTCACTTGGGGGAGGATTTCGAACTCGACGCTGTTGGCCGCCTCGGTGTCGCTGACCTTCGTGAGTTGATTCTCGAGGCGCGAGACGATCTGGAAGTTCTGACCCTCTTTGAACAGCACCTCCGTCCCGGAGCCCTTCTCGATGTTCCAGGACACGCGCCAGTGCGCCGCGTCTTTCGCCACGTCGTTGATGTCCGTCTTGGTGGGGAGACCGAGGTAAGCGAGACAATCACCGAGCTCGGTGAGCGTCTTGGCGCTCTCCTTGGAGATCCACTTCTGATAGTCGTCGTAGGCCTTCTGATCGACACCGGCCTTGGCGGTCAGCGTGCCGAACTTCTTGCCGCCGGAAGGCGTCGGTTTCTTCGTCGGGTTCGTGGTGTCGATGGTCAAGACGAGCTTGCCGTAGCGAAAGAACTGGATGAACTTCCAGAGCTTCGCTTGGAGCTTCCAGACGTCGAGGACTTTGAAGAAGTTCTTGCCCAGCTTTGCAGCCTCGCTGCCGAACGTCGCTTTCAACGCTTCGACCACCGCCGTCTTCCATTGGCCGAAGGCCTCGGACATCCCGACCTTGACGGCCTTGTCCCAGGCACCGAGCTGCTTCTTGATGAGCGTGCAGCCGCTGACGTCTCCTGCGACGGGTTGAGGGTCGAGCGGCGAAGACACGCGCTCGAACGCCGCCGCGAGCAGCTCGAGCTCGAGCAGCGAGAACCGCACGAGGTCGAGATCCTGATCCGCAAGTGCGAGGTTTGCCCGGGGCTTTTGCAGCTGGTTGGACGCCGCGACGAACAGGATGGCGAAGCTCGTGGGATCGCTGGGATCGGCCAGCGCAGCTTGGGTCCACGCAGCGAGGAACTGCACGAAGCTCTCGCGCGGGCTCTTGCCGGTCGGCACGGGCCAACCGAGATCGTGGGACAGGCGCGCGAGCTCGGCTCCCGTCAGCGTGGCCGTGTCTCGCCGCTGCATGGCCTCGAGCGCCAGATCCGCGAGCACGAGGGTCGGCACGGTCAGCGTCGAAGCCGGTGCATCGCCCCCCGTGACCACGGTGTCGTCGCGGACGGTGGAAACGCCGCCGCGCGCGAGGACCTTCTGGGTCGCCGCGATGGCTTCGTCGAGCGAGCCGGCATCGACCAGGCTTTGGGCGAGCGCAGTGACGTCGGCGGGAAGCTCGAGCGTCGGAGCGTCCGCACCGGGGTCGGCGAACGCGGGTTCGCCCGAGGCGCCGGAGCCCGCGCTGCCGCCGCTGCCCGCGCTCGCTCCCGTTCCCGCCACGGCTCCGCTGCCCGCCGCGCCGCCGCTCGCTCCCCCCGAGCCGCCGGTGCCCGAGCCACAGGCCGCGAACGAGAGGACCGAGAGCAGCATCGAGCAAAGAAACCAGAAACGCCGGTTCGACATCATCCGCTCCTCCTCTTCACTCGAAGTCACGCACCAGCACGAGCTCGAACGGCTTGCCGTCGATGCCCAGCTTCAACTGCGAGAGCTCCGGCAAAACGCCTCCGGGAGCGGCCGAGTTGGGCCGCTCGGCGACGCGGAAGAAGGTCGATTGACCCGACTTTCCGTCGGGGAGCTTGCCGATGCGATTGCCTTGGACGACGAACGCGCCTTCACCGCCGTAGGCCGTGGTGGTCTCGAGCACCTCGGTGGCCGAGTAGTCGCCGTAGGTCGTGTACGCGGCTTCTTCGCCGTAGCGACCGTTGGCGGCGAACACGGCAGACGTGGCCGCGGTGCCGGTGGTGCGGAACCATTTTCCGAGGAGCGCCGCACGCGCGGCATCGGAGGCGCCACCCTTCCCGGGGAACGAGAGACCGTAGAAGAACTCCGACCACGAGAGCGCGTTGGTGCTGGCATCACCCACACAGGGGTTGTCCTTCTCTTGGAAGGCGACGACGGAGGCCACCTGACCAGCGAGATCGATCACGAGCACGCGCGCCGCGGCGCCGGTCGGGCCTTGAGTCGAGCTGAGCTCCGCAGGAAGCTCCACGAAGGGAAGGCCCTGGCCGGTCACGCCGCGCCACGAGAGCTCCGCGCTCGAGCCGTATCCGCTCGGTGGAATGAGCTCGACGCCAGCGGACGCGAAGAACGCATTGCCGATGGCGAGCGCTTGCGCGACGAGGTCGGCTTCGGCAGTCACCGGAGCGAGGAGCGCGTACGAGCACTCGCCCTGGCTCGCGCCGTGGGGTGCCGAGAGCACGAAGCCGTCGGCATACTCCTCGCTGGTGAACCCAGTGGGGACGACGAAGTCGTAGACGCCCCAGCTTTGGCCGGTGCCATCGAGCGGGACTCCATCGGGCGGGAGCTCCCCCGGTCCAGTCGCACCACTACCGCCGCCACCGGTCGAGGCAACGGCGCCCGCTCCGCCGCCGGACGGGCTCGCGCCGGTTCCGCCCGACGCGGGCGCGCCGCCACGCGACGGCGGGCTCGAGCAGGCCAACGACAGAAGAGAGAGCACGAGGAAGAAGCGCTGACGCATGCGTCGAGGTTGCGTCGCAGCACCGAGCTCGGCAATCCGATGACCGATAATGCATCGGGGCGTCCGTGGAGGACGCGACTCGTGTCCGAAAATGCATCTTGCTAGATTGCGCCACGCGAATGCACGCGCCGCTCGCTCTGCGCCAAGTCCTACGCATGGTCTCGCGTTCGAGCTCCGCGACGGTCGAGCTCGTCGCGGTGCGCCGTCCGGAGGTCGTGCTGCGTCGCACGGCGTACGCAGGCGTCGTTGCCGAGGAGCGAGTGCTGAGTCGCGCGTTTCCGTTCGTGACCCACTCGTCGCGTCTGCAAGCGCTCACCTTGCTCGAAGGCAAGCTGCGCTTCTGCCGGACGCCCGAACGCGCACCGCTCACCCTCGAGCCCGGGGACAGCGTGCTGTTGTCGCCCCCCGAAATCGCGCGCACTCGCATGGAAGACGTGGTCTTCGTCGACGTGGAGTGGGCGCTCGATGGGCCCGAGCGTTCGCTGGCACCGAAACGCCTTCCGCGACTCGACGTGGGGCGAGCTCGTGCTCTCGGCGAGCGCCTCGCGGCCGACGAGTCGCCGGGGCGCGCGCACTTTGCCGAGGCCTTTTCGCTCTTCGCCGGCGCCGGCGTGAAGTTCGGCGGCCTCGACGCCGAGGGCTTGCGCGGCGGACCCAGCGAGCGAGATCAGCGCATCGCGCACGCCATCGGCGCACAGGTCGCCGACCTCCGCCGCGGCGCCACGGAGCTCGCGATGGGCGAGCTCACCGAGCTTTCACCCCGCCAGCTCCAGCGAGTGCTCGCCGAGTTTTGCCAGCGCTACCAGATCAGCGCCACGAGCTGGCGCGATCTCCGCAATCGCTATCGCGTGCAGTTCGGCATCGCGCTCCTCAGCGTGCCCGAGCTCTCGGTAGCGGCCATCGCCGGCGACGTCGGCTACGGCTCGGCGGCCGCGTTCGCGCGAGCTCTCGCCAACCTCGGTTTGCCGCCGCCCGGCGAGCTTCGCGAAGAGATCGCGAGGCTGGCACAGGTGGAGTGAGCGGCTCCGCTGCCGAAGCGCGCCGGATGTGGCGAACGGGCAGCTCTCGCACCTGCTGCGCTGCTCATCCCCGCTCGGAAGTCGGGCCGGCCAGCAGCTGAGAAGCGGCGCGTTTTCGATCGGTTGATGGCGCGCGAAGGTGAGCGAAGGCAGAGGCTCAAATTCGCACTTTGGCGCGTGCAGGCGGGCTTGGGGTGGGACGATCGGGGCACCGAGCGGCTGGGCTCGCCACGACGCGTGGTCTTCGCGTTCGGTGGCGCCGCCCGGGTTGGAGCCGCAGCGTGACGGATCAAAACTTGCCCCGCTGTTCCTCGCCCATAGAGCTGCCGCTGACAAAGACCACAAGGGCATTCCGTGCACGTCCCTTCGGTGGGGGACGTGCTCGCACCGTCCTTGCTCTCGGTGTCACGAAAGAAAATGCATTGTCTCGCAGTTCGCTCTTGACACGTTTCGGAGCAGCCTCGGCTCACGCTTCGACGACCGCGGCGATGACGGCGTCGTGCGCGCACGAAGTCGCACGCTCATTGCGCTTCGCGCGCGCGACGACTCGCGACGAGCTCGGACCCGCGAAGCGCGCTCAGCGTGTCAGCAGCGAGGCCAAAATTTCGCATGGTATGCACGAAGACATGCGAAGCTCCCCTTTGCTCTCCGATCGCGAGCTCCGCGAGCGCCTCTCGGCCGCCGTGAGCACCGAGCGCGCCGCATCCGCGGAGGTCATCTTCCACCTGGCCGAGCTCGACCGGCGCAAGCTCTACCTCGAGGACGCCTGCTCTTGCTTGCGTGTACTACGCCCTGCGACGAACAGCGCCTGCGCGACAACAGTGGACCCGTGACGAATTCCTCCGGCTCGGCCGGACTGTCTATTTCTTCGCCTACTGCCTGGAGCGCCTGGGCTACTCCGAGGACGGTGCCACCAAGCGCGTGCGAGTCTCCCGTCTCGTCCAGCGCTTCCCTCAGGTGCTCGACGAGCTCGCGTCGGGGGAGGTCCATCTGACCGGCCTGTTCCTGCTCTCGGGGTACTTGACGGAGGACAACGTCGACGAGCTCCTCGGCGAGGCGCGGGGGAAGTCCAAGCGCCAGCTCGAAGAGCTCATCGCCAGGTGGTTCCCGCGTCCGGACGTGCCGCCGACCATCACCCCGATGCTGCCGGAGCCCGTTCAGACGGACTTATCAACAATGTCTGGAGCAGGTAACTCCGGACCTGCGCCGGCGCCGCCGCCTCGCTCGCGCGTCGAGCCGCTGTCGCCGGCGACCGTGCGCATCGAGCTCACCGCCGGGGTCGCGTTCCGCGACAAGCTCGAGGCAGCTCGGAATCTGCTCAGTCACCAGGTTCCCAGCGGCGACCTGGCAACCCTGCTCGAGCTCGGCCTGGACTTGCTCATCGAGGCCGCCGTCAAGCGCCGCTCGGGCGCCGGCAAGCCGCGCAAGCGCCGCGAGACGAAGCCGGGCTCTCGACACGTGCCCGTCGAGGTCCAGCGAGCGGTGCGAGAGCGAGACGAGGACCAGTGCACCTTTGTCGACGCTGAGGGGCGACGTTGTTCGCAGAATAGACCGTCCGGCCGGGCCGGAGGAATTCCGCCTGCTGCTGCCAAGGGTCGCGAAGAGCCAACTCGAGTCATGACGGTGAAGGCGAGGAGTTCCTCACCATCGAGCACATCGAGCCCTTCGCCAAGGGCGGGCCCACCACGGTGGATAACTGCTCTCTGCTTTGCCAGGGCCACAACGCCTACCGAGCGCGACAGGTCTTCGGCGAGGAGCACATCCAGGAGAAGATCTCCGAGGCTCGCGCTCACCGCGAAGCGAACAGCACTTCCTGCGACGACAAGGTGCTCTTCGCCCTGGTGCACATGGGCTTCAAACGAAAGGCGGCGCGGCAAGCCCTCGAGCAGGTGCGAGCACGTGGGGTCGAGCCGCAGCACCAGCCGCTGCTGCGCGCGGCGCTCTCCGTGCTTTGCCCTTGAGACGGTTCGGGCCCACCCCGACAAAGGGGGTGGGCAGGGATGCCCTCGGTGGGCTTGGCGGCGGCAGCGTCGTGGGAACGGATGAGAGAGCGAGAGACGAGCACGTCATGGCAACCACGGGCCGCATGAAGCGCCGGCTCATCGGCATGCTGCAGAAACGTATCGGCGAGGTACGGCTCGACGAGGTGCCCGACTCGCGCGAACCAGCTCCGGGGCCTGCGAGGCTCGACGCGGCTGGTGCTCCCGTGTGGGCCCACGAGTTCACTGGCTACTATTCCTTCGGCCTCGGCGCCGATCCAACTGGTGGCGTCACCTACATGCAGGGGCTCCCCTCCAGCCCGGAGTGGTTCGGCACGCTCGTTCACCGCAACGCGGGTGGTGCCGTGACGTGGCAGCTGGAGCGCGACTTCCAAGCGACGCAGGACATTGTCGCCGACGAGCTCGGGCACGTCGTCGTGATCTCGAGATGCACCCAAGACCCGAGCCAGGTGGATCCGGACGTGTGCTTGTGGGCGTTCAGCGACAAGGGTGAAGAGCTCTGGAAGGCGCAGCTGCACGATCCGGAGCTCGGGCTCCAGCACCAGGGAACGTCGCTCCGCGGTGACCGGCTCTTGCTCACCGCGATCCTCACGTACACGCCGCCACCGGAAGAGATGCTCGTCGAGCAGGCTCTCGACTTGTTCGAGCTCGACCTGAACACCGGCGAGGTTCGTTCGCGACATACCGTCGCCACGGGGAGCATCGACTTCGCCGGCGCCCCGGCGCTGCTCGACGGGGACCTCGTCGTTTCGGGGTCCTTCGGCGGAACGGTCGACTTCGGAATCGGCACGCTCGTGAGCGACGCCGGGGGCGACGCTTTCGTGGCGAAGCTGCCGTGGCCGTGAACCGATCTCGGAGAGCTCATCTTGCTCGAGTACGACGGGCTGACGCTGGAGCTCGAGAAGACCGACGGCGGCACGGAGCTCGCGGGCATCGTGGTGAAACGGAACGGCACGTGAGCAGGTCGCTCGCTTCTACTTCTTCTTGTCCTTCTCGACCGCCTTCTGGGCCAGGTCGTCGAGCGCAGCCTGGAGCTCTGCGCGGGTGTAGGGCAAGCGATCGATGGCAGCTTGCTCGGCCTTCTGAGCCTTCTTCAGCTTGTCTTTGGCGTCTTCGGCCTTCTCGACCCACGACGACTTCTCGCCGGTCCGCGCGGACATGCTGAGCGTGTGCTCCATCATGGCCAGGGCCTTGTCGAGCAAGATGCTGTAGCGCAGCCGCATCGCGCCTTCGAAGAGCTGCTTCCTCTTGTCGGTGTCGGCCTTCGGTTGGGGGATGGCCATCAGATCTTCGTGGAGCTTCTGGTAGAGCTCGCCGACGCGGAAGCCAGCCATGGCCGACCAGTGGGCGTCTTTGGCGCGCATGGTGTCCGAGTAGGCCGTCTGGGCGTCGAGCAGGAGCTGACAGCGCTCTTCGAGCACCGCCGCGAAGTTCGCCGGCATGGGCTGGAAGGTGATCTTCTCGGCGCGGATGCGCCGCACCTCTCCCAGCGCGAAGTAGAGCTGAGCGACGTCGCGCGTGATGGTGCCGGCGGCGTCGAGCCGGTGGTCCTCGACGATGGTGCGCGCCTTCTCGACGTAGTAGCTGGCGGCGTCGGTGTCCCCGGCGGCGACCAGCGAGAGGGCCTTGCCACCGAAGGCCACGATGCGTTCGATGTGATCGAGATCGGGGTGGCGCGTGAGGAGTGCGTCGGACGCTTCGCCGCAGCGTTGCCAGCGTTCGAGGAAGCACCAGAGCCGGATCGAGCGCGTGAGCGCGTCGCGGGCCAGGCTGTGTTTCGGGAATCGACTCGCGAGCTGTTCGAAGCGCTGCACGCTGGTCATTCGATCGCCGGCTTGCTCGTGGGCGAGCCCAGCAGCCTGGAGCGCTTCGGCCGCGCGGGGGCCGTTCGGATCGAGGCGGAAGACGCGGTCGAACTCCTGGGCTGCGCTCTTGGCGTCGCCTTCGGCCATGCTCTTTTCGGCACGGGCGTAGAGCTCGTCGATGTCGGCAGCGCCTTCGGGCGTGACCACGGTTCGGGAGAGCTCGGTCGGCTCACCCGCGCCGGGACGGGACCCCTCGGAATTCGGCGACTTCCCCGGCGAGGCCGGGGTCGAAGCGCAGCCCGCGGCGAGGAGCATCAAGGAAACCAGTCCGAAGGCACGCATCCTGCTTCTAGTGTACCTCGCCGCGCCGGAGTTCCCGAGAGCCAGAAATACCCGTTGACCGCTCGGAGAAGGCTCCTAAGTTGGATCTCGTGGTCGAGATCGCGGCGACGCTTTCGGCTCCCTCGGGGCATGAAATCCGAAGGCCGATGGTTCTCCGACCACCAAGAGGAGGATACGAGACATGGGAGAGTCGACGGCACGCGACCGAATCTTCAGCCTGGAACGCGAGCACCATGACTTGAAGCAACGGGTCCACCGTTTGGAACGCCGCGCTTTCTTGACTCCCACCGAACAACTGCAAATGGCGGATCTGAAAAAACAGAAGCTTCTGGCGAAAGATCAGCTCGCGATCCTGAAGCGCGATCGCTGACCGCGCGACGCACGGCAGTCGCCATTCGAGGGAGCGTTCGCGCTCCCTCGTCTCATTTCGGCTTTCGCGTACGAGCGCTGGAGTCGCTCAGAGCGGAACGCACTCGCCGCTCTGACAGGACTGCCCTTCGGGACAATCTTTGTTGGCGCTGCACTTGCCGGGGCCCGCGGGCGTGGCCGGCGCGCCGGTCTCGGGACCCTTCGAGGTTTCGGTGGCCGTGGAGCGGCTCTTGTCGAGACGCTCGCCTCCGCCGTACACCTCTTGGTTCAAGTCGTTCAGCGCTTCGTCGAGCCGCTGCTTCCACTGGGCGCTCAGCCCACCTGGGTGCTCTTGCTCGATGGCCTTGGCGACGGCGAGCCAATGACGCGCATCGGCCCGGAACCCCAAGCGATAGTCCGCCATGCCCCGCAGGTACGCGTAGCGTGATTGGTCGCTGAGATCGAGCGAGTCCATGTCGCTCTCGAGCACGCGGAAGAGGGCGAGCGCACGCTCGTATTCGTTCTCTTCGTAGAAGCGTTGCCCGCGGTTCAGATCCTCGCGGTAGGTGGCGCAGCCGACCAGGCTGAGCGCTAGCGCCGACAGGGCGAGCCAAGTGCGAATCACGCCGCGAGCCTAGAGCATCTTTCGAAGATGCGCGAGCCCCTGCGGAAAGCCGACAATTCCGGCGTTTTTCGGGCTACCGGGGGAGGGACCGAAACAGCAAGCGGACGATGGGAAGACCATCGGCCATGGCCCGCCTTTCCCGCGGACTTCGCGCCGAAAACGGGTTCTCGTCCACGCGTGGGCTCGGACCTTCGGGCGCGAAGCGGCCCGAGAGCCCGACCACGCTCTCGTAGGCGTCGGCCCGCTCCAAGACGTCGGTCTGGATGAAGAAGAGCCCGCCAGGCACGAGGATGCGGGCGACCTCGAGCGCGAGCTCCGGGGTCAGGACCAGGCGCTTCTGGTGACGCTTCTTCCACCAGGGGTCGGGGAAGTGGAGGAACACGACGCTGGCGCAGGCATCGGGGAAACGCGCGAAGGCCGAGCGGACGTCTTCGGCGAACACCCGCGCGCGCGCACCGAGCCCACGGGCGGCGAGCCTGCGATCGACGATGGTGGCCCATTTCCGGCGGATCTCGAGGCCGACGAGCCGCACCGCGGGATCGGCCGCGAGCCTCTCGACGAGAAACCAGCCGCGGCCCGGGCCGATCTCTATCTCGACGGGTTCGGGGCCCCCGCCCACGAGCTCTCGTGGGTCGACCCGGTCCCCCTCCGGCAAGCGGGGGGCGTCCTGATAGGGGTCGATTCGCATGGGCGCCGGATATCATGCCCGCCCCCGAGACCCGCATGGCATCTCGCATCTCCAGCGTGACGAAGCTCCTCGGGCCTTGGGCGCCCTGGGGCCTCGTCGCGGCGGTGCTCGGCGTCATCGCGACGCGCACGATCCTCGCGACCACCGGCGGCGAGGTGGCCGTGCCCCTCGACGACACCTTCATCCATCTTCAATTCGCCCGGAGCTTCAGTCGGGGCGAGCCGCTGGTCTATACGCCCGGGACACCGCCCACGCCGGGCGCCACGAGCCTGCTCTGGCCTCTCGTCTTGAGTCCGTTCGTGAAAATGGGCGAGACCGCGCCCATCTGGGTCGCATGGTTCTTGGGCTTCCTCGCGCTCTCGCTGCTCGCTCTCGAGACCCAGCGCTTGGCCGCGGGCCTGACCTCGAGCCCCGTCGCCTTCGCCACGGGAGCCATGGTGCCGGCGTTCGGCGGCCTCGTGTGGTGCGCCGGGAGCGGCATGGAGGTGGTGCCGCTCGCGTGGCTCCTCGTGCTCTCGGCGCGCCTCGGCTCCGAGTGGCTCGAGGGCGAGTCCGCTCCTTCGAGGCGCGCGCTCGCCGCGCTCTTGGTCGTTGCGTTCGCGGCGCCGCTCATGCGCCCCGAAGGCGCCCTCGGCTCGGTCATCGTCGCCATCGCCATCGCGCTCAGCTCGCGCGGACGTGGTCGACTCTGGGCGTTGGTCGCGCTTCTAGCGCCGCTCGCGGGGCCGCTCTTCAATCATTGGGTGAGCGGGCAGTCGACGACGACCACCGCGCTCTCGAAATGGCTGCCGTTGAATCCGTATCACCAAGGGGAGCGGCTCTGGCCCACGGTGAGCGCCAACATCGTGCTGCTGTTCGGGACCTTGTTCGACGGCCGGATCTGGAGCGCCATCTTCATTCCAGCGGGCGCGCGCTACGTGGCCTGGATCGCGCCGCTCGGCCTCGTTTACGTCGCCTTGCGCAAGAACCGTTCGGCGCGTGGCTCCTTCGTGCTGATCCTGGCTCTCGGCATGCTGATCCCCGCGAGCTTCGACTGCATGCTGTGCAATCGACTGCGCTACCTCTGGCCCTTCGCGCCGGCTTGGTTCGTGTGCCTGGGCGCGCTGGCCGAGAGCGTGGGCTTGCTCCTCAGCCGCTACCGGCAAGGTTTGATCCACATGGGCCTCGCGCTTTCGGCGGGCATGGCCGGCGCGTTCGGGGCCACGCTGTCGCGCTCCATCGACGATCTCGCGGAGAGCGCCGACGCCATTCGCAAACAGCAGACCTCGCTCGGGCGCTGGGCGAAGGAGAAGCTCCCGGCCGACGCGCGCATCGGCGTGAACGACACCGGGGCCATCGCGTACTTCTCCGGCAGGCGCACCTTCGACGTCGTGGGGCTCACCACGAAGAGCGAGCCGCGCTACTGGGCCGCAGGCGCGGGCTCGCGCTTCGAGCACTACGAGCGCATGCCGCGGGCCGAGCTCCCGACCCACTTCATCGTGTACCCCGAGTGGATGAACGTGCCGCAAGTGCTCGGTACGGAGCTCACCGAACGCACGGTGAGGGCTTCGATCCTCGGCGGGGCGACCATGGTGGCGTACGAGGCCAGCTACGAGCTCTTGGGCTCCGCCGAACGCCCGCTCGACGCCAAGGGCGAGCCCATCGATCGGCTGGACGTGGCCGATCTCGAGAGCGAAGCAGCTCACGCCTACGAGCTCTTCTGGGCGACGCAGATCGAGAACCGCATCTTCGACAGCTGGGCGGGCGCCGAGCGCCGCGCCGACGGTGGCCGCTCCGGGCGCACCCTCGAGCGCTTCTCGCTGGCGATCGAGCCCAAGGCGCGCTTCGTCGCGCGACTGGCGGTCGAAGAGTCCATGAGCATCGAGCTTCGCGTGGACGGCCGCGTGCTGAAGAGCCTCGAAGCCACCCCCGGCGACGAGTGGCTCGAGCTCGCCGTGGAGCTCCCGGCCGACGCGCCGCGCGGCCGAGCGCGCTTCGAGCTCCTGGCGCCCGAGGGCAAGAGCTTCGCGGCCTTGCACTATTGGGCGGAGCCGGCAGCGGCGAGAACCCCGAGCCCGTAGCACGAGTGGAAAAAAAGGTGGCACGCGGGGAGGCCGGGCCCTAGGTTTTCGGCGTGCACCTCCCGGACGGCATCCTGACGAGCCCGGCCCTCTGGGCGGCGGGCAACGTGGCAGGTGGAGCCGCGAGCGTCGCGCTCGTTCGGCGAGTGAATCCCTCTGCGCGCGGCGTCGCTTTCAGCGGCACGCTCGCCGCGTTCGTGTTGGCTGCGCAGGCGCTCAACGTTCCGCTGCTGCCGGGCGCCAGTGCTCACGTCATCGGCGCCGGGCTCCTCACGCTCGTGCTCGGCCCCGCGCGGGCGGTCTTGGCCCTGCTCGCCGTCGTGGTGGTCCAGGCGTTTTTCTTCGCCGACGGAGGGCTCACCGTGCTCGGCGTCAACGCGCTCCACATCGCCGTGCTGCCGGTGCTGGCCGTGCACGCGAGCCAGCGGCTCTTCGGCGCACGCGCCCCGAACGCCGCGCTCGTGCTCGGCACGTTCGCGGGCAACGTGCTGTCCGCCTTGAGCCTCGCCACGTTGCTCGTCTTCGGCGCCCACGTCCCGCCGAAGCTCGCGTTCGGCTGGCTCGTCGGAGTGCAAGCGCTGGCGGGTCTGGTCGAGGGCGCGCTCACCGCGATGGCCCGCGGCAATCTCGTGCGCTTGGCGCCGGGCCTGTTCGCAGCGCGTGCCGCGCGAGCCCAGCTGCCGGAGCCCCTCGACGACCTCGCTCCGCGCTCCGCGCCGCCGGGTTCGGCCTGGGTTTGGGCCGCGGTCGCGCTCACCATCGCGTGGGCGCTCTTGCCCTTCGCCAGTCGGGCGCCCGACGCCCTCGAGCGCGTCGTCGAGTCGCACCAGCCCTCCCAGTGAACGTGGCGGACACCACCCGCATCGTGTGTGCGCTCGTGCTCGCGAGTGGAATCGCGACCGCGCCGCTCGCGGGGAGAGTCGAACTCGGTCTCCTCGCCCTTGCGCTGCTCGTCACCTACGCGCTCGAGCGCCCAGGCTCGCGCTGGCTCGCGTCGCGCGTGGGTCCGCTCGTACTCGGCATCGTGGCGCTGCTCGTGCCGCTCTGGCTCACCGGTGACGTCGCACGCGCGAATCGACTGGCGCTGCGCGCGTTCGCCGCTGCGTGGTGCGCCACCCTGATCCTGAGCCAGCTCACGCTGCCGCGACTCGCCCCCGCCCTGCGTGCGCTCGGCGTGCCGCTCGCACTGCGCTCGGCCATCCACACGCTGGTGTGGCAGCTCGAGCACGTCGCCGAGGAAGGGCGGCGCCTGATCCTGGCGCGCGAGCTCCGGCAGGCGCGTCGCTTCGGCCCCGAGGTGCTCTCCGAGCTCCTCGTGCGGACGGCGGCCCGCGCCGAACGCGTGGATTTGGCGCTCCGTCTCCGCGGCGTCCACGATCCGAGCGCGCGCTCCCGCTACGCCTACGGCGCGCTGGACGTCGCGACCCTGGCCGCGTGCTTGGGACTCGGGGTCGCGCTCCATTGGCTCGGGAGGAGCGCGCCGTGAGCCCGCGCAGCATCGAGCTCGAAGACGTGCGCGTGTGGCGCGAAGATGGCCTCGGGGGCCAACCGGTGGAAGTGATCCACTCGGTCGGCGCGACGCTCGGCGCAGGTCGCCGCGTCGCCTTCGTGGGGGCCAACGGTGCGGGCAAGACTTCGCTCTTGCTCGCGCTGGTCGGCGCCGTGCGCTTCGCGGGGCGGATCGCGTTCGATGGAATCGCGCTCGATCGGAGCACGCTCGCCGAGCATCGCCGGAGCATCGGTTACGTCTTCGCCGAGCCGAGCGACCAGCTCTTTCTGCCGACGGTGCTCGAAGAGGCGCGACTCGCGGCCGAACAGCGCCGGCTCGACGACCCACAGGGTCGCGCCCGACGCGCGCTCGACGCCGTGGGGCTCGTGGGACTCGACGCGCGCGCTCCCGGCTCGCTCAGTTTGGGGGAACAGCGCCGGCTCGCCATCGCCACGGCCCTCTCGGGCGATCCGGGCGTGCTCTTGCTCGACGAGCCCACGGCGAGCCTCGACGCGCGGGCGCGACGGCGGGTGCTCGAAGCCATGCGAGCGTGTCCTGCGACCACGGCGTTCGCGACTCACGATCTCGCAGCGGCCCTCGAGCTCGAAGCCGACGTGCTGGTGCTCGCCGGAGGGCGGCTCGTCGGATGCGGCCCGGCCCTCGAAGTGTTCCGTGACCGCGCGCTGCTCGACCGAGCGGAGCTCGACGCGCCCTAGCCCATTCATCGTTCTACGAATTCGAACGATGGCTTCGAACATCTCAGATGGATCGAATGATGGGCGTCGCCATACTGAGCACCGAGGTCACGAACGATGGCATCGAAGCTCTTTCACGCCGTGGTCGCCTTCGGCATTTCCTTGGGAAGCACTGCTTGCGGCGGCCGCATCGACGGGGGTTCCCTGGCGGAGCCCGGTCCCGACGACGCGGGCGCTCCGGACGACGCCCAGGCCGACGCGCCCATCCCCAAGCCGCCGCCTCCGGAAGCCGGGCCACCCGACGCTCTGCCTGACGCTCCTCACGATGCGCCGAGCGACGCCATCGTCGAAGCCTTCTGCGACGCGACCTGGCCCATCACCAAAGCCGGACGCGAGGTCTGCGGTCCGGCCGACGGCTGCGTCGAGATCGAAGCGCCGTTCTGCTACGGGCCCGACGGCAACGGCGGCTGCAAGATCTACCCGCTGAAGTGCGAAGGCAGCGAGTGGCATTGCATGGGTGGAGCGCCGAGCAGCCAACCGGAGCCGTGTCCATGAGCCTGCGCATCGAGCATGGTCCAACGGGTCGCTGGGGCGGGCGTTTGACCGAGCGACCGCTCCCCGAGCACGACGCAGACATCGACGCGCTTTCGCCCGAGGTGCGGCGCAAGCTCGCCGGGATCTGGCTGAACCGCGCCGCCATGGAGCGACGGGTGGCGGATTCGTTCCAGGTGATCTCCGCCGCGCTCGGCCGGCGCGACGCCGACGCCGCGCTGGTCCGTCTCGCGCGGCGAGCCGTCGACGACGAGTTCCGTCACGCCGAGCTCAGCCGGCAGGTCGCTTCGCACTTCGCCGGGCGAGAGCTCGCGAGCCCGCCGCTCCTCGAGCTCACCGTCCCGCGCCACCGCGGCGCCTCGGAAGAGCTCCGGGACACGCTCCACGTCGTCGGACAGTGCGTGCTGAACGAGACCACGGCGACCGCGTTCCTCGAAACATGCCTGGCGCATGCCAAGGGTAAGCTCGCTCGCCACGCGCTCCGCGAGCTCTTGAGCGACGAGGTCGACCACGGGCGCATCGGCTGGGCCTTCCTCGCCACCACACGCCCCGAAACGCGCGTCGAGCTCGGCCGTTGGCTCTTGCCGATGGCGTACTTGAATCTGCGCCTCTGGCGCGAAGAGAGCCCCATCGAAGCCGCTCCACCTCCCGAGCTCGCCGCCCACGGCGCACCGCCGGGTGAAGTGATCCACGCAGCGCTGCTCGACGCGCTCTCCACGTTGATCCTGCCAGGCTTGCGCAAGCTCGGCGTTCCCGTGGAGGCAGTGGAACGCTGGGTGAGCCAGGGCGCGTTCACCGATCGGGCGCCGACGGAGCTTCTCGACTGAGCTACGGCAGCGCGTCGAGTTGGTCCGCGACGGACATGCTCCCGCGAGCTGACGGATGCGAATGGGCAGAGACCGAGGAGCGCATTCGTCGCGAGGCCGCGGCGACCATTGCCTCGACCTTCACCGCTGCCGACGACGAGCGAGGCGTGGACGTGACCCAGATCGAGCGCATGTTGGCCCTCTCGCCTCAGCAGCGCCTCGAGTCGTTGAACGCGAGCCGTCGCTCGGTCCAGGAGCTCACCGGTGATGCGCAACGCGACTGATTCGGTCGCCCTGAACGCCTCTCACCTCGAGTCGAAGCCCAGCCCTCGCTGACCTCGAGGACTCGGGTTTCGCGTATGCTCTGGGCACCGTGAGCTACGACATCGAGCTCTTCGCGCGCCCGGGCGGGCGGACTCTGGACGTGGCAGCGCTTCGGGCTTGGTTCACGGGCCGCGAACACTGGACACCGTTCGATGGAGGCGCAGACTACGCGGACCCAGACAGCGGAGCGACCTGGCGGGTGCACTGGGTCGAGGGCGATGCGCCAGCGCGGCTCGTGCTCTCCCTGCGCGTGGCCGGCACCGCGCCCCACCTCGCCGCGGCGGAGCTCCGCGACGAGGTCCGTGCGCTGGCGGATCGCTTCGAGCTCTGGATCGACGATCCGCAAATCGAGGGCGTCGGGCGCGGTGAGCTCGACGACGCGAAGCTCGTTGCCGGGTTCGAGCACTACAATCGCTTCGCGACCCGCGCGCTGTCGGTGCTCCTCGGCAATCCGTTTCCGCCACACCTTCCTGCGCACGAAATCGAGGAGGTCGTGGGCTGGAATCGCGCGCGCGACGCGCTCGCGGAGAGCACCGACACGTTCGTTCCAAAGATCCAGTTCGCTCATCACGACGGCAATCGGGCGTCGACCTTCGTGGCGTGGCACGGGGGAGCGGCCCTTCTGCCCCGCGTGGACGTCCTCGTGACGCCGCTCCGAACGGTGGCGTGGGCGAGCCTCGCGCGCGAGCTCGAGGAAGCACCGAGGGAGGAGCACGCGCTCCCGTGCTGGCGCATCGACGAGGCGCTGGCCGAGCGGCTGATGCGGCGTCTGCGCCGGGTTCCAAGAGCGCCTATGCCCACATTGGTCGAAGCCGGCGAGCTCCGCTCGAGCGAGATGGTGGTTCCGCTCATCGAGCTCGTGAACGGCACGGGCTGTGACGATCCCGAGGAGCTCGAAGCCGTCGCCACCCACGCTCACGGCACGTATCAGCACCGCCGTGCCTTCCAGGTCGCGCGGCGGCTCCTCACGCTGAAACCCGACTCGTACGCCGGCGCGCTGATCACGGCGGCGAACGGTCTCTACTTGATGGAGCTCGAGGCTGCGCTCACGGCAGTGGAGGGGTTGGTCGAGCGGTCGCCGAACGATCGGGCCGCGCGCATGGTGCGAGGTGCGCTGCTCACCGAGCTCGCGCGATACGACGAAGCGGTTGCCGATTGTGACGTCGCGCTCGCCGTGCGCGAGGACGCCATGACCACCAACGTTCGCGCTTATGCTCTAGACGCAGCGGGGCGCGGGGAGGAAGCGCGAGCCGGCTACGAGCGCGCTCTCGAGCTCGTAGCCACGGAGATGGAGGGCAAGAGCGACACGACCGATCTGCGAAGTCGCCGCGCGTATGCGCTGGTCGGCCTCGGGCGCGCCAAAGAAGCGCTTCGGGAAGCCAAGCAGGTGCTCGACGAAGTCCGCGATCCGTTCCTCACGCTCCAGAGCATCGGCCGCGCCGAGCTCCTGATCGGACGCCCGAAACGCGCCCTCGCACCCCTGCGCAAAGCGCGCGGCCTGCGCGAGACCGCACCCCTCGCGTCGTTCCACTTGGCCCTGGCCCTCGCCGAGCTCGGAAAGTCCGACCTCGCCCGCGAGGCGCTGTCGGATGCGCTTCGGAGCCCGCACTTCGCACGACTCGCGCGCGAGGACGGCCGGCTCGCGGCGCTCGTACCCAGCGAAGTCGCGCGCTAGAGCCGCCCCGACGAGCCATCATCTCTGGGCAGCGCTTCGCGCCCGCGCGTGCTTCGGCGGGCCCGTCCGCCGCCTGCGCCGACGCGCGAAGGGCCGCTCTCGATCGCGTCGAGCGCGCGCGCGCGCGACCTCGCGCGCTCCGTCACGTCGAGCGCGCCGCCTTCGCCTTGAGCTCGTCGTCGCCCCATTTCTCGAGCAGGACGCGGCCCGAGTCGCCGAGCTCGTCGAGCCGGAGTCGCTCGATGAGCGGCCGATGGACGTCCAGCGCGCGGCGGGCCAGGACGAACGACAGCGCCTCGACCATCCACACGGCGACGCCCTCGCGCTCGCGCCACCGGGGCGAGGCGAGGAGCGCGTGGAGCCGCTCCGCGACGAGCGGGACGATGTCGGCGCGCGGGTGATGCCGAAGCACGCCGCCGACGAGCACGTCCGCCAGGAGGAAGCGGGCGACGACGAGCGTGGCCCGTCCGCCGCCTGCGCCGACGCGCGAAGGGCCGCTCTCGATCGCGTCGAGCACCGCTCGAACCGCGTCGGGCGTCGGATCGTGATCGAGGACGAAGGTCCCCGCTTCGCGTCTCGCCTCGGGGTCCCCGAGCGTGGAGCCGGCGGTCAGGACGCGGCGAGCGTCGGTGAGGGTCGTCGTCGGTTCGCTCATGCCCCAGCGTCGCACGAGCGCGGCGGCCGCGTCAGGCGCCCAGCACCGCCCCGCGCTCGAGCGCTCGGCCGGCGACGAGCTCGGGCGCGGCGAGCGGCTTCTTCCCCTCGAGTTGCGCGCGGAGGAGGGCGAGCGAGCCGGCGCCGCAAGCGACCTCCACGCCGCTCTTGTCCGCCATCAAGATCGCGCCGCCGATTCGAGCGGCGAGGATCACGCCGATGGCAGCGCTGCGGAGCTGAGGGCCCAGCGCCAGAGTGGACGCACGTCGATGGTTCCCTCGGGAACCTTCGTCGGTAGCTCGGCCTCCCGGAGCGTGAGGATTAGCCCTCGCTTCTCGCCGAGCTCGGACATCGCCTGCCGTAGGCCGTCGACCTCTCGTGCCCTGGTCGCGGGGTCATCGAGACTCGCGCAAACCTGAACGAGCCCAAGGGATGGATGGAAGAAGTCGACCTCGTGGCCCGACCTCGTGCGCACGTAGGTCAACTCGTTGGTCTTGCGACGAAGCTCGAGGAACGCGACGGTCTCCAGGAGGTGCCCCGTGTCCGCCGAGCCGCGGCGAGCACAAGCCGTCACCATGCCCGGATCGATGGCATAGGTCTTCCGTGGGTTGCTTTGACGGACGCGTTCGGACGCGGTGTGGATCGGCACGCCGAAGAAGACGAAAGCGTCCTCCAGGTGGTCGAACCATGCATGGACGGAGTCCTTCGCGACATGGAGCCCTTGGGACTTCAAGTCGGCGTGGATCTTGTGGAGGCTCACGAGGCTCGCGGGCGAGTTCATGAGTTGGCGCACGAAGCGTCGGAGTGCGATGGCGTTGCTGATCGCGTGGCGTTCGATCAGGTCACGAAGGATGGCGACGTCGAGGTAGTCCTGGAGGACGCGTACGCGTAGTGCCTCGTCGAGCGCCTGCACTTCGGGGAAGCCCCCGCGTACCAAGTAATCCGCGAACCGAGCCTCGACCGCCGCTCGTTCGCGAGGGTTGGGTGTGCCCTTCGGAGCAGGCGAGCCGCGGAGGCGAGCGTGATGGTCCAGTGCCTCCTGAAAACCAAAGGGAAAGATCTCCGTCGCGAGCGCGCGTCCGCGCAGGCTCGTCGCAATCTCACGACTCAGGAGCTTCGCCGACGATCCGGTCACGCACACATGGGCCTCTCCACTGTCGACCACGCGACGCAGGAAGCGCTCCCACCCGGGGACGAGCTGGATCTCGTCGAAGAAGAACGCACTGTGGCGGACGTGCACGCCGGACGTCCGGCGATGGTGCGCTTCGACCACGCGCGCGAGGTCGCCCGTCGTCAACGTTCCCAGGCGCTCGTCTTCGAAGTTGACGTACAGGAGAGCTTCACGCGGCACGCCGGTGGCGAGCAACTCTTGGAACCGCTGGAACAGGAACCAAGTCTTCCCGGAGCGGCGCATCCCAACGACGGCATCGACCTTCCCCGTGAGCCACGGCATCGTGACCCGTCGAGGCGTAGGCTGCGGGATGGGCCGCGAATGGGCCTCGGCAACGAGGTCGTCGAAGAGGGGATCCATGTGTCCTTGTGGAAAGGATACATTCTGTCATATCCGTCCGCCAGGGAAGGATACCGTTCAGAATTCGTCGAGCTCGAGGTCGAAGCTTCGAGCGAACAGATCGCTCCCGTGGTGAAGGGGTTCTTTTCGGTCGCCTTGTCGTCTTGTTCCTGCGCGCTTGCTTCGTTCGTCCCGTTCTCGTTCTTCTGGCCGATCTGGCGAACGAGCCGCCGAGCTCGGAAAGTCCGACCTCGCCCGCGAGGCGCTGTCGGATGCGCTTCGGAGCCCGCACTTCGCACGACTCGCGCGCGAGGACGGCCGGCTCGCGGCGCTCGTACCCAGCGAAGTCGCGCGCTGAGCGTCACGCCGCCCGCGGCCGTCCGAACTTGGGCGGTGAATCGCTGTTGCCAGGCCTCACGAGCAGCACCTCGGCGTCTACGCGAGTGAGCACGTCTTCGGCCGCGTCACCGGCGAGGAGGCCACGGATCCCCGTCTGCCCCGGGCTCCCGACCACCACTCGGTCGATGCGCTGGGCGGCGACGTAGTCGGCCACTTCGTCCTCGAAGAAGCCGGGCGTGATCCTGACCCGGTCGGGCGCGCGCTCGAGCACCGAGGTGACCTCGCGGAGCTCTTGCTTTGCCGTTGCCAACCGCGTCGTGAGCGTCCCGGGAGCGAGTCGCTGAGGCACGTAGAGGACGTGGAGCTCGGCGTGATCGAGTGCGGCCCACTCTTCGGCGTGGCGGAGCACCTGGGTGGTGAGGCGGCGACGCGCGCGATCGCTCTTTTCTCCCGGGTCGACCACGGCGAGCACCTTGGGCTCCGCGCTGACGAGTCCAGGCGCGACGACCCAGACGGGGCACGGCGACCTGCGCGCGAGCCAGAGCACGCTGCTCCCGACGAAACCTCGGCGCCGCGCGGCGTGGCCGCGGGCGGTGACGATCGAGAGGTCGTGCGCTTCTTCGAGGGCGAGGCGAATGGCAGTGGCGCAGGGTCGGCCCGAGCGAGCGAAGACCCGCACCGGGCAGCCGCCGGTGACGCTCGCGACGCGTGCCTTCTGCCAACCGATTTCGGCGTCGAGACGCGCGCGTTCCAGCTCCGCGCGGTCTTCCCACACGGGCCAGCGCGCAAGCTCTTCGTCGAGGGGCTCGAGCACGCTGAGCACGTCGATGCTCGCCCTCGTGCGGGCGGCGAGCTCGACGGCGCGGCTGAGTCCCGCGAGAGACTCGGGGCGTTCGTCCACGAGCACGAGGATGCGTTGGGCGGGCTTCATGCGGCTCTCCTGGTTCAGGCAGCGAGTCGAATGGCGCTCGCGGGGCTCGGGGTGGTGGCGTCGCGCTGCGCCGGCGTTTCGCGCTGCGCGAGCGCGTGCAGGAACGCGAGCTCTTCGCGGCGCGCACGGCAGGCGTCGTCGGCCCAAACGCAGGCCTCTTCGAGGGTTCGGTCGGCTCGGGCTCCTGCCCGGAGCGAACGCTCGCGCAGTCGGGCAAGGACGCGCACGGCTCGAGTCCAGAAGGCGAGCTCGTTCCGTTCGATGGCGATCAGGATGCGATGACGAAGACTCATGGGGGTGACTCCTTTGGTGCGGGGTTCTCGTGCTCTTGGAAATGGGGCCGCGCACGGGCTTCGTCGAACAGAAAATCCGGCCGCTTCACATCTCGATTTCCGATGGATCGCAGCGCGGAGTCGCGACCACGTGGGAGGCTTGCTATAGGGCGCCCCATGCGTCGCCGACCGCTCGGAAAGACCGGCATGAGCGTGAGCGAGCTCGG
Organism: Polyangiaceae bacterium; assembly: GCA_046351435.1. GTDB lineage: Bacteria > Myxococcota_A > Polyangia > Polyangiales > Polyangiaceae > JADJKB01. The sequence continues at coordinate 82,227 of JAXLYN010000037.1, forward strand.
GCTCGGCACTTGGGGCCTTTCGGGTGACGGCTATGGTCCGGTGCCCGAAGCCGAGCAGGACAAGGTCATCGAGCGGGCCCAAGCCCTCGGCATCACGCTGTTCGAAACGGCCGACAGCTACGGCCTCGGTGCCATGGAGCGGAAGCTCGGCGAGCGACTCGCGGGCGACGACAACGTACGCGTCGTGACCAAGATCGGCACCGAACGCGACGCCTCGGTGCCGCGCAAGCGCTTCGACCCCGGCTACCTCGAGCGAGCATTCGCAGCTTGCCAGGAGCGCCTGCGACGCGACGTCCTCGACGTGGTGCTCCTGCACAACCCTTCCGTCGAGGCCGTGAAGAAGGGCGACGCAACGAAGGTCCTCGAAGGGCTGGTCCAAGCGGGCAAACTCCGCGCTTGGGGTGTGAGCGCCGGCGGAGTCGAAGTGGCGATAGCGGCCATCTACGCGGGCGCGGCGGTCTTGTCGCTCGCGTACAACGTCTTCCAGTCGAGCGACCTCGGCGCGCTGATCGTCGACATCGAGAAGCACGACGTCGGAGTCCTGGGGCACTCGGCGCTCGCCTATGGACTTCTCACTGGGCACTGGGGCCCGGACAAGAGCTTCGCCGAAGGGGATCACCGCGCGGAGCGCTGGACCTCGGACGAGCTCCGGCGCCGCGTGCGCCAGCTCGACGCGCTCCGCCCCGCCGTGGGGGGACAAGTCCTCACCATGCGCGGCGCTGCGCTGCGCTTCGCGCTCTCGAACCGCAAGTTGAGCGCGGTGCTGCTCGGACCAAAGAGCACACTGCAACTGGACCAGCTGGTGCGCGAGGCCGGCAAGGGCCCGCCCTATCTCGAAGACACGGCGCTCGTGGCGCTGCGAAACCGGCTGCGCCAGGTCGGAGTGGAGACGTGACCGAACGCCTGCTCCCCGTCGTGCTCGAAATCGCCAAGGCAGCGGCGGCCCTGATCCAAACGGTGTACGCCACGGCCTTCGAAGTCGACTTCAAAGCACCGCGGGATCCGGTGACCGAGGCCGATCGGCGCGCCAACGAGCTCATCTGCGCGCGCTTGCGCGAGGCATTTCCGGGCATCCCGGTGGTGGCCGAAGAGAGCGACCCGTCGACGTTCGCCGACTATCGCCAGGCCGAGCGCGCGTTCTTCGTGGACCCGCTCGACGGGACGCGCGAGTTCGTGAAGCGGAACGGCGAGTTCGTGGTGATGATCGGTCTATTGGATCGCGGGCGGCCGACCCACGGCGTGATCCACGCACCGGCGACGGGGACGAGCTGGCTCGGCGAGCTCGGCGGCGACGTGCGACGCCTCGACGCGGATGGTAACGAGGCGCCGCTGCGGGTGAGTGAGACCGCCGCCCTGGCCGACGCGCGCGTGCTCTCGACGAGATCTCACCGAAGCCCCGCGCTCGAACGCGCTCTCGCCGCCCTCGGGGCACGGCGACTCGATGCGTTGGGCAGTGCAGGGCTGAAGTGCGTCGAAGTCGCGTGCGGCGCCGCCGACGCCTACGTCGCGCCAGCTCGCGCGGGCAGCCGCTGGGACGTGTGCGCAGGCGAAGCCATCGTGCACGCCGCGGGCGGACGTTTCACCGACGCCCACGGCGACCCCATCGACTATCGGAGCGAGAGCCTCGTGAACGAGCGAGGCATCGTGGCGAGCAACGGCCGACTGCACGCCGAAATCTTGGCGCGCCTAGCCGCGGCCCGCGCGCGAGAAGGCGAGGGCTGAATGCGAGAAGCTGCCGATGTCGTGATCGTGGGGGCCGGCATCATGGGGCTGTCCATCGCGTACAACCTCGCGAAGCACCACGGAGTACGCGACGTCACGGTGCTCGACCGCTCGTACTTGTGCGGCGGCGCCAGCGGCAGAAACGGCGGGGGCGTGCGGGCTCAATGGTCGAGCGAAGCCAACGTGCGGCTGATGCAGGAGTCGCTGCGCATCTGTCGCGACTTCGCGCGCGAGCACCGCATCAACACCTGGTTCCGGCAGGGCGGCTATCTGTTCCTGGCGCGCAGCGATGCCCGCGCGACCGCGCTCAGCGAGAGCGTGAAGCTCCAGAATCGGCTCGGGCTCCCGACGCGGCTGCTCTCGCCAGAGCAAATCCAGAGCATAGTGCCCGAGCTCTCTAGTGATGGCGTCACGCTGGCTTGCTACAACCCCGACGACGCCGTGGTCTTCCCCTGGCCCTTCGTCTGGGGCTACGCCGAAGGCGCCCGCAACCATGGCGTCGAGGTCTGCACCTTCACGCGCGTCACCGGCATCGAAACCACGAGCGGTCGCGTCAGCGCCGTCGTGACGGACCGCGGGACCATCCGCACCGACCGTGTGGTGAACGCCGCCGGCGCCTTCAGTCCGGAGGTGGCGCGGCTCTGCGGAGTCGAGCTCCCCAATCGTCCTCATCGCCACGAGATCTGCTCGAGCGAGCCGCTCAAGCCTTGGCTCAAACCACTCGTTGCCGACCTGAGCAACGGCCTCTACTTCTCGCAGTCCACCCGGGGCGAGATCGTCGGCGGCGTGAGCAACGAGAAGGTCCCGGAAGGGGCGGACCAGCGCTCGAGCCATCGATTCTTGTCGCTCTACTCCCGCGCGCTGCTCCGGGCCTGCCCCCGTCTCGGCGACGTGAAGGTCCTCCGGCAATGGGCCGGGCTCTACGACATCACTCCGGACGCGAACCCCATCGTGGGCGAAGTCGATGGCATGGCGGGCTTCTTCCAGGCCTCCGGCTTCATGGGACACGGGTTCATGATGGCGCCCGTGATCGGAAAACTGATGGGGCAGGTCGTGGCGGGTGGTCCGGTGCCCGAGGTCTTCGAGAAGTGGAACTTGCGGCGCTTCTCCGAGGGTCGGCTGCTCAGCGAAGGCATGATCATCGGGTGATCCGGGGGTCTGGCGCGGTGCGTCAATTCTGCGCCGTTCGTTGACAGCGGCTTTGGGGCCGACGTACGGTCCCGCGGGGCTTCGGTTCAGCCAGTTTCTTCGGGCTTTCGCGGCCTTCCCGGCACCTTGCGCCCCAACGTACCCGACCCAGACAGACCTCGGAGGCATTACGAGATGTTCCGCTCCTCGCGCGCCCTCGCGTCGCTCATCCGCTCCCTCTCCTTCGGCACTGCCACCACCGTACTCACCGTCACAGGAGCCAACGTGCTCTTGGTGGGGTGCAAGGACGAGAGCCAGCCCGACTACTGGGTCGGGAAGTTGAGTGAGCAGTCCTGGCGCCCGCGCGCGGTGACGCGCCTCGGTCAGTTCTATGAAGACGCCTCGAGCAAGGCCAAGGGCGACAACAACGCTCCCGAGGTCCAGGCCCTCTTGGCGAAGATCGTCGACCCCCTCACCAAGACCTACGTCGACAAGTACGCGGAGATGGACGGCAAGACCCGCGTCTCGTTGATCAAGCTCCTGGCGTCGTTCCGCGACAAGCGCACCGAGCCGGCGTTGAAGAAGGCCTTCGAAGAGTTCGCCAAGAAGCCGGCCACGTCCAAAGACGACGCCGACATCAAGTGGGCCGTGCGCGCCGCGGCCGATCTCAAGATCGATTCACTCTCGGACCCACTGGTGCAAGCGTTCTTGAAGCTCAAGGCGAGCACCATGCTGGGTGGTATCGCCTACAAGGACTTCAACGATGCCATGGTCCAGATCAAGTCCAAGAGCTGGAGCGGCCCGCTGATCGCCGCTCTGGATGCCCCCATCGAGCGGCCGTCCGGCGACAAGGACAAGGACAAGATCGACCCCTATCGCGACCAGCTCTTCTGGCAGACGACGGCCGCCCAGGTGCTCGGCGACATGGCCGCGCCGGAAGCGGTCGAGCCCATGGTCAAGATCATGCTCGATCCGGCCAAGGTCGACGTGCAGGCCACTGCCGTGCTCGCCCTGGTGAAGATCGGCAAACCCGCGGCGGACGCCTCGATCAAGCTGCTCAAGGGCGAAGACGAGAAGATGATCGCCTTCCACTATCGCCGGCTCAAGGAGCTGAAGCAGATCAAGGACGAAGACGAGAAGAAGATCAAAGAGAAGCCCCAAGATGCGCCGCACGTGCAGACGGCTGCCATCATGGTGGGCACCATCGGTCGCGCCGAGGGCGTCGCCCCGATGCTCGACGCTCTGAAGAAGGCCGAGAAGGACGTGACCCGTGCGCTCATCGCCCGCGAGCTCGTCAAGTTGCCCGAAAGCGCCGAGTCGCTCGCCGCGTTCAAGGAAGCGTTCGAGAAGATCTCCATCGAAGCCAACGTTCCGCCCGGCATGAACGCGCTGCAGATGCTCGCCGAGGCCGCCGGTCAGTTCTACAACGCCGACATGGTCGACTGGCTGCTCGAGCGCGCCGAGAAGACCAAGGGCAGCGGCGACGATCTGAAGGCGCTCCAGGGTGCCATCCTCGTCACTGCCATCAAGCTCGCGAAGGCGGACCAGCTCGAGAAGGTCAAAGCTGCCGTCGACAAGTACGGCACGAAGCTCGAAAAGGACCTGTACGCGCAGGCCGAGAAGCTCGTGAAGACCTGCGGCGACAAGGCCGACTGCTACCTGACCGAGATGGAGAAGAGCTCGAACCAGGAGCAAGCCACGCAGTTCGTGGCCATCAAGGGCGGCTACATGGGCGCCATCTTGGGCGGAGAGCCCCAGCGCGACGAGCTGGTGAAGCGCATCGAGTCCTTCGAGAACGCGGCGGTTCGGTTCGTGGCCGCCCAGACCATCGATCACTTGTCGCCAAAGGGCTCGAAAGACGCCGCCGCCAAGCTGCGCAAGGTGGTCGAGAAGAACGCCGAGAGCGGCGACAAAGACAAGATGGCGTCCGACGCACCGGTCAAGCAGGTGATGTACCGCATCGAAGCGCGCGCGGACTGAGCGCGCCCGAGTCGAGCGGGGCGCGCTCCAGCGCTCCGCTCGGGGAGAGCAAGAGCGCACGATGTCCAGCGTACGGCTCGAGGTACTGAACGGTTCGGCCAAAGGTCAGGTACTCGAGCCCGTGGGCGACGTGGTGCGCGTCGGACGTGCACCGGGCAACGATCTGGTGCTTCCCGAGTCCCACGTGTCCGGCGAGCACGCGCGGCTGGTCGTGGGCACCGAGCGGGTGACGCTCGAGGACCTGCGAAGCACCAACGGAACGGCGGTCTCGCGCGGCTCGCAGCGCATCTTGCTGTCGGAGACCACGTCGCCGAAGACGGTGCTCGAGTCCGGCGACGTCGTCGAGCTCGGCGGCACGGGCGACGAGAGCACCCAAGTGCGCGTGCTGTTCGGCGCCGAGCGCGAGCCGGCCCACGTGGTCAGCATCCGCCCCATCGGAGAGCTCGCAGGGGTCACCACCTCGAGCGAGCGCAACACCGGCGTGCTCTCGACCCTGTATCGGGTGGAGAAGCGCATCGGCGGTGCAGCCGACCTCGACCAGGTCTTGATCGCCATCGGCGACGCTGCGCTCGAGCTCGTGCCAACCGCGACCCACGCCACCTTGGTGCTGCGCGAAGGCGGCGAAGGGGACGAGGCGGACGCAGCCTACGTACCCGTGCTGACCCGGGTGCGCGGCGGGAGCGGCAACGGCGAAGCGCCCGACGGCCCCGTAGCGGTGACCCGCAGCGTGTTCCGCAAGGTGGTCCGCGAACGGGCCGCCGTGCTCGCGGCCGACGCACCGAGCGAGTCCTTCAGCTCCGAATCGCTGCTCGGCGCCAGCATCCGCAGCACCATCGGTGTGCCGCTGTGGAAAGGCGAAGAGATCCTGGGCGTAGTCCAGGTGGACAACCGCGCGACGCCGGGCATGTTCGATTCCAGCGACCTCGATGCGCTCGGTGTGCTGGCGGCGAGCGCTTCGCTCGCCGTCGCCAACGCACGCCTGATCCGCCGTCTGCGCACTGCCGAAGAGCTGCTCCAGAAAGAGAACAGCTTCCTCAAGGGTCGCGAGCGCCAGAAGAGCAGCGGCGCCGTGGAGATCATCGGTCAGAGCCGCGCCATCCGCGAGCTCATGACCCAGCTCGACAAGGTCGTCGACACCCGCGTGACCGTGCTCATCGAAGGCGAGACGGGCACCGGCAAGGAGCTGATCGCGTCGGCCGTGCACTACCGCTCACGGCGCAAGGCCAAGCTGTTCGTCGCACAGAACTGCGCGGCGATGCCCGAGAACCTGCTCGAGAGTGAGCTCTTCGGCCACAAGCGTGGCTCGTTCACCGGCGCCACCGAAGAGAAGCGCGGGCTGTTCGACGTGGCCGATGGCGGCACGCTGTTCCTGGACGAAGTGACCGAGATGCCGCTCTCGCTCCAAGCGAAGCTCCTGCGCGTGCTCCAAGAGGGCGAGATCCGCCCCGTGGGCGCCACCCACACCAAGATCGTCGACGTGCGCATCGTCGCGGCCTGCAATCGCAACATCGAGAAAGAGGTCGAAGCCGGCCGCTTCCGCCAAGACCTCTACTACCGCCTCAAGGTCTTTCCGATCCGGGTGCCGCCGTTGCGGGAGCGCCGCGACGACGTCCCGTTGCTCGCGGGTTTCTTCCTCGAGCGTTACAGCAAGGAGGTCGGCAAGCCCATCGCCGGGTTCTCGCAGGGCGCGATGGAACTGCTCATGAGCTACGACTGGCCGGGTAACGTCCGCGAGCTCGAAAACGAGGTGCAGCGCCTCGTGATCCAAGCGGACCCGGGCAACTTCGTCACGCCCGAGCTCCTGAGCCCTCGCGTGCGTCAGATGGAGGGCGTGATCGCGCAGGCCGGCGCGGTCAAGGGCACGCTGAAAGACATGGTCGAGCAGGTGGAGAAGTACTTCATCCTCGAGACACTGCGTGAACACGGCAACAACAAGACCAGCGCTGCCAAGACCCTCGGCATTACACGCGAAGGGCTCCACAAGAAGCTGAAGCAGCTGGGGATCGGCTGAGGGGAAGGCGCGGGTCGATGCGGGTCACGCGCCGTGAATCCCTGGCGGCCCTCTCCGCGCTGATCGCAGGGCCCGGCTGCGCGCCGGTCCGCACGGCGACCATCCCGCCCAACCTACCCCGCAAAGGCGCGCCGAAGCCGGAGCTCGTGGTGCAAGAGGTGGGCGACTATCAATGTCCGTTCTGCGCCGAGGTGCAGCCCGCGGTCGCGCGCCTGATGTCGACCCATGCCGAACGCATCGCCCTGGTATGGCGTAACTACCCGCTGGCGAGCCACGAGCACGCACTCGGCGCAGCAGAAGCCGCCACCGAAGTCCGCGCAGAGCTCGGAGACGACGCTTTCTGGAAGTACCACGACGTCTTGTTCCGAAACCAGAAGGCTTTGGCGCCAGCCGACCTCGTACGCTACGCCGAGGCGTTTCCGCTCGACCAGAAGCGCTTCGGCCGGGCGCTCGAGCTCGGCATCCACCGCGATTCGATCCTGAGCGACAAGGCGGAGATCGCGAGCCTGAAACTGCCGGGCTTTGGCACGCCGGCGTTCTTGATCGGCGCCGACGTCTTCGTGGGCACGTACAGCTACGAAGAGCTGGTCGAGCTCGTGGAACAAGCCCTCTGACGGGGCTGGACCGCTTCTCTCAGCGCGCAAGTCTGCGGCAGCCCACACCTCTTGGCCGATGGCGCTTCCCCCACGCGCCTGAATCGGTGAGGCGACCGGCACGCGTGGAGCGTATGCGCGATCGTCCCGGGCGTCGGTGGCGAGCCGTGCGTGCACCACGACCCGCGCGCGCAGCTCAGCCTCGCTGCTTTCGGCGCTCGTCGATCGTTGCCTCGATCTGCATCACCATGAGCTTGTCTTTCGGACGCCCGAGCTTCTTCTTCACTTCGAGCAGGCGCTCCAGTGAGAGAACTCGCACCTCGAAGCCCCCGAGGTCGACCGGGGTGCTATCGACGAGGACGTCATCATAGGTGGTCGCCTCTTCAATGGTTCCCAGGAGGTCCAGCACGCCATGCCGAGTCGCGAGCAAAAGGTGCCCTGGGCCTTCGAGGTGCGAGGCGTTGGGTCGGAGATATCGAGAGTCTCCTCGAAACACAGCGTCGAGCTCGTTCAGCGCAACGAGCATACGCTGAACGTTCTCCTTGGAACGGGAGCGAAGCACGTCCACGTCCCGTGTCACGACGGGCACGCCTCCGATTACCGCGGCCATGCCCCCGACGACGACCAGGTCCACCCCGTGTTGCCTGAGCGTTCTGAGGATCTCCAGAAGCCTAGGTTCGAACATCGCTCGCGGCACGACCCGCCGCCTCCAGCTTTTCGATGTCGCTGAGCAAGAGGTCGTGTGTCCGCACGCGCTCGGCAGGGGTCATCGCCAACACGTACCGGACGAGAGTCCGGTCGACGCCGTTCGCATCGTATTCGGGTTCAGGCGGTCGAGACGGATCGTCCACGACCCCGAACATAGCAGCGCCCGGTGGCGGATGCGCGTTCCGGGAAAGATCCGACCGCCGGATGCGCGTTCCGCGGAGAGAGCAGCCGGAAAGATCCGACCGAGGGTGACCGGACCACGGCAGGGCGTGAACACGGCAGGAAGATCCGACCCGGGAAAGATCCGACCGAGAAAGATCCGACCGCCGGATGCGCGTTCCGCGGCGGAAAGATCCGACCGAGGGTGACCGGACCAGACGGCGGACGAGTGGCGGTCGCCGCCAGTCGCCGGCCGATCGCCACCAGGGTAGCGCGAAAAATGCGAGAGTTTCCTGCCAAGCATGGCTGGCACGATGCTCGCTTCGCGGCGAGGGATGTCCCGACCGCGAGCGGTGTTGCCGAACCGAACCTACTTGGTCACGCGGCGCGTAGCACGCCGGCACTTCCTGTTGCGCCCCGACCCGGATGGGACCGTGCAGCAGCTGTATTGGTACTTCACGGCGGTGATCGCGCTGCAGCTCGGCATCCAGGTCCATTGCGTTCAAGTGCTTTCCAACCACATGCACGAAGTGCTCACCGATACGCGGGGCAATCTGCCGAAGTTCTTCGAGTTGCGGAACCGTTTGCTGGCCAACGCGGTGAAGTGCCATCGAGGCTGGCCGGAAGAGGTCTTCAGTCGCACCGCAATGAGCGCCGTGGAGCTGCTGACGACCGAATCAATCGTCGACAAGATCGCCTACGTGATCACCAACTGCGTGACCGCCTTCCTCGTCCGCTCGCCACGAGCCTGGCCGGGCGCGAAAGTCCTCGTGAACGACATCGGACTCCGAGTGGTGAGGGTTCGGCGTCCAGATATCTATCTCGACGCCGACAATCCGCAGTGGCCGGAGAGCGTCGAGCTCCCGATTTCCCTTCCCCGCCAGCTATCGACGGACTATGCCGACCGAGACGCCGCATGCCGCGCCATCCAGCGGGTGGTGGACGACATGGTTCAGGCAGCGCACGCGGCCGCCCGGCGCGACGGCCACTCGTTCAAGAACGCTGAGCACGTGATGGGTACCAAGGTCACGTCCCGCAGTGCTAGCTGGGAGCCATTCGGCTCTCGTTTTCCCCTGTTCTCCGCGGCCGGCGACATGTCCGCCGCGGCGCGCTGGCTGCGCTGCCGTCGCATGTTCCTCGAGGCCTACCGGTCAAGTCTGGAGCGCCTCAAGCACGGCGTGCGCAAGGTCCTGTTCCCGCCTGGCACCTGGAAGCTGAGGCACAGCTTCGGCGTCCGTACCGCACCCGAGCAAGCTGAGCTCGACAGCTTCACCTGACGATCACCACGCCTCAAGGCGATGGCGTCTCGACGCCACGGCCCTACACCACACCCACGGCCATGCGCTGCGCCAACGCGCCCGAGTGCACTCCGCACTCGAGTACACGCGTCGTCTGCGAGTGCGCTTTGGCACTACGAGTCTTTGGCCACTGGTCGCCCGGGCTCGCCTGGTGCGTTCAGTCGGCCTCTGCGGATCCTGTAGATCACGATCCGGGGAAGCGAGCGCGCCCAGCGAAGGAGTGCGGTGAGAACTACGGTACGCACGGGCGGGCGGGACATTAGAGTTTCGAGGCGAGCTTCGCGGACAGGTAGTGCGAGATGGTGAGGATGGGCGTCATCGTGTGACTCGATGCGCTGCTCGGGAACCCCGACGAGTCGAACACGTACACGTCTTTCGTCCCGTACACGCGACCGTCGGGATCCGCGCCGCCGCGGGCCGGCGATGTCCCGAAGCGCACCGTGCCTTGCTGGTGCGCCGAAATGAGCGGCGCGGTGGCGGGTGCAAACGGAATCGCGTCGGCCTTGGCCAGATCCGCCTCGGAGTCGATGATGACTGGTGGGCTCGTGGGCACGAGGACCCGGCGCGCGCCGGCCGCGAGGTAGATGCGCGCCGCCTCGCGCACCGCGCGCCGGAGCCGCGCCTTGTGGTTCTCGGCTTGGCGGTAGGAGATCACCGGATGCCCCGCGCTCGCGCCGGGCTGCACGCTGCCAGACGGTTCGTCGGGCACGAGCAGGAGTGATGCCGCGATGTGATCGTACGCCTTCATCAGCTCCTTGCCCGCCACACCGCCGAGCGGGAGGAGCGACGCGACGTTGCCGGGCGTTCCCATGACCCCTTCGATGCGGAACCCCCAAAGCCCATGCTCGGGGTTTCGATCCTCTTCGAACTCGGTGACGGCGTACGACTGGGGGATACCGTCGAAGGCGCGCACCGGGTCGGGGAAGAGCGCGGTGATGGGAAGCTGCGGCTGTAGCGTGAGGTGGCGCCCGACGTGCGAGTTTCCGATGCCGGAGCGCAAGAGCAGCTCGGCGCTGCCGATGGCGTTGGCGGCGACGATCACGACCTTTGCGCGGAGCTCGAACGTCTTCTCCACTCGATCCCCGCGCTCGTCGAGCACGCCGACGCTGACGCGCTTCAATTCGTCGCGCGCGCCTTCGATGCGAAGCGCCCGAGCGCGCAAGAAGAAGCGCGCCCCGCGGTCCATGGCCAGCGGAATCGACACGAAGCGCGGATTCCTCTTGGCGTTGATCGGGCAACCGAGCAGACACGTGCCGAGCCCGGCGCAGCCCACGCGGTTGTGCCACATCACCTCGCCGTGCAGGCCGAGCTTCTCGGTGCCGGCTCGGAGCAGCCGATTCGCCTGGTTCACTCGCCACTCGTCGATGCGACTGGCCGACAGGTCTTCCATGGCCTTCGCCCGGTAGGGCGCGAGCTTCGCGGGGTCGAAGTCGCTGAGGCCGTGCTTCGTCTGCCAGTGCTCGAGTACGCCGTCGGGGATCGGCACGACGTCGGAGACGTTGATCACGGCGCCGCCACCGAGCACTCGTCCCTGGAGCACGGACACCGATACGTCTTCGGTCACGCGCCCGCCGCGGTCCATGTAGAGCTGGTCGTACATCGCGGCGTCGCGTTGGGTCAGCTGGGTGCCAGTGAAATCACCGCCCTCTTCCAACACCACCACTTCTCGACCCGCTTCGGCGAGCACCCGCGCCGCAGTGGCACCACCGGGACCCGAACCGATGATCAAGACCTCGACCACCAGCCCGCGCGGCGCGGGCGACTTGGACAGATCCAGGATCTCGCCGCTCATTTGCCCAGCCTCGCGAGCGACGGTCCCGGGTAGCCGACGTGCGGCCACACCTCGGGCTGATCGTAGAACACCAGCGCCATGAACTTGCGGAACGCGATGGCGACTTGGCGACGAAGGAGCGTCTCGCTGGTCGCCCAGGCTTCGTAGTGACGGCTTCGCTCTTCGGGAGAGAGGCGCGAGAAGCTCGTGAAGCGGCGCTCGAACAACAGTGGTCCGAGCTCGAACAGGAGCAGCGCTTGCCGGAGCTTCTTGGCGTTCTCGGCGGGCTCACGCGAGAGGAAGCCGTCGAAAGCGCGGGCGAGGTCGAAGCGCTCGGCGCCGAGCTCGAACGGTCCACCGCTCGGGAGCAGTGTCTTCGCCAGGAGGTCGAGCGTGCGGTATTCGCGCGCGTCGAGCACGCGGAGGCCCTGAACCGGCGGCGCGCCCGCAAGGAGCGACCCCACGCTGCTGCCGAGCACGAGTGTCGAGACACCAGCCACGCCGAGGCCGAGCAGGCGTCGTCGGGTCAGGAACTCGAAGCCGTGCTCCGCCATGCCGGCCTCGAGTCTAGTCGACAACGCGGCGCGAGGTCAGCGCACAGCGGCGAGCACTTCCTGGGCGTGTCCTTTGGGGTTCACGTCGGGGAACACCTTGGCGATCTTCCCGTCTTTGCCGATGACGAAGGTCACGCGTTTGGCGTGCCCGAGCGTAAGCGGGACGCCGAACGCTCGCGCGACGGCGCCATCCGGATCTGGGAGCAGCAGGAAGGGCAACGAGTACTTCTCCGCGAACGCCTTGTGCGACGCAGTATCGTCAGTGGAAACACCGATCACCGTGGCTCCGGCAGCCTGGAGCGCCGACCACTCGTCGCGCAGGCCCTGGGCCTCGACGGTGCAACCCGGAGTGTCGTCCTTCGGGTAGAAGTAGACGACGACGGACTTTCCCGCGAGCTCCTTCAGACTGACTCGCTCGCCATTGTGAGCCGTGCCTTCGATGGCAGGCGCCGGTGACCCCACCGCGAGGAGACCACCCGCCGAAGGCGCCGCGCTCGCGGAAGGAGCGCCAGTCGCCGGAGAGGTCGGCTTGCTCTCACAGGCAACGAGGGCGAGCGCGAAGAGTAGGAGGAAGCGCTGAGTCATTCCCTCTTGATGGTGGAACTCGCGACGTTCCGCAAGGGGGCGCGCGGCCGGGGCCACCCGGGGGTGCGCAGCCACTCTCAATAGATCGTATACGCCAGGTGGCAGCCCTCGGCCGAAGGTCCCGTCGCCGATTTCGCCCACTCGAGGCTCTCACCCTCCATCCCCGAGAACGCCTTCACGCAGTCGTCCAGGGTGAAATCCGGCTTCTGGCGGCGGCTCGCGCAGGTCGCGAGTACGTCGCGACAAAACGGTTCGAACTTGGGATCGGGGCAAGCCTCGCGAAGAGCCTTCCGGTTGCACGCGCCCCGCGCGGTGTTGACGCAGGCACGGATCCCGAGCTCGGACCAACAGCGCGCGGTCGCGGCGGCCACCCGCTTCCGGTAGCCATAGCCCTTTTTCAACAAGTCGCAGGCTCCGTCGAAGCCTTCGCACGCAGGACCGCGAAACCGCGCCTCGTGCGTGAACTCGCACGACACCTCACCCACGTCGTTGTCGCAGCTCGACTGCGGACGCGGCGCCGGCTCGGTCTCGGCCGTCGGCTCCGCAACCGGTTCGGGGCTGGCCGTCGGCACGGGTTCGGGCTCGGGGGCCGTGGCCACGATGGGCTTGGCCTTCGGCTCGGGGGCGTGAGTGCAGGTGGCGCTCGCCATCGCCGCGGTGAGCGCCACGAAACGGGCAACGTCGATGGGCAGGCGCTCTCGGAGGCTCATTGGATGCCGTACTCCCGGAGCCGGCGATAGAACGTCCGGCGTGGGATCCCCGAGAGCTCGGCGGCCTTCACGCGGTTCCAGTTGCAGGCCTGGAGCGCCTTCAAGATCCGCTCGCGCTCGTCGGTGCGATGCTGCGAGAGCGTCGCCTTGTTCGGTCGGCGCTGGGTCGTGCGAGAAGGCCGCGAGGTCGTGCTGCGCGAGTCGCTGGCCGGCGAGTGATGCGACGAGTCCGTGCGCGGCGTGAACACGCGCCCGTCGGGAATGTCGAAGTCGTCGACCTGCAGCTCGGCACGTTCGGCCAAGACCCAGGCGTTCAGCAGCACGTGCTCGAGCTGGCGCACGTTGCCCGGCCAATCGTAGGCGGTGAGCCGACGCATCGCGTCCCGCGAGACCGTGCCTTTGTCTCGCTTGTAGCGCGCCGAGAACAGGCCGAGGAAATGGTCCACGAGCTGAGGGATGTCGTCGGCACGCTCGCGCAGAGCCGGCAGGTGAAGCTCGACCACGTGGATTCGGTAGTAGAGATCCTCGCGGAAGCGATTCTCTTTGACCATGGTCGCGAGGTCCTTGTTCGTCGCGAAGATCAAACGCACGTCCACCGGATCTTCGGATGCCCCGCCGACGGGTCGCACGGTGCGCTCCTGCAAGACGCGCAGTAGGCCGGCTTGCATCTTGTGAGGCATCTCGCCGATCTCGTCCAAGAGCACTGTGCCCGAATCGGCCTCTCGGAACAGGCCCTTGCGTTCGCGGTCGGCGCCCGTGAACGCTCCCTTCACGTGCCCGAACAGCTCGCTCTCGAGCAAGTGTTCTGGGATCGCGCCGCAGTTCACGCCGAGGAACTTGGCTTTCACGCGAGGCGAAGCGTCGTGCACCGCTCGCGCCACCATCTCCTTCCCCGTGCCGCTCTCGCCGGTGATGAGCACCGGCACGTCGGTGTCACGGATGCGGTCGATGAGCGCGTACACCCGGCGCATGGCCGAGCTCGTGCCCACCAGGCCGTGGTAGCCGAAGTGGGAGTAGAGCGTGTCGCGAACGTCACGCAGCTTGCGCCGCGCCTCCTTCAATTTGTAGGTACGCTCGCCCAGCAGCTCTCGAAGCCGTGCCTGTGCCTCTTCCAGATCCTGATTCGTGCGACCGAGCTCGTCGGCGCGTTCGCGGTTCTCGTTGACGAGCCGCGCGGTTTCGATGGCGATGGCCACCTGATCCGCGAAGGCGCGCAAGGTCGGAAGCTCTTCCTCGAAGTGCGAGGCCGGGCGGAGTCGGGTCTCGACGTAGAGCGCTCCGATGGGTCGTCCGCTCGGCGCCAGGATCGGCACGCACGCGACCGACTGCAGGTTGAGCTGGTGCACCGACGAGAAACCCTTCATGCGGAGGTCGTCCAGCGCGCTCGAGCTGACGATGGGCTCACCCTTGGCGATGACGCTCTCGGCGATGGAGCGGGAGAACTCCGCGTGAGGTTCGTCGCCGAGGCGGGACCGCGAGCTGTGCACGCTCAGGCTGCCGTCTTCTTCGCGCAAGATCACGTAGCCGCGCTCGGCGCGCGTCAGCTCCACGGCGTAAGTCGTGATGCGCAGAGTGAGCCGGTCGAGATCGAGCTCCCCAACGAGCTCGGCGTTCACCTCGAGGATGCGCGCGAGCCGCTGTTCGAGCGGCGTCGAAGCGTGGCTCGAAATGGGCGAGAGCTGCGAGATGGGGCTGATGCGCGGGGCCACCTTGGCCTGGGCCGCGTGAGCCGTCACCGCGATGGCAAGCTCGCGTTGCACGAGCGAACGGAGCTCGCGACGTCTGGGATCGTTCCAGTACACCTCGCGGAGATCGCGGGGCAGCCTGGCACCGATGTCCTCGAGCAGGGCCAGCGCCTCTTCCCGATCGCGGCGGGCGTTCATGCTCTGGCCCGCGGCCTCTTCCAGCTCCGCCCGTGCCGCGAGAGCGCGCCACGACCACTCGCGTTGGCCAGCCTCCTTGGCCCGCTCCAGGGCCAGGTCGAGCGCGGCGCGAGCGCCAGCTTCGTCGTCGGCGATCATGGCGACGCGCCCCTCGGCCAGTTTGGAGAGGGAGCGGTGCGCGGGGCTCTCGCCGAGCTCCCGCTCCGCCCGTTCGAGCCACTGCCGCAGCTCGGACACGTCCTGTGTTCCCGAGCGCGCGGCGACGAGCGTGGCCTCGAGCAGAGCCTCGGCGGCGTCGATTCCTCGTCCCAGCGCTTCGTAGGCCGTGGCGCACGCTTCGTAGTCGCGCACGGCGGCGTCGGTCTGACCCGAAAGCGCGTGAAGCTCGGCTTGGAGACCGAAGAGCTGGGCGCGCATGACCGGAGGAAGCTGCGCGCGCTGTTCCTCCAGTGCGTCGATGCTGGCGCGCGCTCGCGCCAACCGACCCAGGTAGAGGTCGGTGTTGGCGAGGTTCAGCAGCGCCTGCATCGTGGTGGAGCGGCGACCGGAACGCCGCCCCATGTCGACGGCGCCCTCGAAGTGCTGGATGGCGCCGGCGATGTCGCCGCGCACCTTGAGCAGACCGGCGAGGTTCAAACGCAGCGTCGCCAGCATGCCCGCGTCGCCGGCCTTCTCGCCTGCCGTGAGCCCCTCTTCGTAGAACTTCCGAGCCTCCTCCATGCGGTCGTTGCGCTGGAGCGCGAAGCCGAGGCACGTGAGTGCTACGGATTCCGCGCGCGGGAAGTGCGACTCACGCGCGCGCGTCACCGCCTGAGTGAGAAGCTCACGGGCTTCGTCGTGGCGCCCGAGGAAAGACAGAGCCGAGCCCTTGAAGGCCAGCGCTTCCACGCCCAGCGATCCGGGGTCGGTGGCGATGGGCTCCACGACCTCGAGCGCCCTGGCATAGTCCGCGAGGCCGACGTAGGCGCGCGTCAGATAGAGGAGCCAGGCTTTGCCCGCCGGCGACGCCAGGTCCTTCTCAGCCAAGGGTCGTACGGACTCGAGCTGATCGAGGGCTTCACGGGCTTCGCCGAGTCCGACAGAAAGGCGTGCACGCGCGATGGAGATGGTCAGCGTGTCGGCGTCGTGCACCGCTTCGAGCGCAGTGCGCGCGTCGTTGTAGCGACCGCGGTCCAGGAAGTATTGCACTCGCTGGAGCGGGTCGTCCGGGACGTCGCGATCGGCGCCGTCCGTCGCCAGGATGCGTTCGATGTCGCCGGAAGAAGCCACCGCTTCGGAAGCGATGGCGCGCACCACGCGGCGCAGCTCGCCCGGCCGGCTGGCACAAGCCTGGATGATGCGCTCGATCATCGACTCGGTGAGGGACGGCACAGCGCGTCGCACGAGGTCGACCGCCGCAGGCTTGTCCAGCGGCGGCACGACGAACGCGGGCGCCGCTCCCGGCTCTTCGCGGCTCCCGACGAGCACCAGCCGCGCACCCGCGCGTCGAGCCTTGCGCAGGGCCTCCCAACTCGTGTCGTCGAGGGCGTCGGCCTCGTCGACCAGCAAGGTGAGCCCGGCGTGCGGCAGGTCGGAGAGCTCGGCGTCGACCGCGGCCGGTGAGCTGGCGATGGTCTCGTCGATCCAAGCCACCGGCCGCCCCTGGACGCCGAGCGACCATGCCACTCTGCGAAGGAGCACGCTGCGACCCGAGCCAGGCGGCCCCTGCACCGCGAGGCACCCGCCGTTCGGCAGCGCGATCACCGCATCGAGGAGCTTGTTGGCGGCCCCGTCGATGGCGACCACGGGCCAGATGGCGGCACCGGACATCGCGGTCTCGGGCGGAGCCAGGCCCGCTGCGTGGCGGAGCTCGCTCGCGAACTCGTCGGCCGAAGGGTGGCGTGCGCTGGGGTCGTCGCTGGTCGCGCGCTCGGTGATGGCCTCGAGCCGCCGCTGCACGTCGCCGGGCAGGCGCTTGGCGTGCTCGATGGCTTCCGCCAAGGTCACTCCCAGCGCATAGACCTCGGCGCGCACCGTGAGCGGACCGCCCGCCATGAGCTCGGGCGCCGCATAGCGAGGCGTGAGCCCTTCGGCCAAGGTGCCACGTTCGCGCCAAGGGGCCGCGAGCCCGAGGTCCACGAGCGTCGCTCGACCGCCGCGCTCGACGATCACGTTGGCGGGCTTGATGTCCCCGTGAAGCAGTCCAGCGCGATGGACCAGCGTGAGCTGCTCGGCAGAACGCGCGAGGGCGTCGAGCGTGCGCTGTACGTCGACGCCGCGCTCGATGATCGCCTGCAGGCTCTCGCCCTCGACGAGCTCACGGACCAGGAACGGCCGCTGACTTCCGGGCAAGCGACCGAAACGAATGACGCGTGGAACACCGAGGCCCTCGAGACCCGAGAGCGCCACCGCTTCGCGAACGAGCGCGGCCATCTCGCGCTCGCTCGCGCCCTCCGCCAGCACCTTGAGCGCGAGGCTCTGACCGCCGTGGCGATCTTTGACCGCCCACACCTCCCCGCCCCCGCCCTTGCCGAGACGGGTGACGGGCAGGTAGCGTTTGGGCAGCTCGAAGCGGGCCACGCTGTTCGGCCGTCAGAGGCCGTAGTCGGCGCCGAGCCCCACGAAGAAGCCGCTCGTGCCGAAGCCCGCGTCGAGCCGGGCCACGAAGCTCTTGGCCGGCTTGTAGCGAAGCCCGGTCTGGAGCGCGAGCCAGGGGAAGATGATGGGCTTGCTTCCACCGTTGGCCCAGCTCGGCTCGGTGTAGCCGTTGTAGTGATCGTTGTCTGTATTGCAGAAGTTGGGATCCGGCGTGTTCTGCGCGGAGCACTTCTTCCAGCTGTACGGATCCTCGTTGGGATTGCCGCCCGGAGGATAGGCTTGCGTGCGGAAGAGGTCGCCGAACACGAGACCGAAGCCCGCGCCCATGCCGTAGTTCACTGCGAACTGCGGACCGAGCTCCTGACTCCAGAGGAAGTCGGCGGTGAGGAAGATGACGTTGAGATCGCTCTTCACGACCTCCCAGGCGCTCGCCGGATCGTCGCTCGCCTTGAACGGCGTCTCATCCATCTTGTAGCCCGCCCACCAGAGGCTGAAGACGTACTCGAAGCCGTCTTTTCGGATCGCGAACTCGGGTCCTACCGAGTGCACGTAGACGGTGTCGCCACCGTCGCCGAACAAGTTCATCATGAACTTCGGGATGATGATCCCGCGGTAGCGAAGCCCGACGAACCGATACGTCTGGCCCGGCAGCTCGACGGGCGAGTCACCAGCGGGAACGTCCCCGGCTGGGTCCGCGGCAGCCGGCTTCTGCTCGGCCTTGCCCGGCTCGGCCGGTGTCGGCGCGGCTTCGGGCGCCGGCTTGGGCTCCCCAGCTGCCGGCTCCGCAGGTGGCTCGCCTTGTGCCATCGCCGGCAGCGCGAACGCTCCCAGTGCCACCATCGTCATCGTTCCCACGCCCCAACTTTGCCAACCCGCCATGTGAGCCCTCCGTGTCACGCCCGTGCCAAGCGCGGCCGGATTGTGCCACGGTAGTGTGCCAAACTGCAAAAACGTGTTTTCCCGGGGGAAACGGCACCGCTTCGCCTGTTGGCGCCCCGCCCGTGCTATCTGCCTCCCCAGCTGGCACGCCGGGCATGATCCTCCACAGTCTGGTCGTCGAGCAGGCCGTCGACATCGACGAGCGAGCCGAGTTCGTGAAAGAGCTCGTGCTGGCGCGCGGCGTGATGCCCATCGCCATGGTGCGCAAACGCCGCATCGCTGCGCGCGCGGGCGGGCTCGGACGCGTTCCGCCCGAGGAGCTCGCTGCCGAGACCCTCGCGCCCGTGCTCCTGATCCACGGCTACGGTCAGAACCGCTACGCCTTTCACCTGCCGTTGCGCTCGATGGCGAACTACCTCGCCCACGCGGGCTTCGACGTCTTCAACGTCGACCTCCGCGGTCGCGGTCGCAGCGGTCACCTGGGCGCGCGGCGACCACGCTCCGTGCTCGAGTTCATCCAGGAAGACGTGCCGGCGGCGCTCGACGAAATCCGAACGCTCTCGGCGGGACGCCCGGTGTTCCTCGTCGGGCACTCGCTCGGCGGCGTGGTGAGTTACTGCGCTGCCGCCGATCAAGGTCCACGCGTGGCGGGAGTCGTGAGCCTCGGGTCTCCCTACCATTTCACCCTCGGGTCGCGCTGGCTCGCGGGATTGACCAGCGCGTTCCTAGCGCTCGACCAGCGCGTACCCTTGCCCAACTTGCCCGTCCCCGCGAGGGCCTACGGGAAATTCGTGCGCACGGCGCGTCGAGTGGTGGAGAGCCCGCTCTACCCGCTGCCATTCCGCGGCTTCCATCGCGGCGCCATCGAGCCCGAGGTGCTCGAACAGCACATGTCCCTCGCCATGGATCGCGGCAGCATCGCCACGATGCGCGCGATGTTCTCTTGGGCTCAGGAGATCCGCGATCGCAAAGCGGGCGACGACGGCCTCTTCGGCTACGCCAAGCGCTTCGAATCGCTCGAGCTGCCGCTCTTGGTCATCGCCGGCCTCTACGACGACCTGGCGCCGCCGGCGTCCGTCCGGCCCGCCCATGATCTTTCCAGCTCCAGCGATCGAACCTATCGCGAGCTCCCGTTCGGCCACGTGGATCTACTGATCGGGCGGGAGGCGCCCAAACTCACGTGGCCGCTGCTCGAAACCTGGCTGAAGAAGCGCTTGCGTCAGAGCGCGGCCCGCGCCCGCTCGAGTGCTTGAGGCCTTCAGCTGTCGATCTTCTTCTTCAACTTCGCGACCTCGGCCTCCAACGTCTTCACTTGGCGCCGGAGATCCTTCACTTCGTCCGCGGTCGCGACCCGCATCATCTTCGCGAAGCGCTCGGTCTGCTCGGATGTGAAGTGCTCCACCTTCCCCGGCACTTGGATCACGGTCATCATCGCGCGCATGAACTGCTCGTTTTGCATCAGCTTCGCGACCCGAGGGTCCCCGAGCAGCTGTAGGCCGCGTTTTCTGACTTCGTCTTTGATGCTCATTGGGGACGTAATAGACCAGCGACCCGCCATCGGCGACAAGAAGGCAGGCTGGGCCGGTTCCGCGGGGGTGCCGATGTAGGTCGTCGCTTTTGGCAGGCCCGTCGGGAAGACGAGCACCCTCGACGTCGTAGTTCGGCCCGGATGGCCCGGCTGGATCCCCCGCGATGGCGTGCCTCGAAGAAGGCAGGTATTCTGACTCCCGTGCGCCCGGCGGTCCTGCTGCTCGCCCTCCTCGGTTCGCTCGCCCTGAGTGCGTGTGAGACGCCCACGCGACGCGGTAGCACGCTCTACGCGGACGGCCGCTACGTGGAGGCCGCGGAGGTGTTCGAACGCACCGAGTACCGCCTCCGAGAGTACTCGCCCCGCGAGCGCGCGGAGTACGGGCTCTATCGCGGGATGACGATGCTCGTGCTCGGCGACTTGCCCAGCGCGCGTCGCTGGTTCGCGTATGCCTACGACGTCGAGCGCATCGCACCCGGTTCACTGCGGGCCGACCGGCGCGCCCTCCTCGACCGCGGTTGGTTCGATCTCGGCCAGCGGCAGCGTTCGGAATTAGAGCATGCGGTGAAGCCGAGCGATGGCGCCGTCGCTTCTCGCCAACCGCCGCCACCGCCGCCGCCTGCGCAGGATCCGCCCGCCACCGCGGTGCCGCCTGCCAACGTTCGCACGCTCGTGCCGCGCTGAGCTGGTGGTTCGCGCCCCCCGTCCTATGAATAGGGCCGAGGTACGACCAGCATGGGGCAGACTCCGCGAATCCAGAAGTCCGATGCCGAGTGGCGAGCCGAGCTCAGCGACGAGCAGTTCCGCGTCGCCAGGCAGAAGGGCACCGAGCGAGCGTTCACGGGCGAGTACTACGAGTGCAAGACTCCGGGGACCTATCTCTGTGTCTGTTGCGGCGCCGAGCTCTTCGCATCGGAGAACAAGTACGATTCGGGCAGCGGGTGGCCGAGCTTCTGGCAGCCCGTCGGCGCCGACGCCTTGGCCATGGAGTCGGACCATTCGCATGGCATGCGCCGCGTCGAGGTGAAGTGCTCGCGCTGCGACGCCCACCTCGGGCACGTGTTCGAAGACGGCCCCGCGCCGACGGGGCTCCGGTACTGCATCAACAGCGCGTCGCTGAATCTCCGAGAAAAGTAGCCACGCTTCGCCTCCCAGCGTTCGCCGGACGAAAACCGCTCTAGCGTACTTCGCGGAGGTGTCCATGGAACCCTTGCTCGGCCTGAGCGTGACCGCTCTGATGTTCTTCGGCTTCGTTTGCTTCGTGATCCTCTTGCGCTCGTTCCGCGTCATCAACGAATACGAACGCGGCGTGATCTTCCGCTTGGGAAAGGTCGGCCAGTCGGGCGTCAAGTCTCCGGGGCTGCGCATCGTTCTACCCTTGATCGATCGACTGGTGCGGGTGGATCTGCGCACGGTGACGCTGGACGTTCCGCCGCAAGAGGTCATCACCAAGGACAACGTGACCATCAAGGTCAACGCCGTCGTCTACTTCAACGTGATGAACCCGGTCG
>JAXLYN010000038.1:0-103081 GCA_046351435.1 Polyangiaceae bacterium
AGAGACGTCCCGCCCTTGAACACGAGTGCACGATCCGCATTCTGTGCCGCGATGAGCGCGACGACATGGGCGAGCACGTAGTCCCGCTCGACGACGCGTGCGTCCACGCCGTCCTTGCTCGCGATTTTCGTGAGCTGCCCCCTTGACGTCATTGGTGCACGACGTTCTGCAGCTCCGACGGCGGCTGATCCCACCGGACCCACCATTTCGCGTCGCGGTGGGACGTCTTCTCGTGCCCGGGCTCGAGATCGATGTCACTGCTCGGTTTCGTCAGGGGCGCAAGCCGACCGGCCAGTCCGGCGATGTGCAGCGTGTCCACCAAGGAACCGATTCGACGAAGCGCAGGCCCCCACGACAGCGCGCGTGCGTAGTTGGTGAGCTTGTCCGCATCGACCCCCCTTGACGATGCTGCTCCGAGCGCCTCTGCAAGAACGGCGATTCCACCGACGAGCTCTGGACGCGCGGCCGCATCGAGTAGCGAGCGTTCCAGGTCCGAGATGAGGACACCGTCCTGTTTCCTCGCGCCCACGTCGAGGGCCAGCTCGGGCTCCTGCACCACCGTGAGTCGCCGCCCGGAGAGGGTTTCGCTCCGCGTCGGTTTGGCGAGCGCGACCTGGATCGAACGCGAGGGATGCGCGAGAAGATCGAGCTGATCCAGCGCGGTTCGGTACGCGACGCGATGGCGAACGTCACGGAACCCCGCGGCGACGGAAAGAAGGACGCTCTCTGCAGCAGCGGTCGTACCGAGCGTCCCAAGTTGCCGGATTGCGTAGTGCCCCCGTCGAACTCGGTCGAGCAGCCCATCCCGAACGAGTCGCCCGAGGAGGTTTCCCGTCGCTGCGGCAGATCGGCCGAGACGCACGGCGGCCTCTGCCGACGTGAACTGGGTCGTTCCGTCACTGACGAACTCATCGAGCAGCTTCAGGCCGGTGGGTTGTGCATTGGAACGCATAGCTCACGCCTTTCGTGAACAAAGCTATTCTTACCACTACGGTTCTAGCTGTCAACAGCGCGAACTTCACGCATTACGTGTACAAAGGCATCAATGGAGAGAAGTCGCGGTTCTCTAGCGATTTCAGCAAGATCCGAAGGTGCAATGGCGCCGTCGGGAGCGACGCGGCCTGGAGGGCGGCGAACCGGCCAGTTGCTCACGCTCCTCGGCACTCATGGGTGGTTCCCGCAGCCAGCGTGCGAACCTCGACGTCGTGACTTGTTTCCGGACGAGCCTCATCGACCCGCCGCGTTACAGGATGATCGAGGCTGCGCGTCCGGCGCCCCGCTGCGAAATGCTCGCTCGCAGCTCGAGGAAGGGATGGTCGGTGTGGAGAGACGAGGTCTGACTTCGGGTGCTACCGCAGGGCGATCACGACGCGACAGTGGTCGCTGGAGCCCCACTCCCCCGGGCGGTTCAACGCGGTCACCGTCAGCCGGGGCCTGACGGCCGCCGAGGCAAAGACGAAGTCGAGCTGCCGCGCTGCCGCGGCCGGGTCGCTTCTTCGCGGGCGGAAGGTCGGGACAGTCGTGCTCTCCGGGGGCAGCTCCATCGGCCACCGGCTGGCCTGTGCGCCGTTGGGATGCTCTGGGCCCAGGTACGGAACGCCGATCGCCTCCATCCGGTCGAAAACCTTCGAGTACCGCCGTGCCCAGTACGCGCTGCCGTCCTCGCCGTAGCCACGGAGGAGGTTGAGGCCACCCGCAACAATCATCGCGGGTGCTTGTTGACGCCCGATCAGAGCAGACAAGTCGGAAATCAATCGGTGAACAGCCGCGTCCGCGTAGATCCAACTGCTCTTCGCCTCGGCGACGGGCTCCTCCCACGACGCGTAGATGGACGCGACCGTGATCACTTCCCCCGTGGCGCGGTCCTCGACATCGGCAATAGCGAGCGTGCCGGCGAGGCTCGCGCGGCGAGACGTGGATGAAGGCGCGACGCCAGCGAGGCCTTTCGAGCGCGGCGGTGGACGACGGCAGGCTCCGCCACCACGCTGGCCGGAAATCCGCCGCATCATCTACACGACGAACGCCATCGAGTCCCTCAACTCGAGCCTGCGGAAGCTCGTCTTCCGCCGCGGCGCCTCGGAACTGACGCCGCTTCAGTTGCCGCGAATGACGCCCTCCGCGCAACGCCGTTGACTCGCGAGCAACGCGCTGACGTCGCTGTCGCCGAGCGCCCTAATAGCGGCAAGGCGGCGAGCTCCGGCCAGGACGACGAGCGGTATTCAAGTAGATGCTCTGGGATGCG
The DNA here is from genome assembly GCA_046351435.1 of Polyangiaceae bacterium. Taxonomy (GTDB): domain Bacteria; phylum Myxococcota_A; class Polyangia; order Polyangiales; family Polyangiaceae; genus JADJKB01. The sequence goes on from JAXLYN010000038.1 coordinate 2,243, forward strand.
CGCCCTCTGGCTTGGTCGCCTGTCGTCGTCCGCTCCCCTGGGCGCTGCTGTGCGAGGAGGTGGCCAAGCTCCGCATCGAGCTCGTCACCGGCAAGCTCATCCAGCTCCCCGTTGCCGTCGGCGATGACCTTGGTGCCCCTCGTGACCACGAAGAACAGGGAGAGCGCGAGCACCCCGTGGAGCCCGACGTAGCAAAGCCCGCGGCCACTGAGGCTCACGGGCTTCCTACCTACAGCGCTACTACAAGCGCGCGGATGTTGGTGCAATGTCGAACCAAAGAGAGCGGGGCGGACGGGACTCGAACCCGCGGCCTCCGGCGTGACAGGCCGGCGTTATAACCAACTTAACTACCGCCCCGAAGCGGTAAGCCCGCGGTGTTTACCACAAGGCCTCCCCCGATCAACAGGAAAAATCTGCGAAAAAGCGCGGGATTCGAAGCGCGCTATACTCGGTGGAAGCGACCATGAAACGCACGGCTTTTTGGACGGTCTTGGCTTCGGGGCTCGGGTTCATCGCTTGCGGGGGCAGCAGTGACTCCGGTTTGAAAGGTGGCGGTGGTGTTCCGAGCGGCGGCGCAGCGGGCTCGACGGCAACCGGCGGCACCACGGCAACCGGTGGCGTAGCGGGCGCCGGTGGCACTAGCGCAACCGGTGGAACGACCGCGACCGGTGGAACGACCGCGACCGGTGGAACGACCGCGACCGGTGGAACGACCGCGACCGGTGGAACGACCGCAACCGGTGGCACCACCGCGACCGGTGGCGTAGCGGGCGCCGGTGGAACGACCGCGACCGGTGGAACGACCGCGACCGGTGGCACCACCGCGACCGGCGGCACCACCAGCACCGGCGGCACGGGCGGGGGCCCGACCTGCCAGCAGATCGATCAGTCGTACCAGTCGACGCTCGCTCAAGCGAAGAGCTGCTTCACCGGATCGCCCGTCGACACGTGCACCAAAGAGGTCGACAAAGACATCGAGTGCGGGTGCAAGACCTTCGTCAGCTCCACGAACTTCATCTCCATCGGCACCCTTGCGAAGCTCCAGAGTGACTGGAATGCGAAAGGCTGCACCAAGCCCTGTCCGCAGGTGCCCTGTGCCGAGCCCTCGGGCGCCAAGTGCTCGGGCTCGGGTGGTCCGGGGGGGAAGTGCGTCGACTCCTGAGGCGCGCGCTCGCAGGCGCGCTCCTCGGTTGCTGTCTCTTCGTGGCGCCGGCGGCGCGCGCGACGTCCTGCGCGGTGCCCACGCTCGAGACTTCGCTGCCGAGCGCTGACGTAGTTTTTCTCGCCAAGGTCTCGAGTGGCGGGAAAGACGGCGTCTTCGTGCTGGCGGTGTCCCGGGTCTTCAAGGGCCGGGTGCCCGCGGCCGTGAAGGTGCAGGCGGGTGGGCTCAAGGGCGCCATGCTGACGGTGGGCAACCGCTACCTCGTGTTCGCGAAGCTCACTGACAGTCACGACGTGCCGCTCTTCGCGCACCTCTGCGGCGGGACGAAGCCCGAAAGCGAGGCAGACACCTGGGTCGCACAGCTCGGGCGGGGCAAGCGGACGAGCCCGGATCTCGAGAGCGGCAACGCCTCACCCGGCGGCCCCGCCGAGAACCCCGTGGCCGAGCCCGAAACGCCGCCAGCGGCGAACTCGACCTCGGAAGCGCCTGGTGCGCCGAGTGCGACCGAAACGCCTGCGCCTGCGCCCGCGCCGAGCGCCGCTCCACCGAACTCGGCCGCAGCGCAGCCGAGCCCACCGCCACCCGAAGCGCCCCGTTCGGGCTGCGCCGGCTGCGTGCTCGGTGCCGGGCCAAGCGCGGACCCATCCCAGGCGCTCGGCCTCTCCGTGATCGCGTTGGGAGCGCTTCGCCGCGCGAACAAAGCGCGGGCGAAGAACCGACGGCGAACTAGGATCGGCACATGAAGCTCTTCTCGTCGGTCGCCTGGCTCGCTCTGTGTGCTGCGCTCGCTTCCTGCGGCGGCAAGTCCGAAAGCGGTGGGAGCGGCGGGGCGAGCGGAGCCGGCGGCGGAACCGGTGCGACCGGTGCGACCGGCGGCGGCGGAACCGGTGCGACCGGCAGCGGCGGAACCGGTGCGACCGGCGGAACCGGCGGATCGACTGCCACGTGCGACATGCTCGAGTCCGCCTACGCCGCAGCGCTCGCCGAGGCCAAGACGTGCAATCCCGTGTTGAGCTCGCTCCAATGCACCCAGGTGGTGGACACCGAGCTCCCGTGCCCGTGCACGACCTACGTGAACCCCGCCAACGCGGCCGCGGTCGCCAAGCTCGCGAGCCTGCGTGCGGAGTTCGATCAGAAGCAATGCATGGAGGGCATTGCCTGCCCGGCCATCGCCTGCATCCCGCCGCAGAGCGGCGGCTGCGAGCCCAACGACCCCGGCACCGGGGGCGGTCACTGCGTGGATTTCGGGCCCGACTGAGCGCGAGCGAAAAGATCCGCTGCGCGAGATTGACGCTGGGCTTCGGAAGGAAAAAACTCGTTCATGATGCGTCGCCATTCGAGCTTCACCGTCGCGGCCTTCTCCCTCGCCCTCGCGCTGGCCGCAGCCTGTGGCAACGACGAGCTCTTCCGCGAATCGGGTCTGGACGTGGCGACCGGCGGCAGCGCGTCGGCGCATTCCAGCGGTGGCACGACGGCGGGCGGGGGTACGACCGCCGGAGGCGGCACGACGGCCAGCGGAGGATCGACGGCTGACGCATCGAGCGGCGGAACGGCGGGTGGCTCGAGCGGCAGCGGCGGTGCCCTCGCCGATGCCTCCGACGGTGCGTCGGACGCCGCAGACGGAGCCGATGCGTTCCCGGGGCCCGTGGTCCCCGACTTCAAGCTCGTCGACGAGAATCCGAATTCCCCGCACTACAAGCAGAACGTGTCGCCGCGCGATTACCTCGGGCAGGTCTCCGCCTGGTACTTCGGGCACTCTACGTGAGGCTACTGCAGTGGCCAGTTTGGCCACTTGAACGACCTGCAGAAGGACCTGGGTGCGATCAGCACCAAGCAGCCAATCCAGATCCTCGGTGTCAACGGCATCGGGCTCGAGTCGGGGAACGCCGGCATGACCCAGGGGCGCGTGTTGCCGTGGCTGCAAGACGTTCAAGCGATCGACGCATGGACCCAATGGGCGGTCGAATACCGAGACGTGGTGGTGCTCGACGGCCAGAATCGCCCCGTGGCCGTCTACAACCTGACGGTCCACGATCTCGGGGATCCGACGAACTACGCCACGCTGAAGTCCATACTGGTGGACGCTGCCAACGCCGACTAGCGTAGGCTGCATGGAGATCGAGTTCGTCGGCGCTGCGAAGACGGTCACCGGCTCGAAGCACCTGATCCGCACCAAGCACGCGACCGTGCTGTTGGATTGCGGTCTCTGGCAGGGGCAGCGCCGGGAGTCCATCGACAAGAACCGCGACCTCGGCTTCGACGCCGGGCGGGTCGACGCGGTGGTCTTGAGCCACGCCCACATCGATCACTCGGGCGCGTTGCCGCTGCTCGTGAAATCCGGCTTCGACGGCCCCATCTACGCCACCAGCGCCACCCGCGACCTGTGCGCGGCCATGCTCACCGACGCCGCGATGATCCAGGCGAGCGACGCCAAGTTCATCAACAAGCTCATCGATCGCGGCGAGAGCGACATGGACAAGGTCGAGCCGCTCTACGACGAGCGCGACGTGCTCGGTGTGCTCGAACGCATGGTCGCCATGCCGTATCACCGGAAGCTCCCCATCGCCGACGGCGTGAAGCTGAGCTTCTTCGACGCCGGGCACGTGCTCGGCAGCGCCATCACCGTGCTCGACGTCGAAGAGGGCGGCAAGACCAAGCGCCTCGTCTTCACCGGCGACCTCGGGCGGCGCCGCATGCCCATCCTGAAAGACCCCGAGATCGTCGACCAGGCGCACGTGCTCATCACCGAGAGCACCTACGGAGATCGCCTGCACAAGCCCATCGAGCAGATGGACGACGAGCTCGCGGCCATCGTGAAAAAGGTCTACGAACGCGGCGGCAAGGTGATCATTCCTTCGTTCGCCCTCGAGCGCGCCCAAGAGATCGTCTACGCACTGAAGGCGCTGCGTGAGTCCGGGCGGCTGCCCGCCATCCCGGTCTACGTGGACTCCCCCCTCGCGGTGCAGATCACCGACGTCTTCAAGCTCCACCCGGAGTGCCTCGACGAAGAGGCGCTGGAGCTCCTCGAGGGGCGGAAGTCTCCCTTCGACTTCGACGATCTGCACTACGTGTCGGACAAGGAAGACAGCAAGGCCGTGAGCGCGTCGAACCGGCCGAGCATCGTGATCAGCGCCAGCGGCATGTGCGAAGCCGGTCGCGTGCTCCACCACCTGAAGGCCGGCGTTGGAGACGCCAAGAACGCCGTGCTGATCGTGGGCTATCAGGCACCCCACACCCTCGGGCGGCGGCTGGTCGAGCGGCGTTCGTCGGTGAAGATCTTCGGCACGGTGCAGAACGTCGCCGCCGAGGTCCACGTCTTGAACGGCTTCTCCGCCCACGCGGACCAGCGCGATCTATTGGACTACGCCACCGAGACCCGGAAGAAGGGGGAGGTCGAAAACGTCGTCTTGGTGCACGGCGACCCGGTGCCCATGCGAGTCTTGTCGGATCTCCTGGGTGAAAAGGGCTTCAGCAAGGTGCACAGCCCGAACCCCGCCACGACCCTCACGGTGTGAGCTCGGCGCAGGTCGCGCTCACGACACGCGGCGGGGCAAGAGCAGCGGGGCGAGCCAGAGCGGCCACGAGAGGCCGAGGGCGAACCCCGCGAGTACGTCGCTCGGGTAGTGCACGCCGAGATAGACCCGCGAGGCGCCGATCCCGAACACGAACGCCCCGAACGCGAGCGTGACGGGCCAGCGCGCGCGGGGGAAGCGCCGGATGATGACCAGCGCGACGGCAGCGTAGATGGCCGCGCTCGCCATGGCGTGCCCGCTCGGAAACGAGTAGCCGCCAGCCTGGGAGAGGTGCGCGAGCACCAGGGGCCGAGGGCGCGAGAACGCGAGCTTCAAGAGCGCGTTGAGCGCGCCCGCTCCGATGCTGGCGGCTGCGAGAAAAGCGGCGTCGGCGCGAGCACGGGCGAAGAAGAGCGCGAGGGTGACCAGGGCGGCGAGGAGCGTGAGCGTGAGACCGTTCCCGCACCACGTGAGGCCGAGCATCCCGCGCGTGAGCCCTTCGCCGCGTAGGCTCGCCGAAAGCTCGATGAGCGGTCGATCGAGCCAATCGAGGCCGCCGGCGACGAGCCCCCCCGCGAGGGACAAGAACACCACCGCGGACGCCACGAGCACGAGCCAGCGCAGGAACAGGAGCTCGGAAACGCGCACCGCGAGGAGCCACGGGCGCGAAGGGCGCAGCGTCGGCTCGAGGCTTTCAGTGCGGGACGGCTTGGCCACTCCCCTCCACGACGCGATAGATGTGGTCGGTGCTCGCCCCCGTGATGGTCTCCGTCGTGCCGTTGGGCCAGCGCACTTCGAGTTGGTCCACGCTGGCGCTCGTGCCAAGGCCGATGTGAACGCGCCGGGAGCTCGGGTGGCGCGACTGGGACTCGACCTCGCGCATTCGCGTCACGCCACCGGAAGTGACCCGCACCCGCGCGCCCAGCGCCGAACGGTTCGAGGTCGTCCCGACCAGCTCGAGCTCGAGGAAATGGCGCCCGGGACTTCCGCGGTTTTCCAGCAGAAGAACCCGGGGGCCGGGGCCGGGGGACAGCAGGAGCAGATCGAGATCGCCGTCTTCGTCCACGTCGGACCAGAGCCCGGTCTGGGCTTGGTGCAGGTGGGCGTTGGCCTCGTAGGTCACGTCGGTGAACCCCTGGGGCAGGTCGTTTCGGTAGAGGCGCGGGTAGTGACTCGGGTAGGTCGAGATCACGAGCAAGTCCAAGTCGCCGTCGTTGTCGAAGTCGGCGAACGACGCCTCGACGTCGCCCTCGTCGTAGGCGAGCCCGAGCTTTTTTCGCTGATTTTCGAACACGAAGCCCGGTGGGCCGCCGTTCACGAGGAGCATGCTCGGATCGCTCCCGGGCTGGACGCGGGGGTGCGAGATGTTGGGCACGTAGAGGTCGATGTCGCCGTCGTTGTCGATGTCGCCAGCGGCGCTCCCGAAGCTGTGCCCGCCCGCGTAGCCGAACATGGGCACGTCGTCGTAGGCCGCACCGACCGTCACGGCCACGTCCGCGAACACTCCCCCGCCCTGGTTTTTCCAGAGCAGGTTGGCGTTCAGCTGGTAGTTCGAGACGTAGATGTCGGGCAGAGCGTCGTTGTCGAAATCGGTGAAGAGCACGCCGTAGACGGGCATCCAGGGCGTGAGCTCGAGCTTCGCCTTCGAGTTGGCGAGCTTCAAACCGCCACCCGCTTGGCCTTCGTAGTAGCGGCTCGGCACCGTGGGCTGATCCGGATAGTGGACGAGCCAATAGCCCGAATAGAGGTCGAGCCGCCCATCACCGTTGGCGTCACCGAGCGCCGCCGCGCTGGAGGGGCCGAGGCTCTCGACGTCGGGGCTCGAGGCATGGCTGAGCTTGCCCGTGCCGTCGTTCAAGACCAACTTGGGCACGAAGTCCTCGTCGGTCGTGCCGTCGCAGTCGTTGTCCCGCGCGTCGAGGAGCTCCGGCGCCCCCGGGTGCGTGTCGGCGTGCGTGTCGTCGCAGTCGCCGCCCGCGATGCTCGCGCCATCGCCATCGCCGTCGGCCGTGGCGGTACCGTCGTCGGCCTTGCCGTCGCAGTCGTCGTCGAAGAGATTCACGACCTCCGTCGCGCCGGGGTGGATCTTGGCGTCGGCGTCGTTGCAATCCTTGTCGACGCCCACGCCGTCGCCATCGCCATCGGTCTGCACGTATTGAGAAGCGAACGCGTCCTCGTCGCCGTCGTTGTCGACGTCGCCGAACACGAAGAAGTTCGCCTTGGGCGTATCCGGGGAAAAGGCAGCGGAAAGCGCCGTGAACGTCCCCTTCCCACTGCCGTGGAAGGCCGCCGGCCCAGTCGCGGTGGTCATCACCACGTCGTCATGGCCATCCGAGTCCAGATCCGCGAACGCCGCCCAGTTGCCGATCACCGTGCCGAACGCCGCGTCGTTCCTCGCGAACCATCTCTCCGCGTCCGCCCAAGCGCAGAACTCCTCGCCGACCAGACGGAGGCGGTAGTTCCCGTCGAAGCCCGTCGGTGGGTTCCCCGGCACGCTGGGGTCGAACACCAATGAACGCGACACGTCGCCGGTCGCGACCTTCTCCACGGCGAGCCGCGGCTCGGGCCCGAGGTGCTCGTAGACCAGCATGTAGTGCTCGGTCGGCAAGAGAAACGCTTCGCTGATCGGCACGTCGAGCCACGCGTCCTTGCCCGACTCGGTGACGTCGAGCTCGACCGGAGGCACGAGGTCGATGGGCTCGCTGTAGTCGAGCCAGTCTTTCTCCGGGAACGACGCGGGGTAGCTCCGGCCGAACGTGCGCATGAGCCGCAGGCGCACCTTGCCGGTGCCCTTGGCGAATCCGACGCGGAGGGCCCGCGCGCGGAACGGGTGCTCGGGCACGAGCTTCGTGGCCTCCTGGATGCCTTCGCCGAAATCCACGTTCAGCGCGCCGACGTATTCGCCGCTCGAAAGGCCCAAGGTCACGGGCTCGAGGGTCTGCTCCCACGCCTTGCCCGCGCAGTAGCGGTCGAACTCCGCCGGCGGCGGCGCCCCGGAGTCCGCGGGCGCGTCGCTCGCGTCACTTCCGGCGTCCGAGGCGTCCGAGGTCGCGTCCGCGTCGCTGCCCGCGTCGTGCTTCGACTGCGCTCCGCCGCCGTCGTCGGAGCCGCATCGGGTGAGCAGAAGCAGGACCGGTAACGCCGTGAGCCAGCGCATGATCCGACATTCTACACGCTCTCGGGCGCGAGGGTCGCTTGCCAAGGCCAGGGTTGTCCGCTACGAGATGCGCGCCCTCGGGCGGGTAGCTCAGCGGTAGAGCGCTGGCCTTACAAGCCGGATGTCGCAGGTTCGAAACCTGTCCCGCCCACCGGAAATCGTGCTGGTTACCGATCCTGAGCTGCGGCGACGCGACGCTCGGAAAGCTCGGCATCTCGCCCGGCTGGCCAAGTAGCGAGCGTGCGCCTCGAGCGACTCGTGCCCGACGGCCAGGCCTGCGAGGGGTGCCGGCCGCTCCGGAGTCTACGTCGGCGCAGCGAACGCGCGTGCCGGATGTCGCGGCCTACAGCAAACCCTGTCCCGCCCATCAACGGCTCCTCAGCCGCGATAGCCGGTGCCCGGCCGGCGCGGCTCGAAGCGCTCGCAGAGCGCGGTCTCCTGTACGAAGCCCGAGTGCTTGTCCCAGAGCGCGAAGAGCTCGACCTTGTTCGACACGGCCCGGTACTCGGCGGCCACGTCGCGAAAACACGCGAGAGCACCGAAGATTGCGTGCCCGTAGGGCGAGTAGTCCGAGAGGCCACAAGAGAAGCACGAGGCGAAGCGCGTCTCGGGCGGAAGGGTGGCCGCGAGTTCCGAGAGCTCGTCTTCGAACCAGGCCGAACGCCCGCTCGACGCGATGACTCTTCCGTCGAGCTCGAGAGCGAGCCGGAGTCGCTCTTCTTGGAGCCCGCCGTCGGGTCGAGGGTCGCCGAGCACGAGCTCGACGTCGAGCGACGCCTCTCGAACGGCAGCGTCGACGCGCAGTCGGATCGGGATCCCGAGCTCGAGCCGACAGGAGCACAGGCAGCCGCTCGCGAAGCGAAAGCGCGCGAGCTCCGCCGGCTCTCGGCAGGCCACCGGCTCGAGGGCGTCGAAGTCACGGCCCATGAACTCGACGCCCCTGAGCTCGAGCTCGAGCCGTGTGCCGTCGCTCGCGAGCACGCCGCGGAGCTCGCCGAGCCCGTCGCGATAGAGACACGGGGAGCGCCAAGACCCTCGGACCACGGTGAACCGAACGGGCATGATATCTTGGGAGTATGCGGAGACCTGCGTTTGCCGTCCTCGTGCTGATTTCGTCCTGCCTTCCCGCGTGTGGGAGCGACGGCTCGGGTGGCGGAGCAGTTGGATCGGGCGGAAGCGCAGGTAGCGGCGGAGTCGGAGGAAGCGGAGGGAGCGGCGGCGCGAGCGGCGCGTCGGGGGGCGGCGGCGGGGGCAGCGGAGGGGGCGGCGGGGCCGTCGTCGGATACGTCGACCCCTCGAGCAACCAGGGACCGAACAGCGGACGGAACCCTTCCCTCGCCCTGGACGCCGAGAACGCGAAGCTCCTCATCGCCACGCGGAACGAGTCGAACGGGAATCGACCGTCGCTCTTCCGCTGTAACCTCGATGGTTCGTCCTGCACTCATGTCGACATCTCGGCGGGGCGCCCGGCGGAGTCGGGTTACACGCCCGTCGCGCTCGTCGACGCTTCCGCCCACAAGCTGTTGGTCGTGACCAACGACGCGGCCAATGGCAGCCGCCTGTCTCTGTTCCGCTGTAACCTCGACGGTTCTGCTTGCAGCCACACGGATCTGTCGGCGGGCCAGGGGGAAAAGAGTGGGAGCGGTCCGCGAGCGCTCATCGACGAGGCAAGTGGCAAGCTCCTCGTGCTCACGCACAACGGTGCCAACGAGGACAAGCCTTCGCTCTTTCGCTGCAACCTCGACGGCACTGCGTGCGAGCACAAGGATCTCTCCGCCGGTCAGGGGACGTTCAGCGGGCTCTCGGGCTCTCTCGCCATCGACTCCGGCGCAGGCAAGCTCCTCGCCGTCACGGGGGGCGGAAATCACAAGCCGGGTCTGTTCCGCCTGGGCTCGACGGTTCGAGCCCAGTCTTCTCCGATTTGTCCGCGGGCGAAGGGGCCAGCACCGCGTACGGCGTGACCGTCGCGCTCGTCGACGCGGCGGCCCAAAAGCTCTTGGTCGTCACGCGGAACTTGGCCTCGGGCGACCGGCTGTCGCTGTTTCGGTCGGCGCTGGATGGTCACGCTGGCTCCGTGCACGTGAACTGGACTGACGTCGGCGCCGGCCTGACTGGGTGGGTCCGGATGGTCACTACCGCGCTCGTCGACCCCGTGCACCGTGAAGCTGCTCGTGATCACCGCCGCGCTCTCCAACGGCGGCAAGCCGTCCCTCTTCCGCTGCGCCCTCGACGGTTCGGGTTGCGAGTTCTCGGACCTCTCGGGGGGACAGTCTGGCCCGAGTGGAGCGAACCCATCGGCGTTGCTCTCTCCTCAAGGGAACCTGATCGTGGCCAGCGAGAACCGCGCCAATCAGGGCAAGCTCGGCCTGTTCTTCTTCCCGCTCTGAGCGGCGTCGCGCTCCGTCAGGCTCCGCGCACGAGCTTTCCGCCGTGGCTCTGGAAGTCGATGGGCAGCTTGGACAGCGTGGCGACGTGTTTTCCCGTGGGCACGAGCGCGATCGCGTCCACGAGCTCGACGTCGATCTGCATCTTTTCGCCGAGCACGTCGCGGAAACCGGCCAGCACCTCGCGCTCGACCTCGTCGGAGTAGCGGCCGGCTTTCACCACGCGGAACGTCATGTGACGCGGGCGCTCTTGGATCACCTGGAAGCGCTGGATCGCGTAGCCGTACTCCTTGAGGAAGTGCTCGAAGAAGGTGCCCGGCACGTATTGCCCGTCGGCGCCCTGAATGATGGACTGCACTCTGCCCTGGACGTCGCCGATGCGGGGTGCACCACGTCCGCAGGCGCAGAGTGCGTCGGTCATGGCTTCGGCGAGGTCCCCGATGCGGTAACGGATGAAGGGCATGCAATAGTTGTTGAGATCCAGATCACCACCTCACCCACCTCGCCCGGACGCGTCGGTTCGCCGTGGGTGAGGAGCTCGACGACGTAGCCCTCGGCTACGACGTGGTGCCCTGCGTGGGCTTCGCACTCGTAGGCGACGCCGGAGAACTCGCGGCTGCCGTACTTGTCGAACACCCGGCAGCCGAAGGCCTCTTCGATGCGCGCGCGGCTCGGACGCGTCAGCATCTGCGCACTCGACTGGATCGCGCGCGGGCGAACTCCGGTGTAGCCGTGAGCGAGAGCCCACTCGGCGAGCAGGTGGAAGGCCTCCGCGTAGCCATCCATCAAGACCGGCTTCACCTGAGCCATCTGGCGTAGCGTCTTTTCGAGGTTGTGATCCGTGAGCTCGAAGACCGGCACCAGCGTCCGGTTCGAGAGCTCGGCGTCCGCACGCTCCCGCGCTGCCTGGCGGGCGGAGAGGCCGATGGTCTGGTGCCAGAGTCGCACCGACGGGTCGCCGAAGCGGTAGCCCGTCCACTCCTGCGAGCGAAGCGTGGCGGCCCAGCGAAACTCGAGCTGGGCGCGATCGGCGTAGCACACGAAGGGCTCTCCCGTGGACCCGCTGGTCGAGACGCGCAACACCTGAGCCTTGTCGTGATTTTCGCTCATGATGTCGAAGTGGAGGTGCTGCTGCACTTCCGCTTTGGAGAGCAGCGGGAGCTTGGCGAGGTCGGCCTGCCCGCGGATGTCCTCCGGGTGCAAGCCGAGGGCCTGCATCTTGCGCCTGTAGTACGGCACGTTCCGATAGGCGTGGCGCACGAGACGGCGGAGCTTCTCGTCTTGGAGCTCACGGAGCTCGCTCGCAGCGAGCCACTGGGTCTTGCACAGCGTCTCGTAGTAGTGCTCGACGTCCCGCGTGATCATCCCAGTGCGTGCGGTTGAAGGCCATGTAGACGCGGGAAGCGCGCCGCCGAGAACGGGTCGCGACCGGGCGTGCGATCGACCACCGGGTGCCGCCGCAAGAACTGCTTGGCCACGTCGGGGGGTCCCGGGTTTCGGTATTCGACCAGGGCGCGACCGAGGTCGAACACGCTCTTCACGCTGGCGCTCACGGTCTGCTCGTCGAGTAGCTCTGGCCGGCTTTACGCGGTTCGAACAGCGCCTCTACCTGCTTCACGCTGTAGCCCTTGGCATGGGCAGCCACCATGATGAACGACTGCCAGTAGAAATAGTTCCCCTCGTAGCTCAAGAGGTCGAGGAGCACTTCGCGGGCACACATCACCATGCCGCTCTTGTTGTCTTCGAGATCCATGCCGAAGGCGCTGTTCAGCATGAAGTTGAAGGCGCGACTGATGTGATAGCGCTTGTCTTTGGCGCGACCGATGGTGCTCCGATAGCCTTGCACGACGTCCACGCTGTGCTCGTGGAGCGCGCGCCGGAGGCGCAGCAGGTCCTCCGGTTGGTACTGAAGATCCGCGTCGATGGTCGCGACGAGTCGGCCGCGGGCTGCCTCGGCGCCGCTCTTCCACGCCGCCGCCACGCCGCGGTTCTGGAGGTGGAAGGCACCCGTGACGCGTCCGGGATGCGCCGCCATGAGCGCGCGGATCGCCTGCGCCGTGCCGTCGCGTGATCCGTCGTCCACGAGGACCAGCTCACCCGCCAGTTCGCCCGCGTCGAACGCGCCCAGCACGCGCCGCCCGAGCTCCGGCACGTTGAGCTCTTCGTTCAGGCACGGAACGATCACCGAAAGCTCGACGCTCTCCACGGGTCCGAGCTCCTTCGCCTGCCGGTCGTCCGCTGTCATGGTCGAGCCGACCTCGACTTTTACCGCTCTGCATCCGAAGAGACCAGCCAGGCTTGGAATCGAGGAACGGCACGCCTATCGTGCCGGCGTGGAACCCGGCCTCCACGCCCTGGCTTGCACGCGCTGCGGCGCCCCCCTCGACCCGGGGAGCGCGACCGTCGGCTCCGTCGTCCGCTGTCGCCACTGCGCCCAGCCTCACCTCTGGGTCGCGCCGGGGCGCGTCGAGGCTCAAACGCCGAGACCGCGTTCGCCGACCGCTAGCAGCCCGTTCCCCGCCGTCATCTTCGTCGCGCTCCTGCTGCTCGCCCTCGGCGCCGGCGCCGGCTTCTTCCTCGTGCTGCGACGCGCGCCCGCAGCACGCGACGAGCCCCACCTCGCTCCCGACGCGCCCCTGGTCATCGGGGATCACATCGAGATGGCGGTGGGTTCGAAGAACTCCTGGCAGTCGTGCTCGTTCGACGTGATGGGGCTCGAGGCCGACGGTCGCGTGCTCGGCATCCCCTGCGGCGGTTCGACCCCCGCGCCCATCGATCGCAAGAACCTGCGCCCCGAGAGCTTCCAGGCCCGGGATCCGGGCAACATCGCGCTGATGCCGGGGCCCGGCGGTTGGGTCCGGGCCGAGATCATCGCGCCGGAGCCCAACGATCAGCTGCGCGTCCTGCCGCTGGGCGAGAACACGCAGGAGCGACTCATCCCCAAAGCCGAGGCCATGGTCGTTCAACGCTCGGGCGTGGGCAGCTTCCTCGTGGCGCCGCTTCCCGAAAACGCTGCGCTCGAGGTCGGTGACGTGGTTTCGTTGCGCGAGGGCGTGATGGTCGAGGAAGGCAAGCTCCTCGCCCTCGGCGACACCGTGAGGCTCGAACGCGGCTCGGCCTACGACGGCGAGTTCAAGTCGTTTCACGGTCAGCCCAAGACGGCGTCGAAGAAGATGCTGCTCGCCCGCGTGGTGACCGTCGGCACGCTGCTCAAGACGGGGGACGTCCTGCTCGGGACGGGCGCGGACGCGAGCATCCGCTACGAGTTCGTTGCGTCGGAGCCGCACCACCTCTTGCGCGTGACCACTCGCGGTGGGGGCGAACGCAAGATCGTCAAACAAGGCCTCTACCTCGTGCGCGTGGGCGAAAAGCCGGCACCCGTCCAGGTTCCCGACCTGAGACCGCCGGGGATCGCTGCGCTCACTCCAGCTTTCCGCAGCTGCTACCAGTCCGCGCTCGAGACGAACCCGAAGGCAGGCGGGCGGGTCGAGGTGAAGCTCTCGGTCGGCGCCAAAGGACAGATCACCCGCGTCGACGTCAAGTCCGAGGGCGATCTGCCCGCGAGTGTCGCGAGCTGCGTGAAAGACAAGGCCAAGGGTGCGAAGCTCGATCCGCCCGACGGCGGTGGCGCCGTCTACGTGATACCCATCGTGTTCCAACAGGCGAACTGAAGGTCTGTCGAAAATTGAGGGCGCACGCCGGCGAAGCCGGCCCGCGTAGGGTGGGGCCCCGACGAATTCACTTCGTTGGGGCAGGGAGGCGCGTGCCTCCCCGACTGACAAAGTGAAAGAGCTGTCGGCTTTTTCGACGGCTCTTGAGCGCTCGGCTCAGGGAGCCGGCAAGAGCTCCGCCCGAGGCGGTGTCCAGGGCGGGATGGCCGGCGGACAGCTGTCGTTCGCGCGGTCGACGACGAGCTCGGCAAAGCCGAGGTCAGGCTCCCGATCGAAGCGCAGGTCGCCGAGAACGAGCCCCGTACCGGGCAGCTCCGTCCAGAATGGAAGTCGTGCGAAGCGCAGGAACACCCGCGCGCGGCAGCTCTGCCGGTAGAGCCGCTCGAGCTCCGCCAGCGGCGCCACGAACTGTCGCTCGAAGTACACGCTCGGCGTCGACGGACGCTCGATGGGCCGCAGCGGAGCCGTGGTCTGACCGCCGGAACGCGCGCAGCGCTCGGCCGGCACCAGCCCGGGGGCGAGGGAAACTCGCCCGCGCCGCACGGCGTATTGGCCCGCTCCGTCCGTCTGCGCCGCAGCGAACAGCCAGCACGACGGATCGGCCGGGTTCGACGTGAGCACCACGTCGTGGATGCGCTCGCGCGGAAACGCCGCCTCGAGCGCCGCCCGCGCACGGCTCTCCGCCACGGGCTTCAAGAGCCCGAACGCGCCGACCAGGGCCAGGCTGCCCGTGAACCCGAGCGCGATGCGCCCGCCCTCGCTCATCCGGCGCATGAGGGCCAGAAAGAGGGCGACGAGGAGCACGATGCCGATGGCTTGTGGCACCGGCACCATGCGCGTCACGAACGGCAGCGTCAGCGTGAGCCCTAGCCACAACGCGAGGAGCACGCGCCCCGTGCGGCTCTTCACGGCGAACCAGAGCGCCGGCAGCCCGACCGCCCAGAAGAGCGGCTCCACGATGAAGACGCGGTCCCCATAGAACCAGCGGTTGTCCACGGGCCAGAACGGGTGCACGCCGTAGCTGTTGGAGAAGTCCATGAACACGTGTAGGAGCGGCCCCGCGACGGCGAGGAGCGCGAGCCAGGGCGCGTCGCCTGGCCGTGCGAGGTAGCCCCGGCGCCGGGCCCAAACGAGCAGCGCGGCGAAAAGCGCGCCTCCGAGCGGAATGCCCAGCGCGAGCGTGTGCGTGTGCCCGCGATGGTGCATCAAGTAGCCGAGCTTAGGACCGCCGAGCCGTGCGTAGAGGAAGTCGAGGTCGGGGAGGTTGTTGCCGGCGGCGCTGGCGAAGTAGGCCAGCCGCGCCCACTCGGAGCGAACCGCCCCGCGCCGTGCGCGAACCTGGACGACGAGCTCGGCACCGAGCAGGCCCGCGAGGATGTGGGTCAGGTTGTCCACGCTCGGGCTCCACAATATCGGAGCGGCGCCACGGATCGGGCAAACCCGGCGCAAACCACAGCCACGGCGTATTTTTCCGTACTTTCGGGCCTCGATCTCGCGCTGCGCCCGCACTTCGAGATTGAGCAAAGCCCCGCTCGCTCTCATCATGAAGGCATGCGCGGCAAGGCTCTTGGCATCTCCGGCTTGGTCTCCGCAGTCCTCGCAGCAGCGCCTGCTGCCCAGGCGCTCCAGCAGCCCAACGGCACCACGATCCCGATCGTGAGCGGCGGCGTCACGACGTGCAGCGACAAGAACGTGCAGGTCTGTCTCGACGCCGAAGAAGGCGGCGCGACCATCAACGCGCTCACGGCCGCGGCGGTGACCCCCGAGACCTACAAGCCCATCTGCGGGCTCACCTTCAAGGTCATCGCGCGCGGCGCCGGCTTCAAGAACACGTTCGGCTGGTACAACGTCGTGCCCGGCCAGAAGCCGCCGAACTCGGACCTGCACTCGTTCCTCGAGTGCAACGACGGACCGGGCACGGTGAAGGTCCTCAGCATCAAGACGAACCCGGCGTACAAGGGCGGCGACATCGGCTTCTTCATGGCCTCGCCCGAGGGCGTGGGCGGCAACTGCCCACAGTTCAACGCGGGCGGCGGCCCGGTCGCCGGCACGGTCGGCTACGTCTACTACTCGGAGCGCAAGTACAATCCCGACAACACGGGCCCGAACAGCTTCATCCACCTCATCACGTACAACAGCGTCGCCCACAAGAACGCCTTCTATTTCGGCTGGGAGGACACGCTGGCCGGTGGCGACAACGACTTCGACGATCTCTTGACCCGCGTCGACGGCATCCAGTGCACGGGCGGCGGCGACCCCTGCACGGTCCCGGGCAAGCAAGGCAAATGCGCACAAGGCACCATGCAGTGCCAGAACGGGCAGCTCGCCTGCGTCGGCACGCTGGAGCCCACCACCGAGAGCTGCAACGCTCTCGACGACGACTGCAACGGTCAGACCGACGAGGGCGAACTCTGCCCGCCGAACCAGATTTGCTACAAGGGCAGCTGCGTCCCCAAGTGCGGCACGAGCGAGTTCCAATGCATCGCCGGCCTCACGTGCAAAGACGGCGTCTGCATCGATCCAGCCTGCGCCACAGTGACCTGCAACGCCGGCGAGGTCTGCGTCGGCGGCAAGTGCCAAGCGGCCTGCGACGGCGTCACCTGCCCGTTCGGACAGAACTGCGTCGATGGGGTGTGCTCGGACCCCTGCGCCGCCATCAAGTGCGATTCCGACTTCGTGTGCATCGCCGGCGTGTGCAAGGTGAACTGCAACTGCGACGGCTGCGCGAGCGGCAAGACCTGCGACACCCAGAGCGGCAAGTGCGAAGAGACGGGCTGCTCGCCGAACCCGTGCAGCGCCGGCACCCACTGCGTAGCGGGCGCCTGCGTCGACGACTGCCAGGGCGCGGTGTGCCCCAAGGGCCAGACGTGCAGCGCCGGCCACTGCAAACTCGACGCCGACGGCGGCGCTGGCACCGGCGGCTCGTCGGGCGACGGCGGCATCATCTTCGGAGGCTCGGGCGGAACCGGAGGCAAAGGGGGCAGCGGCGCCAAAGACGGCGGCTCCGTCGCTGGAACGGGAAACCTCTCCGGCACCACGGCCGCGGAAGACGACGGCGGTTGCGGCTGTCGCACGGCGCCCACCAAACGCTCCCTCGCCTGGCTCGCTCTCGGACTCGGCGCGGCCGCGCTCGTCCGGCGGCGCGGCGCGAAACGCCGGGGTCGCTGACGCCGAGCCCCGAGGACTTCAGTCGCCCGAGTTGGTCGACCTCAGCGCACGCAGGACGCCCTCCAAGTAGGGACGCGCGGGCGGCCACAGGCTGCCGAGGGTCGCGAAGATCCCCACGCACGCGAGGGCGAGCCCAAACCCCAAGAGCAAGCGACCGACGAGCTCGGTTCCGGTGTCGTCCGAGAGAAACGCGCGGCTGGGATCCGACGGCTCGTGACGGACGATCCACTCGTCGCCGTCCTTCCAGCGCGGCTTGTCGTACCAGGTGTTGCCCGTCTCGTGGAACACGCGCTCGGAGCCCGCGGGCCGAAACTCGACCTTCGGCTGAAAGCCCTCGTGGGATTCCTCCGTCGCGACCACTCGCCCCGGCGTCCGGATCCAACGAGCTTTGCGCCGCCGATCCGCCCTGAGGGCGAGCGCTCCCGACGCAATCAAGAGCACACCGAGCGCAGTCGCCACACCGCCGAAAACGAGATGTCCCATGGACCCCTCCCGGGAGCTTACTCCGGCGACCTGGTGTGTGGGCCATCGTGGGCGCTTTCACACCTTGCCGCCCTCCGGGGCGCTGCGGGACTCTAGTTTCGAATCAAAGTTCTCAGCATCGACTCGGGGAGGCAGACATGACCGGCGGGTGGCGACGCAGGGCAGGCAAATTGATCCCAGCAGCGTGGTTCAAGCCGCTCCTGCCGGGCTGGTGCCCGAAAGACTAACGTGGTCATGAGGCGAGACTCGACACACGCGCTCTCTGGCGCCCTCTTCGGTTCCATCCTCGCTGCGGGCAGCTTCCGCCTGTCGACGGGATGCGGGACGGAAGACGCCAAGAGGTCGGATGCCGCTGCCGACGCAGGCACAGATCCGAAGTCTGACTCCAGCGAAGCCGCTCTCGACGCAGACGCCGGGGAAGCAGCTCAAATCGATGGCGGATGGACTTCGATGGGCTGGCCGGCGGGGTGCAGCCTGGAGTGGCAGGAACCCAGCTCGATCGCAAAGCAGGCGTGGGAGGGCTGCGGCGTGGGTGGCTGCTCGAAGCTGAAAGTGGACTATGTCTACGATGATTTCGAGCCGTTCACATCTGCGAACGTCGGTTCAAACGCTGCCGCTCGGCTGAGACTGCTCTTCATCCGAAGGAAATCACCGAAATTCGAGTCTTGGTACCTGACGCTGCGAGACGACGGGACTCCGGTTCAGCTCCTACGCAGCTTTGACTGCGCACCCTTCCTAGCCCTGGGACCCACCAGCGTGTGCGCCGTTCTTGGAAACCTTGCTGCCCCGAGTGGACAGGCCGCTCGATTCCAGTCTGGCACCCCGCCCGCACCGCTGCTGGAGACATTCGCGACGCAAGGCATCGCGAGCGTCGCCTGCACCTCGGAGCTCTTCGTGTCCCATGACGACTTCGGCACTGAAACCGTGCGCGACCTGGCGACGACTTCGGAATACCTCGTGACTCCGCCGAATGGCGTCGCGTATGACCTCCGGGTACACGGCGGGTACGCGCTCTTCGTGCGGAGCGGAGTCGAAGATGGCGGCCCGGTCCTGGATGGCTGGCTCTGGAAGCGACCGAACGAGCTCGTGAAGCTCGTCGACCCGGGAACGCAGAAGGTCTTCGACATTCGAACCGACGGCACCACGCTGGTCTGGACTCAGGTCAACGCGGCCGACTCCAAAGAGGTCGCGGCGGGCGACCTCTGGACCAGCCCCTTCGGCACGACGGCGAGCGCACTGACTCCAAAGAAGCGCCGGAGCGTGCCACCCTCCACCGTCGGACTCGGCAACTACGCCATCGGCGGCGGCCACTACGCTTTGGTCGAAGGGGCGCTGTCCACGACGCAGACGAAGCTCCACGTTTATCGTCTCTCGGACGCCCGCCACTGGGAGGTTCAGCCCCCACCTGGGCTCGTCAACTCCACCGTGCTCTACGTGGACGAAAAGGAGGTCTGGTATCTCGCCCGGCTGCCGAACGGCCTCAACCAAACCATCGCGCGCCAGAAGATCGACGCGCTGGGCCCGGGCGATTGAGCTTCTTCTTCACCCGCAGAAGTTCTGCATCTTCTGCTCGAAATTGGGCGAATTGCACGTGCCGTTGGTGTTGAAGTTCTTGCCCGCCGCCGGGCCGCTCGTGCACGCACAGCTCAGTCCGCCCGGTTGAGGCTTGCACGTGACGTCGTAGTAGCCGCAGGACAGGCCGCAGCTCCCATCGCTGCTGCCCCACGAAGAGCAACCCGGGCTGCCGTTCACGCACTGCTCGAACGCATCCGCCGTGTTCGCACAAGGTGGAGCCAGGCTCGGATCGCCGCCCTGACAAATCAGCGGGTAGGTGAGCGCGCAGTCGAACACCTTGTTGAGCTCGTCGGTGCATCCCACGGACTGCGCCATGTCGATGGCGTCGTAGAGGTCGCCTTTGCAGTTCGGTTGCTTGCAGGGCAAAGACTGGATCACCGCGCAGACCTTGTCGGCCTTGGCGTAGATGCCGCCGCCGCTTCCGCCTGCGCCGCCGAACGCGCCCGAGCCGCCGAAACCGCCGCCGCCGAACGCACCCGAGCCACCGGCGCCCGAGCCTCCGAAGCCGCCGCCACCGAACGCACCCGAGCCGCCGGCACCAGAGCCGCCGCCGCCCACGGCCCCTCCGAACGCGCCGGAGCCACCGCCGCCGAACGCCCCACCGACGGCGCCCGAGCCACCGCCGCCCACTGCGCCGCCGGCGCCGCCCCCACCGCTCCCGGCCTGCGCGCCCGCGCCGCCGAGCCCGTCATCCATCGTGCGTCCGCCGCAAGCGCCCAGCCACAGCGCACCCGAGGTCGTGAGGAGCAAGAAAGTCGTTCGCCGCATTGGTAAGTCTCCCGCTGTTGCTTCTTTAGCGCTTCGGCGAGAGGCCCGCAATTCGCGCGTGGACTCGGGCGGGCCCGCTCGGCAAGCTCGGGAGCGTGACGGGCCTGGGCCGCGGCAGAGGGTGGGCGCTCGCGCTCCTCGCAACCTACACGATGGCGGTCTCCTATCTCGACCGCCAGACGCTCGCGGTGCTGGCGCCCACGGTGACGCGCGCCCTCGACATCGACGAAGAAGCCTACGGCTGGCTGGTCTCGGCCTTCTCGGTCGCCTACCTGATCGGGCCGCCCCTCGCAGGCCGCTGGCTCGATCGCGTGGGCGCGCGCCGCGGCCTCTTGCTCTCGGTGGTCGCGTGGTCCTTCGTCGCAGCGGGTCATTCCTTCGCGTCGAGCTACGCGATCTTGTTCTCTCTGCGCATCGCCCTCGGCTTCTGCGAAGCGCCGAGCTTCCCCGGCGCCGCGCAGGTCGTGCAGCGCAGTCTGCCCGTGGAAGATCGGCCGCGCGCGTTCGGGATCCTCTTCACCGGCAGCTCGTTCGGAGCCATGTTGGCTCCACCCCTCGCCACGGCGCTCATGGCTTGGCTCGGTTGGCGCGGAGCATTCGTGGGCACGGCCATCGTGGGCCTGAGCTGGGTCCCGCTCTGGCTCTGGGCGACGAGCGCGCCGCAAGCCAAGGCCGCGCTCGATCGCGCGCCCGCCACGCCAGACACGCCCGCTGCGCCAGTGGCCTGGCGGAGCCTGCTGACGGACCCCGCGGTGTTGCGTGCGGCGGCCGTCGTCATCGCGGTCGCGCCGTTCATCGGCGTGGTGATGAACTGGGGCTCCAAGTTCCTCGTGCGCCACCACGGACTCACCCAAGCCGACGTCGGCCGCTACCTGTGGATCCCGCCGGTGTTCTACGACGCCGGCTCGGTTCTCTTCGGCCATCTGGCGAGCCGCCGCGCGCGCCGTGTGAAAGACGGGTCGAGCGCGCGCGGCCTGCTCGTGACAGGTGCGCTCCTGTCGCTCTGCCTCTGTGCGATGCCCTACGCGACGACTCCCACCGAAGCCATGCTCGTCGCCGGAGTCGCCCTGCTCGGCGGCGGTGGGCTCTTCGCGCTGATCTCGAGCGACATGCTCGCGCGGGTGCCCCCTCACCTGGTCTCGAGCGCGGGCGGGCTGACCGCCGCGGCGCAGTCCCTCGCCTACGTCGTGGCGAACCCATGGGTCGGCCGCAGCGTGGATCGCGCGCACAGCTTCACGCCTGCGCTGCTCGCGCTCGCACTCTGGGTGATCCCGGGCAGCGTGGTCTGGCTCGCGTGGCAGCCGCGAGCGCGAACGCTCGCTTGACGGCCCTGCCTCGGCTGCAAAGCTCACTTGAACGCGAAGCAGTTCGGCGCGACCGTCTTGGCGCAATTCACGAGCGCGTCGAGCGGTCCCGTGCCGACGGAGTACTTGATCTCGCAGTTCACGAGCGCCGCGCTCTGGTTGCCACTCTGGTCCGCTCCGACGCAGCGGAACGCGCACAGACACGCCGGTGCCTGCGCGCAGACATCCCACTCGTGCTTGCACGCACTGGCCGCAATGCCCTCGCAGCCGAGCGGCGCTTCCTTGCACGGTCCCGCTCCTCCCGTTCCCGAACCGGCTCCGGTCCCGCTCCCCCCCATGCCGCCTACGCCTCCGCCTCCGCCCGCGCCCGAGCCTCCACCCGCGCCCGAGCCTCCACCCGCGCCCGAGCCTCCGCTCGCGCCCGAGCCTCCGCTCGCGCCGCCCGAGTTCGAACCCGCGGCGCCTCCACCGTTTTCGTTGGTGGTGGTCGAAGAGCAGGCCAGGACGCCCGAGAGCAGGGCGAGCCAGCCCGAGCGCATCAGGTCATCCCGGGCTGTTCGCCCGGGGGCGGCGCTCCGGGAACCGCCGGAGGCGGCGGAGGTGTCGCGCCCTCGACGAGCTCACCGTTCAGGTATTCGAGGAACAGCCGGCGCGCGCCGAACATCTTCTCGGGATCCGAGACCCGCAGCGCCTCGCGCAGGACGTCGTCCATGTGATCGACCAACACGATCCGGATGGCCTTGAGGACGCGGCGCGGGATCTCGCGCAGATCCTTGCGGTTGTCCTTGGGGATCAGCACCGTCTTGATGCCGTTCCGGTGCGCGGCGAGGAGCTTCTCTTTCAGGCCACCGATGGGCATCACGCGCCCACGGAGCGTGATCTCGCCGGTCATGGCCACTTCGTTCTTCACCGGAATGCGCGTGAGGGCGCTGGCAATGCTGGTCGCCATGGTGACGCCGGCGGACGGTCCGTCTTTGCGCACGAAGTCGGGGAAGTGAACGTGGACGTCGATCTTTTGGTAAAACTCGGGCTCGAGAGAGAGGGCCCCGCCGCGGCTACGGATGTAGCTCATGGCGGCCTGCGCGCTCTCTTCCATGCCCTTTTCCAGGAGGCCGGTGATGACGAGCTTGCCCTTGCCGGGCACCACGCTGACCTCGCAGTCGAGGATGTCGCCGCCGTACTCGCTGACCGATAGGCCGTGGGTGAGGCCGATGGCGTCGGCGTCTTCCTTCTTGCCCAGACGGAACTTGGGCACGCCGAGGTACTTGGGCACGTCGGCGCCTTTGAGCTCGAGCTTCTGCTCTTTGCCTTCCTTCACCACCTTGAGCGCCACCTTGCGGCAGATGCTCGCGACCTCGCGCTCGAGGCTGCGGACGCCGGCTTCCTTCGTGTAGTGGTGGATGACCGTGCGGACGGCGTTCTCGCTGAACGAGAAGTCGACCTCGTCGAGACCGCACTCGTGCTTCTGGCGGGGCACCAAGTACTTCTGGGCGATGTTCAGCTTCTCGAACTCGGTGTAGCTCGAGAGCTGGATGATCTCCATGCGGTCCTGGAGCGGCAGCGGGATGCCCCCGAGCGTGTTGGCCGTCGTCAGGAACATGATCTGCGACAGGTCGTAGTCGAGATCCAGGTAGTGATCGTTGAAGTTGTGGTTCTGCTCGGGGTCGAGCACCTCGAGCAGAGCCGCCGCCGGATCTCCGCGGAAGTCGGTGCTCATCTTGTCGATCTCGTCGAGCAAGAACACCGGGTTCGCCGTGCCCACTTTCTTCAGGTTCTGGATGATCTTGCCGGGCAGCGCTCCGATGTAGGTGCGGCGGTGGCCGCGGATCTCCGCCTCGTCGCGTACGCCGCCGAGGGAGAGGCGCACGAACTTGCGGCCCGTGGCGCGCGCGATGCTCTTCGCGATGCTGGTCTTGCCGACGCCGGGCGGGCCCACGAAGCACAGGATCGGCCCCTTGAGCTGCTTGGTGAGCGCCTGCACCGCCAGGTACTCGATGATGCGCTCTTTGCACTTCTTCAAGCCGTAGTGATCCTCGTCCAGGATCTTCTCGGCCTCGAGGATGTCGAAGCGCTCTTCGGTCTTGTCGTACCAGGGCAGGCTCAAGATCCAGTCGATGTAGTTGCGCACGACGGTCGCCTCGGCGCTCGTCGGGTGCATCATCTTGAGCTTCTTCAGCTCCTTCTTGACCTTCTGCTGAGCCTCTTCGCTCATCTTCTTGTTCTTGAGCTTCTCCTCGATTTCTTGGATCTCGCTCTTGAACTCGTCGCGCTCGCCGCCACCCAGCTCCTTCTGGATGGCCTGCATCTGCTCGTTCAGGTAGTACTCCTTCTGCGTCTTCTCCATCTGCTTCTTGACGCGGGAGCGGATTTTCTTTTCTACCTGCAAAATCTCGATTTCGGCCTGCATCAGCTCGTACAGGCGCTCGAGACGCTTCTTGGCCTCGAGGGTCTCGAGCAGGCCCTGCCGATCGGCGAGCTTGATGGTCGGGAGGTTCGCCGCGATGGTGTCGCTGAGCTTCGCCGGGTCGTCGATGCTCTGCACCTGCATGAGCACCTCGGGCTGAACCTTCTTGTTCAGCTTCACGTAGACCTCGAACGTGCTCTGCACGCTGCGGATCAACGCCTCGACCTCGACGTCGGCCAGGACCTCCTCGCGGAGCTCCTCGACCTCGACCAAGAAGTGGTTCTGCCCCTCGACGAAGCGACGGATCTTGGCGCGCTGGCGGCCCTCGACCAGCACCTTCACGGTGCCGTCGGCGAGCCGCAGCAGCTGCACGATGGTGCCGATGGTGCCGACCTGGAACACGTCGTCGGGCGTCGGATCGTTGGTCTTCGCGCTCTTCTGAGCCGCGAGGAAGATCTCTTTGTCCCGCCCCATCGCCTCGTCGAGGGCGGCGATGCTCTTCTCGCGGCCCACGAAGAGCTGACTCACCATGTGCGGGAAAACGATGATGTCCCGCAGCGGCAAGGCCGGAAGCGGGCGGCGAGCCGTCGGTGGCTTGTCGTTGTCCTTGTTGAAGAACATGGCTTTTGCTCGGGCGAAAAGGCCCGAGCGGGTGGGCCCCAGAGCGGGCGCCTGCTCGGACCAGCTGGGCGAAGCTCAGCCGACGCCGGCTTCGCGTTGGTCCTTCTCGTACACGATGAGCGGAGATTCGCCCTTCGCGATGACTTCCTCGGACAGCACGACCTCTTTGATCCCGTTCTTGGTCGGGACGTCGTACATGATGTCGAGCATCGCCTCTTCCAGGATGGCGCGCAGCCCGCGCGCGCCGCTCTCACGCTCGAGCGCCTTCTTGGCGACGGCTTGGAGCGACCCCTTGCTGAACTTCAGCTTCACGCCATCCATCTCGAACAGCTTCTGGAACTGCTTCACCAAGCTGTTCTTGGGCTTGGTCAGGATGTCGATGAGCGCGTCCTCGTTCAGCTCGTGCAGGGTCGCGATGACGGGCAGGCGCCCGATGAACTCGGGAATGAGTCCGAACTTCAACAGGTCTTCGGGTTGGACCTGGTTCAAGAGCTCGCCGAGCTTGTAGTCGCTCTTGCTCTTCACGTCGGCGCCGAAACCCAGACGACTCTGGCCCAGGCGGCGCTGAACGATCTGGTCGAGCCCCACGAACGCCCCGCCGCAGATGAACAGGATGTTGGTGGTGTCGACCTGGAGGAAATCCTGCTGCGGGTGCTTGCGGCCGCCCTTGGGCGGCACGTTGGCGATGGTGCCCTCGATGATCTTCAGGAGCGCCTGCTGGACGCCCTCGCCGGAGACGTCTCGGGTGATGCTGGGGTTGTCGCTCTTGCGGCTGATCTTGTCGATCTCGTCGATGTAGACGATGCCGCGCTGGGCTCGCTCGACGTCATGGTCGGCGTTCTGCAGGAGCTGAACGATGATGTTCTCGACGTCCTCGCCCACGTAGCCCGCTTCAGTAAGTGTCGTGGCGTCGGCGATGGCGAACGGCACCTTGAGGATCTTGGCCAGCGTCTGAGCCAAAAGCGTCTTGCCGCTGCCGGTTGGCCCCAGCAGGAGGATGTTGCTCTTGCTGAGCTCGACGTCTTCCGTGGCGACCTTGGAGTCGATGCGCTTGTAGTGGTTGTAGACGGCGACCGAGAGGATCTTCTTCGCCCGCTCCTGCCCCACGACGTAGTCGTCCAGGATCGACTTGATCTCCGACGGCTTCGGCATCGGATCGGAGCCGCCGGCCGGCTCGTCCTTCTCCACCTCTTCTGCGATGATGTCGTTACAGAGGGCGATGCACTCGTCGCAGATGTAGACCGTTGGGCCCGCGATGAGCTTCTTCACCTCCTTCTGAGATTTCCCGCAGAAGGAGCAGCACAGGTTTCCGTTGGAGTCGTCGCGACGCCGTTCCACTTTTTACCCTACGGAACAATTACGGTTTTTCGCCGGAATTCTAGAGCCGGCACGCCCGTCTCGCAAGCTAGCCGACGCACCGATTGGATCCAATGCACGCATCCGTTGCAAACGATCGGCCAAAGGCCCGAAAGCCCGAGCCGAGCGCGCTCCCACCCCAGTTCGAGCCCTCGTCACTCGCCCTTCTTTTTCGGCTCCACGATCTCGTCGATGAGCCCGTATTCCTTGGCTTGTCCGGGGCCCATGTAGAAGTCGCGCTCGATGTCTTTGGCAATTTCTTCGCGGCTCCGGCTCGTGGACCGCACCAGGATGTCGGTGATGACGTCCTTGGCGTGGCGGATCTCCCGCGCCTGGATTTCGATGTCAGTGGCTTGACCCCGAGCGCCGCCGAGGGGCTGGTGGATCATGATGCGGGAGTGCGGAAGGGCGAAGCGCCGGCCTTTCTGGCCCGCTCCGAGCAGGAGCGCCCCCATGCTCGCCGCCTGACCGATGCACATGGTGCTCACCGGGCAGCGTACGTACTGCATGGTGTCGTAGATGGCCAAGCCCGCGGTGACCACGCCGCCGGGCGAGTTCACGTAAAGCTGGATGTCCTTGTCCGGATCTTCGCTTTCTAGAAAGAGAAATTGCGCGATGATGATGTTCGCGACGTCGTCGTCGACCTGGCTCCCCAGGAACACGATGCGGTCCTTGAGCAGGCGGCTGAAAATGTCCCACGTCCGTTCCCCGCGGTGCGTGGTCTCCACCACGTGCGGGTAGATGACGCTGCTCTGGAGCTGTGCGGAAGGGCGCTCCAGGAGGTCGAGGGCTTCGCGGCGGTTCTCGGGTCGCTTGGTCATGTGTGGTTGCTCCGTGAGAAGGCCTACTTGGCCGGCTCCTCGTCCTCGATCTTGGCCTTGCCCTCGATGATGTCGAGTACCTTGTTCTCGAGAATCATGCCGATCAGCATCTCGCGCTTCTTCTGATCACGGTATTCCGCGCGCAGCTTGGCGACGTTCTTCCCGCTCTGCTCCGCCAGCTCCGCGAGCCCCTCTTCGATCTCGGGGTCGCCGATCTTGATGTTCTCCTTCTTGGCGATTTCCGCCATCAGGAGCCCGGCCCGGACCTTCACCTCGCTGTCGGCCTGGATCTTGGTCCGGAGCTCGTCGCCGAGACCGGAAACGTTCTGACCCTGGCGCCGCGCCTGGGACAGGATCTCCTGCTGCGTGAGCTGCATCTGGCGCTCGACCAACGAGGGCGGCAGCGGGATGGGGTTGGCCTTCACCAGCTCGACCACGAGCTGCTCGGCCACGGCGTTGTCCGCGTTCTCTTTCAGCTGCTTCTCGATGCGCTTGCTGATCTCTTCCTTGAGCTGGGTGAGCGTCTCGACGTCGCCGAGGTCCTTGGCGAACTCGTCGTCGAGCTCGGGCAGCACGCGCTCTTTCAGCTCTTTCAGCGTGAGCTGGAACACCGCCGTTTTGCCCTTGAGCTTCGGGTGCGGGTGGCTCGCCGGCATCTCGACGCTGGCCTCGGCGGTCTCCCCCACTTTCTTGCCGGTCAGGGCTTCGTCGATGGGACCGAGAAGGACACCGGCACCGAGCTCCGCCGGGAAGTCGTTGGCGCCGGCGTCGTCGACCCGCTTGCCGTCGACGTCGATATTGAAGTCGATGGTGACCACGTCGCCCTTCTGCGCGGCTCGCTCCGTCTTCGGGGGCTCGAGGGTCGAGTGCTCGCGCTGCAAGCGCTCGAGCTCCGACTGGATCTGATCGTCGCTCACCTTCACCAGCGGGCGCTTGGCCGCGAGCCCGTCGTACTTGACGGTCTCGATCTCGGGAACGATTTCGAAGCGCGCCTTGTAGCTGAAGGGCTTGTTCTCTTCGACGCGCTGCGGCTCGATGGCGGGCGAGCTCACCGGCTGTACGTTCTGAGTGGTGACCGCCTGGGAGAACGTCTCGTCCACGAGGCGCTGGGCGACGTCGGCTGCGATGCGCGCGCCGAACATGTTCCGGAGCACGCCGCGCGGGGCCTTGCCGGGACGGAAGCCCCGGATGCGAGCGCTGCGGGAGACGGCCGCGTAGGCCTTCTCCATTTCGCTCGTCACCCGCTCGGTGGGGACTTCGACATCGAACTCGATCAGCACGGGGCTCAGCTTGTTGACCTGGACCTGCATGGGAGGGGCCTCAATTTCCACGAACGAGTCCCACCCGCAAGTGTCATCGTCCCCAAAAGCAAACCCCCGCGGGAGGCAGGCCCGCGGGGGTTCGAAGGGCTCCGGGAGGAACCCGGACGGCCCCGGGAGAGCGCTCTGGCTCACCCGGGCCCATCCGAAGCCAAGTCAATCGTCTTCGTCTTCGTCCTCCTCTTCGGCGGCATCGAGCATGGCCTCGAAGGGATCGGAATCGAAGTCGAGCTCCGCCCCCATGGAGGGCTCCTCGAGCTCATCGAGGGTCCAGCCGGCACGCATCCCGGGGCGGATCTCCTCTCTCTGGAAGTCGGCAAAGCTGCGATAAGCGCGGGGCGAGGCCATTTTGGGTCGTATCTCCTCTCGGGGGCGGGTCACGTGCTCAAGGGCGAGCGCGAAATGACGGCAGTGGAGCTCGAGCCACACCGGGCACCGGGGCGCGCGTAGAAGGACGCGCCGAGGATCCGATCGCGCCGCGCTTCGCTCGCCGGCTCCGCCACGAGCGCCGCCCGGAGGCGACGGATGCGAACGGAGGTCTTGCTGGCTGCGGTGCTCATGTTGCCCAACCCACTTACACCTACATCTGCACACACAGTACGACACCGTGCGCAGCTCTCCAAAAAACTGATGGGCTTTCGCTGCGGTTCGATAAGGGTCGCGAGCGCGGATCGAAAAGGTCCGGGCGCGTCCCGCGAGCCTCGGAATTTGATACGACCCCCATTCGGGCTTTCGCTGTAAAGCGGGGGCCGAAGCGAGATGGCCCGACCCGACGTGATCGCGATCGCGAACCAGAAGGGAGGCGTCGGTAAGACGACGACTGCGGTCAATCTCGCGGCGAGCCTGGCGGCGGCCGAGCGCCGCACGCTCTTGGTGGACCTCGATCCGCAGGCCAACGCCTCGAGCGGCGTCGGTTTCGGCTCGGGCTCGGTGGAGCGCACGATCTACGACGCGCTGGTCGGCAATCGCACGTTCGAAGAGATCATCCAGGCGACGCGCATCGCGACCCTCGACGTCGCGCCGAGCACACAAGACCTCACTGCGGTCGAATACGAACTCTTCGACGAAGCGCGCGGCACCCACCTCCGTCGCTTGCTCGCCGAGCCGGTGGTGGAACGCTATCGCTACGTCGTCATCGATTCCCCACCCTCGCTCGGCGTGCTCACGCTGAACGTACTCGTGGCAGCCGATCGCGTGATCGTGCCGCTGCAGCCCGAGTACTACGCGCTGGAGGGCATCACGTATCTGATGGCCACCATCGATCGGGTGAAGTCGAGCTTGAACCCGACGCTCACGGTCGAAGGCATCGTGCTCACCATGTGGGATCCGCGCAATCGCCTCGCCCACCAGGTCGCCGACGAAGTGCGGCGTCACTTCCGGGTGTTCGACGCGGTGATCCCGCGCAACGTGCGGCTCTCCGAGGCGCCGAGCCACGGCTTGCCGGCCCTGCTCTACGACGTGGGCAGCAAGGGGGCGCAGGGCTACCTGAGCCTGGCTCGTGAAGTCATCGAGGCGCACCCGTGACCACGAGTGGCATGGGCAAACCGCCGCGCGGACTCGGCCGAGGTCTCGACGCGCTGTTCCCGGCCAAGCCGGCAGCGGCGCCGACGCCGACGCACACGGCCGGGAGCTACGGCGAGGGCAACGTCTTTTCGTGCGCGGTCGAGAAGATCAAGCCGCAACGCGGTCAGCCGCGCCGCCACATCGACGAGCAGGCGCTGGAAGAGCTCGCGCAGAGCATCCGCGAGCACGGCATCATCGAACCGCTCGTGGTGCGCCGTCGCGGCGCAGACGAGTTCGAGCTCATCGCCGGCGAGCGACGCTGGCGAGCTGCCCAGCGCGCCGGCCTGCGCGAAGTTCTGGTGGTGGTGCGGGACGTGTCCGACAAGGACGCGTTCGAGCTGGCCCTCATCGAGAACATCCAGCGCGCGGACCTGAACCCCATCGAGCTCGCCGAAGCCTTCGACCGCTTGATGCGCGACCTCGCTTACACGCAGGAGTCGCTCGCGACCCGCATCGGGAAGGACCGCTCGACCATCGCCAACGCCCTGCGCTTGCTCAAGCTGCCCGAGCGCGTGCGCAAGCTGGTGATGGCCGGTGAGCTTTCGGAAGGCCACGCCCGGGCGCTGCTCGGTGCGCCCGACGAGCTCACCCTGGCGACCCTCGCCGACAAGGTGATCACCGGGCGGCTGAGCGTGCGTCAGACCGAGGCGCTGGTGCGCACCGCCAAAGCCAACGCTGGCTCGAGCGCCAAGGGCGGGCGCAAGAGCTCGAAGAGCGCGGCGGTGCGCGACCTGGAGCTCCGACTCGAGCGCAAGCTCGGCACTCGCTGCGAGGTGCGCGACCGCGACGGCAAGGGTGAGATCGGCGTGAAGTACTCGTCCCTCGACGAGCTCGACCGCCTGCTCGACTTGATCTTGTGAACGCTCACTTCTTGGGCGGCGTCTTGCCACCGCCCGCCTTGAGCTCGTCGAGCTCCTTCTTGGCGGCCTCGCCGATGCCCTTGCCCCCCGAGAGCTCGATGGCTTTCTCCAGCGCGGCTTGGGCCTCTTTGAGCTTGCCGGCCGTCTTCAGGTGCATGCCGAGGTAGTAGTGGGCCGGCGCGAACTTCGGATCGAGCTTGAGCGCTGCGTCGTAGTCGCTCTTGGCGCCGGCATCGTCTTTGAGCTCGTGCCGGCACACGCCGCGCCGCGTGTGGAGGTCCGCCTGCGCCTTCTTCTGGATGGCGCCGTCGAGCACCTTCACGCAGTCGGCGAAGGCGCCGAGCTTGCCGAACACGTTGGCGCTGGCCACGACGAGCTTCTCGTCGCCGCTGCCCGCCACCTTGCGCAGCTCCGCCAGCGCTTCGTCCTTCTTGCCCGCGCCCGCCAAGAGCTCGGCCCAGGCGTAGCGGAGCTCGTGGTTGTCCGGTTGCGCCTTCACTGCCTTGCCGTAGGCGGCCAGGGCCCCGGCCGCGTCGCCGGTGGCTTCGAGGGCGAGGGCGCGGTTCATCAGCAGCATGGCGTGGGTGGGCGCTGCCTTGAGCCCCGCCTCGACCACGTCGAGAGCGGCCTTGCCTTCGTTCGCGTCGAGGAGCAGCGCGCTCAGGTTCACGCTGGCTTCGGTGAGCTTGCCGTCCAGGCTGAGGGCCTTCTCGTACTTCGCGCGGGCGCCTTTCGGATCGCCCGTGTTCTCCAGGGCGACGCCCAGATAGAACGCCGCTTGCGGGTCCTTCGGGTTCGCGGCCTCGGCCCGGGTCAAGATCTCCTTCGCCTTGGCGAAGTCACCGGCCTGGATGGCGTCCATGCCTTGCTTCACCTCGCCGCTCGAGGCCGGCGCGGTGGGACCCTTGGGCTCACCGCCCTTCGGATCGTCGAACGGAGGCGGCTCGTCGTTCGGACCTTTGGCGGGTGCGCCGTTGCCGCAGCCAGCGAGGACCAGAGCACACGAGATCACGACGCGAGAAAAAGCCTGCTTCATTGGGGGCCCTCCGACTCTTCGAGCTCAGCGATGGTGGAAAGGATACGGCGCTTGACGTCTTCGATGCGAGCGGGGTCAATCAGCTTGGCTCCGGAGGCGTCCGTCACGTAGAAGACGTCGGCCACGCTCGTTCCTTCGGTGTTGATCTTCGCCAATGAAATCGTGAGCCCGGCCTCTTGCAGGGTGTTGGCGAGCCAGAACAAGAGCCCCGGCCGGTCCCGCGTCGTGACCTCGAGCACGGTGCGGCTCGTGGCCCGGTGATCGACGCTGACCTCGGTCGGAACGTGGGGCGTGTGGCTCTTGAGCGGCGTGGACCGCGCTTTCCCTCCGCCCACCAGGGCCGCCGGGGTGATCTCGCCGTGGAGCAGCGAAAGCAGGTCTCGTTCGATGCGCGGCAAGAGCAGCGTGGCCTCGGACACGTCGCGGTTCGTCTTCACCCAGAACAGATCCAAGGCGCGGACACGACCCGAAGGGTCGGTCCAGGAGTAGATCTGCGCACCGACCACCATGAAGCGCTGGGCCGTGAGCGTGGCCGTGAACGTCGCCAAGAGGCCCGGCCGATCGTCGGCGACGAAGCCGAGCTGGAGGTGGTTTTCGTCGTGCGCGAACAGGCCGACGGCAGCCACGGAATCTTGGGCTGCGAGTGCGAACCGCGCGTGCGCGCCGATGTCGCGCTCGCTGTTGGCGTAGAGGTAGCGCTCCGGCATGGACCTCAAGAAGTGGGCTACGAAGCCGAGACTGCCGAGATCTTCCCAGGCGGCCTCCACGGCACCGATGCGCCGATCGCGAGCCTCTTCGGGCTCACCACCTTCGCCGAGCAGGCGCTCGGCGGCGAGGTAGAGTTCGTCGAGCATGCGCGCCTTCCAGCTCGTCATCGCCGTCGGGCTGGTGGTCGACACGTCGGAGACGGTCAAGAGATAGAGCTCGCGCAACCCCTCGCCACCTTGCACGTCGCGACAGAAGTCGCGGATGGTCGCCGGGTCGTCGATGTCACGCCGCGTGGCCACGTGATACATGCGCAGGTGGAGGCCGACGAGCTGACAAACCTGGGCGATTTCCGCCTCGCCGAGGCCGAATCGCGGCAGGATCTTGGCGGCGAGCTCCGCCCCGCGCTCCGAGTGGTTCTTGCCCCCGATGTCTTTCCCCACGTCGTGGAGCAACGTCGCGAAGAACAGCACTTCGGGTCGCGCGATCTCCGCCGCCAGGCGTGACGCCAGCGGGTATTCGGCGGCGACGTCCCCGCGACAGAGCGCGCGCAAGCGATCCACGGCGGCGACCGAGTGCGCGTCCACCGTGTACACGTGATAGACGTCGTGGTGCACGCGGCCGATGACCGGTGAAAACTCGGGCACCATGGCCGCGAGGAGCCCCACGTCGTGGAGCTCCTCGAGCACCGACTCGTTCTTCAGGCGCGTCTTCTGCACCGTGGCGAGCAGACGCACGAAGAGGCGCGCTGCCTCTTCGCTCGCCCGGAGTCGCTCGCAGAAGGCCGGCAAACTCGCCGCGCGCGCCACCAGATCCCGCGCGAACTCGTAGACGGGCAGGTCTCGCCGGAGCGCCTCGTCGTAGAGGCGAAGGCAGAGCGCGGGTTCGGTATCGAGGCTCCCGGGGTGACTGATGCTCACCTCGCCGTTGACCAAGCTGAGGCCACGGCCGATGCCCACGGCGTGGGGCTTCCTGGTGGGTGGCGGCGTCGCCCGCGACAGGATCATCTCGCGCGTGCGCTCGATGGCGCGCGCGAAGCGGTAGTAGTCGCTCATGAAGCGCTCCACCGCGGGCCCACCGCTGCCGTATCCGAGGTCTTCTGCCAGCTGCTCCTGGCGGTCGAAGCTCAGCCGGTCCGAGCGGCGCTTCTGGTGCGCGTGGAGCAGATTGCGTACGCGCCAGTGAAACTCGCTCGCTTGCTCGATGCTCTGCCACTCCCGCGGCACGAGGACACCGAGCCGCACGAGCTCCCCGAGGTCCTTCACTCGCCAGCGCGCGCGGGCCGCCCAGTGGGCGACGTCGAGGTCGCGAATGCCGCCGGGGCCGTTCTTCACGTCCGGCTCCAGCAGATAGACGGAGCCTCCGAAGCGGCCCTGTCGATCTTCCGAGCGCTCGCGCAGTCGCGCGAGAAAGCTGCCGATCTCGCCGAGGCCGAACAGGCCTTCAAACACGCGCGTCTCCAGGCGCTCGCTGGCCTCGCGCGCGCCGGCCACGTGGCGCCAATCGAGGAGCGCGGTGGCCGTGGGCAAGTCGACACGCCCGAGCTCGATGATCTCCTCGATGCTCACGACTTGGTGACCGACGTTCAGCCCCGCATCCCAGAGTGGATAGAGCAAGGCCTCGGCGATGGGCTGCGCGTTCTCCAACGGACCGCTCAGCGGAAGCAAGCGCACGTCGAGATCGCTCGCGAAGGCCACCGCACCTCGGCCGTAGCTGCCGACCGCGGCCAACGCGAGCGGTGACCAACTGCCCGAGCGGCGGAGCGTGGCCTCGACCGCGCCGAAGAGCGCGCCGAGAAGGCCGTCGAAGCACTTGGCGTAGCGGCGCGCAGCCGGGAGCCCCGCTTCCGGGCCACCCGTTCGGATCATGGACTCGACCTCGCCGCGGTGACGCGTCACGTAGCGGGTGAGCTCGGGTCCGAGCTCCGGCGATACCTGCGTGAGCAGCGGCCCCGTCGGGCACGTGTGCGGGGAGGACGTCATCGGCAGCGGGGGCCCCGCGTTATAGCGCAGCCCAGGCCCTCAAGCGGAATCAGCCGTGCTACGCTCGGCCGAAATGCTCGGACGTAGGCAGTTCCTGTATGTCTCGGGCGCCCTTTCCCTCGCCTCTTTCCTGCCGCACCGACCTGCCCAAGCCAGCATCGCGCGGGCGGTGAGCCTCGCGGAGCTCTGTCGCGACAGCAGCCAGGGCCTGTTCGGCACCGCGCTCTCCGTCGAGAGCGTCTGGGAGAAGGTCGGCGGGCGGCGCCGGATCGTCAGCTACACGCGACTCCGCGTCGACGAGCGCTTGGCGTCCGCGGGGGACGGCAGCGAGCTCGTCGTGCGCACTCTGGGCGGACAGGTCGGCGACGTCGGACAGGTGGTCCACGGCGAAGCGCTGCTCCTGATCGGCGAGCGCGCGCTGCTCTTCCTCGAGGACGCACCCGAAGGCGTCTTGCGGGTCACGGCCATGGCCCAAGGGCACTACCCGGTGCGCAAGGACTCGTCTGGGGAGCTCCGCCTCGCGCCGAGCCCACGCCTGAGCGAGCTCTCCGGCAAAGGGGCGGTGGGCGACCTCGTCGGGCGTCGCCCGACGGACGCAGGCGACCTCGTGCGAAAGGCCTTCCGCGATGCGCGCTAGTGCCCTCGCCATCGGCCTCGGCGTGCTCTTCGCAGCGGGCTCCGCCTCGGCCTTCTGCCGCACGACCACCTGCGCTCCCGGCGAGTGTCAGCCCAACGCCGCTTGCGCCAACTGCCTCGAAGGCGGGCTGCCCCTCTACTGGCCGGGCGGCTGCACTTCTTTTTCGGTGCAGGTCGCCGGCTCGCTGCTCCGGGGGATCACCGCGGAGACCACGGCGACCCTGGTCTCCAGTGGCCTCGCCAAGTGGATGGGTGTGGACTGCGGCGGTGCCGGGCCGTCCCTCAAGCTCTTCCGCACCGAAGACGTCGCCTGCGACAAGCAGGAATACAACCAGGATTCGCCCAACGCGAACATCTGGATGTACCGCGACGATCGCTGGCCCTACGCGGGCACGGGCAGCACCCTCGCCCTCACCACGGTGACGTACAACGTGAAGACGGGCGAAATCTACGACGCCGACGTCGAGATCAACTCCATCGAAGTGCCTCTCACGGTGGGCGACCAGTCCATCCAAGCCGACCTCGACTCCATCATCACCCACGAGGCTGGTCATTTCCTCGGGCTCTCGCACTCGTGCGACAAGAACGCCACGATGTACGCGCAGTACCAGTACGGCGACACGGGCCTCCGATCCCTCGAGCCCGACGACGTGCAAGGCATCTGCGACATCTATCCGCCGGGCAAGGACACCTCGAGCTGCGACCCCACGCCCCGCCACGGCTTCGCGTCGGACTGCGGAGCACCCCTGGATGACAACGGCTGCTGCACGACGGCTCCGGGGCGACCGGGGCACACGTCGGCGCTCGCGGTCGGAGGCTTGGTCGTGGTGGTGGGTATCGGCGCGGGACGCCGCCGGCGCCGCGCGGCGCGGCGTGCCGACCGTCGCGCGTTCTGATAGAAGGCGGCTTCCGCGGGAGGAATCAGCGTGATCCGAAGAGTGAAGCTTCTGGGTGTGATGGTGGCGGGCACGTGTGCGGCGCTCGCATACGCCTGCGGTGGCGACGACAGCAGCGGCGGCAGCGGCGGCGGCGGTGGCTCGGGCGGAACTGGTGGAAGCACCGGCGGATCGGGGGCGCGACCTGCGGACCGACCCCGCTCGGCTTCACGGGAGAGTGCAAGTCGAACGCGCCACCCGAGTGCTGCGCAGCGAAGCTGCCCGTCATGCAGAAGCGGGACAAGAACGACAACCTGATCGCGCCCGACTGGTCGTGCATCACCGGCGGCGGCGGAACCGGCGGCAGCGGCGGAGTGGCACCGGTGGTAGTGGACCGGCGAGCTCCGACGGCGGGACCACCGACGGCGGGACTACCGACGGCGGGACCACCGACGGCGGGACCCAAGACAAGAACGTGTTCCTGGTGAAGGACTTCTCCAGCGACGAGCCCGTCGCCGACATCGAGGTCGAGCTGTTCGAGGGCGAGAGCATCATCGGCAAGCAGCCCTTCATCAAGGAGTTCACCAAGGGTGTGTCCCACCCCGGCGCCCCGGAGCTCAATGTGGGGGAGTTCTACTTCCCTCACCCCGCCTCCGAGTTCCTCTCCTATCGCGTCAAGGAGAAGCCAGGCGTCGCCAAAGAGTTCGTGGGCTTCGGCGAGAAGGTCCCGGCAGCGCCGGGCAAGGTCGACGGCAACACGCTCTCGCCCACGCTCTACGAGCAGCTCGCGAACTTCGCCGTGCCGCTCGTCGGTTGGACACCGCCCGAAGACCTCGCCATCGTGACCGGGCCCATCCGGGACTGCGTCGGCGACGACGTGGGCGGAGCGCGCATCAAGTTCTTCGACGAGACGGCGGGCAAAGAGCTCGAGCCGGGCACCTGCGAGCGCGACATCCGCTACATCTACTTCGACGGCCAGTATCCGAACCCGAAGTGCGGATACGCCGACTATCGCCAGTCGTTGTTCGTGATCGCCAACGCACCGTCCAACGCGCCAGGCACGCCCAAAGAAGGCAACAAGTACCGTATCGAGTTCTGGGGACGCCTGAAGGACAGCGACACCGATGCGGTGAAGTTCGCCGAAAAGAGCGTCGAGATCTTCGCCAACACGGTGAACGTCCACCAGATCCGCCCCAACGTGAAGCAATAGGCGTGGGCCCCAGCGGCCCGCGCTTCGAGCCATGAGCCTCTTGGTCTCCGCCGGCGAAGCCTCGGGCGACGCCATGGCCGCACCCGTGGTCCGGCAACTCGGAGCAGGACTCGCGTTCGGCCTCGGCGGCCCTGAGCTCCGCGCCGCGGGAATGGACACCTCGCTCGACCTCGAACCGCTCGCTGCCATGGGCGTCGGCAGCGTTGCGCTGCGCGCGCCCGCCATCGCGCGGGCCCTCGCCCACCTGCTCGCCGAAGCCAAGCGCCGGCGCCCGCGAGCCAGTCTGCTCGTGGGCTTCTCGGAGTTCAACGCCTGGCTCGGACCTCGACTTCGAGAGCTCGGGGTCCGAGTGCTCTGGTACGCACCCCCGCAGATCTGGGCGTGGCGCAAAGAGCGTGGCCCGCGGCTCTGTCGGGCCGTCGATCGCATGGCGGTGCTCCTGCCGTTCGAGGCCCCGCTCTGGCAGGGGTTCGGCGCAGACGCCCATTTCGTCGGCCACCCCGTGCTCGATCGGGCGCTGCCCACGCGGCAAGCGGCGCGCGACCGCTTCGGCCTCACGCCGTGGGCCGAATACGTCGCGCTCTTGCCCGGCAGCCGTGTCCAGGAGGTCGAGCACCACCTCGGGCCGATGCTCGAGGCGCTGGCGCTGCTCCGGGCCGAACGCGGTGCGCTCGACGCGCGCGTCGTAGTCGCGCCGTCGCTGCCCGCTTCGGTGCGCGAGAAGATGACCCGCACCGCGCGCGACTCCGGCGTCGGCGTCATCAGCTCCCACGCCCAAGCCGTGCTGCCGGCCTTCGACGTCGCCATGGCCAAAAGCGGCACGGTGACCCTCGAGTGCGTCTCCGCGGGCGTACCGCCGGTGATCGGCTACCGCACGGGACGTTTGTCGGCGTGGCTCGCGGAGCGCATGCTGAACGTGAAGTTCGTGGGCTTGCCCAACCTGATCTTGGGCGAAGGCGTTTTCCCCGAGCTTCTGCAAGAACGCTTCACTGCCGATGCGCTCGCCGAAGAGACGGCGCGACTGCTCGACGAACGCCGGCGCTACGTCGAAGCCTGCGCCGACGTGCGTCGAGCCCTGGCGGGCGGCGAGCGTCGGGCCTCCGATCGAGGTGGTCGAGCTGCTCGAGCCGTGGCTCGCATGAACGATGAAAGCCCCAACGGCCCGCTCTTCTTGGGCGCCCTCGCCGCGTCGCTGTTGCTCCTGCTCTTGCGGCTCCAGGTCGCCCACGGCACGGGGTTCGGTGACGCGGAGGCGCTCTACGCGAGCTACGCGCTCCACCCCCAACCCGCCTACCTGGATCACCCTGGCCTCATCGGTTCGCTCGCGAGGCTGATCGGCCGGGGCGATCCGCCACGACCCGAGCTCGCGCACCTCGTGACGTCGGTGCTCGCGACGGCAGTGCCCTGGGTCGCCGCCCTCGCGAGCCGGCTCGCCGGTGCCACTCCGAGACGCGCGCTCCTGCTCGTCATCGGACTCGCGTTCACGCCGGAGCTCGCCATCGGGCTCTACGGCATGACGCCGGATCTGCCCCTCGCGCTGTTCTGGTTTCTGGCCCTCGGCTCGGCGTGCCGAGCGCTCTGCTTGCCCTCGGGAGCGTTTCGAGCCCTCGCGTACGCGCTCGGCGCCGGCGTCGCTGTCGGCTTCGCGAGCCTCGCCAAGCTACCCGGACTCGGGCTCGGTGCGGGGCTCTGCATCGGACTCGCTGCGTCGCGCGAGCGGAGCCGATGGGCCACGCTGGCGCCCTGGGCCGCGCTGATCACCGCAGGGATCCTGGTTTCGCCGGTGGTCCACTGGGAGCTCACGCACGGGTTTCCGATGCTGAAACACCGGCTGATCAGCACCCAAGGCGACGCCGGATTTTCTCCGCGGAATGCCCTCGCCTTCCTCGGTGGGCAGCTCGCCTACGTCTCGCCGCCGCTGGTGGTCTGCGCCGTGGTCGTTGCCCGTGATCTCGCGCGGCGATGGCGGGAGGACGCCGTGTCGAGCCTGCTCTTCTGGTCGTTCGTCGTCACGGCCTTGCCCCTCGGCCTGCTTTGCCTTTGGAGCCGCGGGGCGGAGCCCCACTGGTTCGCGCCGGCGTATCTCCCGCTCGCGCTCCACTTCGGGCGCGCCGAGCTCGTCTCACGCCGGCTCGCCCGCGCGTCGGTGATCACCGGCGCCAGCGTGGTGGCCCTGGCGTGGCTTTGGATCAAGACGCCCCTGGCGCCGAAGCTCCTCGGTCACCGCTATCGGCCACGCTACGATCTCACGAACGATCTCTTCGCGTGGCAGCCGGGCGCGCGGCTTCTCGAGCGGGTGCTCGACGACGCGCGGGAGCGCGGAGTCAGCACGCCGGTGATCGTAGGCCCGCACTGGATCGTGTGCGCGCAGATCCACGCGCGCTTCGGCCGCCGCGTGCAAGTCGGCTGCAATGGACCGCGCCGCGACGACTTCGACAGCTGGTACCCGCGCGCCGACTGGGCCAAGAGCGAGCGCGTGCTCTACGTGCACGACAGCCGCTTCGATGTCGACCCGAGCCGCGAGCTGCCCGGGCGCAGCGTGCGAGCGGTGCACAAGACCGAGGTGGTGCGCGCCGGCACGACCGTCCGCACCATTTGGGTGACCGAGCTGGTCCTGGATCAAGACGCGGCGACCGACAGCCCGGCGCTGCGCATCAGGTCGAGGTCGGCGTCGGTGCCCGGGTTCGGCGTGGTCAAGAGCCGGTCGCCGTAGAAGATGCTGTTGGCGCCGGCGTACATGCAGAGGAGCTGGGCCTCGCGCGGGAGCTCGGTCCGCCCGGCGCTCAGGCGCACCCGCGAGCGCGGCATCAGGATGCGGGCCGTGGCGATCATGCGCACGAGGTCGAGCGGGTCGACCTTCGGCATGTGCTCGAGGGGCGTTCCGGCCACGCGCACCAAGGCGTTGATGGGCACGCTCTCCGGGTGGGGGTCGAGGCGCGCGAGCTCGACCAGCATTGCGCAGCGGTCGCGGACACCCTCGCCCATGCCGATGATGCCGCCGGTGCACACGGTGATTCCCGCCCCACGCACGGCCTCCAGGGTCGCGAGCCGCGCCTGGAACGTCCTCGTGCTGATGATGGAGCGATAGAAGTCCGGCGACGTGTCGAGGTTGTGGTTGTAGGCGTCGAGGCCCGCCTCCTTCAAGCGCGCGGCCTGCGACTCGGTCAACATGCCGAGCGTCACGCAGGTCTCGAGCCCCTCGGCCTTGACCTTGCGCACCATCTCGAGGACCTGCTCGAAGTCCGGACCGTCTTTCACCTCACGCCAGGCGGCTCCCATGCAGAGACGCGTGGCGCCCACCTCTTTGGCGCGCTTCGCCGCGGCCACGACCTCGTCGACGCCGAGGAGAGCCTCGCGATCCACCTGAGTCTTGTAGTGGGCGGACTGAGGGCAGTACGCGCAGTCTTCGGGGCAGCCACCGGTCTTCACGCTGAGCAAGGTGCAGAGTTGCACCTCGCTCGACGGATGGTGCTGGAGGTGCACGGCGCGCGCTCGGTCCACGAGCTCGAACAGCGGCAGGTCGTGGATTGCGAGCACTTCTGCGAGCGCGTAGTCGTGGCGGAGGCCGTCGGACATGGGCGGTCGATAGCAAAGTCCGGTGTCCCGGTCCACGGCAGGGCCGTTTCCGCTCACAGACCGGTCGCGACGCAGGTGGTCATGCACTGCTCGTAGGCCTTGGGATCGGCCGCGCACTTGCAGAACGTGTCGCAGGTGGAGCAGCCAGAGCAGTCGACGTTCACCTGGCAGACCGGCTCGGGTCCGTCCGACGCGTCACTCGACGCGTAACCCCCGTCGTTCTGCTTGTAACGGTCGAGATCTGCGGTGAGCGTGCAGCCGGGCACAAAAACCAAAAGGGCCACTCCGACGAGACACGCCGGAGTGACCCTCAGCGGTTTCAGTTGCAAACGCCGTTGGAGCTGCAGACCGCGAAACCGGGGCACGGCTGCTCGCCAGCGGGGCAACAGCCCTCGTTCTTCTGGCCGTCACAGTTCTCGTCGACGTCGTTGCCGCAAGTCTCGGAAGCCGCCGGCGTCTTCGCGCCAGTGCAAGCGCCCCACTTGGCGGCGGTGCACGTCTGGGTTCCAGCGCAGTCGCCCGCGCCGCCACAGGAACGCGTGGAGCCCTCGGGCAACGTGGTGCCGGGCGGATCTTCACACGGGCAGCCGTCGTCGATGGCGTTGTTGCAATCGTCGTCCTTGCCGTTGCAGGTCTCGGAGCCCGGGATCGCCGGATCCGAGTCGTCGCAATCGTAGACGGTGCAGCCGGGACCCACGCCTGCCTTGTCTTTGTCCTCGTCGATGCATCCCTGGGCCACGCAGAAGCCTTCGATGCAGGACGCCGTCCCCTTCGGACAATCCTTGACCGTCGTGCAGCTCGTGGGCTTGGGTTGCTCACCTCCTACGTCGTCATCGCTGCTCGAGCCGCACGCAGCGAGTACGATGGCGAAGAGGCCGAACCAAACTGAATCTCTCTTGGGGGTCACTGGTCAGATGATACCTGAAATCCGCGAGCAGGGGAGGAATTCCTGATGGAAGAGCCTCCGAGCGTCGACGTCGGACTCGGCACGGCCTACGAGCGGCTCGCCATCTATCGCAGAATTTGCGACTGGTACCGAGGGCGGATCCGGACGGCGGGGGAGGGCCCTCTGGACGGATTCGCGGGGATCCGCGGACTTCACTTGCTTCCCCTCGCCCGCGCCGGCGCTCGGGTGACGGTCGTGTCCAGGGATCCACGCACACTGGAACTCGTTCAGAAAGCCTATCGGCACGCGGGGTGCATCGACGCGCTCGAGCTCCACGAGGGCACGGAGCTGCCGAGCCGAGAGTTCGATCTCGCGCTCGACTTCAACGGTCTGACGCAGCTCGACGACTGGCAACCGCACCTCGGCGAACTCGCCGCCCACGCTCGCGAGCTGGTGCTGTTCGTTACCCATCCGACGAGCTACGGCGCGTTCGCGGCGCGGGGCCTCGCCTACTTGAAGCCACGCACCAGCAAGCGCGCCCAATACGAG
Source organism: Polyangiaceae bacterium (assembly GCA_046351435.1). Classification (GTDB taxonomy): domain Bacteria; phylum Myxococcota_A; class Polyangia; order Polyangiales; family Polyangiaceae; genus JADJKB01. The sequence continues at coordinate 43,826 of JAXLYN010000038.1, forward strand.
CACCCGGCGACGCGCGCGAAGGTCCTCGACGCGGAGCTCGAGCGGTACGGCCACGTCACGCGACGCGCGTGGGTCGATTGCCCGTGGTGGCCCGACCTCTTCGTCGAAGCCGGCACCACCCTCGCAGCCGAGCTCCGCTCGGCGTTCCGCGCGAGCACGAGTCGCGCATCTCCGCGCTTCGTGTACGCGGCCGAAGAGTTCCCGTACGGCGGGGAGCCGCCCGCGGAGCTCGCCCGCACGCTGGCGCGCCACCCGACGTTCGACGACTCCCGCATCGCTCCGCTCTTCGCCCACCACCGAATGCTCGGCGTCTGCACGCACCGGCGTCCAGAATCGCGCGGCTGACGCGATGACTGCACCGACGTCGAGCGACGCCGGCGTGCGCGGTCACCCTTCGGCGCGCGCTCCCTCGCGCGTGCCGCTTCCGACGCCGCGGCTACCCAGCGTGGCCAGGCCCACCCAGCCGAAGCTCCCGGCGGTCAGCCCGAAGAAGAGCGCGTAGGCGTAGATGCCCTTTTGCGCTGCCACGAACGCGAAATAGGCGTGCGCCACGGCGAGCAGCAACTCGGCGATCACCAGCGGATCGCGGGGCGCCAGGTAACGAGGGCCGCGACGCTTGCCGCCCTCGCTGCCCGCCTTGGGCGTGCGCACGAAAGAGCCGCCGCGTTCGACGATGCCGCGGAAGAAGGCCAACGTGTAGAGCAGCGACATGCCCATGGCGAGCGGAAGGATCAGCGGTACGAGCAGCGCTTCGCTCGGACGCGAGCCGCCGCGGGTGACGGCGCGACCGTAGAAGAGCAAGCTGCTCAGGAGCACGAGCCCGACGAGACCCGCGTTCCAGAAGGTGCCGTAGTCGACCAGGAACGGCATGTCGTAGAGCGTCGTGAACGGCGACGTGATGCACGCCAGGAGGATCAGCGGGTCGATGGCGTGGCGCCCGAGGTGCATGAACATCATGAGCTTGGCCCGCACTGGCACGTCCGCCGTCAGGATCCGTAGACCCAGCGTGCGCAACATCTGAGCCGAGCCGAGCGCCCAGCGCCGCTGCTGCGCGCGGAACGCCGCCATGTCTTCGGGGATCTCGGTCGGCACGGCGTAGTCGCTCACGTGCAGCACGCGGTAGCCCGCGAGGTAGGCGCGGAACGACAGATCGGCGTCTTCGGCCAGGATGTCGGCGCTCCAGCCGCCGGCTTCGTCGATGGCCTTGCGCCGCCAAACGCCGTTGGTGCCGTTGAACTGGAGCGGCAGGCGCGAGCTCGCTCGGGCGTGCTGATCCACGACGAAGAGCCCGTCGAGCACGATGGCTTGGAGCCGCGTCAGAAGGGAGTGGTGGCGGTTCAGGAAGCCCCAGCGCACTTGCACGCAGCCGACCTCGGGAGCGGCAAAATGTGGGATGACCCGGCGCAGGAAGTCGGGCGGCGGCACGCAGTCCGCGTCGAACATGGCGAGGAACTCGCCGCGAGCCGTCTCCAGGCCGTTGTTCAGCGCTCCAGCTTTGAATCCCCGCGGCGCGCTGCGATGAATGTGTTCGATACGCGTCCCTTCGGCGCGAGCCCGCTCCACCACTTCCCGCGCGCGCTCTCGGGTCTCGTCCGTCGAGTCGTCGAGCACCTGGATGTCGAGACGTTCGGCCGGGTAGTCCAAGGCGCAGGCCGCGCGGATCACACGCTCGACGACGTAGTATTCGTTCTTCAACGGGAGCTGCACGGTCACCGACGGCCACGCCTCGGGCGGCGCCGGCTCTCGAGGCGGCTGCCGCCACACGGAGGCCCACGCCGCGCGCACGAAATGGAACACGAGCACCACGAGCAGCCCGCGCAACGCGACGCGCAGCACTTCGAAGGCGACGAGGAGCGCCCAAACCACGCCCGTCGCCTGAGTGTGCATCGGCTCAGGCGTTTAGAGCATCTTTCGCTCCGAGGGAACCACTCGTGGCCGGCAGGCTGGAAAAGATGCTCGGAACGGCGCGCGCAGATCCGCTACACATCGGGGGCACGTTTCGGGTGGCGGATGACCGAGAGCGAACCGACGACAGATGCCCGGCGCGTGGCTCGGTATTTCGACGCACGCGCAAACGACTACGCCGAGAACTTCTCGCGTGGCCTCCTCGGTCGGGTCCGCGAGCGCGAGTGGCGGGTCGTGCGGCAGCTCCTCGGGCCGGAGCCCGGCGAGACGATCTTGGATGCCGGGTCCGGACCGGGCTCGTATTCCGTGCGCCTCGCGGCCCTCGGCTGCAGACCGCGCGCCGTCGACCTCTCCCCGCGCATGGTCGAGCAAGCGCAGGCGCGCGGCGTCGAGGCCAGCGTCGGCGCGCTCGAGACCTTGGCACTCGGCTGCGAGTTCGACGCGGTGCTCTGCGCAGGCGCCCTGGAGTTTTCCAGCGAGCCAGAGCGGGTGCTCGAGCGCCTCGTACGCCACGTTCGCCCCGGAGGTCGCTTGGTGCTCTTGTACCCGACGCGCACCGTGCTCGGACTGGCGTACCGGACCTACCACGCGCGGAGGGGGATCCGCGTGCGCGTGTTCGCGCCCCGCGAGCTCGAGCGCGAGCTCGGCGCGCTGGGCCTCGAGCGCCTCCGGAGCCGACGCGCGACGCCGCTCAGCGCCGTGATCCGCGGAGATCGCCCGTGAAAGCGCCCCGCGCGCTCGTGTTCAACGCCGACGACTTCGGATTCGGCGCGGCGGAGAACGCCGGTGTGATGCGCGCCAACGCCACGGGGATCGTGCGCGAAGCCAGCCTCGGCGTCACGGGCCCGGCGTTCGACCGCGCAGCCGAGCTCGCGAGGGATCGCCGTGGCTCCTTGGGCGTCGGGCTCCACCTCTCCTTCACGTTCGGCCGTGCGCTCACCGGACCCATCCCTCACCTCACCGACGCCGACGGCCGCTTCCTGTCGCTCGGCCACGTGCTCGCGGCGACGCTGCTCCGGCGACCCCCTCGCGCACGCGTGCGGGCCGAGGTGCGCGCGCAGCTCGAGCGGCTGGACGAGGCCGGGATCGATCCGACGCACCTGAACGGGCATCACCACGCCCACCTCCTACCGGTGATCCGGGACGCCGTGCTGGAGCTCCTCGCCGAGCGACCGAACCTCCACGTGCGGGTGCCGAGGGGCGCCGGACGCTCGCCTCGAGGCGCCTTCCTTTCGCTGCTCGGCCGGAGCTTCGCGCTCCGCGCGCGACTTGGTGGCGTGCGGCTCCGTAGCTTGCCGTGCTACGGCCTCGGTCAGGGCCGGAGCGAACTCGGAGCGCTCCTCGCCCGCATGCGGCTACCGGCGGAGTGGGTGGTCCATCCGACGACTGCGGCCGGCGCCGAGCACGGCGGCAGCGGCCTCGGTCGAGGCGCGGAGCCCGGGGAGCTCGCGTGGCTCGAGAGCCCCGAGCTCGCCGAGCTCCTCCAACGCTGGCGAGTCGAGCCGGCGAGCTACGCCGAGCTGGCCACGATGCGCTGAGGCTCGTTCTCGAACTCGGCCGAGCTCTGAGCCTCGCGGCTGGCCACGGGCGCGAGCGACTGGAGCGTGAAGAGCGGGCCCGGAACCGGGAACACCGCGCGCCCCACCACGGGGTTCACCAACATGGCCAGCGCGATGTAGAGCGCGATGGCGCCGAGCCCGAGCGTCAGGAGCGCGATGGGCAGCCCGAGCCCAGGAACGTGGAGGTAGCCCTTGAGGAGCTTGGCGGCGAACAACACGTCGATGTCGAGGAGAAACGCGGAAGAGGAGCTGAGTGGAAGCCGAATGCGTAGGTCAGCGGCAGGAACAGGACGAGGGACGCCGCTTCGGTCGCGAGCAGCACCGGCGCAGACGGCGGCGCGCCCCGCGAGAGGGTCCAGAGGACCGCTGCTGACGGCCCAGTTGAAGGCAAAGGCGGAGAACACCGTGCCGCCGAGCAGGCGTTCTTGCTGGCCAGGTTCAAGACGCCGGCGACGAGCTGGCCACCGGAAACCGAACAGGAGGCAGAATACCGCCGCCGTTTCCAGCGCCGGTCGCGTGAGCGCGCCGCCGAACGCGATGGGCAGGAGCGCCGCGCAGCCAATGGCAGACCGATGAGCCTGAGCGGCGTCGGGTCGGCGAAGGGCAGCGGGGCGGACGGCGGGCTTTTCGGCGGACATGGTCAGACCTCGCGTTTTGGTGTCGCAACAGCGGCAATGCGGCATCTTTGCCAACGAAGCGGCCCGCTGCTCAAGTCGAATTGTTGCAGCGCAACATGTCCGCCCCTCACGGGCGGTAGCCGCCACGGCGGCGGCGGGCGTGGACCCGCAAGAGATCGGTCAACATGCGGGCGCTGTCACGCCCGAGCTCCAGCGTGCTCGGTTCGTTCCGGTACTCGAACGTGACCGGGACCTCCGCCAGGGCGAGGCCGAGCTCGCGGGCGACGACCAGGAGCTCGACGTCGAACGAGAAGCGGTCGAGCGTCAGGCGCGGCAGGAGCGCGGCGAGCGCGCTCCGGCGGAATCCCTTCAAGCCGGCCTGGGTGTCGTGCACGCCCGGCACGAGCAAGAGCCGGGTCAAGCCGTTGAAGGCGCGACCGAGCGTGTGTCGCGTGTAGATCCGACGAAAGAACCGGGGCGACGTGACGTAGCGGCTCTCGGGATGCACCCGGCTGGCGATGGCCACGTCGGCGTGGGCCTCGAGCGCTTCGAGCACGCGATCGAAGTTGTCGACCGGATACGCCAGATCCGCGTCGGTGAAGAGCACGTGACGTCCGCGAGCGACGGCGAGTCCGCGGCGCACGCTGAAGCCCTTGCCACGGTTGACCGCGTTGGCGAGCACCTCGCACGCGACCCCTTCGGGCAGATGGGCCGCGCGCGCGAGTTCGACGCTCCGGTCGCTGCTCCCGTCGTCGACCACGACGATTTCGTGAGTGCCCGGCCGCGCCGCCAGATAGTCGGCGATGGCCGCCAGCGAGGTCGCGATTTGCCGTTCGGCGTTGAACATGGGGACGACCACGCTCAGGCCCGAGGGCGCGTCCTGCCGGCTCACGGCTCACCCCCTTCGCGCACGCGCCACCGGACGTGCCAGCGCTCCTCGAAACGCCGGCGATTCAGCTCGAAGCACGCGAAGTACTCGAAGGGCGACAGCGCGCGGAACGTCGCGCCCGCCGCGTGGTGCACGTACACGTCCGGAGCAACGAAGAGCCTTCCACCCCGCGCCCGCAAGGCCAGCGCGAGGTCGTCGTCCTCGAACATGCCCCGGACGTAGCCCTCGTCGAGTCCGCCCACCGCTTCGAATCGCGCACGGTCGAGCAGCGCTGCGTGGAGCGCGAGCTTATCCATGGCACGGGGCGCGCCGCGTTGGGTTCCGGCGAACGCCAAGAGCTCGTTCAGATCGCGGTAGCGCGCCGGGATCGTGGCGCCATCGCCCGTGTCGTTGCTCACCGGGCCGACCCAGGCCACGCGGGCCTTTGCGGCTTTCGCGCGCACGAGTCCTTCGAGCCAGCCCGGGGTGACGAACACGTCGTCGTTCAAGACCACCAGGCTCTTGCCTCGTGCCGCGCGCGCGCCGCGATTCACGCTGGCCGCAAAGCCGTGAGCCGTCGCGTTCACGAACGCGGTCACGCCGGGGTGGCGCTCGAGGGCGCGCTCGACGCGAACGCGGTCCGGCGAGGCGTCGTCCACCACGATGACCTCGTAGCGGACGCCCTGCGTGTAGGCAGCGATGGAAGCGAGAGCGGCGGCGAGCCATTCGACTGCGCCCGCGGTCGGCACCACGATGGAGACCTCGGGTTCGCGCACGCGCTCGATGCGCGCTCCGGCGCGGTGCAGCTCTGCCGCGGCCAGCACCGGGTCGAGCGTGGCGTGCCGTGATGGCGGCGCCAGCCGAACGGGCGCTCCGGCGCGCCCGAGCGCACGCCACACAGGCGCTGGCACGCTCGCACGGAGCGCCGGCGCAACCCAGCCGAGACTCGCTTGGGCCAGCGCCAAGCCCAGCGCGCGGGCTTGCCGCGTCTTGGGCAGTTGCCGAAAGCCGGGCGCCAGGAAGACCACGCGGCGATTGTATACCGCGTCCGAGCGGGGCTAAGAATCGAGCCGCCGATGCGACCCGACGCCTTGTGGCGGCACCGAACCCCGAGCGGGCTCTCCTTCGGGGACGAGTCCACTCGGGCCTCCCCCATCGAGCGGGTGCGACGCTTCACTCGCGAGCTCCGCCGCCACGAGCACGCGCTCGGCGTCTTCACGCTGGGCCGCTTTCGCGCCACCTACCGAGCTCAAGCCCTGGGTCTGCTCTGGCCCATGGCGAACCCGACCATCCTGATGATCGTGATGAGCGTGTTCTTCGGCGTCGCGTTCCCGTCCGAGCTGCCCGCGTACCCGGTGTTCCTCATGCTGGGTCTCGTCCCCTGGCACTTCTTGTCCCACGCCTGGACCGACGGCACGACCTGTTTTCTGCAGCACGCCGAGGTGATCAAGCGGACCAGCGTTCCGGCGTACGTGGTGGCGAGCGGCACCGTGTTCTCCCACGTGTTCAACCTGGGCTTCGCTGCCCTTTCGCTGCTGCCGCTCGTGGCGTTCTATCCGGAGGCGTTCCACGTTTCGTTCGCGCTCGTGGTCCTGCCGCTGGTGATCGTCCTGTTGATCGCCCTCGGGCTCGGGCTCGCGCTGATCTCGGGCGTGCTCAACGTCGTGTTCCGCGACGTGGGCTACATCGTGAATTCCGCGCTCGTCGTGCTGTTCTGGGCGACGCCCATCGCCTACCCCATCGACCGACTTCCGGGGCCTTGGCGCCAGGCGATGCTTCTGAACCCCATGGCCTCCCTCATCCACTGCATCCGCGACGTCGTGCTGAAGGGAGCGTTCCCGCCGGCGCGCGTGGTGGGCGCCGCTCTGGTTTCCTGCACTCTGGTGCTCTTGACCGGCGTGCTCATCTACCGCCGCTTCGAAAGCGAAATCGCCGACCATGTCTGAGGCGGACGCTTGCATCGTGTTCGAGGGCGTGGGCAAGGCCTACCGGCGTCAACACATCAAGCCGTTCTTGCTGAAAGACGCGCTGCTCGGGCGCGTCCGCGAGTACAGCGACAGCGACTGGTTCTGGGCGCTCCGCGCGGTCAGCTTCCGGGTGAAGCCCGGCGAAACCTTGGCGGTGTTCGGCGAGAACGGCAGCGGCAAGAGCACCACGCTCCGGCTCTTGGCCGGCGCGACGTATCCGACGGAGGGCAAGGTCTCCGTGCGCGGTCGCGTGGCGCCGGTTCTGGCGCTGGGGGTCGGCTTCGAGCCCGACATGAACGCCACCGAAAATGCCTACATCAACGCCAGCCTGCTGGGCGTGGGCCGCGAAGACGCCGAGGCGCGCTTGGCGGAGATCCTCGCCTTCGCGGACCTCGGCGAATTCGTCGACGTGCCGGTGCGCCACTACTCGAGCGGCATGTTGGCGCGGCTCGGATTCGGCGTCGCCATGCACGTCGACGCCGACGTGCTGCTCATCGACGAGGTGCTCGCCGTGGGCGACGGCGCCTTCCAGCAGAAATGCCTCAGCCGCCTCCGCGCGCTGCAGAAGGAGGGGCGCAGCCTGGTCATCGTGACCCACGAGCTCGAGACCGCCCGGCAGCTCTGCGATCGCGCCATCTGGATCCGGCGCGGCCGGCTGGCCGCCGATGGCGATACCGGCAACGTGATCGACGAGTACCAAGCGGCGCTCGGTCGCGGCGAGGGCTGAGACGCTCGCCACTTCGTGCCCAGAGTCGGAATCGAACCAACGACACGCGGATTTTCAATCCGCTGCTCTACCAACTGAGCTATCTGGGCTCGGGGGGCGAGCTATTAGCGCACCCCGGGGGCGCTTCGCAACGTTCGCGCGCGCGGCGCTCGAAATCCCCTGCCCGCGACCCGCTTTGCGTCCGTCGTCCGCGCTCGCGGGCGCGCTCGGGGGGGCGCGCGCCGAAGGCGCGTGACGGCCCGGCCCGGACTTCCTATTCTGGGCATCCGTGGTGAGTCTGGCTCCTCAGAGTGGCGCGAATCCGTACGCGAGCGAGGCCTATCTGCACCAGCTGCTCGCCAAGGCCATCGCCGCAGGCGCCCGAGACGTCCACCTGAAGGTCGGACAGCCTCCGGGGGCGCGCGTGCGCGGCTCGCTGGTGTACTTCCGCCTCGACCGCATCCGGCCCCAAGACACGGAGGCCGCTGCACGGCACATCATCCGCGAGCCGGCCGTCCGCGACGACCTCGCGCGGCTCTCCGAATACGATACGTCCTACGCCGCGACCGGCATCGGTCGCTTCCGCGTGAACATCTATCGCCAGCGAGGCACGCTTGCCATCGTGATGCGCGCCATCCCGTTCGAGATCCCCACGTTGGAGGACATCCGAGCGCCACGCGCTTGCAAAGAGCTCGCCGAGCGCGATCGAGGGCTCGTGCTCGTGGTCGGCGCCGCGGGCAACGGCAAGAGCACCACGCTCGCCGCCATGATCTCGCACATGAACCACGCGATGGCGCGCCACATCGTGACCATCGAAGATCCCATCGAGTACCTGCACAACGACGATCGCTGCTCGGTGAGCCAGCGCGAGCTCGGGCTCGACACCCCGAGCTTCGCCGACGCGCTCCGCGCTTCCTTGCGGCAGGATCCGGACGTGATCCAGGTGGGCGAGATCCGCGACCCGGAGACCATGGAGATCGCGCTGAAGGCCGCGGAAACCGGCCACCTCGTGCTCTCCACGTTGCACACGCCCGACGTGTCGCGAACCGTGAACCGCGTGATCGCGCTGTCGGGCGGAGAGCCCGACGACGTGCGCGAACGCCTCGGCGACGCGCTCCAGGGCATCGTGGCACAGCGGCTCCTGCCCCGCGCCGACGGTCAAGGGATGGTCCTGGCCGCCGAGGTCCTGATCGCAACGGGCATCGTGCGCGAGTCGATCAAGCGCCCGAACGGCAACCCTCCCCTCAAAGACCTGATGGAGGGCGGGGACATGTACGGCATGCAGACCTTCGAGATGGCCGTGAAGGCCATGATGCGCGAAGGCCTCGTGGACAAGGAAACCGCGCGCTCCGCCATCGGCTTCTGACCGAGCAAGAGCGAGCCGCTAAGCGCGGCGCGCTCGCCTCGGGGGCCACTCGAGAAAGCGCACGCCACGCGAGCGGAGCGAGCCCGCAACGAGCGCAGCGCGCTCACGCCTCTTCGCTCCGAACGAGCTTCGCGATCACGAACAGGTCACCCACGTCGAGGTAGAGCGAGCGCCGGAGCCATCTGGAATTTCTGGGCAGAGCGCGGGAGAGCGCGCGTGGTGCGAGCTTTCGGACGAGCTCCTCGACGGACCAGTCGTGCCCCATGCGGTGCACCGCCACCGGTTCGAAGCCGTGGAGCTCGAGCAGCCGGAACAGGCTCCGTTCAGCGTAGAAGAAGACGTGCTCGGGCGGCGTGTAGTGGGGCCAGCGCCGTCCCAAGACACGCGCCAGCGGACTGCCCGCGTTGGGCGTCAAGAGCGCGACCCGGCCTCGAGGCGCGAGCAACGAGGCCGCGCGTTCGAGTACGCGGGCGGGGTCCGGGAAGTGCTCGAACGAGTCCAGGAAGGTGACGAGATCGAAGCGTTCGTCTCCGAGCTCGACCGCATCGAAGCGCCCGTTTCGCACGTCGAGGCCGAGCTCGTCCCGAGCGAACGCGCTCATGCTGGGCGAAGGCTCGATCCCCACAGCCGACCAACCGACCTTGCGCGCTTCGTCCAAGAAGAAACCTGCTGCCGCACCCACGTCGAGGAGCCGAGGTGCGCGACCCGAGGGGCCGAGTCGCGCGAGCACGCGCCGTGCGAGGCGACGGTGGTTCGCCTCGTGCGCGACGTAGTCGAGGTAGTACTCGGCGCCGGAGAAGTAGCCGGGGTCGGCATAGATGCTCTCCACTTCGGCGCCTCCGGGGAGCGGCCAGGCGAGCTCGACGCCGCAGCGCTCGCAGCGCACGATGAAGAAGCCCGACTTGGCGAAACGCCTCTCGAGGCCCCGGCCCCCGCAAAGCGGACACGGCTCCGACGCGAAGTCGGGAGCGCGAGCTGTCGTGGGTGAAGACATCGGGCCCACGGATGATAAGCTGAAGCGAAATGCGGCTCTCCGGATTGATGATGACCCTGGCTCTCGCGGCCTCGAGTTGCACGCTCACGGCCCAGCTCGACGAGCTCAAGGGAGAGCGCGACGCGGGGGCGAGTGACGGCGCTGGGGGCGCCGCCGGGGGCGCCGCCGACGGCGGCTCGGATGCCGACGCCGCGCCCGCCCCTGGTCCGGAGGCGCCGTTTGGCCAAATCGCCGCGGGCGGTCTCCACGCCTGCCTGATCGACGCCAAGAGCGACCTCTACTGCTGGGGCTCCAACGTGAGCGGCCAGCTCGGAACTGGCCAGGCGGGCGGACAAAAGGCGGAGCCGGTCAAGGTCGCCGTGGGCGAGGCAGTGAAGGCGGTCGCGTGTGGCGGCTATCATACCTGCGCCCTGGCTACCGCGGGCAGCGTCTACTGTTGGGGCAAGGGCAGCGCGGGGCAACTCGGCGCTGGCAACGCGGATGTCCCCGCGCCCGCCAAGGTCGACGCGCTCGGAGACGCGACCGCGATCAGCGCGGGCGCGAACCACAGCTGCGCGATCGTAGCGGGGAGCGTCCTGTGTTGGGGAAGCAACTCGCGCGGGCAGCTGGGCGTCACCGGCGGCAACACGCCGACCCCGCAGAAGCTCACGCTGTCAGCGGCGACTTCCCTCGCGGCCGGCAGCTTGCACGGCTGCGCCATCGCCAGCGGCGGCCTTCATTGTTGGGGGGCGAACGAGTCCGGCCAGCTGGGCAACGCCGCCCTTCCCGATCAGGCCGCTCCGGTGAAGGTGAGCTCGTCGCTGCCGTCGTTGGCGGTCGTGGGGGCGGGCGGCCGCCACACCTGCGTCGCGGCCAACGACGGCACCCTGGAATGCTTCGGCGCGAATTCCAACGGTCAGCTCGGCATCGGCGTGTCAGGGGCGGCGCCGGTCGGGCCCAGCGTGGTATCGGGCATTTCGGTCAAGGAGCTCGCGCTCGGCGACTCGCACACGTGTGTGGTGACGACCGCGGGGGCGGCCGCGTGTCGTGGGCGACGACGCCAAACAGCAGATCGGCAACGGCAACGACTCGGCACCCGTGCTCATCCCCCACTCCTCAAGCTCGCGGCCGTCACCCACGTCGCCGCCGGCACGGCGTTCAGCTGCGCTATATCGCTGTCGGGTCAGGAGGCCGCTTGTTGGGGACAACGCCTCGAAGCAGCTCGGCAAGAGCCCGAATCCGCTTGCTTCCGCGCTCGGTCAACGCCTTTTGAGCCGCGCTTGGCCAGGGCGCCGATCAGGGCTTGTGCTCCCGCGCCGCATCCGCGACATAAATTCTGACGACATGCAAGCCTGCGTCTCGTGCGGAACAGCATCTGACCGATCGCCCACGCCGGGGTCGCCGCCTGCTTGGCTACCGCCGCGCTCAGCGCGGTCACGCCGTCGCCAAGCCCTGCGCGGTCTGTGGGATCGCGGACCGGCGCCGCTGCGGCGCCACAAGCTCCGGATGGCTTCGTCGCTGTGCGCGAACCACGCCGCCATCGCGGGCCGGCGCACGCTTACTCACCGAGCTGCGCGGTGAATGCGTGCCGCCGGGCGATCGCCGTGGAGGCATCGAGCGACGGCAGACGGATCGACGACACACCGATCGCCGTCGCACGTCCGGCACGCCGCCGGGCGGCGTCGAGCGGCGCGGCGGCGAACGCCGCATCACCAAGCGAAGCTCGAGCCGCGACTGACTCACGGGCAACTGAGCTTCACGACCGAGACGTCGTCGACGCGCCAGCCCGGCGTTCCGGGGTGGCAGAGCGGTTCGATGCCGTAGCTGGCGAAATGGAATCGAAACTGGAAGTTCGACACCGCGTAGCTCGACACGTCGACCTCGACCTGCTCCCAGTTCGCGCTCTTGCCGCCGAAGCCGGTCTGGCCGTCGAGCGCACAGGGTGAACACGTCGAGCCCGCTTCGGGGTCGGTCGAATAGCACTCGATCTTGGGACCGGGGTAACCGCCCGATGGAGTGGCCTTCACCCACGCCGTGCCGTTGAAAACCTCGACGATCGCACCGGAATAGGTCGAGTTGTCGAGGGCGCACGAGGTCGCACAGGCCACCCGCCTGCAGCTCCTGGAAGCCGTAGTAGTGCCAGAAACGCAGCCTTCAGTGCTTCGCTCGTTGTAGTTGCTCAGGCTGATGACTGGGCCGTCAACGGGAGCCCCGGCAGTTCGACGTTGCCGTTGAGCTTCGTCCCCCACGCTTGGCCACCGCCGGTGTGTGATCTCCGCTGGGCGGACCAGTTGAACGCCGCACTGCCAATCGCTGTTGTTGCCGGCCGCCGTCCAACCTGCCGGGCACCCGGTGAACGGGTAGCTCACGATGGGACAGCCGCCGCTGCCGCCCGCCACCGCCGCCGCTGGTGCCGCCGCTGCCACCGGTTCCACCCGTCGCGCTCGCCGCCGCTGCCACCGGCTCCACCTGTCGCGCCCGTGCCGCCGCCGCTTCCGCCCGTGCCACCCGCCGCGCCCGTGCCGCCGCCGCTTCCGCCTGCAAGCGCCTCGTCGCGCCCTGTGCCGCCGGATGCACCCGTGCCGCCCGATGTACCCGTGCCGCTCGTGCCGCCGGAGCCGCCCGCGCCGCCGGCGCCACCAGCGCCGCCCGCGCCCGGCAGCGCCACCGCTCGCTCATCGCCGCCTGATGCGCCTCCGGTCACGGCGCCGTCGGAGCCTGCCGCACCGCCAAGGCTCGCATCGAAGCTGCCCGCGCCGCCGAGCGGCGCATTCGAATCGATGCCCTCCGATCTGGCACACGCATCGGCGACGAAACACGCGACGAGCGCGCCGCCGAGCGCCCACACTTCTTCTCCGGCGTTGCCCAGCGCTCACGAGGCGGAAAGATAGCGGTCCCGGCCAGGCCACGCCAGTCGGTATCTCTGCGCGCTTCGGTTGGCGCGCTTCAGCCGCCCGTCTTCGGAGCGGGCGCCGCGAAGTTCCAGTTCTTCGGCTGCATCGGCGTGAAGTAGAGCTCGGCCAGGGTGGTCGGGATCTTGTGCCAACGCGTGTAGGCCTTCACCACTCGCTTGCGCACGCTCGCCGGCTGCTCGTTGTTGGCAAGGCCGTGAACCACCGCATCGAGCACGTAGCCCTCGGACGCGACCGGCCCGCGCGGCAGGAGGAGCTCTCGCGAGCCGGCGCGGCGAAGCCAAGCGCCCAACGTCTCCCGCGCGTGGGCCATGGTGGTGAACGCCGGGATGCCCGTGCCGCTCGGCGCCGCCGGAAGCTCGAGTTTCTCGGGAATTCGTCCGTTGCGAAGCAGCGGGTTCCGCCCGACGAAACCGACGGCGTGGACACGCTCTTCCCGCGTGCCGCTGCCATCGCTGAACTTCACGCTCCCGCCCGAGCCGGCCACGTCGAGGAAACGCTTGAGCGCGTCGTCGCCAGCATCGCCATCCATGGCGTGGAGCACGACGAACACCTCGACGCTACCGCTCGTGCCCCAGTGGGAGCCGTGAACCGTTCGCTTGAACGTGGCCCGCTCGAGCTCGAACCCTTCCCCGCTTCCCGCCTCGACGCGACTCCAACCGGTGTCGCGGCGGCCGAGGTAGGTGCGGGCCCCGAACACCGCGCCCCAATACAGGTTGTCTTCGAGGTTCTTCGGATCGCCGGCACCCGAGTGCTTGCCGCACGGCCCACCCTTGTCGTCGGAGCAGAGGGGCACGAACACCTCGACCACGACGGGCTTGCCCGATCGCACGTCGTCACCAATGCCCGCGTGCCGCTCGCTCCACGCACCCGTCCGGCCGGTTCCGACCGCAACCGCTTTGGGCTCTGCGCCCGCCACCGACCCCAAAGCCAGCGTCGAGAAAGCCAGCAATCCCAGCGTCTTCGCGAATCGACCCACCCGTGTCTCCTCCGTACGTCTCTCCCCGTACGTCTCGGGGCACCGCGATCTTCCCCCGACCCGGCCGAGGTGAATTGCGCCGCGTTCGGCGCTTCGCTAGAGACCGCGGGCCATGAGCTTCCGTGTTCGGTCCCTGTGGATGCCCGTGTTCGCTAGCGTCGGCCTGGTCTCGAGCTGCGCGGGCGGCGACGACGCCGACCCCAAGCCCAACACGGGTGGCACGACCGCAAGCGGCGGCACCGGCGGACCGAGCTTCGGCGGCGTCGGAGGCCTCGGCGGGGCGTCAGCCGCCGGCGGCATGGGTGGCGCAGGCGGCTCCGGCGGAGCGGGCGGCTCCGGCGGAGCGAGCGGCAGCGGCGGCGCCGGCGGAAGCAGCGGGGACGCTTCGGTCGATGCGCCGGCCGACACCTCCCAGGACTCGCCCGGCGACGCTCCGTTCGACGCGGACGCCGGCACCGATGCGGGGGAGGCCGGGCCGGACGCGGGGAACTGCGTCCCGGCCGCTGACGCGGGCACCGGCCCGGATGGAGGCTGCAGCGCCGGCCAGTACTGGAACCCGTGCAAGCAGACGTGCACGCCGTGCTCCGACCTGAGCTACCTCGCGTTCGGCGCGACGTCGACCAAGGTCACCTCGCTCAGCAACGGCACCGGAGGCAAAGATCAGCTCTTCGCCCGTGTTGCAACGCTCGGGGGAACCGACCGGGTCGTATTGCGCCAAGGCGTTCCGGAAGGCAGCCCCACCGAGACGGATCACTTCACCGCCACCGCCTCGGGCGCGAGCTTCGGCGCCCTCACCTCGAACCTCGGCGCCCTGGTAAACTACCCGAACGCCGACGACTCGGGCGGATTGATCGTGCCTTCGGGCGTCGCCGACCCGAGCAACGGGTCCACCACCACCGAGCCGCTCTTTCTTTTCGACAGCAAGCGCAACGGCAAAGCGCAGATCTTCACCAGTGCGCTCTTCAAGGGCACCGGCTCGCCGGCACCGCTCGGCGCTCCGGTGAACCAGACCACGTCCGGCTCGCGTGACTACAACGTCGCCTACGCCTACCAGGGCCAGAACGCGCGGCTCTACTGGATCAGCGATCGCCAGAGCAAGCCGGGGCTCTACACGTTCCCGGTCGCGGGCGGCAACGTGAGCCAGGTGCCGCTCACCCTCGAGAGCGGCTGCGCGGTCGCCGACGAGGACGTGGAGCCGTGGGTGACGCCCGACGGAACGCTGCTGCTCTTCAGCTCGCCGCGCCGCGAACAACCGAACTGCGCAGCGCCCGCGAATTCGGGGCTACGCTCGCTCTTCTACACCTACCTGGATCCCACTACCGGTCAGCAGATCGGCACCGCCAAAGAGCTCACGGCCGTGCGTCAGGGCATCGAGACCGCCTTCTCGAAGCAAGCGTTTTCACTGCGCACGCCCGCGCTCGCGCCGGGCTTTTGCACGCTCTACTTCTCGAGCGACGCGGACTCGACCGGCGGCGTCGACTACGACGTGTTCGGCGCCGCGCGCTGACGCATTCAGAGCGGCAGCACCAAGAAGGCGCGAAGCCCCCACAAGAGGTCCCAGTTCAGGGCCGGGGTACTGGTGTCCTCTTCGCTGGTGGTGAACGGCTTGAAGTAGAAGAACGTGGCGCCGCCGACCGACGCCGCGAGCCCGCCGAGCAGCGTCGGTTTGGTGCGCGTGATCGGGTGCAAGTAGCCTCCGGTCACTTCGCCCTGCGCGTAGCCGATGAGCCAGCCCTTCGGCAAGGTCTCGTTCACCGTGAAGTCGTGGGTCAAGCGCACCTCGCCGATGCCGACCTGGCTCGACACGTCGAGGAAGAAGGCCTCGGGTCGCTGCGGAAAGTCGAGCCCGAGTGCGAGACCCGCGCCGCGCAGTCGCGCGTCGAAGATCAAGTCCGAGAGCACCGCGTCGCCCACGCGCACCATGTAGGGCTTGCTGTATTGGGTGAGACCAATGCCGAAGTAGAGGTTCGGAAACGAGCTCGACTTGGTGGTGATGATGTCGGTCGGGTCGTTGTCGTGGTGGTAGCGGAGGCCCACCACGAACGTCTCGAACGCGCTCTGTAGGCGGAGCGCAGAGCTCGTGGGTGCGAAGGTGGAGAGGTCGTCGTTCTTGCTCGCCGAATACGGGATCACGCGCACGGGCCGCGACGGGGTCAGCGTGCTCTCGAAAGCTCGCGCTTCGTAGCGGATGATGGGCTCGAGCACCCAATCGAAGGGGAAGCCGAAGGCGCCCACGAGCCACGCTGCGGCGGGCGTGGCATTGGCCGCTTTGGCGGCCACGCTGGCGCCTTCCCTGCGCGGTGATGAAATGCCGTTGGATTCGTAGTGGGCGTGGTTGACGGCGATGAAGTAGAGCTTGGCGCGCGCTCCAACCGACCAGGTGAGCGCGTTCTCCGTCGAGACGTCCATTCCCGGGTAGCTCTGGGGGCGCCAACCGCGATAGGCGACGCCCACGGTGGGGTCGAGCTGGAGGCGATTGCCGAGGATGCGGTAGGGAAGGTCCGAACGCTTCGCTGGCGGCGGCGGTGGCCCCGGTGGCGGAGCGGCGGGTCCCGGCGCGGGCCCGGGGCGCGGCCCGTGGTGCGCCGGCTTGGGCTTGGGTTTGGGCTTGGGCTTCGGCTTCTTCGTCCCGTTCTTCAGGTGGTCGTCGACGTGGTGGTCGACCTTGCTGCCGATGGACTGAGCGCTGGCCTCGGGCGCGGAGAGGACCCACGCCACGGCGACGAAACACGCGACCGCACCCCTCGAGCGCATCGGCAGCGTTTCAACCCGATCCGCGCGCGGCGACCTTCTCGGCCGCGCGGAAGTGAAGCTGCATGGAGCCGGTTTCGAGCCGGAGCCCGCGGTCGACCAAGACGACCTCGGCGCGCTCTGCCCCGAGGGCGACGCGCAAGAGGGCGTCGGCCCGCTCGGGCACGCAGTCTCCACAGGTGTAGAAGTCGAGCGCCGCATACCCGTGCTCCGGCCAGGTATGGACGGAGAAGTGGCTCTCTTCAATCACCAGGACGCCGGTGACCCCCTGGGGCCGGTAGCGGTGGAACGCCTCTGCCACCACCGTGGCGCCGGCGGCCTCGGCTGCCTGCCGCATCAGCCCGCGCACGGCCTCGAGATCGTCCAAGATCGCGGGATCGCAGCCCTCGTATTCGACGAGCAAGTGCTTCGCGCGAGTTCCGACCACGGCCTAGTTCTACACGACGGCGGCTCGGGCGCAAAGCTCGCTCAGCCGGCGAGCTCCTCCAAACGCCGCTCCACGCCGCGGGCGCTCATGCTGCCTTTGTAGACGTACAGCCGGCTCGAGGTCTCGGAGCCGAGCAGCTCTTCACTGACCCGGAGGCGGCTCGACACGGCGAACAAGAAAGGCACTCCGAACCCACGTTCGGCGAGCTCGATGCGGCGAAACACGGCGTCGCGGCTCCAGAACCCGAGCACCTCGAGGAACACTTCGCGACCCGAGTCGACGTGGCAAAATCGGAGATCCGGTACGCACACACCGAGCCCCGGCACGTCGAACACACGTTCGGCCACGCTCGGGCGCCAGGGCGACGAGAGCCCCTCGAAGTCGGCGAGCAACGCTTCGACCTCGGGCGCGAGCTCGAGCTCTCGCGACTCGGGCGTGGTACCTCCGGCACGCAGCTGGAAGCTGAGCCGCTCACGACGGGCTCCCCGCGAGCTCGGCAGAGAGCCGAAGCTCACGGGCGCTCTCGAGCTCGGGCAAGACCAGCGCGAGCGCGAGTCCGTACTTCGTGACCGGACCGAACAAGCTGCTCGGCCCGTCGATGACGATGCGATACCCGCGCTCCAATCGCTCGATGCGATGAAGCAGCCGGCGAAATTTCAGCTTGGCGAAGAGCGCGCGGTAGTGCACGGGCGAGGCGCACTCGACCTCGGCCGTGACGGACGTCGCACGCAGGAGAACGGCTTGGCGCGCCGCGCGTTCGGAGTCCGCCACGAGTACCTCCGGCGGGAACCGAGGGACCGAGAGCACGCATTCTTCGCTCCGGAGGTCGGAGTAGATCGCGGCGTCGAGCGTCTCGGGCGCCACGCTCCGGGCGGTCGCTACGCGCTCGAGGACCCGTGCGCGGCTGAATCGCTCGTCGCTTCGCCGGAGCTCCGCCGCGGCGAGAAAGAGCTCTCGGCGGAGCGACGCGACGTCTGCGCTCTCTTGCCCCTCGAAACGACAGGCATCGATGCAGAGCTTGGCGAGTCCCGCTGCGAGCCGACGCTCGCCTGGTCTCGAGGCGACCGCCGCGAGGGCTTCCTCGAGCGCCCCGCGGCGACCCCCTTCGTGGTCCCGGGCGATGCCGAGCACGAGAAGCGCGAGCTCGATGGCTCGGGCGCGGCGCTTGCCGTCGAGGGGCGAGAGCACGAGCTCCCCTGCCTTGCGCCGCGCTTGCACCTGGTCGGGACCCAGCATCGGAACGGAAGTGGAGCAGAGAACCTTCGCGAATTCGAGCCTTCAGCGGTAAGCCGCGTGGTCCCGGCGGCGTTCGCTCGTGCCCGTCTCGCTGGTCTCGGCGCTCACGAGCTCGTAGAGCACCGCCTGCTTGCCCTCGCGCTGGCGCAGGATCCTGCCGAGGCGCTGCACGTGCTCGCGCACCGAGCCCGAGCCGCTGATCACGATGGCCACGTTGGCGTCCGGCACGTCGACGCCTTCGTTCAGCACCTTGCTGGTGGCGACCGCGCCGTATTCGCCCTTGGCGAAGCGCTCGAGGATCTCGCTACGCTCTTTCAGCTTCGTTTGATGCGTGATCACCGGCACGAGGCAGCGGCGCGATACCGTGTAGGCCGTCGCGTTGTCCTGCGTGAAGATCAACGCGCGATCCAGACGGTGCTCCTCCAGAAGCTGCTCGACGAGCTCGAGCTTGCCTTCCGACGCGAAGGCGATCTCGCGCTGGCGCCGGTACGCTCGCATGGCCCGGGCGCCGTCGGTGTGCCCGGCCGAGCGCATCACGAACTCGCGAAACCCTTGGGGCGATCCCATGCGGATGCCGTTCTTGCGCACGAAGTCCAGATACAGGGCGCGCTCGGCCTCGTACTCTTCGCGCTCGCTCGGACTGAGCTCCACCGTCAGCCGCACGGTTTCGTAGTCGGCCAGGAAACTGCCGGCGATTTCGCCGATTTCGACCCGATGAACCACCGGTCCGATGAGCTCGCCGAGCACCGCCTCCCGGCCGTCGCTTCGTTCGGGCGTCGCGGTGAGCCCGAGGCGGAAGGGCGCGATGCACTGCTCGGCCGCGAGTTGATACGTCTCGCCGGGCAGATGATGGCACTCGTCGAACACCACGAGACCGAATCGCGCGCCGAGGTGCTCCATCTGCAGGTAGGCGCTGTCGTAGGTGGTGACGGTGAGCGCGGCGACGCTGTGCTCCCCGCCCCCGACCACGCCCACTTCGGTGCCGAACGTGGTGCGGAGGAGGTCGTACCACTGGCGCACGAGATCGAGGGTCGGCGCCACCACCAGCGCGCTTCGCTGCCGATCGGCGATGGCCAGCACCGCGACGTGGCTCTTGCCCGCCCCGGTCGGCAGCACGATGACGCCGCGGCCGCCGGACTTCTTCCAGGCCGCGAGCGCTTCGCGCTGGAACGGCCGGGGCTCGCGCCGCACGCGCGGACCGGCCTCGAGTTCGAGATAGCGGCGCGCCTGATCGTCGAGCGGGATCTTGGCGCGGACGAGCGCCCGGACGATCTCGGCGTAGGCCAGGGCTTTGGCTCGATAACACGCGCTCCGGCGGTCCCAGCGCAAGCTTTCGGGGAGCGACGCGCCTTCCGGAACGTCGTGGAGCTCGAGGGTGCCGGCGGAGAACGCGAGCCGCGCCATCACTTCGTCCAGAAGTCACCAAAGAGCTTGGAGGCGCCGGCTGCGATCTCGGGACACGACACGTTGCCGTTGTCGTCGATGTCCTCCGCCTGGCCTACGCGGATCGCGCGGAACGGGCTCCCCGGCTCGACCAGGATGTTGATCTGGGCAGCGGTCGTCAGACAATCGTTCGAGTAGCCGATCACGGTCTGGTCGAGGTCGACGTCGGCCTTGCCTTCGATGCGATCCGGGGTGATCACCTTGCCGCCGAGCTTGACCCCGGTGCGGAGCGCCACGAACAGCTTCTCGAACTTGCCCTCGCCGCAGGTGACCACGCTCGCGAGCAGAGTCACGCCGGGGTTTCCGTCCTGGTCTTCGTCGATGGCCTTCGACAGGTCGTCTTTGGTCGGAAGCGGGTCGTGCGCCGGATCGTCGAGCTTCGCCCCCACGACCAAGAGCGACGGCGGGGGCGCGTAGCCCGCGCCGATGAGGCTCTCGCTCGAAAGGAACTCGCCCGTGGCCTCCACGTGCTTCTGGGACATCAGGCTCTGGAGCTCGGGCGGGATGACCAGCGTGGCGAGGCCCTCGACCTTGGGCAGCTTGAAGGCACAGAGCGTGGTCTTTTGCTGCAAGCTCTTGCCTTTCTGCACGATGCGCAGCCGGAAGACCTGCCGAGTCTCCACCGGGATCCCCACCCGGGCGTTGATGGTGGTTTCGACGGCGAAGATGCCCGTGAGCGGGCCGGCGCCGGTTTGGTCCCAGGGCTCGAGGGGCTCGGGCGGGATCGCGATGGGCCCGCCGTCGACAGGCCCCCCCGCGTCGCAAGAACCCTCCACGGGGCAGTGATCCGTGCGCAGGAGCGGCACGTCGTCCTTCGGACCGCAGCCGAAGGCCAAGGACGCGAGAACGAGACTGTGCCGAGTCCGCATCACCAACGACCTTCGATGCCCAAGGATAGCGCGAGCACGCTGCCGCCGTGGGAGTAGCCCGGGTAGCCCGGGTTCTTTTCGAGCGCCTCGTCGCTCGCGAACCGCCGAAAGTCTTTGGTCTCGCTCCGCTCGACCAGGATGATTTCCTGCACGGCCAGGCTGAGACGAGCATCGACTTTCGGCGAGAGCCAGCGGGAGAGCTCGCTCTCGAGCCCGAGCGAGGCCACGTGGCGATCGTTGTCGAGCACGTTGGACGGGCCGCCGAAATTGCCCACGGGCGACTTTTGGAAGCGATACCCGAGCGCCGTCGTGAGCGCGTCGGAGACTCGGAAGCGCGCGCCCGCGGCGGGCGTCCAGGTGTCGCCGTAGACCGGCGATGCGAACGCGTTCTGGTTCGTGGAGAGGGCTTCGCCCCAGCGCGCCCAAGCCACGTCGAGCGAGGCGTCGACGGCGGCGCCGAGGCCGGCCTTCACGCCGAAGGTCAGGGTGCTCGGCTCGAAATAGTGGGCAAACCGGTGCGTGTAGCCCATGTTGCTCAGGATGGGCACGTCACTGATGCGCGTGTCTCCCCAGTCGTCGACGTAGCTCTTGTGGCGATAGGAGACGCCCAGTGACAGCTCGGGGAGCGGCGTCACCAGCAAACCGGCGAGCGGGGCGACGCGCCCGTACACCTGAGCGTCGGTTCCGAGCTCGGTGTGCGTGCGGACCTTGCCGCTCGCCTCGTCGTATTCCACGCTGGTCACTCGCCCGCGGGTCAAGGTCTGCACGTCGAACAGCACGCGCAGCCCGGCGCCGAGGGAGAGCCAGGGCGTGACGCGGAATCCGATGGACGCATTGGCCGTCACCACTTGGGTTCGATCGGTCAGAAAGCCCCAGACCACGTCGTCATCGGGGCGGATCGTCCAGCGGAAGAGGTGCTCGGGCACGTAGACCGAGAAGCCCATGTTCAAGCCGTCGAGCCCGAAAGGCTGCCCGATGCTGTAGCGCGAACCGAGGAGGACGCCGGTGCTCGTGGGGACGCCGGGCGTCGGGATCTCCGCACCGTCGTCGCGCGTCACGTGCAGCGAGGGTTTGGCGTACAGATACGCCAGACCGAGCTCGAAGAAGCCGCCCTTCCGGCTCGTCTCTTCGGCCGGCGCGAGACCGGCGGGGTTGTAGTAGGCCGCCGCGAAGTCGCCGCCGCGCGCGGTGTACGCACCCCCGACGGCCATGGCGCGAGGCCCGAGGCCGAAGGTGTCTTCGACACCAGCCGCGGCCGGCAAGCTCGCGACGCCGGCGGCCAGGCCGAGGAGGAGCGCGCGCGACTTCATGGCTTCCGCTCCTTGCCGATGAAGATCTTCAACGAAAACCCGACTTGCCAGTAGCTCGCGCTCGAGCGAAACCCGGGATACCCGAGGTTGTCGATCTGCTGGCCCGGCAAAGACGCGCTCGCGTCGCCGAGACGCTCTGGATCTTTGTCGGCCGACTGCTCCGCGCTGAGGCGCGTCCGCGCATGAACGTCCAGCGCGAGCGGAGCGCGGAAGAGCTTCCGAAAGTCGGCGCCCGCCCCGAGCGAGAGCTCTTCGGTGTCCGCGCCGAGGTAGTTCGTGGGGCCGGTCTGGGGCGGGATCGGCGAAGGTTCGTGGCGAAATCCGCCGCGCGCGACGAGCCACGGCAGCGCTTGCCATTCGAGGCCCCCGCCGAGCTCGAGCGTGTCGTCGAAGGCCGGCTCGAGGCTCCGATTCATCCCGGTGCGAAACTCGCTCCAGCGTGCGTGGGTCGCTTGGAACGAGAGGCGCGCGCCGTGCCACGGCCCGAGGGCGAAGCCCGCCGAGAGCCGCGCGGGATCCCAGAATTGGTAGTAGTCGATGGGGTCGTCGGCCAGGATGCCGCCCGCCACCGTACGCTGACTGCCGCTCGCTCGACTCACCGCGTGGGCGCGATAGGCCACGCCGAGCGAGAGCATCTCGAGCGGTTCGGCGCGCACGCCGAAGAACGGGCTCAGGCTCATCTCGAGGTCGCGGTCGAGGCGGACCATCACGTCCTTCTCGACGCCGTCGGCGCGGTCGGCGTCGTAGGAGACCTCGGTGGGAGTCGCCAGGTTCGGCGCCATGACGACTCCGAGCCCGACGCGGAGCTCTTTCCCGAACGCGTACCCGAGGGCCCCGAGCGCACTCATGCGATCGGGACGCCCGTCGTAGACGGGTGACAGCGGGCGATCTTCGCGCTCGTCGACGGCCACCCGGAGCGCGCGATCCGCCGGCAAGTAGAGGGCGATTCCGAGGCGCAGCCGCGCGAGCCACTCCGGTCCCGGCAGCGGCGTCGCGACGGCCAGGCCGAAGCCGCCGATGGTCCGCGTGCGTTCGGAGCCCGCCTCACCGTCGCGTCCGAATCCCAGGCGGAGACGCGCGACCGAGGCACCGAGCAGGAGCTCGGGCTCCTTCACGTCGCCGAGGCCCGCAGGGTTTTCCAGCATCGAACCGGAATCGCCCGGAGGGGCGACGGCCGCACCCGCGAGGGCCGCGACGCGCGAGCTCTCTCCGAACGCAGTGCCACTGGTCGCCCCTGCGTCGAGCGCTACGAACAGCACCGCCGCGAAGAGAGACGGGGTGACGACTCGCACGCGCATGGGACTCACAGACCTGCCGGGCCGATGGCGAGGCAGTCCTCCGAGTCGTCGTCGATGGGGTCGGGCAGCGGACAGCTGCCGTCGTCGCCGAGCGGCGTGATGGAGATCGTCTTCAAAGCCTCCGACACGCCGCCCGCGGCGTTCTCCACGCGGAGCGTCACGTGGAGCGGGCGATCGGCGCGGCTGCTGACCAAGATGTCGGCACTGGTCGGCACGCTCTCGTCGTCGAACAGCATCTCCGCGCCCGCGAACGACCAGAGCAATTGGAGCGGTGGCTCGTCGGGCTCCGGCGGCGCTTCCACCAGCGTGAGCCGAGGAGCGCTCTTCTTCGCGTCGAGGTGGACGCTGGTCGCGAAGTCGTCACCCACGCACAGGCTCGCCGGGCAAGCGCGGATGACGGCGGACGGCGCTGGCGGCGGAGGCTCACCACATCCCACGACCGCCACGGCGAGAGCCACGAGCCCCACCGCGCGCGTGACACCCCGGAACATCGGCCCGACTTTGTCTCGGTCGCCGCCCAGAGCACAAGTCGGTCCGGTACGGACTCGCCTACTTCCCCAGGAGCTTCAGGAGCTCCGTCATGCCCTGCTCGGCACTCGAAGGCACCGATCCGTCGTAGGATCCGAAGCCCTTCCACACGATCTTCATGGTCTTGAGGTCGACGACGTAGGTCCACTCGCGCGAGACCAGGGCCTTCAGCGTCTCGCCGTCCTTCGGCTTCACCACGCTGATGTGGAGATCTTCGTTCTTGATCCACGCGACCAGGTCACCGCTGTAGAGCACGTCGACGACGAGCCCGCCGGCTTGAATCGCTGCTTGTCCCTGGGCGCCAAAAACCTTGGCAGCCTTCGCACAGCCGGGTCAACCCTGTAAGGAGACGTGGATCAGCCCGTAGGCCTTTCCACTCTTCCTCATTTCATCCGTCGAGTAGTCGACGTACGGCAAAGTGTCCGACGACGCGGCGCCGGTCACGTTCACGTAGCCTTCCCAAGCGAGGTTCGCGATGGTGTCGCCCACGGCGTTGCCGTAGGGACCACCGGGATAGGGGCCCGGATCGACCGGGGCGTCGCTCCCGGCGTCGAGCCCGCCAGTGCCGGCACCGCTCACGCCGCCCGACGCGAGCCCGCCGGTGCCGATGCCGCCGCTGCCGCCGGCGACCACGCCACCGCTGCCGCCCGAGATCGAGCCGCCGCTGCCGCCGCCCGACGCCACGCTTCCACCCGCACCGCTCTTGCCGCCGTCGTCCGAGCTACACGCACCGGCAGCCAGGAACGCGAAGCTCAAGAAGAGCGCAGACGACAGGTGATGGAGCGCGCGGCGATTCACGGCTTCTTCCGTACTCCCAGCCAGGTAAGATAGCGGACACCCTGCCCGGGGTCCATCTCGATCCGCATGCCGTCGGCCGTCACCGTTCCCGTCGCCACCACGTCGAACACCGCTGGCGTGCTCAGATCGCTCAGGAGGTAGCTCCCGAGCGCGAGCCACTCCACCGCTGCACCAGCGGGCAACGCGGCCGCGTTTTCAGCACTCAAACGCGCGAGGGCCGGCTGGGCCTGGGCTTCGTCGACGATGGTCGCGTCGAACGGCGTGAGCGCCCAGAGCAGCGAAAGTCCGAGCGTGGCGTCGACGAACGCAGCGTGATTGCCCGCGGGAACCCTGAGCGCGCGGAACATTCGCCCGGTGTCGCCGAGGGCGATGTCTTCCACATCGAGTTTGACCTGGACACCGGTTGGAACGTCGAGCGTGAGATCCCCGGACGTGAGCGTTTGCGCGGGAGAGCCGGCCTTGTCGGAGCGCACCACCAGGGGCGGACCCGACGGAGGCAGATCGAGCGAGAGCAAGTCGCCGAGGTCGACGCTGGGCCCTGGGTTCGGCGGTAGCGCGAAGTAGAAACTCGTGCGCGTCGGGCGACCGTGGGGCTGGGTGGCGTACTGCTTGGGCAAGAGGTGCACGCCCACCGGTACGGTGAAGGCGCCCGTCGCGTCCGACTCGCCGTAGAAGCACACTGGACCGCAGACGCTGGTCGAGAGCTTCGCGATGGGCGCACCCGCCGCGTCCACGTTGCGCCCCTTGACCTCGAGCAGACAGCTGGCCCCGGGTGGGATTTCGCTCGGCGGCTCGCTGCAGGGAGCGGCTCCTGCTGCGCCGCCGCTCCCGGCTACGCCCCCTGCTCCGCTGGCGCCACCGCCCCCGCTCCCGCTCGCGTTCGGATCGGACGAGCTCTCGGAGCAGCCCGAGGCGAAGAGCCCGAGCCACAACGAGCACGCGAAGCCGAGCCGGCTGACCATCCCGAGACGGAGCCTAAGGTCGGAGCGGGCGCGTCGCAAGCCGGGGTCAGCGGAACAGCGCGCCCGTGTCGACCGAACCGACCTCGCCCATCATCTCGATGGGGAGGTGGAACACGAGCTCGCCCATGAAGGTGCCACGCCGCTCGCGCAGCTTCACGCGCGTCACGCTGCAGTTGCCCATGCGCACGATGCAGATGCGCGGAACGGGGCGGCAGATCACACGCTTCAGGAACTGGAAGTTCACGCCGCCGTGGCCGAACAGGATCGCGCACTCGTCGTCGGGCTCGTGCCGCTGGATGAGGCGCCCGAGCAGCGCGTCGATGCGCGCCTGGACCGAGTCGTAGCCTTCACCGCCGAACTCGGCGAAGTCGCCGAGGTCCATCACTCCACGCTGGGCGAACTCGGGGCGCTGCGCCTCGATTTCGCTCTTGGTCATTCCCTCGAGGGAGCCGGCGCGGATTTCGTGGAGGTCGAGCTCGGGCGTCGGCGGAGCGGCCCCGGAGAGCGAACACACGATTTCACCGGTCTCGGTCGCCCGGCGCAGGGGCGAAGCGTAGGCATGATGCCAGGTCACGCCGGCGGCGCGCAGGAACGCAGCGAGCTGCCGCGCCTGCGCGCGGCCGCGCTCCGAGAGCGGATAGTCGAGTGAACCTTGCAGCCGGCCTTCGGCGTTGGCTTCGCTCTCGCCGTGTCGAACCAGGATCAGGTCCATCGCTCAACACACGCCGAGGGTGGGCGCCGACGAACAATCGGGAACGCCAGGCGCCGGCGCCGAGCCGCAGGACAGCACGAATTCGTGGTCCGTTCCGTTGCACGTCTTCTTGGTGACGACCCCGCCGGCATTCAGCGTGGCGAAGTCCGCGGCGGTGATCGTCACCTTGTGGCAGTGCAGCGCCGTGCCCGTGGCGTCGTAGGTCACCTCGACCCCCGCTTCGATGTCTGCGAGCGGGATGTCCAGCGCGTGACCGTGGTTCTTGGAGATGGCCGCGCTGATGGTGTTCGCGCAGCTGACCGCACCACCGCCCGTGCCACCCGTCGCGCCCGCGCTCCCGCCCGACGGGGAACCGGCAGCCCCGCCCGTGGCTCCACCGCCCGAGCCGCCGGCCCCGCCGCCACCGGCCCCGGACGTTCCGCCGGCGCCGCTCGCTCCGCCGCCTCCACCGCCGCCATCGTCACCACCGCAGCCCGACAGCACACCGACGACTCCCAGGAGAAAACTCTGGCGTGAGATTTTCAAAAGCTCTTCCTCCACAAAGGCCGAACCATAGCAGCGGCGCGAAGCCGCGCTCAGCGCGCGCGGGCGTCGAGCTCCGGATCGACCTCGGGCGCCGTGGCGATCGCGCTGCACGAATAGCCCTCGCCTTCGGCGACGCAGCTCAGATCGACCACGTCGGACGCGCCCATGCGGCCTGCTGCCGCCATGAGTCCGACGCGCGCACCTTCCTTGGTGCAATGGTCTTCGCAGCGCGTCACGATGTCGCCGAGCTTCTTGTTGCCCACGGGAAAGAGCGGCGATTCGCTCACGCCGTCGGCGGCGCGGGGCGGGCGCGCTGCCGCGCCGAGCGCAGGCGCGAAGAACACGCGGATGTGCCACGCCTCCGCGGCCCGCGGCTCCGAGTCTTCCGACATCACACCAGCGAGCAGCGGCCGCTTGTGGAGCGACGCTCCGGTCGGCCGCGCCACCTCCGCATCGCACGAGATGTGGAGCGTGGTGGAACTCTCGTCTTGGCTGCCGATGCGGGAGCGACAGTGACGCCCGACCAGGACCTCACCGCCGACCTCCGCCGCCTTCTCGCGAATCGCCGACATGAGGCGGCTTTGGGTGCAATCCACGTCGATGAGGCGGCTGCCCTCCTCTGGTCGCGCGCCGTCCACCAGCGTGCAGCGAGCCGCCACGCGCCCGACTCGCTCGTAGCCCTCGGGCATGGCACTCATCTCTTCGAGGTCGCCGGCGCGCGCGAGGCGCGGCTCGGCGTGCCCCTCGAACAGCACTCCCTGGCTCGCGCAGCCGCCCGCCAGGGCGAGGCTCGAGAGACCAAGCAAAGTCCGAAACGTCATCGGGGCGGACTATAGAGCAAGTCTCGGCAAATCTCGAACGGGCGTCACTTCCCGCCGCACTCGAGGGGGGCGTCGGCCAGCATGGTCTTGATGGCCTCCGCGAGCGCCGCATCGCTCCCCGCCGCCTTCTCCAGGACGGCGCGCGTCGCGTCGAGCTCTTCGGCCGCAGCGGCTGCCCAGAGCGCGTCGTGGTACGCGAGCTCGCGGGACAGCCGTGCCCAGTCGCCGAGGTCTCGATCGCGATCGAGGGCCGAGAGCTTCTGTGCCACGGCGAGGAAGCTCCGCCAGCTCCGGGAAGGTTCGCCGCGCTCGAACTCCTCTTCGGCGCGCGCAAACTCGTCCACGATGGCTCGCAGCTTGTCCTCGGCGGCACCCTCGGGCAGCGCCGGCAGGGCGTAGAGACCGTGGCCCGTGCAAGGCACCGCGTGGGCCGGATGCGGCGAAGCGCCGCCCTCCGGGCTTCGAGTCGAAGACGGGGCGGACGAGGCGCCGCAGGCCACGCTGAGGAGGGAGCAAGCGAGCGCGGCGCGAAACGACATCGCCGGCGAGCCTATGCCGAGCGGCGGGAATTTGGGAGCACGTAGAAGCCGGGACCTCGAGCGGCCGTGGGTCCGAGCCCCGACCCCGATCCAGAAGCCGGGGCTTGGGAGCACGACGCGGCCCACTATGCTTTACGACGTGCGGTCCCCGGCGCGTGCTGCCTACCTCGAGCTCGGGCTCGACGAGCTCCGCGCTCGGGCTCGGCGCGCGCTGGCCGAGCTCGAGAGCTGCGAGGTCTGCCCGCGGAACTGTCGGATCGACCGATTACAGGACGAGACCCGCGTGTGCCACACCGGGCGCTACGCGCGCGTGAGCACCTGGTTCGCCCACCACGGCGAAGAGGACTGCCTGCGCGGCTCCCGGGGCTCGGGCACGATCTTCTTCTCGTTCTGCAACCTGCGCTGCGTGTTCTGCCAGAACCACGACACCTCGCAGGCGGGTCAGGGCCGCGAACTTGGGCCCGAAGAGCTGGCAGCGGCCATGCTCGATCTCGCGGCCCAGGGCTGCCACAACATCAACTTCGTCACGCCCGAGCACGTCGTGCCGCAAATCCTCGAGGCGTTGCCCCTGGCCGTCGAGCGCGGGCTCGAGCTCCCCCTCGTCTACAACACGAGCGCCTACGACTCGCTCGCTTCCCTCGCCCACCTGGACGGCATCGTCGACATCTACATGCCCGACTTGAAGCTCCTCGGACGCGAGTCCGCCCGACGCTACCTGAAGGCCAAGGACTACCCGGAGGTCGCGCGCCGCGCGCTGGTCGAGATGCAACGCCAGGTCGGCCCGCTCCAGCTCGACGGTGCGGGCCTCGCGCGCCGCGGCGTCTTGGTGCGCCATTTGGTGATGCCGGGCCTGCTCGAGGAATCGAATGAGGTGTTCCGCTTCCTCTTCGAAGCCCTCGGTCCCGACACGTACGTCAACGTCATGGGCCAATACCGCCCGGAATATCGCGCGGGCGAGTACCCCGAGATCGCGCGGCGCCCGACGGCGGCCGAGATGCAGGAGGCGCGACGCCTCTTCTACGCCGCTGGGCTCACGCGCCTGGACGAGCGCACGAGCTCGCCGCTCGCCGCGCTGGCGAAGCGCTTCCCTTCCGCATCCTGAACGACCTCGAGCTGGACAGCCTGGCCACGATGGAACCGTTCATTTCGCGCCCACCGCCGCTTCGAAGCGCACGCTCTGCACGCTCTTCCGCAACGCCAGCTCGAGCTCGGTCTTCTGGGCGCGGGACGCCGCGAGGTCGTCGTTCAGGCGCACGAACTCGTCTTCGTCGCGACCGAGATCGGCCACGTAGCGCTCCCGCAGCTTCTGTTCATCCCGCGAGTCGCGCAAGGCTCCCAGGTTCTCGCGCACACGCTTCTGCTTCTCGGTGATTTCTCCGATGCGCCGTTGGAGCTCGGCTTGGCGTCGGCCGCTCTCGGCGATGGCTTCGTTCAAGCCGACGATGGTCTCGAGCGCCTGGTGCGTCGCCGGGTCGAGGTAACGGCTCGAGACCCAGAGCGCGAGCTGGTCGCGGTTCGCCTGAGCGAGCTGCACGCTCTCCCACTGGTCGCCCTGCTCGGTGACCACGAAGCGGGTTTCGGCCTTCTTCGCGGCGTCGAAGCGGAAGCGCTGGAAGCTCTCGGTGGTCTCGAGCGGCGCGGGCGTGTCGAGGAGCTTCCAACCCTCGCGGAACCGGTGCTCGAGAAAGAGGTCGACGATGCGCTCGGTCTTGTTGGCGACGCGATAGATGGTGCGCGCGATGCGATAGCGCTTCAAATAGAAGATGCCGTTCTGGATCCGCACCTCGTGGACGTCCTTCACGTCGCTCTCGGCGTCGACGCTGACCACGACGCCCAGCTCCACCGAATAGGGGATCAGTCGCTTCTCCGAGGGTTTCAGCGTCTCGATCATCGACTCGCCCACGTAGGCGTCGGCTTCGAGCACCGTGAGCGGGCCGCCCTCGAGCGTGAGCCCCGTGGTGTTCTCGAGGTAGAGCGCGCTCATCGGGTTCTTGTCGCGCACGCTCGGGTTGTAGACGGCGACGCGCTTGCCCCCGAGCCTCGCCGCGACGATGGGCACGAGCGCCGACTGGTTTCGCTTCACGCTGACGGGGCGATCGAGCACGTATTGGAAGAGATCGCCGACCTGCACCGTCCGCGTTTGCACGTTCTGGGTACTCTCTCGCAGAGCGGCAGCCTGAGCGGCGGGCATCGGGGCGGCGCGCGCCATGGGGCGAGCCGCCATCGGCGGTGGCGGCGGCGCGCCGGGGGCCATGAGCGAAGGCGCCTTGGCGAGGGTCATGACCTCCTCCTCCTCGGCCAAGAACCCGGACTCGGCTTGCTCGAGGAGCGGCGGTGCGTAGGCCTCCTCTTCCTGGACCTCGACCACGGGTCGGCGGCGGTGCCGGGGCGAATAGAGGTCGTGGACGAACGAGATGGGGAGCCCCGCCACCAGAGTGAGCGAGACGTCGTCCCAGTCTTCGTCCTGGGTGTTGTCCACGAGGGCCCAGCCCTGGACGAAGATCTCGCTCTCGCCGATCAAGACGCGATACGAGGTCTTCCAGACCGGCGTCTCGACGACGTAGCTGGCGGAGAGCGTGCGTTCGCCCTCGCCCTTGGCGAAGATGGTGAGCCGCTTCCGGTCTTTTCGCTTCGAGCCGATCAAGATGTCGAGCAGATGGGCGAGGTCTTTTCGTAGGTGCTCATCCAGAAGGTCGAGCCCCTTGAGCTCGCCGAGCTCGAACGTGCGGAAGCTCCCGCCGCCCACGACGAGCACGAGCTGATGCTCGTGGAGCGTGTCGTCGCCGCTCTTGCGCCAACGCGTCTCGATGCCGGCGACCACGCCCTCGACGGTTTCGCTGCCGGCGCTGACCGCCACCCTCGCGCCTTTGATCTGCTCGATGAGCCCGCTCAGGCTGTTGCCGTCGGAGAGCCGGATGGCCACGTCTTCGAGCTGCTTGTCCGTGGGTTGGGTGGACTCGTAGCTGATGCTCGACACGTGCCCGCCCCCCGAGTCGAGGAGCGTCAGCGACTTCAGGACGTCGTTCATCTCCGACGCCTTGAAGCCGAGGTCGATGCTCACGTCGCCGCGCACCTGCCCAGTCCGCTCGAAGTAGCCGACCCCGTGTTTGAACAACACGACCCGCCCGATGGGAAGCTCGCTCTTCATCGGGGGCGAGGCTATCCGACGCCCCGCGGAAGGGCGACCGGCCCCGCTCACTCGCCGCGCTTCTTGGTCTTTCCGTGGGTGATCTTGCCGGGGTCGTCCACGGCGCGCCGGATCGCACCGCGGCCGAAGCGTTCTTCGATGGCGTCCAGGGCCGGCCCCAAGCGATCGGCGGGCCGCCGTGGCGCGAAGAGCGAGAGCTGCTCCGTCGTCTTGGGTTCGAGCTCGGACAGCGAGACGCCGAGCAGCCGCACCGGTTCGGCGACGCCCGCAGCGTCCCAGAGCTCGAGCGCCACTTCGCGAATGAAGGCGCCGTCGTCGGTCGGCTCGAGCAGCGCCTTCTGCCGCGTGAGCAGGGGATAGATGGGCTCCTGGTCTTCCCCGGGGAGCCTCGGGCTTCGGGCGCCGCGGCGCGTGCCGAGCTTGATCTTGAGCGTCACCACACGACCGCGGAAGCCATCGTGGCGCACGCGGCGCGCCACGGCTTCGGCATGAGCCGTGAGCGCAGCGCTGACGGCCGCACGCTCGGTCACGTCGCGCTCGAAGGTGCTCTCTTCGCCGTAGCTCTTCGGAACGCGCTCGCTCACGACCTGTCGCGGATCCTCGCCGCGCGCCAGGGCTTGGAGCTCGCGGGCCCGTTCGCCGAGCTCGCGCTCCAGGGTCCGCGGGTCGAAGCGCCCGAGATCGGCGATGGTCTTGATGCCGAAGCGCTGGAGGCGCTCAGCGAGCACCGGGCCGACACCCCAGAGCCGCCGCACGGGCAGCGGATCGAGGAGCCAGCGCACGGCCTCCTCCGGGACGAGCAGGAGCCCATCGGGCTTGCCCAGAGTGCAGGCGATCTTGGCGATCTGTTTGCTGGGCCCGACGCCGACGCTGACGGTGAGATCCACCGCCTCGCGTACCCGGCGCTTCAGGCGCCGCGCGAGCTCGAGGGGCCCGCCGAACAGGTTCACGGAGCCGGTGATCTCGAGGAAGGCTTCGTCGAGAGCGATGGGCTCGATCTCGGGCGTGAACTCCTCGAAGACCGCGTGGATCTCGGCGCTCACTCGGGCGTACTTCGCCATGTCGCCGCCCAGGAACACGCCGTCGGGACAGAGCTCTCGGGCGCGAAAGCCGGGCATCGCCGAACGCACGCCGAACCGGCGGGCCTCGTAGGACGCGGCGCTCACGACGCCGCGGGGGCTCGACGCCCCGACGATCACGGGCTTGCCTCGGAGCTCCGGACGATCGCGCTGCTCGATGGACGCATAGAAGGCATCCATGTCCGCATGCAAAATGACGCGTCCGGCCAAGACGGTGGAAGCCTCGTCCCGAGCGCGGCCTTCGTCAACGCGGTGTCTCGCCGCGCCGCCGCTCCTCGTCTATATGCGCCGAGCCATGCCGCGCTTCCGCCTCGTGTCGACCCTGACGCTCCTGTCCGCCAGCGCTGCTTCGTGCGCCGCGGAGCCGCCGTCGAAGGGCCCCGCCCAAAGCCAAAGCGCGCTCGAGACGACGCGAAGCGCGTACTACGTGGTGCTCTCGGGACCCGCCGCCGCCGAGCGCATCCCGAGCGGAGTGGATCCGCGCTCCGAAGCGGCCACTCGAGAAGTGCGCAAGCGTCTGGTGGAGCTCGAGTCCGAGCACGCCGCCCTCCGCCCCACGGTCGAGGCCGCAGGCGCCCAAATGGTCACCGAGCTCACGCGGCTCGCCAACGCGTTCCAGGTGCTCGCAACGCCCGCCATCGCCAAGCGGCTCGGTGCGCTGCCGGGCGTCGTGCGCGTCGAGCGCGTGCCCGTGATGAAACCGCTCCTCGGCTCGCTCCTGCCCGTCGTGGGCGCGCCCGAGGTGTGGGCGAAGGCCACGCCGCTGCAAGGCGACGGCATCACGGTCGGAATCATCGACTCGGGCATCGACTACACCCACGCGGACTTCGGCGGGCCAGGCACCGTCGCCGCCTACACCGGCAACGACCCGAAGGTGATCGAGCCGGGCAGCTTTCCGACGGCGCGCGTGGTCGGCGGATGGGATTTCGTCGGCGACGACTACAACCCGAGCGCAGGGCTCGACAACCCCGTCCCCGATGCCGATCCGCTCGACTGCACCAAGCCCGAGAGCATGGCCATCGCGGGCGGCCACGGCACGCACGTCGCCGGAATCGCCCTCGGTGGCGGCGTGACCAAGGCCGGCGCCGCCTACCCGGGCCCCTACGAGGTCAGCTTCAATCCCGCGGCCTTTCGCGTCGCGCCCGGGGTCGCCCCGCGGGCCAAGCTGTTCTCGCTCAAGGTGTTCGGCTGCGACGGTTCGACCACCATGCTGGCCGACGCGCTCGAGCGGGCGGCCGATCCGAACAAGGACGGATCGTTCGCCGATCGGCTCGATGTGGTGAACGCTTCTCTCGGCACGTCGTACGCGCTCTCGTCGCCCACCAACGGCGAGCTCGTGAAGAACCTCACCAAGGTCGGGAGCCTCCTGGTCACGGCCGCGGGCAACGACGGACAGACCTTCTTCGCGACCGGCTCGCCCGCCACGTACCCCGAAGCGCTCGCCGTGGCCGCCAGCGCCGACAACGAGTTCTTGCAGCTCAGCGTGACCTCGCCGAGCAGCGGCACGGCCCACTACGCGGCGGCCGAAGGTGGATTCACCACGCCGCTCTCCGACAAGGGAAAGATCACCGCCGAGCTAGCGGCGAGCCAGCCCGCCAACGGCTGCAGCCCGTTCAGCAACGCCGCTGCCGTGGCGGGCAAGGTGGCGCTGGTCGATCGCGGCGTCTGCCCCTTCGTCCAGAAATTCGAGAACGCGGTGGCCGCGGGTGCGCTCGCCGTGGTCATGGTAGACGACGCGGACGATCCGCTGCCGTTTGCCATGGGCGGTGGCGACCCGGGCAGCATCGCGATCCCGGGAGTGATGATCCGACTCGACGACGGTCAGACCATCAAGACGGCCCTGGCCAAAGAGACCCTCACGGTCACGCTGGATCCCGGCGACAAATACGTGGGAGTCGGCGCCGAGCTCCTCGCCAACTTCAGCTCGCGCGGGCCGAGCGCTCTCGACTTCCGTCTGAAGCCCGAGCTGGCAGCTCCCGGCTTCTCCGTGGATTCGGCCCGGGTCGGCTCGGGCACGGAAGCGCGGCGCTCCCAGGGCACGAGCCAGGCATCCCCGGTGGTCACCGGCGCCGCAGCCCTCGTACGGCAAGCTCACCCGAGCTTCGGGCCCATGGAGGTGAAGGCCGCGCTCGTGAACGGCACCGAGCCCCTCGCGAGCCTCACGGGTCAGGTCTACCCGACGTCGGTGGTGGGCAGCGGGCGCCTCGCCGTGGAGCGCTCGGTGGCGCAATCGGTCACCGCGGCAGCCGACCTTGCGCAAGGCGACGTCGCGGTTTCGTTCGGCAACATCGCGAGCGACGTCGCGGTGACCCAGAAGCGCAACGTCACCGTCACGAACCATGCCGCGACCGCAGCCAGCTTGGACGCCAAGATCGTCCTCACCCACACGCTGCCCGGCGTCAGCCTGAGCGTCACGCCCACTCACCTCGACTTGCCCGCGGGCCAGTCGGGGACCGTCGAGCTCGCCCTCGCCCTCGATCCCGTCGCACTCGGCAGCCCCGGACCCGACCCGAACACCGCCCCGACCCAGAGCCAGCAGGCGCGCCACTACTTGAACGAAGCCAGCGGGAATCTCGCCCTGTCCGCGGCTGGAGCGCCCGACGTGCTCGTGCCGTTCCACGCGGCGGTGCGCGCAGCTTCGAAGCGCAAGGCCGTCTTCACTCCGGGCTGCGGCGCGCTCGACAAGAGCGTCACGGTCGAGCTCGAAGGCGCGTCGGCACACCCGGAGCCCGTGGTGACGGCTTTCCAGCTCGGCACTCTGGACGATGAACGCAGCGAATCGGCCACCGACCCGCAGATCGCCATGATCGATCTCCGCGCCGTGGGCGCCGCGACGGACTTCGCGACCGCCGCCTCGTTCGACGAAGCCAAGGTCTACTTCGGGGTCGCGGTGGCCGGTGAGTTCACGACGCCCGCCCACGGGCAGCTCAGCGTGGTCGCCATCGAGATCGACGTCGACCAGGATGGCTCGAGCGACTTCGAGCTCCGCGCCGAGCCGCGCAGCAAGACCGGGCCGTACCGTGACGCGCTCTCGTCGGCGCTCTACCAGAAGGGCTCCGAGCAGCGGATCAGCCGCTATCCGTTGAACGTCGTGACCCCCGACGTGGCGAAGACCCACCCGTTCGGCAACTCCGTGCTGGTGCTCAGCACGGGGCTCAAGGATCTCGGGCTCAGCGCCGACGCGCCGACCTTCGCCTATGCCGCCAGCGCGGAGAACCCGCAGAAGCTCCTGGAAGGCGAGCAGACCCTGTGGTCCGTGTTCGACCCAACGAAGCCGCTGATCGACACGGCCTCCCACGGGAAGAACGGGCTCCCGCTCTTCGCGGGCGCCGGACCCATCGAGGTCGACGTCGCCGCCGATGCCCGGAGCGGCGGAACCCCCCTCGACCTCCTGCTATTGCACCACACCAACGTGGCCGGGCAGCGCTTCGAGGTGGTGAGCCTCACACCCAAGGCGGCCGGCAACGTACGCCTCAGCGCCGTGGGCCCGGACAGCGTGGCATACGCCGAGAGTGGCACCGTCACGTTCGCCATCGAGAATGCCGGGAGCGAGCCCGCGCCCGGAGTGAAGCTCAGCGGCAGCGCCACGGGCGGCAGCATCACCACCGTCACCACGGACCACGGGACCTGCGCCCAGGCTTCGCTCGACTGCGACCTCGGGGAGCTCGCAGCCGGGGCCAAAGTACAGGTGGTAGTGAACGTCGAACCGACGAAGGGCTCGAGCCAAGTTTCGGCGAACGCCAAGGTCGAGAGCGCCCTCGCCTGCGAGGCGACGGCTTCGGACAATCTCGCAGCGTCGAGTTTCACGGTGGGCGCGGCGCCGAAGCCCAGAGCCCTCCACGCGAGCGGCGGCTGCGGATGCCGAACCGCGGGGAGCGAGCGCCAAGAGCGGCCGGTCTGGTTCGCTGCCCTCGCGCTCGGCCTCGCCGCCTGGCTCAGGCGCGTTCGTCGCTGACGGTCAGCCCTGACCCACGTGTTCGGACTGCACGGCGACGCGCGCACGAGTGGCTTCGGCCAGCGTCTCGGCGGCCGCGGCGATGCGCACGCGCACGGCAGCGACGCGTTCGTCCGCCGCCTCGATGGCGGCTCTCGCCGCGGCGATGTCGCGCCGGACCTCCTCGAGGGAGTCCCGCACGTCTCGGCTTCGAGCTTCGCTCGACGCGAGGCTCGGACCCGGGTCGACGCCGCGTGAGGTCGAGAACGCCGCGCGCGCGGCCTCGGTCTCGGCGTCGGAGGCGGGCGGCTCCGCCAAGCGCTTCTGCGCGAGCTCGTAGGCGCTCGCGAGAGCGATCAGGTGTCGCTCGAGGTTCACGTGGGCACCGAGCGTGTGCCAGCGTGCCTCGCGTTCGCTCTCGGCCACGCGGAGCTCGACTTCGGCGGTCGCTTTGTCGCGCATCGCCTGGGCCTCGAGGGCGTAGGCTTCGGCCAAACGCTCGGCAATGATCCGCTGCGCATCCGGGCGCTCGCGGTAGCCGCCGCTCACTTCACGATGTCCGTCTGGCAGCCGAGCAGGATCTCGATCTTGCCCTGGAAGTCTTGCTTGGCTTTGTCGCAAGCGCTCGGGCAAAGCACGATCTTCTTCGGCGACGTGTTGCTGTAGTACCAACCGCCGCCCTTGGCGCAGTCGCTCGTCTGCAGGAGCTTTTCGGCGGTTCCGCTCCCCGGCGTGTACGAGACGTTCACCTTGTCGAAGGCGATCTCGCCCTTCTGGACCTTGTCCGGCAGCTCGTATTCGCAAGGCAGCGCCTGACCGCGCACCTTCGCCAGCGCGTCCTGGAACTCCTTCTGCACGTTGGTGGTCGAGACCAGAATGGCGCTCGTGGTCCCCCCCGCCTGGGCCACGGCGTTGGCGAAAGACTGGTCCACGCCGGGCAAACCGATCACGTACGTGAGGACGGGAGGTGAGAACGCCGCGGCCGCTGCCGCCAGCTTTCCGATCTCTTGCGTGCTCGTCGGATCGACACCCTGGCAGGTCGCGGCAGGGCCCTGCGGCACGCCGTCGGTCACCAGCAACACCGCGGAGGTGTGGCCTGGGTTGTTCTTGGCGATCTCGATGCCCTTCAGCAACGCGCCGCCGAGCGCGGGATAGACGGGCGTCGAGAGCCCGTCGGGCGTCTCCGCCGCGATCGCGCTCTCGATGGGCGATGCGTTCTTCGGCAGGATGTCGAAGGGCGTATCGGGCGTCGAGTACGCCTGTTGATTGCACAGCTCGACGTTGTCGGGCTTGCGTGGGAAGAACTTGAGACCGACGTAGATGCCGTCACTCGTCGGGTCCTTCACGAAGGCGCCGAGCCCGGCCTTGGCTGCATCCCACTTGAAACCGACCATGCTGCTCGATTTGTCGAAGGCGATGAACAGATGGAGCGGAGTGCTCTTGCCCTTCTCGGTCGTGTAGAAGCAGCCACCGTCGGGATCGATGACGTCTTCGACACCGGTGTCGACGCCGCCACCCGACCCGGCCGAGCCGATACCGACGAGGCCACCGGTGCCGCTCGAGCCCCCGCCGCCGGCGCCACCCCCAGCCGTGGACGAGTCGGCGTCGGAGCCGCAGGCCGCGAACAAAGCCAGTGATCCACCGATCGAAACCACGGTGACGCAACGTGCAAAGTGGCGCATCGGATTGCCCGCTCCGGAGGATAGCCGACTCCGAGCGATCGCGCCTGTTGAGAAGCGGCCCGTCTCAAGGCACACTTCGGCGCATGAGGCGTCGGCTTTCTTTCGCGCTGGGGATGGTTCTGTGTACTTCGGTGGTCTCGCTCGCGTTCGCGGGCTGCGCGGGCGGTGACGAAGCCGATACCGCGGCCGGCGGCGGCAAGCCGGGCACGGGCGGCAAAGACGGCGGCACCGGCGCCACGGGCGGAGCCGGCGGCAGCGGCGCGAGCGGCGGCACCGGCGCGACCGGCGGCACCGGCGGCACGAGCGGCACCGGAGGGCTCGCGGGTGGCGGCGGCGCAGCGGGCGGCGGCGGACAAGCCGGAACCGATGGCGGCACCGACGGCAGCGCCGGCACGGGTGGCGGCACCGACGGCGGTAGCGACGCAGGCGACGGCGGCCAGTGCTCGACGGGGTGCCCGGCGGGCTTCAAGGACATCGACAACAACCCGCTGACGGGTACCTGCGGCTGCGAGTACGCGTGTCCGGTGAATCCGCCCACCGCGGGCGATCCCATCGATGCCAACTACACGGACGACAACTGCGACGGCGGCGATGGCCTGGTCGAGCAGTGCGTCTACGTGTCGGCGAGCCAGGGCAACGATCAGACCGGCGCCGGCACGCGCCAGTCGCCCATGAAGACCATCGGCGAAGCCATCAAGAAGGCGAAGGCCAACTCCGTCCCGGCAGTTTGCCTCTCCGGCGAGACCTACCAAGAGAACGTGACCGTCGAGTCGGGCATCAGCATCTACGGCGGCTTCGACCACAACGACGCGAACTTCAAGTTCAAGCGCAAGGCTGGCATCACCACCGTGGTGCAAGCAACGGGCACCGTGTTCCTGGCGCCGAAGATCGATCAGGACACGCACATCGAAGGCATCAAGATCGACGCACTCTCCCCGCTCGGTCAGCCGGGCCAGAGCACCTACGGTGTGCGACTCGTGGCCGGAAACGCCACGCTCTACGTGCGCTACAACGAGATCATCGCTGCCTCGGGCATCGACGGCGACAAGGGCGCCGACGGCGCGGTACACCCGCAAGCGCAGGCCACCAAGGGGGAAGACGGCGGCGGCGCGTGCGAATACGGCGGCGGCCTGCTCTGCGCGAACAACAACGCCAACGCCTGCGGGCTCGGCGGTCAGCCGGGCTCGTGCGCCGGACGCCAAGGCGGCGTCGGCGGCAAGGGCGCGACAGCGGGCGCGACGGGCGCGAAGGGCGGTCCCGGGAGCGGTGGTGCGCTGGGCGGCGACGGCGCCGGCCCCAACGGTTGCACTCCGCTCTTGAACCAGCCGGGCACCGCGGCGAGCGGTGGCGACTCGGGAACACCGGGCACCGTCGGCCAAGCGGGCGGTGGTGGCGGTCAGATAGGAACCAGCGCCGCGGGGCTCTACACTCCCGCAGCAGGCGTGTCGGGCAAGGTGGGCACCCCGGGCACCGGCGGCGGCGGCGGCGGTGGTGGCGGCGGCGGCAGCGGCTCCACACCCTGCTGTCCCGATACGGGTGGTGGCGGCGGCGGCGGTGGCTGCGGCGGCCTCGGCGGCAATCTCGGAACGGGTGGCGGTGGTGGTGGCGGCAGCTTCGGCGTGTTCGTCGCGAGCGGAACGGCCGTCGTGACCAACAACCAGATCCAGACCAACAAGGGCGGCAAGGGCGGCAACGGCGGCAATGGTTCCGGCGGACAGCAAGGTGGCCAGGGCGGAGCCGCCGGACCGCACTCCGACGACAGCGGTCCCGGTGGCAAGGGCGGGAACGGCGGCGCCGGCGGTCATGGAGGCCCCGGTGGCGGCGGCGGCGGCGGGCCGAGCGCGTGCGTCGCGCGGAGCGCGCTCTCGACGGTGACTTACAACAACACCAACAGCTGCTCGACCGGCGCTCCCGGTGGCGGCGGCGATGGCGGCACGAACCCCGCGGGCGGCACGGGCGGCCCCGGCTCGACGGGCCTCACCGGACCGAACCTCCAGCTTCAGTGAACGCCCGGAGCGCTGGTCACTTGCAGATCTTGTAGCCCGTGGGGTACCCGACCCCCGCGGGCTGACAGGAGCCGATCAGGCACTCGCCGCTCGTCTTGCACACCTGAGACTTCTTCCACAGCGGCGGTTGATTGTCCGTGCAGCTCACTTGGCAGCTGATGGTCGTCGAGTTGTACGTGCTCGCGTCGGTGCCGATGCCCAAGGGAGACGTGAATCGACAGCAGATCTTCCCGTCCGTACAGTCTTCCTTGCCATCACACAGCACGTCGATGTCGCTACACTTCGAGCCGTTCACTGCGCAGGTCGCGCTCGAAGCGCCGAAGCAGCAGAAGCTCTGAGCGAGGTCGCAGGTCTGCGTGTTGCAGCCCACGGATCCACCGGCGCCGCCGGCGTCGCCCGCATCGTTCGAGCCGTCGGCGCCGCCCGTGCCGCTGGCGTCGCCGTCGTCGCTTCCGGCGTCACTTCCACTCGAGCCCCCGTCGGCGCCTCCGCTACCGCCTGACGTGGTACCCGCCGATCCGCCGCTTCCCGAGGCGCCGCCCGTCGAACTGCCGCCCGCGGCGACCCCGCCCGAACCACCGCTCGCTGTCTCGGTCGTGTTTTCCGAACTGCAGGCGAAGCCGAGGAGCAGCGCGACGAGCGAATGCGAAAGGGCGCGTCCGTGAGCCATCACCGTAGGAGCCTATCACCGATTGGGCGGCGGCGTTCGAGGCTGCGCCAGGTGCGCCACCCACTCCGCGAATCGCTCGTCGCCGAGCAGGCTGCTCAAACGATGCTCGTCGTCGACCTCGACGAGCTCCACGTTGCCGCCTTTGGCCTGTGCCGCGAGCGCGCGGCTCCACTCGATGGGGCAGACCGCATCGCGCGTGCCGTGGACCAGCACCACGCGCACGTCGTCGGGCAGCCAGAGCTCCACGCCGAAGTGGGGACCAGCCTGGGCCAGCAGGAGACACGGGCCGCGATACGCGCCCCGCTGCAAGAGCGCCATGACCACCGCTCCGCCAAAGGAGGATCCGACGAGCACCGCCGGGTCGAACGAGAGCAGGGCGGCTCGCTGCGTCTCGACGGCGCCTTCGAAATCCGAGGTATCCATGGCGGGTGCGAGGAGCTCGAAGCGCCGCCGCAGATATTCGGCCTTCGGCCCTTTCGGGCTGCCTTCGAGGCCGTGGACGAGTTGAACGCGCAAGCCGCTCACGGAGCGCGCTCTTCGAACGTAGCCGCCCCTGCCACGAAGCGCAGCGGGACGATGCCCGTCGGCCCGGTGTGGTTCTTCCGGACCACGAGCTCCACGGGGCGCGCGCCGAGCGCGAGCAATCGTTCGTTGGGAGGAACCGCAATGCCTTCCACCCCGCGGAGCTCCGCCAGCATGCTGGCCGCGGGCGAGATGAGCTCCGCGTGGCTCGGCTGCGAAGTCACGACGATGGCGCAACCGCCGTCCGCGATCCTGCGAAGCTCGTAGGCGACCTGGCTGATGCGATTTTCAAGGCTGGCGTTGGCGAGACGCCCGCGCTCGGTGTCACCTGCGCTCGCCACCGACAAGGCCTCGATGCCGTCGAGCACGAGCACGACGCGTTCGTGCCGGCCCCAGAGCGCCGCTGCCATGCTGGCCACCGATTGCGTGGACTCGAACGGATCGGTCCGGTGCACGTGGAACATCGTGCCGACCTTCTTGACCACGGTGTCCACCGCGGCGCTCACCGGGCCGTGGGTCGTTTCGTCCTGCCACGCCTGACCGGTCCAGAGCGAGCCGTAGCTCACGCGGCTGTCGGGATGATCGCGGTGCAGCGCACGAGTGGCGAGCCGTGCGACGATCTCGGTCTCGTCGAGCACCGGGCTGGCGAACACCGTCGCCGCGCGGGCCCGGGCCGCCATGTAGGCGAGGAGCAGAGCGAAGGCGGTCTTGCCGACGCCCGGTGGCCCGGCCACGCAGAACAGCGTTCCGGTGCGGAGCCCGCCGGCCATCATTCGATCGAGGATGGGCAAACCCGTTGCCGTCGCGGGGTGGAGCGCGCCCATGCGCGTCGTCACGTCCACCTGCATGCTGGCGAGGGACTGGGGCAGCTTGGGAGGAGGCGGAACGTCGCTCGGCGTGCTCACCCGACCACGATAGAGCATTTGGCTCGTGCGAACGAGCCAGGCCCGTCTACGTCGCGGGCGGGCCCGACGGGCCATAGAGCAGCGCGAGGAGGTCCGAGCGAGTCACGATCCCGACCAAGTGACCGCCCTTGAAAACGGGCAGGCGCCCGACGTCGTGGGCTTGCATGAGCGCGAGCGCCTCCTCTGGCGCGGCGTCCGCGTCCACTGTCTTCACGTTCTGGATCATGGCGCTCGACACCGGCAACGAGAGGCGCCCGGCCCGCTCCGCGCGTTCGACGTCGCGATGGGAGACGATTCCCACGAGCTTCCTCTCGCACCACGGGTACGCCGGTGTGGCGCCATGACGCGAGCGAAGCGTGGACCTCGGCGAGCGGCGTGCTCGGACTCACGCAGTGAACCGGGCTCGACATCAGCTGGGCGACCGAGCGCGCTTCGGGGCGCATCTCCGCGACCCGCGCCACGAGACCGTCGAAGACGGCCCGCGCGTCGGGGTGACGGAAGGAGGCCGATGCAGCGCCCGCGTGCCCGCCG
Source organism: Polyangiaceae bacterium (assembly GCA_046351435.1). GTDB lineage: Bacteria > Myxococcota_A > Polyangia > Polyangiales > Polyangiaceae > JADJKB01. Next base: position 86,374 of record JAXLYN010000038.1, read on the forward strand.
CCGCCGATGCTCCGCACGATGGCGCCCACGTCGAGCAACGGCGACGCCGAGCGCGCGACCACCTGCACCCGCGTGCCCGAGAGCTCGACGACGACGAACACGGCAGCGTACCCGGTGAGCGCGGCGACCTCGCTCACGACTTCGGCGACGCCGTCCACGACGTGCTCGGGACGCACGTGACAGAACCCGACGCGGAGCGGCCCGAGTGGCCGCACCGCCATCGAATCGAGCAGACTGCGCAAGAGCGCGCGCTGGTCTCCGCTGAAGGCAGGCCGCAGATAGCGGCTCAAGACCGCCACGTTCGCTCCCCGTTCGAGCAGCCACGCCACCGCCGCTGCGTCCCGCGCCGTCGTGACACCGTAGGTGAGCGAGCCGGTGTCAGCGTGGATCCCCAGGAGGAACAGCGTGGCCGTCACGCCGTCGAGCTCGACTCGGCGTTCGCGCAGGAGGTCGACCAGGAGCGTGGTGGCGGAGCCCACACGCTCGACGCACAGGTGATCGGCGCGGACGTCGTCCTCGGCCGCGGGATGGTGATCGAAGACGCTGACCTCGATGTCGCCGGCCTCTCCGCGCGCGACGACCTCGGCAAAGTCCTGGAGGCGACTCTTTCGTCGCACGTCGACGATGATCAGGTGGCGCACCCGAGCGGGATCGAGCTCGGTGTAGAACGCGGTGCGAAAGCGGTCCTTGTGGAGCGCCAGGTATTCGCGCACCTCGTGGCTCAAGCGCCGCCCGAGCACGATGACGGCCGATGGGTAGAGGAGCTGCGCCGCCACCGTCGCCGCGAAGGCGTCGAAGTCGGCCATGTCGTGGGTGACGATGATCTCCACTCGCGGCAAGCCTACCGCGCCGTGCCCCGGGCGACCGCGTGTAGAAACTACTGTCAATCTTGCCAACGTATTGGCAGGATGCGAATCGCCGCATGAGCGACGACCTCGCTGCACGTCTCGCCCACAACGTGAAAGAGCTGCGTCAGGCGCGCGGGCTCACGCAAGCGCGGGTGTCGGAGCTCGCGGCGCTGCCCCGAGCGACGTGGGCGAACCTCGAGTCGGGGCTCGCGAACCCGACCCTGGCCGTCCTCCACGCCGTGGCGCGCGCCCTCGAGGTTCCCCTCGAAGAGCTGATTTCGACACCCAGGGCCGACGTCGAGCACTTCGCCGCAGCGACCCTCCCGCGACGGAGCCGGGGGCGCGTGCAAGTGCGCTCGCTCCTGCCCGGCCCCCCGACGAGCACGGAGCTCGAGCGCATCGAACTGCCGCCGAAGTCGCGTCTGGCGGCCGTTGCCCACGCTCCGGGAACGCGCGAGTATCTCGCCTGCGAGAGTGGGAGTTTCGAGCTCGTCGTGGCAGAGCAGACGCTCGTCCTCGAAGCCGGTGACGTGGCAGCGTTCCGTGCGGACCGCGCCCACGCGTACGCGAACCCCGGGTCGCGGTCTGCCGTCGCGTATTCCGTGGTTCTGCTGAAGCCCACCGCCTGATCCGAGAGGAAGGACTCGGCTTCGCCACGCGTAGGAGGGCGGACCTTCGGGTCCCGCCCGCGCAATCCCCGCGTTCTTCTTGGAGGCAATCATGTCCATGCGCTCGCTGTCCTTCGCTTTGGTCTGGGCCACGTTGCTCTCCGGCTGCGGAGGCGACGGCTCGGCGGGCGGACCCGGGGCAGGCGGAGTGGGAGCGGTCGGTGGGGGCTCCGGAACCGGCGGCAGCTCGGGAAATTCGGGAAGCGGTGGCCAAAGCGGCAGCGGTGGCTCGACCGGCGGCGCTGCGGGCGCGGGCGGCAGCGCTGGCGCGAGCGGCGGCGCGGCAGGAGCGAGCGGCAGCGGCGGCGCGAGCGGCGGAAGCGGAGGCGCAACCGGTGGTGCGAGCGGCAGCGGCGGCGCGACCGGCGGCTCGAGCGGCACCGGCGCAACCGGCGGAACTGGCGGCGCAATCGGAGGAACCGGCGGAACCGGCGGTGCAACGGGAGGCACAGGCGGCGCAACCGGCGGAACCGGTGGAACCGGTGGAACCGGTGGAACCGGTGGAACCAGCGGCACCGGCGGCACAACCGGCGGCACCGGCGGCGCAACCGGGGGCACCGGCGGCACCGGCGGAACGGGTGGCACCGGCGGCGGAAGCTCGCTGCCTTGCACACCCGGCGCGCGGAGCTGCAACGGGCTCGGCGTCGAGATCTGCAACTCGAGCGGATCGGCGTGGCTCTACTCCGAGACTTGCGCGGTCGCTTGCGCGCAAGGGCTCTGCACCGGTGCGTGCACGCCGGGTGCAACGCGTTGCAACGGCACCAAGGTCGAAAAGTGCGATGCGGGCGGCACCACCTGGAGCACCAACCAGAGCTGCACGACGTTCTGTGATCCCACCACCTCAGCTTGCGCGCTCGCCGGACTCGACGTGACGGGCACGACGAACCTCGACGGCGAAATCGTGGTCCAAGGCACGATCTACGTGCACTCGGGAGCGACGCTCGCCTCACCGAGCGGGAAGCTCACGCTGCGCGCCGACGCCATCGTGGTGGAAAACGGCGGTTCGATCTCCGTTGCGCCAACGGGCACGACGCCGACCGGCGTGGGTGCGGCACCGTGTTCTACCAACTGGGGCGCGGGCGGCGGCGGTTACGGAACGTCTGGCTCGACGAATCCCTACGGCGCGTGCAACGGAGCCGGCGGTGCGGCATACGGTCTCGCGACGGACTTCGAGGTCTCGCCGGGGAGCCCGGGCGGCGCTTCGTCGGGCGCGGGCGGCAAGGGCGGCGGCGTGCTGCGCCTGATCGCTCCCACCATCACCATCGCGGGGCAGGTCACCGCCATCGGACAGAACGGCGCGACCACGAGCACGGGCGGCGGCGGTGGCGGCTCGGGCGGCGGCATCCTGATCGCGGCCAACTCGCTCACGGTGAGCGGCGCCGTGTCGGCCGCCGGCGGCAGCGGCGCGCCGGGCTCCGGCTTCTCCTACGCGGTGGGCGGCAACGGCGGCAGCGGTCGCGTCAAGCTCCTCTACGGCTCCACCAAGAGCATCACCGGATCGGTGACCGGCGTGAAGAGCGAAGGCCTCTTGCCTCCGCTCACCATCACCTCCACGTCGCACCCGGACTCGGACCTCGTCTACAACGACGACTTCGCGAACCTGACCGTGTCGTGGAACAAGCCGTTCGCGTCCGCGCAGGGCTACTACCAGCTGACCAACGCCAGCCAGAGCACCGTGCCGAACCCGGGCAACGCGCAGTTCTTGGCCACCGAGACGCTGCAAGTTCCGCGGAGCTCCCTTTCGGCCGGCTCGAACTACTTCCACATCGTGCCCGTCGACTCGGCGTCGGTCGTCGGCACGATCCAGGGCTGGTTCAAGCTCGGCCTCAACACCACCCCACCGACCGTGGCCTCGTCGAGCCATCCGACCACGCAATGGTCGGCGAATCACAATGTGTTTTACACCTGGACGTTCCCGGTCACCGACTCGAACTTGGTGGGCGCGTACTACGTGCTCGACAAGTACGCGAACACCGTGCCGACCAAGGCGAACACCTTCGTGAACATCAGCCAGAAGCAGCTCCTGCTCAGCAACTTGCAGGACGGCATCTGGATCCTGCACGTCGTGTCGATGGACACCCAGGGCTACCTGACCAAGCAGGCGGGCCACTACCAGGTGCGCCTCGGCGCGGATCCGGGCAACGGCATCGTGCTCGGTCAGGTCGTCGACGGCAGCTCCCAGCCGGTGCAGAATGCCGCGGTCACCATCAACCGCGGTCTCTTCAACACCACCACGAACAGCACCGGCAACTACAACTTCGCTGCCGTGCCCGCCGGGAGCTGGGAGCTCACCGTCACCAAGACGCCCTACGCTCCCGTGGTGAAGCTCATCTCGGTCACCTCCGGGCAGTCGACCCAGGTCAACGTCACGCTGAACTGAGCCGGAACACGGGCCCGCCAGGCAGCTGGAAGTACGGGTGGTTCTTGTCGTGGTAGTCGACACGGCGCGCGCCGGCGGCGCTGAGCCGCGCGGTCGCCGCGTCCACGGCGTCCACTTCGAACTCGAGCCAAGCTCCCCTCTCCTGAACGGCGTCGTCCAACGCCTCGGCATCGGCCACGAAGGCCACACCGAGCATTCCGCCATTTCCCAGCGGAAACAAATCGAAGTCGGGGCTCGGGCCGGGCTTCGCGGCGAGCCCCAGACCTTCGGTCAACGTGCGTCGCACGGCCTCGCGGTGCCGCTTCGCGATCGTGAGCTTCGTGTTCTTCCCTAGATTCGCCATCGTTGGTCCTCCCGTTCCTTCTCACCACTGGTGAAACTTCGTCGACTGGTACACGGCCAAGCTCGGCGCGCTTTCGAACAGCGCACCGAACGCTTTCTGGAAATCCGGATCGCCGTAGACCTGAGCCATGGCGTCGGACTTGGTCCAGAGATCGATGGCCAGGAACTCTTTCGGATCCTGCGCGCCGAGGTAGACGACGTGGGCGACGTCGCCCGCCGCCTTGGCCTGAGGCTCGCCTTGCGCCGCGAGCGCGTCGTGATTCGGTTGCGTACCCGCCGCGTCCTTGGCGAGCTTGCCGCGGACGACCACGAAGTAGTGCGGGTCGGCGCTGTCGGCCGCGTCCAGGTTGCCCCAGGTGTGCCAGCCGGACGGAGCCTGGAAGATCTCGAGGGTCGGCGCCCCCGAGAACAGCGTGGCGAACGCGGCCTGGAAGTCCGCGTTGCCGTAGAACGCAGCGGGGTTGCTGCCCGCCGTCCAGCGATCGATGCCGAGGAACGCGTTCTCCGTGGTGCCGAGCAGCGTCGTTCCGAGCCCGACGTCGTGGGCGACGTCGCCCTGGGACTTCGCCGCCGCTTCGCCTCCCGAAGCCAGCGCGTCGTGCTTCGCCTGCGCGGCGACCATGTCCGTCGTGAAGAGGGTGCCTCGCACCAGCGCGAGGAGCTCGCCGCCCGCCGCGCCACCGGTGCCTCCGCTGCCCGAGTTGCCGGCGCTGCCGCCGCTCCCGGAGCTGCCCGCCGCGCCGCCCGTGCCGGCGGTTCCGCCGCTGCCCGACCCGCCCCCGCTGCCGGCCGTACCGCCGGTCCCACCGCCGCCGGCGCCGCCGCTGCCGCCGTCCCCGCCGTCGTCTCCGCAACCCACGAGAGCCAGCGAACCCACCACGATCGAGCACCCGAGCCACCACTTCGTCGTCATCGTCATCCTCCGTGTGCTGAGAAGTAAGCGCCAGCGGGTCCCCTCGGACCGGCCATTCGTTCCGCAGATCCGCCCGAACGTCCTTGCGCGCGAAATGGCCCTGAAACTCCTGCAAACGGGGCGCATACTCGGTTCACGCGATGCACCCGAGCGTCCTCGACTCCCTACGCGTGGCGAGCAGCGTGGTCTCGCGCGCGTGGCTCACTCACCCGTGGGCAGTGCGCACCGAAGGCTCGGCTCGCCCCATCTTCCACGTCGTCGCCAGCGGCGCCTGCTTCGTGCGCGCCGACGGAGCCGCCGAAGCCACCGCCCTCGAGCGCGGCGACACCGTGCTCTTTCCTCAGGGCTCACCCCACGTGCTGGCGACGGATCTGGAGCGGCCTGCCGTGCCCATCCGCTCCATCGCCAGCGAGCGACCGGGCGTGCCCATCTTGCGTTTCGGGGGCCGCGGCGAAGAGACCTCGCTCCTCTGCGGCGCGTTCCGCTTCGAGCGCGACGCAGCCGGCACGCTCGCTCCGCTCTTGCCGAAGATGCTGGTCGTGCGCGGCGACGCCGCGCTCTCGGACTGGTTCGTTCAAACGCTGGCGCTGCTCGACCGCGAGCTCCAAGACGCATCACCGGGCAGCGCGACCTTGGTCGCGCGCTTGATGGACGTGCTCTTCGCGCGGGTGATGAAGCAATGCCTCGCCAGCGGGAATGACGGCGACGGCTGGTTCTCTGCGCTCCGTGATCCCCACGTGGGCCGCGCGCTCGGGCTGGTCCACGATCGACCCGGCGACGATTGGAGCGTGGAGAGCCTGGCTCAGGCCGTGGGCCTCAGCCGCACGCGCTTCTACCAGCGCTTCTCCGAGCTGGTCGGCGAGCCCCCCGCTCGCTACCTGGCGCGTTTTCGCGTCACCGCGGCCGCGGATCTGATGCGCACGACGGACATGAGCACCGCCGCCCTCGCCGCGTCGGTGGGCTACGCCTCCGAGGACGCGTTCGTGCGCGTCTTCAAACGCTACGTCGGCAAGACACCGAGCGAGTTTCGCCGCGCGAGCGCGCTCCTCAGCTGAGCGTCAGCGACCCGGCAAGCGCTCGAGCAGCGACGCGAGCCGCGCGCTCAAGCTCGGGCTGACCAGCGTCTCTTCGGGGGCGAGCCGCTCTCCGCCCGGGAGCGGCGCGGCTTCGCTCGTTGCCGGTGCCTCGGGCGGCCTGCCGCGCCCGAACGCGCCGAGCACGCGCTCCACACCCCGCGCCGCGCGCGGCTGGCGGAGCGCCGGTCGAGCTCGAAGGCGCCGGTGCCGCGCAGGTGGCGGTGTGCCCGGCGGCAGGGGGACGCATCGTCGGCCATCGGCGCGCCGAGCGGCGGCGTGGCGGAGGCGCCGCGCCGGGTGCAGGCGGCCCACCGAACGCGGCCGGCGGAGGAGGAGGGCCGACCAGGGGCGGAGCCCCGGGAGGCGGCATTCCTCCCATGGACGGCCGAGACGCAGGAGCGGGCGGCGCGGCCGGCCCAGGCGGCGCGATCCGGGCGCGCGCCGGCGCAGGAACCAAGGGCGGTGCCGCGGCGCGTCCCCGCGGAGCCAGAGGGGCTTCGCTTTCGGCGAGCTCGGCCTGGCCCTCGCGAGCTTCGAGGTGGTCGCGCATCTTCGAGAGCGCGCGTGAGAGCCGCATGCGCACCGTGCCCTCGCGCAGCCCGAACACACTGGCGAGCTCGGGATATTCGAGACCGTGACGGAAGCGCAGCACGACGAGCGCGCGCTCTCCTTCGGCGAGCTCGGCGAGAGCAGCACCGACGTCGCCGCGCTGGGAGAGGAGCTCCACGGCGAGCGGGGCGTCGTCGGCGAATCGATCAGGCTCGCTCTCGTCACCGCCGTCGTCCCAGGGCTCGCTCCGGACGCGCCGCAGATGATCGATGCAGCGGTTGCGAGCGATGGTGAGGAGCCACGTACGCGGGCTCGCTTCACCGCGAAACGCCCGGAGGCTCGTGAACGCCTGAGAGAAGACGTCCTGCGCGAGGTCCTCGGCCAGATCGCGCTCGCGCACCATGCTGCGGCAGAGCCCGATCACGTCCCGCGCGTGGTTCGCCACGAGCCACTCGCCGGCCGCGCGGAGGTCCCCCTGAGCGACGAAGCCGAGGAGCGTGCGGGAGGGGGACGGAGCGTCCACCTCGCCACTAGACGATCGGCGGCCGATTCTGTCACACGCCCCGGCACAGCACATGGATTTCCCCTTTGGTTTTCGCGACTTCCACGTCCAACAGCGAGAGCCCGTGACAGCCCGGCATCGGCCCCCGTCCACCTCCACGAAGGCGACGAACGGTCGCCAAGGAGATCCCGATGAAGCTCGACGTGAAGGTGAAAAACGACTGTGTCTCGTTCGGCGACGATTTCAGCATTCGATTCCAACGCACGCTGCGCATCCCGGACGACGGCCGGACGTACGCGCTCCCGCCCGGCCTCGGCGCGTTCCCCGTGCGTCGCGTCGACGACTATCGAGATCGCGTTCCGGCCGAGTGGGTGGAGCAGGGCGGGATCTTCTTGCCGATGTACCAGCGCGAAGCCATGTGGCTCTCGTTCGGGAGCCTCGCTCCTCACGCCCTGAAGATCGCCGTCGGCAAGGTTTGTGCGATCACGGGCAAGAGCTGGAGCGAGAGCTTGCACGAGGATCCGCAAGACTATCTCGTCGCACCGCCCCAGCCGTGGCTCGACGGCATCGCCGTCGGCAACGGCAAGATCCGCCAATTCGTCGCGATGCCGCTCGGCATGGGTTACACCGTCGAGGGCCAGGTCACCGGCGAAGAGCGCTTCGGCGGCATCCAGATCAAGGTCTTCGCGCCCAAGGCGGGCCGCTTCCCGCGGCCTCCCCTCCCCCGCTGTTCGAGCCACGGGCTCTACGAGACGGAATGTGCGCTCGGCGCTCCGCCCGGAGCTCCGCCTCCGCCCATGGCGTGCGCGCCCAGCGCCGGTCCGTTCGGCGGCGGCCCGTACCGCGCAACGGCCGCGCCGCGCGGGCGCGCGTCGAGCGCAGGCTCCATGGGCCTCGCCGCGGGCGGCAGCATGGAGCAGAAGGTCTACCCCGATCCGCACGGCATCGAGAGCTGGGATCCGAACCAGACGGCGCGGACCTTCGTCCACATCGTGAACAGCGAGCTCTGGCGAGAAATCACGGGGGAGAAGCCGCCCGAGTCACCGGTCACGGCCAAAGAGTATCGACGCCACGGGCTGCCGTGGTTCGAGCTCTACGACGAGAGCTACGGCACGCTCCAGGGACAGGCAGCGCTGAAGAATGTGAAGAGCGTGCGCGAGCTCGACGCCGACAAGAGCACGCTGCCGCTCCAAGACGACGACAGCGTCGAGCCCGGCGCCGTGAAGAAGCTCTATCTCCTGGCCAAGCACCTCGTGCGCGACGGGCAGTGGTGAAACCCGAGCTTGCGCGAGCTCTCCTGGCGGAGCACTCTCTCGCGAGTGCTTCGCCAGGACTACATCGGGCGGCTGATCGCCCAGGTGGCCGAGGCGCTCGCGCGAGCGCTCGGCAAGCTGAAGGAGTCGAAGCTCGAAGAGGCAGAGCAGGAGCTCGCGGAGGCCGAAAACTCCTTGGCGCTGCCACGGGGCATCGAGCGCTTCGACGCGCGTTCGGCGGCGCTCATCATCGGCAACGGGGACAAGGTCGTCTTGGCGGCGCTGCTCCTGGAACGCCGCGCCGAGCTCGCCCGGGCCCGCGGCAAGGCCGACGAGGCGCGGCGCGGCCTCGCTCGCGCGCGGGCCTTGCTCGAGCACGCACGGCCCCACGAGCTCGCGACCGAGGCCGAGGCGCTCCGCGCGCGGCTCGGCGGCGAGCCCTGATCGCGTTCAGCCGATCCCGGGCTCGCTCACGCCGGATCGCCGAGCTCACGCTGGGCCTGGCCGGCCGCTCGCGCGAAGAGGCCGTGGCTGGCGCGGGTGAAGCCCGCATCGAGCAGGAATCGAGCCACGAATGCGGTCTCCGGAGCCCCGCCGTCGATCTCGCCGATGACGAGCGCGCGACGGCCCCGTGCGAAGAGCTCGAAGAGCCCCCGGGCGACGGCCCGCGCTTCCAGGGAACGCGCGGGCTCTTCGGGGCTCAAGAACGTGGTGAGCCGCGCGTCGCCGCGCGCGAGATACGCCACGAGCTTGCCGTCGAACACGATGACGCTCGCGCCTCCGATCCGCAGCGGGCGCTCGAGCGCGGGCGTTTCGGGCCAAAGTACCGTGCTCCCGAACGGACTCGCCGGATCGGTCGCCGACAGGAGCCAGGTCTTCGGTCGCGCGCTCGGTGTGCGCAGACTCCGCAGACGGTCTTCGGCCCCCGGCCTCGCGAACTGCGTGCCGCCGAGTCCGGCCACGAAGTAGCCGCGGCGTACCCGACCGCGTTCCTCCATGGCTTTCAGCACGTCGTACACCGACGAGAACCCGCCCGCCGGCCCCTCGGCGTGCACGGCCTCGCGCGTGAGCACGCCATGTCTTTCGAGCAGGCACTCGGCGAACGCCAGGCGTCGTTCGGTCTCGCTCTCGCCGGAAACCGCGGGCAAGAGCGACCAGCGGCCCTCGCTCCCCGGAGGCCCCAGCCGGTGCGAGCGCCGAGTCGCGATGCGCTGGCGCCGCCCCTTGTCGCGATCTTCGGCGAGCCGAGAGCGCAAGGGACCCAAAGTGTCGTTGGTCACCTCGCCCGCCCAGACCATGTCCCAAAGCGTGCCGAGCACGTCCGCCGAAAACGCCCCACCGCGCTCACCAGATCTGGAAGAACGAAGCGCCGCGGCGCTCGAGCTCGGCGCGGACCTTCTCGGCCAGCGCGCCCTCCACCGGTCGCGCTGGCGGGGCCAGCCGCCGATACTGATCCGCGAAGTAGAACGCGATGCGCCCGTCGCGATCGCCGACGGGCTCGAGCCCGCGCCACAGGAGCTCGCCGCTCGCCGTGAGCTGATCGAGCAGCAGCGGGGAATAGCCCTGAAGGCGCGCCGGCAAGATCTCCACGTCGAGGGTGGACGCCACGAGCGGCGCCCCCTGCAAGCGTTCCATCACCGTCGCCAGAGAATCCGGTCCGAACGCCCGCTGCCCGAGCTCGTGCCACTCGGCGAGGAAACGGAGCGTCGTCGCGTCCACCGGCTCGATCTCCTGGCGGAGCTTCGCCAGCGAGCGTCGTTTGATGCTCCGGAGCACCTCGGCGTCGCAGAACTCGCGCCCACTGCCGCCCGGCAGGAGCTCGCCTTCGACGACGCGCCCGGCCGCCGTGAGCCGCGAGAGCGCATCCCGCACCGGAGCGACGCCAATCCCGAGCGCGCCGGCCACGCCGTTCGCTGCAAAGGGGCCGTGGGTCCGCGCGTAGCGACTCACGAGATCGAGCAGTGGATCGCTCACGGCTTCGAGGAACGCGCTCGGCACGCCGAGCGGCGGCACGACGCCCAGCGCGTCCCGGAGCTGCGCTACGTCCTCGGCCGCCGCGAGCCGGCGCTCGCCTGCCACGCCGACTTCGAACACGCGGCGCTTCGTCGCGGAGCTCGGCGGAGCACGCGCCCGAGCTCGTCGTTCGGCGCGACCCGCCGCGCGAGCTCGGTCTCGGAGAGCGGGCCGAGAGCCAGCAGGAGATCGTGCAGGGCGTCCGGGTGACAATCCACCGGACGCGACAGCCGCCCGAGCTCGGCCACGGTCGCCTCGATGGCCTCCGGATCCAAGAGCTCGCGGAGCTCGGCCTCGCCGAGGAGCTCCCGGAGCTGCGCGTGGTCGATGGACAGCGCCCGCGCGCGGCGCTCGGCGAGGGGCGCGTCGCCGTCGTAGATGAAGTTCCCCACGTAAGAAAAGAGCAGCGCCGCCGCGAACGGCGATGCCCGACGCGTCCACCGTGTGCACGCGGATGCGCCGCGACTCGATCCGGCGCAAGAACTCCTCGAGACCCGCCACGTCGAACACGTCGGTCAGACACTCGCGATAGGTCTCGAGCAAGATCGGGAAGCTCCTGTAGCGCGCCGCCACCGACAAGAGGTCGGCCGCGCTTGCGCTGAGCCCAGAGCGGCTCCGCCGGCCCGGATGCCTCCGCGGCAAGAGCAACGCCCGCGCGGCGTTCTCCCGGAACCGCGCCGCGAACACCGAGCTCTGGCCCAAGCTCTTCACCAAGAGATCCGAAACCTCGTCGGCGAGCGGCAGGTGGGTCACGAGATCCGGAGGCTCGTCGCTCTCCGGAAAACGAAACACGATGCCGTCGTCGGACCAGACCGCTTCGATCTCGGCGCCGGTGGCCTCGCGATAGCGTTCCGAAAGCGTGAGTGCCAAGGGCGCCAGCACGCGCGTGCCGAGGTTCGAGAGCAGACACACGCGGTGGTCGCCCACCTCGTCCACGAAGCGCTCGATGACGAGACTGCGATCGCTCGGCACGTGCCCCGTGGCTTCGGCCTGGTCGGTCACGTAGGCACCGAGGTTCTTGGCCGCGCGCGCGTCGAGGGCGTGCTCGCTGACGAGCCGCTTCGCCACGTCGTTCCCGGGCTCGGCGAGCTCGCGCACGAGACTCCCCATGGCGTAGCCGAGCTCCGCCGATCGACCGGGACGATCTCCGTGCCAGAAGGGCATGCGCCCCGGCTCCCCGGGCGCCGGAGTCACGAGCACCCGGTCGTGGGTGATCTCCTCGATGCGCCACGAAGACGCGCCGAGCACGAACACGTCGCCGGGTCTCGACTCGAACACCATCTCTTCGTCGAGCTCGCCGACGCGCACGGGCTTGTCTTCGGTGCCCGCCAGGAACACGCCGAAGAGCCCGCGGTCCGGGATGGTGCCGGCGTTCACCACTGCGAGCCGCTTCGCCCCACGCCTCGCGTTCAAAGTCTTGCCCACGCGATCCCAAGTGAGCCGCGGCCGGAGCTCCGCGAACTCGTCGGACGGATAGCGACCCGAGAGCATGTCGAGCACGCCCTCGAACGACTCCCGCGGCAGCGCCGAGAACGGCGACGCGCGACGCACGAGCTCGTACACCTCGTCGACGCCCACGCGTTCGACGCTGGCCATGGCCACGACTTGCTGCGCCAGCACGTCGAGGGGGTTCTCGGGGACCTTGGTCAGCTCGACCTCGCCGCGGGTCATGCGCGGCACCGCGGCCGCCGACGCCAAGAGATCGCCTCGATACTTCGGCACGATGATGCCGCGCGACGGCGCGCCGACCTGGTGCCCTGCGCGACCGATGCGCTGGATCCCGGACGCCACCGACGGCGGAGCCTCGATTTGGATCACGAGGTCGACCGCGCCCATGTCGATGCCGAGCTCGAGGGAGCTCGTCGCCACGATGGCCGGCAATTTGCCGCTTTTCAGCCGATCTTCGATGTCTTTGCGCTTCTCTTTGGCCACCGAGCCGTGGTGCGCCAGCGCCAGCGTCTCGCCCGCGAGCTCGTTCAACGCCCCCGCCAACCGCTCGGCGAGCCGCCGACTGTTCACGAAGATCATGGTCGAGCGATGCGCACGCACGAGCTCGACGAGCCGCGGATGGATCGACGGCCAGATGGACGCCTCGCCCGGCTCCCCGTCCGCGCTCGCCGGCGCACCGAGCCGCGCCATGTCTTCGATGGGCACCTCCACGCTGAGGTCGAGCACCTTGCCCTCCGACGCGTCGACGATCTCGACGGGCCGCGGCACCCACGCATCGCCGCGCAACGTCCCGCCACCGAGCAGCCGCGCGATGCGATCGAGCGGCCGCTGCGTCGCCGAAAGCCCGATGCGCTGGAGCGGTCTCCCCGCCGGCCGCAGTGCCTCGAGCCGCTCCAGCGACAAGAACAAGTGTGCGCCGCGCTTCGTGCCCGCGAGCGAGTGGATCTCGTCGACGATCACGCACTCGACACTGGCCAGCCGCGTCCGCGCTTCGCTGGTGAGGAGCAGGTAGAGCGACTCGGGCGTGGTGATCAGAATGTCGGCCGGCGCCCGGGAAAACTGGGCACGTTCCCGCGCCGGCGTATCGCCCGTGCGCACCGCCACGGCGATCTCGCGGTGCGCCTCACCGAGCCGCGCGCTCACCGCACGGATGCCGGCGATGGGCGCGCGCAGGTTCTTCTCGATGTCGACGGCCAGCGCCTTCAGCGGCGAAACGTAGAGGACCCGGAGCCGTTCCTTCTTCGGTGGCTCCTCGGAGGACGCCAACCGATCGAGCGCAGCCAGGAACGCTGCCAGCGTCTTCCCCGAGCCCGTCGGCGCGAGCAGGAGCGCCGAGCGGCCCTCGCAGATCGGCACCATGCCTTCGCGCTGCACCTTCGTCGGCTTCCCGAGCGCCTCTTCGAACCAGATGCGCGAAGGAGCGTGGAGCCGAGAGAGCGCGCTCGCCTTCATGATGGAAGCCCGGAGAGTACCCCGAAGCTCTCCCCCCGCAAGCCGCGCGGGAGCCCGCTACTTTCCGCACATTCCCCGCTTTCCCCCCGTCGATTGCGCGCGGCCCGGGATCGTGGGATGGCTCTCCACACGAGAGGGATATGGGACGGCTTTCCATTCGCGCCATCGTCGCTTGGCTCACGCTCACCACCTCGGTGCTCGCGCAGGGCGCGCCCCCCGCACCCGAGGGCGGCACCGACGTTTCGAAGCCCGAGCCGAAACCCGAACCCAAACCCGACGCGAAGCCCGACGCGAAGCCCGACGCAAAGGCCCCGGCCAACGCGCACGGAATGAAGCACAACGTCGCGAAAGCCGCCGCTCAGGCCATGCACGGCGGCCACAAGTCGAAGGCCCACGCGAAGCCGGGCAAGCCAAAACCCAAGATCGCCAAGGCCAAACCGAAGCCCAAGCCCAAAGCCAAGTCGAAGCCCAAGCCGAAGCCCAAGGCCGTCGCTCACAAGCCCAAGAAGCTGCACCCGACGACCGCGCCCGCCAAGCCGAAGCCCAAGCCCAAGGCCGGGGTCTGACGCAGGCTCAGAAGCAGCCCTGGAACTCGAGCCGAGCCTCGACCCGCGGCGGCCCAGCGCAATCGAGGCTCACGCTCCCGCTCGCCGCCCGCCGCCCACCGCCGTGGTAGCCCTCGCCCGTGAGCACGAGCTCACCGCACGCACCCACGCTCACCCCTGGCGCGCCGCTCTTCAGAAACGTCACGCTCGGCGTCCCGCGGATCTGGCGAAACGCATCGAGTCGCATCGGCGGCAGCGCGAGCTCGAGCTTTTGCCCCACCGCGTCGTAGAGCTGGATGCCGCCGCTCGGCAGCACGTGACACTTCACCGGCTCGAACGGAACGCTGTCGATGCGCACCGACCCGTGCGGCTCGAACTTGGGAGCGCACCCCGCGAGCAAGAGCGCAACGACGAACCCGCGACGCACGCGAGGAAGCTAGCAGGAACCCCGGATTTCCGGGCAGATCACGGATTGCTTGCGCCGCGGGGCCCCGCTGGGCTAGATCCGCGGCCCCTCGCGAAGGTGGCGGAACTGGCAGACGCGCTGGATTCAGGTTCCAGTCCTAGTAATAGGGTGGAGGTTCAAGTCCTCTCCTTCGCACTGAATGATCCTGAGTAGTTGAGCGACGCAGGGTGAGCGTCGCCTCGAGACTGCCCCGAAACTCTGCTCGCGAGACTTCGGCGTGGTTCCGGCGCGACCCTTTGTTGGGGGGTCGCGCTGGGGGCGTCTCAGGTCGCCCTCCGATGGTAGCCTGACCCACGGCTTGACCAACGACGCCTGGACCGAGACGACGCTGCTCGAAGCGTTCGACAGCATCCGCTGCTTCACCGGGAAGCACGGCCGCGCGCCGCACAAGCCCCTGCTCCTCCTGCTCGTCCTGGCCAGGCTCCAGCGCGGCGACGCCGGTCCGATCGAGTTCTCGGAGGTGGAGGAGAAGCTCCTGCACCTGCTCGAGGACTTCGGTCCGCCGGGAGCGAAGCACCCGGAGTATCCGTTCTGGCGGCTGCGCTCGGACAGAGTCTGGGCGGTGGAGTCGGCGAAAGGCACCGACTTGGCCGCTTTCGAGAACAGCAGTCACGACGTGCCCGTGTCGCGGCTCCGTCACGAGCGAGCAGCGGGGCGCCTGCTCCCGGAGATCGAGTCTGTCCTGACCGCTCGACCCTCCTTGGTCAACGAGATCGCAGCGCGCCTGCTCGAACGGAGCTTCCCGCCGACCTTGCACGAGGACATCTTGGACGCTGTCGGCATGCCCTACCGGGCCGAGACTGATCGCCGGCGACCTCGCGACGCCGACTTCCGCGAGCTGATTCTGCGCATCTACGAGCGGCGTTGCGCGATGTGCGGATTCGACGGACGCCTCGGCCGAGCAGATTTCGGGGTCGAAGCCGCCCACGTCCAGTGGCACGCGTTCGACGGTCCCGGCATCGAGGAGAACGGGCTGTGCCTCTGCTCGCTGCATCACAAGGCCCTCGACGCGGGCGCATTGGGGGTCGGCGAGGACGGGCGCGTCCTGGTCTCCGAGCACCTCTGTGGTGGAAGCCGCGTGCAAGATTGGCTGATCGATCTTTGCGGCCGCCCGCTCGTCACGCCGACCCAGGGCCATGTGTTGCCGCAGCCCGACTTCATCAGGTGGCATCGAGAACAGGTCTTTCGCGAGCCGCCTCGCGCGACGTGACTTTTCGCCCTGCATCAGTCGGCCTCGAGGGAGTCCTCGTTCATGCGTTTGACGACGTAGGCCGGTCCTTGAGCGTAGTGACACCCACCTCGTGCTCGACATGCACCTAACCAAGCTCTGACCATTGATGGGCACTCCGCCGTTGCGCTCGAGTTCCCGACTGACGTTGGCGGCCTCAGAAGAGCGCCGAGCGCGTCTACGGCGCGTCGCAACCCAAGTCACCGAACAATCGCAGTTGAGGCTGTCCCCCCGAGGTGGAAGCGGCCCCAAAGACTCTGCCTGGGCTCACAAACAAGCTCGGGTATCGGATGCCATTGGTGCCTGGAGTCCAAAATGGGAATTTCGCGAGCATTGCGAGTTGGGCGTCTCGGAGTTGAAACTCGTCCCCGGTCAGGACGCCGAGCCGCGCGCCGTCCCAGGCGACCGCTGGAAGGTTCTCCGAGGACGGGCCCACCACCGCTGTTGTGCCCGTCGGCGCGCCTCCTCCATCGATGCGCGCAAGAAAGCTCGACGCTGGGGCTTCGAAGCTGGAGTAGCCGAGCACGAAGCCTCCGGCGACGGCGGTCGCAGACCAAAAGCTCGCATCCTTCTGGCCGTTGGGGATTCCCACTTCGGCAGCCAACGGCAGACCTTGAGGGTCGAGCGCGCGAGAGTAGATCGCGTACTTCCCCGAGCGGTCATCACTCCAGAACACTCGGAAGCTCGTGCCAAACGGCACAAGCATCGGCTGGGTAATCCGGCCGGTCGCCGTCGTAATGTCGTTTGCTGCGCCGCCGACTAGGCCGCCAGCCGACGTGACTCGCGCGGAATAGAACCTATTGCCGGTCGGAGGTGCGTAGTTTCCGAAGGCCACCAGGAAGTCTGAGCCAGCGGCAGTGATGGCAACCCATGTTTGGGCATTGGCATTGTGGATCTTCGTGGCCGGGCCCTGTGGGACGCCCGCGCTATCGAAGGCGCGGAAGTAGATGCCAGGGCCGTCAGTTCCCCAGGCGACGCCGAAGACGTTGCCATTCCAAGCGATGCTCGGCAAACCCGCCGTTAA
>JAXLYN010000039.1:0-102342 GCA_046351435.1 Polyangiaceae bacterium
TGCGCTCGGGCGCGGTCCAGACCAGATCCGTGTGCGCGACGACGTGGGGGGCCACCAGAAACTGCGGAACGTAGAGCGCAACGTGACGTCGACGTCCGAGCTCGGCCAAGCGAGTGTCGACGAAGCTCCCGGGCTGACCGCTCGGGGTGACGAGCACGTGGGAGAGCCGGCAGTAGCGCTCGAGGTCGAGCTTGCCGCGCGCCGCCGGCGAGCCTTTGCGAGCGACGCACACGAAGCGCTCGTGGATGAGCGCCTGACGGTGCAGGCTCGGGCGTCCGTCGGTGAAGGGACCGATGGCGAGGTCGAGGGTGCCGTCGGCGAGCGGCGGCTCCACGTCGCGCAGCGCGAGCGGACGCACCGCGATGGATGCACGGGGTGCCTCGCGGCCGAGCGCGTCGAGGAGCCCGGGAAGGATCAGGAACGAACCCTGGTCGGCCATGAGCACGTTGAAGGTGCGATCGCTCGCTTCGGGGACGAACTGGCTCGGCGATTCGAAGGTTCGGCGCACTGCGACGAGCGCGTCGCTGACCAGCGGCAGAAGCTCCTCCGCGCGTGCCGTCGGGCGAATGCCCCGCGGCGTGCGCAGGAACAACGGGTCGGCGAACAGCTCCCGCAGCCGCCCGAGTGCGTGGCTCGTCGCCGGCTGCGAGAGCCCGATGCGGCGCGCGGCGCGGGTCACGTTTTTCTCGACGAGGAGCGCTTCGAGCACGACCAGGAGGTTCAGGTCGAGGGCCGCGATATTCATCCCATGCATCATATCAATCAGAACTATCGATTGGCTGGATTATCGTGCCGACCCCATGCTCGTGGTCGTCGGGGCCGAGGCCCTGAGAAGGAGAGAAGGATCCATGTTCGTCATCGCAGGAGTTTCCGGGAGGACGGGGGCCGTCGCGGCCGAGACGTTGCTGGGCGCGAAACAGAAGGTGCGGGTCTTGGCCCGGAGCGCCGAGAAGGCCGCGCGCTTCGCCGAACGCGGGGCGGAGGTGTCGAGCGTGGATCTGGAGAACGTCGACGCGCTCACCCAGGCGTTGCGCGGCGCGGCGGGCGCGTACCTCTTGCTGCCACCGTTCGGCTGGACCGAGACGGGCTTCGCCGAGCGACGCAAGGCCTTCGCCCAAGGCATCGTCGACGCCGTGAAGGCCGCGCGCCCGGCCCACGTGGTGTTGCTGTCTTCGGTGGGGGCACAGCACGAAGCAGGCACCGGTCCCATCGCTTCGTTGAACCCCATCGAGCGCGGCCTCGCGGCTTCAGGTGTGCCGAGCACCTTCCTCCGCGCTGCCTACTTCCAGGAGAACTGGGCTGCGAGCATCCCTGGCGCGCTCGAGGCCGGCGCGCTCTACAACGGACTCAGCCAAGATCTGAAGTTCTCGCAGGTCGCGACCCGGGACATCGGGCGCATGGCGGCCAAGCTCTTGCTCGAACCCGTGAAGAGCGGGACGCGCACCATCGAGCTCGCGGGACCCGAAGAGTATTCGCTCGAAGACACGGCGCGGCTCATCGGCAAGGTGGCCAAGAAGGACCTGAAGGCCGTGAGCGTGCCGCTCGAGGCGATGAAGCAGGCCCTGATGGGCATGGGCGCATCGAGCGACGTGGCCGATCTCTACGTGGAGATGACCGGCGCGCTGAACGCGGGCAAGGTCGCCTGGGAAGGCGGCAAGGCCCAGCTCGTGCGCGGCGACATCGGGCTCGAAGAGACGCTGCGCGGGATCATCAGCTGAGCGCGGGCGGCGGCGAGCTGCCCCGAATCGGCGTGACGCCGATGCCGATGGCTCTCCGCACTTTGGCGCAACTCGCAGAAATCGAGAACGGGATCAGATCGCGAACGCGGTCGGCGGCCGAGAGTCCTCCCACGACTCGGCCGTCGACCGCCAGCATGCGCGCAGCGGTGGTGATGTCGCCACAGGCGAGCAGCCCCGCGCGGCACGAGGTGAGCTCCACGGCGCGGATCCAAGGCTTGAGGTCCAGGCGACCGCCGCGTTCTTCCAACGCAGCGACCGCGCTTTCGAGCTCGGCGAGGCGGGCCGATTGGAGCTTCGGGCGGAGCGCATCTCGCAACAAGATGGCGTCGGACGGCAGGCTCGACGGTACGACCTGCGCCACGGCGGCTACCAGGAGCGCGCGAAGTTCGGGCAGGGTGGGGTAGAAGGTCAGGAGCCGCGAGGTCAACCTCTGACAGGCGAGCTCGCGTCCGATGGCGAACACGAGCTCGGGCACGGAGCGACCGGTCAAGAGCGACTTGCCCAAGATCACCGCGGGGTCGGTGGCGGGAAGGTGAGCGATGCCTCCGAGGAGGTCCGCGCTCTTCACGTAGATGTCGGGGACGGGCACGCCGAGGACGGCAGCGGTCCAGGCGACGGTCCGCACTGCGGTGAGCGTGGTCTTCTCGGGATCCTGGCGCTCCTTCTTGGGCAGCTCCGGCAGGCGCTTCTGGGCCACGAGCTGCTCGACGCGAAGCTGGATCGCGGCCGGCGCCACGGCGTGGACGAGGCGCGAAACGACGTCGTCGTGCTCGACGGGTTGGAGCTCGGCGAAGGCCGCGGTGTCGAGCGCGGCGGTCGGGCGCAGGTGGTCTCCGGTGCGTGGCGCCGGTAGATCTCTTGCTCGTCGAGGTCAGCCTCTCCGAGGTGCACGAGCACGGCGCAAGCCGAGTAGGTGCGATCCAGGTCGCCCGTCCGCTGGCAAATCCGCTGCAGCTCCCGGAACGTCTCCGGGCGCGTGGGCGCGAAGACAGCGGCGTTCTCCAGGCAGCGCGCCGCGAGCTCGAGCTCGCCGCTGGCCTCGAGCAACGCTGCCACGCGACCTCGCGCCGCGACGTCGTGCGGGTCGAGCGCGACCAAGCGATCCAGGGCCAAGATCGCGCCGTGCGAGTCGCCGAGCCGCTCGGCAGAAAGGCGGGACAGCTTGTCCAAGATGGCGATGGCGCCGGTCTTCTCGTCGCGCTCCATGAGGCGCTCGAGTTGGCGCGTGTAGGCCGCCTGGACGTTGCCGAAGTCCTCGTTCTTGAGCAGCACGCTCTCGATGGCCTCGAACGCGCCAGGCGCCGAGGGGTCGTCGGCGATGGCGGCTTCGTAGAGGGCCACCGCGCGCGGCACGTCGTTCGTGCGGCGTGCGCACATGCCCGCCGCCGCGGTCAGCGCCCGAGCGCGGTCGCGGGGGCTCTGGATGGTCTCGGAGAGCGAGACCTTGGCGTCGACCGCCTCGCGCCAGCGTCCGGCGGCTTCGAGGCTCGCTTGCAGCCGTTCGAGCAAACGCGAGTCGCGGGGGCGAAGCTCGAGAGCTTGCCGCAGCGCCTCGGTGCACGCGGCGAGCGAATCGTCGGCGATGGCCGAGAGCAGCTCCGCGCGCTCGTCACCGCCTTCGGCCCGGCGGAGCAGCCGGCGGCCGAGAGCGGCGGCCGTCGCGCGATCGTCGGCGGCGCGGGCGAGCTCGATGCGTTGCCGGAGCGCGGCCTGGTGGTCTGGGAAGATCGCCAGCGCCCGATCGTAGAGCGCAGTCGCCTGCGCGGCATTGCCGCGGGCGGACTCGATGGCTGCCAAGCACACGAGTACTTCGGCGCGACGCGGTCCGTGCTCCCACGCGAGGAGCGAGTCGGCGACGCTGTACGCGCGGTGCGCCTTCTCCCAATCCCCGCGATCGAAGTGCTCGGCACCTTCGGCGATGGCGCCTTCGACTGCGGGGTCCTCCGTCGGCTCGAGGCGCTTCACGCGCTTCTGCATGCCGAGCTCGCTCCACTGGGTTTGGCTGGCGTGCCCGGTACCCACGCGGGCGAGGATCAAGTAGCCGTCTTCCGTGGGCTCGGCGGCCTCGAAGGCTTGACCGAGTGCGCGCGTCAGCGGATCGAGCTTCGGCAAGGTCACGACGCTCGCCGCGCCTTCGGCCATGGTTTCTTCGAGCCACGCCACGGGGCTCGTCTTGAAGACCGGCGGATCGACCACCACCACGATGCGCATGCGGCCGGATGCTACACGACGCGCCCATCGGGACGGTGGCTCCGGTCACGCTGGACCGGTTCGGGGTTTATTGATAATCACTTTCAAAAAGCGAGGAGCGGAGGGAAAAATGAGCCAGGAAGTCGACCTCGAGACTCGGAATGGACGCACGCGCGCCGCCCTCGGCGAGCCGAGCGCGGGCGGAGCGCCGGGACTCGTGCTGATCCACGAGTGGTGGGGTTTGAACGACGACATGCGTTCGCTCGTCGACCGCTTCGCTGCCGAGGGGTTCCGCGCGCTCGCCCTCGATCTCTACGGCGGACGCGTCACGAGTGATCCGGCGGTCGCGATGCAGCTCGCCACCGAGCTCAAGACCCTCGAGGCGATCCCGCTGGTCGAAGCGGCAGTCGCCGAGTTGAAGAGTCGTGGGAGCGCCCGGGTGGGCATCACGGGATTCTGCCTCGGCGGCGCGGTTGCGCTCGCGGCCGCGTGTCACGTCGGCGAGCTGGCTGCGTGCGTTCCGTTCTACGGATTGCCGCGTCCGGAACACGCCGATCATTCCGAGCCCGCGCCCATCTTGGGCCACTACGGCGCAAAAGACCCCATGGCAACCGAAGAGCGCGTTCGCGGCGTCCAAGCCGCCGCGCGCCAGGGGGCCGGGGCGCGCACTTCGACGTGGAATTCTACGACGCAGGTCACGCCTTCATGCGAGCGGGTGACCCCGGCACGACGCTCCATCGGCCGAGCTCGCCTGGACTCGAACCCTCGAATTTCTGCGACGGCACCTCGGCTGAAGCGTGCTTCAGGGCTCGCGGAAGAGCACGGCGTAGCCGTCGCGCTTGAACTCGCGGGCGAGGCTCGCCACCGAGCGCACGTAGTGCTCGGGGCGTTCGGTGAACCCACCGTGATCCAGCTCGAGAATGAAGTTCACACCGCCGCCGCGCGGCGGCGAGCGTCATGGGGTAGCGACGCACGAGCATCTCCACGCAGTCGAGGGCGCCGTGCCTGAGCTTCGTAGCTCCGGAAGCGACCGCGCACGCGACGCGCCGGCATCGGCCTCTTCCCACGTCCACCAGCTGGCCGTGCCGCCGTCGGGCGCGCGCCCCTTCAGGCCGGCGTAGTTGTAGTCGACCATCCAGCGACCGCGTCCCGTTTCGAGTGCCCACTGGCCCCACAGCACGCTGATCACGTTTTCGGTCGTGCTTGCCTGAGATGCGTTCCCAGGCGTCAGCGAGGAAACGTGCGCCGCCTCGTTGGGTGACATGGGTGCCGGGCGGCGTGGTCGATCGATGCGCTTGGGCTTCGGCGGACGTTCGGACGAAGCTCGCTCCACTTCGGCCGGTTCGCCTTCTGCGCTGCAGGAGCGGGGAGAGCCGGCTTCGCCGCGGGAAGCGCGGGCGGTGCAGCGGAAGCTTGCGGTGGCGAAGCGACGGGCAGCGGCTGCGCAGGCGGAGGAGCAACCGGTTTCGGTGGAGGAGGCGCGACGGAGCGACGGGCTTCGGTGGAGGAGGCGACGGAGCGACGGGTTTCGGCGGTGGAGGCGGCGGAGCAACCGGCTTTGCTGGCGGAGGCGGAGGAGCTACCGGCTTCGTGGCGGAGGCGGAGGAGCGACGGGCTGTGGGGGCGGAGGAGGTGGAACAACCGGTTTCGGTGGCGGAGGTGGCGGAGCGACGGCTTCGGCGGCGCAGGGCGGCGGAGCGACGGGCTTCGGCGGCGCAGGCGGCGGAGCGATGGGCGTGCTCGGCTCGTCGACGTGCGCTTCGGCCTTGGTCGCAGCGGCGGCAGGCGTGGCCTCGGGCGCGGCGGCGTGGACTTCTGCGACCCGAGATGGACTGGCTGGCTTCACGGAATCGAGCGTGCGGGTTCGCTCGCTTGCGGGCGGAGGGGGAGGTCCGATGGGAGTGGGTTCGGCGGGCGCGCTCGAGGCCAAGGCCGGTGGACTCGGCGGACCGAACTCGCCCTTCGCGTCGGACGCGGGAGCAGCTGCCACGGCCTCGGGCGCTCTCGGCGCAGGGCTCGACTCGGTTCGAGGGCTCGCGACGGGAAGCGTGAAGCTCGCGTTCCGCGTCGGCCCCTCGTCGTCCGAAGCTGTCTCACGCGACCTGGTGCGCGCGGTTTCTGCTACGCGCGCCGGCTGGGGAGGCTCCGCGCGTGGGGGCTCGGGCTCGCGCGTTTCTCCGCCGTTCGGAGCGGGAGGAGCGGATCTCGCGATCACCGCCAACTCGTCCCGAGCCTCGCTCGGCAGGCGCAGTCCGCGCCGTAGGCGTCGCGGTCGGTTGGTCTTCTTCTTGACCGGCGCAGATGCTTCGGGCCTGGCCTCCTCGCGAGGCGCAAACCAGGTCGCGAGCAACGAAGGCTCGCTGTCCGCGTTCGCGCGCTGCGGCTTCGGATCGTCGGCGCAGGAGTGCCCGATGAGCCCGACGCTCAACGTGCAGACGAACACGCTCGGCCCGAACTCCCGGGCATGGGAGCGCACGCGCGCCCAGAGGCCGGGCCTCTGCGAAGGTGCGGGAAAGCGTATTTTCCGGACGTGCACGGTGTCGTGGCATTGAAGCTCGTCCGCTCGGACACGGCCAACTCCGTCACTGCGTTTGGCAGCGATTTCAGCGAGCGCACTCTTCGCGGCGCAGGAACTGTTCGCAGACGTCGGCCCGCCAGAAGGTGCAGCAGGCGTCCCGGACGCCGGCGCGCGCTTCGGTGCGAGCAGGCTCGGTCTCGCCGGCGCGCTCCAGGGCGCCCATGCACGCGAAGAGCTCGCGACGTTTGCAGCGATGGCCGAGCAGGCGCGACGCCTTGTCGTGATCCACGTCGACCTCGACGGGCAGTCCGGGTCCTTTCCCGCACACGACCAGCCGGTCGCCGTCGAGGCACACGACGCCGGTCTCGTAGGCGGTCACCAGCGCGCCGCACGGGCCCTCGTTCGTCACGGCGTCAGCGCTCGCGGCGAGGGGGCCCTGGCGAAAGCAGGCGCGCTCGGCCGCCGACAGCGTCGACGCGAGGACCCAGTTGCGCGTGAGCCAGGCCACGCCGACGACCAGCGTGAGCACCGTGGTCTTGAGCGCGAGGCCGAGAAACAAGCCGAATGCTCGGCCACGCGACGAGTAGAAGAACCACGACGCGAGCAGCGGCCCCAAGACGAGCACGAGGGGCAGGTGCAGGCGGAGATTCGGTCCGCGTCGCGGCGGCGAGCCGTCGGGAGCGGATCCCGCTTGGGCGCGCATGCGCCGGTGCTCGAGCACGTACACGGTGCTCACCACGAGCACCATGCACAGCCAGGGCACGATCAGCGGGAGAAGCGCGCGCATCGCCCGGAGTATGCCCGGTCTCGGTGCCCGCGTGCTACGCATCCCGCGTGAGCTCCGAGCCCCGACGCCGATCGATCCTCGGGCGCAGCGCGACGCTCGTGTGCGCGTTCGTCGCGGCCGTGGCCATCGTGCCGCGTTCGGCCGCGGGCCTTCACGCACGTGCTTGGTATTCGGGCGACGTCGATCGCCAATCGGCCCTCGCGGACTCGCTCGCGCGTCGCATCCTCGAGCAGAAAGAACCGCTCTTCTATCGGACGGGTCGCTTGCGTTTCGACGGACAGAGCGCGGTGGCCATCTACCAGATGACCCTGCTCGGTCTCGGTCAGATCGTGCTCGATCACCCCGAGAAGAAGGACGCTTACCTGCCCGCCATGCGCCTCGCCGCCGATCGACTCGTCGATCCAGCGACGCTGGCCTACGCCGCCAGCGTGTACGGCCACCACGGCGCCCGGCAGATGAACCCGGGCGAAGGGCATGCCTATCTCGGCTACGTGAACCTCGGTCTCGGGATGTTGCGCTCCGTGGAGCCCGAAACCCGCCACGCAGCCCTGCACGACCGAATCACCGAACAGCTGGCGCACAGGATGTTCGCGTCGCCCACCGGCATGCTGGAGACCTACCCCGGCGAAACCTGGCCGCCCGACGTCGCGGCGGTGGCGGGTAGCATCGGTCTGCACGCGCGCGCCACGGGTCGCGATCGGAAGGCCGAGCTCGACGCCTGGGCCGAACGTTTCGCGAAGTGCACGATCCTGCCCTACGGCTACCTCGTGCAGCGCTCGCGGACCGGTACGTGCATCCCGGTGGACGCGCCGCGGGGCTCGGGCACCGCGGTCGGCTCGTACTTCTTGAGCTTCGCCCACCCGGGCCTGTCGCGCCGGCTCGCCGAGGGTCTGCGCACGACGGGTCTACGGAGCCTTCTCGGGTTCTCGGCAGTGCGCGAGTACCCCGAGGGCTTCGAAGGACACGGTGACGGCAACTCGGGCCCGGTGCTGTTCGGGGTGTCGGTGGGGGCCAGCGGTTTTGCCATCGGTGCCGCGCGCGCGAACCAAGATGCCGAGACCTTCATCGGTCTCGTGCGCACCGCGAGCCTATTCGGCGTGCTCTCGCGCGACGCGGGTGGGGACACGTTCGCGACCGGCGGTGTTCTCGGCAACGCGCTCTTGCTCGCCATGCTCACGGCGAGGCCGGCATGAAACGTCGAATCGTGCGCCTCGCGCTATTCGTCGGCGTGGCCGTTGGCGTCGAGCTCCTGCTCGGGCGCCTGCTGGCGCGCCAGGAGCCGCTCGTGGCGGTGTTCTCGGGGCGCTACTCGGTGGTGGCGTTGCTGGGCGCGGCGCTGGTTTCGCGCCTGTTCCTGTTCTTCGTCGTGCCGGGCATCGTGCTCGACTCGCTGTGGGCGGCCTTCCGCGCGAGCCGCGAAGCCCCGCCGCCGCGACAGTCATGAGCTCGGTTTGGTCCAGCGGGACCGCACTCGGGCGCGGACTTCCGGATCCTGCCAGTGGCGCTCGAGCCACGCCGTGCCGGCTCCGCGAGCTTCGCCGTATTCCGATTCGGAGAGCGGCACGAGACACAGCACCGTGATGGGGGCGCCTTTCGGCATCACCACGAAACCGCTTTCGGCCAACACGAAGCCCCCGATCTTCAGCTCGGCGATGGGGGCGCGCAACGTGTCGCCGGGTTTCCAGGGTTTCGCATCGGGACCGCGTTCGTGGACCATGCGAGCCAGGCGCCCGACCCACGTCACGAGCTCGAAGCTGTGTTCGTCCACCCAGGCGGCGAGCTCGACGTGGGGCACACCCACCGAATCGCCGCCGGCCTGCGCCACGCGCCCGATGCCCGCGGTCAGGATCAAGAAGCCCGGATCGGCAGCGGGACGGCGCACCTCGATGGAGTGGGGCAGCACGCCCTCGGCGACGCACGGCACGTCCGCGACGACGTCGCTCGGATAGGCCTCCGAGAAGCGCGAGCTGAAGAGCGCGCGGTAGGTGTTGGGCGCGATGGCGTCGGGATCGCGGGCGTTCGGCGCGGAAGCGAGCTCCCAGCGCTCGGCGGGATCCACCGCCCCCGGGCTCGGGACGAGCTCGACCCCGTCTTCTTCGCCGCCGACCACGTAGCTCACGGCGTCGCCGGGTGATTCCTCCACCGGGTAGGCGCCGACGCGCACGCCGATGGGCACGCGAAGCTCGGTGCCCACCTCGAGCTCTCGGTTCTCGCGCACCATCCGCATGCAGGTGTAGAGCACCGCTTCGTGGCGGCGCGAACGCTGCCAGCGATCGGTGGGGTCGACGGTCACCGAGACGTCGGGTAGCGCGAAGGCGTCCATGCCGTGGCTCGCGTAGCGGGGAGGGCTGCCCGTCACGTCGAAGTCGAGCCAGGCCGCGAACGGGACGCATTCCACGTCGTCGAGGTCGCCGAACTGGCGCAGGAGCTCGCGGCTCGGCACGACCAGGTTCCCAGCCCGATGGAGCACGACGCCGGGGCCGTGGGCCGCCAAGATCGCAACGAGTCGGCTCAGCGCGCGCAGATCGCCGTGGGGGCCGAACAAGTCCGGGACCGTGCCCTGCGTGCGCGCCAAGCGGAACAAGCCGGGCTCGCCGAGTCCGAGCGCGACGAAGCCGGCGCCCACGTCGAAGTTCTCGGGCACGTCGCGGAAGTCGAGCCCTTCGCCTGGAAACGGCGCATCGCCCACGTGAACGCTGACGTCGGTGCGGCCGACGCGAAACGCGAGCCGCGCTTCCGTCGACACTTCGATGCCACGCTCGGCGAGCCCGAGCTCGCCAGCCCACATTCGCTGCGCCTGGGGCCCGTGCGGTACCGGTCGATCGAGGAGCACGCTGATCCAGCCGAGCGTTCGCGCGGAGAACGCAGCCTCTTCGGGTCGCTCGCTGGCCCGGATCCCGAAGCGCTCGTCGCGCGCGGCCAAGAGCGCGTCGTACTCGGCGTCGCCGGGATCGAGCTCGATGCGCGTGGCGCGCAGGCCGAAACGACTGGGTTCGAGCGCATGGATCTTCACCTTGGCCCCGACCACCGGCTCGAAGCCGTGGCAAGCGGAGCGGCCGAAGCGCACGCGAGTGAGGTCGTCGAGGAGCAGGGCGCCTACCGCGTCGGTCACGTCGAAGCTGGCGATCTTGGCCGACGCCGGCAGCGCTTGGCTCGGGACCATGGCCGGGGGCGGCGCCGTCGGCTTGCGCGTGAAGCGATCGAAGAGACCCACTCTCCACTACATACACCGGTTCGCTTCCGCTGGGCTCGGTGTATGAAGGCCGGAATGGCAGGGGACGCGGACGCCCGGCTCGGGCGAAGAGAGTGGTTGGTCCTCGGCGCCGCGTGGCTCGGCTGGGGGTTCGACGCCTTCGACGGCATCCTCTTCAACTTCGTCTCGGCGCTCTGTGTGCCGAGCCTCCTGGGCATCCCGCCTGGGTCGCCCCAGGCGAGGCCCGCCATCGTGTTCTACACGGGTGCCCTTTCCAGCGTGCTGCTCCTCGGCTGGGCCGTGGGCGGCATCTTGTTCGGTAGGTTGACGGACAAGATCGGGCGCACGAGGACCATGATGCTGACCATGCTGACGTACGCGCTCGGCACGGCGGCGTCGGCGTTCGCCCCCAACATGGCCGTGTTCGCCGCTCTCCGCTTCGTCGTTGCGCTCGGCATCGGTGGCGAATGGGCGGCGGGCGCGGCCCTCGTGCACGAGACGCTCCCCGAACGCCGGCGCGTGCTCGGGGGCGCGCTGCTCTACACGTCGGCGCCCGTGGGCTTCTTCCTCGCGACCTGGGTCACGGACCTCTTCACGCGCAAGCTGCCGCGCTTCGCAGCCGACCCCGACCTGGCGTGGCGCGCTGTTTTCCTCACGGGGCTCGTGCCTGCGCTGTTCGCGCTCTTGATCCGCGCGCGCGTCTCCGAGCCACCTCAGTGGAAACCCGAGGCTCGCGTCCGCATCCGGGAGCTCTTCACGCCCGAGCTCCGGCGGACCACGTGGGCGGGCCTGTCGCTGGCGTTCGTCGCCATGTGCACCTGGTGGAGCTGCAACGCCTTCATCCCGATGATCGCGCGCTTCTTGGTGGACGAGCTGCCGACGCGGCCGAGCGGGCTCGAGCTCGACAAGCTCCGGGCCTCGTTCGTCACCCTCGGGACGAGCGCCTTCAACGCCGGAGGCATCGTGGGGACGTTGCTCACCGTGCCCATCGCCACTCGGCTCGGACGCCGGCCGATGTTCGTCGTCTATTTCGTCGCGAGCGCAGCCGCCATCGCCGCGACCTTCGGACTGCCGCTGGCCCCTTCGGCCCGGCTCTACGGCATGTTCTTCGTGGGCCTCACGGTGTTCGGCGTGTTCGGCTCGTTCACGTTCTATCTCCCGGAGCTCTTTCCCACGCGGCTCCGCGGTACTGGCGCCGGCTTCTCGTACAACGCGGGGCGCGTCTTGACGGCGCTCTTTCCCTTCGGTGTGAGCCTGAGCGCTGCCCGCGGCATCCCCCCCATGGACATCATCCGTTGGGCAGCGGTCGTGCCGCTCGTGGGCGTCGCGCTCGTGCTCTCGGGGCTCGCACCCGAGACGCGCGCGCGGACGCCCTGACCGCTTCACGGCTGGGAGAAGACCAGCGGGTAGCTCACGCGGACCGGTGCTCCGTTCGACGCCGGGAAGATCAGGCTTTTTACCCGCGCGAGCACGCAAGCGTCGAGCGCTGGGTCGGGGCTCGGGGGCGCGACGTTTGCAGAGCTGACCGCGCCGCTCGGAGCGATCTCGAACTTGATGGCAAACTTGGCGGAGAGGTTCGGATTGCGCTCGAGGGCCCGCGCGTAGCAGCGCCTGAGCTCTGGCACTGCGCTCTGCATGACGCTTCGCACGTCGGCCGGCGCGAGCCCTGAGCTGCCGCCGTGCCCGAGGCTTCCGCCGCCCGAACTTCCGGCGCTGCTCGGGGGCAGCAGGCTGCCGATCCCCGCTTGGCTCTCAGCATCGCCCGCGCTCTCGGCGCCCGCGTCGGCCTCCGCCGCATCGTCGGGGTTCGAGCTCGAACGACTCGTGCTCGCCGCTGGAGCCTCCGCATCGGGCACGGTCACCACCTGCTGCGAATTGGCCCGAGGCGGCGCTGTCGTCGGTCCGCACGCGCCGAGGGCGAGACCGACCGTCCAGGCGACGAAGCGCGGAAGGTCGAGCACAGGCATTTCGCGGAGCTTACTCGACGGCAGCCTGCTTCGCCCCCGGCGTGGTAGGGATCGACCGGTGTCCGAAGGGTTCTGGATGGGGATCGCGCGCGACGGCATCTCCGCTGCCAGCGAGGCCACGTTCCCCAAGACCGACCTCGCCGCCCCGGACTTCGAGTCGACCCAGATGGTCGAACGGACACTCGAGTACCTCGACGAGCTTCCCCCCGCGCAGCGACGCCTCTTGATCGTGCTGTTCGTGTTCGTCGAGCTCGGGGCCGTGTTTCTGATCTTCGGCTTCCGGCGCTTTTCCCGGCTCCACGTGCGACGTCGCACCCGCGCCATCTCCGAATGGCGGCGCTCGCGCTTCCTCGCGCTGCGCGTGTTGGGCGATTCCGTCAAGGCGACCACCACCATGATGTACATGTCGCATCCGGCGGTGCTCGAGCACATCGGTGAATACCGCGTGTGCAATCGTCCGCTCGATCGCGTACGCCTCCGAGTGCTACCGGACGCCCTCGCCCGCGACGCGAGCTCGGAGGCCGAATGAGGCACGGTCTCGACGACGTGCGCGCGGGCTTCGACGTGAGCGCCGACGCGGTGGTGGTGGGTTCGGGCGCGGGCGGCGCGGTCGCTGCCGCGAACCTCGCTCGTGCCGGCATGAAAGTGGTGGTGCTCGAAGCCGGCCCCGAAGTGCGGCCCGAAGACATGGTCCGGGACGCTCCGCGCTTTCTCGCTCGCCACTTCTGGGACGGCGGTCTTCGCATCATCTACGGCACCGCGCCGAGCCCGTCGTTGCAGGCGCGCTGTCTCGGCGGCGGCACCGTCGTGAACTCGGCCATCATGTTGCCGCTGCCGGCTTGGGTGCGCGCGGAGTGGCGAGACGAGACCGGCGTGAAGCACTTCGACGGACCCGAGCTCGATCAGGCCTATGCGCGCGTCTTCGCGCGCTGTCGGGTGGCACCGACGCCCGAGCACGTGCTCGGCCGCCGGAACCAGCTCGCGCGCGAGGCCATCTCCGGCGTGCTCGGCGAGCCTGGCGGCCCGTTGCCGCGCGCCGTGCACGACTGCGAAGGCAGCTCCGATTGCCTCACGGGCTGCGGAGGATCGCGCAAACAGTCGGTCGATCGTGTCTATCTGCCCGAGGCCGAAGAACACGGCGCCGAGATCTTCACCCACGCGGAAGCCACCCGCGTGCTCACCGAGGGGCGCCGCGCAGTGGGCGTCGAAGGCGACGTCATTGCGCTCCCCGGGTGGCGCAAGGTCGGCCGTTTCCGAGTGCGCGCCAAACACGTGATCCTCGCCGCCGGCACCATGCAGACGCCCGTGCTCTTGCAGCGAAGCGGCATCAACCCGCGGGGGCTCGTGGGCGCCACCCTGTTCTGTCACATCGGCGGCGCCGTCGTCGGGATCATGGACGAGGTAGTCGACCCCTGGGTCGGCGCGACCCAGGGCTGGGGCGCGATCTCGAAGCGAGTCCACGGTCTGAAGTACGAAGGGCTTTGGGCATCTCCCAGCGTGCTCATGGTGCGTTGGGGAGACGTCGGTCGGCGTTTCGTCGAGCGGCTGGACGAAGTCCGGCGCGCGGCGGTGATCGCGGCGGTCTACCGCGGCAAGGTCTCTGGCTCCGTGCGCGCGACGCGGAGCGGCGCCCCGAGCATGCGCCTCTTCATCCCCGAGGAGAACGTGGACCCGGTGATGCGAGGGCTGAAGGCCGCCGCCGATGCCTTGCTCCAACTGGGCGCCCGCTACGTCCACTCCGGGATCGCGACCGTCGTGGACGAAATGAAGAACGAGCGCGACACGGCGAGCCTGGTGTCTGGACGCGTGACCGCCAAACACCTGACCATGACGCTGAACCATACGTTCGGCTCGTGCCGCATGACGGCCACCGAGTCCGGCCCGGTCGATGCCGACGGCCGCCTGCGCGGACTCGAAGGGCTCTACTTGTGCGACGCCAGCGTGTTCCCGAGCCCCTCGGCCGTGAACCCTCAGGCCACCATCATGGCGCTCTCGGACATCACGTCGCGGAAGCTCGCCGGGCTCCGCCTCGACGAGCCGGTGTAAGCGCCGCACCGGCCTGCCGTTCTGGGGGCATGTCACGTTCGACTCGGGTTTCGGCACTGCTTGGGACGCTTTCGCTTTTGGTCGTGGGCTGCGGAGCGGCGAACTTGCCAGAGGCCGCGCCGAGCGCCGCGCCCGCGCAGGCGCCGAAGCCCACCCTCGAACGCTCGCTGTTCTCGCGCGACGTCACGGGCTCGCTCAGTGAAGACGACCTGCAGCGGGTGCTCGACGCTCGGGTAGAGGTCACCCTGCCGGCCCGCGTGGGGGTGGTCGCCCTGGGGTCGGCATTCAGCCCGGCGGAGCGCGCGCCGGTGGCGGAGCAGGCCATCGTGGCCAAGGCCGTGACACGTACCCTCAAGGGCTCGCGGCATTTCTCCGCGGTGACCGACGTATCGACGGAGCTGCCGAACCCGTCGGGAATCGAAGGACTTCGCGCCATCGCCGCGCGCTACCGCACGCGATATCTGATTCTGACGAACACGCTGACCGAAGACCGCTCCCACCTCAACAATTGGGCTTGGCTCTACGCGACGGGCATCGGTGTCCTGCTCGCGCCCGGACAGACCGTGGCGACCGACGGCCTGCTCGAAGCGAGTCTGTTCGACGTGAAGACGGGCACCGTGCTCTACACCGTGCGCGAGCCCTTTCAGAGCTCCAAGGTCACGTGGCTGATCGGCGCCGAGCGGACGCAATCGGCTGCGGATGGTGTGGCCCTCTCCCGCGCGGCAGAACGACTCGGCAAGAAGGTGCTCGGAGAGACCGAAGAGCTCGCACGCTGGGTAGCGGTCGAACACGGGAACATCGAGCGCCAGGCGACGAACGTCGCGAAGTCGCCGGTGGCGACCGTGTCGGCAGACAAGACGCAGTGAGCCGACGTTCTATACTCGGGGTATGGTGTATCGCGATTCGAGGAGCGAAATCCTCACGAAACTCGCCGAGCTCGAGGCGGTCCTGGACGGGTTCCGACCTCGCCTCGAAGCGCTCGAGATGGCAGTGAGCCGACTCGAAGTGAACGTGGCGGTGCTGCCGGCTCGCGTGGCGCTCGGTGGCGTCGAACCCCGGGAGGTGGCAGGCGAACTGGCCGACCGGCGCATGGCGGAGCAGGTCGGTCACATCGAGCTTCGGGTCGAAGCCATCGAGTCGCGGCTCGGTCTCGCGGAGCCTCCCAAACGTTCGAGCGACGACCTCCGCGCGCTGGTCGCAGACGAAGCCGAGCTCGGCGGAAAATCGGGCCGGTGACGGCGCTCAACGTGGGGTGAGCGCTGCTTCCAGGCGGCTCGAGCCCGGCGTGGCGAAGCGTCGTTCGACCACGATGCGATACGTAGTGGCGTCGGGCCCGTAATACGCGCGGTTGAACTCCTCGCGCGCCCCGACCACCGTGCCGTCGAGGGACGCGCCAGCGAAGAGACCGCCGACGTCGACCAGCTGGTAGATGTCTCGGCCGGTGTTCGTGCTGGCCGCTTCTCCGCTCGAGCCTAGCGTGCCAGCCGCGAGCGCCGTGTCGGCGCCCAGCGTGAGCCCGCGATTGATGGCGCTGAGCAGGGCCGCGTCGGTCATGAAAAAGAGCAGAACCGTCGCCTCTTGGTAGCCGATTTGCGCGCCCAAGCTGCCGGCGCCCAGGGAGTAGAAGGCGGGCGCGCTGAGCCGACCGGAAGCATCGCGGGAAAGCAGGACGCCGTTGCCGCCTTCGCCCCCGAAGATGAGGCCGGCCTTCACCAGGCGCGGGAACACCATGACACCCCGACAACGTTTCAAGAGCGCGTCGAGCGCGGGAAACTGTCCACTCGCGCGCATGCGATCGACCGCGAGCGCAGCGCGTTCGACGATCTTCTGCTGGGGCGAGACGTCTTCCGGGGTGGGGCTCGCGTCTCGGTGACACGCGACGGCGAGGGCGCCCACTCCCGCAACGAGCAGGAACGAACGGCGCAGCATGACGCAGCCGAACATACGCACGCCGAGGCAGCTCGCCAGCCGCAATTCGTGCGGGCGCGGTGCGACGCACGCGCGCCCCGAGATCTTCGCGCAGCTGGAGTCTGCCTGTTACGCTGCCGCCCGTGTCACGCCCCGTGCTCCGAGCCGCCGCGCTCTTGCTGGCTGGCTTCGGGGCATGTCGTGGCAAGCCGGAGCGCGCGGACGCGGGTGGAGAAGCCGGGCCGCCGGTCGCGCCGAGCGACTCTGTCGCGGTCACCCAGCCGCCTCCGCCCGCCCCGGTCGACACCGAGACCGCGACCCCCGCGCCGAACGGCGGGCGGTACTGCCCGAGCGAGATGGCCCTCATCGACAAGCGCTTCTGCATCGACCGTTGGGAGGCCTCCACCGTCGATCCGGACGGAAAAGACCACTCGCCGCACCACGCCGTGGGCCCGCTGAAGGTCAAGGCCGTGAGCCGGCCGGGAGTCCTTCCCCAGGCCTACATTTCGGCGGAAGAGGCCGATCTCGCCTGCCGTCGTTCGGGCAAGCATCTGTGCACGACCCAGCAGTGGCAGGACGCCTGCATGGGCGCTCACCAACCGTATCGCGTCTACCCCTACGGGATGAGCTACGACAAGCGGGCGTGCAACGTGGAACGCCGGCTGCATCCGGTGGTGCGCCTGCACGGCAAGTACATGCACGACTCGGTCACGCTGAACGAGCCGAAGCTGAACCAGCTCGATGACACGGTGGCCAAGACCGGCGAGTTCGTCGGCTGCACCACGCCCGACGGCGTCTCCGATCTCTACGGCAACCTGCTCGAGTGGACCCAAGGGGACAAGAAGGCGCTCCTCATGGGTGGGCACTACGTCGAGGCGAAGCTCCACGGCAAAGGCTGCCGCTACGTCACCGCTGGCCACGGCCCGGAGTATCACGACTTCACGACCGGCTTTCGCTGTTGCAAGAAGGCAGACAAGGAACCGCCGCCCGCCGACGCGGGAGCGCCGCCCGATGCCGCGCTCGACGCCGCGGACGACGCCTCCCTCGATGCAGCGAGTGAGCTCGCCGGCGGGGCGCATCTCGACGCAGCTGCCGACGACGCTCAGGTGAGCGCAGCGAACCTTCCGCCGCCCGGGGATCCCTCGGGAATGCGCGGTTTCACCAGCGCCACCGGAACGTTGCCGAAGCTCGCGCCCCCCGCGTACGACTCACCGAGTGACAAGTGTCCGACGGGCATGGCGTTCGTCGACGGCATGCGATGCGCCGTACCCATGCAGTACTGCAAGCGCTGGCTCCCGCGCCTGAGCGTCGGGCAGAAGATCGCTTGTGCCGAGTTCGAGTCGCCCGTCGAGTGCAAAGGGCCGCGACGCAAAATGAGCTACTGCATCGACCGCTACGAGCTCACGCCGCCGGGCTACACGCATCCCATCACCCACGTGAACTACGGAGAGGCGCAGAACCTGTGTCAGGCGCAGGGCAAGCGCTTGTGCTTCGAAGACGAGTGGGAGTTCGCCTGCGAGGGCCCCGAGGCGCTGCCGTACCCGTATGGCTACGTGCGAGACGGCAAGCGCTGCAACCACGACTTCGCCGAAGGTGAGCTCGTCACCGGGCCCGATCAGTTCATCGATCGGCGCGTACCGGGAGATTCATTGCCCGAGTGCAAGAGCCCGTTCGGCGTCTTCAACCTGGTGGGCAACGTGGACGAATGGACCGAGCGCTACAACCAGCCCAAGGGCAAGCGCGCCATCTTGCGCGGAGGCTGGTGGCTCATCGGTCGAAATCGATGTCGCGCCGCGACCGCGAACCACGGCGAGCAGTACGCCGGCGTGCAGACCGGCGTCCGCTGCTGCAAAGCAGCGCGCTGAACCCGGCGAAAAAGTCGCGTCTGGCGCGTCCAATCCGGCGTAAGCTGAGAGCGATGCTCGGTCGCAACTTCCTTCTCGCCCACTCCCTCTTGGCGTTCGCGGTGGCGTGCGCCGACGACGAAGCGGGCGGCAGCGTCGCGGGTGAATGCGTTGCGGGCCAGCAGGTCGTTTGCTCTTGTCCCGGTGGCGTTCAGGGCGTCCAAGTCTGCGAGTCGGATGGCAAGTCGTTCGGCCCGTGCACGGGCTGCGGCACGGGTGGGGCTGCGGGCTGGCCGGGCAGCGGCGGGGGCAGCTCGGCGAGCGGCGGGGCCACGGGCGGCGTTGGGGGCAGCTCGGGGAGCGGCGGAGCCACCGGGGGGGGCGGTACGCCCACCGGGGGTACCGCCGAGTCGGCGGCAGCGGCGGCGGAAGCGCATACACGCTCAGCGACTGCGTGCAAGCGCCGAAGAACGACGCCGAAGCGTGCGACGACGAGTCCTTCACGGTTGCGGCGCCGGGGCAATACCTCTTGGTGTGTCTCGACGCGGGCGGGGGTACGCAATACGTCGCGAGCAACACGGGGCCCGTGATGCAGGACGGTATCGCGCGCTGCCAAGGCTGGGAGCAGAACGCCATGAACGCCTGGGATCACCTGGCGTATCTCCAGAAGTTCAGCTGCGATGCGGCGCAAAAACAGCTCCCCGTCGACCTTTCGACGAAGGTCGGACAGAAACTCTGGATTGGCGTCCACGACGTGCCGACCGGCGGCGGCCACGGCACCCAAGCTTGCCTGGTGAAGAAATGAGCTCCGTACCCGTCAGCGTGCTCGTGACCGTGCGCGGCAAAGAGGTGCCGCTCGATCAAGTTCGCGACCCCTCCGTCGTGCGCGCATTTCGTCAGCTCGCCACCGACGTCGGCAAGAAGCTCGCGGGGGTCGCCTGCCCGACGCACGACAAGGGCCCGACTCAGGTCCGGGTGATCGTCGACAAGAACGGCGGCGTCGATCTTCGCTACGAGTCCTGTTGCCTCGCGCTCCGCGATCTGGTCGGGAAACGCCTTGGCTGATGCTCAGTGCCGCCACTCCGGGTTGTCGCGCCGGCCCACGATCTCGACGCTCGCGAGCGGGCCGCCGTACGCCTTCTGATAGAAGCGATCCGCCGCGCTCCGGAGCTCCGCCGGCGAGCGCTCGAGCACGGCCGTCCAGAGCCGCGCGAAGCGTTCGGCGCGGATCACGCCCCTTCCGATGA
Source organism: Polyangiaceae bacterium (assembly GCA_046351435.1). Lineage (GTDB taxonomy): Bacteria > Myxococcota_A > Polyangia > Polyangiales > Polyangiaceae > JADJKB01. The sequence continues at coordinate 19,440 of JAXLYN010000039.1, forward strand.
TGGCGTCGGGGTCGATCCCGAGCTCGATGGCGATGCCCGAGAAGACCGCCAGCGCCGCGTGCCAATAGGTACCGCCCTGGCTCACGAAGACGTGCCGCGAGAGCAGCACGAGCTCGAGCACGGGGGAGTGCGTGCTCGAGACGATGCTGGCGAGATAGGCCGAGAGCTCCTCGCGAGCCCGGGCACGGAGCGAGCCCGACGGTGCGTCGAGCCGGTCTTCGACTCCGAGCTGACGCGCCAAGAGCTCCGGGATCGGGATGAGCCCCCGGGCGAAGTCGAGCCGGTGCTGGACCTCGTGCCGCTCGACGGACGCGACGTAGAAGTCCCGCAGACGGCGGAACGCGGCGCGCTGCTTCTTCTCGAGGAGCTCCGCATGCAGGCTGTCCCACTCGCCGAGCTGAGCGCGCGGGACGCGCAGCGAGAGATCCTCCGAGTAGTCGGCCTCGGGCACGAGTCGCTCGGGGATCCGGAGCACGTGGCCGAGACCGGCCAGATCCTTGCGCCAGCTCTCGACCAGAGCGCGGCGGCGCGCGAGGAGCTCGCCGACCCGTCGTACTGCGGGGTCCTTGCCTTCGTCGGTGGACGCGAAGTAGGCGCGCACGAGCTCCGCGCCGCGGGCGTTCACCTCCTTCACCCAAGTTCCGCCCCGGGACTCCACGTTGAGCTCGGTCGCTTCGTCGACCAGGCTCATGGGCTCGTTGTCGGGGAGTGCAGGCAAGACGTAGCGCACGAGATCGGTCTCGACCTGGTCCAGGAGCACCGTCGCCGCGGGCATGCTCGGTCGCGTGTAGCCCGCGTAGCTCTGCACGAGGTTCAACTGGTCCATGCGCCAGAGGTGCACCACGCGGTGCGTGTCGGCTCCGCTCTTCGCCGTGACCTCACGTTCCACGTAGAAAGACAGGAGCGCTGCGGTGGCGCCGCTGGGACCGGCGAGCACGTTCGTGTCGACGAAGAAGGGCTGGCGCGCATCGAGCAGTGAGCGGTTGAGCGCACCGGCGGCGCGCGTGACGCGTTCGTCGGCCGCGCGGAGGCCCTCGGCCTCGGTCGTCTGATCGAGGCCGCCGCGCTGCCGTCGAGGAGCTCGCCGAAGTCTCCAGGTGGCGGCCAGGCCCAAGGCCTTGGCGACCCGACGCTCGGCGCCTCCGCCCGAGCGCGGTCCATCTCGGGCGCGTCCTTGTGTGCGGCAGCGACCTGGGAAACGGGTCGCCATGCTCGAGAGCGCGCGGCCGCCTTCGAAAGCGCGCGGGTCGAACAGGCGGGTCAGTCGATGCGCGAAGAACCCGGCAACGAGCCCGGTCGTCCAGAGGCCCACCAGGCCGAGGCTCAGCCAAGGCCGCGCAGAAGAGGTGACTTCTCCGTCACCGCGCGCGCTTCGTTGGCGACGGCCTCGGCATGCGTCGAGCTCGCTCGCGGGCGTTCCTTGCAGGCTCGAGCAACGCCAGCCGTGCGAGGTGGAGCCGGATCGACCACGTTGGTCGAGAGGTGCGCGCGGTCGAGGGCGCGGCCTAGGAAGCTTTCGAGCGCGCACGCCAGGCCGGCAGGGGATCGAAGCGGCCGAGCCCGCTCCGAGCGAGCTCCGGGCGGCCCGCCTCGATGGCCGCTCCGAGGGCGGAAAGCGCCGCGCGCCGGGCGAGGGCCATGGTTCAGCGCAGGCGCCGAGGTGCGCGGCTCGCTCATCCCGCGGTCCGCGTGGCGGCCAAGCGCTGACGAAGAAGTCCACCTTGCGCGAACCCGGCTTCAGGAAGGGCGCCTGGAACTCGGAGCCGGCGTGGGGCGGGCTCGCCTGGCCCCACCACTTGAGGCTCACGTGGATGTGATGGTGGTGATAAGGCCAGCCGCTGCCGTACGCGACGTGACCTGGGAACGCCGCGTTCTCTTCGGCGGTGAGGTGCTTCGGATCGCTCGCCGGCAGCGCGGCGAGATCGGCGGCGGCCTGGATGATGAGCGGAGCCAGGACCTGATCGGCGCCGATCACCCTGAGGCGCGGAGCTCGAGATCAGCTTGGCCATGAAGAACGCCTGCCGGGGCAAGTCGACCTTGTGCATCGTCTTGGCGGCGTAAGGGCGGTAGCCGTCGGCGTGCGTCAGACCGTCTCCACACACGATCTCGGCGTGGTTGTCGCCGTCGGTCTGGAAATAGGCGATGTCCTCGTTGCCGCCCTGATCGTGGGTCGTCTCCGGGTGGCGCGGATCGTCGACGTCGTAGCCGGGCGTGATCCCGTCGATCTGGCAGGTGTCGATCAGGCCGACGGGGCCCGTGCCCGGGAACGCCTTCGCAGTCTCGGCGAGGGCCCAGCGCACCAGCATTACGAGCTCTCGGCGCGCGAAGCGGTAGTTCGAGTAGGTATCCCAGAAGTAGTTGTCTTCGGCCTTGCCGCTCTTCGGATCCGGGAACGGGAAGGGGACGAGCCCGGTGCCACCCGGCGCTTCGCCCGTGCAATCACCGAAGCTGAAGCTGTCTTCGCAGTTCTTGCCGTCCGAGAACGGAAGCTCGTCGACGTGCAAGCTGTAGGTGTTTTCGGCCGATTGGTAGCCGGTCACTCGCAAGAAGTACTTGTCTCCACCGGCCTCCGAGCGGAGCCCGTAATACTCGGTGTCGGTCTCGGCGCTTCGGTCACTGTACGGATAGACGTCCCCGGTGCGCGCCCCGACGAGCTTGCCGTTGGCGTCGTAGACCACGAGGTCCAGATCCCCGGCGGCGTTGGCGAACTCGATGCCAACTCGCAGGATCTTGCCCTTCGGGACCGTGACCTCCCAGAAGTCCTCGTCACCCGCACACACCACGAGGCCCGTGGTCGTGCCGGCGGGGGCCGGCTTGGCCTGCGCCTGCGAGTCGTTGTCTTCGCTCGCGTCGTCTTTGCCCCCGCACTTGTAGAGCTCCTGGCTGCAGGTGCCGTTGTCGCACCAAGAATCCTTCGGGCACCAGCCGTGGGGGTTCTTCGGCGTGCACGCGATGTCGTCGCCGACGCACTGGTTGCCCACGCACGCGAAGCCGGTGGGGCAGGCGGCGGCCGCGTCGCAGCCCGCTCGACAGTAGGTCGCGGTTTCGTCTTGGGTCTTCGAGCAGACGTAGCCCACGCGGCAATCCAGATCCATGCCGCAGCCCTGGACGCAGACCCCGCTCCCGTCGGTGGCGACGGGAAGGCAGGCGCCTTCGCCGCACTCGGACGTGTCCGCGCAGCCGAAGGCGAGGCAGTAGCCGTCGAGCCAGCCGCTCGGCTTGGTCGAACCCTGGTAGCACGAGGCGTTCGTGGTGGTGCACTCGGTGTCGTCGCCGCACTTCGAGCCCGGCTCGCCCGCGGTGGGCTCGTGGAGCTTGCAGAACGTCGCGCTGGCTTCGTCGCAGCCTTTGCCCTTGATGGGAGCGCACACGTCGTGGCGGTCGATGGCGCCTCCCGTGCACTCGGCGGCGGGGATCTTCGGCAGGCAGAAGCCGTTGCCGCCGACGACGCTGGATTCGTAGCAGAGCGCATTGGGGCCGCAGCCGTCCGGTACCCCGGGGCTCGGGCACGGTGCCGTCGCACGCGTGACGCAGAGCCCGTGTAGACACACGCCGGGATGTTCGCCGTCCCCGGCGCACTCGCTCGTCGCGGTGCACGCGCTGCCGGGCGCCTTGGGGGCGGTGGCGTCGGCGTCAGCGTCGCTCCCTGCATCCTGCTTCGGAGTGTCGTTCTTCTTCCCGTCGTCGTCGGAGCTGCAAGCGGGGCCGGTTGCAGCCAGCACGAGGAGCGCAGAAACGGCCACGAGACGGAGCGTTCGGAGAGCCATGGCGGGCGGAGGGTAGATCGAGCGCAAGGGATCGGACAGGGCCAGCCCTTCGCGATGAAAATGGCAGAGGAATTGCCGGATGGACGCGCGTGCCGCCGGGGTCAGCGGCGCACGAAGGTGCGCAACCGCTCCATGGCGGGCTTCTGACCGAAGTGCTCCGCGAAGTCACGCGCCGTGCGCCCGGCGTAGTCCGTGGCCCGCGGGTCTGCGCCGCGCGCGACGAGAACGTCGATGGCGCCCGTGTTGCCGAAGGCAGCGGCGACCATCAGCACGGAGACACCGCGCACCGTATGTCGCTCGCTGGGCGAGTAGCGGGCGTTGGGATCCACGCCGCGCGCCATCAGCGTCCAGATGATCTCACCATGGCCGACCTCGAGTGTGTGGGCGGGCCAGCCCGGAGCACGGATGTCGGTGCGATCGGGGTCCGCGAGAAAGGCGTGGACGGCGGGGTGGCCGAACGCAGCGGCGACGAAGACCGGTGCCACTCCGTGCTCGTCGAGGGCGTTGGGATCGGCGCCGGCGTCCAGCAGGAGGTCGACGATTTCGGCCCGCCCGGCGGTGATGGCGTGCACGAGAACTTCCGGCGCCGCGCGGGTGCCGGCCGCGAGGAGCTTCACCACGGCGTCGCGGTCACCGTTCACCGCTGCGAGCTCCAGGGCCGCCTCGGGGGACGCGGGATCGTGGGCCGCGCTGTTCATGGCGAGGTCGAGCCATAGTCTAAGCACCTCCCGGCGATACCGGCATCATTCTCGGTGGCCGCCATGAGATCCGTGCGTCGAGGCCGCCGCTCCTGGAAACCGAGTTCGGACGATGCGGCTGGCTCTATCTCGGGTTCCTTTCCCTGGTTCCGGCCGCCGGATGCAGCGAAGAAGGCGGCGGCAGGCCGGGTGCCGGCGAGGTTCGGGTGCCGACGCGGCAGCGGCCTGGGGGCCGGCAGCGGTTCCGGGGGCCGGCAGCGGTTCGGGCGCCAGCCTTGCGGCGTTCGGGCGAAGAACTCCACCTGCCAGCCAGTCTCCCGCAGCGGTGGAGCCACCTACTACACCTTCGCCGACGGCTCCGGAGAATTACTCGTTGACAAGACCCAGGCGACCTGATGGTCGGCGCCATGAACCGGCCACACCGACTACGCCGACTCGGCAGTGTTGCGGCGCGTGTGCGAGCATCGCCGGCCCATCCGGTTCCGGTGACGGTGCGCATCGTCGACCAATGCCCCGAGTGCAAGCCAGGCGACATCGACCTTTCCCCCAAGCGTTCGAGAAGCTCGCCGAGCTGGAGCTGGGCCGCGTCCCCATCTCTTGGACCTACTACGTGCCGTGCAGCGTGAGCGGCATTCGTTATCGCTTCAAGGGCAGCAACCAGTGGTGGACGGCGGTGCAGATCGAAACCACCGCCGCGATCCTGCGCCTCGAATACGATTCCGGGCGGCGGTCAGTTCGTGGAGGTTCCGCGCGAGAACTACAACTATTTCGTCCAGACCTCCGGCATGGGTCCAACCCTACACGTTTCGGGTCACGGACGTGAACGGACACGTGCTCACGGACACCGGCATTGCCCGCATCCGAGGGCGGCGAGGTTTCCAGGCGCGGCCCAGTTCCCCGACTGCTCGGCGACCTCGCCGCGCTCATCGAGCTCTGCCGCGCGCGCGCTTCGTGGCGCTCACGGGCGCCGGCTGCAGCACCCGAGCGGGATCCCCGGCTATCGCGGCGAGGGCGCCCCGCAGCGGAGCCGACCGCGATCGCCTATCGGGCATTCCTGAAGGACCGCACGCCGGCGCTGGGCGCGGAGCGCCGTGGGCTTCGAGCGCTTTCGTGGCGCCGAGCCCAGCGCGGCCCACCGCGCGCTGGCGAGGTCTCAGCGTGCGGCCGTCTCGACACACTGATCTGCAAACGTCGACCGCCTCCACCACCGAAGGCCACCAGAGCGTGATCGAGCTCCACGGCGCTCGCTCCACCGCGTACGCTGCCTCGAGTGCGGCGAAAGCGAAGCGCGGAGCAGGTGCAGCGCGCGTCTCTGGCGCAAAACCTGGTCTTCTGCGGCGACAGGCCCAGGGAGTTGCCGAGATGGTGATGCGGAGCTGGACGAAGAGCAAGCAGGCTCGAATTCAGGCCAGTGGATTGTCCAGCGCGTGCGACGGCGTGTTGAAACCCCGACGTGATCTTCTTCGGCGAGAACGTGCCGAAAGCCGATGGAGGCCGCCTGCGCGGCGCTCGAGCGCGCCGAGGTCTTGGTGGTGGGCTCGTCGCTCGCCGTATTCTCCGGGTTTCCGGTTCGTGCGCCGGGCGCGACGGCGGGATCCCGGTCGCCATCGTCGATCTCGGGCGCACGCGCGGCGACGAGCTCGCTCAGGTGCGCGTCGAGGTCGACCCGCGGGCAGTGGTCGCCGCGCGCGCTCAATTGCTCTCCGAAGAGGCCTCGGGGCGCATTCGCGAAAGAACCGGAAGCCCGATGAACGCAGCGGACGAACCCCTCGAAACGCCAATCCAGCCAGTTCGTGCCGCTCGTTCCCCCGAGCGAGTGAAACGCGAGCTCCCGGAGTCGGCAGAGGTGGCCCGAGCTCGTGAGGCAGACGCGCCACGAGCTCCGAGACGCCATCTTCGACGTGGACCAACGTCGCACCGTGGTCATCGTGGGGCCTTGTTCGATCCACGATCCCGATGCAGCGCTGGAATACGCGGGCCGGCTGGCCGAGGTGCGGAAGGAGCACCGCGAGCAGCTGATCGTGATCATGCGCACCTATTTCGAGAAGCCGCGCACCACCCTGGGCTGGAAGGGTCTCATCAACGATCCGCATCTCGACGGCAGTTGCGACATTGCCACGGGGCTGACCCGCGCCCGCGAGACCCTGCTCCGGATCAACGCATTGGGTGTGCCGTGCGGCAGTGAGCTGCTCGATCCCATCACGCCGCAATACGTGGCCGACCTCCTGTCCTGGGCCTCCATCGGTGCCCGAACGACGGAGAGCCAGACCCACCGCGAAATGGCGAGCGGGCTCAGCATGCCCGTGGGTTTCAAGAACGGCACGGACGGGAGCCTCGAGGCGGCGGTGAACGCGCTGATTTCGGCCGGAAGCCCCCATCGCTTCTTGGGCATCAACGCTGAGGGCATGACGAGCATCGTGGTCACGCGCGGCAACCCGCACCGCCACGTGGTGCTGCGCGGTGGGGCACGCCCGAACTACTTCCCGGAAGACGTGCGCGAAGCCGCGGCCCGCGTGCGCGAAGCGGACCCGCGACTCGTCCGTCCGGTGATGATCGACACCTCCCACGGCAATTCCAACAAGGATTGGACGCGCCAAGCCGAGGTCTGCCGCGCCGTGCTGCCTCAACTTCGCGGCAGCGAGCGCGCGCTCTTGGGCTTTCTCATCGAGAGCAACCTGGCTCCGGGCCGGCAAGATTGGCGGCTCGGCGCTGCCCTCGAACGAGGAGTGTCCATCACCGATGGCTGCATCGGTTGGGACGAGACCCGCGAGCTTCTGGCCGAGATCGCCCGGGCGTGACGTCCTCGCTCAGCAGGCGCCGCACACCGAGCAGGCGTCGGGGCAGCAATCGCCGCTCAGCGAGCAGAGCGAGTCGCACCAACATCCAGTCGGGCTCTGGTTGTTGCAGTAGCCCTGACAACACGCGGTGCCTGGGCAGTGTCCCGGGTCAGGGTTCGTTCCGCCGCACTCGCGCTTGTTCACGCCGCTCGGATCGGCACCCGTGAAGCCCGAGCCCGCGCAGGAATAGTACTTGTTGACCGGATCCCATCCGCATGGGTTGCCCTGGCAGGAGCCCGGTCCGCCCTGGAGCTTTCCGCACTCCCAGTAGTAGATCTCGTTGTTGGCACCGCAGCAGCCGACCAAGCCATGCGCCTGAGAGCAGGTCGTCGGGTTGATGTTGGTCGTTCCGCCGGTGCCACCGGTCGAGGTCGTGCCGCCGGTCGAGGTCGTGCCGCCGGTCGAGGTCGTGCCGCCGGTCGAGGTCGTGCCGCCGGTCGAGGTCGTGCCGCCGGTCGAGGTCGTACCGCCCGTGGAGGTCGTGCCACCGGTCGAGGTCGTGCCACCGGTCGAGGTAGTGCCGCCGGTCGACGTCGTACCGCCCGTGGAGGTCGTGCCGCCCGTGGAAGTCGTCCCGCCAGTTGCGCCTGTGGAGCTCGTGCCACCCGTGGACGTCGTGCCGCCCGTCGACCAAGTCGAGCCTGCCGCGCCACCCGCGTGGGAGCCGCCGACCCCCGCGTCATGTCCGCCGGGCGAGCCACCGCTCAAGTCGGACTCGCCGGTCGCGCAACCGAGACCCGAGACCAAAGCCAAGAAGGAAAGGCACGAAAGCCCGCGGAGCTTCGCCACGACGGGAGACTAGCAAGAGTCTGCGCGACCCGCGAGGCGGCCACGAAAAAGGGCCGCGCAGAGCGGATTTCGACGCCTACTGGATCACGACCTTGCTCTTGTACATCCCCATTCCGCACTCGAAGCCGAGGGTCTTTGGCTCTTTGGTGTCGATGGGGATCTCGACGGCTTCGTTCACCGGCAGGTCCTTGGTGAGCTTCAGCTCGGGAAACACGACCTTGTCGGCGCAAGTCTCCGTGGTCGTGCGCGTGAAGCGGAGGGTCGCAGGCTCGCCCTTCTTCAACGCGATGTTGTTGGGCGAGAAGCCGTTCTCGTCCACCTTCACGGCGACCGTCCCCGAGGTCGGTCCACTGCTGGCGGCGGCAGCCGCGCCTTGTTTTTCGGTCTTGCCGCAGGCTGCGGCGGTCAGAAAGAGCAGACAGAGAGCTGCGATGCGCATGGCGGCGAGCATCTTGGTGCCCGCCGCCCGCGCTGTCAAAGCTCAGAAGCAGGCGCCCGCGCTGTTGTCCCCTTGGAAGGGCACGCACGACTTCCCCGCCGGGCAATCTGCGGTAACCGAGGTTCGGCAGACCTTGAGACACGTGAGGGTCGAACCCACGGTCTGGCACGTGCCGCGCCAGGCCTTGCCGTCGTTTCCGCAGGACTCGCCGGCCACCGAAGCGACGGAGCAGGTGGCGCCGATGGCAGCGCTGTCCCCGCTCTCTGCGCTGCAGACTCCGCCCACCACGCAGCGTTGAGCCAGGGCGCAGCCCGGGCTCGACGTGAAGTAGTTGCAGAGTTTCCGGCAGACGTAGGTGCCGAGGTCGCGCACACAGAAGTGACCGGTTGCACAGCCGCTGTTCGTGTCGCTCACCGTGCACGCGGCGCCCTCGGCCTTGGTATCGCGGTTGAAACAAGCGCCTTCGGTGCCGTCGAGCGCGGTCGAGACGCACTCGCGGTTGCCCGTGCAGCTCGCCGAGTAGGGCGTGCAAGACGCGTAGCAAGCGCCCACCACGGGCTCTGAACCTGTCCCAGGCAGATCTGTCCGCTCGGGCACGCCTGGGTGCCGGTGCACGGCCGGGGCCGCACGTGAGCGTGTCGGGATCGCAGACCATGGTGTTCGGATTCGCGCACTGCTCGGCGTTGGCGCAACCGACGCTGCCGCCAGTTCCACCGGAGCCGCCGACACCACCGGTGCCACCGGAGCCGCCAGCCCCACCGGAGCCGCCGACGCCACCGGTGCCACCGGCACCAGTGCCACCTGTGCCGCCGACCCCACCCGTGCCGCCGCTGCCGCCCGCGCCACCGACGCCACCCGTGCCGCCGGTGCCACCGCCGCAGACCTGCTTGTAGTCGGAGCAGCAGTCGCCGATGCTGACGCAGCCGCTGTCACACCAACAGCCCGACGCCGACTGAACACCGCAGGAACCCACGCAGCTGCCGCCGGGGGCGCCGCCGGTTCCGCCGCCGCCGCCGGTTCCGCCGCCGCCCGAGCCGCCTGCACCCGTGCACACGGTGCTGTAGTCGTCGCAACAGTCACCGGCGTTGAAGCACGCGGTGTCGCAGTAGCAGTTGTCTTTGGTCGGAGTCGAATCGCCGCAGTGACCGACGCAGCTCGTGCCGCCGGCCGTGCCGCCGCTGCCGCCCGTTGCGCCCGCGCCGCCGGCGCCACCGACGGCTCCGGTGCCGCCAGCGCCTGCGCCGCCGGTGTTGCCTCCGCCAGTGCCCCCCGCGCCGGTGCCGCTCGAGCCACCCGTGACGAGTCCACCCGCGCCGCCGGTCCCGCCGCCGCCGCTGCCGCCCGTCTTGAAGCCGCCCACACCGCCGGTGCCGCCGCTCACGCCGCCCGCACCGCCGCCCGAACCGAGACCACTCGAGTCCGACGAGTTCGCGCATGCGCCGAGCGCGAGCGCGAGCGTTGCCCATGCGAAACCACCGAGAGTCGTCCGAAGTGCCATGGCGATCCTTTCGTGCGCGGTTTCGTCTCGGTTATAGAAATCCCGGTCGTGCGTCAAACGGCGCACGTGCAGCCGCGTCGGCGCTGCGCCGAGTGCGCAGCCGGTCGCGGGTGGTCGCCAGGTCAGCGCTTACGGGCGCGCTGCAGCTCGGCATCGAAGCCACCGAGATCGACACGCCCGATGCGTTCGAGCGCGAGGCCCGCCGAAGCGATGCGGCTGGCGGAACGCGCGGGCAGCGGGGAAAGCCAAACCAGACGTCCGCCGGGAAGGAGCACTCGCGCGAAGTGATCGATCGCCGCGTCCACGAGCGCGCCGAGATCTCGGTCTCGCGCGATACGCCTCCCCATCGGAGGATTGGTCACGATCAGCGTGACCCCGGCGGGCGTCAGCGTCCGGGCATCTGCGCGGACGAGCTCCGCTCGGAGGCCGGCGCGCTCGAGGTTGACGCGGGCGGCGCCGAGCGCTCTCTCCGACAGGTCGCTGCCGACGAGGCGGCGGAACGGGCCGAGCAAGCCGCGCTCGCAGAGCTCGAGGCCGCTCCCCACGAACGGATCCCACACCACGTCATCGGCCTCGACGCCGGCGACACGCGCGAGCGCCGCCGCGATGCTCGGGTGCGAGGCTGCAGGTACGTCGCGACCACGGTAGGCGAATCGAAGCTCGCGGCTCGGGCGCAGATAGAAAATGACCTCCCGCGTTCGCTCGTCCACCACCGCCTCGATGGGAGCGCCGCGTGGTGCGTTCACCAGGCGGTCGGGATCCAGCGCTCGCGCCAAACGGAACTGGGTGGCCTTCTTCGCGCCTCGCCCGCGGAAGGCCAGACGGAAGCGCGGGATGCCCGTGCTCAGGCGGGCGAGCAACGGTGCAGACTCTTCGAGCGAGGCCAGCAGCGCGGCCTCGAGGGACCGGGACTCGTGCAGTCGAACGCGGAGCCCGACGTCTAGCGCGACACGCCGCTCGAAGAGCGGGCGCAGCGGTCCTCGATAGTCGAGCTCTACGCGCCCCGGGCCGCGTGCGGTCTCGCGCCCGACGCCCGCAGTCGCCAGCTCCTCGCCGAGCACGTCCTCGAGACCCCTGCGGCAGGTGAGCACGACGTCCGTCGGGCCCTCGAGCGAGCGCTCGACGTCGATGTCGACCGGGTCGCCGCCCGCGCTCCGGCCCAGCATCACGAGGGCGCGGTCGCGGAGCCGCGCGAGCTCGGGGTCCGCGCGCGAGAAGCGTTCGAGCGCCTGACGACTGCTCATCGTCGTCGAGCAGCCCGAGCAGCCGAGCGCGCACGAGCTCCGGGCGCTCCGCCGCGAACCTCGCGAGCACCCGCGCCAACCGCGCGCGACCATCGGGTCCCGCCCCTGGCAGGGCCGAGTCGAGCGCCGCTGCCAGCGTCGCTCCACCGCGAGCGAGGGCCTTCTCGGCGGCTTCGCGCTCGCCTGGCTCGGCGCTCTCGACGCGCGCGACGAGCTCGGGAACGTGACGCACCCCCGGCGTGAACGCCGGCGTGCGCCAGTCGGCGGGGAGGGCGGCGTCGCGACTCAGGCCGGGCCTTCGCTCTTGCAGTTCGCGCTGCAGCCGTCGTTGTTCTTCTTGTTGCCGTCGTCGCACTCTTCTTGCGGCGACTGCTTGATGCCGTCGCCGCAACGCGGGCCGAGCTTGCAGCCGCTCTCGCATTCGCCGTACCCGCCGTCGTTTACGCCGTCGTCACAGGCCTCGCCGAACAGGCTGTCGACCACGTTGTCGCCGCAGAAGCCGCCCTTCTTGCAACCCGGTGCGCAGCCGCCGTAGGGCGTGAGGTTGACGCCGTCGTCGCACTCCTCTTGGGGCGACTGCACGATGGAGTCTCCGCAGTTCGGGCCGGGCTTGCAGTCGGCAGTGCAGCTGCCGTAGGAGCCGTCGTTCTTGCCGTCGTCGCAGGCTTCATCCGGGGTCTTCACCCCGTCGCCGCAGACGCTCTGACAGGTCGAGGTGGTGTTGTTGAAGCCCGAGAGAGTGAGCTTGTAGTTCGACTGCGTGGTGTGTCGTTCCGCCTGGAACACCACGATCTCGTACACCTTGCCCACCTGCAGGCCGAGCTGACTGGCTTTGGCGGCGTTCAAGGTCACGCTGCCGTTCATCGCGCCGTGCACGCCGCCGATGTCGACGGTGAGCTGCTTCTTCACGAACACCCACACGTCGTCGTCGCCCGTGAAGTCCAGGACTTCGCCGCCCTTGTATTCGAACCAGTAGCGGACCTCGCTCGTGAAGTGGAAGTTGTGCGGGTTGCCCTGATTGCCGAAACCTTGGCCGTCGATGGGGAAGAAGTTGCCGTTGTTGAACTGGTACGTGCCGCCCGCGATCTGGTTCAAAGTCAGCGTTTGCAGCATCGTCATGTTGACGCCGGTCACGTCGGAGTACCACTGGTCGAAATTGGCCGCGCCCGTGGTGGTGGGCGTGCCGCCGGTGGCCTTCGCGTATTGCGGCTTGCCGTTGGTCTTGAGGGCCGTGGCCACGATGCCGAGGTCGACGCCGAGGAACTTCTCCATGTCGGGGTGGGCGCTGGAAAAATCGCGGATCACGATGGGGAGCTTGAGCTGGGCGCCGCCTCCGGACGTGGCGTCGGTGCACTTGAAGCCGGGCTCGACCTGACAGCTCGGAGAGCAGCCGTCTCCGGCGATGGTGTTGCCGTCCTCGCACTGCTCATTGTCGCTCGGGAGCTTCAACCCATCGCCGCACGAGCTCACGCACTCGCCGGCGCCGCAGTTGGGTTCCTTGACGCAGAACGGCGTGCAGCCGTCGCCCATGTCGTGATTGCCATCGTCGCACTGCTCGGTGCCCTCGGGCAGCCCGTCGCCGCAGGTGGTGGGTGAGCACGGCTGTCCGGGCGTCGGACACTTGAAACCGGGCTCTAGCTTGCAGGCAGGGCCGCAGCCATCGGACGCGTTCTTGTTTCCGTCGTCGCACTTCTCGTTGCCCGCCAGGATGCCGTCGCCGCAGTCGGCGGCAATGCAGAGCGCCCCGGGGGTCGGGCACTTCCATCCGGATTCGACCTGACAGCTCGCCGAGCAGCCATCGCTCGCGGCTGCGTTGCCGTCATCACAGGTCTCGCTTCCGGTAATCTTGCCGTCGCCGCACTTCACCGTCGATACGCACGGCTGACCCGGCGTCGGGCACGCGAAGTCCTTCTCGACGGCGTCGCAGTTGGCCGCGCAGCCGTCGCCCGAGACGCCGTTGCCGTCGTCGCACTTCTCGCCAGGATCGATCTTACCGTCCCCGCAGGCGGGGCCAGCATCGCTCGGACAGGTGTCGGCGGTGCACGCGTCTCCGGCGCCGCCTTCGCCGCCGGTGGAACCATCGATCACGATGCCGCCGGTGCCGCTCGTGCCGCCGGTGCCCGCGGAGGCGTCGCCACCCGAGCCGCCGCTGCCGCCGTCTCCCTTCTTGGTCACTTCGGCGTCGCCGCCGCAGCTCGTCTGAGCTCCGGCCGCCATCAGAGAAACGAGAGCCCCACCCAAAAGCCAAGCCGTACGTCGCCGCATGACCGATGAGCTTAGCAGGAACGGGGGAGGGATCAGGACCTGGAACAGGACTCTTCTCGAGCTGGCTCATTCTACCGCCGTGCTCGCGCGCCTCCAGGGTGCGCGCGGCGTTGCCGCGCCGCGGGCTCGCGCCTTCGCCCGCGCCCTGGACCCCGCGCTCCGCGCGGCGGCGGGCGTCGAGTTGCGCTCTCGAAGTCAGGGTCAGGGTCAGGACCAGGACCAGGGTCAGGAGCAGGAGCAGGAGCAGGACCAGGGTCAGGACCAGGAGCAGGAGCAGGAGCAGGAGCAGGAGCAAGAGCAGGAGCAGGAGAAGGACTCTTCTCGAGCTGGCTCATTCTACCGCCGTGCTCGCGCGCCTCCAGGGTGCGCGCGGCGTTGCCGCGCCGCGGGCTCGCGCGCGCGCCCGCGCCCTGGACCCGCGCTCCGCGCGGCGGCGGGCGCCGAGTGGCGCTCTCGAAGTCAGAGCGCAGAAAGCAGCGATCGCAACATGAAGATCTTGGACATGCTCGAAGCGCTCGTGAGCGCGCTCCACCTCTCGTCCGAACGCGTTGCGCGGCACGACCGCGACCTTGGTGCACAGCTTCGCTCGGCCGCCAACAGCATGGCCCTCAACGCCAGCGAGGGAGTTTGGGCCAAGGCAGGAAAACGACGATCCCGGCTCGAGGATTCGCTCAACTCGGGGCGTGAATGCCGAATGGCGCTCCGCATCGCGCGAGCCTGTGCCTATCTGCCAGCCAACGAGGTCGCTGAGCATCTCGCGCGGCTCGATGAGGCCGTCGCCGTGCTCTGGGTGCTCGCCTACAGACGGTGACCCGAGCGTCGGGAGCGGCGCTTCGGCCTGGCGTGCTGGAGCGCCGCTCCGCTTCGGGATTCGGCAGCATGGAAGATCTCGTCGGGGAGGATCGGAATGGGGTCAGGTGCAGGCTCGGGACCAGGAACAGGATCGGGAACAGGATCGGGAACAGGATCGGGAACAGGATCGGGAACAGGATCGGGAACAGGATCGGGAACAGGATCGGGAACAGGATCGGGAACAGGATCGGGAACAGGATCGGGAACAGGATCGGGATCGGGTCGGTAGTCGGGGCAAGAGCGGAGCCGGACTACCAGAGCGCGCGTTGGTACGTCGCGAAGGCGCCGCCGGGGGTGGGGGCGACGAGCCAGGTCGAGGTCTTCGGCTTCGACTTCGGGCCGCTGAGCAGGAGCGCGACGCCCACGCCGGTGGCCACGGCGCCCACGCCGAGTCCGACGAAGCCCGCGGTGCGCACCCCCTTCCAGGTGGCGATGGCATCCACTTCGTCTTGGGCTTGAGCCTTCTGACCCGGATGGGCCGAGGTGCAGGCGTCGCTGCCGTTGGGGACGGCGCAGAGCTCGGCGAGCCGATCGCGATGTCCGGTTACGTTGCTCGCGGCGATGAAGAACGTGACGCCTCCGAGCACGAGCACGCTGGCGCCGCCGATGGTGAGCGCGGTGCCGAGGCTGCGATCGGTCTCGGGCGTCTCGGCCCGGGTCGTGCCCGCGTCACCTGTGCGGGCCGAGCCCGCCGCGCCTGACGAACCTGGAACCGCGTCGGGCTTCTGGGCGAGAAAGTCGACGCGGCGGGTCTTGCCCGGTTCGACGAGGGCCTCTTGCTCTTGGCGGTCGCCGGCGTAACGGAGCTCGATGCGGCGCTTGCCGGCAAACGCCACGATCGGGCGCGGGAGGGGCAAAGTGCCGCGGAGACGAGCGGCGACGTAGACCTCGGCGCCGGCGGGGCCGCGCACGTCGAGACGGCCGAGCTCCTTGCTCTTCTCCGCTACGAAGGCTTGGGCCTTTTCCGCTGCGGGCCCGTCGAGCCCCGCGCCGAGCGCGACCTCGTAGGCTTCGAGCGCGAGATCGTCTTGGCGCAAGCGCGCTGCGGCCACCGCCAGTTCGTAGTTGGCTTCTTTGGTCGAACGCAGGCGCGTCGCTTCGGCGAAGAGATCCAGCGCGGCTTGCCAGCTCGCCGGGTCGTTGGTGTCGAGAGCCCGCTCCTTGGCGGCGATGGCGCGCGTGAAGGCGGCGTCGTAGTCGTCGGCGACAGCGGGTGACACGTGGAGCGACAGAGCGAGCGCGACGAGCGGAAGGCACGGATTCGAACGACGGGGGGAGGCGCGCTTCACTGGCAAACTTCCGCTGCGCAAACCATGCTCGCACATTCGGAAGAGCGGGTGCAGGGGGCGCCTTTGGGCTTGCCCTTGGGCGGCAGAGGCTTGTCGGAGCTCGTGGGCGCGGGAGCGGCCGAAGCGGGACCTGCGGCACTCGGCGCGGCGAGTGATGCCTTGGGGCTCGCGCCCACGAGGGGGCGCTCGGGCTCCCGCGGCGCCGGCGCGAGGGGTGCGCTCGCCGCGGGAAGAGGTGCGGGATTGGCGGGCGGCGGCACGACGGCGGCTGCGGCCGGGCCCTTCTCGCTCGAGGCGGGCTCGAGCTCGCTCGAGAGTCCGCTTCGCAGGCTGAGGAACGCGACGATCGCGAGCGCCGCGAGCCCGACGACCCCCGCCACGATGCCGAGCTTCGCCGAGCTCCGGCGCGAAGGTTGAGGCTCGCGCCGGCTCTCGATCACCTGCGCGTCTTCGCTCTTCTGAGGCGCGAGCAGCGGGGGTGGCGGCGCGCTCACGCTGGTCGCTGCCGTCACGCGTCCCGTCGAGACGCCGCTCCGCGAGGCCTCGCGCACGCGGGCCACCAGGTCGGCAACACCGGTCGGGCGCCGCTCCGGTCGTGTCGAGAGCGCCTCCATCACCGCGACCGAGAGGGCCTCGGGGACGGCCGCGCCGGCCTCGAGGGGCGAAAGTGGGTTCAGACGCGCCTGCACGTTGGTCACGTCGTTCCACGGCAGACGACCGACCAGCATCGCGTAGAGAACGACCGCGAGCTCGTAGACGTCGGTGCTCTTGCTGGCGGGTGCGCCGAAGAAGCGCTCCGGGGCCATGGTCGCCGGCGTGCCCCGCGCAACTCCGGCTTGGGTGGTGGTCGATGCCGGCGCGTCGATCTCTTTCGCGATGCCGAAGTCGAGCAGCTTCACCGCGCGGGTGCCGTCGACGAGCAGGAGATTCTCGGGTTTGAGATCCCGATGCAGGAGGCCGGCGTCGTGCAGCGCGTGCACCGCGCTCGCCAGCTGCTCGAAGAGGTCGAGGGCGTGGGGCAGACCTAGCGCGCCGTGCTCCGCCAGGTGATGGGCGAGGGTCTCGCCCTCGCAACGGCGCATCACGAGATAAGGCAAGCCGTCGGGCAAGCGACCGGAGCCGAGCACCTCGACCACGGCGCGATGTCGCACGCGTTCGAGCATCTTGGCTTCTTCCAGGAAACGCTCCTGCTCCTTGTCCGTCAGCTCGCGTTCACGCGGGACCTTGAGCGCGACCTCTTCGCCGTTCCAGTCGGCGAGATAGACGACGGCGCTGCCGCCCTCGCCGAGCACGCCCCGAATGGCGAACGGGCCGAGCGCGCTCGGCGGCGGGGTCGAGGTCGATGGCGCCACCGCGGGGGAGAATAGTGCATCTCGCCTCGCGAGCAACGGACGGGTGGCTTTCAGCGCAGGGCCAGCGCCTTGCAGGAGCCGGCGATCTCGATCTCCTTGGTGCCGTCCTTCACTTCGACGTTGGCGACGCCGGCGTCGCTGTCGTCGACGATCCAGAACAGATCTCCAGGCCGGAAGGAGTGACTCTGCACCGAGTTCCCACTGGCGGTGGAATAGGTACCGCTACCGAATTTGGGCTTCTCCCCGAAGAAGACGCGCACCGTCTTGCCGCACGAGTTGCGAATCGTCACGCTCACGCTGGTGGCGGCAGGGCTCGGAGTCGGGCTGGCCGCGGCCGTCGCCGGCGAGGCGCCGGGAGCCGTGCTGGGAGCGCCTGCGGTGCTCGGCGACTGCGGCACTCCCGCGGCGGGCGCAGTCGGCTGCGCCATCGCACCGGCGTAGGGACCGAGCGCCGTGCAGCCAGCGAGCGCGACGAGGAAGAGCGGGATGGAGGATTGAATCAAGCGAATCATTGGGGCTCCGTCGGTCGGCGCTGAGGCTCGACCCGCGCCGCGCCGAGCAACGCATGTGCCAACGCGGATCTCGCGGCTCTCGGCCAGGAGCGCGTGACCTCGTGCGGCTCACGCACCCCAGAAATCGCCGCCCAACGAGGCACCGAAGCCACAGGCGGGATATGCTCGCGCCGCCCATGCGCTTCACCCGCACCACCAACCGGATCCCGGTCGCGGCCGGCCCGCGCCCCGCGCGGCTTTCGGTGCTTCACGGACCCGATGCGGGCCTCGAGGTCGCCGTCCCACCCATCGGGGTGGTCGTGGGTGCAGACCCGTCCGCGGACATCGTGCTGAGCGATCCGGCGGTGTCCCGCCGTCACTGTTCCCTCGTCCCGAAGGGGGAGGGCTTCGAGGTCACGGATCTCGGTTCCCGGAACGGGACCTTGCTCGACGGCGTGTCCCTCGAAAAGGCGGTGGTGCCCGTGGGGGCGGTGCTGCGGGTCGGCGGCACGCTGATCGAGCTCGTACCCGCCGACGAATCGGTCTTGATCGCCCCGAGCCTGCGCGACTCGTTCGGTGCGCTGGTCGGGGGCAGCCTGGTGATGCGTCAGGTGTACGCGGTGCTCGAGCGCGCCAGCGCGTCGACGGCACCCATCCTGCTCCTCGGCGAGAGTGGAACCGGAAAGGAACTCGCGGCCCGTGCCGTCCACGCTCACAGCGGCCGGAAAGAAGGCCCATTCGTGGTCTTCGACTGCGGAGCGTCCAGTGAAACCTTGATCGAGAGCGACCTCTTCGGACACGTGAAGGGCGCTTTCACCGGCGCGCACGCCGACCGCCCGGGAGCCTTCGAGCTCGCCCACGGCGGCACCTTGTTCCTGGATGAAATCGGTGATCTGCCCATCCACCTGCAGCCCAAGCTCTTGCGGATGCTCGAGAGCGGCGAGGTCACCCCGCTCGGCGGCCGCAAGCCGGGTCGCTACGACGTGCGGGTGGTGGCGGCGACGCATCGCGACCTGTCGGAGGAGGTCTCGCGCGGTGGCTTCCGCGGAGATCTCTACTACCGCCTCGCCGTGGTCGAGGTCCATTTGCCTCCGCTCCGCCAGCGCCTCGAAGATGTCGAGGCGCTCGTCAAGGTCATGCTCGCACGGGAAGGGCGCCCGGAGGTCGACGTGCGTTCGGAGAACCTGGATCGGCTCCTCGCGTATCACTTCCCGGGAAACGTGCGCGAGCTCCGCAACATCGTGACGCGAGCGGTCGCGCTTTCGCCGCCGGGCACCTCGTTCTCCGGCATGCCCATCCTGCTCGCGGGCACCACGGCCAAGAAAGACACCGAGTGGACCGCGCGCGCCGATCGCCCCTTCCAGGAAGCCAAGGCCGAGCTCATCGCGCGTTTCGAACGAGACTATCTGCGAGATCTCCTGTTCCGCGCGGGCGACAACATCTCGCAGGCGTCACGCATCTCGGGCATCGACCGCAAGCACCTCTACCGCTTGCTCGAGTCGGCGGGCTTGCGCAAAGGCGGCGAGAAGAGCTGATGCCCCGGGTGCGGAGCGCCCGGCTGTGCCTGCTCGTCTCGTCCTGGGCGATCTCGGCAATCGCCGCGCCCGACGAACTCGGTCCGGATAGCGAGGCGTTCGACGATCGACACCTGCCCGACGCAGCCCCTTGGCGCGATCGCCCGCTCGCTCTCGAAGCCGAGATCGGACTGGGCGCTCCGCTCGGACTCGCGGGCTTCGCCCTCGATTGGTCGCCGAGCCCGGGCTTCTCGTGGAATGCGGGTGTGGGCGTGGGCGCGAGCACGAAGTCGCCGCAAGCGGCGACCGCGGCGCGGCTCCGCATCGTGATCGCCCCCGGCTTCGGCGTAGGCGCCGAGGGCGGGCTGGCCGTCGGACGTTACGCGGAAGCGAGCGACTGCCCCTCGGGACGTTGTCCGCCGGCCTACGAATGGGACCCGGCGGTCTGGGGCAACGTCGGGCTCTTCCTCGAGCGTCGCACGAGCGACGGACTCTCGCTCCGCGCAAGCTTCGGGTCCGCGGGCATATTCAACGTCACGAGCGCGAAGTGCGTGCGCTGCGACTACGCCGACGAGCCCAACGTGTGGCGCACCACGGTGCCGTACGCGCTCGTGGCGGCCGGCTGGGCGTTTCGACCATGAGGCTCGGGATCGCCACGCTTGCGCTGAGCCTCGCGACGTTGGCGCTGCCTGCGCGGGCCGACGGACCCCTCGGGCCCAACGGGTCGGCCCTCCGCACCAGTGACTACGCGGTGGATCTCGCGGGCGGCCCGGTGCTCGCTGGACCGCGCGCCCTCGGTCTCGCCGGTGCCTACGTCGCCATCGCCGAAGGCGTGGACGGCGACGTCGTGAACGCGGCAGCGCCGGCGGTGCGCGCCGCCTGGTCGGCGACCCACGTGGACTACGACGCGGCGCTCGGACTGCTCTTCCCCGGCACCCTCGCCAGCACCGACTTCTACAACACCGGGCGCGGTCGCACCGACGTCCGGCGCAGTGATCCGCGCGAATTCGCGCTGCTCGCCCCGGGCGCGAACGTGCAGATCGGTCCCTGGGGGATCGGCGTCGGCCTCGAGGTCTTCCGCTATGGCCTCTTGCGCAAGCCCCCGGCCGTGTCCGGGGGCGAAGAAGAAGTCGTGCGGGCGCAGTTCTCCACGCTGCGCACGGAGCTCGCTCGAGCCGTCGACGACGGGCAGATCGTGGGCGGCGTCGGCTTCGCGATCACCGCGCTCGACGTCACGACCCGAGACGAGCTCATCAGTCGCGAAGGCAACGTCTTCACGACGCGCGGGCTCTCGTTCGAAGGCGGGCTCCTGTGGCGTCCGAGCAACGAACGCTTCCGGCTCGGAGTCGCCGTGCGCGCGCCGCTGACCACCGACGTGGATTCCCGCGGCAGCGCGGTGAGCGGGGACATCGTGCTCCGGGACCCGTCGAGCCCCGACGCCATCTGGATGCCGCGGCGCGTGAAACGCCCGTGGAGCACGGACGTCGGCTTCGCCCTCCAACTCGGACCGAGGCCGCTCAACGTCGCCTGGATCGACCCCGTGATCTGGAGCCGGCGCCTCGATGCTCGCTTGGAGATCCGCGAACGAAAGCGGCAGCGCGCGCTCCGCGCCGCCGAGAGCCTCGAACCCGATGCGCGCGCCCGCGAGCTCGCGCGCGTCGAGCGAGAACGGCGCGGCGATCTCGCGCGCAGGCGCGAAGCGAGCGAGCAGCTGTCGGCGGACCTTCACCGCCGCTACACAGGTCTCTCCCGCCGCTACTTCCTGCTGAGCGCTGCGCTCCGGGCCGAAGGCGATGTGGCCAACGCGGTCGGGGTCGAGTCGTTCCTCCAGGGGTTCGTGGACCGCTCGGGCGAGCGCGTCACGTTCACGCCCCGGCTCGGCGTCGAGTCGGAGGTTTGGCCGAACTGGCTCAAGGCACGCGCCGGGACCACCTCGAACGACACGCTTTCGCCAGAACACGCCGCGCGCCCACGCCACGCTCGGGCTCGAAGTCCGCCTATTCGAGTGGAGCCTCTTCGGCCTACTCCACGACGACGACCACCTCGCGCTGGCGACCAGCGTCGATCAGGCGCGCGAGTACTTGGGGTGGGCGGCGTCCATCGGGATTTGGCACTGAAACCAGCCAGCGCGGCCGGCGCTGGGTCGCTCACGGCGCCGGCGTTCCGGATGCGAAGACGTGGAACAGCTTCGGCGGTGCGTCGAGACTGGCTTCCGAGACCAGGTAGCCCGCGGCGCTGGCGCCTTCGGCCACGCTGCATGCTCCCGTGAAACGTCCATCCGGCGAGTCGAGCAGCCGCGTGACGACGGGCGCGCCGGCGGCGTCGCGCACCACGCCCGTGACACCGGTCGCGAGCTCGAAGACGAAGCAGCCACGATAGCCCGTGCCGACGACGGGGGTCGGGCCTGCCGGGGTCGCGATGAGGTAGCTCTTGCCCTGCACGCGGAAGAGCTCGGCGGCGTTCACCTGCGGCACGGTTCCCCCCAGGCAAAATGCGTCGTTCGCTTCCAACAGTCGTCCGGCGTAGAGAAACGTCTTTCCGTGGTCGAGCGAGCGCAGGAGCTCGATGCGGATCGTCACCGGCGAGCCGGCCTTGGCGCAACCGATGGCGAGCTCGAGCAGTCCGCCCGGTCGCCACATGACGTCCGGCTCGGTGAGCAACGTGCAGTCCGCGAGGGCAGGGAACAGGCTGGCGTTGGTGCCGGCGTTTTCGCTCGAGAACGTCGACTCGCTCTTCCATCCGATGGCCTTGCCTTCGTCTTTCCAGGCGAGGTGGGGCTCGGCGGCGGTGAAGAGGCCGATGTAGCCGAGGTCGTAGGCGAGCTGGTCTTTGCCGAGCACCACGTAGCTCGTCGTGAAGAGCTTCCAGCGGCGAGCCGCGTCCGGATCATCGGGGTCGTAGAGCAAGGACGAGACCTCGTGCACGAGCCGCCCGGAGCAGGTGCCGCCGGGGCAGCGGGTGGACGTGGGCGGAACCGTGACCGTGATGGGCTTCGATTGATTGGCCTCGGCGACGAAGGTCCAGGTCTTGCCCTGATCGTTCGACACGGCGATGCGCGTTTGGATGTCGTTGGAGGCGACGACTCGCGAATAGCTCATGGCCCCGGCCGGGGCGTTCAGCGGATATTCGACGCTCGGATCGAAGATGCCGCCGGGCGCGCCGGGGTCGCCCACGATCGCGATTTCCTTCGCGCTCTTCGGGTCGACGTAGGTCGGCGCCGGCAAGGTCGACTTGCAGCTCGCTGTGCTGCCGCCCGCGCCGCTCGTGCCGCCCGAGCCCGTGGCGCCGGTGCCGCTAGCGCCGCCGGCTCCGCCCGAGGTCGCGCCGCCGGTTCCGCCCGAAGTCGCAGCGCCGGTTCCGCCCGAAGTCGCGCCGCCGCTCCCCGCGCCGCCGCCCGTGCTCGTGCCCGAGTCGACGTCGCCCCCGCCGCCGCAGGCGTAGAGCAGCAGAGCCGCGACCAGAGGAGCACCGAAGCCACCGCCCCACTTCATCTCATCCCGCTCCGGCAGATGCGCTGGCGCTGGCGCTCGCCCGCACGCTCACGTTGATGCTGGCGCTCGCCTCGGCCTGGGCCTTGATGGACGCCGCGAGGCACGCGCCGACCTCGAGCGCGGCCTTGCCACCGCCTTTCACCGCGGCGCGCGCGCCCTCGAGCGTGACGCGCACGGTGGCGAGAGCCTTTTGGAGCTTGGCCCGCATGCCCAGGGTGATTTTGACGATGGCGGGCAAGTCGGCTTCGAGCGCCGCTTTGAGTCGAGTGGCCGCTTCGACGTCGGCGTTGCCGACGAGACCGACGGACACCCTCGCGGGCTCGCACACGAGCTTCGCGTTCACTTGCGCGTCACAGCTCGCGCTGCACTCGGCGCTGGCCTTCGGCGGTTTCACTTCGCCCGAGCACTTCGGTTCTTCGAGCTTCACGCTGCAGCCCCCCGAGCACTCGCCCTCGCACTTGGCTTGACCCTGGACCCGACACGACGCGCTGCACTTTCCGGTGCACTTGCCGCTGCAGCGTCCGCTCGCGGTGGCGGAGCAACGCCCGTCGCAGGTGCCCGCACACTTGCCGCTGCTCTGCTTTCCGTCGCAGCGTCCGCTGCAGTTGCCGTCGCACTTGCCGCTGATTTCGCCGTCGCACTTGCCTTCGCAGCTCGCGCTGCAGCTGCCGGAACACTCGGCCCCGGCCGCGACGGTGCAGCTGCCCTTGCATTCGCCGCTGCACTTGCCGCTGAGCTCGCCGCCTTCGCAACGGGCCTCGACCTTCCCCGGCTCGACTTTGGCGTCGCACTTGGCGGCGCAATCGGCCATGGCATCCATGCTGGCGGAGCACTTGGGTGGCTTCACCTGCACGCGGAGCTGACCCTTGGCCTTGGCTTTGAGCGCGGTGAGGGCCTTCACCGCCGCGCTGCAGGCCGCTTCCGCGCGTTTGCCGGGTCCGGAGTCTTTCGCGGCGATGTCCGAGTCGCTGGCGCCGAGGTCCTTGGCGAGCTTGCCGCAGGCTGCCGTCACGTCGGCTTCGAGCTCGGCGGCGATGCCTTGGAGCGCAGCGCCGGCAGCGAGCGCCGCTTTGACCTTGCCCTCGACTTCGGCCGACAGCCCATAGCTGGCGCGCAGGGCGGCTTCGGGGCTGTCGGGGCAGTTTCCTCCGGGGAATCGGGCACCGCCGCAGTCGACGAGCGCCGCCGCTCCGAGCGCGACGGCGGCGAGCCACGCAGCATGTCTCGGCTGTCTCAGCACGAGATCAAGCTACACCCAATCGGGCAGAGCGTGGGCATTTCCGCTATCGTTGCCGGGCCGCCATGCGACGGACGACGCGAGCGAAGGGGCGGAGTCGCGCATGAAGCGGGGGGAGCTCGTCGCGGGGCGCTTCGAGGTCCAAGCCCTCGCGGGCACCGGTGCCATGGGCGTCGTTTGGCGCGCCATCGATCGCGGCAGCGGCACGCTGGTGGCGCTCAAGATCTTGAGGCCCGGCGCCGAGAGCGAACGCTTCCTCCGGGAGTCCCGCCTGCTCGCCGAGCTCGATCATCCGGGCATCGTGAAATACGTCGCTCACGGTAGCTCCGACGAAGGTCCGTTCCTCGTCATGGAGTGGCTCGAGGGCGAGAGCCTCGCCGAGCGCATCGAACGTGCCGAGCTCGGTGTCTCCGAATCGGTCGCGGTCGTGCGTCGCATCGCCGAGGCCATGGGCGCGGCTCATCGGCGGCAGATCGTCCATCGCGATCTGAAGCCGTCCAACGTGTTTCTGGTCGGCCGATCTCTCGACGACGTGCGTGTGCTCGATTTCGGCATCGCGCGCCAAGGCGCGGGTGGGGATCTCACCCAAACGGGCATGATCGTGGGCAGCCCTCGCTACATGGCGCCCGAGCAGGCGCGCGGGGGCAAGGAGGTCGGCCCCGCCGCGGACGTTTGGGCGCTCGGAGCCATCCTCTATCGCTGTCTCACCGGGCGGCCGCTCCTGCCCGATGGCCCCGTGGAGGTGATCCTCTCCGATCTGTTGCTCGCGCCCGTTCCCCGCGCGAGCGACGTTCGCAAGGACCTACCGCAAGAGCTCGACGATCTCTTGGCCGAGCTCCTCACGAAGGACCCGCTCGGGCGGCCGCGGAACGGCGACGAGGTCGCCCGACGCTTGGCCGCGCTGAGCCTGCCCGACGACCTCGAACCCCCGCCCAGCCGCGGGAAGAGTGAAACCGGGGCGCTCACCTTGGCCGAACAGCGCTTCACGTGCGTGGTGCTGGTGACCGGGCTCGAAGCGGCCCTCGAACACAGTGCTCCGTTGGACCTCGGCACGCTCGGCGCCGAGCACGGCGCGACGCTCGAGCGCCACGCGGAGCGCCTCGCGCTGGTGTTTCGCACGTTCGGCACCGCGAGTGACGTGGTGGCCCAAGCGGCGCGCGCGGCCCTCGCCATCGAACGGCGGGCCCCCGGCGTCCGGCTTTCGCTCGCCACCGGGACTGGCCCTGTACACGACCTCGCGCATCCGGACCGGAGCGTCGTGGCCCGCGCCGAAGCCCTCGTCGAGAGGACGGCTGGCGGCATCTATCTGGACACGGCGAGCGCAGGGCTCCTCGAGTCGCGCTTCGTGCTCGAGCGCGGAGCGGGCAGCGAACCGGTGCTCCTGCGCGCGGAGCGCGTCGATTCCATGCCCGTCCGTCGCTTGCTCGGCCGCACCACGCCCTGCGTGGGTCGAGAGCGCGAGCTGGCGGTGCTCGAGAGCTTGCTCGGGGAGACCCTGAGCGAAAGTGTGGCCCGCGTGGCCATCGTCACTGGCGAGGCGGGAGTCGGTAAGAGCCGCCTCCGCTATGAGCTGATCTCCCGGGTGCAAGAGATCGCGCGGGGCTCCGGGACCGCGGCGCCCGCGGTGTGGCTCGGGCGAACCGATGCCGTGGCGGACGGTTCGCCGTTGGCGCTCCTCGGGAGCGCGCTCGCGCCGGCCTCGGCGTGTCGCTCGATACGCCCGAGCTGGAGATCGAAGCGCGCATCGCCTCGCATGCGGCTCGCGCCCACGATCCCGAAGCGAGTCGCCGCATCGCCACGGCGCTGACCGAGATGCTGATGCCGCCCGCTTCGCCGAACGCGGTCGCGCACGATCCCTTGCTCGCCGGAGATCGGCTGCGCGCAGCCTTCGAAGATTTCGTGGCGGGCGAACTCGAAGCTCACCCGGTGGTGCTGGTGCTCGAAGACTTGCACTGGGGAGACTGGGGTAGCGTGCGATTCGTCGATGCGGCGCTGCGACTGCTGCACGATCGTCCCTTCTTCGTGCTCGCTCTCGGGCGCCCCGATCTGTCCGATCGGTTCCCGGGCCTGTGGGCGGAGCGCCGGCCTCTATCGTTGCCCCTCGGCGAGCTCGGTCGCCGGGCGAGCGAAGCCCTGGTGCGGAGCGTGCTCGGGAGCGACGTGTCGGAAGACACCGCCCGGACGCTGGTCGATCGCGCCGGGGGCAACGCATTCTTCTTGGAAGAGCTGATCCGTGCGGTGGCCGAAGGCGCGCGAGGCTCGGAGCTCCCGGGCAGTGTCCTCGCCGTGGCCGAAGCGCGCCTGTCCGCGCTCGATCCGGACTTGCGCCAGACGCTGCGCGCTTCCAGCGTGTTCGGTCAGGTGTTCTGGCCCGAAGGCGTGGCCGCGCTCTTGAAGAAGAGCGTGCCAGTCGTGAGCGGCGTGCTCGCGCGGCTCTGCGACAAAGAGCTCGTCTCCCGCCGCAAGAGCTCGCGCTTCGGGAGCCGTGACGAGTACGTGTTTCGCCACGCATTCGTGCGCGAGACCGCCTATGGAATGTTGACCGACGCGGATCGAACCCTCGGGCATCGGCTCGCTGCCGACTGGCTCGAGCGCGCCGGGGAGCGCGAGCCGCTGCTCCTGGCCGAGCACTGGCACCTCGGCGGGGACAGCGGTCGCGCCGCTCCGCTCTACCGGCGGGCTGCCGAGCAAGCCATGTTCGGCAATGACTTCGCACGCGCCATCGAACACGCCGAGCGCGGGCTCGCCGCCGGCGCGGACGGCGAGCTCCGTGGCGAGCTCGAGCTCCTGAAGAGTCAGGCGCACCAGTGGCGAGGTGAGGCCGTGGAGCGCGAAGCTGCTGCTCGCCGCGCGATGGAGCTCTTCCCGCGCTTGTCGCCCCGCTGGTACGCCGCCGCCGCCGAGACCGCGCGTATCGCCTCGCGCGCCGACGTGCTGGAGATGGCGGAGCTCTTCAGGAGTCGAAGGAGACACCGCGGCGCGAACCGCGGCGCCCGCGCCGTGGTGTTGGCCAACTCTGCGTCCCCGCATTGCGCGCAGGACACCAGGAGCGCGCCGAGCGCATGCTCGCAGCCCTCGCGCGCGCCGGCGACGTGCTCAGCCCCGCCGACCGAGGAGCCGGCTGGATCGCCCAGGCGAAGGCTGCTGGCGCGCTGAACACGGGGATGCGGCGACCTATCTCCGGAAGACCGAAGAAGCCGTGCGAGCGTTCGGCGCGGCCCAGGACGAGCGCCACGCGGTCACCTTCCAGACCAGCGTCGGTTTCGCGCACATCGCCCTCGAGCTCTACGCTCGCGCGGCGAGATCCTGACCGACGCCCTGGCGCGAGCCGAACGCATGAACCTGGCGCTCACCTGCGCCATCGCCAAACACAACCTCGGCTACGCTGAGGCTCATGGGGAGCTCCAGCGTGGCATCGCCCGTAAACCGAAGGCCATGGCCGAAGCGGAGCGACTCCAGGCCGACCGCTGGATCGAGTGCGTGTCGCAGACCTACTGGCTGCGCTCCTCCTGCGCGGAGGCGACTTCGCACGCGCGCGAAGAACGGCGCGGCCGAGCGAGGTGCCGAGCTTTCGGATCGCCCCAATCGCGTGGTTGCGCTGGCCCTGCGCGCGCGAGCCGATCTCGGCTTGGGAGAACCGCTGCGGGCTCTGGAAGCAGCGCGAGAGTCGCACCAACTGCTGGACGAGCTCGGGAGCATCGAAGACGGTGACGGACTCGCTCGCCTGCTCCAGGTGGAGGTCGAGCGCGCGCCGCGGGTAGCGCGGCCACCGCGAACAATGGCTCTCCGCGGCTCGCGAGCGCCTCGGGAGCTGCTCGGGCGATCTCCGATCGAGCTTCGCGCAGGCGCCTCGAGTGCGTCCCCGAGCATCAGGGACACGCTCGCGCTCGCGAAAGCGCTCGGCTAGGCTCAACTGACTCTTGGCGGGGCCGCGCGCGCCTGCGCGGGGGTTGGGCACCACGATTTCGCCCAGGAGAGCAGGACGCGCGCACGCGCGCCAGGCGCGCGAGGTCGCGGTGCACCGCCTGCCACACGATGCCGTTCCAGGGCGTCGCGTCGGGATGTGGACCAGGCTCGGCTCGGCGTCGGCCACGGCACGTGGGACGGCACGTCCAGAGCACCCACCGCGCGCTCATGATCGAGCTCACGCTGTCGGAGCGCATGGCCACGCGCGCGTCGCCGAGGCGAGCTGAACCAGTCATTTTCAACGCGAACGGCCGGGCGTCGGCGAACATCAAAACGTCACGTGCCGTTCAGGCGCCGCACGGGTACCTTCGGCGTGCCTGCGCGCGCCTCGGTAGCGGCGGGAAGCGTAGAGCCGAGGTCGATCTGGCTCAGCCGCTTGACGACCAGGTTGTCTTCGCCAGGCTCCGAGCCCTGCTGGCGTCTGCTCGCGGCGGGCGAGGACACCGCGCGGCTCGTGCACGACGAATCGAGGATGATCTCCAGGTACCGGCTCCGGAGGGCGGGGGCAGGTGCGGTGCGATGAAGCGCGTGCCGAGCATCTCGGTCACGCTCAGGCGAACCGTGCCCGCTTCGCGCTGGTCCGCCCCGCGCACGGCGCGCTCGAGCGCCAGCGCCTCGGCCTCCATGCGCTCGGCTCGGGGCAGGAGATCGCGACCGGCCGAGGTGAGGGCGTAGCCATCCGGGGTTCGATCGAACAGGCGAGCGCCGGCGGTCTCTTCCAGCTTCTCGAGACGCCGACCCACCGTGGTGGCGTTGATGCCGAGTGCGCTCGCGGCCTTGGCCAGCGTGCCTCTGCGGCCGACGGCGAGGAACACTCGGAGATCGTCCCAGTCGATCATGAACGGCTCCCTGACCTGCAAGCGTGCAGCTTGGGACTGCGAACATGCCGCGGGCGAAGTCGGAACGTGGGCCCCATGCTCTTTTCAGGAGGTAGCACATGCGGGTCACGCGCGAAGCCGAGAGAGAAGCGAACACGGGCCGGAACCTGTCGATCCTGGCGAAGGACGGCTATCGGCTGGGCGCAACGCTGTTCGAGCCGCGGAGCGCGGCGCACGCCACGCTCGTCGTCCACGGCGCGACCGCCGTGCCTGCGCGCTACTACGCGCGCTTCGGCGAGCACATGGCAAGCTCGGGCGTCCGAGTCCTGTCCTACGACTACCGGGGAGTGGGAGCGTCACGACCGCTGAATCTCCGGGGGTTCGAGGCGAGCATGAGCGACTGGGCGGAACTCGATGCTCGCGGCGTGATGGCCTACGCGAAGCAAGCCTTCGGACGACGCCCCATCGTCCACCTCGGTCACAGCTTCGGTGGCCAGCTGCTCGGCCTCGTCGACGACGCGCGCGAAGCCGACGCAGCGGTTTTGGTGGGGTCTCAGCTCGGCTACTACGCGCATTGGCCGTTCGTCGAGCGCCTCCGTCTCGCGCTCCTGTGGAACGGCGTCGTACCGCTCGTGACGCGTTCGTTCGGCTATCTGCCGGGCCAATTCGGCCTGGGCGAGGATCTGCCGAGCGGCGTTGCGCGCGAGTGGGCGCGCTGGTGCTCGCACCCGGACTACCTGATGGGCGCTCATCCGAGTGCTCGAGCGCGCTTCGCGCGCTTCGACCGGCCCACACTGCTCTTCAGCATGACCGACGACGCCTACGCGCCCGAGGCCGCGGTCGAGCACCTGATGCGCGTGCTCGACCACGCCCCGCTCGAACACCGGCGCGTGTCGCCGGCCGAGCTCGGCGTCGAGGCCATCGGGCACTTCGGCTTCTTCCGCCCCCGTTTCGCGGACACCCTCTGGCGCGAAGTACGCTGGTTCGTGGAAGACGTGGCGACAGGTCGCGTGGGCCTGCGTCCGAGCGGCCGGGCCCCGTTTCAGATCAGCGAGCTCGACATCGCCGAGGACCTCGCGTACGGGCGCGCTTGACGCGCTCCGTTGCTCACGGCGGCATACAGGTTCCGCTCACGCAGTTCCAGTCGTTCGGGCATTGGATCTTGTCGCAGCCGCAGTTGCCTTTGTCGGAGTTGTTGTTGTTGCTCACAGCGGGACAGCGGCAGCCGGTGCTCACGCAGGAGGTGCCGGGCGCCAGCTGGGCACAGTTGCAGGCGCAGAGATTGCCCTGGCAAATCTGATTCGGTGGGCAGAAGCACGCGCCCCCGGTGCCGCCGGTGGCGAGCCCGCCGGTCCCGCCCGTCGCGAGCCCGCCGGTCCCACCCGACGGCAACCCGCCCGCGCCGCCGGTGTTCGTGCCACCGCTGCCGCCCGTGTTGATGACTCCGCCCGTGCCCCCGTTCGCGCCCACCGCACCGGTGCCGCCCCCTGCGCCGCCGCCGGGAACGCCTGCTCCGCCTGCCGTGCCACCGCTGCCGCCGGCGCCGCCGAACCCCGCATCGAGGTCCACGCACTCGCAAGCGCCGAACGTTCCGTCGGCCTTGCATACCTTGTAAGACGTGCAGCCGCTCGGGTGGGTGCAATCGGTGATCTGGCCCTCCTTGCACTTGTCCACCGAGCCGTGAGTCGACTCCGACCAGCAGCCGTCGGTCACCAGCAGCAAGAAGCCGTAGAAGGGGACGTTACGCCAAGCGGACACGGGTCTGCTCCATCGACGGGACGACACCGAAGTCTACCGAGACTTCGTTTGCCTGGGAATCGGATTCGCCCGAGGCGCGCGATCCCGAGGGCTTCGTTCAGATCCCGTTCAACCTCGCGCGTCGCAAGTCGACCTCGGCGCTCGTCGTCTCGCGAAGGCGCTGCGTCAGCATGCGGATGACACCGACGGCGATCTCCACCTGCTCGTGCAGGATCTCGTAGAACTCTTGGCTCCCGATGCGCAGGAGCTCGCACTCCTCCGTGGCCACGGCGGCGGTGCTGCGCGGCAGCTTGTCGAGGACAGCCATTTCCCCGAAAGCCTCGCCCGGTCCCAGCGTGGCCACCGTGTCGCCGTCGTGCACGATGCCGACCTTCCCGCGTACCACGACGAACAGGCTGTCGCCGGTCTCGCCCTGTTCGAAGATGTGTTGTCCCGGCGAATAGCTCACCTCTTCGGCCACGTGGGCGAGCGGACCCAGATCTTCACCCGTGACCTTGGCGAAGAGAGGCGCGCTCTTCAAGAACAGGATCTTCTCGACGGTCGAGTACATGCGGGTCTCCTCGCGTGCGCCGGAGAGGCGCGAAAGTTCGAGCGTCGCGTGCCGAGCGACGGCAGGGTCGGGATCCCGAGCGAGCTCGGTGAGCAAACGAAGCGCTTCGTCGCTGCCGAGCGCGGCAAAGGCGATCACGGCGCCCTCGCGTGCCAGCGGCTCCGGTCGTTTCACCGCCAGCGTTCCGAGCTCGAGCCCGAGCGGGTCTTTCTGACGAGCCAGGGCATCGAGCACGACGAGTGTGATGTAGGGGTTCGCGTGCGCGGCTTCCTCGCGCAGAAAGCTCTCGGCGCTCTGGGGCTCGGGCGCCAAGGGTCCCGCGTTTTCGCAGAGCTCCCGCGCCGGAACGTCGTCGAAGAAGCGCATCACCATCGGGCGGAGCGAGGGCTCCAGCATGGTGTCGAGCACCTCGAGCGCGTGGGCGCGGCGACTCGGTTCCTCGATTCGCTCGCGCACGAGCCGCAAGGGTTCCGGGTCGTAGCGTAGCTCGAGGATGCGCAGGATGCGCCGGATGGCCCGCATGTGACGAAACTGCATCTCCTCGGCGAGGAGAGGAGTGCCGTAGCGCTCCTCCGCCGCTTCCCAACCGGCGAGGTTGCGATAGCCGCGGGAAAGCTCGCTCTCGAGCAGGCGCCTCACCGAGTCCAGCGTCTCGGGTGGGCGCTTCAGGCTCTGCCTCAAGCGAGACAACGCGCCGAAGACCCGGAGTCGGAGGTGGCTGTCGGCCACCTCCGCCACCGCCATCAAGCGCTCGTAGGTGAGCTGGACCGGGACGTGGCGCAGGACCCGCGGCACCACCAGACGGACGTCGCGCGGACAGGCTTCGTCGCTCATCAACGCCAGCAGCGGCTCGACAGACGCCGGACCGATGGCGGCGAGGGCGTTGGCGGCTCGCAAACGTACCGCGGGGTCGCGCAGGAGCTCCACCAAGACAGGCACGAGCCGTGGGTCCGCGACGAACTCGCAGGCGCGGAGCGCCGCGCGTCGCACCTGGGGGTCCACGTCCGCGAGCAGGCGAGTCAGCGGTCGGTAGGCGCCCGGACCCACCGCGCCCAAGACCAAGGCTGCTTCGCGTCGCCGGCTCGGCTCGGGCGAAGCGATGAGCTGTTCGAGGCGTGAGCCGCCGGCGATGGCGCCCTCCACTCCGGCATCGCGCAAGAGCCCGGCGATGGTGGCCACGCGCACTTCCTCGTCGCTGTCCGACAGGCGCGGCACGAGGACGTCCACCGACTCGTCGCCGGACAGCCGCGCCACCGCGGTCACCGCGGCGCGCCGCACGAGAGGGTCGCCATCGTCGAGCGCGGCTCGGGCAGGCTCGGGGGAGGCGCCCGGTAGCGCGCCGAGCTTCTCGAGCGCGGCCCGGCGCACCTCGGCGACCTCGCTGGTCGCTAGCTTCTCCACCGCGCTCCTGAGCTCCGGCGTGGCGTCGGAGCCGAGCTGCTCCAGCGCGGCCAGGACGTGGCGAGGGTTCCCGCGTTCCAGCACGCGCAGCAATGCGTCGCGGCTGGCGGCGTCGAGCACGAAGTCGGCGTCGAGGGCCAGCGTCCCGCGCGAGCTCAGCGTGGACTCGAGACTCGCGAGGTAGCGCTTCTTCACCAGCGGAATCGAGGCCAGCCAGGCGAGCACCAAGCCGCTCGTGACGAGGCTCAGCTTCTCCACCGCCATGCGTTGCGAGAGCAAGAGCAGGAGCACGCCCCCGGCGCCGTAGGCGCAGGGCTTCACCACGGCGTCGAGCAGTGCACGCGTGCGGGCCTTGGTGGCCGCAGGGAAGGGTACGTAGAGCGCCTGAAGCGTCGTCTCGTGGATCGTGTATTGGAAGCCGTTGTCCGCGAACTTCATGGCGCTCGCGACGCCGAGGTTGGAAAAGAGCGGCAGCAGCACGCTGGCAGCGCCGAACACACCCGGCATCACGCTCATGCCGTAACTCACGCCCAATCGTCGCAAGAGTCGTGGCGTCACCACGATTTGGAACACGAACGAGACGATGCCGGTGGCCGCGTAGAACAGGGCGAAAAACTGCGCCAGCGCGTCTTCCCGATAGGTCGCGCGAGCGATGGCCTTGAATTGGTAGTCGCCGAGCGTGAGCGCGGTGAACGCCAGGAGCAGGAAGAGGGCGAGGGCGCGCACGTAGGGGTTCTTCGTGACCGCGTGCGAGCGGGCCCGGAGTGGGCGGGTTGCCTCGGCTTCGGGTCGCGGCTCTTTGGAGAGCGACCAGGCAATCGCGCCCATGCAGAGCATCATGGCGACGAGCACGAACAAGAGTTGGGCGGTGCCGATGGCCCGCACCACGATACCCGCCGTAGTGCCCACGATCACCACGCCGAGGATGCGGGCGGCGCCGATGGTTCCGAAGAGGCGCTTGGCCGAACGCGGGTCGTGAAGGTCGTTGGCCAGCGTCCAGAACTGCACGATGAAGAGATTCGCCGCGACTTCCGACCACACGTAGAAAACGGGGTAGACGAGGTGTACGCCGCTTCGTACGAGGGCCCACACGCCGAGGTAGGTGCCGACGCCGATACCGAGGCTCGCGAGGATGGCGACGTGACGGGGGATCTTGTCGGCGAAGCGGCTGTAGACCACGGCCGTGATGGCCGAGGCCACGCCGTACAGCACGAACATCCAAGGCAGCGCCGCGAGGGAGTACCGGCTCAGGAACAAGGTGTCGCGTACGGTGCGACCGAGGATGAACACGGCGGACGCGAAGAGCAGGTAGAGGAACAGGAGAGACGTGCGCCGCCCCTCACCCGGACGCACGCCGACGAGGGCGAGCGCGCGGGCGACTACCGAGAAGCGCGGGTTCATCCTGCCCCTCGATCGTGCGCGCGCCGCCGCGCTCTCAACGCGAAGAATCTGCGCTCGAGCCGAGCAGCAGATCGAGGAGCCAAGGGCGCACCTCCGGAGCCGCGAGCTCGGCCACCGCCAGTGCGATGTGGGCGCGGCTCGCGTTCGAGGGGATCCCGAGCATGGCCCAGGTGCCGCTCGGATCCACGGACAGGTCCCGCCCGCGCTCGACGGCGAACGACGTGAGCCGCGGGTAGACGGCTACGGTCAAAGGCGGCTTCAGCAGCCGGAGCGCGTGCATCGCGAAGGCGATGCGGTCGAAGTCCTCGAAGCTCGAACAGTCGAGGGCTCGCTCTTCTCGGATGACCCAATGGTGGTCGTCGTGCGTCTGACTCACGCTCGGATGAGTTTCCTCAAAAAGCTGGCCTCTGGCCAGCTCAGTCCGAAAGCGGCTCGGCCGCGTAGCTGCCGACCGTCACGCCGAAAGTGAGCACCTGGGCGGGTTCGCCCTGCGCCCGCGCTCGTCCCCGAAAGGCGCGCACGTCGAGACAAGCGCCCAAGAAGCGAGCGCCCCCGCACAATTGCCCTTGGACCAGGTCGACGGGGCCGGGTTGTCCGTCCCCCGCCTCGACTCGGAACGCGGCCAGCTCGAACAGGAGGCCACCCGTGCCGACCGAGGCGTGGCCGCCCCACTCGAACGCCGCACCGAGGCGCCGGCGCTCGTCGCTCGGATGATAGCGGCCGGCGAGCACCGGTCCGACGCGCGGAGCGAGCTCGAAGTGGCCCACGCGGTCGAGCCACTGGTAGCCGAGCTCGAAAGAGGGAAGCTCGACGAGCGAAGCGTAGAACGCGCCGTTGCCCAGGAGGAACCCGCGACCTCCGAGTCGAGAGAAGAGCGTCTGCCACTCCCCCACGCGCTCGGAGAGCCCGATGGCGAGGTCGACGCCGATGCCGCCCTCCACTCCGCCGCGACCGCCGCCGAAGAGGGCAAAGTGTTGGGCGCGCAGACTCACGCGGCTCTCCGCGTCGGTCACCCGAGTGGAAGAGCTGCTCGAGAGCGTGAGGCCCGGCTTCGTATCGACGCCGGTCACTTTGCTCTCGCTGCCGCGCAGGCCGACGAGGCTCACGCCGCTCCGCCGAGCTGCCGAACGCCGGCAGTTCGACGACCGCGGCTTGCAGCGCGAGGCGACGGAGGCTTCGACTGCCACGCTCGGCCCGGGCTCGCCGCCGTCGCCCGCGACCTCGAGGGGCTCCGCGCGTGCGTGCGTCGCACAGAGGCCCAGAGCCCCGGCGACGGCGAGGCCGCGACCTTTCGGGTTCACTTCTCCACTTGGGAAATGGCCGCGAGGACATCGGGTTCCTTCGCAGCCAGGTCCTCGGGCAGCTTGGCGCAGCTCGCGTAGTCGGTGACGTGCACGACGCGTTCCGGTGGCTCGCGGAAACCGACGCTGGATTGCGCGAGCTTCACGCTTCCTGGCGACCAGGGCACGATGCGTTGTGGGGAAACGCCGGGCGCGCTCACCAGGGCGAACACGGAACAGCCGCCGCCCGCTTTGGCCAGGAGCAGTCCGAATGCGCGCGCCTCGCAGCCCGTCTTCGGACACACACGCTCGGGCTCGGGTCGCACGTCCACCGGAGCGCTGCCCACGGCCTTCTTCACGACGTTGGCGAGGTGTGCCTGGAGCTTCTGCGCGAGCGCCAGCGTCTCGGCGTCGGGCTTGCCCGCGTCTCGCGGCAACACGATGCGCGGGAAGAGCACCACTGCGCCGCCTCGCACGCCCGCCGAGCGGCTGATCTCGGGCGCGTCGCGGCTCTCGGCAGTTGCGACTTGGGATGCCGTTGCCGTCGGGGCGGGCGCCGGGGCGTACTCGGTCGTCACGATGGGCGGCGGAGCAGCGGGCGCCGGGGCGGGCCCTTCTTCGGGCTCTTCGGCCGGCTTGCGCGTCCCGGAGTTGCAGGCGAGGGACGCCACCACGACGAGCAACGCGGGAAAGACAGGCAGCGAGCGGGTCACCGTGCCTCGGTTCTTCGACAAACCGTTCGCCGTGTCAATCGCCCCGGGCCGGACGGCGGCCTCCGCCGCCGAACCCGAGCTTCTTGTCGTTCTCGAGCCCCTTGTATTTCTCCAGCTGTCCCGAGTCGAGCACTTGCCCGAGCTTGCCCTCGGCCTTGTCGCGCTCGGCGCGCATCTTGTCGCGCCACTCGCCGCGGGTTTGGACCCCGGCGTCGGAGTCTCGCAAAGCGCGCATGTTGTCGTAGAACTCGCTGATGATGTCGGCGACCTTCTTCCTCTGGGCGTCGCTCAACGCGAGCTCGGTCGAGAGGTTCTCGAGCATGCGCTCGGCGACCTGTCGCTGACGGTCGCTCCGCCTGGTCTCGCGCGCTTCGCGCCGCTCGTCTTCCATCTGCTCGACCACGTCGCGCACGGCGGCCTCGAACACCGGGTCGTCGACCTTGGGTGGCGAGACCGCGCCTGCGTCCGCGCCCTCGGGATCGGTCGCAGCCTGCCGCGCCATGCGCTCGACTCGCCGCGATCGCTCGGAGGCGGCCAGCTTCTGTTCGAGCTCGGCGACGCGCTTCTCGAGCGCGCCCCCGCCCTCGCCGGAGGCGGCCGGTTCACGCGTGGCCGCGGCGGCGGCGACGGGCGGTTTCGACGACAGCCGGCCGGCTGCCCCGCCAGCCAAACCGCCGACCAGCGCGGACCCCAAGGCGATCCAAAGCAGCTTCGGGTCGGTCATCACCAGTCGAATGCCGCCACGTGCGTTTTCGCTAACGCACGGCCGTCACTTCAGAGCCTTCTGCACGATGCAGGCGAAGGCTTCCCCGGCTCCGCAGGCCCGCTGGAGGTCCATGTTCGCGGACGATTTCTGACCCTGCGCTGCCCCGAACAGGCCAACCAGCATGCACGCGCGATTGTCGTTTCGGTTGCACGACTGCCGCATCTCGATCTGCTCTTTGGGGTTCGGAACGAAGTTCTGGTTTCCACCGTAGAGCACCTTCAGTGCCGCACAGCCCACGCTCTGCATGCGATTGCACGCCATCTCGAAAGAACGCTTGGCTTCCTCGGCGTTGGGCGCGGGTTTCGAAGCCGCATAGCGTCCGAGTTCCGCGCAGGCGTCGGGGTTGCCCATGTAGCAGCCGCGCCGGTAGAAAGACTCCGCCACGATGGGGTTCTTGCCAGTGCCGCGCCCGTACTCGTGCATCAGGCCGAGCTCCCCGCAGGCCTCGGCGTCCGAACCTCGACAGGCCTTGGTGAAAAGCGGGAGCGCAGCCGCGAAGTCCTGCGTGACGCCGTCGCCCGTCGCATAGAGCTTGGCGGCGCGCCCGCAGCTCCGGTCGTGCCCGCCGTCACAGGCCTGCTTCAGGGCCTCGGCCGCCTTGCCCGCGTCTTTGGTGACACCTCGCCCTTCGAGCAAGAGCACGCCGTGGAAACCGCAACCCTCTGCGTTGCCGTCGGCACAAGCCTTCTCGAAGAGCGACGCTGCCTTCGCTTCGTCTTTGGTGGCGCCGACACCGTCCGCGAGCATTCGGCCTTGGTTCACGCAGCTCGGCACGTCGCCACCGCTGCACGCCTTCTCGAACAGGCCCGCGGCTTTGGCCGAGTCCTTGGTCACGCCTCTGCCCACGGCATACAGCAGGCCGAGCGCACCGCAGCTGCCGGCGTGCTTCTTCTCACACTGGGTCTCGCAATCCTTGGCGTCGTCGCCCTTGCACTGGTAGGCCGGCGCGTCCTTGGCCTTGGTGCACTTGCCCTCGGCGAGCACGAGTCCCGCGGGGCAGCCGCCTTCCTGAGCCGCGAGCTCGACGCTCGGCGCCTTCGCCGCCTTGTCCGGCTCGGCCTTCTCTTTGGCGATGGGGACCAGCAAGAGTCGCACGGGGGCCCCGCACTGGTCGGGCGCCGAGTTCGCGTTGGACGTGGCGCCCTTGCACGCACCGAGGTCGCCCTCCTTGTTTTGGACCTGACGCTTGCTGGCCGAAGCGCCGCCCGTCTCGGCTCCGAAGAACGCGGCTGCCGCCTTGGCCTCACCGCTCGTGTTGGTCTCCATCACGAACGCGCCGACCGTCGCACCTCGGACGAAGTGGGTCGCCCCGTCACAGGTGCCTTTGAGATCGGCCTTGGTGGGCTCGGTCCAAGTCGTCTTCTGCTTGCCCACCATGACCATGGCCACGTCCAGCGACGAGCCGCGCTTCATCTCGGCGCTGAGCTTCACGCCGCTGAGGGGCAGATTGGCGCGAACCTCGTCGGAGTTGTTGAGGCGCACCACCTGCTCTTTGCGGGTCATGCCCATGTAGCCGTAGTTGCCTTCGAGGTGACACTCCTTGAGGAGCTTGATGCCTTCGCAGCTGTAGGCGACCACCGCCACGCCCTCTTTCATGGCGATCTCGAGGTCGCCACGCTGCTCGGGCTTCCAATCCACGACGAGGGGCTCACCGCCGGTCTGCGTGCCGAGGCACTTGCCCTCCTCGAGGGCCTCCGTGGCGCTGGACTCTTTCGGGCGTACGGCGTTCCCCACGCCGCCCGTTCCACAGGCCAGCAAGCTGCCGGTCGCGATGGTTCCGAGGAGAAGTTGCAGGGCAAGAAGGTTGGTGTGCTTCGACATGGCGCGGCGAAGGATACACACTCCGCGGCCGCCCGCCACGCTCCGACTTTGACGCTTCCGGGGTGAGCACGTAGGCTCCGCCCGGAATGCGACGACGCGTCCTCATCGCCCTCGGCGCGCTGGTGCCCGTGGTGGCTTTGGGCCTGCGTTTCAGCCTGAGCCCCGCGGCCGCGCAACCCACGGATACGAGAGGGTTTCGCTTGCGCTCCGGGCTCCTCGGGGCGGCGCGGGCGCTCACCGCCGCGCGCGTGGAAGCCATCGAGCGCGCGCAAGCCGAAGCCCGGCGCGAGAGTGCCCAGAAGGCGCGGGTTCGCGAGCAAATCTTGCCGATGCCCGATCTCACCCAGACCGATCCTGCGCTCGGTGTAGTGGGTGGGGGAGAGGCGTGGTGTGGACCGGTCGCCATGTCGAACGCTCTCGCGTGGCTTGGCGCCAACGGTCGCGAGATGCTGCTCCCGGCCGGCGAAGATGCGCGCAGCCGACAGCTCGAGCTGGTGCGACGCCTCGGTTCGAACCGCTACATGGGCACGACGCCGAACGGCGGGACGGGCACGGCGAACCTGCTGAAGGGCTTGCATGCCTTCTTGCGCGACAGCGGCTACGGCTACCGGCGCCTGCAATACCAGGGGTGGCGAGGACATCCGGCGCGGTTCTCCACCGGGATCAAGAGCGCCGAGCTCTCCTTCCTGAGGAAGGCGCTCGACGACGGCGGCGTCGCCATCATTCACGCGGGCTGGTACACGCCGAGCAAGTACGGCGACTTCTACCGACGGCACGGGGGGCACTGGCTCACGGTCGTCGGCGCGGGATTCGACGAGAACGGAGCGAGCCGCGACGACACCTTCGTCGTCCACGACCCGGCGCCCTACGCCGGGCCGGAAGGGGCCGAGCACTTCGTGACGCTCACGCGCATGGAAGGCGGCTGGCTCATGGCCGAAGACGGTGCGTTTCCAGCTCGCGGCTTCCGGCGCCTCGAAGGCGGCATGAAGATCAAGGTCCCCGGCGACGTCGCCGTGCTCGACGGCGCCGTGGCGCTCGTGCCCTAGGCTCCGGCGCTGGCCTTCGCACTCGGCAGCGCAACGCTTGCGGCCGCGGCGGCTGCCGGCGCGCCGGGTGCGATGGTATAGCCGGGCGCATGGCGTCGCTCGGTCGAATCCTGCTCGGCGCGCTGCCCGGCGCGCTCCTGGTCTCGTCGTTCTTCGCGTGTGGTGGCCCCTCGGAGCGGCACTGCGCCGCCGAGGCGCCCTGGAGCGGCACGTGTCACCTGAAGTCGGTGCTCAAGGTCCGTCAGATCGAGTTCCCGACGCCGCACGGCGTTTACGAAGTGATCTACGAGCCCGAGGCCAACCCGGCGAGCCCCAACTACACGCCGCCGGCGCTGCGCGAAGAGATCAAGGTCATCTCCAGCCAAGAGCTCGAGCTCGAGGCCTATTTCCAGAAGAACCAGCGGGCGCCCTGCCGCATGGCAGCGCCGGCGCCCGGCAGCTGCGAGCCCGGCAAGATGGCCATCGACCTGCCGACGTTCCAAGCCACTGGCGCGACGCCGGCCAACGAGATCCGAGGTTGCGCGCAGATCGAGTCGCAGGCCACCCAAGATCAGCTGCCTGCACTCTCCAAGAACGCGACACAGATGCCGGAGGTCGTGAGCTTCGCCGATCGCTCGGCAGAGGCCAGCGCCGAGGCGAACCAAGTGCTCGGGCAGGTGGCGCAGAAACTGAAAGCCACGCCCGGGATCGAGTGCGTGGCCATCGTGGGACAGGTCTCCCCGGGCGAGCCAGCGAACGTGGCCAACGATCGGGCCCGCACGGTGCGGGACGCGCTGATCCGCGCCGGCGTGGAGCCCGCACGCCTCACCACCATCACGGTCACCGAGGCGGTTTTCGGCGGTGGTACGGAAGCCCCACCGCCCGACCCCACCAAGCGGCGCGTGACGCTGCGCGTGCTGCCCAGCGCTGAAGCCTTCAGCCCGGCGCGCGCTCGAGGCGCCGAAACGTGAGGTTGATCCGCTCGCCGGCCGCTCGTGGGTCCTTGGGCACGCCGTGGCGAAGCTCGTGCTGGAACGCTCCCCCCATGGTCAGGAGATCCCCCGTGCCGAGCGCCAACCGGAACGGCGCGACACCGAGGCTCTTCTTCTTGCCGACGACGGCAAACGAACGGGTGGCGCCCAAGGAGAGCGAAACGATGAGCGGGCGGTCGCCGAGCTCGGGCTCGTCGTCGGCGTGCATGCCCATGCTGTCTTGGCCACTCCGGTAGCGGTTGACCAGCACGTGGTTGAACTCGGTGCTCACTCGCTCCTCCACGCGCTGCCAAATGGCCGCGAGGCTCGGTTCGGGCACGCGTACGGGTAGAGTCTGTCCGGAGTATCGGTAGGGCAGCCTGCCTGCCCAGGCCACGAGCCGGGGCTGCACGATGCGCCGCCCGAAGAGCACGATCTCTCGGCTCTGCCAGTCGAGCTCCCGCGTGAGGGCGGACCCGAGCGCGTCGGCCTCGTGGGCCGGGAGCCAGTGTACGAGCTCGAACCACGACTCCGGTGTCACGTCGCGGCGGGTCACGTCTTGGTCTTCGGGCGGGCCGAGCCGCCCTTCTTGTCGAGCTCCTCGAGCCGTTTTTCCAGCTCTTTGCGTCGCTTCTCGATGCGATCCGGATCGGCGTTCGGGTCCCCGCTCTGGTCGTCACTCGGCCACTTCCACTGCCACTGCTTGAAGAAGCGCTTGCTGCCGCCGGACGGCGGGAACGCCTTGAACAATCCCTCGAGATCGCCGATGGAAAAATCGAAGCTGAAGCCGTCGCTGTCGCTCGGATCGGTGTCGAGCTTGACCTTCAACTCCAGCGCGCGCTTCTCCCGCACCACGTGTACGGGCACGACCTCGCCGTTCTTCTTGTCCGAGAGGGCGCGGGCCACGTCGCTCGGGCTCTCCATGGGTTCTTGCCCCACGCGCGTGATGACGTCGCCGACTTTCAGTCCGGCGCGCGCAGCCGGGGTGTTGGGCTCGACTTTCTGAACGAGCACGCCTTCGTCCTTTCCCGCCCGAAAGTACGCCCGAAGCTCCTCGCTCATCTCCGTCACCCGCGCTCCGAGGCGACCGCTCCCGCCGTCTTCGAACGAGAAGCTCACGCGCGGAGGGGCTCGGCGCTTCGCCCCCGCCGCGGGCGGCACGGGCTTGGCGGGTGCGGCGCTCGGGGTCTTCGGGGTCAGGGGTTTCGCCTTGGGCTGTGCACTCGCCGACGACACCGCGAGCGAGAACACCATCCAGGCGAGCCAGGCGGGCCGAATGCGCATGCCCCGAAGTTAGCACCGGGCTGCGCAGCCGCGAGGGAGCAGGCCGAAGCCGAGTTTTCGAGGGAGCTTCAGCCGCGCCGGGCCTTCCGAGCGCGCTTGTCGCGGTTCCTGTCGCGCCGCTCGGGCGCGGGTGCTCGGTTCGCCGATTGGGCGAGGGCATCGAGCGAGTAGCCTCGGTTCTTCTCCACGCGCGCGCGTTCGCCGGCTGGAAGCTTGGCTTTCTCCAGGAGGAAGGCCGTGGCGGCCAGGGCCTCCCGGTAGTCTCCCATCCAGTGTGCCGCGATGGCGTACTCGTCCACGGCTCGCCAGTCGTACACCGATTGATCCACGAACAAGATGTCGTCCTTGGGCAGCGGGATGCGGAAGGCCTGGGTCGCGAAGAGGTGCGCCAGCGCCCAGTTCTTCTCGATCCGGTGATGACGCGCCAATTCGAAGAGGGGCTCGGCTCGGGTCGGGCGAAACTGGTAGGCGCGGAGGTAGGCGCTCTGTGCGGCAGCGAAATCGCCGCCCTTTTTCTCGAGCAGACAACCGAGCTGGTAGAGCGAGTACCAGATCTCCTCGTCCCAGCCCCCCATTTGGGTCCTGCGCTGGTAGGCCGCGAGCGCGGCGTCGACGTTGCCGGCGTCCCGGTGGCTCTGCCCGAGGTAGAAGACGTAGCGCGAGTTGTCCGGGTCCTGCTCCAGCGCTGCCTCGAGCAGGCGCGCGTCCGCTTGGTACTTGGCCTTTGGGTCGGCGTTGCGTGCGCCGTCGAAGAAGCCCTTGCAGGTGAGCCCCGGCAGCTTCTCGGTGCGGTGCGGCTGGTCCAAGTGGATGGCTTCGTGGAGCACCCCGCGATAGCTCCAGGGCAGGGCGTCGCGCACGAGCTGGGGGAGCCAGAAGGTCGTGGCGCTCTCGCCCGGCACGTGCAGCGTGAGGTACTCGTCGGCCTCGAGCTCCGGCATGCGGAAGTTCGGCGCCGGGATCAGCACCTCGTCGGCGTCGATGATGAGGACGTAGTCGGCGCGGCCCCGGGCGAGCGCCAGCGCCTCGCTGCGATTTTCCCCGAAATTCCGCCAGGAGCGCTCGAAGAGCTCGCCCGGCAGATCCGCCAGCACTCGTCGCACGAGGCTTTGGGTGCCGTCGGTGGACCCGGTGTCCACGATGACCCAGCTGTCGATGAACGGCCGAACGCTCGCCAGGCAACGCTCGATCACCGGCGCCTCGTTCTTGACGATCATGTTCAGGCAGACCGTCTTCGGCATGCCGCGCGACCCTGCCATGGTGAGGCGACGCGCGGCAAGGCCGACCGCGCGTCCGTCGTTCCCTCGCTAACTCCGGCGTGGTACGAGACGGGGCCGCTTTTCAATGCGAGGTGAGCTGATGGGACATCCGGTCAACTGGTTTCAGGTTTCGGGTTTGGACGGCAACGCGCTCGAGAACTTCTACAAGAAGGTGTTCGCTTGGAAGACGATGCCGTCGCCCGATGGGTCGATGGCGATGGTGAGCCCGGAAGAGGGCGGCATCGCCGGTGGTGTGGGTCCCTCCATGAACGGCGCGCCGCAGGTCACCTTCTACGTTGGCGTCGCCGACGTCGACGCGCACCTGAAGAAGATCGAGAAGGCTGGCGGTAAGGTCGCGATGCCGAAGATGGAGCTGCCCGCGGGCATGGGCTTCATCGCCGGCTTCACCGATCCGGCGGGGAACTGGGTGGGACTCTGGCAGCCGGGCGCCGCCATGGCTCCCGCGCCCAAGGCGAAAGCGGCTCCCGAAAAGGCCGCCAAGAAGGCTCCAGCGAAGAAGGCCGCCGCCAAGAAGGCTCCGGCGAAGAAGGCCGCCGCCAAGAAGGCTCCAGCGAAGAAGGCCGCCGCCAAGAAGGCTCCGGCGAAGAAGGCTCCCGCCAAGAAGAAGGGCAAGCGCTGAGGCGAAGCTCGCGTCCTCGGGTCGACGCAGCGCGGGGCGTGCGGCTTCGGTCGTGCGCCTCGTGGCTGCTTCTGCTCGGCCTCGTGGGCAGTGCCTGCAAGAGCGCCCGCGCGGGCGATCCAGAGCCCGCGGAGACAGCGGGAAAACAGGCCGAAACCGCGCCGAGTGCCAGCGCTGCCGTCGCGGCACCGGTGCTCTCGGCAGCGCTCGACGCCAGCGCTGTGGAAGTCGACGCGGGCACCGCTCGTCTCGCATCCGCGAGCGGCGCGGGCTGCCCTGCGGAAATGGCGCGCACCGGGGCGGTGTGCGTCGATCGCTTCGAAGCTGGGCTGGTCCGCGAAGACACCGGCGACGTGCACCCGCCGAACCAACGTCCCGAAGACGGAGTGCGGTACCGCGCGCGTTCGGTGAGCGGCGTCCTACCCCAGGCGTACGTCAACCGCATCGAAGCGCGCGCAGCGTGCGAGGCCGCAGGCAAGCGTTTGTGCACGCTGGGCGAGTGGTACCGGGCGTGCCGTGGGCCCAAGGGCACCACTTGGCCCTACGGACCGAGTGAGAAGCGCGGCGCCTGCAACGTGATGAAACCCCATCTGCTCGGCAAGCTCTTCGGCAACGATCCGCGGAAGTGGGACTACGTGAAGCACTTCAACGCGCCGGAGCTGAACCTGACCCCGGGTTGGCTCGCGAAGACCGGAGAGCACGCCGAGTGTACGAACGACGTCGGAGCGTTCGACATGGTGGGCAACGTCCACGAATGGGTGAGCGACGTGGTGGATGCGAGCCTCGAGAAGAAGCTGCCGCTCCGCGACGACATCCGCGACAAGCTCGAGCGCAACACCGGTCACGGCATCTTCATGGGCGGCTTCTATTCGACCGGCGACGAGCACGGGAAGGGCTGCGGCTTCGTCACCATCGGCCACGAGCCGAAGTACCACGACTACTCGACGGGCTTTCGCTGCTGCAAAGACGCGGCGAAGCGCTGAGGCGCGGCGCGTCGAGCGCTCAACCCAGTTCGCGCCGGCAGATCCAGCGCTCGAAGCCGGGTTGCGACAGCCAGTGGGCCTCGACGCGAGCGAAGCCGGCGGCGCGGTACGGCGCCTCGTAGCCGGGCCATGCGAGCTTTGGATTCGTCGCGATGGCCTGATCGTCGAACGGGTAGGCCTCGACGGCCTTCCAACCCCGGAGGCCGCCGTAGTCGGCGAGGGCACGCGCGAGCTCCTCTTGCAGGCCTCGACCGCGGGCGCTCGCGTCGAGCGTGACACACGTGATGCCTGCGGTGACGCCCGCGCGTTCGACCCCGAGCGCGGCGACGCGGCGCCAGCACCAGTAGACCTCCGGCAGCAGCGCCACGGAGATCCAAGCCACGAGATCGTCGCCCTCGTAGGCCAATGCGCCCACGTGGAAGCCAGCCTGCACCCGTCCCCGCACGACCTCGCGCAGCGCCAACGGGTCCTTGGCTTTCAGCGCGTCGTAGTCG
This sequence comes from Polyangiaceae bacterium, assembly GCA_046351435.1. GTDB lineage: Bacteria > Myxococcota_A > Polyangia > Polyangiales > Polyangiaceae > JADJKB01. Next base: position 64,333 of record JAXLYN010000039.1, read on the forward strand.
GCGATGCTCCCGACCTTGAGGTGCCAGAACGAGCAATAGCAGGGCTTGCCGTCGTCGCCGCAGGCCGTGAGCCGCACGTAGTCTTCGAAGTTGTCGAGGTCGAGCGGGGCGAGGCGGAGCATGGGCGTCACTCGGGCGTGACGACGAGCTCCACGCGCCGGTTGTTGGCTCGGCCTTCCGCTGTGTCGTTGGAGGCGATGGGCCGAGCTGGGCCGATGCCGATGGCCTTGATCTTGTCGCTGGGGATGCCCCGCGAGATCAAGTGAGCGCGCACGGCTTCGGCGCGTTGGAACGAGAGCTCTTCGTTCTTCTTGGCGCTGCCCCGAGAGTCGGTGTGGCCCTCGACCAAGATGGCCTTGAAGCCCTGCTCCTTCAGCGCCTTTGCCACGTCGTCGAGCTTGTTCTGGGCGATGGGCAAGAGCTCGTACTTGCCGGAGGCGAACAGGACCTCGCCCGAGATCGTGATCACGACGCCGCGCTTCTCTTCCTTCACTTTGGCGATCTCCGCGAGGCTCGCCATGGCCGCGCTGAGCTTCTTCTCGGCGTCCGCGCGCTTCTTTTGCTCCTCTTCGAGCTCTTTCTTGGTCTTCTGGACCTCCTGGTCCTTCTTCTTGATCTCGGCTTGGGTCGCCTTGCGGTCGGCGTCCGCCTGCTTGCGATCCGACTCGGCCTTGCGCTTTTCTTCTTCGAGCTCGGCCTTGGTCTTGGCGAGACTCTTCTTGGCTCGCTCGGCGTCGGCAGTTTGGGCCGCCTGGAGATCGCGTCCTGCTTGATCTCGCTTCTGGATGGCCGCGGCGGTTTCGCCGCGAGCCGCCGCCATCTGGGATTTTCGCATGGCGACGTAGGAGAGAGTCTTCGTGGTCTCTTCGTCGCCGTCTTCCTTGAAAGCGCTTTCGGCGCGATCGAGGGCTTGCTTGGCGGTGTCGAGGTCGGCAGGGGTGAGCTTCTGGGCAGGGCCCGCCGCGGCGCGCTGATAGGCGTCACGCGCGTCGAGGAGCTCCTTCGGCGCCAGGGTGGTGCCGCAGGCGAGAGCGCCGAGCGGCAGGGAAACGAGCAGGGAAACCAAGCGGGAAGGGGACTTGTTCATCACTCGCTCGCCTTCTGTTTGAACGCCTTGAGTTGATCCACGGCGGCCTGGGCTTCGGCCTTGGCCGAGGCTTCGCGGGCCAAGGTGAGCGCCAGATCGGCATCGGCCTCGGCGCGCTCGAGCACGGCCGTGGCCTCCTCGTTCTTGCCGTCTTCCATCAAGGCCTTGGCACGCGTGAGTCCTTCGCTCGCGCGCTTCAAGACCAGGCTGGCTTCCGGATTCGAAGGTGCTCCGCCGACCTCGGCTGCGCGCACCGCCGCAGTCACCGAGGTCACTCGTTCCGTCGGCGCCGCCGCTCCGCCGCAAGCGGCGAGGAACGGGCCGAAGAGCGCGATGGTCCACAAACGTCGGGTCGACATGGCTCCTCCTCGAAGGTTCGCCGGACACTATAGTCGGCAGCGGCCGCGAGCGAAGCCCGCTTTTTTCGCGTCCACGCGCCCCGTGCCGAGGGCCCCTGAAAAATCCGCGCTCAGCGCGCGCACCCGAGTCGCGCATCCATGCTGAAGCGCGTGCTCATGCCCACCGTCACGCTCCGAATGTTGCCTTTCGGGTCGATGAAGTAGTTGGTGGGGAACGCGCTCACGCGATAGTCGCGGACGACCTTGGCGTCCGCGAGGAGCACCGGGTAGTGGATGTCCGCTTCCTTCACGTAGCGGCGGATGGCGTCTGGGTCCTCCGAGTCGGCTACGATGGCGTAGAGGGCTTCGTCGGGACCGAGCCCCGCGGCCACCGCGTTCAGCGCCCCGTGCTCTTGACGGCAGACGCCGCACCAGGTCGCCCAGAAGTGGAGAGCCACGCGCTTGCCACGAAGGCTCTCGAGATCCACCACGGCGCCGTCCAGCGCGCGGAGCTGGAACGGTGGTGCTTTCGTGTCGCTGCCCAGCAGCTTCCGGCCTTGCCAAGCGCTGATGGCGAAGTAGACGGCCACCACCAGGCCCACTTCGACGGCGATGGACGCGACGCGCTTTCGCCACGGCACCCGCGGTCTGGCGCCCTTCGAGGCGGCAGGCGCGCGCTCGGGTTCGGGTTCGGGCTCGGGGTCGGGTTCCGCGCGGACTTCGGCCATCAGCTCGTACCTTCGAGCTTCTCCAGCAAGATCCGACTCACGAGCTTGGGGTTCGCTTGACCGCCGGTTCGCTTCAGGATCATGCCCGTGAGCGCGCCGAGCACGTTCTTGTTCCCGGAGCGGTAGCGCGCGACGACCTCGGCGCTCTCTTCGAGCACGCTCGCGACGATGGGAGCGATGGTCGCCGGGTCGTTGATCTGGCGGAGCCCCAGCGAGTCGGCGATGGCCGACGGCGAACCACCGCCCTTGAGCAGCTCCGCGAGGACCTTCTTGGCCAAGGCTCCGCTCAGCGTGCCGTCGTCCACCAAGCGCACGAGCTCCGCGAGCTCTCTGCCCCCGAACGGCAGCGAGCCACCCGCGCGCGCGTCGGCGGGCAGCTCGTTCACGATCCACGCCGCCAGCGCCCGAGCGTTCGCCGCGAGAGCGAGTCCGTCGTCGAAGAGCGTGCGAAGGGGCCCGGGCTCGGCCAGCACCCGCGCATCCTCGGGCGAGAGGCCATGCCGTTTCGCGAGGGCCTGCGCGGCGGGCGACGGCGCGTCCTTCGTGGCCTGCGCCGCCGCCGCGGGCTTGTCGCCCTTCACGGACGCGGGCCGCGGGGCCGCCTTTTCTGCGAGCTTGGCCCAGGTGTCCTTCAGACCGACGGTGCGATTGAACACGGGAGCGCCGGGCTTCGAGTCGATGGGGTCGACGAAGAAGAAGCCTTCGCGCTCGAACTGGAAGCGATCGCCGCCTCGCGCCGCGCCGAGGCTCGGCTCGAGCTTCGCGTTCGAGATTACCGAGAGGGAATCCGGGTTCAGATCCGAGAGCGGATCGCCGCTGTCTTTGCCAGGGAACTCCGTGGAAAACAGCCGATCGTAGAGCCGGACCTCGGCGTCGACGGCGTGGGCCGCGCTCACCCAGTGGAGCGTGCCCTTCACCTTGCGCGCTCCGCTCGCACCGCCGCGGGTCGCCGGGTCGTAGCTCGCCACGATTCGCGTAATCTCGCCTTGCTCGTTCTTCTCCACGCGCTCGCAGCGAATGACGTAGGCGTGGCGCAGTCGGACTTCACGCCCGGGCGCCAGGCGGAAGAAATCTTTGGGCGGGTTTTCCGCGAAGTCGTTCTGGTCGATGAAGAGCTCGCGACCGAACGCCAGCTTGCGGCTGCCCTCTTTGGGCACGTCGTGGGGCCAGAACGGCGCGTCGAGCTCTTCGGTCTCGCCTTCCGGGTAGTTCTCGATGACCAGCCGGAGCGGGCGGAGCACACCGAGCACGCGCGGCGCTCGCTCGTTCAGATCCTCGCGCAAGGTGTGCTCGAAGAGCTCGATTTCCACCGTGCTGTTGTTCTTGGCGACGCCGACCCGGGTCGCGAAGCTGCGCATCGCCTCGGGGGTCACTCCACGCCGGCGGAGCCCCGCGATGGTGGGCATGCGCGGGTCATCCCAGCCGCTGACGCGCTTCGACTCCACCAGCTCGAGCAGCTTGCGCTTGCTCATGACGGTGTGGGTCAAGTTCAGCCGCGCGAATTCGTATTGTCGCGGGCGCGCTGGGAGCTCGACGTTGTCCACGAGCCAATCGTAGATGTCTCGATTGTTCTCGAACTCCAGCGTGCAGATGGAGTGCGTGATGCCTTCCAGCGCATCCGACAGGGGATGTGCGAAGTCGTAGAGCGGGTAGATGCACCAGCGATCCCCCGAGCGATAGTGGTGCGCGTGCTTGATGCGGTAGAGCAGCGGGTCCCGGAGCTTCATGTTGGGGGACGCCATGTCGATCTTGGCGCGCAGCACCCGGGAGCCGTCCGGAAACTCGCCGTTCTTCATGCGGCGGAAGAGGTCGAGGTTTTCCTCGACGCTGCGCGAGCGGTACGGGCTCGGGCGGCCCGGCTCGGTCAAACTGCCCCGGTATTCGCTGATCTGGTTTTCGTCGAGGTCGCAGACGTAGGCGAGGCCCTTCTCGATCAGCTCCTCGGCAAATTCGTAGAGACGCGGGTAGTAGTCCGACGCGAAGAACAGTTTGTCGGCCCAGTCGAACCCGAGCCAGCGTACGTCGCGCTGGATGGCTTCGACGTACTCGACGTCTTCCGTGCTCGGATTGGTGTCGTCGAAGCGCAGGTGGCACACGCCGGAGTAGTCCCGCGCGATGCCGAAGTTGAGACAGATGCTCTTGGCGTGCCCGATGTGGAGATATCCGTTCGGCTCCGGCGGAAACCGGGTCACCACGCGCGAGTGGCGCCCCGCCGCCAGGTCCTGGTCGATGATCTCACGGATGAAGTCTTTGGGCCGCTCGGTCGTCACGTACGCACCTCGGAATGCGACGCGGACTCTACGATCAAGCGCGCCGTTCGGCGAGGGCGACGCCGGCGGACCAAAGGCAAAGCGCTCGGGCCGCGCCGTGGTAAGCTGCGGTCCATGTTTCGCGCACGACGATGGTCGAGCCTCGTTTTGGTGGTTTCGGGGGTCGGAGCCTGCAGCGGGTCGGGCTCGGGTGGTGGGGGCAATGGGCAGTGTGCCACGGTCCAAGGCACGTGGACCCTCTCCGGTTGCTCCGACACGAGCTGCACGGTGTCGCAGAACGGGTGCGACGTCGTGCTGAACTGCTCTCCCAGCGGCGACACCTACACTGGCACGCTCAGCGGGAACTCGCTCGCGTTCTCCTCGGGCGCCGTGAGCTGCAACGCCAGCGTGAACGGCACGACCGCGAACGGCAGTTGCAGCGGCGGCGGGCAGAGTTGCAGCTTCAACGGCAGCTGCAGCGGCGAATGCCAGAGCTCCGGCGGCGGGGGTTCGGGTGGCTCGGGTGGCGGCTCGGGTGGCGGCTCGGGCGGGATCGATTGCCAGTCGAGCTGCAACACCATCACCGGGTGCTGCGCCGGGATGAGCATGTCCGACTGCATGACGGGCTGCACCCAGAATCCGGTGAACACGCCGGCGTGCCTCGGGTGCTTCTCGAACACGCAGTGCTCGAGTCTCGTGCCCTGCCTGGTGGCGAATTGCACCGTGCCGGCAGAGCTCTGCGGCGGAGCGGCCCCGCCCTGAGGTCGACCGTTGGGCTCTCGCGCGTTCGACTGGCTGGGTGACGAGCTCGCGGAGCTATCCGGCATGAGCCGGATCGAAGCCCGTGGCACCCTGCGACTCCTGCTGAAGGACCTGGGCCTCGACCCGGCGACGGTGACCGCGACCCAGCTCCACGTCGTGGTCCTCCGCTTGCTCGCGCCTGCGCTCGAGAAGCGCAAGGTCGAGCGAGCCGACGAGCTCGCGCGCGCCCTGGCAGCCGAGCTCGCTCGGTTGCCGGCCGAGCACGCCGCCGACGGCGCCTACGAAGTCTTCGCGCGTCTCGAAGCCGATACCGGCAAGAAGAGGCGCCCATGAGCGCAGTCGGTCTCGTGCTGTTCATGCTGACGGCGCTCGTGGTGGGCGCGCGAGTGCTCCTCTTGCATCGCGCGACCCGAAAGCTCCCGGAGCTCCTGCTCGGCACCGCGCTGATCCTGGTGGGGTTCCTCTGCTATGCCGTGGGCACCGCAGCGAAGATCTGGGTGCCCGCGGACGAGTCGACGCGCGCGTTCCTGACCGCGGTGGGACTCGCAATCGAGTGCTTGGGCCAGATGGCGCTCATCCTGTTTTCTTGGCGCGTGTTCCACGCGACGGAGCGCTGGGCGAAGCTCGTCGCCGCGGCGCTGGTGTCGGCCATCGGGTTTGCCTTGGCGGGCGAGCTCGCATCGGGCGAATACCGGCGCTACGCGGATCTGACGCCCATCTCCGGCCCGTGGGTCCCGCTCGGGCTCTCCGCGCGCGGAGCGGCTCCCGCATGGATGGCCATCGAGTGTCTGGCGTTCTACAGGAAAGCCCGCAGGCGTCTCGCCATCGGCCTCGCCGAGCCCATCGTGGTCAACCGCGCGCTGCTCTGGGGGGTCGGCATCGGCGCGTCCGCGCTCGGTTACGTCGTGAGCGTCGCCCACCGGCTGATCTACGGCACCGGGCTCCGGGCCCACGAGCTCGCGCTCGGTCTGGTGTCGGCGCTCGCCCTCGTTGCCGCCGCGTGCATCAGTCTCGCCTTCTTTCCGCCCGAGGCCTATCGACGCTGGATCGAGCGAGGCGCCTCCGCGCGGACGCCCCCTGGCGTGTCGGAGTGACGCGGTGTCGCGCCTCACCGCGGTCGCTCTCGCCGTCCTGCTCGGTATCGAGTGCGCGCCCACTCGCGCGTGGGCGCAACCCGCCAGCCCGCCCGAGCCCGCGCGTGCCCCGGTGATCGTGCCTCCCAAGCTGATCTCGGAGCCGACGGTGCTCTACCCCGACGGTGCCAAGGGGGACGCTCGAGTGGTCTTGACCTTGGTGGTCGATCGAGAAGGGAACGTCACGAGCGCCGTGGCCAACCAGGAAAACCCGCCGTTTTCCGCAGCAGCGGAGCAGGCGGCCCGCAGCTTTCGCTTCGAGCCGGCGACGCGCGATGGCAAGAAGATCGTCGCCAAGATCCGCTTCGAGCTCACGTTTCGCGAGCCCGAGCCGCTGCCAGCGCCCGAGCTGCCCAGCGCCGCGCCGAGCGAGCCGACGCCGAGCCAGCCGAAGGTCGAAGAGTCCTACGAGGTCGTGGTCGAAGGCGAGCGCGCCGAGCCGGGCCGCACGGCTTCGCTGTCGCGCGCGGAGGTGCGCGAGATCCCCGGCACGTTCGGCGACCCGTTCCGCGCCATCGAGGCCCTCCCGGGCGTCACGCCCATCGTCTCGGGCTTGCCGTTCTTCTTCGTGCGGGGCGCTCCGCCCGGTAACGTCGGCTACTTCCTCGACGGCATCCGCGTTCCGCTTCTCTTCCACGTGGGCATTGGTCCCTCGGTCGTCCACCCGGCGCTGATCGAACGCGTCGACCTCTATCCCGGCGGCTATCCGGCGCGCTTCGGGCGCTTCGCCGGCGGTATCGTGGCAGGTGAGACCAACGACCCTTTGCCGGAGCTCCACGGGGAATACAACCTGCGCCTGTTCGACGCGGGCGCAGCCGCCGAGGTTCCGTTCGCGAACGGCCGTGGCACGGTGCTCGCCGGGGGACGTTACTCGTACACGGCGTACCTGCTCTCGCTGCTCTCGCCGTCGGTGATCCTCGAGTATTGGGACTACCAGCTTCGCGGGACCTACGATCTGACGCCCGAAGACCGTGTGGGGGTGTTCGCCTTCGGCTCGTTCGACTACCTCGCGCAGAAGACCCAGACCGCGCCGCTCACCCTGTTCTCGACCGAGTTCCACCGAGTCGATCTGCGCTACGACCGGCGCCTGCCTCGGGGAGGGCTTCGGAGCGCCGTGACCCTCGGCCTCGACCGGTCGCGCGTGCAGCAGGACCGCTCGGTCGTGAGCCGCATGTTCGCGGGCAGGAACGAGCTCGATCAGCGCGTCGACCGCCACCTCCGGCTCCGCGCCGGCAGCGATTTTTCCCTCGACACCTACGGGATCGAGCTCGGCACCGACGCCCTCTCGCCGTCTGCGGCCCGCGCCGCAGCCAATTTTCCCACCCGCACCGACCTCGCGTTCGGCGTGCGGGGCGACGCCGTGATCTCACCCGACGGCGGCTTCGACATCACACCCGGGCTCCGGGTCGACCTCTACGCTTCCGACGGAGTGAGCGCCGTGGGCTTCGACCCACGACTCGCGACGCGCGCGCGCGTGAGCGAACGCGTGGCGTTCCTGACCGCATTCGGCATCGCGCATCAGCCCCCCGCATTCGTCGTGCCGGTGCCCGGCTTCCAGCCGGGTGGGCTCAAAGGCGGACTCCAGCGGGCGGTGCAGGAGAGCATGGGGATCGAAGTGGAGCTCGGCGACGCCACCAGCCTCACCGCCACGGTGTTCCAGAACGCGTTCTTCAACATGAGCGATCCGCTCGGCACCAACGAACCCGAGCTCGACGGCTGTCCGCCGGGCAGCTATCCGGTCGACAGCATCGGCGGCGACACCGGCAACAATCCCAGCGGAAACCCACCCGATTGCCTCGACCGTTTCCCTCCGGGCACGCTCGGTCCCGACCGCAGCGGCGGTGGCGGGCAGGGCGCCGACAGCCGGGGGGGCCGCCGGTTCGCGTCCATCTTCGAGGTTCGCACGCTCGGAGCCTCCTACGGCCTCGAGCTGTTCCTGAAGCGCAAGCTGACCAAGAAGCTCGGAGGCTTCGTGTCCTACACGCTCTCGCGCTCGACTCGCAGCTACGGCCGACGCACGTACGTCGCCACGTTCGATCGCACCCATGTTGCCAACGCCGCAATGGCGTACGACCTCGGACGGCGCTGGCGCGCAGGCGGGCGGGTCATGTTCTACACGGGCCTGCCGAAACCTCCGGACCCGACCGACGGCTCCACTCGGCTTCCGCCGTTCTTCCGCTTGGACCTGCGGCTCGAAAAGCGTTGGCAGCTCACGCGTACCGTGTGGCTGAGTGGCGTCCTCGAGGCAATGAATGCCACGCTGAACAAGGAAGCGGTGCAGAGCGACTGCACGCTGGCCGGCTGCGAGGCTCAAGAGATTGGACCCGTGACGATCCCGAGCGTAGGCGTAGAAGGAGGCTTCTGATGCAGGTCCGAGCATTCTTGGTCGCGTGTCTCGTCGTCGGCTGCACGTCGAACGAAACCGCGGAGCCCGCGCCGGCTTGCCACGAAGAGTGTCAAGACGGGACGGCGGTGCGCGCCGTGCGCGAGACGCTGAAGCTCGCCTACAACCTCACTCTCCAGGGGAACCCCGTGGGCGCACAGGACGAGACCACGCCCTGTCCGCTCGGCGGCAGCGTGCACGTCTTCGGCAGCGCGAGCTCGAACCCGAAATTCGGCGCCACCGAGGTCGACCTCACCTACGAGATCGACGCATGCCACTACCTCTCGCGCGACGATCAGCCGAACGAAAACTACGAGACCACACTGTCGGGCACGGTGACACAGAGCGGCACACTCGCCGTGCAGCCCACCGCGACCACCGCGCTCGTCATCGGCAGCGACTCTCTCGATTGGACCGGCAACGTCTATGACCCGGCCATCGACTATGCGGAAGAGGGCTGTGTTCTGGCGCTCGGTCAGAGTGGAAATCACGTGTCCGGCACCTGGTGCGGGCGCGAGTTCGGCTTCGACTTGTGAGCTTCCGTGCGCGCGGACTGGCGCGAGCCGTGAGCACCGGCGTATCCTTCGTGGGTGGGCCTTCGCATCGTCCCGGCGACCCTGCTGTTCGCGGCACTCTGCGCCCACTACTCGTGCAGCGTCGACGCCGTCGAGCTGGAAGGGAAGGAATGCCCTTGCGCGGCTGGCTACACCTGTGATCCGCGCACGCAGGTCTGCATCATCGGGAACGCGACGGGCGGTGCTGCCGGTGCGGCGGGAGCGGCGGGCACGACGGCGGGTGGTGGCTCGGGCGGCAGCGCCGACGCTTCGAGCGGTGGCAAGGGCGGCACGTCAGCGTCGGACAGCGGCGGGAGCGACGTGAGCTCGGGCGGAGCAGCGAGCGGCGGCGCGGGTGGCAGCGCGAGCGGTGGCTCGGGCGGAGCAGCGAGCGGCGGCGCGGGTGGCAGCGCGAGCGGTGGCTCGGGCGGCAGCGCGAGCGGCGGCGCGGGCGGCACCACCGGTGGCAGCAAGAACAGTTGCGTCGGACACTGCGACCTCATCGACACGCCGGTGCCGGGGAGCAGCCCCAAATGCTATTGCGACGACGCCTGCGAAGGCTTCGACGACTGCTGCGTCGACAAGATCAAGGTCTGCGGCGCGGCTCCGAAGGACGCCGGTCCCGGCTGAAGCGAGGGCGGTCGCCGTCGTCGAGGAGGCTCCGTGCAGAGACCGTGGAGCTTTCGAGGGCAGGGGAAGCTTTACGCACTGCCGCCCGTCGAACTCAGCGATGCGACGCCTGATCATGCCCCTGGTTTCGGCCCTGCTCGCTCTCGCGAGCCTATGCGTCTTGCCGCACCGACTCTGTGAAGGGAAGGCTCGCACCTTCTATCGCGGAGAGGCCGAGGCGACGCGACAGCTCGGTAGTCACGTCGACGCTGCGGTCGAGAAGCTGGCGCTGTCGCGCTTCTCGACCGGCTCCGCCCGCTTCGACGGCGAGTGGTACTTCGGCACCGGCATGATGGCTGCGCTCGGGTTCGGGCAGACGGCTCGCGCCCACCCCGAGCTCGCGCCCGAGGCGCTCGACCGCATGGATCGCGCGCTCGACACCATGCTCGGCCCTCGCGCCCGCGCGTTCGACCGGGACGCGTGGGGCAGCGACGCCTTCGAGTCCCTCGATTCGGACCAGGGACACGCCGCCTACCTGGGTTACGCGAACCTCGCGCTCTCCCTGCGCCGCTTCGTGGCGCCTGGCTCGCGGTTCGACGAGCTCGGCGATCGGGTGAGTGCCGCCCTCGAACGGCGCATGAACCGAGCCCGCGGCGCCGCGCTCGAGACCTATCCAGGGGAGATTTACCCCGTGGACAACGCGGCGGTGGCCGCCTCGCTCGGGCTTCGCGCGCGAGCGCGGGGCGAGCCCGAGCCGGCTGCGGTTCGGGCTTTCCTGCGCGCTCTGGGCCAGCGCTACGTGGATCCGAAAAGCGGGCTCTTGCACCAATCCGTCGGGGCCGAGCGCCTGCCCGCCGATGCGCCTCGCGGCAGCGGCACCGCGCTCGCAGCCTACTTTCTGTCGTTCACGGACGAGGAGAGCTCGCGGGCGTTGCATCGAGCCGTGCGCCGCGAGCTCGCCGGCGACGTGCTCGGTTTCGGCGTGGTGCGGGAGTACCCCCACTCGTTTTCCGGCCGGCGAGGGGACATCGATAGCGGTCCCCTGATCTTCGGCTACAGCATTTCGGCCATGGGCTTCGGCCTGGCAGGCTGCCGCGTCCACGGCGACGAGGACGGCTTCCGCGAGCTCTACCGGAGCTTTCACCTGTTCGGTGCACCGCTCGAGCGAAACGACTCGCTCGCATTCGCGTCGGGGGGGCCGCTCGGCAACGCCATCGTGTTCGCCATGCTCACTGCGTTGCCGGCGGAGCATTGGAGGCGAGCATGAAGGCTCTCGTCGTCGCAGCCCTAACCCTCACGCTCTGCCTCGTGGAGCTCGCCCTCGGTCGCTACGTGCTCGAATCCGAGCTCGTGTCGGCCCTGCTTTCGCCCGGCCTGCACTCGAGTCTCTGGGCCCTCGCCGTGGGGGTGACCTACCTGCTTCTCCGCCTCGCCTGCCTCGTCCTGCTCCCGAGCGTGGTGGTGGCAAGCGCTGGATATTGCGCCGGATCGTGGTTTCTCCGGACGAGAAAGCCGGCCGATAGCTCGCCAAGGTAGGACACTCGTCCTATGCTCAGTGCGCCTTTTCGGCGCACCGAGGTGGATGATGCATCGCGATGACTTTGGCCCCTTTTCCCGACGATCTCTGCTCGGCGGCGGCGCCGCCCTGACCGCCGCACTCCTCAGCCCCTCGGCCCTCGCCGACGAGGCTGCGAGCCTCGTGGCCAAAGCGCCGGCGGGTTTCAAGCCGCTGACCAAGACCGGCCGAGTGGTGAAGGTCACCAAGGGCAACGACTTCGAGTCGCTGATGCAGACGAACCTGCTGTGGCCCAAGGCAGACGTCGCCAAGAACATGGTGGAGCGCGCACTCATGGAGCTCAGCGGCGCGTCCAATCTGAGCGAAGCACTCGGCAAGTTCATCCACAAAGACGACGTGGTCGCCATCAAGACCAACGGCATCGCGGGCCAGTCGGGCGCGACCATGGCGACCAACGCCGAGGTCGTCATGCCGCTCGTCGACGGGCTCCTGGCGCTCGGTGTCCCGCCGGAGAAGATCACCATCTACGAGCAGTTCCCGAGCTACATGAAGGGCACGCGCGTGGGCGGCAAGGGCAACAAGCTCCCGAGCGGGGTCAAGACCGGCATCCACATGAACAGCGTGGCCGACATGCCCGAGACGGCCATCTACAAGAACGTCAAGACCCAATACGTCAGGTTTCTCACCGAGGCGACCGCCGTGATCAACGTCACGTTGATCAAGGACCACTCGATCTGCGGCTACACCGGCTGCCTGAAGAACATCACCCACGGCTCCATCATCAACCCGGGCAAGCACCACGCGGGCGGCGCTCACGGCCAAATTGCCGCCCTCTACAACCACGAGATCGTGCGCAGCCGGGTGCGCCTCCACATCGTGGACGGCTTCAAGCTCATCTACGACAAGGGCCCCCTCGACAAGGATCCCAAGCGCCGCATCCCGCACGGTGCCATCTACGCGACCACCGATCCGGTTGCCATGGACACCATCGGTTGGAAGGCGGTGGACAAGGCCCGCACCGAGAACGGCATGAAGACGTTGGCGCAAGCTGGGCGCGAGCCGAAGTACATCGCGAAAGCGGCGGATCTCGGGCTCGGCGCCCACGCCGAGTCGAAGATCAAGCTGACCGAAGTCTCGCTCTGAGCTGCGTCGGCTGGCTCAGCGCCGGAACAGCATCAGGATCAGGATCAGGACCGCCACGCCCGTCACGATGGCGAGCATCACCGCAGGACTCATACCCGAGGCCGGTTTGGCTTTCGTTGCGTCCGGCTCGCGCCTGGACTTCTTCGGCGAGGGCGTGAGCTTCGGCCCCTTGTGATCGACCGCGTGTTCGTGCCGGCGTTCGCTCCGCGGAGCGGTCGCCTTGGCGTGGGTCTTGGTCTTCGGGGGCTCGACTCGTGGCTCGGGAGCTGGGCGCTCGGCCTGTCGGCGTTCGCGTTCGGCCTCGGCGGCAGCGCGCGCTTCGGCCTGCGCCTGCTTTCGGGTTTCCTGCTCCGCCTTGAGCCTCTCGGCCCGCGCCGTCTTCTTCTGGCGCCGCCGCTCCGCCCGCTTCGAGGCCGCCTCGGCGCGCGCTCGGCGTTCGTGTTCGCGTCGCTCCTTCTTCGAGGCGCCGATGGATCGCGGAGCCTCTTCCATTCGCGCTCCACCAACGGTCGCCGCGGGCGCCCGGCTCGCGCCAAGGGCAGCGGTCGCAGCGGGTGCGGGCTTGACTACGGCTGCGCCGGGACCGGGCTTGGGGGACGCAGTCGCAGTCGGAGCGGGCTTCGCCGTCGCCGGACTCGCGACGACAGGTTTCACCGCGGCGGTGCCGGGGCCGGGCGTGGGTGACGTAGGCGCAGTCGGAGCGAGCTTTGCCGTCGCTGGAACCGCGGGAGCTGCGATCGGAGCTGGCTTGGTCGTCGCGACGCTCGCGGAGGGCACTCTCGCCGCCGGCTTGGCCATCACACCTGCGGTCGGAGCCGCTGCGCTCGGCGCCTTGGCGACGGGCGGGGGCGCAGGCGACTCCCTCCCCAGCTCGCGTCCACGTCCCTCGCTCCGGTGCCTCGAGCTTGGCGGGCGCTCCGGGTGTCGAGCCCGCGGCGACAGCAGGCCAACCGGTTTCGCAGGCTCGGCGGCTTTCGCGAGCTTGGTGGCTTTCGCCAGGCTCGGCGGCTTTCGCAGGGTCGGCGGCTTTCGCGAGCTCTGGCGGCTTTCGCAGGCTCGGCGGCTTTCGCAGGCTCGGCGGCTTTCGCGGGCTCGGCGGCTTTCGCAAGGCTCGACGGCTTTCGCGAGCTCGACGGCTTTCGCAGGCTCGACGGCTTTTCGCAGGCTCGGCGGCTTTCGCAGGCTCGGCGGCTTTCGCAGGCTCGGCGGCTTTCGCAGGCTCGACAGACTTCGCAGGCTCGACGGCTTTCACTGAGCTCGGCGGCTTTCGCGGGCTCGACAGACTTCGCAGGCTCGACAGACTTCGCAGGCTCGACAGACTTCGCGAGCTCGACAGACTTCGCAGGCTCGACGGCTTTCGCAGGCTCGGCGGCTTTCGCAGGCTCGACAGACTTCGCAGGCTCGACGGCTTTCGGTGCTGTCGGAGAGTCCACCGCCTTGGCGGCCCCTTCGGCCATGCTCGAAGCGGGCGAGGGCGCAGCGCGAGCGGGGGAGGGCGGCGTGGGAGCCGCCGGCTTGGGCCCCGGGTCAGCGTCGTCGTCGGCGTCCCAAAGCCCGTCTAGGTCATCCTTTTGCACGGCATCCGCGAGCGTAGCAAAAGCTCGCCCGAGCTCCGCCATTCTCGGCGGGCCCGGGCGAACTTGGGTCGGAGGGGGTCGGCTCGGACAGGAGAATCAGAGCCGGCGCGTGCCCCAATCCTCGAAGGTACGCTGGGTCTCGCCCGTGTAGATCTGGCGTGGGCGGTGGATGCGGTAGCCGTCCGGATCGTTACGCTGCTCCATGTAGTGAGCGATCCAGCCCGGGATGCGCCCGAGCGTGAACATGACGGTGAACATGTCGGTGGGGATGCCCATCGCGCGGTAGATGATGCCGCTGTAGAAGTCGACGTTGGGATAGAGCTTCCGCTTCACGAAGTACTCGTCCTTGAGCGCGACTTCTTCCAGGTTCTTCGCGAGCTCGAGGAGCGGGTCGTGGATGCCGAGCTCGTTGAAGATACGGTCGGCTGCGCCCTTGAGCAGCTTCGCGCGCGGGTCGAAGTTCTTGTAGATGCGGTGACCGAAGCCCATGAGGCGCGCCTTGCTGTCGCCCTTCTTCACGCGCTCGAGGAAGCTCTTGTAGTCCTCGCCGCTGGCTTGCAGGTTCTCGAGCATCTCCAGCACGGCCTGGTTCGCGCCGCCGTGGCGAGGTCCCCAAAGGGCGCAAATCGCCGCCGATAGGCAGGCGTACAGGTTGGCTTCGCTAGAACCCACCATGCGCATCGTCGACGTCGAACAGTTCTGCTCGTGATCGGCGTGGAGGATGAGCAGCAGGTTCATCGCGTCTTCGTAGGCCTTCGGTACTTCGTATTCGGCCGCGGGCACCGCGAACATCATTCGCAAGAAGTTGGCGGGCCACGAAAGGTCGTTGCGCGGGTAGACGAACGGCTGCCCGATGCTCTTCTTGTAGGCGAACGCGGCGAGCGTCTTGCTCTTGGCGAGGATGCGGATGATGTTGAGGTCGAGGTCCGACTCGGTGTCCGGATAGAAACTCGAGAGCGACGCGACCATCGCCGCCATGATCGCCATGGGGTGCGCATTCGGCGTGTAACCCTCGTAGAACTTCTTCATGTCCTCGTGGAGGAGCGTGTGGATCGTCATTTTTTGACGCCACGCGGCCAGCTCTTCCATGCTCGGGCGCTTGCCGTAGATGAGCAGGTAGCAGACCTCGGTGAAGCGGGCGCGTTCTGCCACCTCCTCGATGGGGTAGCCGCGATAACGCAAGATTCCGCGATCGCCGTCGATGAACGTGATCGCGCTCTTGCACGAACCGGTGTTGCCGTAGCCGTCATCGTACGTGACGAGCCCGGTGTCAGCCCGGAGCTTCCTGATGTCGATGGCCTTTTCCTTTTCGGAGCCCTCGAGCACGGGAAGCGAGTATTCCTTGCCTTCGTATACGAGCGTTGCGCTGGACATGGCCTTCTCCGACTAGCATGAGGCGGCCGCCTCACTTCCTGAAAACGTAGTCAGTCACGCGCTGTTGTTGCACTGATTTCGGCCGAGGTTCTCGAGGCTGCGCAATCCTCGCGCGTGAACCTCGGGTCGGCCATGTCGCTGCCACGCCCCGACATGGCGCGGCGGAGGGCGGGTCGGTCAGGCTACCGCGGCGCGAGCCGCGCGCCCTCAGCACCCCCGCTGGTTTCCGCGCCGCTCGCGAGGTCTCGCCACCAGTAGCTCGCCGCGGCGCCGAGCCCAGCGACGCCGGCGACAATCACAGTCCGTCGCGCAGCGGACTCGGGTCGAGCGCGCTCAGCACGGCCGCGAACTGCAACACCGTGGCGAGCTTGCCGGGCACGTTGGCCATGGGCGTGCTCGCGCGTCAGCGGCACGCGCGTGAGAAGGTCCACCAGACGACGAGCGGAGCCTCGCCGATCTCGCGCGTCGAGGAGCACTCCGACCGCCAGAGTGGCAGGCGTTCGGTCACGACCAGAGCGAGCACCACGGTCAGCACGAAGAGCTTGTCCGTGATCGGATCGACGACGGCGCCGGTGGCGGTCACCTGCTGGTTCCGGCGAGCGACCCAGCCGTCCAGGACGTCCGTGAGGCCCGCCGCCGCGAGGATCCCGGCTTCGATCAGCGGACGCTCGAGCGCGAAGAGGAACGCGACGGCGAGCGGTACTCGGGCCAGACTGAGCAGGCTCGGTGGCAGCAACCCGGATCACGTGCGCGGTACTGTCCCATCTGGCCTCGGGTCGACGCGCAGCGCCCCGCCGCCGCCGCGCCGCCTGCGTCGTCGCCGCTTCTTGCGAGGAGGATCGGCGACGTCGACTCGCGTCGCCCGCGGGCCCAACGTCAGGTAGCCCAAGCGCAGCAGCGCGTCGCGGCGCGCCTTGGGCAAGCGTCCGACGGGCACGGAGGCGCTGCTCGGAATCTCGACGTCTTGCCCGGACCAGGCCGAGTGGAGCGCCGCCCGCCATTCGAGAGCCGCGGGGCCGAGGGCGCTCCCGAGGTAGACCGCCCGGCGGCCGAACACCACGCCGAGCGCGCCGAGCAGTAGGCGATCCTCGGCTGTCAGAGCGTCGAGCGTTGCCTCGAGCCCATGCGTGAGCAGCGTGCCGAGCGCTTGCTCGAGTTGGTAGACGAGTCCGCGCGCTGGCGTGGAGAGCGATGCGGCGCGGCTCGAGCGGA
The DNA here is from genome assembly GCA_046351435.1 of Polyangiaceae bacterium. GTDB lineage: Bacteria > Myxococcota_A > Polyangia > Polyangiales > Polyangiaceae > JADJKB01. The sequence goes on from JAXLYN010000039.1 coordinate 80,998, forward strand.
GCGGCGCGAAGAGCTCCGCCACCACGTCTCGCCCGTAGGCCACCAGTCGCCGTTGCACGCGCTGACGGATGCCAGCCGGGACGTCGTCTCCGAGCCGCAGCTTGACCTCCGGTCGGAGTACGTCGCCACCGCGCACCAACTGGGCCACGGGTCTGCCGTCCACGCGGATCAGTCCTCGCCGGTCCAGTGTCACTCGTTCGTGTTCGATTTCGGGGAGCTTGGCGATCCAAGCGGCGTCGGACGACGACGTGTCGTTCGGTTCGCCGCGTGCCAGCAGGCGCGCGAACGCGCCGTCGTGGTCGCTGCGGGCGAGCGCACGAGCCAGCACGCCGTCGGGTGCTCTCGGTTTCGTCGGCCGACCCCGTTCGACGAAACGCTCGACCAGGCGCGCGTGCAGCGCATCACTCAAGCGATCTTCGATCTGGCGCGTCCGGTCCTGCCAATGCCGAGTGTCGTCCACCCAATCACCATGGTTCGCGACGTAGGTCCACGTGCGGATGAAGGCCATGCGCTGGAGCAGCGCATCGATGTCGCCGGTGGCGTCATCCAGGCGAGAAAGCTGCCGGGCCAGGTGGTCGTCGGCGATTTTCCCGTGTTCGACCAACCTCAGGAACACGTCGCGCACCAGCCGCGCGTGTGCTTCGGGCGCGAGCTGGCAGTAGTCCGGGATCTGGCAGGACTCCCACAAGAGCCGTACACGCTCGGATCCGTCGGCGCGCGCGAGCACCTCGGGGTCGCGGCCGAGGATGGAGAGCGCGCGGTGATCGTCGGCCTGTTCCGCCGCTCGGAGCTCGGGCAGATGGGGCGGGGCGCGGAGCGCATCGAGCAGCGCCGCGACCGAGTCGAAACGAAGCTCGCTCGATCGGAAGTAGACCTGAGCCTCCGGATCGAACTTGTGTCGCTCGATGCGACGCACGAGCCCTTCCTGCAGGGCGGGCTCCGGCGCGAGCGTGCCGAAGGTGCCGTCGTTCTGGTAGCGCCCGGCACGGCCGGCGATTTGGGCGAGCTCGGTCGGCTCGAGATGGCGTGTGCGCTTGCCGTCGAACTTCTCCACGTCCGCGAACGCCACGTGATCGAGATCGAGGTTCAACCCCATGCCGATGGCGTCCGTCGCCACCATGTGTTCGACCTCTCCCGACTGATACATGGCCACCTGCGCGTTGCGGGCCCGAGGCGAAAGTGCGCCGAGCACCACTGCGGCGCCACCTCGCCGCCGCCGCAGACGCTCGGCGAGCTCGTAGACCCGCGCCATGCTGAACGCGACGACCGCCGAGCGTGGCGGGAGCTGCCCGATGGTCGCTTGTCCGGCGTGGGTGAGGCGCGACAGCCGCGGGTGCCGTTCGACGCGCACGGAGCCGAGCAGACGCTCGACCAGCGGGCGCATGCTGTCGGAGCCGAGAAACCAGGTCTCGCGCCGTCCGCGGGCGCGCAGCAAGCGATCGGTGAAGACGTGGCCGCGCTCCCGATGGGCTGCGAGTTGGATCTCGTCTACCGCCAAGAAGTCCACCCCGCGCCCCTCGGGCATGGCTTCCACCGTGCACACCCAATAGCGTGGCGCGCCCGGGATCCGCTTCTCCTCGCCCGTGACCAGCGCGACCTTGCCCTCCCCGATACGGGCGCTCACGCGGTCGTACACCTCCCGCGCCAGCAAGCGCAGCGGCAGCCCGATCATCCCCGTCTCGTGTTCGAGCATGCGCTCGACGGCGCGGTGCGTCTTTCCGGTGTTGGTCGGTCCGAGGAGGGCCGTGAGGGGCTGCTCCGCGCTCACGCCCAAAGCCTATTCCTTCGTGACAGCGAGGGCACGGGGCTTGCCAAGCCCCGGGCTCATGGCTACGTCTTCTGGGCCCATGAACGGTTTCGACGTGGTTTCTGGCTTGCTCTTGCTCGGCCTTGTCGCGGGCCAAGTGTGGCTCACGGTTCGCGTCTGGCGGAGCCAGTCCTACGAGCGGAGCCAAAAGATCCTGCAATCCAAGCTGATTTGGCTCCTGCCCGTCGTGGGTGCCGTGTTGGTCTTCTCGCTCATGCCCGAAGAAGACGACTTTGCTCGGCCGAAGAAAGAGCTCCGGGGCTGAGGCTCCGCGAGACGACCTCGCCCCCGTCCGCTACGCTGCGCGGCATGCAGCGAGCCATCTTCGTCTGCCTGGTCTCGGCCCTGGCGTGCGCCTGCGGCGGCGCAGCGCCGGCCTCCCCCGCGAAGACTCCAGACGAAAGCAGCGTGAGCGTCGAAGACATGGCGCGCGAGCTGGAGCAGTCCGAGCGTGAGCTCGTCGCCGGGCTCGGCGTGCGAGTCGGGCCGTCCGGGGCGAGCCAGATGAGCTCCCCCGACGGGACGGAGGCGGAGAAGCCAGCGCCGGGAGCGTCGCCGCCTCCGGCCACGGCGCCGACGAAACCCGAGGCCACGCCTTCCGAGGGCAAGGAGCCCTCACCGGCGCCCGGCTCGACGTGCGAGACGGCGTGCAAGGCCTTGCGATCCATGAAGCGCTCCCAGACTCGCATCTGCGAGCTCGCGGGCAGCGAGCACGAGCGTTGCACCTGGGCGAAAGAGCGTGTCGCCGAGGCCAGTCGCCGCGTCGAAAGCGCCGGCTGTCGCTGTCCCCGGGAGTGACTCACGCGTCCGACGCCTGACCCGTGGATCGCCGAGAGTCCAAGCCCATTCGCCAAGATGCGCGCCTCCGCTGAATCGGCCCGTTCACAGCGCCCGTGCGTCGAGGATCGTTAGGTCTCGGGCTCGTCGTCGTTCGAGTTCGCGTCTTCGTCTGCTTGGGCTTCGGGCGCTGGTGGCTCCGGCTCGCGTGCGCTTTGTTCGGTCGTCGGCTGCGACTCGGCTCCGCGGAGCTCGACGTCGGCAGGCTTCGCCGGTGGCACCTCTCCGGGCGCGCTGTCGGGTGTGGTGTCGTCGGGTGGCGGCCGCGGTGCGAGCTCCGCAGCGAGCGCGTCGCCCAGGGCCGGGGCCAAGAAGAGCGAGCTCTTGCGGTAGTGCTCGAGGGCGCGGGCCACGAAGATCTTCAGGACCGCAGCGGCCGGGACCGCCAGGAGCACGCCCAAGAAACCGAAAACCTCGCCGCCCACGAACAGGGCGACGAGCACCCAGATCTCCCGAAGCCCCACGCTCTCGCCGACGATGCGCGGCGTGATCACGAAGCCCTCGAGGGTCTGCACCACGGCGTAGGCCACGACGACGCCGGCGATCTGCCCCGCACCTCCGCCCCCGAGCAAGCTCATGAGGAGGCCTGCCACCAGGGCGAAGGCGCCCCCGACGTAGGGGACGAAGTTCAAGATCCCAGCCAGGATTCCGATGGGGACCGCGAGCCGCACGCCCAGCAGCCAATACGAACCGCCGTAGAGCACGGCCAGGATCAACATCACGGTGAGCTGGCCGCGCATGAACTGGCTGAGCGTGCCGTCGATCTCCCGGGCGTAGGAGGCGACGGTGTCCCGGAAGCGGAGCGGAACGAGCTCGTGGATGCCGCGGATCATGTGGTCGAAGTCCGCCAAGAGATACACGGCCAAGATGGGGACGATCAGCGCGCCGAACACGGCGCCGATGGCGCTCACGGTGCCGCCGACGAGCGCCTTCAGCGCCGCGCCCACGGGCTCGAGCTGACTCGCTGATATCGAGTCCGCCTTGCTCTTCAGCTGAGCGATCCACTCGTCCGCGGTGTGCGGCACCTGGACGCCCTGAGCGCGCAGGAACGGCTCGGCGCGCTCGAGCGCTCGCTTGGCGTGTCCCGGTAGCTCCTGCGCCACGCTGGCCACGTCCTTGGCGACTTCGGGGATCACGAGGAGCATGAACACCGCGATGGCCGCGGTGCAGAGCACGATCACCACGCCGATGGCGAGGCCGCGGGGGATACGCCACGCCTCGAGCCGGTCCACCACCGGGTCGAGGATGTAGGCGATGGTGAAAGCCAAGAAGATCGGGGTGAGGACCTCGCGCAGCCAATAGAGGCAGAAGCCGACCAGCGCGACGCCGGCCAGCCAATACCAGCTCTTGCCGAACACGAGCTCGCGCTTCTCGGCATGAAACTCCGATCCCGCCATGGAGGGTTCGCGACTCTACCCGAGCGGCTCGAAGTCGGCGACAGATTCCCGGATCCGGGACGCCGAAGTGCGCCGCCAGCGGGGAGCTCGGGCACTCACACGCACTGCCCGCTCTGACAGCTCTTTCCAGCCGCGCACGGGCGATTGCAGCCGCCGCAGTGCTTCGCGTCCGTGGCGAGGTCGGCACAGCCAGCACCGGGGCAACAGGTCTCCTGAGCGCTGCACGCGGCGCCGCTTCCGCACGAGCACACGGTGTTTCCGCTCACCTTGTCGCAGGCTTCTCCCGGGCCGCACGTGACTCCGTCACATACGCAGCGGCCCGTCGCCTGGTTGCAGCTCGAGTTCGAGAGACCGCCCTGGGTCAGGCACTGCGAGGTCTCGCTGCACCCGCACGCGCCGCTCTTGCAGGCGAGGCCGGCACCTCCGCCGAGCAGCGCGCAATCATTCGCACACGAGCCGCAGTGCGCCTTGCTCGTACCGAGCGGAGTCTCGCAGCCGTCGTCGAGGCCCTGCGTCGGTTGGGTGCAGTCGCCGAACCCCGCGGCGCACGTGTGGCGGCACGTCGAGGCGGTGCAGGTCGCGCCGGAGGAGTTCTGCGAGCTGCACTTGCGCCCGCAGGCCCCGCAGTGCTCGGTGCTACCGAGGCTCTGCTCGCAGCCATTGCCGCCCTGGTTGTCGCAGTTCTCGAAGCCGGGGTTGCAGCTTTGCAACGCACATTGACCGCTCGTGCACTGACTCGCGGCGTTGGGGATCGAGCAGGCAGTGCAGGTGGTGGGTCCGCAGCCGAACTTCGGATCGTTTTGGGTGACGCAGGTGCCTCCGCAGTTCTTGGAGCCCGGCGGGCAGTTCGGCGCGCCACCGGTTCCCGCGCCACCGGTTCCCACGCCACCGGTTCCCACGCCACCGGTTCCCACGCCACCGGTTCCCGCGCCGCCGGTTCCCCCGCCACCGGTTCCCGCGCCCCCGGTTCCCGCGCCACCGGTTCCCACGCCGCCGGTTCCCGCGCCGCCGGTTCCCGCGCCGCCGCTCGCTCCGCTGCCTGCGCCGCCCCCCGTGCCGCTGCCGCCCGTGCCGCCGCCCGCGCCGCCGCCTGCGCCCGCGCCGCCGCCCGTCTCGTCGAACGAAAACGCGTCGTAGTCGTTGGTGCAAGCCGGCATGAGCCAGATCGCGCTGGCGAGAACCAGGGTGAGCCGCCGAGCGAGTCGCCGTGGCCCGCGCTTCATCACTGCACCACGGGGCCGCAATCGACGAACGACGCGATGGTGGTGTCGATGCGGAAGTTGGACTCGCTCGTGTGGCGCTCCGCGAAGAAGAAATCCAGCGGGTACGTCATGCCCTTTTGGATACCGAGAGCGCCGGCCTGCGCATCGAGATCGATCTGTCCCGTCATTGCGCCGTGAACGCCGCCGAGATCGATCCCCAGCTTGCCGTTGACGAAGACCCAGAGGTCGTCGTCGCCCGTGAACGTGAACACCTCGCCGCCGAGGTACACGAACTTGGTGTGAAGCTCGAAAGTGAAGTGGTAGTTGTGAGAGTTGCCTTCGTTCCCCCAGAGTTGGTTGTCGATGGGGAAGAAGGCCGAGTTGTCGTAGGTGTACGTGTTGCCGCCGCCCTTCGTGAGCTGGATCGGCAACAGCATTTTCTGGTTCACGCCCGCGACGTCGTTGAACCACTGATCGAACTCGGTCTTTCCGTTGGTGGTCGGGTTGCCCGACTGGCCCGCGTATTCGGGCTTGCCGTCGGCGCCCAGCGTGTCCTTCACGATGCCGGGGTCGGTCTCGATGACGTATTCGAAATCCGGGTGATCGACCTTGAAGTCCCGGATGGTCCCCGTGAGCTTGCTGCCGCAGTATCCGCTGCCGCCGCTGCCCGCGCCGCTGCCGCCAGTGCCGGTGCCGTTGGCACCGCCGGCGTTCAAGCTGCCGCCGCTTCCGCCTTTGCCGCGCCCGCGCCGCCGAGGTTCAGACCGCCGCACTTGCCGTTCGATGCCACGTCGTCGCCGTCGCTTCCGCCGCAGCCGACCAGCGCCAGACCCCGCAACCCCCAAGGAAAAGCGACGATCGCATGAGCACCTCTCCGCACGAGGATAACAGCGTTCACCCGCCGAAGCCACGCAACCACCCGCTTTCTGCTGGGCTCCGGCTCCCATCGGAGCGGACGATTCTCGCCGGGACGGACGAGTGCTACACGAAGCGAGGCCGTGCTACCTCGCACGGCGCGCGGATCGTGAAGAAGGACACGCGGGGCGGATGAAGAAGACGACTCAGGGAGGAAGCGAGCCGCCGGCGGCGGACGGCGAAGGCGACGTCGAGGTATACACGGACGGCGCCTGCTCCGGTAATCCAGGACCGGGCGGCTGGGGAGCGTTGCTCCGCTTCAAGGGCAAGGAGCGGGAGCTCTCCGGCGGTGAGCGCGAGACCACCAACAATCGCATGGAGCTCATGGCCGCCATCCAAGCGCTCGAGGCCTTGACGCGGCCCGTGCGTGTCAAGCTCCACACCGACAGCAAGTACCTCCGCGACGGCATCACCGAGTGGCTGCCACGTTGGAAGGCGAGGGGTTGGAAGACCGCCGACAAGAAGCCCGTGAAGAACGTCGATCTCTGGCAGCGGCTCGAAACCGCGGTCGCTCGCCACCGCGTCGAGTGGCACTGGGTGAAGGGGCACGCTGGCCACCCCGAAAACGAGCGCGCCGACGCGCTGGCGCGGCACGGTCTAGAAAGCGCGCTCAGCCGCCGAGGCTAGGGCAGCGCGACTTTGCGCGACTCTCGCGCCGAATTCCCCCTGCGACCCGCCAGCCGAGTCGGTCGTTTTCGGGTCTGGCTTGCCAGCGCGGCGAAGATGACCAAAAACCCGGGGCATGCTGCGTCTACGCCACCGCTTCGCTCTGGTCCTCGTGTGCTCGGCTCCGTTTTCCCTCGTCGCGTCCTGTGACGACGGAGAAGAAGGTCGTGCTTCGCCATCGGGTGGCGGCGGCGCCGGGGGCAGTGGCGGCGACGCGAGCGCGGACGCTCCGCCCGACAGTGGCGACGACAAGGGCGTGTTCGGCGAACGCGTTCCCGTCACCGACACGCGCGGCATCGACGGGCTCCTCGCGCCGGTGAACGCGGTGCGCGACAAGCACGGCTGGGTCCACATCTACGCGCGCAACCTGACCGACGTGATGCGCGTCGAGGGCTACATGATGGCGTCCGATCGGGCGTATCAACTGGAGATCGCGCGGCGGCTCGCCACCGGCCGACTCGCAGAGCTCTTCGGCGAGGCCGACCCGGGACAGATCGACGACGACATCACGATGCGGACCATCGGCCTGCATCGAGCGGCGAAGGCGACCTACGACGCGCTGGATCCCAACTCGGAGGCGAAGCAGATCCTCGATGCCTTCGCCGACGGCGTGACGCAGTGGAACCGCGCCTTCCGCGAAGGGAAGGTGAAGCCCCCGCAGGAGCTCGCGGGCATGCCGGCGAGCGCGTTCAGCGACTGGACGCCGGCGGACAGCTTGGCCATGGCTCGGCTTCAGACCTGGTCGTTGTCCTACGACGCGGACGACGACATCAGCCGCAGCGAAAAGGTGGAGAAGACCCGCGGCGTGTTCCACGCCGCCGCGGCCGACCCTCTGGCCGCGAAGCGCGCGGGGATCCTGGTCGACGTCTTCCGCTTCGACCCCATCGACCCAGCCACGCCCCAGGTCGGTTTCCCGGACGACCCGCTGCCGAAGGACTTGCTCCGCGGACCGGGACCCGAAGCGTCGCTCCCCGGGCTCGGCAAGACGCCCGTGAGCGCCGAGAAGAGCCTGAAGACGCCGCTCGTGCCCGCGGCTCTGACCCACGCCGCAGCGCCCTTCGTGCGCTCCGTGCAGCGCGTGCGTGACTTCTTGGGCGGCGACGAGTTCTTCGGCTCGAACAACTGGGCCGTGTCGGGAAGCAAGACGCAGAGCGGGAACGCCATCGTCGCCAACGACCCGCACCTGGGACTCTCGTCTCCCATGGTCTTCTGGCCGACCCACCTCTACGTCGGCAGCGAGACTCAGGCCGAGCTCGAGGTGATCGGAGCAGCGTTCCCGGGGATCCCGGGCGTCGTGCTCGGCGCGAACCGCACGCTCGCGTGGGGCGCCACCACCAGCGCCTACGACGTCACCGACGTGTGGAAAGAGAAGGTGAGCTCCGATGCCGGCGGCGTGATGTTCAAGGGCCAGAAAGTGGCCTTCGAAAAGCTGAGCGAGACGATCCAGATCGCGGGCGGTCAGAGCTACACCTTCGACGTGCTCATCGTCCCGCACCACGGCCCGGTGGTGCCCGAAATCGATCAGCACAAGGTCAAGGCCGTGGCAGCCGATCAGAACGTGCTCGCGGTGCGCTGGACGGGTCACGCGCCGAGTGGGGAAGCCGAGGCCGTGTTCGGCCTCTCGCGCGCGAAGAACGTGGACGAGGCCCGGCTGGCGCTCCAGCCCTTCAAGACCGGCGGCCAGAACTGGATGTTCGCCGACTCGAACGGCGACATCTTCGTGTTCTCCAAGGCGGATCTGCCGTACCGCGACAAGAAGGCGTTCACCTGGGACAAGGCCACGTTCACCGGCACGATGCCGTGCTTCGTGCTCGACGGCGAAAAAGGCGAGCACGAATGGACCGGGTCGTTCCTCGAAGAGCAATACGTGCCGAAGCTGAAGTCGCCGGCCGCTGGCTTCATCGCCACGGCCAACACCGATCAGATCGGCAGCACCGTCGACAACGACCCGACCAACGAGACTCTGCCGAACGGCAAGCCGTTCTACATCGGCTGCGATTTCGCGGAGGGGCTCCGGCTCGGCCGCATCCACGAGCGCATCAACCCGAAGCTCGGTTCGATGACCGTGGACGAAATGGCCAGCATCCAGGCCGATCACAAGAGCGCGCTGGGCTCGCGCATGAGCAAACACTTCGTGGCCGCGCTCGAGGCGGCCGAAGCCGAGAAGGCCACGCCCGGCACGCACAAGGACCTGGCGACCGTGGTTGCCGATCCGCGCTACGCCGCGGCCAACGTGGCGGACATCCTCGACACCCTGAAAAAATGGGAGACCGAGAGCAACTTCGAGGCTGCCTCGGGCGTGAACGCCGACGACGAGACTCTGTCGACGGACGCCAAAGAGGCTCTCGCCGCCAAGGCCACCCTGATCTTCAACGCCTGGATGGTGCGCGCCATCGGCCGCGCCCTCGACGACGAGATGACCGCGGCCGGGGTCGGAAACCTCGGTACCGCCAACATGGTGAAGGGCTTCTGGCGCATGTTGGACCAGGATCCGTCCAAGCTCGCGACCTTCGACGCCACCAGCGGAGAGAGCGCGCTCTGGGACGACATGTCGACCACCGGAGTCGTGGAGTCGAAGAACGACCGGCTGGTCACCGCGTTGCTCGACGCCATCGATTCCATCGTCGCCATCCCCGCCTTCGGTACGGACCGCAACAACTGGCGCTGGGGTGCCGCGCACCGCGTGAAGTTCAAGAGTCTGAACCCGGTTTGGTTCGTCGACATTCCGGCCTTCCAGGATCCGCTGTTCAAGCAAGGCTTCCCGCGACCCGGGGATCAATGGAGCGTCGACGCCTGCAACTTCGGCGTGGTGAAGAGCCCGAGCGCAGCCCTCGATTTCAACTACGGTTCGGGGCCCGTCCAGCGCTTCGTGACCGAAGTCACCAAGAGCGGGCCGAAGATCAAGAACGCCTTCCCGGGCGGCACGGTGCTGGGCAAAGACAGCCCGTTCTTCCGCAACGAAGCCGAGCTCTGGCGGAAGAACCAGAACCACGACGTGCCGTTCGAGATGGACGAGGTGCAGGCGGCTGCCGTCGATCCGGGCGGGGCCCACGTTCTCTTCAAGCCGTGAGGTGCCCGCCGAGCGCCGCTCCGCCGCCCGGCGGGGCGGCCGGGCCGCGGCTCAAGTCACCGGGACGCCGGGCTCCCCGTAGTCGACCACCCGCACGCCGCGGCGCTGCTTGGCTGCCTCGGTGGCGATGCGGAGCTTCTCGTAGAGCGCGACCACGTCGGTCTTCAGGCCGTCGAGCCGCAACATGGGCGTCGTGCTGTCGATGGCTTCCAGAACCAGGTTTCCGGTGCCGAGCATGCGCTGTCCGAACGGCCGCTCCACGACGTAGTCCGTGATGCGATAGAGATCGATCTGCTCCATCGTCTTGGAGAAGAGACCGACCTCGACCACCAAGCGCTGGGTCGTGATCTTGTAGCGCTTGCCGTTGCGGCGAAACCACAGGACCGGAAGCGCGAGACCGAGCGTCAAGATGCAGAGCAGGAGGGAGCCGATACCGGGCACGAGGGCGGGGCCGCCTTCGAACAGGACGTCTTCCTGAGGCGTGTCGACCGCGGGGGCCATGGCTAGAGCGTGCCTCCCAAACGAATGCCACCCGGAACGACTCGGAGATGCAGCTTCGCGCTGGACGGCTCGGCCTTCTTGCCGCCCCCGAGCAGCGCCCAGGTCACGCCGCCCGCGGCGACCACGGTGCCGCCGATGAGCAGGATGTTGGCGGTCGTCGCCATGCTCTTGGCGCTGTCGAACTCGGCCTCGGCGTCCTTGGACACGGGGTTGTTCTGAGCGTCGTCTCGCTTGCTCTTGGCCTGGATACCCACGAAGACGCCCGCGCCGATGGCCGCGACACCGACGCCCGCAACCACCCAAGGCAAGACACTGGGCCCGGGCGTGGCGGGCCCCGGATCGGGCTTCGGCTTCTCCGGCGCCGGCTTCTCCGGCAGTGGGGCGGGGGGAGGAGTGCCGGGCTCGGCCGCCTTCTTCTCTTTCTCGATCTGGGCCTTCAGGGTTTCGATGCGCCGCTCCAACGCCCCGCGGTCCTTGGCTTTCGGGGCTTTTTCGAGATACTTCGTGTAGGCGTCGATGGCCTTTTCGTTCTGTCCGAGCCCTTCGTACGCGCGGCCGAGGTTGTAGAGAAGGACGGGCTCCTCGTGGAGCGAGTACGCCCGCTCGAGGAGGCTCGCGGCCTCGTCGAACTTACCTTGTCGGTAAAGGTCGGCACTCTGCTCGAAGAGCTCCAGAGCCTCGGTTTTCGGGTCCTTCTTGCCCTTGCCCTGGGCAGTGGCCGATGATGCGGAAAACAGCACGGCCGAAAGCGCGAGCGGCACGAGGAAGAGTCGGCCGCTCCGCCTAAGGACTGTGACGAATCGAGGCATTGAGTTAGGCTTATACGCTTAGAAGTGTAGTTGGGGGAATGGGCGCAGCGGAATCCACCACCACAGAGACCATCGGCCGGTACGAGGTCGTCGGCCGCCTAGCGACGGGCGGAATGGCCGAGATCTTGCTCGGGCGGCTGCGCGGGCCGAGCGGGTTCGAGCGCGCCGTGGTCATCAAGCGGATTCTGCCACACCTCGCCGAGCAGCCCGCGTTCCTCGACATGTTCCTCGACGAGGCGCGGCTCGCAGCCCGGATCCAGCACCGCAACGTGGTGCAAGTCCACGAGCTCGGCCAGGACGGACGGAACCTGTTTCTGACGATGGAGTACCTCGAGGGTGAAAACGCCGCCGGGGTCATCCGCCGCAGCTTGGTTTCCGAACAAGAAATCGGCGTCGCTCTCTGCGCCTACGTGATGGCCGAGGCGGCGGCAGGTCTCCACGCAGCCCACGAGCTCACCGACGCCGACGGTCGCCCCCTGGCACTGGTCCACCGCGACGTCTCGCCCCAGAACATCTTCATCACCTACGGCGGCCAGGTGAAGGTTCTCGACTTCGGCATTGCCAAGGCCGCCGACCGCACGGCGCACACCGAGGTGGGGCAGCTCAAGGGCAAGTTCGAGTACATGGCGCCCGAGCAGTGTCGCGGCAAGGGCATCGACCGGCGCTGCGACGTGTTCGCGCTCGGCATCGTGCTCTACGAGCTCTTGACGCGGAAGCGCCTCTTCAAACGCGAGACCAAGCTGGCGGTGCTCGAGGCGGTGTGCCGCGAGATGCCCGTGCCGCCGAGTCAGCTCGTACCCGGCTGCCCCGAGTCCCTGGATCGCGTCGTGATGAAGGCGCTCTCGAAGCGCGCCGACGATCGATACGCGACGGCCGCCGAGGTGCGGCGCGACCTGATGGGAGTCGTGCGCGAGCTGATGGGCACGAACGACCCCGAAGAGAGTCTAGCGGCGCTGATGCAACGCCTGTTCGCGGATCGAGTGGGCGAAAAGCGCGAGATGTTGAAGCGAGTGCGCTCGGGGTCCGCCATCGGCTCGGTGCCGTCGGCCGAGGCCGACGTCTCCGTCGACATCCCGGAAATGCAGGGGCTGGAGCGCCTGAACGAAACGACGGGCGGAGGCTCGGACCCGCGGAGCCTGCTCGAAAGCGGGTTCACCGTGGGCTCGTCCCAAGCGGGTTCCGGCATCGACTCGACCCGCGCGCGCCAGGCCAGTGCGCGGCGCCGCACGGCAGCGCTCGTGGCCGTGGCCTTCGCGCTCTTCGGACTCGTCGCGGTGCTCCTGGTCGTGTGGTGGACGGTGCCGCGCTCCAACGGTGTGGCCCTCGATCCCGGCACCCGCGCGCTGAAACCGCCGGATCGCGTGCTGCCCAAGCCTTCCGCGGTTGCGGGCGGCGAAGTCGTCATCCGCGTCGTCAGCGATCCCGACGGCGCACTGGTGTTCTTGGCGGGGGAAGAGCGCGGGAAGACCCCGTTCGACCTCAAGCTTCCGAAGGGCAGCGAGGGCGTCGAGCTGACGCTGAAGCGTGACGGCTACGAAGACACGGTCGAGAAGGTCGTGCCGGACCAGAACCAACGCTTGCGCGTGGCGTTGAGTCGCGCCAAGGCGAAAGGAAGCGCCACCGGCGGCGGAAAGCAGGCCGGCGGCTTCCATCGATTCGACTGATCTCGGCCAGCGGCGCCGGGGCCTTCCTCGCGCACAGGCCGGCGAGCTCGAGCTGAGCGCTCGCCGGAAAGGCCCGGTGCCGAGGCGGAAGCGGTGGGCGGCTCGACCTTCTGACGCGCCGGTGCCATAGGGAAGGCGCATGTCATTGGTCGAGCTCCGCCGAAAAGGCAACGCGCCGAACCGAGCCGAGCTCCGGCGCTTTTTGCCGACCAGCCGCGCCGAGATGGACGCGCGAGGCATCGCCGAGCTCGACATCCTGATCGTGACGGGAGACGCCTACGTCGACCACCCGGCGTTTGGCCCGGTGCTCATCGCGCGCTTCCTCGAAGCCCGGGGCTTCCGCGTCGGCATCGTGGCGCAGCCGCGCTGGGACACCCCCGACGACCTGCTCGTCATGGGCCGCCCGCGCCTGTTCGTGGGCGTGAGCGCCGGCAACCTCGACGGCATGCTGAACAAGCTCACGCACCGAGAAGGTGCGCTCGGAGATATCAGTATTCGCCCCGACGGCGAGCCGAACAGCGTCGAACCGAGCGAGCATCATCATAACCTGTGCAGCGCGCATGCAGGTTGCCCGTCGTGCTCAGTGGCATCGAGGCTTCCGCTGCGCCGCCCTCGCGCCTTTTCCCCGGCTACAAATTCGATTCGGTGCGCGCCGCTCCATTCTGCTCGAGCAAAAGGCGGATCGCCAGTGTAGCCCCGGCGCCAGGAGAAGCCGCGCGCCGCTTGAGAGGATAGCGGCCGCCTGAAGCTGAGAACTTGACCAATGCAACAGCTCCTGACATGGCAGCACTGCGGTCGCCCGGCCAAAAGGCCTTGGCGGTGGCAGGCGCTGGCCAGTGACCCGAGCCGCGCGGTCGCCGACGAAATCCGTGATGCAGCTACGAAGAGGTGGCAGCGGACAAAGGCGTTCGCCGCGGCCGCGCTCTTCAAGCGCGAGACCAACGCCTTGAACGCGCGCCGTTACTCCAGGTGCACAGGCGCCGAGGCGGTGCTGTTGAACCCGCCCGCTCTGCCCCTCGGCGAAGCCGACATGGATGAGCTCTACGCTCTGCCATTCGCGCGCCAACCGCACTTCTCCTACGGGCGGCGGCGCATCCCGGCGTTCGAAACCGTGAAGCACTCGGTCGTGAGCATGCGGGGTTGTTTCGGCGGCTGCACGTTCTGCAGCATCACCGAGCACGAAGGCCGCATCATCCAGAGTCGCTCCGAGAACAGCGTGCTCGCCGAGCTTCGAGAGCTCTCTCGCATGGATGGCTTCTCCGGCGTGGTCAGCGACTTGGGTGGGCCCACGGCGAACATGTACAAGCTCCGCTGCAAAGACGAACACATCGAGCGCGCCTGCCGGAAGTTCTCCTGCGTGCACCCGAAGGTGTGCGAGAACCTCGGCACGGATCACACGCCGCTCCTCGAGCTCTTGGGCAAGGCCCGCGCGCTTCCCGGCGTCGACCGCATCTTCATCGCCTCTGGCATCCGCTACGACCTCGCCGAGAAGAGCCCGCGCTTCATTCGCGAGCTGGCGGAGCACCACACCGGAGGGCAGCTCTCCGTCGCACCGGAACACGTGAATCCGTCCGTTCTCGACAAGATGAAGAAGCCCGGTGTCGACGTGTACGAGCGCTTCGCGCGTGCGTTCAGCTGCGCCAGCGAGGCCGCCGGCAAAGAGCAGTACCTCGTGCCCTACTTCATCACGGGGCACCCCGGCTCCACCCTCGCGGACACCATCGAGCTCGCCCTCTACCTGAAGCGCAACGGCATGCGACCGCGTCAGGTTCAGGACTTCATCCCGACTCCCATGGCCGTTGCCACGGCGATGTACCACACCGGCATCGACCCGCTGACCGGCGAGCCCGTGCCGGTGGCGCGGGAGCTCCGCGACAAGCGCCGCATGAAGGCGCTCATCCTGTGGTGGGATCCCGAGCAATGGCCGCTCGCACGGGAGGCCCTGACCCTCGCGGGCAGGAAAGACCTGATCGGCGGCGGCCCGAATTGCCTGATCCCGAACCGGCATCCGACGAGCGCAGAGCCGGGCGAGGGACGATGGTATAAACCGAAGCGTGACGAGCGGCGGACCCAGTCGGCGCCCCACCGGCGTGCCAGCGACGCTCAAGGCGGAGGAAAGCGTCGCGGGCGAGGTGATGCGCCGGGTGAAGGCCCCCCACCGGCCCGTGCTGGTCGTCGTGTCCGGTAACGACAGCGATGTCGGCAAGCGGGTCATCGTCGAGAAGACGTTGCTCATCGGGCGCGACCCCGACGCCGCGCTCCCGCTCTCCGACGGACAGGTTTCGTGGCACCACGCGTGCATCGACGATCGCGGCGACGCCTGGGCACTGGTGGATCTCGGCAGCACCAACGGCGTGCTCTTGAACGGGCAGAAGGTCGGCGACAGCGCACTCACGCCCAACGACACCATCCTGCTCGGCACCACGGTCGTCCGGTTCGAGCTGCAGGACGGCGTGGCCCAGGCCTACAACCAGGTGGTCGAGCGCCTCTTGAACATCGACGACCTGTCGGGGCTCTACGTGCGCCGGAAGTTCGACGCGGAGCTCGAGCAACTCCTCGAGGTGGCGCGCAAGCAGGATCGTCCGCTGGCGCTCCTGGTGATGGACCTCGATGGCATCAAGGGCATCAACGACACCCACGGTCACCTGTTCGGAGCCTACGTGATCGGGGAGAGTGGGCGCCTGATCGGCAGTGTGGTGGGCGGCCGGGGCATCGGCTCTCGGTTCGGCGGCGACGAGTTTCTGGCCGCGCTGCCCGGGATCGACGCGGAGGCTGCCGCGGCGGTGGCCGAGGAAATCCGAGCGGCCGTCGCCGCTCACCCCTTCGAGAAAGACTCGATCCCGCTGCGACCGGGGATTTCCATCGGCGTGGCGGCGTTCCCGGCCGACGCCAAAGAAGCCGAGGAGCTCTTCCAGCGCGCCGACGAGGCGCTGTACCGCGCGAAGCAGGGTGGTAAGAACCGCGTGTGCCGCTGAGCTCGGCGGTACGCCATTTTCGGAGCTCGTTCGATGCAAGACGCATTCGTACACGTCATCGGTCATCCACTGATCCAGCACAAGCTCAGCTTGATGCGGAAGAAGGACACCAGCACGAGCAGCTTCCGAGCGCTCTTGCAGGAGCTCAGCATGCTCATGGCCTACGAGGTCACGCGCGACATGCCCGTGGTGATGGAGGACATCGAGACCCCACTGGCGAAGATGCGAGCCCCGCTCCTCGAAGGAAAGAAGATCGTCCTCGTCAGCGTGCTGCGTGCCGGCACCGGGATGCTCGACGGCATGCTGCGCATCGTTCCCAGCGCGCGCGTCGGGCACATTGGGCTCTACCGCGATCCAACGACGCTCGAGCCCGTCGAGTACTTCTTCAAGGTGCCGAGCGAGATGGGAGACCGCGACGCCATCGTGATGGATCCGATGCTGGCGACCGGCAACAGCGCCGCCGCCGCCATCACCCGGGTGAAGGCCACGGGCCCACGCAGCGTGAAATACGTGTGCCTCTTGGCGGCGCCGGAGGGCATCGCCACGCTGCGCCGCACCCACCCGGACGTTCACATCTACACGCCCGCCGTGGACGAGCGCCTGAACGACCACGGCTACATCCTGCCGGGGCTCGGCGACGCAGGCGATCGGATCTACGGGACGAAGTGAGGTCGGTTACAGGCACTCTTTCTTCGGGGTGCGCCGGCCCTCGCGGTCGACGGTGAACGGCGGCTCGCAAGGGCCGACCTGGAGACACTCGGGCTTGATGCTGCGAAAGCCCTTGGGATCCACGCTGAACGGCGGGTCACACGGATCATCGACACCGGTGCGAGGCGGCGGCGGTGCGGACGTGACCGACACCGTTCCGTCGCGCGAGATCGATACGCGCGCGCCGTTGGCGGTGAGCTCGTAGCCCCCGCCGGTCGTGGCGCTGAGCCCGACCTTCTCGAAGGCCTTGAGCCGCTGCTCCACCGCGTGGACCTTCTGCTCCAAGAGGGCCACGCGCGCGGAAATCGCCACGGGCTGTTCGGCAGGGAAACGCACCGACGGTGGGGGGCTCGGCGGCGCTTTGGGTTTCGGCTGGGGCTCGGAGCCTGCCGGACCCGTGAACGCGAGCAGCGTCGTCAGGACCGAGAGCCACGCGAAGTGGGCGAACCGAGGGCACATCCCGGCATGATAGCGCGAGTCTCGCCCGGATTCAGACTCGGGTTTCAGATCTCGGGCTCAGCCTATTGGTCAAGCACGCGCCTCGAGCGATCGAATGAGTCCCTCGAGTGCGCGGACGAGCTCGTCGTAGGCGGCTCGAGTCGGTCATGCGCTGGGGGCGTGAGGATTTCGAGCCGACGCTCGAGACCGACCGGGTATCGGACTTCGGAAGCGGAGCCCAACGCGATGACGAGGAATTGCACGTAGTCACGCGTTGTCCGGCGCGCGCAGCCCTCTACGATATTGGTCGGGACGGAGACAGCGGCGCGGCGTAGCTGCGCTCGAAGGCCGGAGCGTTCCTCGACCGGGAAGTGCCTCGTCAAACGCTAGAACGACGCCGGCCGCTCGCCTGGACGTCATGAAGCCTGCTGCCTGAAGTCTGTAGCCGAGTTTCTTCCTAGAGCGCGCGTTCGATGCGCTCGCACGCTTCGCGCAAGACTTTCACGCGAGAATGGCGCTTGTCCTCGGCCTCTACCAGGATCCAGGGCGCGTACTCGGTGCTCGTGCGCTCGATCATGTCGTTGGCCGCGCCTTCGTAGGCGTTGGTCTTGGCTCGATTGCGATAGTCGTCCGGGCCGATTTTGTACTGCTTGTAGGCCTCGCGCTCGCGCTCCTGGAAGCGGCGGAGCTGTTCGTCGCGGCTGATGTGCAGCCAATACTTGAGCAAGATGATGCCCTTTTCCACCAGCTGCTCTTCGAAGTCGTTGATCTCTTTGTACGCGCGCATCCAGGCGCGTTCGCTGGCATAGCCCTCGACACGCTCGACGAGCACGCGACCGTACCAACTGCGGTCGTAGATCGTGAACTTCCCGAGTCGCGGCAAGTGGCGCCAGAAGCGCCACAGGTAGTGGTGGGCGCGCTCTTCGTCGCTCGGCGCGGCGATGGGGATCACACGATAGGCGCGGGCGTCGAGCGCGCCGGTGATGCGGCGAATGGCGCCACCCTTGCCGGCGGCGTCCCAGCCCTCGAACACCATGAGCACGCCGCGGCTCCGCCGCGCCACCTTGCGCGAGAGCCGGTTCATTCGTCCCTGGAGCAGCTCGAGCTCGCGCTCGTATTCGCTGCCGCCCACCTTCTTGCCGAGATCGAGCGAGTCGAGGATGGTGTGCGGGTCCGGCAAATCCGTGGACGCCGGCTTGCCCTGCGACGCCGGAGGCCGGTTTTCGAGCCGTTCGCGAATTCTTCCGAGCACGTGTTCGGCCACGCTGATGTCGCGGTAGCGAGCGTCTTCGCTCTCGATCACGGTCCACGGGGCTTCTCCCGTGCTGCTCTCGCGGATCACGCGCTCGCACGCTTGACGGAACTCGTCGTAGTGGGAGTGCCGCTTCCAGTCTTGCTTGGTGACACGCCAGCTGGTTTCTTCGGCCTTCTCGAGCTTCTCGAAGCGCTTCTTCTGAACCTTCTTGCTGATGTGGAGCCAGATCTTGATGATCAACGCTCCGTCGTCGACCAGGTTCTTTTCGAAGGCCACGGCGCGGCGCAGGGCAGCACCGAAGTGGTCGTCGCTGGCATCTCCCGACACCCTCGCGTCGATGGCGGGCGCGTACCAGCCGCCGAGGAAGATTCCGACCCGCCCTCTCGGGGGCAGCGCCATCCAGTAGCGCCAGTATTCGGGACGTTCGCGTTCGTCCTGGGTCGGCTCGTCGGTCGCGTAGCTGAGGAGCCGCGACATCCACATCCGCTCGAACAGGCGTTCTGCACTTCCTCGCCCACCAGCGCCATCAAGCGCCCCCGATCGACCAGCACCGAAGTGGCGCCGACGGCTCCTGCTGCACCCCGAGCAGCGCCGCGCCCGAAGGCTCTTGCGCGCGCTCTTCGGAATTCGGTCTTGTCCGGCGTGCGCGGCCAGCTCCGGCGGTCTCGAACATCGGAGAAGCTTCTACCGCCGCCCGCGCATTCGGGGAGCGACCGGGCTGCACAGCGCAGGCGGCGCAATTTCTACAAAAACGCAGGGCGGGCCTTGCACCAGGCACAGTGCAAATGCTCAGCCACATCTCGCCCGGCGTCCGAGCCAGAGCGGTTCTGATAGCGTAACGAGCTTCGAGAGGGATCGAAGTAGGAGCGCATGTCGAACACCAAGGAACCTGAGCAGGCGGGCGCCACGGATTCTGCGCATCGAAGAGCTCGACGGGCATCTGGACGGCTACTCGACAGCCCCCAGGCGTGCTCGGCAGCGCCTTGGTCAACGCCGCGGCCAAAGGCCAGCACCTGCCCGCGCTCTTCGACAAGCTCCACGCGGCGGCTGCCGCGCAAGACAAGCTCGCGGACGTGGCGTTCGCCTACGAGAGCTTGGGGCAAGACCGGCGTCTGAAGTTGGTGAATCCCGAGCTCCAAGCTGCCGTGTTGGTCCACGCGGCGACCTTCTTCGCCGACGTGTTCGCCGACCCTGACGGTGCCACGGCGTTCCTCGAGCGCGCGCTGACGACGCAGCCGGGGCACGCAGAGGCCGCGCTGCGCTTCGAGCGCATCCTGGCCGAGCGCGGCGACACGGCGAGGCTCGCGAAGCTCTACCTCGATCTCGCGATCCACGAGAAGGACCCCGCCAACCAGTTCGGGAGGCTGCGCCAAGTGGTGGAGGTCGCTGCCGACGTGCCGGCCCTGGCGGACATCACCATCGACGCCCTCGCTCGATTGAACAAGCTGGATCCCAACGACAATTGGGTGCGCGACGCGCTCGACCAGCGGCTCGTCGCGGCAGGTCGAGCCAAGGACTCCGTCAAAGTCCTGGAAGCGGCGCTGGGCCGCGATCCGGCTCCGAACGAAGTGGACGCGTTCCAGATCCGCACGCGTCTCCTCGAACTCTACACGAGAGAACTGAGAGAACCCCACCGGGCCGTGCCTCACGTCGAGGCGCTCCTCGCGCAGGCGCCCGGGCACACGGCGGCGCGGGAGGTCGCCGAGTCGCTGCTCGACAACCGCGTGGTGTCGGCGCGGGTGGCCGCGGCGCTCTCCGACGCGTACTTCAAGCTCGGCCTCGCCGAGCAGGCCGCGCAGATGTTGAACCTCGAGCTCAAGACCGTGCGCGGACCGCGGCGGCTCGAAGTACAGCGACGTCTCGCCTACCTGCGGCAGGACGCGGGGGATCCGGCCGGCGCGCTCGAGCTGCTCGGTCCGGTGGTCAGCGCCGAGCCGGGAGAAGACGAGGCGCGCCGCCGTTTCGTGGAGCTTTCGCTCAATCTGAACCAGCCCGCGGAAGCCGCGAAACTCTTGAACCGCGCCCTCGGTACCTGCAAAGACCCGGCGATTCGCGCGCGGGTGGGCGCCGAGATCGGCACCGTCCACCTGCGATCCGGCGACCTGAAGAAGGCAGAAGCGGCTTTCAAGCAGGTCATCGAAGACGGGTCCGACCCGAGCGCCACGCTGATCGCAGCCCGCGCCCTGGCGGACCTCCACGACAAGGCTGGCGACCTGCGTGCGCTCGGCGCAGCGCTCGAGCTCATCGCTCGCTTCGAGACCCAGCCCGATCCGCGAAACGCCGCCGCTCGCCGTCTCGCCAAGCTGGCCGAGGGCGAGTTGAACGACCCCGCGCGGGCCATCTCCGCGTACCGCGCCCTCATCGACTCGCCCTGGGCCGACGACGCTCTGAAGAAGCTCTCGAGCCTGTACGAAGAGGCCGGCGACTTCGAAGGGCTCATCGACGTCACCGAGCGCCGTGCGCAACGCGCCAAAGAGCCTGGCGAAGGCCGGCACCTGATGTTCCGCGCGGCCGAGCTCCGCACCAGCAAGGGACGTGACCGCAGCGCAGCGCTCGGAGCCTGGCGAGCCTACCTCGCCCGCTTCGGACCGGCGCGCGACGCCCACGCCCAGATGATCCCGCTGCTCGAGCAGGAGAAGCAGTGGAAGGAGCTCGCTTGGGTCCTCGAGCGAGACATCGAGCAAGCGCCCCTCGCGGAGTGGGTGCCGCTGCTGTGCCGCCTGGCACAGCTCCGAGTCGCGAGGCTCGACGACGTGCCGGGTGGACTCGAAGCCTACAAGAAGGCGCTGGAAACCGACCCTTCGGACAAGGTGAGCCGCGCCGCCGTCGAGAAGCTGCTCGCGTCGGGCGACGCCCGCCTCGAGGCCGCGGACATCCTCGAGGGCGTGTACCGCGACGAGGAGCCGGGCACCGGGCTCCTCAAGGTGCTCGAGACGCGCGCCGACCTCGCCTCCGATGCCTCGCTCCGCCTCGGCGCGCTGGAAGAGGCGCTGAACATCGCCTCCTCCGCGCTGAAGGATCCGGAGCGCGCGCTCGAAATCGCCGGACGAGGGCTCGCACTGGTGGTCGACTCGGCGCCGGCCGAGACGCAGAAGTGGCTC
>JAXLYN010000040.1:0-95841 GCA_046351435.1 Polyangiaceae bacterium
GCCACACCTACTCCGGTCTGAGCTACGTCCCGCCCCCCGTGGACGCGCTCGTGAGCATGGGCGGGTCGCTCTGGAAGACGGGCTCCTACGGGCGCGGGACCTGGGCGTTCTCGTTCACCAAGACCGAGTGGTCGCGTAAGGCCGACGGCCCCGCAGAGCAGGGCTTCGGCGACGCGAGCGCCTACGATCCGAAGACCGGGCACGTGTTCCGGCGGGCCAACTCGCGGGTGCTGGAATACGATCCCGTGGCTGACGCCTTCAGTGATCGGGCCGAGTCGAACGGCGGGTTTTGGGCCAGCAACGTCTCGGCGGCCCTCGACCCCGACGCGCGGCTGATGCTCATCGTCGGCGGCGGCCGAGTCGACTTCTACCACCTCGACAGCGACCAGTACGAACAAGACGTCGCCGTCGTCGGCGCGAGCGCGAAGGATCTTTTCGGCGAGGACGCGCCAGGTCTCGATTTCGATTCGAGCCAGAAGAAGTTCGTACTCTGGCACGGCGGCAGCGAGGTCTTCACCTTCGACCCGACCGCGAAGGCGTTTGCCAAACACGCGGGCGCGGGCCCGAGCCCTGGGCCCGTCACCACCAGCGGCGGCGTCTTCGGGCGTTTCCGCTACGTGCCCTCACGCAACGTGTTCGTCCGCCTCAACAGCGTGGACGAGAACGTGTTCGCGTTCCGCTTGGCCGAGGGCTCGGGCGTGCCGCTGCCGAAGCCGGACGCTGGCGCGGGTACCGGGGGCAGCGGCGGTGGAGCTGGCGCGAGCGGGAGCGGCGGCGGCAGCGGCGCCGCGGGGAAGAGCGCGAGCTCGGACGACTCCGGCTGCGGCTGCCGCACGGCGCCGCGTGGCCCGCTTGGAGGTTGCTCCGTGCTCGGCGCGCTCTCTCTGCTCCTCACCCTCTCGCTCGGTCGCCGCCGTGACCGCTGACGGAGCGCTGCCCACGGTGTAGCGTGCGCTCGTGCCGACCACGCTCACCGGGCAAGTCGAGCGCGTCACCTTCGAGAACGAGGAGACGGGCTTCCGCGTGCTGCGAGTGGGGAGCATCGAGGGCGGGCCCAATCACCCCATCGTGGTCGTGGGCACGTTCCAGGCCGTCGGCCCGGGGACCCGGGTTCGCATCAGCGGCGACTTCGTCAAAGATCCACGTCGCGGCGAGCAGTTTCGCGCCGAGTCCCTCGTGCCCGTCGAGCCCGCTACCTTGGTGGGGCTGGAAAAGTACCTGGGATCCGGCCTGATCCCGGGCATCGGTCCGGGCTTCGCCAAGCGCATCGTCGCCACCTTCGGCATGGAGTCGCTGCGAGTGCTCGACTCGGAGCCGGGGCGCCTCGCCGAAGTGCCGGGCATCGGTGCGCGCCGCGTGCGAGAGATCCAGAAAGCGTGGTCGGAGCAGCGCGCGGTTGCCAACGTGATGGTGCTCTTGCAGACGCACGGCGCTTCGCCGGCGTTGGCCGCGCGCATCTTCCAGCGCTACGGCGAGCGGAGCGCCTCCGTCGTGCAGCGTTCTCCGTACCGCCTCGCGCTCGAGGTGCCCGGCGTCGGTTTCAAGACCGCGGATCGCATCGCGCGGTCCTTGGGGATCGCTGGAGATCACCCCGAGCGCGCCCAGGCCGGCGTGATGCACGAGCTCGGGAACTTCTCGGATCAAGGGCACGTCGCGGTGCCCCGAGTTCTTCTGGTGGAACGTACGGCGGCGATGCTGGAGATCGACCCCGAGCACATCGAGGCAGCCATCGATGCGCTACGCGCCTCCGAGCGCATCGTGGCCGAAGACGAGGCCGTGTTCTTGTGGCGCCTCCACTCGGCCGAAGTCGAGGTGGCGCGCGCGGTGCGCCGGCTGCTCGAAGCTCCCGCACCTGCACTGCCGGGTCTCGCGACTGCGATCCAGAGCTTCGAGGCACGCCGGGGCATCACGCTGGCAGCAGCCCAACGCGCGGCGGTCGAGGCGGCGGCCCGGCACAAGCTGCTCGTGATCACGGGCGGGCCTGGCGTGGGCAAGACGACCATCGTGCGAGCCGTGCTCGCGGTGTTCGAGAGCGCGCGGCTCGACACCCGGCTCGCTGCGCCCACGGGTCGCGCCGCGAAACGCCTGGCCGAGGCCACCGGCCGACCCGCGATGACGCTCCACCGCTTGCTGGAATTCGAGCCACGAACGGGCCGTTTCCAGCGCAATGCCGAGGCGCCTGCTCCCGTGTGGCGTGGTGATCGTCGACGAAGCACTCGATGGTAGACTTGCCCTCGGGGCCGCCTTGGTGTCTGCGCTCCCGGGCGCGCTCGCTGGGTCGTGGTCGGCGACTCGGATCAACTCCCGAGCGTGGGCCGGGCGCGCTTCTGCGCGACTGATCGACAGCGATTGTGGTCCCCGTAGTGCGCCTGAACGAGATCTTCCCGTCAATCGGGCCAAGTCGGATCGTCGAGGAACGCTCACCGCATCGCCTACGAGAACGCCGAGCGCTGCGGCCGACGCCCCCGCGAGCCGACTTCTTCGTGATCCATCGGCGGGACGCCGGGAAACCCAGAACTCGTGGTCGAGTTGGCGACGCGCCGCATTCGAACTCGTTTCGGTCTCGACCCGTGCAGGACATCCAGGTGCTCACTCCATGCACCGTGGACCCGCCGGCGCTCAAATGTTGAACGAGCGACTTCAGGCGACGCTCGGCCAGCCGAGGCCATCTCGAGTCCCGCGGACAGACGCTGCGCGTGGGCGACAAGGTGATGCAGACCAAGAACGACTACGAGCGCGACGTCTACAACGGGGATCTAGGAGTCGTGGTCGCCGTCGATGCGACCGAGCGCAAGCTCAGGGTGGCGTTCGACGAACGCGAAGTGGAATTCGAGCGCAGATCTCGACGCGCTCGCCCTCGCCTACGCCACCAGCATCCACAAGAGCCAAGGCGGCGGCTTTACCGTGGTCCCTGCCCGCTGCTCTTCGAGTCACTTCGTGATGAGCCGGAACCTCCTCTACCACGGCGGTGACTCGGGCCAAGCAGCTCTGCGTCTTGGCGGGATCCCAAGGCCTTGCGGCTCGCGCTTTCCAGGTGCGGCGAGAGGAGCACCCAGCACTCGGCTCCGCCCAGCGGCTCCGGGAAGCCCGCAGAATCGTAGGATCTACCGCAGCGCGTTGAACTGACTTGACCGGTGGAACACGGGCGTATGTCCCCGCCGACCTACCATGTAGGGGCCTGTCAGAGATGGCCGCTGGGCGGTGTGCCATGTGGAAGAAGAACTTTGGATTCGGTTTCGCGCTCCTCTCGCTCCTCGCCGGCTGCGCCGCGACGCCGAGGCTCCACGCCGGCGACACCGAGTCGCCGGCGCCGGGGCCACTGGGCCGGTGGCTGGCGGTACCACGACTTCGAGTTCGACTATAGAACGCCTCGCTGAAGAACGCCGTGAAGGCCGTGCCGGTACGTGTATGGGTTTGCAGCTGCGAGCGCCGGCGAGGTCACGTTCGACCTGGCCGCAACTGGCCGAAGTCCCTGGGCGCGTTCTTGATGGTGCTCGATGACGTGGGCACGCTCGACTGGACGTACGCCGACGAATTCGGCAGCTCGCCGCCAAGCGCACAGGCGAGGACAGCCGGGTGTTCGTCAGCCCGTCGCAGTACAGAAGGTGAAGACCGCCTCTCCCTGCGCTCGGCGAAGAGTGCGGCGGCGGCCTGTGCGCCGAGTACGCGACCTCGGATGGCCCGCCTACCGCCGTCCTCGGGCGCCGATGCAGCGGCCGCTCGGCAATGGGTGCAGGCGGATCCGCTCGTCGAGCTGGGGGCAGGTAGACCCCAGGAAGCTGTGACTCGCTGAACGGAAAGGTCTGTCCGAGCGCGGATCACCGCCGGTGTGTGGCGTGCCCATCTCGAGCGACAAGGAGCAGACCTTTGCCAGCAATGTGAGTTCCAGAAGGTCATGCGCAAGGCAGCCGGGGCGGCAGCAAGGAAGTACTGGGCGGGGCGTGCGCGGATGTGCGCACCGCGACCACAGGCCCGCCGAGGTGATTCGCCGACGTTCTACGCCGAAACCTACTGGGCGAGCGCGGGACGTCGGCCGGGGCGAGCTTCTCGAGCAACGCCGCGACCCAGATCGAAAGCGGTCACTGCAACGAGCCGGGCGCCTGCATCACCTCTACAAGCCGGTGTACGGAACCATCAAGGACAGCACCGAGGACACCTGCTCGAACTCTTGTGCGTTCAGGCGGCGGCCGCGGTGAAGGGTGACGCCGGCGAAGACGGGAGAAAGCAAGGGTACTACACCGGCGGCGCTTGCGCGCCGGTCTGCGGCCACCGTAGTCGTAGCGTGGGTGGCCGAGCGCCGACAAGTGCATGCTGGTCAGTACTACTGCGCCGCCTTCGGTGCCGTTCTCCAACGATGCGGCTACAGGTGCGAGACTCCGTGAAGGCCTGCCGAGTGACGCGCCCCGCTTCACCGATGCGCTCGAGGCGCACCGGGGCGCGTCAGCCGCAGGAACTTGTTATCCTCGCACTTCGGCTGCTTGGGGGCAATGGGAGTTGTCCAGGCACTCCACCGCCGCGCGTTGTTGGTCGTGTAGCAGTGCGGGGTCGCGGGCGTGCCCGTGCGGTCGTTGTCGCTCGTGCAGCCGCCGCTTCCGCCGGTCGCGCCGCCGCCATCCGTGGGCACGCCGCCCGTGCCGCCGGTGGGCGCGCCGCCGCCGCCCATCGTGCCGCCACCCGTGGGCGCGCCACCGCCGCCAATGCTGCGCCGCCGCCGCCGGTCGTGCCGCCGGTGGGTGCCGCCGGTCGTGCCGCCGCCGGTGGGTGCGCCACCGCCGCCGAGCGTGCCGCCACCGCCGGGTTATTGCGCCGGCCGCAGCGCTGCCCCCAAGCTGGTCCTGCTTCCCTGAGGCTCCGGCACCCGCATTGCCGCCGAAGCCACCCAGCGCACCGCCGTCGAATACGCCGTGCCGGGCAATCGGCGCTGCACGCCGCGAGCAACCACGAGCAGTACGAAGCGTTCAAGGCGCAATGATCCTTTGCTGACGGTGACCGGGTCCCAGGCCGGGACGGGCCCGGCGGAACACGCCTGCGATGCGGCTACCAACTGGTGTGCCGGGGAACTCGCCGCCCGTGATGTTCACCCTCGTGACGCGACCCGGCCAGCGCGACGCGCACGCGCGAACGTGACCACGGCCTTGCCGCTCCCCGTCGGTCCGCCGGGCAGCCGAAGCGCGCCTGCCGAGCGATGGCTCGCCCTTGTTGAACGGCGACTCGCTGGAGAGCTCTCCCTTCTTGGTCACTTCGTCCTTCTTCTCCTCGGGCTTCTTGTCCTTCTCTTCCTCTTCCTTCTTCTTCATGGCCTCGGCGAAGCGCTTCTTGTCTTCCTCCGTGACCTCTTTCTTTTCTTTTCTGCCACTCGCCACGGCGAAGAGGGTCGCCCGACAGTGTCTCGCCCTTCTTCCTCTTCGACGCGCTCGTCCTTCTTTTTCGTTGCTGCTGGTCGAGTTGCCGTTTCCCGACTTTGTCCGGTTTTCCGGTCTCTGCCTTGGCCTCTTCACCCTTGGAGCCGCGCAGGGCGAACACGCCCACGACGATGGCGATGATCGCGAGCAGCGCGACACCGCCGCCCAGTGCGAAGATCAGCGTGTTGTTCTTCTTCGCGGGTGCCATCCCGGGGAGCGGCATGCTGAACGCCGCCGGCATCTCGCTGGGCACGCTGGGCCGCGGGGAGGCTCGAGGGCGGCGGCGCATTGAGCGGCGCGTTCGCCCAGCCCGAGCAGACCCCAGCGCCACCGCCCATGTTCATGATGTCGTCGATGTCGGCGCCCGCACGCTTCGGTGGCCACTCGCGCCTTCGGGGAAGCGCGGTGGGCTTCTTGGTCGGGTCGATCAGCCTTCAACGTCGAGCGAGGAATAGAACAGGTTCTCGTTGCGCGCCCGTGGAGCTGTGATCGTCGTAGGCGCTCGCGCCCGGCGCGCGGCGAGCAGGCATATCTCTTCCTCGAGCCGGCGCTGGCCGCCTCCGCGAAGATGTCGGCGGCTGTGGAGCGGCCGCCCTCGGCCTGCCGCGGCGCAGAACAACCGCCGGCGCTGCGCCGAAGAATCCCGCCGCACCTGGCGGCGGCGCGGGCAGCTCGAGTGGGTTCAAGTAGAGCGAGCTCGGAGACCGCTGACGAGCGCTACCCAATCGGCCATCCTCCTTCCAAACGAAAGTATCGTAGGCTTTGTCCAGCGTTCCACGCTTCGACGAGCTCGTTGGTGGTCATCGAGCGCTGGTCGGTGTCGCTCAGGTTCACCGACCATGCGTCCGCGGGAGGAGCGACGGGCTCGGGCGCAGCCTCCTGCTCGACATACCCGTCGACGACGATGGGCTCGCTGCAGCTCTTGCAGCGAACCTTGACGCGGCGCCCGCGGACCTTTTCGTCGGCGATGGCGTATTTGGCGCCACAGGAATTGCAGGTGATCTTCATCGTGCGTCAGCTCCCCGCGGAGGACCGGAACCCAAAATCTAGACCAAGAACGCTGCGCGCGCGAAGTAGCAAGATGGAAAGGCGCCCGGGGGCTCAGTTCACCGTGACGAGGGCGGACCCGTCGGCGCCGCAGAAGCCGGACCCATTCGGGTATTGAACTCCGCAGGTTGGACAGATCTTCGGATACGGACCGCTCGGGCGATCTTCGAACGTCTGGCTTCCCGCCGGCACCAGCTCCTCGTCGTGGATCGGGCAGGTTTGGATCCCGGGGTCGAACCCCTGAGAGCACACTGGGCACACACCGCCAGTCGGTCCCCGACTGTCAGCGCCTTCACGGACCGGTACGAGCCGGTTGCCGTCCAACTTACAGAAGCGGGATTCCGCCCCGTACTCGGAGCGACAGGTCGGGCACACCATCGAGAGGGTCTCGCGCGGGCTCGCCGATGCCGGAACCAAAGTCTGGATCCGGGTCACGACCGGGGCGGGAGGCTCCGTTTGGACCGGCCGCGTTTCGGGCGTCGCAGCTGTTCGCGAGCGGCGCAACATCCAAAGGCCCGCGACACCCAGCGCGAAAGCGGCGAAACCCACCACTCCGACGAAGAGGCGCTTGCGCTGTGATGCGCCCGCGATCGGCCGGTCCCCGGACGCGCTGGCCTTTGGCGGTTCCGCTTGAGCCCACGAGATGGAGCTGTCCGCGAGCATCACAATGGCCGCGAGAAGGGCTACCGCAACCGTCAGCCGCACGACAATCACCAGGAATTCTAGCAGACGACTTCGCCTCCGGCCGCGCGCGGCGCTGCGTTGACACGGAAAATCCGCCTCTGCTACGGTCCTCCGGACTAACTCTAAGGTTTTCGTAGGCTTCCACCGCAAAGGCGCGGTGGGCGAAGCCCCGACTCGGGAGAGGAGAGCTCTGACGATGCGTTGGGACGAGAGCACCAGGGGTGCGCGGAGGTGGCTGTGCAGGGTCGCGGGCATCGGGGCCATCTCGCTGATCTCGGGTCCAGCGCTCGGTCAGGATGAGCCGCGCGTCGCCGAGAAGAACGGCGACGGCATGGACACCCATCTGTTTCGGCCGGCGGTCGACTCCAAGGGGTTCATGTACGTGAACGGCTCGGACATCTTGGGCTCGAACGACATCTCGTTCGGCCTGGTCCTCGACTACGGGCGCAACCTGATGCGAACCAACCAGGATCGCGAGGCTTGCGGCGGAGCGGGTGAGCCGGCATGCGCGAGCGGCGGTCCGAGCCTCGACCCCGGCGTGAAAGCGCTGGTGGAAAACTCGTTCCAGGGCACGTTCGGGTTCAACTACGGCATTGCCAACCTCGGAAGCATCGGCATCACGGTGCCCGTGGTGCTGATGGCGGGAAACGAAGCCAACGAGCTCGGCGCGACCGGCAACACGTACAGCACGGGCAAGCTCGACGCGCAGAAGATCAGCACCGTGGCGCTGCAGGCGAAGTTGAGACTCACGCGGGTGGACCGGGGTCCAGGTCTCGCAGTGATCGTCCAGGGCGGCGTACCGGTGGGCGACGCACCTCGAGATCTCGGTGCCGACCCCGGTGGTTGGTATTGGCCGCACGTCGTGTTCGAGAACCGCTTCGGCTCGACGGGGCGCCTCAAGCTCGGGCTCGACGCCGGCTACCGCGGCCACACCGGGAAGAACCCCAAGTTCGAATTGGACAACGCCGGCCGAGACCAGCTCGCGGAAGGCAAGTTCGAGAACGGCAACCTGGCGACCTTCGGAGCGGGGCTGGCCTACCGCGCTCTCGACCCGCTCGACCTGGTGGTCGAGACCTACGGCAGCTATCAGGTGGACGGGAAGAGCGACTCCAAACAGAAGCTCAGCCAGGAGTTTCTGGGCGGTATCAAGCTGTTCGTGGAGCGCAACAGCTACCTGATGATGGGCGGTGGCTCCCGCGCCTACAGCACGGGCTTCGAAGCCGCCGACGTGCGCATGGTGCTCGGGTTCGTGTTCGAGCCGAGCATCGGGGATCGAGACGGCGACGGCTACAAGGACGACGTCGACCAGTGCCCCGACGACCCGGAGGACTTCGACGGTTTCAGGGACGAGGATGGTTGTCCCGAGCCCGACAACGACAACGACGGGATCCTGGACGTCGACGATCGCTGCCCGAATACGCCGGAAGACCGTGACGGCGACGAAGACGAAGACGGGTGTCCCGAGGGCCAAGACGGCGATCGCGACGGCGACGGCATCCTCGACTCACGCGACAAGTGCCCCGACGATCCCGAAGACCGCGACGGCTTCCAGGACAAGGACGGCTGTCCCGATCCGGACAACGACAAGGACGGCATCCTCGACAAGGAGGACAGCTGCCCGCTCGATCCGGAAGACAAAGACAACTTCGAAGACGCGGATGGCTGCCCGGACCCCGACAACGACAAGGATCAGATCCCGGACGTGAAGGACAAGTGCCCGAACGATCCGGAGACCTACAACGGCTTCGAAGACGAGGACGGTTGCCCCGACAAGGGCAAGGTCGTCATCGAGGGCTCGGACATCATCATCCTCGACAAGGTCATGTTCGAGACGAACAGCGCCAAGATCCTGCCGGAGTCCGACTCGATTCTGGACGCCGTCGCGGCCACGCTGAAGGGTCACGCGGAGTTCCAGGTGGTCGAAGTCGCCGGACACGCCGATGAGCGCTCCAACGACGACTACAACCTGAAACTGACGCGCGACCGCGCGGCCAGCGTCGTCGACGCCCTCATCAGCCGCGGCGTGGCCAAGTCGCGCCTCGTGTCGCAGGGCTACGGCGAGTATTGCCCGCTCGACGATGGCCACAACAAGGCCGCCTGGGAGAAGAACCGGCGGGTCGAGTTCAAAGTGGTCAAGACCGAAGAGGGCTCGACTGGCGTGGAGCGCGGCTGTGAGACGGCCAAGTCGAAGGGTGTGTACCCCCCGCAGGTCGAATAGGCGTCGCCCGAGGCAGACACGGATCCACGTGGTCCGAATCCTTTTCCCGGCTCCAGGCTCCAACGGGGTCGAAAGGACACGTGTGTGACCCCGGTTCAGTGGATCTTGGTCGGGCTGATGGCGTTGATGATCGGCCTCATGGTTCGGCGCCGCTTCGGAGACGTGTCGGTCGCCGAAGCCAAATCGCTCGTTTCGGCAGGCGCCCTCTTGCTCGACGTGCGGACCGAAGGCGAGTTCTCGTCCGGACATCTGCCCAACGCGCTGAACATCCCGCTCGGCGAGCTCGGCGCGCGCATGAGCAAGCTCGAGCCGAAAGAGCGCCCGGTGGTGGTGTACTGCGCGAGCGGCGTGCGCAGCGCCGCGGCGGCCGGGGCGCTCCGAAGCGCCGGCTTCGCCAAGGTGAAGAACCTCGGTGCGATGACGCGCTGGAGCTGAACGCCTCTGCTGCGAGCCAAAAACCCTGGCGCCGATCATCTATTGTCGCCGATGACGGAACGGCGCCCTAGGCTCCGAACGCGTGCCCGATCTCATCTCTTCCGACGGCGGCGGCGGCGACTACGAGCGCTGCGCGCGTTGCGGTGCGCTGGCGGCGGGACCATGCGCGCGCTGTGGACGCTCGGTCTGCGGCGACTGCTGTGTGCTCACCGAGGGGGGCACCCGCACCTACGCCATCTGTCTCGCCTGCGAGGATCGCGCGGGCAAGGGCCTCGGAGGCGCCTGGCGGGGTCTGCTCGGCTTCATCGCACTCCCCATCGTGGGGCTGTTCGTTGCCGTGCTGCTGTTGTCGCGCTGCCAGTGATGGGGTGCAGTCGGCTCACGGGTCGATGCGCTTCACGATGCTGCCAGTCGGCAGGAGTTGGTCGGGCGCCACGCCGTTCACGAGCGCAAACGTCGCGAGGCTCGTATGCGGCGGGTTCGACTCGAACAGCTTGCGGAGCGTGGTCGAAGTTCCCAGCGTCGTGACGCGGACGCGGAGCGGCCCCACGCGGGCCAAAGCAGGGTCCTGGATGCGGCGAGCGCCGGCGAGCAGGCTCTCGATCTCCGGCGCGTGCTCCTCGCGCCCCGGAAGCACCACCGCCAGGACCAGTGGAGCGCCTGGAGTATCGAAAATGTAGGTCAAGGACACCAGACCACCTTCGGCCTCGGTTCGCGCGCTCCGAACCCGGTACTCCGCGCGCTTCTCTTCGACGAACGGCGCACCAGGATTCAGCGCACGCTCGGTGCCTTGCAGCGTTCCGTGCTCCGAGCGCGCCACCAGCGCCACCGTCCCGCGCCCTGGCAGCGCCGCCATGAGATCCCGGCCAATCAGGCGTGCGCGCCACGCGCCGGGCAGCGTGAGCTCGAAGTCCGCGTTGGGCACCACGTAGCGCTCGCCGAACAGGTAGCCGTCTCGAGGATCCTCTCCGAACACGAGTCCTTCGATGCGGGTGAGGTATTCTCGTGCTCGGAGCGTGCCGCCCGAGCGCCCGCGCGTGCCGATGGCGCGGAGCCGGGCTGCCGCGTCGGGATGGGTGCGGAGCGCCGCGGGGATGCGCACTCCACCGGCCTCGCGCTCGAGATCCGAGAAGAGCTCGATGACCCGCACGAGTCCTCTGCGATCGTAGCCGGCGCGCTCGAGGTAGCCGAGGGCGAGCTGGTCGGCTTCGAGCTCCTCCGCTCGCAATCGGCTGAGGAGCTCCAACCGGGCCTTGCGCTCGAGCTTGTCCAAGTCGCCGTCCTCGATTCCGTGGGCGATCAAGAACTCCGCCTGCCCGCGCCAGTGCCTGCGCGAAACGTGGGCGATCTCGTGGGCCAGCGCCGCGGCGAGCTCGGCCTCGTTGCCCAACCACGCGAGCAGTCCGCGCGTCACGTACACGAAGCCCCCTGGGCCGGAGCGGATGCTCACGTGGGACGTGTCGAGGAGCCTGAGCGTCCAACGCTGGGGCACCGGGGCCGCTCCCTCGGCCACCTTGGCGAGGATGGCGCCGACATAGCTCTCGAGCTCGCGCTGTCGCAAGGCGGGGACGTCGTGCAGCAGCTCTTGGTCGAGGGCGGAACCCACCGTGACGTCGTCGTCGATGGCGCCCGCACGGCTCGGGGGCGCCCCCCGAGGCGCCGTCGACTTCGTGCAACCCGTCACGGCGCTGGCGACGAGCACGAGGGACGCGATGCGATGGAGAGATGCCAACCCGCGGGAGCATAGGCCAGTTCCCGGTCCGTCGCTGCTATGCTCCGGCCCGCATGCTGCGTGTCTCCCCCATCGTCGCGCTCGTTGCGTGTGCGGCTTGTGCGCCGTCGAACGGCCGCGAGCACGCCTCGAGCACGCCACCGCCCGCGGCGCCGGCCGACGCGTCGCTGGCCGAGGCAGAGGCCCTCGAGCGCGCCGAAGCCGGACCTGCGGAGGCGGGCATGACGGAGGCGCGACCCGTCGAAGTTCGCGCCGAGGACCCGCATTTCACCGCTGGGGCCAAGCTCGGAGGTCGCGCCCACGCCATCACGGTGTTCAAGAAGCTCTGGACGGACCACCTTGCCGCTCACATCGACGCGAAGCAGCCCAAGGTCGGCAGCGATTGGAGCAGCGTGCTGGCGCGCAAAGGCCAGCCCATCGATGCCACGCGGGAAGATTGCGGGGCCCTTCGCGAGCGCATCCGAAGTACGTTCGCGCCTGGCGAAGCGCCTTCCGTCCTGTTCGGCGAGCTCACGCGCTTACGCGACGGTCAGAGCTGTTGGGCGGTGGCGGCGCCCGCCGGCTTCCACACGCTCCTCACCTACCTCTCCGAAGCGAACGGGGAGGTCTTGCTGGTTTGGGTGCCGCCGGAGGGTTGACGGCGTTCAGAAGGCGTCGAGCAGCACGCGCACCTTGCTCTTGGCGATCACGTACGTCGCATCCACGCCGTCAGCCCTGGCGTAGTGCACGCTTTCGCCCCGCCAAGCGTCCCCGGCGCCGACGCGGAACGACTTCTCGGCGGCATCGCCGCTCGCCGCTCGCACGATGAGCTCCGGCTTCGCGAACCCTTGGTTGGGCTTGGCGCCTCCGAGATGGATCGCGGCTTCGGCGCGGAGGGCGACCAGCGTGTCGGAGATCTCCGCGATGCGCGTGTCCGAGAGCGCGACACCCGAGCTCCGCACGAATCGTTCCCCGCGCTTTTCGAGCACGAGCTTCTTTCCGCCGCGTTCGAGCTCCACGCGGTCGGCGACGTCGGGCGTCAGAGCGAACACCGAACGGTCCACGAACCAGGTGGAAACGGCGTCGACCACGCGGCGGGAAACGACGAAGACACCGTCCTCTCCGTCGAGCTTCCCGTAGGCCCCGCCGGTGGTGGCGGCTCCGAGGAGGAGCGTGCGCTCGCGTGTCCCTGCATCGCCCACCGAGAACGCCAGCTTCACGCTGAGCGCCGGCTTGCTCAGTCCGAAGCTGCCGTCGTCGCTCTCGCTCACCCAGCGGTCCGCTTTCAGGCCAGCCAGCTCGTCCACCGCGTTGGCGACCAGCGCCGCGTCGAGCTCGTGGCCTTTGGGCAGGTCGAAGAGCAGCTGTCCAGCGGCCTCGCGGCGCACCTTTTCGTGGAGGTCCTGCCCTTGGACCTCCAGGCTGCGCAAGTCCGCCGGCGTGAACTCGAAGATCCGGAGCGACCTGACCAGGGTCGAGTCGGCCTCCAGGTTGCGCGCCCCGTCGGCGTCCACCCAGAGCACCAGGCCGTCGCTCTTGCGCCGTACCGGGAGCTTGCCGCCTTGGGAGGGCTTGCCGATTTCGAGCACCTCTTCCACCACCTTCTCGTCGCTTTCGCCTGAAGAACGTACGCTGACGGTGCCCGTCGGAGGTTCGAGGCCGAGCTCCTTCGCGTTGGCTTCCGGCGCCAGCTCGCCTCGCGCGCGGACCACGGCTTCGACGCGCCGATTCCCGATTTCGAGCTCCACGTCCCCGCTGACCGGCGCGCGCAGGACGAACCCGCTCTCCTTGCGCTCGAGGTCGAGCTTCTTGCCCCCTCGCACGATGCGCAGCGATTCGACCTCGTCCTTGCGCAGGGAAAACAGGCCGGTGTCCACCAGCGCGGTCACCGGGGTGTCGAGGCCGGGTAAGACCGAGCTCGGAACGCAGGCTGCCGCTGGGTCCGGCGCGCGGCGGATCGCCACCACGTCGTTCTCGCTCTTGGGGCAGCGCCCGCCCACCTCGATGCGAGCGCGCGCGCGCCCGGCCTGTTTCGGCTCGAGCTCGAGGCGCACGAACTTGTCGCCGAGGGCGCGCCCTGCTTCCTCGACGTCGAGGAAGTGCTCCGCCTTGGTGCGCGCGAATTGGGTCAGCACTTGGTCGAACACTTCGCGATCCACCCGAGCGTCGTGCTCCATGCCCTCGAAGCGCCAACGCCCGTGCCCGGCGCTCTTGAGCTTTCGGACCACGCCGTCGGTGCCCGTGATGAGCACGCGCTCGAGCTCGTTGGAGGTGTACGGCAGCATTTGCCTGCCGCGCAGCGTGCCGGCATCGACGTCGAGCTCGGTCACGAGCTCCTTCGACACGATGAACACTCCGGAATCGGGGCCTCCTCGCGCCACGAGCTCGAGATAGCGAGCGCCTGGCGGCGTGGCCGCTTCTTTGCCGAAACGGAGCTCGTACTGCACCTTGCCCATGTCGAGCGCGAGGCGCAGCGTGGCGGCGTCGAGCCCGAAGGCCGCGCGGTCGACTTCGTCGCTGCGGATCTTGCGCACGTAGCGCGCGAACTCCAGAGAGCCGAGGAACTTGTCGACCGCGTAGGCGTCCGCCTCCTCACGCAGCGGTTCGACGATGTCGAAGGTCGTGTCGCCTGCGTCTCCGCTCGGGACTCGCTCGAGCACCAAGCGTTGCCCGGCTTTCTCCACGGTGACGCGGGTGATGTCGTCCTCGCGGTACGCTCCGAGAAGGCTGGTGGCCCGCGCGTCTTTTTCGGAAGTGGTCACGCGCCCGCGCGTCACGACGACGACCACAACCAGCCCCAGCGCCAGCACCACGAGGGCAAGGTTCACGAGCTGTCCCTTGAGGCGGACCGCCATCAGCGTTCGTCCTCTTCCTCTTCGTCGGACTCCGCTTCGTCGCTCGACGTCTCCGAGGGCCGCGTAGACGACCGTGCTGCGTGGGCGGCACGAGAGCGTTTCTCCTTGGACCGCCGCCGGAGCATCACGAACGCACCGATGGCGCCCGCCGAGATGGGCATGTAGACGAGCACGTATCGCAGCACTTCGCCCAGCGACTCCTCCGTGAGTGCGAGGCCCGCGTCGAAGCTCTGCTTCTCGGGCACGCTGACCAGCGTCGGGCGCGCTGCCAACCACGACACTGCGCTCTCGAGGAACAAGCGATTGCCGAGGAGAGTCGGGTCCCGCCAGTTGCGGCTCCACGCTAGATTCGCGCTTCCTGCGAAGACGGCGCGGGGACCGTGCGCGGCGTTCTTGCCTGCCACCTTGGGTAGCTCCACGGCGTAGGCCACGGTGAACGGACCTTGGGCATCACTCGGCGACTTCTCCACCGGCTTGCCCTGTTCGACGAACGGACGCACGTCCTTCAGCGAGAACGCCTCGCCGCTCGTGGCGAGCAGCGGCTCGGCGGCCGAGCCACCGGCGGCCCGGAGACTCTGAGCGGCACTCAAGAGCACCTTGAAGCGGGCCTTGTCCCCCTTGAGCAGGCCCGTCGTCACCGCGTGGGCACGCGGCGGCGCGAAGAAGGTCTCCCCGAGCCCTTGGGGCAAGCGTGCTTCCTCGGCCTTCTCGACGATGAAGTCGTTGCCGAACTCGACGCCGGCGGCGCGGCCGAGCGGCTCGAGGCCCGTGGACTGGATGCGGTTGTCCTCGTCGAGCATCGGGTTCGCGAGTACGAGCACGTTGCCACCCGCCTTGAGGTAGCTCACGAGGCGCTCCGCGACCTTGTCGGGCACTCGCACTTCCGGACCCACGACCGCCACCACCTGGCATTCGTCCAACGAAGAAGCTTGGGTCGGCGCCGAGAAGTCGTACGCGACGATCTCGTAGTTGTTCTTCTGCAGGCGAAAGCGCAGCTCGCCCAGGCCTTGGGGGCCGCCGTCGTCCAGCGAGATCTCTTGGTGCCCGACGGAGAAGCAAAGCTTGGTGCTCTGCTTCTCGAGCACGTTCCGCAGGCCCTCGGTCAAGGCTTGCTCGAGCTTGGGCTTGCTCCGCCCGTCCTCTTCGTCGAACGCGACCATGTCGTCCGTGGTGACGAACCAGTGACGATCGCCCCGCGCGATCACGAGGCTCGCGTCGGTGACCACCCGGCCGTCCTCGGTCTTGCCGGCGACGATGCCGTACTTCTGTTGGAGCGCGAGGAACTCGGCGGGGCTACGGTCCGGATCCACGTAGCGGGCCGACAGCTTCGTGGTCTCTGCACCGTAGGCGCTCAACATGTGGCGAACGCTGACGCTGAGCGGGTCGCTGGCGCTCAAGAACACGATGACCTCGACGGGCTCGCTGAGCGAGTGAAGCGTTTCGACGGTGGCTTGCGAGAGCGTGTAGAGGCCGCTCCGCGTGACGTCCCAGCGCTTGTAGAAACGGGCCACCAACACGTTGACCAGCACGGCGATGACCGCCGCAGCCACCACCCCCGCCGCCGCGAGCACCTTGAACGTGGGGCTCACACCGCTCGGCTTGGGGCTCGGGCTCCGCTGCTCGCGCGAGCGCCGCTCCTCGCCATCCCGGGGCGGGACCCGCTTTTCGCTCGGCTTTTTCTTGGCCACTAGCCCCACCTCCACGAGTCGACGACCCGAACCGTGACGAACAGGGGCAAGCCCACGAGTGAACCGTCGAAGACCAGACGCCGGAGATCCACGACGCCCTTCGACATCTCATCCATCTGCGAGAGCACCGAGACGTGCGAAGAGATGTCGCGCAAGAGCCCGGCGTCGAACACGTATTCGCCGATGCCCAGGATGAACAGGCCGAATTGCACGAGTACGGTGAGCACGAACGCCGTCAACTGGCTCTTGGTCATCGCGCTCATCAACGTCCCGACGGCGAGGTAGCCGGCGCCGACGCCGAACACGCCGAGGTAGCTCGACCCCACCACCCGCCAATCGATCTGACCCGTGTTGCGCAGGATCAAGATGTAAAGGAGCGTGGGGAGCCACATGGCAAAGTAGGTGGTCAACGTGGCGAGGTACTTGCCAGTCACGACTCCCGCCGGCGTGACCGGGGCGGTCAAGAGTGCCTCGATGGTGCCACTGCGGCGCTCTTCGGCGAACACCCGCATCGTGAGCGCGGGACACACGAGGAGCAGCGAGACCAAGAGGAAGATGGACTGGCCGAAGTAGGCCTGCACCGGGCCGGTGTCGATGCTGGCGGCCGACATGCCGGAGACGTGTACGACGATGGAATAGAACGAGAGCCCTTGGATGAACAGGAACACCACCAAGAGCACCCACGCCAGCGGCGTGACCCACAGGCTCAGCATCTCGCGGCGGTAGACCGGTAGCGCGCCGCTCATGCGTCCTCCTCTTCGCCCGGGTCGAGGGCGGCGGTTTCTTCCGCGCGTGTGAGCTCGGCGAACACGTCCTCGAGAGTCGCGCGGGTGGGCGTGGCCTCGCGTACACCGAGCCCTTCCAGCACGAGGGCGCGCACCACGGACTCGAGGATCCGGGCGCCGTCCTCTGTGTCCTTTTCGTAGCCGAGCACGAGCCGGACGGCGGAGGCGTCGTCGGCGCGCTTCGCCACGACCCTGCGCACTCCGGCGATCGATGCGGCCAACTCCTTCGCGCGCTTCTCGTCTCCTACCACGAGCAGCGCGGCACCCTCCGCCTTTTGGCGCGCACGCAGCTCCCCGATGCTGCCCTCGGCGACCAGTCGACCGCGA
Organism: Polyangiaceae bacterium; assembly: GCA_046351435.1. Lineage (GTDB taxonomy): Bacteria > Myxococcota_A > Polyangia > Polyangiales > Polyangiaceae > JADJKB01. The sequence continues at coordinate 17,153 of JAXLYN010000040.1, forward strand.
TCGATCACGATGGCGCGATCACACGTCGTTTCGACCTCACTCAGAATGTGGGTGGAGAGCAAGATGGTGTGGTTTTCGCCGAGGGAGCGGATGAGCTTGCGGACCTCGCGGATCTGGTTGGGATCGAGGCCTGCGGTGGGCTCGTCCAGGATCAACAGGGGAGGGTTCGCGACCAGCGCGTCCGCCAGCCCCACGCGCTGCCGATAGCCCTTCGAAAGGTGTCCGATCAGCGTGTCCGCCATCTCGGTCACCACCGCGAGCGACATCGCACGATCCACCGCCGCCCTGCGCTCGCCGCGCGGCACCTTCTTCACGGCGGCTCGGAACCCGAGGTATTCGCGCACCCGCATTTCGAGGTAGAGCGGCGCCGACTCGGGCATGTACCCGATGGCCCGGCGTGCCTCGATGCTCTCGTCGGCGATGTCGTGGCCAGCGATGCGCACCCGTCCGCTGCTGGCGCCCAAGAACCCCACCAAGATGCGCATCGTGGTGCTCTTGCCGGCGCCGTTCGGCCCCAGGAAGCCCACGACCTCGCCTTTGCCCACGGAGAACGAGACGTCACGCACGGCCACGACGGTGCCGTAGTCCTTCGTGAGGTGCTCGACTTCGATCATCGACCGGGCCGAGATAGCACGGTTTCGTCGCTCGGAAGAGCCCCCGCGACCCCGTGTGCCTCACTCGCCGAGGACCCGGGACACGGCGCGCATGACCCAGCTCAGTGGGTTGCAAACGTCGGACATGGCCGGTGTTCCAGTGAGCTTTTCGTAACACAGGCGTGGCGCGGGCCACGCGAGGACCACGATCACCACCAACAGCGCGAGGAGGCTCACGGCCAAGCCGAGGGCGGGCGAAGGCGTTTCTCGTGGGCTCGACACGACCCCGAAGCTACCTCGGCGCAACCCGAGTCGCGACGCTTTCGCCCAGCGGGCCCGCGTTCCGGTTTCCTCGGGGAGCCCGCCGCACTACGGATCGGTGGTTTCCTTGTCCGCCGGCCACCTACCCACGAGTCCGCGTGCTGCCTTCGCACATCGGGATTTTCGACTGTACCAAGCCGCGCGCTTTGTCTTCATCGTCGGCATCCAGATGCAGTCGGTCGCGATCGGCTGGCAGGTGTACGCGCTCTCCCACGATCCACTCCAGCTCGGGTGGGTAGGGCTCGCTCAGTTCTTGCCGCTAGCAGTCTTGGCCCTGCCCGCCGGGCACGTCGCCGACCGCGTCGAGCGGCGCCGCGTGTTGGTCGTGTGTTTCGGGATCGCTTCCATCGCTTCGCTCGCGTTGGCTCTGGCGGCGCTCTTCGGAGCTTCGCTCGCCCTGCTCTACGCGTTGCTCTTCGTGCTCGGCAGCGCGCGCGCCTTCTATGGCCCGGCCGGTGCGGCGTTCCTACCGACGCTGGTGCCGAAGCGCGACTTCCCCAACGCCGTCGCCTGGAGCTCCACGGGTTGGCAGATCGCGACCATCGTGGGCCCCGCTCTCGGAGGCGTCGTCTACGGAGCCTTCGGTCCTTCCGTCGTGTACTTCACCGCGGCCTGCGCGGCGCTCGCGGCGTTGGTTCTGACGCGCGCCGTCGCCGTGCGCGGTCGAGGGGAGCACGGCTCGGCGCCCGGCCTGTCGGCGCTCGTGGCGGGTCTCGGCTACGTGGCAAGACACAAGATCGTGCTTGGCGCGATCACCCTCGACCTCTTCGCGGTGCTGTTGGGTGGCGCCGTCGCGCTCTTGCCGGCCCTCGCCCACGACGTCCTCGGAGTCGGCCCGCGCGGGCTCGGGCTCCTGCGCGCGGCGCCCGCGGTCGGTGCCGCCCTGATGGCGCTTCGGCTGGCCTATCGTCCAATCCAGCAGCGTGCCGGCCAAGTGCTGCTCGGCGCAGTGACCGTTTTCGGGTTTGCCACCATCGCGCTCGGATTGTCTTCGAGCTTCGTGGTGTCGCTGGCCTCTCTCGTCTTGCTGGGCGCGAGCGACATGGTGAGCGTGTTCATCCGGCAGAACTTGGTGCAACTGGGCACTCCCGACCAAATGCGCGGCCGGGTGAGCGCGGTGAATCTGGTGTTCGTCGGCGCTTCCAACGAGCTCGGGGAGCTCGAATCGGGCGTGACCGCCGCATGGCTCGGGGTCGTCCCGGCGGTGGTCGCCGGGGGGGTGGGCACGCTCGTGGTCGTGTTGCTCGCGGCCTTCGTGTTCCCGGAGCTCCGACGTGTGAGCGAGCTCGTCCCCAAGCAAGAGCGCTGACGACGTCGCGCTCACTCGGTGCCGGAGCCTCGCCGGCGGCTTCGTCGCACGAAAGCCCCGAGCGCCAGCGCGAGCCCCAAGGCCAGCGGTGTGCGCTCTCGCGGGGCAGCGCTGCGGCAACCGCAGCCGCTCGCTTCGTTCGAGTCGGAGCTGCCTTCGAGGCCGCTGGCCGTGACGCCCAGTCCTTCCGTCGCGGTCGACCCCTGCATCGGCTTGCCCTGCCCCACTGCCTTTCCGCCATCCTGCGAGGTGCTCCCGACACCCCCTGCGCCGGAGTCGAACGGTGTTCCTCCGAAACCACCGATGCCGGAGTCGTACGGTGCGCCTCCGACGCCGCCGAAGCCTCCGACGCCACCCATGCCACCGACGCCACCGACGCCACCGACGCCACCGATCCCGGAGTCGAACGGTGTTCCTCCGAAACCGCCGATACCCGAGTCGTCGGGCGTTCCTCCGAAGCCTCCGACGCCGCCGACGCCGCCGACGCCGCCAACGCCACCGACGCCACCGATGCCGGAGTCGAACGGTGTTCCTCCGAAACCGCCGATACCCGAGTCGTCGGGCGTTCCGCCGAAGCCGCCGAAGCCGCCGAAGCCGCCGACGCCACCGCTGCCGCCGAATCCGCCCGTGCCACCGAATCCGCCCAAGCCACCCGTGCCGGAATCGTTGCCGGCGTCGACGGTCGTGCACGATGGGGAGGTGCCGGGCGGTGTCGTCGCGGTGAGCTCCAGCGTGAATCCCTGCCCGTTGCACCAAACATTGGTGTAGTCGGGTTCGAAGTCGTTCTCGGTGGCGAGCAAGACGCTGCTCGCCCCCGCGCCTCCCCCCGTGCCGGTGTACTCCGGCTGACACGGCCCCGGGTTCATTCCCTCCCAAACGCCGTGCTGTAGGAGATACCCGTTCGTGCCGTAGAAGCTGAGCTCGTCGGGCGCGCCATTCTGGATCCAGCCGCCACCCGGGTTCTGTACTGCGACATCACAACGGTCGAGCTCTTTCGGATCGCAGATGACGACGTGCCCGCCACGTGGGATCTTGGTGTGCGAAAGCGGGATCGTGAGATAGCGCGTGCAACTAGGCGCCGTTTGGCTGTCCACGAGATCGAGCCTCCCAACCCCGCAGTCTCCCAGGGTCTTCGCCGGCGAAGTCGGAGAGCGCTGCACTTCGAGCTCGATGAACTCGCCTTTGTCCACGCCGGGCGTGTCGTAGTTCAGCTTGGTCCAGCGTACCGTGCAGCCATTCTTGGTGGTGAGCACGATGGGCAGCTCTCGGGTCGAGGTCGGAGCACTCCAGTCGTCGGAGTCGCTCGAGCACGCGAGGGGAGTGAGCGGGACGAAGACGAACAGACCGAGCAGCAGCGAGCGACGATGCGGCATCCTTACCTCCAGCGCCGCGCTCCAAAGCAGGTTGCGTGCCAGGCACAGATTGGCACAATGCGAGCGTTCGCCGTCGTGCCCCCTCGCCAAGCGCCAGCATGCGTCGGCCGAGCGAGAACAAGAAAGCTCGCTCCATCGTTCAAGTTCCATCGTTCGAGTTCCGATGACGTCGCGCTCCGTTTGGCTCGCCCTCGCCGCTTTGGCCGGCGCCTGCGCGACGCCACGAACCGAGCCGCGTCCGCAGGCGGTGGTGGTCGCTCCGCTCGCCGAGAGCGCGCGCCTCGAGCCCGCCAGCATCGACGCGGGCAGCGACGCCGCCGATGCGACGAGCGGCGACGAGTCGAACGCTGGCGGGGAACCGGCGGAGCTGCCGCTGATTCCCCCGGCACCGTCCAAGCGTCCCGCGCTCGACGGTAGCGCCGCCGTCGTGTGGATCCCGGACGTCCAAGCCGTTCGAGGCTTCCGCAGCGTCTTCTTGGAAGAGGTGGGTGGACTTGCTCGCGAGGTTCGCGATCGCAAGGAGCCGGTCGTCGTCGGCAAGAACGAGCTATGGGTCATCCGAACTCGCAAGCTCGCGTCGCTCGCGTGCAGTCAATGCGAGCTCTGCGCCAACCAGCCGCCGACCTGCAAGGTGAACGATCCCGTGACGCTCGAGGTTCCGTACCTTCAGAGCCTCAAGAGCAAGCGCAAGCTCGAACCGTGGAGGGGCCGATATTCACCGCGAGCAGGCTGCAGCGCCAGTGTCGCCGAGCACGACACCACGCTCCAGATCGACGGAGCCGTGGGGCCCGTCCTGTTCACCACGGTCAACGGTTGGGACCAGTACTGCGGTGGCATGCACCCCGTCTTTTGGTCCGAGGCGGTCGAATTCGACGTCGATGCCGCAGCGAATGCGAAGCTGACGTTCCCCGTGGAGCCGCTCGCCGCCCTTCGCGAGCACGCCAAGGCCGAGATGACCGAGGAGTGCGTGCTCGACCCGAAGGAGGAGCCCGCCGACTACCGAATCACGGCGGCCTACGCTCCGAACGGCGAGCTCGAGGGGGTGTTTGGCTTCACGAAGGGTGCCCCCTACATGTGTGGGACGGGTCCCGGGCACTACTCCCTGCTCGTGGAAAAGCGATCGGAGTGGATCCCGAAAGAGCTCGAGCGCTGGGGCAAGCTGCCGGCTTGGGTGACGCAGTTTCTGGCCAAGAACGCGGCGAGCCATGCGTTCGTGATACCCGCCGCCCGTGCCCGAGCCGCCCGCCGCGAGTTCTTCCGCTGAAAATCCGCCTCTGGATAGAACTTCGGTGCGGTTCGCACGTAGAACGGGATCGACGCAAATGAAGGTCAAGACTCTCGGGGTGCTGGCAGCGCTGGGAATGCTGGGGACCAGTGCGAGCGTGTGGTCGCTGACCGCCCGCCCGCGGGGCGCCGCCCCCGCCGTCGCGGACGCCGTCCCCTCGGCCACTCTTCCGGCGTCGACGGCATCGCCCTCGTTCCAGGATTCGGGCCCACTCTCCTTCGAGGGTCGTGTGGGCCATGCGCGCGTGCGCGCGGACGGCCCCGGCGAGACTTACGTGCTCGCGACCGTCGGAGCCGCGGCGGACGGAGCATCGGCGGCGGCCCCCATGAACCTCGCCATAGTCGTCGACCGTTCCGGGTCCATGAAAGGCAAGCGCATGCAGAATGCGCTGGCGGCGGCGCGCGCCATGATTCGGCGCCTGAGAGACGGCGACGTCCTCAGTGTGGTGAGCTACTCCGGCAGTACGGAGACCGTGCTCCCGTCGACACGGATCGACGAGAGCAGTCGCGAGCGGGCCGTGCGTTCTCTCGATGGCATCGTAGCGCGCGGAGAAACCTGCATCTCGTGTGGTATCGACGCGGCCATGGCGGCGCTGCGCGCCCAAACCGGGATGACCACGCGCATCTTGCTCTTGTCCGATGGCGAAGCGACGAGCGGTGTGAAGGACATCCCTGGCTTCCGGCGCATCGCCGAAAACGCGCGCCACATGGGCTGCGCCATCAGCTCCGTCGGCATCGACACCGAGTACAACGAGCGCGTGCTCTCGGCCCTCGCCCTCGAATCCAACGGCAAGCACTACTTCGCTGAAAACGCCAGCGAAGTGCAGGTGGCTTTCGACAAAGAGCTCGCGTCGCTGGTGCGCACGGTCGCCGGTGACGTGAAGGTATCGCTCGAGCTCGGCCCAGGCGTGGAAGTCAGCCAGGTGTTCGACCGCAGCTTCGAACAGCAGGGACAGAAGCTGACCGTGTCGATGGGCTCGTTCGCTGCCGGTGAACAGAAGACGTTGCTCGTGAAGTTGCGTCTACCCAAAGGCCCCGAGGGTGAGCTCGGCGTGGCGACGCTCGGGCTGAGCGGCGTCGAGCCCAGCGCGCGGGCTCCCCTTTCGGCCAGCGGGCGCCTGTCGGTCGTGAGGACGTTGTCCGTCATCGAGGAAGGACTCGACCCAGCCGTGGCTGCGCGCCTCGGGCGCTCCGCGTCCGCCGACTCCATCGAGGAAGCGAACCGCCTCTTCAACTCGGGTGATCTCGCCGCTGCGCGCGCGCGCCTCAAGCAAGAGCTCGCCGACGTGGGCAAGAACAAGGCGGAAGCGGCGAAGAAACGACCGCTCAGCCCTGGCCTCGCGTCGGACTTCGATCGCCAGGCGGCGGAGCTCGAAAAGGCGGACCGTCGTCTGAGCGACGCGCCCGCTCAGGCCAAGCCGGGCCAAAAGCCCGAGGACAGCGTGGCGGGCAAGAGCGGCACCAAGCGCAACGTGGAAGCGGCGAATCCATTCCGGCTCTGATCTGGATCTGACTCGTGATTCGGACCCCGGCTTCGGCCGAGCTCGGCGCAGCGTCACCGAGGGAAGTGCGCGCCCTTGGCGTCTTCCAGCAAGCGGCGGAGTTTCGCCCGCGTGGGGAAGCGAAGGAGGAACAGCACCCACGCGAGCGCGAAGAACGGGAGGAACACCCACGGCGGGAACCGGAGATACCCGAGCACGAAGCCGAATGTCGCGATGGCTTCGCACAGCGCCGAGCCCAAGATGAGTCCGGTCTGGTAGGCGGGGAACGCGGCCAGCTCCGCGCGCTCGGGCTCGGCGAACTCCTTCCGTGTCTTGCCGGCTTCGCGATAGGGCAATACGTCGGACTCGGCGCCTTCGGGGACGTCTGCGATCGCGAACTTCTGTCGAGACAGCGCCGATTTCGCCTGCTGCCGAGGCAGCGCGAAACTCAGGACGGCCAGCACGACGCTCGATGCTCCGAGGGCCGGCGGCAAGGCCGGGACGGCTTGCGCCTGGGGCACCGTCGCGAACGCGAGCACGACCAAGTACATGAACGTCGACGCGAGGAGGGCGCCCCACAGGATACGCACCACTCGCATGCGCTGCTGCATCAGACCCATCGTAGTCGCACCTCCGCCGGTCAGGAAGCGAGAGCGGCGCGCAGGGAGAGAACCTCGCCAGACGGCAATCTACGGAACAGGATGTCCGGACGGGCGAGTACCCGATGCGCCGGACCCGCCCACGCGAGCCAGTCGCCGGAAGCATCGAGCTCGAACGTTTCGCCGAAGGTCAGATCGATGTCTGGAACGGGCACGAGCTCGAGGTCGTGAGACAAGAGCGTGAGGTGTCGGGTCACCACCACGATGGCGCCGTCGCCCCGCACGGCGGCGGCAAACACTCCGGCCCCACCCCGATTCGGAACGTCGGTGGCGGCTGCGAGCTCGAGGCTCTCCGCGTCGAATCGGCGAACGCGAAGCTCCGGCAGGTGCTCGCCGGAGTGCGCCACGACGAAGCCCCCGCTCCGGTCGAAGCAGCCGCGCCCGGGCAAGTGCTCCGAGTGGCTCGCGAGGCGCAGGCGCGGTGCTTCTCGGCCGGCCTGCGCCAGGTCGTGGAGCGAGAGCAGTGTCGAGCTCGGTCCCGTCGACCAGTGGGTCATGAGCCTTTCGCCGCCGGGCGCCCAGCTGAAGCTCGCCGAGGTCGGCACGAAGACGCTCGTCACGCTCGAGCGCATCCCGACCAGGTCCACGCTGACGACTTCGGCGCCGGACCGACCCCGGCCCGCGAGGCGCAGCCACCTCCCGCCATCGGAGAACGCGTACTCCCATCGGTCGAAGGTCCCATGCTCGAGCGGAACTTCGGGCAACGCTTGGCACTGAAGAGTTCGCAGATCGCAGAGCGACAAGCGGCGGGCGTCATCGACGGACGTCAAGACCAGTCGTTCGTCGCTCGGACAGAAACACAGCGGACGCGCTCCGTGCAGCGTCGCCACGGTCCGCCACCCTTCGCGGGTCGGCCGCACCACGTGGGTCGGTCCGCTCTCCTTCGCGAACGCAAGGGTCCCGGCCCGAGACCAAGCCAGCCGACTCGCACTGAAGATGGGGTCCGTCGGTGCGTAGGCGAATTCGAGCCACGCACCGGTTCCGTCGATGGAGATGCCGTGGAGCGCCGAACAGTGTGGGCAGCGGGTGGTGCTCGCCCAGGCGAGGACTCCCTCGTCGGCGGTCGACGCGCGCGGGTGACCGACGTCGGTGCGTTCCACCGGGAAGCGCACGCTCTTCCGACAATAGGCGCACTCGGCTTCGACGTGCCCAGCTCGGACCTCGACCTGTCGCTTCAACTCGCTCGGACGCTAGCGGAGCTCCGCCGAGCGGTCATCCGGCCCGAACCGGCCGCGTCGACCGACGGATGGACCCGCGCCAAGTCGCTGGGCTATGTGAGGGGAGCCTCCGTGTCCGTTCTCGAAGTCGCCGACCTCGCCTTTGGCTACGTCGACCCGCCGCTCTTCTCCGGAGTGACGTTCCGCTTGAACGCAGGTGAGCGCGCCGCTCTGGTCGCGCCCAACGGCGCCGGCAAGAGCAGCCTGCTCCGCATCCTCGCCGGCGAGCTCTCCGCCGATCGTGGGAGCGTGCTGTGCGAGAAGGGAGCTCGCGTCGGCTACTATCGGCAGAGCCACGAAGCGCTCCCGAGCGGCGATCTGCTGGAGGCGCTGATGAGCGGCTTCTCGGAGCTCGTGGCCCTTCGACACGCGCTGACCGAGGCCGAGCACGGAGCGGCCAGCGGCCGGCAGGAGGATCTCGACGCGCTGTCGCGCGCGGTCGATCGCTACCACGCTGCCGGAGCCGATCAGCTCGAGCAGCGCGTCTCCACCATCGCCACCCGCCTCGGCTTTTCGCCCGCCGATCTCCAGCGGGACGTTTCCAGTCTCTCGGGGGGAGAGCGCGGGCGGTTGATCCTGGGTGCGGTGCTCGCGACCGAGCCCGAGCTCTTGCTGCTCGACGAACCGACGAACCACCTGGACCTCGACACCATCCGCTGGCTCGAGGGTTGGCTCACGGCGCAGAAGAGCGCCGTCTTGGTGGTGTCCCACGACCGCGCGTTCTTGGACGCCGTCTGCCCCATCACGATGGAGCTCGGACGCACTTCCTTCCGCGTCTACCCGCTCCCCTACACGGCGTATCACACGGAGCGCGCGGAGGACCTCGAGCGAGAGCGCGCGCTCGCCGAGGAGCAAGCGGCCTTCGTCCAGAAAACCGAAGACTTCATCCGCCGGAACATCGCCGGCCAGAAGACCAAGCAGGCCCAGTCCCGGCGCAAGATGCTGGAGAAGCTCGACAAGGTGGAGCGGCCCGAAGACGTTTGGGCGCGCGCCGAGCGGGTGCGCTTTCGCTTCGCCGACGCAGCGCGGAGCGGCGACATCGTGCTCGAGTGCCGGGGGCTGGAGGCGGTGCGCGGTGGACGGCGGCTGTTCCACGGTCTAGACGTCTTGGTGCGCCGTGGCGACCGCATCGGTATCGTCGGTGCCAACGGCTGCGGAAAGAGCACGCTCCTCCGTTTGGTGGCGGGCTTGGGCGCACCAGAAGATCGTGGCAGTGTGAAGCGTGGGACGAACCTGCGTGAGGGCTACTTCGACCAGCACCTCGGCAGCCTCGACCCTGCGTCGAGCTGTATCGACGAAGTGCGCAGCGTACGGGGTGACTTCAACCAAGACGGGGCGCGCCAGTACTTGGCGCGCTTCCGCTTCTACGGCGACGACCCTTTCCGACAGGTCGCGAGCCTCTCGGGTGGGGAACGCACGCGGCTCGCCCTCGCCAAGTTGCTGCTCGAGCCGAAGAACCTGCTCTTTCTCGACGAGCCCACGAATCACCTCGACATCCCCGCGGCCGAGATCCTGGAAGAAGCGCTCACCGGCTTCGAGGGCACCGTTCTCCTCGTGTCACACGACCGGAGGTTTCTCGAAACCGTCACCACGCGCACGCTCGCGTTCGCGGAGACCGGCGTGGATCTCTACGAGGGAGGTTTTCGCGACTACGTGGCCATGCTCGAGCGGCGCGCGCGAGCTCACGAAGATGCGGAGCTCGCCGCCGAGAAATCCCGGAAGGCCCCTAGGGCGGTGGCTGGCGCGGACAAGCATCGGGAGCGCCAAGCGGCGGCGCGCGACCTGGAAAAGAAGCGGCGGCGCCTGGCCGAGCTGGAAGATCTGGTGGCAGCGGGAGAACGCGACCTGGCGGAGCTCCGGGAGAAGCTGCGCGCACCGCCCGAGAACGACTGGGAGAAGCTCCACGAATGGGCTAAGAAAGAGCGTGCGTTGGCGCAGCGCGTCGAGACGCTCATGTCAGAATGGGTCGAGCTTTCCGAACAGCTCGCGAACGTGAATCGAGAGGAGCCTGGTTGAGATGAGGCGTCGTTGGCAGAGCTGGCTCGTGCTCCTGTGTTGTGTGTGGCTCGCCTTCGTTTCGTGCAAAGGCAAGACGGACGCTCCGAGCGGCGAAGACCCGACAGGGGCCAAGCCGACCTCCAACGAGCTTCCTCCCCTCGAGGTGAAAGACGACACCCCGAATCTCCTCCTCACCTGGATCGACGAGAAGGGTGACTTCCACGTCGTGCAGAAAGTGTCCGACGTTCCCGAGGCGGGCCGCTCCGAGGTGCGCGTGGTCAGCTCCACGCGCGAAGAGGGCACCGGCAAGCTGGTGTACGTCGCCGACCTGTCCAAGAAGGGCGCTGATGGCACCTATCCGGTCAAGGTGATTGCTCGGAGCGAGTGGGACGAGAAGGGCGCGAGTCGGCGCAAGGCGCGCCTCGAAGCCTTGGCGCCGCCCCCCAGCGCTTCGGCGGAGCCACCCGCTTCGGCCTCGGCCTCGGCCGGACCGTCGCCCCACGCTCCCCCGAAGGTGTCGAACACCAAGGTCGTCGCCATCATCTACGGCGCGTCTTGGTGCAAGCCCTGCCACGACGCTGCGGCGTATCTGCGGCAGCGCGGCGTGACGGTGGTCGAAAAGGACGTGGACGCAGACGAAGCGGCGCACGCCGAGATGGACAAGAAGCTCGAGCGCATCAAGGCGACCGGCGCATCCCTCCCCATCATCGACGTCATGGGGCAGATCATGGTCGGGTACAGCCCGCGCGCGCTGGACCGCGCGGTGGAATCGGCGCGCAACGCGAAGACCCTGTGAGCTTCGATCCGGCGAAACAACTTCAGCGGATCTGGCCCTGGATCCCTGCTTTTCGCGTGGTCGCCGAGACCGAGCACCTGCCGACGGCAGCGGCTCGACTCCACGTGAGTGCGTCGGCGCTCTCCCGCAGTGTGAAGCTGGTCGAAGAGACCTTGGGTGAGGAGCTCTTCGTGCGCGGCTCGCGGCGCATCACGTTGAACGCCGCCGGACAGCGCTTGCTCGAAGCCGTTCGGCGCAGCATGACCGGCCTCGAACACGCGATGCACGGTGTGCTCGCGCGGGACTTCGCGGGCGAATATCGCTTGAGCTCCCTCGGGGTACTGACGGACTACTTCGTCCTCCCGGCGCTGCTCGAGCTCCAACGAGAAACGCCGGGCGTGATCCCGTGCATGACCACCCTTGGCTCGAAGGAAGCCAACCAGCGACTGACCAACGGGCAGATCGAAGTTGCCTTCTACTACGACGCGACGTCGATGGCGGGCATCGAGTGCCGGCACATAGGCGCGCTGACGAACTCTTTGTATTGTGGGCGAGGGCACCCGCTGTTCGGGCACAAGAGCGTGGCGCTGCGCGAGCTCCAACGTCACGAGTTCAGCGTTGCGGGCATCGGTGACCGCGGCACGCCCATGGATGGCTGGCCCGTCGAGGTCCCGCGCAAAGTTGGGTTTCAGATCTTGATGCTCTCCACCAACCTGGCCGTGGCTCGTTCCGGGCGTTTCGTGTGCGTCCTCCCCGACGTGGTGGCGCACGCCGACGTGATGGGTGGGCGCTTGCATCGGCTCGCGCCGCGACCCGTGCCGGACACTTCGGTCTATGCCGCGTGTCGCGCCGAGGACGCCCAGGCGAGCTTCACGTCCGAGGTGATCGCGCGGGTGGAGCGGGCCTTGGCCGCGCCGCTCCGAGATCCGCCGGGCGCGGAGGCCCCCAAACCGCGCCGTCGCGCGTCGCGCCGTTGAGCTCTCTGGAACGTCACGTCCCGATCATTCGAATGGCGCGGACGGCGTGTCCTTGCCATCTTTGGCTCATGAGAGCCGAGCCGAAGAAGAAGAACGCCGTAAGGCGTCGTGACGCACTGGGACTCCTCGCGACCGGGGTGTGGGTGGGGGCGTGCGGCGGCGCGCGTTCGGAGGCTCGTGAAGGCCCGGCGCCGGATGGCGGACCCGGCGGAAGCGCCGGCGCGGGAGGAGGTGCCGGCGCGGGAGGAGGCGCCGGCGCGGGAGGAGGTGCCGGCGCGGGCGGGACGGGTGCCGGCGGGGCCAGCGGCGGCAGCGCGGGCGTGGCGGGCGATGCGGGCAGCTGCAAGCTAGCACCCACCGCTGGCTGCAAGCTCACGAGCGACAACATCCTCGGGCCCTACTACAAGGCCGGATCGCCCTTTCGCTCCGACATCGCCGACGGAGCTCAGGGGACGCCGCTCGTCGTGCGGGGAGTGGTCTACGCATGCGATTGCGTGACACCGCTGGCGAACGCCGTGGTCGACGTCTGGCAGGCGAACGATTCGGGAGCGTACGACAATACGGGCTACGTGCTGCGCGGTCGCATGGTCACCGACGCGCAAGGTCGCTACGAGCTACACACCATCTTGCCCGGGCTCTACCTCAACGGCTCGACCTACCGCCCGCGTCACATCCACTACAAGGTGAGTCATCCCGAGAGCGCCTCCCTGACCACGCAGCTCTACTTCGAAGGGGACCCGTGGATCGAGAGCGACCCGTTCGTGGTGAGCTCGCTCATCCGCCCGCTGGCGGCCGAGGGCGCTGGCTACGGCGTGGACTTCGACATCGTCCTCGGCTGACGGCGCGGCTCACAAGCCCGTGTCGCGCAGCATCTTGACGAGCTCCACGTAGAGCGCGCGGTATTCGAACAGGTTGCCAATCCCGGGCGAGTCGCCGAAGAGCTGTCCCACTTCATCCAGGTGATCGGCCGGCACGCAGCCGAGGAACGTGCCCCAATGCGCGTCCTGCACGCGCACGAGGCCGTCGTTGGCGTCGGGTTGGCCAATTCCGCCGTCGAGATAGGCCTCGCTGATCAAGAACAACGGGTCGATGGGGTCGGTCTCGAGATTCCACTTCTCGATGAAGGGCAATGTGGTGTCCGGTTTGCAGTCTTGACCGGGCAGTTTGAAGTCGCTCCGGCCCGTGAGCGACCAGTAGCGGACCGAGGCCCGATCCGTGTACTTCTGGTTGAACGCGGCGATCCCGCTCTTGCTGAACAGCTCGAGTGGTTTCCAGAGCGAGGTCTTCTTGCCGGCGGCGTCGTAGAGGGCGTAGCCGATCTGCTTCACGAACCAGTCGACGAGCTGTTGCGCGCCGGGGTCCGACACGAGTCCCAGGATCACGTCGGCGATGGGAGTGCCCTGGTGAGGCGTGGCGATGGTAGTGACGCTCGCCACCAGATCGGGACGATCGTGGGCGACGACGCGTGCATCGAGTCCGCCCTGCGAGTGCCCGATCAGGTTGACCTTCTCGTGACCCGTCTGCGCGAGGATCTTCTCGATCTCGCCCTGGAGCTGGGCGCCGCGATAGGTCGAGTCGTTGAACGGGTCGACTTCGGGGGTGAAGACGAGAGTTTCGCCGTTCTTCGCGAGCTCCTCCTTGACCTTGTAGAAATAGGTGATGGCATCGAGGCCCGCGAACTTCTCGAAGCCGAAGAAGCCGTGACAAAGCACCACGGGGTAGGGTGGGCCGAGCTTCGGCGGAGCGTCAGCGTCGATCGCGGCATCGCTTGGATTGCCTCCAACTGCGGCGCTGCCTCCGCCGCCCCCCAGGCTCCCCCCGGTGCCCGAGCTCCCCCCCGAGGGGGTCCCGCCGCCGCCGGTGGGCCGAGCCCCCGCCCCTGAATAGCCCTCGCTCTCGGACTCACTTCCGCAACCGCCGCCGACGGCGAGCACGATCGCGACCACGCCGGCGAAACGCCAGGTTTTTGCCCCGACCGTCACCGAGAAAGCATCGCCCGTGCGCCGTCCGGGGTCAAACCGGGGTTGACGGGTCGAGTCCGGGAACTAAGCGAAATCCATGGTACTGCGCGCCGTGGGGAACGGGGCCCGTTCGGGCTACTCGATTCGAGTCGCGTCGCGGCTCACGGGCCTTTCTTCGGACACGCTGCGGATGTGGGAACGCCGCTACGGCTTCCCCAAACCCGAGCGGAATCCCGCTGGGGTGCGCGTCTACTCGCCCGAGCACGTCGAACGCTTGATGCTCGTGGCTCGAACACTGAAGGCCGGCTACCGCGCCGGCGAAGTGGTGACGCGTTCACGCGACGAGCTCGCGGAGCTGCTCGCTTCCACCGCCACTGCCGGAGTCGGCGCCGCCAACACGCCCTCCAACGTCCAATCCCTGCTCCAGCGACTGACTCGCGACGACCTGGAGGGCATGTTGGCCGAGCTCCGGCAGGCCGTGGCCACGCTCGGGCCGAAGCGCTTCTTGGTCGAGGTGGCGGCGCCGCTCATCGAGCGAGTCGGTGAGGCGTGGGCCACGCACAAGCTCGAGATCCGTCACGAGCACATGCTGAGCGCGGCGCTCTCCACGCAGCTCCGCGTGCTCGCGTCGGCGTACGAGGGGGTCACTCGCTCCCCGCTCGTGCTCCTCTGCACGCTACCCGGAGAGCAGCACGCGCTCGGTCTCGAAATGGTGGCGCTCTACCTGTCTCTCTCCGGCGCGACGCCACGCATCGTCGGTGCTGACACGCCGCCGGATCAGATCCTCGAGGCAGTTCGGCGCACCAACGCACAGGTCGTGGGCATCAGCGTGTCGGGCGCGGCGGATCTCGAGGCCGTTCAGGCCGACCTCGGTTGGATCCTGGGCGAGCTGCCTTCATCGACACGCCTCTGGGTCGGAGGTCGTCGCGCCAAGAGCTTGAGCCTTCGCCATCCCCGCCTCGAGGTCTTGGTGGGCTTCGAAGACCTCGACCGCGCCCTGGCTCAGTCGACGCCGCCGAGCTGACTTCAGGTACGAAAGGCCGAGAGCACCGCCCGAGCCACGGCCGAGAAATCGGCTTGGGCAGGCACGCGGCCCTCCGCGCGCTCCGGGCGCCCGCCGCCCTTGCCGCCCGTGCGGCGAGCGAGCTCTTTCAGGTACGCGCCTGCGTCGAGACTGGAGCCGCTGCCGCGCGTCACGTACACGGAGTGGCCCGTCGAGTCCGAGGTCGCCAGCACCACGAAGGTGCCTGCGCGCTGACCGAGGCGCGCGCCGACGTTCCGCAAGAGCTCCGGGGTCGCGCTCTCGATGCAGGCCACCACCAAGTCGGCACCTTCGCGTTCCGCCCGCGCCAGAAGCTCGTCGGCGCTCCGCTCGGCGATCGCGCTCCGCATGTGGCCGAGCTCGCCGCGCACCTCCTCGAGCTCGCGCCTCAGCTTGTCGAGGGCAGCGGGCACGTCCAGCGGCCCGGAGCTCATGGCCTTGGCCATCGCGCGCAACACGGACGACTCGCGGAGCAGGAGCTCGCGGCTCTTGGCACCGGCGGTGAACGTCACCCGAGTCCCGCCTTTGTAGCGTTCGCTGCCGACGATGGTCAGTAGGCCGATTTGGGAGGTGTGAGTGGCATGCGTACCGCCGCAAGGTGTGGCGTCGAAGCTCCCGATGGTGACCACGCGGATTTCGTCCGAGACCTTCGGCTCGCGCCGGAGCGCGAGCGTCGCGAGCTCCGCCGGATCGGGGAAGAAGGCGCGCACGGTCAGATCGGCGTCCACCACCGACGAGGCCAAGCGTTCGGCGCGGGCGAGGCTCGCTTCGTCGAGACCCGAGCGATCGAGATCGATGGTGCACGCGCTCTCGCCCAGGCGCGCCGACACGGTCTCCGCACCCGCCTCTTCGAGCAGGGCCCGCGACAGCACGTGTTGGCCGGTGTGTTCGGCCATGTGGAGCCGGCGGCGCTCCACGTCGATGCGCCCGACGAGCTCGACGCCCGCGGCGGGAAGCTCGCCTTCCACCAGGTGGTGCACGTCGCCGCTCTCGTCGACCTGCACGTCGATCACGGAGAGCTCGCCCAAGCTCCCGCGATCCGCGAGCTGCCCGCCGCCTTCCGGGTAGAATGCGCTCCGATCCAAGACCAGCGTCGGGCTCTCTCCGATGCGCCCGTGGCGCACGACTTTCGCATCGAACTCGAACGTCAGTGGATCATCGAAGTAGAGTCGAGCGGTCGGCACGCAGCCACTATAGCGAGCGGAGCGCAGAAGCTATACTCGAGC
This sequence comes from Polyangiaceae bacterium, assembly GCA_046351435.1. Taxonomy (GTDB): domain Bacteria; phylum Myxococcota_A; class Polyangia; order Polyangiales; family Polyangiaceae; genus JADJKB01. The sequence goes on from JAXLYN010000040.1 coordinate 33,369, forward strand.
GACCATGCAGCCTGCGTCGCTGGTGTGCTTCGATGGGATCGCCGGGCCGACCCACGCCCACGCGGGGCTCTCCGTCGGAAACGTGGCTGCCATGACCCACGCTGGTGCGGTAGGAAGCCCCAAGGCAGCGGCGCTGGAGGGCCTGGCGAAGATGCGCTTGGTCGCGAGCCTCGGCGGGGTGCAGGCGGTGTTGCCGCCACACGAGCGCCCGCACGTCCCCACGCTGCGGCGCCTCGGGTTCTCCGGCAGCGACCGCGAGGTGCTCGAAAGCGCCGGCCGCGTGGACGCGGGCCGGTGGCTCCAGCGCGTGTCGAGCGCCTCTGCCATGTGGAGCGCCAACGCGGCTACCGTGGCGCCGTCGCGCGACACTCTCGACGGGCGCGTGCACCTCGTGGTGGCGAACCTTTCGAGCATGTTTCACCGGAGCCTCGAGGCACCCACGACGCTCGCGGTTCTTCGCCGGGTCTTCGCCCGGACGGAGCACTTCGTCGTGCACGAGCCGCTGCCGGCGGGCGCGGCGTTCTCCGACGAAGGTGCAGCGAATCACATCCGGCTCGAGACCTCGCGCGGGAGCCGTCACGTCTTCGGTTGGGGCACGAGCGCCTTCGATCCCGACGAAGCGTCGCGCGTGCCCCTTGCGCGTCAGACGCGCGAAGCGTCCGAGTCCGTCGCCCGCGCGCTGGCCCTGCCAGCCGAGCGTTGCCTGCTTGCGCGCCAAGACCCCCGAGGTATCGAAGCCGGTGCGTTCCACAGCGACGTGCTGGCGCTCGGTGCCGGTCGCTTTCTGATGCTGCACGAGCGCGCGTTCGTCGACGTTGGGGGCCTGATCGAGACTCTTTCCGTGGCGCTCGGGCCGGAACTCGTCGTTTCGCTGGCACGTGAAGCGGAGCTGCCGTTGGCCGACGCCATCCAAACCTATCCTTTCAACGCCGAGCTGGTGCCTCTTCCGGGAGATCGCTTCGCGCTGGTGGCTCCCGCCGAGGCCGAGCGCTCGGAGCCGGCGCGTGCATTCCTCGATCGCGTGGTGGCCGAGCCCACCCCCGTCGATCGCGTGGTGTTCGCGGACGTCAACTCGTCCATGAAGAACGGCGGCGGGCCGGCCTGCCTCCGCCTCGCCGTTTCGCTCGAGCCTCGCGAGCTCGCGGCGCTGGGTGGTCGAGTGCTCTTCGATGCGACCCTCGATGCGGCGCTGGTCGCGTGGGTCGAAAAACACCATCGGGATCGCCTCGGCCTCGACGACCTCCGAGATCCGGCGCTGCTCGACGAGAGTCGCGCTGCGCTGGACGAGCTCACGCTGATCCTCGGCCTCGGCTCGATCTACGACTTCCAGCGCGCCTGATCGGCTCGCTCAGCCGTCGCAGCGAAGTGCCCCCGACAAGAGCCCCACCCAAACGGCACGCCGCGCGACGCGCGCGTCGAAGGTGCCGGAGCGCACGCCGTCCTGCATGAGACTGCGGAGCGTGGCGCCGCGCTGCGCCTGGCAGAGCGCGACTCGCTCGGCTTCCGGCAGAGCCAGCGCCGCGACCAGCACGCGCCCCTGCGCAGTGCCCGTCAGCACGCCGGAGTGCTCCACACGCTCGAGCACGCTCGCGACTTCGTCGGCCGCATACGCGCTGAGCAGCGCGCTGGCCACGAAGCCGAGTCGAGGTGGCATCACGCTCGGCTCCTCGCCGTGCCTGGCCCCCTCCACGAACGCCAGCTCGCCGACGCGGAAACGCAAAAGCGCGACGAGGCGTCGCCACGACTGCTCGCGTAGCGCCGCGTCCACGCGTTCGGGCGTGGCGAGGCCTCGGTCGATCAAACAGGCGCCCAGCGAGCGCCCCGTGCGCCATGCGTGCTCCACGACCTCTTCCAGCGCGTCCCGTGGGATCCCGTCGGTCTCCACCAAGCGCGACCCGAGAAGCTCGCGCGGGTCGGTGGACGAAGAGAACACCACCGTGCCATCGACGAACCAGATGCGTACCTGTTCGCTGCCGCGACGCCCGCTCAGGAGGCCCGTGCGCCGATTGCGCGCGATGCCGAACACGACCTCCGGCGCCTGCTCGAGCTGGAAGGCCCAACGCTCTTTGGTGTAGAGCGCGAGCGGTTCGTAGTAGCGGTAGGCTGGGCGCGCCAGCATGCGCGCCAGCTCCACCATGGAGGGGACCGCCACGAACGGTGCGCCGAGCCGCGAAACCGCGCCGTCGATCGAGAGGCGTCCGGTGGCCAGCATCTCCAGCACGGCCGCCAGGCGGAAGGGCCCCATGACGGCACCACCGCTGCGCTGGATGCGATAGGTCGTCGGAGCTTCGGTTCGGCCTCGTCCGCGGCTCACCGCGTGCTCGAGCTCCGGGGGTACGTCGTTGTCCGGAAGCACGGCCGACAGCGCGTCGGCGATGCTGGCAGGCGGCGCCTCGCTCTCCCCGGGAGCCAGCGCCACCGTGTCCACGACCGCGTCGTCGCTCGCGTCTTGGCGAACGAGCTCGGGGATCACCGACGGCTTCTGCTGCACTTCGCTGGAGAGCGCGACGAGTCCCATGTCCACGAGCCACTCGGAGAGCACGTGGGCGCCGAGACCCTCGCCGAGGCGCTGCGCCACGCCATCGAGGGCTTCGGCGAACTCGAGAGCGGAGGCGAAGCGCTGCTCGGGCCAGCGCGAAAGCGCCTTCACGACCACCGCCTTGAGCTCTGCGGGGATGTGAGACCCCGCGCTCCGAAGTTTCGCCAGGTTCCCGCTGTGCAGGCTCTGCAGGATGGCGAGCTCGTTTCCCCCTTCGAACAGCGGTTCACAGATCAGGAGCTCCGCCAGGACGATGCCGAGCGAAAACAAGTCGCTCCGGCCGTCGAGCGGCATGCCGAGGGCTTGTTCCGGCGAGACGTAACCGATCTTCCCTTTCAGCTCGCCCGGAACGGTGCGCGAGTCGATGGCCGTCGAGCGTACGATGCCGAAGTCACCGAGCTTCACTTGCCCCTGACGGCCGACCAGGATGTTGCTGGGGGCGACGTCGCGGTGCACGATGCCGAGGGCTCGGCCTTCGTCGTCCCGCGCGTTGTGCACGTAGTCGAGCGCTTGCAGGACTTCGCGCACGATGTGGAGCGCCGGGCCGAACTCCACCGTGCGCCGACGCGCCGCGATCCTGGTGATGAGCTCGGCGACTGACATTCCCTCGACGTATTCCAGGGCGATGTAGGGCTGTCCCTGGTGCTCGCCGAAGTCGAACACCTCCACCAAGTTGGGGTGGCTCAGGGCCGCCTGGATGCGGGCCTCGTCGCAGAACATCGCGACGAGCCGCGGGTCCTGTGCGAGCTGCGGCAAGATGCGCTTGATGGCGACGCGCTTGGAGAAACCGTGAGGACCATCGCGACGCGCGACGAACACCTCAGCCATGCCGCCGCGACCGAGCATTCGCTCGATGGAGTAGTCTCCCACCTTCGGGAGACGCGTCCGTCCGGATATGGCGCGCATGGGTACAAGCTTCAGGATAACCCAAACGGCGCAGCGCGGCGCGGCCTTCTGCCCGCGCACTTCTCCGAGCGCGGGCGACGGCTCTCACCTCGGTCGCCGGTAAGCCGATGTAGTCCTGCACCCGACCTTGGGTGACGTCGTGCGAGCCAGTTGCAGTCGCCAACCGGTGGGCGGGGATTCAGACGGCGATCCCGGGGGGAGGGAAGCCCTTGCAGAGCTCCTTCACTTCCGCCGCAACTCTCGCGATGCGGGCCTCGTCGTCCGCGTGGGCGACGACTTCGTCCATGAATGCGGCGAGCTTCAGCATTTCGTCCTTGCCCATCCCGCGCGACGTGATGGCGGGAGTCCCGATGCGGTAACCCGAGGGATCGAAGGGCTTCCGCGGGTCGAACGGGATCGAGTTGTAGTTGCCGACGATGCCGGCCCGATCGAGGGCCTTGGCGGCCACCTTGCCCGAGATGTTCTTGGGCGTGAGGTCGACGAGGATGAGGTGATTGTCCGTGCCGCCGGTGATCAGCTCGAAGCCGCGGCTCGAGAGCGCCTCGGCCAGCACCTTGGCGTTTTCCACGACTCGCTCGGCATAGCGCTTGAATTCCGGCGTGGCTGCCTCCTTCGCCGCCACGGCGATGCCCGCTGTCACGTTGTTGTGCGGACCGCCTTGGAGGCCCGGGAAAACCGCCCGGTCGATGTCCTTCGCGTACTCGTTCTTGCACAGGATCATCCCGCCGCGCGGTCCGCGCAGCGTCTTGTGGGTCGTCGTGGTGACCGCGTCCGCGATCCCCACCGGACTCGGGTGCACGCCCGCGGCCACCAGACCCGAGATGTGGGCAATGTCGGCGCACAGCTTCGCGCCGACCTCGTCGGCGATGGCCCGGAAGTCGGCGAAGGGGATCGTACGGGGGTAGGCCGTCGTCCCACACCAGAGGACCTTGGGCTTGTGCTCTCGGGCGAGCGCTCGCACCTGGTCGAGATCGATGCGGTGATCCGACGGGCGCACGCCGTAGGGCACACTCTTGAAGTATCTCCCCGTGATGCTGACGTTGTGGCCGTGGGTCAGGTGACCACCCGCTGGGAGCCCGAGGCCCATGATCACGTCGTGGGGCTGGCAGAACGCGAGGTAGACCGCGAGGTTTGCGGGACTGCCGCTGTAGGGCTGGACGTTCACGTGCTCGGCGCCGAAAAGCGCTTTCACGCGGCGAATGGCCAGCTCCTCGACCTGATCGATGATCTCTTGCCCCTCGTAGTAGCGCTTCCCCGCATACCCTTCCGAGTACTTGTTCGTGAGAATCGAGCCGGTGGCCTCGAGCACCGCGCGAGAGACGTAGTTCTCGCTGGGGATGAGCCGGATCTTGTCGGTCTCGCGCAGCTCTTCCGCGTGGACGAGAGCTGCGATTTCAGGGTCGGTTTCGGCGAGGCTTGGTTGGTGGTGAACTCGGGGCGCGGTCATGGCGTCCTCTCGCATAGGCCCAATCGGGCGGGGGCGAAAGGGCGAGGCTCTCGGCCTCGGCGGCGCGGGCGCGCCCGGGGGAAGGCCTGGCGAGCACAAGGAAAACCCCATAGGATCCGGGTCTTCTCCCTGCCTCTCGACGGCGGAGGCCCGGTGAATAAACTCGCGCCGCTCGCGGGTGACTGCGCGCGAGGCCGGACCGAGAAGCCAACCACGTTTTCGACGAAATCCGGCGGAGCAGAGCCAAACGATGTCCAACGGTGACGCACAGGAGAAGCCCGCACCCGCGGGCAGTGCGTCTGGGCCCGTCGCCGAGCCGAGCGGACGCACGTCGCATCCGCCGACCGAAGCCGGCGTGCCGCACGCCGCCTCACACCTGTCGGGCAGTCCACCGCCCGTCGAGCCAGCGCCCGACGTCCACGAAGACAGCGCGCCGCCCAGCATTCCGAGCGCCGCCTCGCTGAAAGAAGGATCCATCCTCAGCGTTCCGGTCCACGAGATCACACCGCTCGGCACGCCGAGCCCAGTCTTGCCCGGGCACGTGCTCGCGGATCGCTACGAAGTGGTGAGCGTGCTCGGCGAAGGCGGCATGGGAATCGTGTACCGCTGCCGCGACATCGCCACCGGGCACGACGTCGCGCTGAAGCGCGTGATCCCGCCCGAGAGCAAACTCGCGGCCGAGTACATCATGTGGTTCTACAAGGAGGCGCGCGCGCTCGCCGCCTTGGAGCACCCCTGTATCGTGCGCGCGCGGGACTTCGGTCAGCTGAAGGACGGCACGCCTTTCTTGGCGATGGATCTCGTCACCGGGGTCTCGCTCCACGATCTGTCCCAGGTCGCCAACCGCTTCGAGCTGATCTGGCACATCGTCGATCAGATTTTGGGAGCCTTGGCTCAAGCCCACGCGCGCGGGATCATCCACGGCGATCTCAAAACGTCCAACGTCTTGGTCGAGGAGGTCCCCGGCCACCCACCGATGATCCACATCCTGGACTTCGGCTTGGCGTGGCTCAAGCAGGATCCCCACGACGAGCGCCTCGATGGTGCGAAGCCCATGGAGTTTGCGCCTCACGCCGGCGCCGGCACTCCCGGCTACATGGCGCCCGAGCAGATCCAGCACGAGATGCACCACGTTTGTGGCGCGACAGACCTCTACGCGCTCGGCTGCATCCTGTACAAGCTCTTGTCCGGCCGCAGTGTGTTCAGCGGGGATCCGAAGGAGCTCCTCCGGCTGCACGCCTTCGAGAAGGTCCCCGACATGAAGCTCGCGATCGCGGCGCCGGAGCAGGCGGCCGCGTTCGTGAAACGCATGCTCGCCAAGCGTCCCTGGGATCGCTGGGAGTTCGCGTCCGAGGCCCGCGCGGCGTGGAGCGCGTGGCGCCCCGACGCCGACGTGGACCCGAGCGTCTACGACTTCCCGCACCTGACCCACAAGACCTCGAGCCCTCCCGCGCCCACCACTCGCTTGTCCGGTCCACCGCGCGGCAAGACCGAGGGTCTCGCGCCTGCGGCTCCGCAACGCGCCCCGGGCCTGCTCAGCATTCGACCGAGCCCGCTCGTCGGGCGGGACGACGTGCGCCACGTCTTGCGCGAGGTGTGCGACGAAGTGATCGAGGGTATCGGCGAGCCGCACCGCTTGATCATCTTGGTTGGGCCGGCGGGCGTCGGGAAGAGCCGCATCGCCGAGTGGCTGTGCGAAGTCGTGCACGAAGAAGGCACCATGATCCCGCTCCGCGCGCGTTATCGCCGGATCCGCAGCCCGCTCGACGGCATGCTGGGAGCGGTCACGCAGTACTTCAACTTCGAGCGCGCCGATCGCAATACGATCGAGAAGTCGTTGCTCTTGCGCTGGCGCGTGAGCTCCGAAGACAAGAACGGGCGGGCCTGGGTCGCGGGCACCGCCGAGTGGGTGCGGCCGCTCGCGCCGGATCAGCCCGTCGGTCCCAGCGGCATTCGCTTCACGCTCGACAGCTTCGAGACCCGGCGCCTCGTCATTCGCTACACCCTGCGTCGCATCGCGCGCGGGCGACCGCTGCTCTTCTTCTTGGACGATCTGCACAACTGCGGTCAGACCACCTTCGAAGGCTTGCTCCGAGTCCACCAGGAAGAGCCAGACCAGCGCATCGTCATGTTGGCCACCGTGCGCTCGGAGGACGTGCAGCTCGGGACTCCCCAGGCCGAGCAGCTCCGGCAGCTGCGGGAAGCCATGAACGGCATCGTGCTCGACGTGAAGCCCCTCGAGCCCGAGATCACGGCTTCGCTCCTGCGCGCTTCATTGCCCCTCGACGACGCAGCGGTGCAGGAGGCGGCGCGACGCAGTCGCGGCAATCCGCTGTTCGCGTTGCAGCAGCTCCACGCCTGGGCGCTGGCCGGCAACATGCAGATCCAGGAGGGCGTCTACCGGGTGCCCGAGGAAGTGCTGTCGGTTCGCCCGCAGACGACCGCCGAGCTCTGGGACAGCCGCGTCGAGGTGATGCCCGAGGCGCATCGCCTAGCGGCCTACGCCGTCGCCACCATCGGCGGCGACATCCGGCGCAACGTGCTGCACGCGCTCCTCACGCGCCTCGGCCTGCCCGCCGACGAGGCCATCGTCAGCCTCCAGAACGCCGAAATCATCTTGCCGCGCGGCGCGGGTCGCTACAACTGGCCGCACGCGCTCCTGCAAGAGCACCTGCTCGCGCAGCTCGTCGAGCGCCCCGATGCGCAGACGATCTTCGTCGCGGCGTCCGACGCTCTGGCCGAGCACCCTCTGGCGAACCAGCGTCGCATCGTGCGTCAGCGCGCGGCCAATCTGCTCTATGCCAACTCGCCCGAGGCGGCGGCCAAGCTGATCTTCGACTGGCTGGCCAAGGCCTGGAACACGTCCCGCGAGCCGCTCTCCACCTTGGGCGATCTCGAACTTCTGAAAGGGCACCTCCACGGACGCAACCTGGCGCTCAAGCACCGCTGGACCGCCGAAGCGCTGCGCCACCTGGGCAAGCCCGAAGAAGCCACGACCCACGCCGAGATCGCCCGCGCTGGCTTCGAAGAGCTGGGCGACAAGGAGAACCAAGCGCACTGCCTGCGCCTGCTCGGACACCTGGGGAGCGAGAAAGGCGACAGCGTCGAGGGGGTCGAGCTCGCGGGCAAGGCTCACGAGATTTTCTCGGAGCTCGGCCTCACGCTCGGCATGGCCCAGTGCGAAGCCGTGCTCGGTGAGATCGAGTACTTGCTCGGCAACTACGATCGCGCCCGCGGCGTCATCGAGGCCGGTGAGCGGCATTTCGCCGAGCTCGGCCAGCCGCTCGGGCGTGGCCAATGTCTGCTGCTGCTTTCCTGGATCGACCACTCGGAGGGCGTGACCGAACGCGCGCGCCGCCTGACCTTGGAGGCTCGGAGCGAGTTCGAGAAAGCCGGCTACCGGCTGGGCATCGCTCAAGCCAACGCCTCGCTCTCCCACGTCGAGCACCGGCTGATGAACTACTACAGCGCCGAGCTCGGCGCGCTCGAGGCCCTCTCGTCGTTCGAGGCGCTGCGCACGCCGCGCGGCCACGCCGCTTGCGAGCGCCTGCTGGCGATGATCGGCATCGACACCGACGACCTCGACATGGCGGAGATCCACGCCGACCTCGCCAGCAACGTCTACGCCCAGATGCGGGACCCCTGGGGCATCATCGAGTCGAAGCTGCTCTCGTGCCAGATCTCGCTCGCGCGCCGCGATCTCGAGACGGCTCACGCTCAACTGATGGAAGCTGCGGCCATCAGCGTGCAAGAAGCCGAGCCGCGCCAGCACTATCTCTTGACCCAGGCTTGGTACTACGTCGAATCCGGGGACGCGGACAAAGCCTACGAATCGCTCGAAGCCGCTGCGGACGTGTTCGGCGAGCGCAGCCGCGCCGGCGATCACACGCCGCACTTGCTCGGGCGCTTGAGCCGCAAGAAGTGGCCGCCGCACGCCAAGAACCGCATCGAAGCCTGGCGCGCGCTTCTGAACGATCGCTCGCGGCGCACCCAGGAGTGAGGGCCACGCTGCCCTGCGCTCGCCCGACGAGCTGAACGGCGGCGTCCGCACTGGCATCGAAGACGGACCGATGGTGAACTCCAGGTGGCTGGTCTTGGGCGTCGCTGCGAGCGTCGGGCTCACGGGTTGCGGCAGTTCGGGCGGAGGCTCGGGGGCAGGGGGTGGTGGAGGCTCGGGCCAGGGCGGCGGCGGTCTCGGCGGCGCGGGCGCCGCGGCGACCGGCGGCAGCGCCGGTGCGAGCGGGGTCGGCGGGGGCGGAGCCGGGGGTGTGGGGGGCTCCTCGGGCACGGGCGGTGCATCGAGTTGCGCACCCACCGCGGGTCAGAACGACGTTCAGGTCAGCTGCGACGAGGTGACTCTCGCCGTGCTCCAGCAGAACGGCAGTCCGGCGGCGGTCCGTGTCTCCGGGCGCTTGGTGGCGGCCGATGGCGTGTGCCTTCTGCCCGAAAGCGTGCAGCTCGTGCGCGGAGACACCAGCGTTCTGCAAACGCTCCCGGCCACGGGGAAGTCCCAGGAGCCGTGGGCGAACGTAGCGCTGGCGGAGGGACCTGCCGACGCCGAGCTCGCCAAGCTTTGCGAAAACGAGAAAGAACGCATCGAGCCATACGGCATCATCGTGAAAGGAAAAGCCGACGGTGGCAGCTTCCAGGCCAAGTGCGGCAAGGGGGTCGAGCTCGGAAGCTCGTGGCCTCCTCGGGTGATGCTCACGTGCCACAGCGGTCTGGCGAATCCGTCGGCGTTCGGCAACGCGATGGTGCAGCCGATGGGTCCGTTCGTTTCGACGCAGCTCATGGGAGCATTCCCCCACGCGGCGGGTCCCGGCATCAGCTCGGTCTCCAGCAACGTCCGTGTCGTGCCGTTCACGGCGCCCTTCGGCGGCGGGCCCCCGCTCGCTCCCGTGGATACCAGCGGCTGGAACGTGTACCTCAGCGAGTCGACGATCCCCGCGACCGGCGAGCTCGCGACGAACTTGAGCGCGCTGAACGACCAGGACGTGCTCGGCGAAATCTGTCCGGTCGCCGCTCCCTTGGATGCGGCGCTGCCGACGCCTCCCCCGATCTTCTTCGCCCAGCTCACGGGACAGGGGCCGTCGGGGTCGTTTGCCAGTGAGCTGGTCGTGCGCCTCTGCACGCGCGCCAACAAGTGAGGCGGACGTGCGCGAGCCGTCCATGGAAATCGGGACACGGAAGCCGTGCCGTTCCCCGCGCGCGCTCGGCTCCTGTCCCCGTACCGCCAAGGTTGCTATAGAGGAGGCAATGAGCGCCACGCGGACGCGCCGTCCCTGGGTGATTGCCGGGCTACCGTTGGCATGCTGGCTGCTCGCGTCGGGCGAAGCGCTCGCGGCGCCCGCTTTCCATCTCGACGTCCCGCTCACGAACGCGGCCCAAGCGCAAGCGTTGGTCGCTCAGTACGGCGGCCAGATCTCGGGCGGCAAGTTCGACGCCAACGGCTGGACCACGACCAGCCGCGACGACCTGATCCAGATCCCACTGCCGGCCGGCCTCGACACCAGCATCGGGTCGCTCGAAGCCGGCATTGCCAATTTCGAGACCACGTTCCCCTACAGCGGGTCGTCGTTCTCGTTCGAGCTCGTCGCTCTCGATCCGTTCGGTGCAGGGCAGGCGAAGCTCCCACCGGCGGGGCGAGCGCACCTCGCGGCGGGCTACATGGGTGAGTGCTCGGATTGCGGGACCCATTACTGGAACGCTCGCGCTTATTTCAACCTGTTCGATCCGAGCTGCACGGACTGGCACAACTGCACCACCGAGACGGCCTCGACACCGCAGTTCATCCAACCCGCGACCGCGTACACCTATTCGTTCGTGTGGGCTGGCACGAAACTCGAAGCGTGGTTCTCCGATGGCTCGTCCACCAAGTACGGCAAGGTCGATCTCGGTGCGACGTCTCCCGCAGGAGTGCTGTCGGAGAGCCAGCTCTACTTGACGATCAACAACTGCGGTGGCGGTGCCAAGCAGCTCGCTTGTGGATCGTGGGACGAGTCCAACAACCGCGGCGGTCCGCTCGGCGTGACCTATTCGAAGCTCGTGCTCGACATCCCTGGTGACGACGGCGGCACCCCTCCGCCGGACGCCGGTCCAACGGACGGCAGCGCCGGAGCAGCGCCCGACTCCGCCCCAGCGAGCGACGCGGGCCTCGGCGGAACAGGAGGCACGGGCAGCACGGGCGGCGCTGGAAGCGGAGGTGCCGACGCCGGCCCGGCTCCGGGTGTCGCGCCCACCTCGGAAGATTCGGGTTGCGCGTGCCATGTGGCCGAGCGCCGGGGGCGCGGTGCCGCGTCGCTCGGGCTCGCGTTGCTCTTCGCGTGGCGGCGTCGCGCGCGCCGAAGCGATGGGCGTTCGCGCTGAACACGCCAGTTTCGACGGGCGCAGCTCTCCCGTGTCGCCCGACTCCGGTGCCGCCGTTCCGCGGCCGTGACACGTGTAGTACCGTCGTCGGCACGGCCGCGTGTTCTCCGATCGTCCACCGCCCAGCATTCCCGCTCCGGTCTCCACGCCGACGCAGCGGCGCGCGCTCGCGGTCTTGGCTCTCTTGTCCGTGGCGGCTCTCGCGTACCTCGCGTTCCCGGTGGCGTCGGGCCTATTCTTCGGCACCCTACTCGCGTTTTCGCTGCTGCGCTTGCACGAACGGCTGAGTGCGCGACTCGGGCGACCCGGCGTGTCGGCGAGCCTGCTCGCCCTCGGGGCTGGACTCGTGATCGTCGGGACGGTGGGCGGGCTCGTGTACTTGATGATCGCGCGAGGGGCGGTCGCCGCCAACACACTGGCGACGGGCTTCGACCCGCAAGGCTCGCTGCGCAAGAGCCTGGCCCGGCTCGACGAGTTCAGCAGAACATCGCCGTTCGGGCCCATCGACGTTTCGGGCCGAGTCGCCGAAGCCGCAACCGTCGCGGCGTCGAAGCTCTCGGATTGGGCCGCGGTGGTGGCCGGCGCCACCTTCAGCGCGGTCTTGACGCTGTTTTTCACGATCCTCACCACGTTCTTCATGCTTCGACATTGGGTCGAGCTGATGGAAGGTGCGGAGCGGATGCTGCCGCTGCATCCCCTCCACACCCGCGTCGTGTTGTCCGAGTTTCAGAAGGTGGGCAAAGAGGTGTTCGTGGGCACCATGCTCACCGGCATCATCCAAGGGGTCTTGGGGGGCGTGAGCTATGCGTTGGCTGGCGCGCCCGAGGCGGCGTTGCTCGCCGCCCTCACCGCCATCAGCTCGCTGGTCCCCATCATCGGCACCGCGCTCGTGTGGATCCCCGTGGGCGTCGTGCTCATGGTCACGGGGGAGCTCGGGTCCGGCCTCTTCGTCTTGGTCTGGGGCACGGTGCTCGTGGGGCTCGCCGGGGAATATCTCGTGCGCCCGCGCCTGGTGGGCGGGAAGAAGAGCCACGTTCCTTCGCTCATCACCTTCATCTCTCTGATCGGTGGCGTTCAAGTGTTCGGCCTGCCCGGGCTCGTGGTCGGGCCCGTGGTGGCGAGCGTCGCCTTGGCGGTCCTGAAGACCTACGACCGCGCGGTCTGCAAACCCCTCGACCCGAGCAGCGTGCCGCCTGGCTCGGGTCCAGCTTCTTTCGACTGACCAGCGACTCGTGGTCGAGCCGGCCGCCCGCCGCTCAGCGAGCCGGCCCGACGATGTCGCTCAGCTTGCGGGTGTAGGCATCGTTCGGGTGGCGCGCGAGATGGTTCTCGACCAGCGCTTCGGCTTCGGCACGGCGCCCGAGCTTCATCAAGGCCCGCACCCGCAGCAACGTGGACTCCGAGGCCATCCGTCGAGAAGGGGCTTCGGACTCGTAACGATCGAGCTCGCGCAAGGCGCGCACACCGTCTCCGCTGCGGAGCGCGCTCCGGGCTCCAGCCAGGAGCTCGAGCTCGCGAGCGAGGGAGTCATCCACGCCGCCGGGGGCAGCCGGCGGAGCGGGGGGTACGGCGCTGCCGCTGGCTTCGAGCTTGGGCGCCTCTACCGGAAGCTCTGGGCTCCGAGCGCGAGCCGAGCGCGCCGAGCGTGAGCGCACGGGCTCGATCGGATCCGCGCTCGGAGCGCTCCGCACGTTCGACCCGGGCGGTCGTCTCGCATCGTCGTCGGCAGGTCGACTTCCGGAGACGGAGAGCGCGAGTGGCTCTGCCGGCGAGCGCGTCCGCGACTCGAGCGCCGCCACCGTACCCGTGACCACGAGCCCCACGCCCGCGCCCGCGGCGAACCACTTGGCAAAAAGCCAGGGGAGGAGGGTCGCCGCGCTCGACGTGCTGGTGGAGGTGAGCGCGATGGCCGCCGCACTCAGTGGAAGTCCCAGCGCGCGCGCGGAGCGCCGAGCGTTCGCGAGCGTGGGCGCGTCCAGCTTCGCCGACGCGAGGACACTCTGCACGAGCGGACCTGTTCCGCCCGCGAGCAACCGGGGTAGCTCGTCATCCATGATTCCTCCCTGAAGGTGCGGCAAGGGCCAGAAAAGCCGCGCGCGCGCGCCGGAGACGGGTCTTCACCGTGCCGAGCGGCAACGCCAAGAGCTCCGAGATCTCGGGCAGCGTGAGCCCCTCGAGCTCGTACAGCACGAAAGGTGCGCGAAGCTCCAGATCGAGCTCGTCCAGCCACTGATCCAAGAGCTCGCGACGTTGTTTCAGATCGAGGAGCTGCTCTGGGCTCGGCGCCGCCGAAGCCAACGTACCCACGTCCTGCTCCGCGCGCCGTTCGCGTTCCCGGGCGCGCCGCACGTTGGAGGACACACGCAGGATCACCGCCATCAGGAACGCGCGCTCGGAGCCGACCGCGACGCCGGCCAAGCGCGTCGAAGCCACCAAGAACACCTGCTGTAGAGCATCGTCGATGCGTGCCAGATCGACCCCGAATCGACGCAACATCCGCCACACCCACGCGTAGTGATCCACGAAGAGCTTCTCCAAACGCGCATCGCGCTGACCCATCGCGAGCCACGTCGCTCCGTCGAAGGTACGGTTCGTCATCGCCGCACTCCGATCGCGAGGAGCACATGGCCTGCGACGGCGGGGATCCGGTGCACCTCCGCGTCCGGGCGGATCGAGAAACTGTCCCGCGCGAGCGGGAAGGTGGCACCGGCGTCGAGCCCCAACGTGAGTGCGTGGAAGAGCCAAGCTCCCGCGAAGATCCCGGCGCCGGGGCCGTACCAGAGCGCCGCGCCGGTTTCGCTACGATCCAGACCTCGCCCGCGGCCCAGCAGCCGTCCGAGGTCGAACGTTGCGACGGGCTCGAGCCAGGGCTCGGGAGTGCCGAGCGCCCAAACGCTTGCGCCCACACGCAGCGCCTGCCAACCGAAGTCGGCGTCGCCAGCGTTCGTTTCGGCCGAAGCGCTCGCGACCAGCGCTGCCAGGCGCAGGGTCGGGCGGAAGCCGCTCTGCCCTCGCGACGCTTCGAAGAACACACCGGCCGCCGGAGCGGCCTCGGGCGCCACACCGCCCGTGAGTCCCAACAGGGCTCCGGCGCTGAAGCGCCATGGGTCGACAGGGGATTCGACAGGCCGAAGGGCGGCTCGCTGCTCTGGCTTCGGGGGATCCGCCGAACGCGGGAGCTCGAGCCCATCGGGGTCGAGCGCCAGGGCCAGGATCAACGCCAGCGCTGCCGCGACGCTCCGGCAATCGGGTGCGCGCACTTCTCGCGCGGCCGGCGTCGAGCTGCCCTCGGACCACGCGATGCGCCCGACCACTTCCGTCTCCTGCTCGATGGTCACTCGCACGCGAACGGGTTCGAGCCCCGACGCACCGACGCGCACGTCGCTGTGGCCTCGGAGCAGCCGCTGGAATTCGCGCGAGTCGGGGCAGCTCGTGCCGGCGCTGTACTCGAGAGAGATCACAGAAACCGGCTGCGCAGCGAGCCCGGAGGTCGCAACGAGTGCGGCCAACCCCAGGCACCCAGCGAGGTAGCCGCTCATCGGAGCAACGCCGTCCTCGCGCGAGCACGTGCAGTCGGAGCGTAGTTCATTTCGGTACGCAGCAGCCTTGATCGGGATCGCTGCAAGCATCGACGTTCTTCGGAAGCCAACTCCCGTCGCAGGTCGCGCTGGCGTGCGGGAGGCATTGCCCACCGGCCTCGCCGCAGCTCACGCTGGGGCCGGGAAGAGGGAAGCAGCAGCCCATCGCGACGTCGTCACCGCAGGTGAACACGCTGGTCGCACCCCACACGCCTTGCATGCAGCCGTCCCACGTGCGCGGAATGCAGACCCCAGCCTCGCCGGCTGGGCTCGCGGCTTCGGCGCAAGGCGTCGGTGCTTTGCACGTGACCGAGTAGTCGGCGCAACAATCGCCGATGCTCGTGCACTCGGCGTCACAGTAGCACGAACTCTCACTCGGTCCTCCGCAGTGGCCGTCGCAGGTCCCGCTCCTTTCATCGTCACCGAGAGCCATCCGGTTCTCACCGAGCGTGTGGTCGGAGCTCGAGCAGGCGGTCGCCAACGAGAACGACAGCCCGAGGATCGCAGCGTAGGACTTCATGTTTGCACCTCACTCTCCGACCGGCTCATGTCCGGAAGTGGCGGATTGGATTTGGTGCCGCTCCCGCGTTTTCGGTTCAGCCCGCCGGGGTGGGGCCGCGGAGCAGGAACGCAGCCGCCAGCAGCTGGAGGAATACCCGGATTTTCGCGATCTTCTGCCGGCCGGGGAGGGTGAGTGCGCGGATGGGTGGGCCCTCGGGCGCATGCTCGGCGAGAACTTCGACGAGGCGTCCGTCGCGGAGCTCGCCCGCGACCATGAAGTCGAAGACCTGGATGAGCCCGACCCCCGCGCCCGCCGCGCTGAGCAGCAGCTCGCCATTGTCGAGCAGCAACGGACTCGGGAACTTCGCCGATTCGACTCGTCCACTCTTCCCGCTCTCGAAGGAGAATTCTCGGGGCTTGCCCGATGGCAACAGGAACTTCACCAAGACGTGCTTCGCGAGATCACGCGGCGTTTTTGGAACCCCGTGCCGTGCGAGGTACGCAGGTGACCCTACCGTGACCCAGTTGGGGCGCCCGAGCGGCCGACTCACGAGGCTCGAATCGGGCAGGGCGCCGATGCGCACCGCGACGTCGACCTCTTCGCGCGCAAACGACAGCATACGGTCCGTGACCGAGAGCTCGACCTGCAGCTTGGGGTGGCGCTCGAGCAGATCGCCCACGCGCGGCACGATCAGCCGACCGAGCACCGGCGAGAGCGTCACCCGAAGCACGCCCTCTGCCACGTCTCTGCTCTTCATCACGAGCTCCCCGGCCGCCGCGAGCTCCCGCATGGCGCTCCCCGCGCGCTCGAAGTAGATCGCGCCGTCCGCCGTGAGCGCGACGCGCCTCGAGCTCCGGACCAGGAGCGGGACGCCCAGCTCCGACTCGAGTCGAGCGACCGCTCGGCTCACGGCGGCGGTCGTCACGCCCAGCCGCTCGGCCGCTCTCCGGAAGCTCTTCTGCTGCGCCACTTCGAGGAACGGCACGAGTCCGGACAGCGTGTTGGCCATGGCCCCGAGCCTAGGCGGGCTTTCGCCATGGTTGATAAAAAATCAACGAAAGGTTTCCAGTTGCGCTCATTGTAAACCTGAGAGCGGAGCCGTAGATCGCGGGTGAAAGGTCACGGTGAACGTCATGAAGATCGCAGTGCTCGGGACGGGAATGGTGGGGACCACGATTGCGGACAAGCTCGTCGCGCTCGGACACGAGGTGCGGATGGGAGCGCGCAGCGCAGACAACGAGAAGGCCAAGGCGTGGGCGGCAGCGGCCGGATCCAAGGGGTCCCAGGGCACGTTCGCCGACGCGGCTGCGTTCGGTGAGCTCGCGTTCAACTGTACGCTCGGCGCCGGCACGCTCGATGCCGTGCGCAGCGTCGGCTCGGCCCTCGACGGCAAGATCCTCGTCGACATCTCGAATCCGCTGGATTTCTCCGCCGGCATGCCACCCACGCTCTTCTCCGGCAACACCGATTCATTGGGCGAGCAGCTCCAAAGGGCGCTGCCCAACGTGAAGGTCGTGAAGGCGCTCAACACCATCAACTGCCAGATCATGGTCGACGCTGGTCGCCTGAAGGGAGAACACGACGTGTTCATGAGCGGAAACGACAAGGAAGCGAAGGGGCGCGTCGCGGAGATCCTCCGCGGCTGGTTCGGCTGGAAGAGCGTGATCGATCTCGGCGACATCTCCACGGCGCGCGGTACCGAGAGCTATTTGCCCCTCTGGGTCCGGCTCTGGGGCGCCCTCGGGACCGCCGACTTCAACATCAAGATCGTGCGCTGAAACGCCAGCGGCGCGCGGCGGCGCGCACCGGGACGCTTCCGCCCGTGACGCTCGGGAGGTTTCGGGGTAACTCGGGTGCCATGAGTGGTCCGCGATCCCTGGAGCTCCTGGAACGTGCCGAGCGTCTGCTTCCGGGCGGCGTCAACAGTCCCGTCCGCGCCTACCGCGCGGTGGGAGGCAAGCCCCCGTTCATTGCCAGCGCGAAGGGCGCTCGCCTCACGGACGCCGATGGCCGCGAGTACGTCGACTACGTGGGCTCGTGGGGGCCCGCGATCCTCGGTCACGCTCACCCCAAGGTGATCGAGGCCGTGAAGGGCCAGGCCGAACGCGGCCTGTCTTTCGGTGCCCCCACCGAGCTCGAGGTGAAGTTCGCCGAAGCGATCATCGAGCGCTACCCGAGCATCGAGATGCTGCGCTGCGTTTCCAGTGGCACAGAAGCCACGATGAGCGCGCTGAGGGTGGCGCGGGGATTCACCGGGCGCGACGCCATCGTGAAGTTCGACGGCTGCTACCACGGACACTCCGACGCTCTCTTGGTGAAGGCCGGCAGTGGCGCGGCGACGTTCGGCAATCCGGACAGCGCGGGTGTCCCCGCGGGCGTGGTGGAGAACACGGCGACGCTCCCGTTCAACGACGTCGGCGCCCTCAAAGCGCTGTTCCGCGAAGCGAGCTCGCGCATCGCCGCCGTGATCGTGGAGCCGGTGGTGGGCAACATGGGGCTCGTGCCGCCGGAGCCAGGTTTCCTCCAGACGCTGCGCGCAGTGTGCAGCGAGTCTGGCGCGCTCTTGATCTTCGACGAGGTGATGACCGGGTGTCGCGTCGCTCGCGGAGGCGCGCAGGAGCGCTACGGCATCGTTCCCGACCTCACGTGTCTCGGCAAGGTGGTGGGCGGCGGCATGCCTCTGGCCGTCTATGGTGGCCGGCGCGACGTGATGCAGCGCATCGCGCCCGTCGGCCCGGTCTACCAGGCGGGTACGCTCAGCGGCAGTCCGGTGGCGGTGGCGGCGGGACTAGCCACCCTGGCCGAGCTAGGCTCGGCGGCTTACGCGAAGCTCGAGGCGTTGGGCGCGCGGCTCGAGGCTGGCTTCGGCGCGGCGCTCCGCGAACGCAACGTGAATGGCTGCGTGCAACGCGTAGGTTCCATGATCACGCTGTTCTTCCACCCGGGACCGGTGCGCTCGTGGGCCGACGCCGACAAGTGTGATCGCGAACGGTTCGCACGCTTCCACCGCGGCCTCTTGGAACGCGGCACGTATTGGCCCGCGTCGCAATTCGAGGCCGCGTTCCTGAGCTTGGCTCACACCGAAGACGACGTCGACCGCACCATCGCCGCCGCGCGCGACGCACTCGCCTGAGTCTCAGCCGGGCAGGGCGCAGCCTGGGTTTTGCACCTTCACGGTCCGCGTCACCGAGCCGACGCCCGTCACGTCGACCCGCAACGTCAGGTCGACGAGCGATTGCATCGGTTCGGCGCACGTCAGGAGTTCGACGGGAAAGATCTCGAACACCCGCAGTGTCTCGCCACAATGCAGCACCACCGCGCGTGCGCTCGGGGCTCCGGACTTGTCTCCAATGCTCAAGGTGGTGTCCGCGCGAATGCAACTCGCGCCGACGCTGGTGGCCCGCAGGCGGAACGCGACCATGGGGCTGCCCTGACCGCCCCAGACGAGCGGTAGCTCGTCGCCTTGTGCGATCGGAGTGAACGGCTGGGTCGGGTCCGCGGCTCCGAGCTCTACGGCGCCGCCGGCGGTGCCCGCGAAGGGTTCATCGCAGCTCTCCGCGAGCGGCGGGATGGGACAGCCGCCTCCGAGCGGACCCTGGCAGGTAGCGTTGCCGTCCCAGTGGCCCGACTGGCAGGTGTAGGTCCACTGGTTCACGCCGTCGCCCACCGGGTACGTGCACGTGTCGGTAGTGGCGCAGGGCGCCCCGGGAAAGGGTAGTGCGTTCGGACAGACGACGTCCGGCTCACCGCAGCTTCCGCCTCCGCTCCCTCCGCTGCCGGCGCTGCCCGCGCTGCCTCCGCTTCCGGAAGAGTCCAGGTGCTTGCCGGCGCAAGCCCCCGTGGTCACGACGACGACTGCGGCGACGAATGCGGTGCGGAGCATGGCGCGGGCGTTCTGCAACCGGCGTGCCCTCAGGAAACAGAGCGCTTTCCTGCGCGTGGCCTCGTCCGCGACGCGAACGGATCTGGCACAGCCTGGCAAGGTTCGGACCCGGGTGTCCTGCCCGGATTCAGTCCCCGGTCGGCCGGACTCCCGCGCCTTCGATCATGAGCACGACCGTCTTGTCCGCCGCTCGGGTCCGGTGAACCACGCCCCTCGGGATCGTGAAGCCGAGATGTCTGCCCAACCGCACGCTTTCGCGTCCTTCGAGGTCGATGACGAGCTCCCCCTCGAGGACGATGAAGCACTCGTCCTCGCAGTCGTGCTTGTGCCAGTGGTATTCGCCCTGAAAGATCCCGAGCCGCACCACGGCGTCGTTCACCTGTGACAGAGTCTGGTTGAACCACGGGGCGTGCTCGGCCACCTCGCGCGGGATGTCGATCACGCTCAGGTAGGCCGTACTTGTTGTCGAGACGCGTGTCGTAGCGATCGTCGTGGTTCATGGGCTTCACTTGGGGATCGCCACCTGACAGCTGTTCTTGGGTCCGAGCCAGGCGATGATGTTGACCCAGAGCTTCTGAATCTCGGGCAGCGTCTTCCATTCGCTGTCGAACTCGATCCACTCATCACCCCAGACGACGCCACGGCCCTTGCCGCGCTCGTGGGCGTAGGCCACGGGACCCGCCGAGATGCTGCCGAGGAGCGTGCTCGTGCCGCCGCTCGCGCCCGAGTCTTTCACCAGATAGCCGCCCGCGAAGGTGACGGAAGTGAGTCCCGCCGTGACGGGGTGCGTCGCGAAGATGGTCACGGGCTCGGTGTAGAGACCGGGTTGGTATTCGAGCCCGAAAGGCGCGAGCAGCGCATTCGTGTAGAAGTCGGGCGCGGCCGCGCCTGTATAGCCGGTCATGCTCATGAACCCCCCGCCGGCCTCCACCCAGGCCTTGAGCACGCCGGCTTCGGCGGCGGAGTATTCTCGCGGCAGCCGGTCGAAGATCACCACGTCGTACTTGTCGAGAAGCGCCGCGTCGAAGGTCTCCGTCGCGGTTTCGTGAGTCCGCTCCACGGAAGTGCCCTTGCCTTTGAGCCACGCCTGGAAGTCGGCGGATGGGTTGGTCCCCGGACTCCCGATGATGCCGATGCTGAGGCAGTCGCAGATGCCGTCCTTGCCGACGTCGACGTCATCGATCTTTCCGTTGCAGTCGTCGTCCTTGCCATCGCAAGTGGTCTCGGTCGCACTCGCAGGAGTGCACGGGCCCGCGTCGGGCAGCGAAATGCTCACGCCGCTTCAGCCGCTCGCGCCGACGCCGCCCGACCCGCCCGAGCCCGAACCGCCCGCGCCGCCAGACTGTCCGCCGCTGCCACCCGTGCTGAGCGCTCCACCGTCTCCACCCGCGGTGCCGCCGTCGCTCGCCGAGCAACGAACGAGAGCGAGGGCGAGAAAGGAGCTTGCCAGCACCCTGTTCGACATCATGAGGCCATTGTCGCCAAAGCTGGCCGATTTGGAAATGCAGGTTGCGTTTCAGCGGCGAGGCAGCAGTCGGAGCAGCACGCCGACGTCGCCGCGTGCCGTCGCTGACGCGTGCGAGACGCTCGCCGCAGCTCGAGCAGGGACTCCAGGGCCAGGTCGCCGAAGGCGGGTGGTTGATCTACCCTGCTGGCGATGAGAAGCCTCGCATGCGTCCTGCTCGCCTTCGTGCTTTCGGGTTGTGGCGGCGAAGACTCGGGAGCGCCAGCGAACGGCGGCGGAAGCGGAGGCACTTCGGCAAGTGGTGGCGGTGGTGGGAGCGGCGCCACTGGGGGAGGGGGCAGCGGGGGCAAGCCCGGAGCGTTCACGCCGCCCATCGGGATCCCGGCTCCGGAGTTCGGTATCGAAGAGAAGGCGCCAGCGCTGCCGAGCCCTTGGTCCGACGAGGTCGCGGGCTTCTACTACGTGGAAGCAGCGAACTGCGACGACGCGCGTGCGCAGGGTCGTCCGGGGGCGCCGCGCTGCACCATTCCGGCCACGCTGCCTGCGGGCGCGCTGGTGGCCCTGAGCGGGCAGCTCGACGAGGATCAGTCGTTCACCGCCCAGGGCAGCGCCGCGAGCCCGGTGTTCGTGGTGGGCTTCGACGGAGCGAAGCCGCCGCTCGTGACCAGCTACCTGTCTGCGCTCGGTAGCTTCGTCGTCGTCGAGCACGTGAACTTCGGCCCGCGTGACGCGGCCGATGACGACTTCGGCTTCGGATCGAGTGAAGGCTCGCACCACGTGGTGCTCCGGCACGCGGAGCTCAGTGGGAATCTGAATCGAGCCGGCGGCATCGGACTCGGCTCGTGGAGCTATTCGGGGGCCGAATCGCTCTCGTTCACGGTCATCTACCACGTGAGCGTTCACGATCTCGGAACCCTCGACGCGAATTGGGATCAGGATGCGCACTGCGTCACCGTGAACGGTTCGGTGGATCACCTGTGGGTGCTCGACAGCGAGCTTCGGAACTGCTCGGGGGATGGCATCCAGATCGAGGCGCAGGAAGCGCGTCGCGACAAGATCCACCACGTGTACTACGGGCGGAACTCCACCCACGACAACCGCCAGAGCGGCGGTTGGGTGAAACACGCGAGCGACGTGATCTTCTCCCAGAACGTGGCATACGGGATTCGGAACAACTCGGGTGGGCCCGGGGCTTGCTTCGGACAGCAATACGGTCCCGAGCGTGTGTGGTACGTCGCCAACGAGGCCCACCACTGCAACGTCGGCATCCTCACGGGCAGCGGTGACCCGCCCGGCGATGGACAGAACACCTATCTCGTGGGCAACGTGATCCACGACACCGACAGCGAAAACGTGGGCGACCCCTACAACTCCGGATGCATCTCGCTGCGTGGCCCGGGCAGCGTTTGGGTCGTCAACGATACGTGCACCAACACGGACGGCGGGGTGTTCGCTCCTCCCGGTCTCGACGCGCTGCACGTCTGGAACACCATCGTGCGGCGCGCGCCTGCGACCCAGAACTCGACCTGGGACCTCTACACCGAGGGCAGCGTCAGCTTGGACGTGAAGAACTCCATCTTCAGCCAGAACCCGAGCTTCACCGATGGGAACGATCAGACGACGTGCGCGGGGCTCGCCAACTTCGCAGCTGTCAGCGGCTGCTCTACCAGTGACCCGCTGTTCGTGTCGGCCACGGATTTCCACCTGCAAGCTGGATCGCCCGCCGTCGACCAAGGGATCGATGCCGATGTCTACGCCGCGTTCGAGGCAGCCTACGGCACGAGCATTCGCTTCGATGCCTCGGGCACCCCGCGGCCGGCGGGGGCAGGCTGGGACATCGGGGCGTACGAACGTTGAATCGCGCGCGAAGCGAGTGGCGGCGCCGGCACCGACTCACCAAGAGCCGTGGGAGCCGTGGGAGCCGTGGCTACCGTGGCTGCCGTGACTGCCGTGGCTGCCGTGGCTGCCGTGGCTGCCGTGGCTGCCGTGGCTACCGTGGCTGCCGTGCGAACCGTGGGAGCAGTGCTGCGCCGGGAACGCATCGCCGGGTCCAGGCAGATCTGGCAGCTCGGACGCGCTCGCCTTGGCCTGATCGATCACGGCATCTTCACTCTTGCTGAGCATGCCGCGCGCGCTGCGCGTGAGCGCCGGCAGCTTTCCAGATCGAGTGCTCTTCGACCGCACGCGCTACAGCCTAGCGCAGTTTCGCTCGGGTTTCGACAGGCAGCGCCGACAAGCCTCGGTCATGGACGACGGGGCCGGGGAAAAGCCCCGCCCGGCGCGCCCCGCGAACGAGGCGCGCCCCGGCGGCGGGTTCAGACCGTGCGACCTTGCTCGCCCTTCACGCTCTTTCGGAGCGTGGCCTGAGCCGCCGCCAACCGCGCGATGGGCACGCGGAACGGCGAGCAAGACACGTAGGCGAGCCCGACGTCGTCGAAGAAGAAGATGCTCTCCGGATCACCGCCGTGTTCGCCGCAGATCCCCAGGGAGATGTCCTTGCGGGTGACCTTGCCCTTTTCGCAGGCCATGCGCACGAGTTGTCCGACGCCTTCGGTGTCGAGGGACACGAACGGCTCGTGCGCCAAGATGCCACGGTCGACGTATTCGGGCAGGAAGCGACCTGCATCGTCGCGCGACAACCCGAGAGTGGTCTGCGTCAGATCGTTGGTGCCGAAGGAGAAGAACTCGGCGACCTCCGCCAACTTGTCGGCGAGCAGCGCTGCTCGGGGCAGCTCGATCATGGTGCCGTATTTGTACTTCACCTCGACGCCCTGCTCCTTGAACACCTCGGCGGCGACGCGCGTCACCACCTCTTTCATCAGCTCGAGCTCCTTCTTGCTGAGTGAAAGTGGGATCATGATCTCGGGCAGGACGTCGACGCCGTCCTTCTTCACCTTGCAGGCGGCGCTCAAGATGGCGCGCGACTGCATTTCGCAGATTTCGGGGTAGGTCACCGTCAAGCGTACGCCGCGGTGGCCGAGCATCGGGTTGAACTCGTGGAGCTCGTCCACTTTGCGACCGAGGTCCGAAGCTGCGACTCCCATGGTCTTCGACAGCTCTTCGATCTGGGAGTGCTGCTGTGGCAAGAACTCGTGAAGCGGCGGATCGAGCAAGCGAATCGTGACCGGCAGGCCGTGCATCTCCTTGAAGATGCCGATGAAGTCCTCGGTCTGGAACGGCAGGAGCTTGTCGAGGGCGCGACGTCGCGCCGGGACGTCGGCCGCGAGGATCATCTCGCGCACCGCGGCGATGCGCGTGTCTTCGAAGAACATGTGCTCGGTCCGGCACAGGCCGATGCCTTCCGCGCCGAGCTCACGGGCCTTCTTGGCCTGCTCCGGCGTGTCGGCGTTGGTGCGCACGCGCATGCGCCGTGCCGCATCGGCCCAGCCCATGAGGACGCCGAGCTCTCCGCTCAGCTTGGGCTCGACCTTGCGCACGTCGCCCACGTACACCTCGCCCGACGAGCCATCGATGGTGATCACGTCGCCGAAGCGGATGATGCTGATCTCCCTGCCCTCCGGGCGCACGGTCATCATCTGGTTTTCGTAGTCGATGCTGATGCCGTGGCAGCCGACGACGCAGCTTCGCCCCATGCCGCGTGCCACGACCGCCGCGTGGCTGGTGGCGCCACCGCGCGCGGTGAGGATCCCCTTCGCGGCCTTCATGCCGTGCAGATCCTCGGGTGAGGTCTCGACGCGGACCAGGATCACGGCCTCGCCCTTCTCGGCTCGCTTCTCGGCTTCGTCGGCGCTGAAAACGACGTGTCCGGTCACGGCGCCCGGCGACGCCGGGAGCCCGTGGGCCACGGCCGCCGCCCCCGCGTTGGGGTCGATGGACGGGAACAACAGCTGCTCGAGACGAGCGGCCTCCACGCGCAGCACGGCTTCCTCTTTGGAGATGACGCCTTCGCCGACCATGTCGACGGCGATCTTCACCTCCGCTCGCGCGGCGCGTTTGCCGTTGCGGGTCTGAAGCATGTAGAGGTGTCCGTCCTCGATGGTGAACTCGATGTCCTGCATGTCACGGAAGTGACCTTCGAGCTTGGCTTGGATGTCGTGGAGCTGCTTGTAGCTCGCAGGCAACGTCTCCTCGAGCGAGAGCCCCTTGCTGTTCGGCCCCTTGGAAATCGGGCGCGGCGTGCGGATGCCGGCCACCACGTCTTCGCCCTGCGCGTTCGGCAGCCACTCGCCGAAGAAGCGTTTTTCTCCGGTGCTCGGGTCGCGCGTGAAGGCGACGCCGGTGGCGCTCGAATCACCGAGGTTGCCGAAGACCATGCTCTGGACGTTGACCGCCGTGCCCCACTCGCCCGGGATGCCGTGCATCTTGCGGTAGAGGATCGCGCGGTCGTTGTTCCAGCTCTCGAACACCGCGCCGATGGCGCCCATCAACTGATCGAAGGGCTTGTCAGGGAAGACCTTGCCCGTCGCGTCGACGATTACCTTCTTGAAGTCCTCGACCACTTGCTTCAAGACGTCAGCGCTGAGCTGGCTGTCGGGCACGGCGTGCACCAGCGCCTCCGCGTCGGCGGGCGCGTCGATGCCGAGCTCCTTGCACATCACGCGCCGTCCCTTGTTCAGCGCCTCGTGGAAGGCGTGCCCCTTCACGCCGAGCACGACCCCGCCATACATGCTGAGAAAGCGGCGATACGCGTCGTAGACGAAGCGTGGGTTCTTGGTACGCGCGGCGAAGCCCTTCGCCGTCTCGTCGTTCAGGCCGAGGTTCAAGATGGTGTCCATCATGCCGGGCATGCTGGCGCGGGCGCCGCTGCGCACGCTGACGAGGAGCGGGTTGTCCGAGTCGCCG
Source organism: Polyangiaceae bacterium (assembly GCA_046351435.1). Lineage (GTDB taxonomy): Bacteria > Myxococcota_A > Polyangia > Polyangiales > Polyangiaceae > JADJKB01. The sequence goes on from JAXLYN010000040.1 coordinate 58,858, forward strand.
AACTTCTTGCCGAGCTCCTTCTCGAGCCAGGCCATGTTCTCCGCCACCGCGTCGTTGAGCCCCGCCGGCATCTTGCGGCCTCCGGCGTAGTACGCCGTGCAGAGCTCGGTCGTGAGGGTGAAGCCCGGCGGCACCGGGATGCCGAGGTTGGCCATCTCGGCGAGGCCGGCCCCCTTGCCACCGAGGAGCGGCTTCATGTCGCCGCGACCGTCTGCTTTGCCTGGCTGGAATCGATAGATGATCTTCTGCGTGCTCATGAGGCCGACGGTCATCGCAGAGCGCAGAGGCGGCTGCAAGGCGCGCACGTGACCGCGAGCGCTCGGGCGCGGCGCAAGACCTGCACGACGCGGAGCGTCGATGCGCCTCGACGCGCAAACTCCGCAGTCAGTTGGGCTCGAAGCGGGGGTTCTGCCGCTCTTCGCGCTCGAGGTCCACCGGTTCCGAGACCCGATATTCCTCGTTCAACCAATTCCCCAGATCGACCAGTTTGCAGCGAGGCGAGCAGAACGGACGCGAGGGGAAGTCTTCGGGGACGTCGTCGAGCTGCTTCTTGCAGAGGGGACAGAGGATCTTCATGACCGAAAAGGTTCAAGGGTTCGCGGCACCCGCCGAGCGCGCGCCGATCTTGAAGTCGGCGGAGTTCGAATTCGTATCGGTGCCGTTGGGCTTGCGTGCCGCGGACTGGTTCGACGGAATCGTCGGGGTTGGAGTGCCTTCGACGTAGGGGTGTGTGGCCAACGCAGAGCCATACGCCATGCCGTCGAGCTTGTTCGTACCGGAGTAGAGGGCAACACCCCCTCCGGCCGCTGCGAGTCCGTTCACCAAAGAACCGTTCTTCGCGCCCGTGTAGCTCCCGCCGCCGATGACGAAGTAGCCACCGGCCGCAAGCGTGTCGGTGACTGCGGCAGTCCAGACGTTGGAGCCGGTCGTCGCGCTCGCCGCCGCGTACTTCAGCGTGTATCCCGAGAGCGCCGCCGAACAGGTGCCTTTGTTGTAGAGCTCGACGAACTCGTCGCCGCCGCTGGCGCCGTCCACCGATACCTCGTTGATGACGATGGTCGCACAGGGTGTGCCGCCAGTGCCGCCAGTGCCTCCGGTTGCGCCGCCGGTACCACCCGTCGCGCCACCGGTACCACCCGTCGCGCCGCCCGGTGCCGCCCGTCGCGCCACCGGTGCCACCCGTCGCGCCACCGGTGCCACCCGTCGCGCCGCCGGTGCCACCCGTCGCGCCGCCGGTGCCACCCGTCGCGCCGCCGGTGCCACCCGTCGCGCCGCCGGTGCCTCCGGAGTTGCCACCAGTGCCGCCCGTTGCGCCGCCGGTGCCACCCGTCGCGCCACCGGTGCCACCCGCGCCACCGCCGCTTGCGCCGCTTGCGCCGCCGCCGCTCAGACCACCCGTCGCGCCGGTTCCGCCGCCGCCGGGAGCGCCTCCGAACGCGCCGCTGCCACCCGCGCCGCCGGCCGATGCGTCGTGCTTGAGCTTCTCGAATTCGCTCGCCGGAATGAAGTCGTGCTCGGGGAACGAGCAGTGGACGAGCGCCAGCCCGAGGGCCAGGAGCGGAAGGTGGGTCCAACGAACCTGGAACAAGCAAGGCTAGCTTAGCGCGACGGGGCGACGTTCGTCACGGCGCATCGCGCGCGAGGCGCGAGCCTGCCCCATGGAGGGCTACTCGCGCATCGACCCTTGAGGTAGCTTGCCGCCCTCGCCATGGCCGAAACGTTGCTTCTCGAAATCGGGACCGAAGAACTGCCCGCTTCCTTCGTCGCGGCTGGCGTCGAGGCGCTGCCGGGGTTGCTTTCGGCCAAGCTGGCCGAGCTCCGGCTCGCCCACGGAAAGATCCTCGCTGCCGGAACGCCCAGACGCCTCGCGGTATGGGCCGACGACGTCGCGACCGAACAGCCCGACCTCGACGAAGAGGTCCTGGGCCCGCCGGCCCGTGTTGCGTTCGACGCGGAGGGCAAGCCCACCAAGGCTGCGCTCGCTTTCGCCCAGAAGCTCGGCGTCGACGCCAGTGCCCTCGGGAAGGTTTCCACGGACAAGGGGGAGTACCTCGCCGGAAGGAAGCGCGAGAAAGGCGCGCCCGCGCGCGAGCTCTTGCCCCAAGCGCTGGCCGAGATTTGCCAGAAGATCCCATTTCGGAAGTCCATGCGCTGGAGCGACGGCGAAACGGCCTTCGGCCGGCCGGTGCGCTGGCTGCTCGCGCTGCTCGGTAGCGAACCGATCGGGTTCGAGTTCGCGCGGCTCGCTTCCGGGCGCACCACGGCGGGGCATCGGTTCTTGGCGCCCGAAACCCTCAGCCTCGAAAACGCGCGCGACTACGTAGCTGCCCTCCGCGAGCGTCACGTCTTCGTTTCGCTCGAAGAGCGCAAGAACGTCATGGTGAAACGCCTGCACGAGGCTGCCCAAGCCGCAGGCGGCAGCCTGATCGAAGACGAGTTCTTGGTGGAAGAGAACCTGTCGCTGGTCGAAGAACCTCGCATCGTAGTGGGGAGCTTCGATAGTCGATTCCTTTCGCTGCCCGAGCGCGTCATCTTGGACGTGGCCAAGGGACACCAGCGCTACTTCGGGATGCGCGGGCCCGATGGGCAGTTGCTCCCAAAGTACTTGGCCGTGGTGAACACCGCGGAGAACCCGGACAACGTGCGGCGAGGCAACGACCGCGTGATGCGCGCGCGTTTGGCCGACGCGGAGTTCTTCCACCAGACCGATCTCGCCACGTCGCTGGGCGGACGTCGCGAGAAGCTCGCGGGCGTGGTGTTCCACAAGCGACTCGGCAGCGTCGCCGACAAGGTGGAGCGCATCGAGCGCCTGTTGCCCATCCTCGGCACCGAACTCGGGCTCTCCGCGGCCACCGTGGGTACCGCGCTCGATGGAGCGGGCCTCGCCAAGTGCGACCTCGTGACGCTGATGGTCGGTGAGCTACCCGAGCTTCAAGGGGAGATGGGCACGGCTTATGCGCTCGCTCAGGGGGTCTCGCCCGACGTCGCCAGGGTCATCTCGGAGCACTACCAGCCGCGTGGCGCAGAGGATCCGACGGCGCCCAGCGAGGCAGGGGCTCTCGTCGCCATCGCCGATCGACTCGACACTTTGGTCGGGTGATTCGCCATCGGTCAGGTGCCGACGGGTGCAGCCGATCCGCTCGCTCTCAGACGCGCAGCGCTCGGCGTCCTGCGTACGCTCCTCGACCAACGCTGGGATCTTTCCCTCGCGGCGGCCGTGGCGGCCGCCTTCGCGACGTATTCGGGCGTCAAGCTGGACCTCGACGTGAGGGAGACCAACGACAAGCTCCTCGGCTTCTTCCGCCAGCGCCTCAAGGGTCTGCTCGAGCAGACTCTTCCGGGCGATGCGGTCGAGGCCTGCCTCTCGGCGCAGATGGATCGGCCCCACGACGTCGCGCTCCGCGCGCGCGCGCTGGCCGGGCTCGAGAGCTCGGTTCGCGCCCAGGCAGGTGAAGTGTTCAAGCGCGCGGCAAACATCGCGAAAGACTCGCCCGACGGCGAACCGGTTCCGCCGGCCGAGGTCATCTCCGAGGTGCACCCGAGCGAGGCGAAGCTGTTCGATGCTTTCCGTGCGCTGCGAGGGCGCGTCGACGAAGCTCACCGCGCACGCGACTATCCGAGTGCGCTCGGCGCCATCGCCGAATTCGCCCCGGTGCTCGGGCGCTACTTCGACGACGTGCTGGTGATGGCCGAAGACGCGAAGCTCCGCGAAAACCGCTTGCGCGCCATGCGTCAGATCCACCGCACGTGCTCCACCATCGCGCACTTCAACCTGCTGGCAGTGAAGCCCTGAGGGGCCTCACGGATTCCGTCACCAGTGGTTGGCGGGGCGCAACCCACCCTTCGCTGCGGTTCGCGGGGGAGGGCGCGTCCTGGTCAGGGGGTCTCGAGATCCGTGCGGCGAAGCAACGTCCGAAACACGAGCACGTGGAACACTGCCATGGCTGGCACGGCAAACGCGACGACGTAGCCGATGGGGCCGAGTCGCGGAGCGACCTCGAGCCGGATCGAGTTCCAGGCGTTGTGCAGGAGATCGACGCTTCCGAACACGTTGAAGACCCACACCAGCGTGCGAGCGTGGCGCCACTCGAGCTTGAGCGCGACCATCGAGAGCATGGCGAGCACGGCCGTGATTCCGTCGCCCCAGGCGAGGGGCAGCGCCCATTCGCGCGGCGCGTTGCCGATGCCCGGGAAGAGCGCCATGCCGCCCACGGTACGAAACATGTGCGGCATGACCGCGACCAGCAGGGCTTCGCGCCGGGTCCTCCGGTCGAGCCACGGGACGATATGGACCCAGGCGACGATCCCCCAGGCGGCGAGGCTGAGTCCCCCGAACAGCGCGACTAGCTGAGCCGACGGCGGCACGCGAAGAAATCAGTCTGCAACGCTCGGAGCGCGTTCGTCAACCGTGCCAGGTTCTCTCCGCGTTCTCTCCGTGTTCTCGTCGCGCAAAAATCTCATGCGTCCCCGGCCGTGCCCGTGGCGAGCTCGCTCGGGCTCTGGGAGACTCGAGCTCGGGGACCGTCATGAATGCACAGCGTGACGCGAGGCTTGCGCTCCTGGAAACCGAGGCGCGCTATCGGCGCCTGCACGAATCGATGATGGACGCCTACGTCCTGGTCGACATGCAAGGTCGGCTGATCGAGTGGAACCGAGCGTATCAAGAGATGCTCGGGTATTCGGCCGGCGAGCTCGCATCGCTCACGTACGAGGATCTCACGCCCGAGTGCTGGCACGCGCTGGAGCAGAGAATCGTTTCCGAGCAGGTGTTGCCGAAGGGCCATTCGGACGTGTACGAGAAGGAGTACCGACGCAGCGACGGCAGCGTTTTTCCCGTCGAGCTTCGGACGTTCTTGCTGCGTGACGACGGGGACTCGCCCGTCGGAATGTGGGCCATCGTACGCGACATCAGTGAACGCAAGCGAGTCGAAGCGGCCCGTTCCGTCTTGCTCAAGATCCTCGAAGCCAGTCTGAACGAAATCTACCTCTTCGACCGCGACTCGCTGCGCTTCCGCTACGTCAATTCGGCGGCCTGCCAGAACCTCGGCTATCCGGCGTCGGAGCTGCGGACTTTGACTCCGCTCGACATCAAGCCGGCGTTCTCCCCGGAGTCGTTCCGGGCGCTGCTCGCGCCGTTGCTGGACGGAACCACTCGATTGACCGTCTTCGAGACCGTGCATCGACGCAAGAACGGCACCGAGTACCCGGTCGAGGTCCATCTGCAGCCGCTCGAGTCAGGCGAAGAGGCCCCCCTATTGGCGGTGATCTTCGACATCACGGAGCGCAAACGGACCCAAGCGGCGCTGGAATACCGCCTGCTCGAAGCCAGGGTCCGGCTCGAGGTCAATCAAGCGTTGTCCGGGAAGGACAGCGAAGAGCAGGTTCTGGACGCGCTGGGTGAGAGCGCGCGGGTTTTCCCCGATGTGTTCGCTTCCGTGCTGGTGTTGGAATCGAGCCACGCCGAACGCGCAGCCGTGGTGCGCCGCGTCCGTCCGTTCGCGAGCGGCATCGCCCCCATGGTGTCCGAAGGAGCGCCCGTCTCGGCTGCCGAGCTCGCATACGTGGAAGCCGTCGCGCCCGACTGCCCGCTGATCATCGCTGACCTCGACAATGTCGGATGGCTCTCCGACGCGAAGCGGCCCCCCCTCGTCGGAAGGGGGACTCGAAGTCACGCGACCGTCCCCATCACGGTCGGCGCCGAGCTGCTCGGCTGCTTCTTGCTCGAGGCGGCGACCGTCGACCATTTCGACGACGCCAAGCTCTCGATCTACCGCGCGCTCGCCGACGAGGGCGCGGTGGCCCTGCGCGCAGCGCGCCTCCGCGAGTCGGCCCGCGCCTCGCAACAGCGCCTCGCCCTGATGCTGGAACAGTCCCCGCTCGGAGTAATCGAATGGAACACCTCGCGCGAGGTCGTCACCTGGAACGGCGCGGCCGGTGACATTCTCGGGCTCTCGCGCGAAGCTGCCCTCGGTCGATCGGCGGTCGAGATCCTGGGCGAGCACGCGGCGCTGCTATCGCTCGAAACGCCGAGCCACGGCTTGGTCGATCACCTCCGAACCGACGGGGACGCGGTCGTCTGCGAGTGGTTTTGCACGCCGCTCGTGGGAGCGAACGGCGATTGCGTCGGGGCGATGAGCTTGGTTCTGGACGTCACCGCGCGGCGCCGCGCCGAGGATGCGCGGGAGAAGCTCGAGGCGCAGCTCAGACACTCACAGCGGCTGGAATCCGTGGGGCGGCTGGCGGGTGGCATCGCGCACGACTTCAACAACATGCTCACGGTCATTCTCGGGTATGCCGACGCTCTGCTCGAGTCCATGTCCCCGACGGATGAAGGGCGGCCGGAGCTCGAGGAGATCCGCACCGCGGCAGAGCGATCACGTGAACTGACCAGGCAGCTCCTCGGGTTCTCCAGGAAGCAGATCATCGCCCCGCGGCCCCTGGACCTGAACGCTGCGCTCGGGGCGACGCGTCGCACGTTGACCCGACTGATTGGCGAGGACGTGGAGCTCGTCGTGAACCTGGCTCCCGAGCTCGCCTGGGTCCACGCGGACCCGGCACAGGTGGATCAAATCCTGATGAACTTGGCGCTCAACGCCCGGGACGCGATGCCGAGAGGTGGGACGCTGACGCTCGAAACCGCGAACGTGGTGTTGGACGAGGAGTACTGCCAAGCTCACCCCGACGCGAAGCCGGGCAGTTTCGTGAAGCTCAGCGTGGGCGACGACGGTGCGGGCATGGATCGCGCTACCTTGGAGCACGTCTTCGAGCCCTTCTTCACCACCAAGGAACAGGGCAAGGGTACCGGCCTCGGGCTCGCAACGGTCTACGGCATCGTGCGGCAGAACGGCGGCTCGGTGAACGTGTACAGCGAGCCCGGCCAGGGCTCCGTGTTCGACATTTACCTCCCCGCGCTGGCACCCGACGCAGAGACGGCCGAGGCGCGGCGCCCCGACCTCGGCCCCGCGCGACGCGGCGTGGGAACGGTCCTCTTGGTAGAGGACGACGGCTTGGTGCGTGGCATCGTGGCGTCGATGCTGCAGCGGCTCGGCTATGGCGTCCTACTCGCGCGCTCCGCTGACGAGGCCGTCGCACTGGCCCGTGCAAGCGGTCCCACCGTCGACGTACTCTTGACCGACGTGGTAATGCCGGGTCGGTCCGGGCCGCAGCTCCGCGACGAGATCGTTCGCCTCTGCCCCACGATCAAAGTGGTGTTCATGTCGGGGTACACCTCGGACGTCATCGTCCACCGCGGCATCCTGGATCCCGAGATTCAGTTTCTGCAGAAGCCGTTCACCCAGGCGGATCTCTTCGCCAAGGTCGAAGCCGCCCTGGGCCGGACTTGACCGGACTCTGCGCTGGCCGGCGCGCGTTCCTCGACGCCGGAGAACCCCGGATCTAAGCTCCCTTGCGATGGGCGCCCCCGGCGACAGCGTGCTTCGGGCCATCACCAACGACGGCGCGTTTCGCGTGGTAGTCGCCGAAACCACGCGCACCGTCCGCGACGCGGTCGCGGCGCAACACGCGACCCCGGCGACGGCGCGCCAGTTCGGTGACCTGTTGACCGGCGCCGTGCTGTTCCGGGAGACCATGGCCCCGAGCCTGCGCGTGCAGACCGTGCTTCGCGGCGTGGGTGGCCGCGGCAGCTTGGTGGCCGACTCGCATCCGTCGGGGATGACCCGCGGCCTGATCCAGCTGCCCGAGGGCAGTGACTCGGTCGACACCGGGGCGGGCGCCTTGCTCCAGCTCATGCGCACCCTGCCCCGGGGTCGCATCAATCAGGGCGTCGTGGAGATCCCCGAAGGTGGTGACGTGTCGCACGCCATGATGGCGTACATGCAGACCTCCGAGCAGGTCGTGAGCATGGTCGCCGTCGCCACCTTGCTCGAGGCGGGTGAAGTTCGGGCCGCGGGCGGCTATCTGGTACAGCTCCTGCCCGAGGTCGGCCGCGGTCCGCTCCTCGTCATGACCGAGCGGCTCCGAGACTTCGAGAACATCGAGAGTCACGTGCTCGACGCCGAGTTTTCACCGAGTTGGCTCCTCGAGCAGCTGCTCCATGGCATGGAGTACACGGAGCTCGAGCGAAGCCAAATCGGTTTCGATTGCTGGTGCGACGAGCTCCGGCTCCTGTCCGTCCTGTCCACGGTCGATCGCGCGGATCTGGAAGACCTACTGGCCCAGGGCGAGCCCCTCGAGATCACCTGCGACTACTGCCGGAAGGAATACCGCATCGCGCCGGCGAAGCTTCGCGGTCTGATGGGTCAGAGCTCGTGAGCACGGCACCGAGCGCGCTGTCCCTTGCCTGGCTCGTTGCGCTGACGGCGTGCGCCGGGTCGCCGTCCGAGGGGTCGGCCGAACCCGCTCTGCCGCCCCGCGCGCCCGTGGCCCAGGTGCTGACTTCCGAGCCTCGACTTCTCAGCATGATCGGGACCAACGATCTCCACGGGCGCATCGCGCGACTCCCGGCGTTGGGCGCCTACGTCGCGCGTCTGCGTGCGCTCCGTGCGTCGGACGGCGGCGTGCTGCTACTCGACGCCGGGGACATGTTCCAGGGCACGATCGAGTCGAACTCCAACGAGGGGCGAGCCGTCGTCGCCGCCTACAACGCGCTCGGCTACACCGCTGCCGCCGTCGGCAACCACGACTTCGACTACGGTCCGAGCGGTGAAGGCTTGCCGGCGCCGGGCGCCGACCCGCGCGGCGCGCTCCGCGCGCGGCTCGAGGAGGCGGCGTTTCCCATGCTGTCGGCAAATCTCGTCGATCAGGCGAGCGGACGGCTTCCCGAACTGCACAACCTCGCAGGCGGTGCGCTGGTCGAAGTGGCCGGGGTGAAGGTCGGGCTGGTCGGGGCCATCACCCACGAAACCCCCAACATCGTCCTGCCCGCCTACTTCGCGGGGCTCGACGTGACGCCGCTCGCCGCTGCCATCGAGAGCGAGGCGCGGTCGCTCCGAGCGCGCGGGGCGCGCATCGTGGTCGCCATCACTCACGCGGGGGGCGTGTGCCAGCGCTTCGACGATCCGGACGACGTCTCGGCCTGCGCGCCCCACGAAGAGATCCAGGGGGTAGTTCGGGCGCTCGCTCCCGGGAGCGTCGACGCGGTATTCGCAGGCCACACACACCAAGGCATGGCCCACCGCATCGCGGGCGTGCCCGTGCTGGAGGCCTATGCCTACGGTCGCGCGTTCTCCCGCATCGATTTCCGGGTGCCGGCCGCTCCCGACGCCCGCGCCGAGGTCGTGATCTTCCCGCCGCGGGACCTGTGCAGCGACCCCAAGGCCGCGCAGTGCACGTTGCCGAGCTACGAAGGCGCCACGCTCCAAGAAGACAGTGCCGTGCGCGACATCGTAGAGCCCTATCTGCGAAGCGCAGAGCAGCAGAAGCGCGAGCGCCTCGGGGTCACGCTCACGCGCGAGGCGCGCCAGGAATTCAAGACGGAGTCACCGCTCGGCAACTTGCTGACCGACCTCCTTCGCGGCGGGGCTCCCGACGCGGACGTCGCGGTGTTGAACGGAGGCGGCTTGCGCGCTGCCTTGCCTGCGGGAGAGCTCACGTATGGGCAGCTCTACGAGTGCCAGCCCTTCGACAACCGGCTCGCGCGGGTCCGCCTCAGCGGAGCAGAGCTTCGCGATGCCATCGCTCTGCACCTCGCGCGCGACCGCCACGGCATCGTTTCGCTCTCCGGCATCGCGGTGGATGCGCGCTGCGAGCGTGGGAAGCTCTCCGTCCGCCTCCGCCGGCAGAGCGGGAGGCTCGTGCGCGACGACGAGGCCCTCACCGTGGTCACCAGCGACTACCTCGCAACGGGGGGCGACGAGCTCTTCTCCGGGAAGGGCGTGACGCTCGAGGTGACCACGGTGCGCGACGCGCTCGCGGAGGCGTTCCGGCGCCGAGGCGGGAGCATCGACCCAGAAGACCGCCGGGCTTTCGACCCCAAGGCGCCACGCTTACGCCTCCCGGGTCCCCGTCCCCTGCGCTGTCCAGCTCCATGAGCCGGCGTGCAGGTGGGGAAAGCGGCGCAAAATCCCCATCCAACGCCGTCCGCGCCAAAGTCGCTGGCGCGAGCCCCGCATGCTACCTTGCCCCGACGGGATGACGGGGCCCAAGACACCCGAAGACCTGCTCGACTCGGCGGAGACACTAGCCGCCGAAACGAGCAAGGTGCCTGCGCGGGGAACTACGTACACCGCGGGCCAGCTCATCGACAAGAAGTACCGGCTGCTGCGGCCGCTGGGCGAAGGCGGCATGGCGAGCGTGTGGGTGGCGCACAACGAGATGCTCGACATCCACGTCGCCATCAAGTTCATCCGTGCCGATCTGCAGGCCGAAGGGCTGGCGAACCGCTTGCTCCAGGAGGCGCGGGCAGCCGCGCGGCTCGGTCACCCCGCCATCGTCCGGGTCAGCGACTTCGGGACGACGCCGAAGGGCGACCCGTACATCGTGATGGAGCTCCTCAATGGCGAGGACCTGGGTGCGGTCATCAAGCGCAAGGGGCCAATGCAGGCCCTGCGTGCGGTGCGCACCATCCTGCCCATCGCGGACGCTCTCGCCGTCGCCCATGGCAAGAAGATCGTCCACCGCGATCTGAAGCCCGAAAACATCTTCCTGGTTCAGACCGAGAGCGGCAAGACGCAGCCGAAGCTCGTCGACTTCGGCATCGCCAAGCTCGAACGCGAGGATTCCCAGCGCATCACCCAGATCGGGGCCGCCATGGGGAGCCCCGCCTACATGTCACCCGAACAAGCGCGCGGACTCGACGTCGATGCGCGAACCGACATTTGGGCGCTGTGCGTGGTGCTCTACGAGATCTTGACCGCCCGCTTGCCATTCAACGGCAACAGCTACACTGCTCTGGTCGTCGCCATCTTGGAGAGCCGGCCCACGCCCACCACCGCGCTCGGCACCGGCGATGCCGCGCTCTGGGGGATCATCGAGAAGGGGCTGGAAAAAGACCCGGATCGCCGCTGGCAGAGCATGCGCGAGCTGGGCACCGCCCTCGCCCGTTGGGCGCTCGCCCTCAGCGCGGCGGACGACATCACCGGTTCCAACCTGCAGAGCTCTTGGATCGAACGACCGCCGGACTCCATTCCCGCGGGCAGCCCGTCACTTCTACCTCAGACGCCCTCGCTGCCGAGCCCCAGCGCAGGGTCGGTGTCCGGGCCGGCCGCGACGCAGCTCTCCGCGACCGTTTCGAGTCCGGCCCGCGGTCGCAGTCTGTCCACGCTCTTGCTCGCTGGCGCGCTCGGCATCGTGCTGTTGGGTTTGGTCATCGGCTTCGCGATCCGCGCGACCCTGCCGAAGGAAACGCCCGCTCGAGAGCCGGCTCGGGTCCCGGATCCGCCAGCGCCGATTGCCGTGGTCCCGGCACCGCGCCCGAGCGTCGAGCCCCTAGTGCCCAGCGTCGAGCCGAGTCCGTCGACCAGCGCAGCGAGTCTGCCGAGCGCAGCGCCAGGCGTCGATGCCAAGCGCCCCGCGCCGAAGCCCAAAGACAAGCCGACCACGAAGCCGAGCGAGAAGCCCGAGTCCGGCAAGCCCGCGGAAAAGCCGAAGCCTGCGGAAAAAGATCCCCTCGACCAGCTGAAAACCTTCTGAAGCCCACTTACATGCGCAGGGCTCCTTTTCTTCGCTTCGTGCTCCGCGCGCTCGTCCTCGTGCTTCTGGTCGGCTCCCCGAACTCTGCCTCGGCGCAGGCCGGCGCCGCGGGCCCCGGAGCCCAGAAGCGAGATCCCGAAGCCAAGGCCCGGGCTCAGAAGCACTTCGATCGGGGAGTAGCCGCCTTCAAAGAGGGCCGCTACAAAGACGCCGTCGACGCTTTCCTCGACGCGCACCGCGAGTACCCGAGTCCAGCACTCAGCTTCAACGCTGCGCGCGCTTACGACAAGCTGCTCGACGCTGCTGGCGCGCTGCGATTCTACAGGGAGTATCTGCGACAGAGCACCGACGCGCCCGACCGCGCCGACGTCGAGAAGCGCGTCGGCGAGCTGGAGACCAAACTCCAACAGGAACGTGGACGCCAGCAAGTCACCATCCTGTCGAACGTCGAAGGCGCAACGGTGCGCATCGACGATCAGCCCGTCGGCGTCGCCCCGTGGACGGGTGAGATCCTGCCGGGGAAGCACCGGGTGCGCCTGTCGTTCGAAGGGCATGAGGACGCCGAGCAGGAATTCGAGCTCCTCGCCCATCGAGCGACCGACGTTTCGGTGACCATGACCCCCAAGCGTGCCGCCGAAACCCCGACGGCGGCGGCGCCGCCCGCCGGTGCGCCCAAGTCCAAGGACGCCGTGGAGAGCCGTGGGGTCGGTGTCTGGACGTATGCTGCGTTCGGCGTGGGCGTCGCCGCCCTGGGTGGGGCCGGCGTGTTCGAGGTCTTGCGATCGGGATCCGAGGACGACGTCAAGAACGAACGGACCCAGCTCGCGCGCCACGACGCGTACGATCGCATGCAGAGCCAGCAGAAGACCGCGCGCCTCTTGGCCGGTGTGGGGGCGGTGGCCATGGTGGCCGGTGGTGTGTTGCTCTACTTCGATCTGTCGGCGGGCAAGTCCAAAGAAGGGAGCGCGAAGGTCGGCGTGACCTGCGGTCCGGGCCAGTGCGGCGCTGCGCTTCGAGGCGTGTTCTGAGGCAACAGCATGACGAACGCCGGAAGACGCCTGCTCGCCCTGTTCGCTTGCGGCGTCTTCTTCACGCTGCTCCGGCCTGTGGGGTGCGCGTCAGACGATCTCTCGAGCTACCTCGACTCGGGCGAATGCGACGCTCACGGCGCGTGCGCTCCCGGTTTCGTCTGCAAGCCGAAGAGCGGCACGTCCCACGGCGTTTGCGTGCGTTCGGGGACCGACGGCGGAGACGCGGATCCGTGCGCGAGCTGCTCGAGCGGGGAGAAGTGCTGTGACGGTCAGTGCGTCGACACCCTGACCAGCTCCCTCCACTGCGGCGGGTGCGGCACCTCGTGTCCCGGCACGACTTGCGTCAACGGGGCGTGCACCAACACCTGTACGCTCGGGTCTCTGGATTGCGACGAGAACGTCGTGAACGGCTGCGAGGTCGATGCCGCGAAGGACACGACGAACTGCGGCGCGTGCAAGGCAGTGTGCAGTGAGCCGGTGGGCGGCGAGGCTGCCTGTGACGCCGGCGTGTGCAAGCTCGTTTGCGGAGTGGGCGGCGAGCTCTGCGACGTGACTTGTACGAAGGTGGCCACGGATCCCGAAAACTGCGGCGGCTGCGCCCAGGCCTGCCCGATCGTGAGCCATGGCTTGCGTACGTGCGCGGGAGGCCAGTGTGGCGCAACCTGTGATCCGGGCTTCACGAGCTGCAAGGACGCGGGTTGTGTCAAGCTCACGACGAGCCCTTACAACTGCGGGAGCTGCGGCGCGGTTTGCGACACCGGAAAGGTGTGCGACAAGGCCGCTTGCGCCGACAGTTGCAGTGCCGAGCTCGTTGCGTGCGGCGCGTCCTGCGTCGATACGCAAACCGACGTCGAGCACTGCGGCGCGTGTGGGGCGGCTTGTCCCGAACCCCAGAATGGATACGCCACCTGCACCGCGGGGAGCTGCGGCGTCGCCTGTGACGCGAGCTTCACCAAGTGCGGCGCGCTCTGCGTGGATACCAAGAGCGACGCGCTGAACTGCGGCGCTTGCGGCACGTGGTGCCCTGCTCCGGCCCATGCCTCGCCGGTGTGCAACGCGGGAAGCTGCCACTTCGTGTGCGATGGCGGCTTCGCGCAGTGCGGAAGCCTGTGCGTAGACACGCAGACCGACGTTTCGAACTGCGGCGCCTGCGGTTCCGCGTGTCCGGCCGGACAACTGTGCGCCAAAGGCGCTTGCGTGACGTCGTGCCCGACCGGCACCACCCAATGCGCTGGCACCTGTGTCGACACCGCGACCGACCCGGCCAACTGCGGAGGCTGTGGCACGGCCTGCCCGGGCACGCCCAATGGCCAGCCCGCCTGTACGGCAGGTAAGTGCGATGTAGCGTGCTCGAGCGGCTACGCCGCCTGCAACGGCACCTGCGTCAATACCTCCAACGACCCGGCGCACTGCGGCGACTGCGGAACGGTGTGCTCGGCGCCGCCTTCGGGCGGCATCACGAGCTGCGTGGCCGGAGTGTGCAAGACCAGCTGTGCGGGGGGCCTCGCGCTCTGCGGCGGAGCTTGCGTCAACACCAAGTCCGATCCCACCCATTGCGGTGACTGCGCCACGCAGTGCGCCACGGGCCAAGTCTGTTCCAACGGCAAGTGCGCTGGGAGCTGCACGTTGCCGGCCCAGGATTGCAGCGGGCAGTGCGTGGTGGTGAGCAGTGACCCCCAGAACTGCGGTTCGTGTGGACACGCTTGCCCCGCGCCGCCGGGAGGGTCGGCGACTTGCTCCGGAGGCAACTGCGGGTTCAGCTGCGGTTCGCTCACCAAGTGCGGCTCCGCCTGCGTGAATCTCCAGGAGGACGAAGCGAATTGCGGTGCGTGCGGGGTCGGCTGCGGCGCACCGTCCGGGGGCTATCCGGTCTGCTCTTCCGGCACCTGCACCTTCGAATGCAACGGCTCGTTGACCAAGTGCGGGAACGGGTGCGTGAACACCGACATCGACCCGCAGAACTGTGGCTCTTGCGGCAACCTGTGCGTCTCGGGCAAGGTCTGCCAAAACGGAAGCTGCGTGGCGAGCTGCGCGCCGCCGCTCTTCAACTGCGGCGGCCAGTGCGTGGACCGCCAAACGAACCCGCTGCATTGCGGAAACTGCGGCACCGTGTGCCCGGGTGGCCCGAACGCCACGCCGAGCTGCGCCTCTGCCCTGTGCGGGCTGGTGTGCAACCCCGGATACACCGACTGCATCCCGGGCGCGCCCGGCTGTGAGACCCACGTGGCGGTCGACCCGCTGAACTGCGGCGCTTGCGGCCGAGCGTGCTCGCAGAACGGAGTGATGAGCGCCGAGTGCAGCAACGGACTCTGTGTTTCGACGTGCCTGTGGGGGAAGGTCAACTGCGTGAAGCCCCCGGGCACGGTCGCCGACGATGGCTGCGAGGCCGACGCCGACTCGAGCAACTGCGGAGGCTGCGGGGTCGCCTGCCCGAGTGCAGCACCGGGCTCGCTCAGCTGCGAAGATCCGAAACTGGCCAGCCCACCGCTCACCTGCGTCTGCAAGCAACCGAGCGACTGCGCGACCAACTCGTCGGCGAACGACGGCTGTAGCGGGGATACCTGCTATTGTGACGGGACTTCGTGCGCTCCCGGCGAAGTGTGCAAGTCCGGGATCAGCGGTGCCATCGACTTCGAGCCCACGGCGCTGAGCTCGGTTTGTAGCTGCAACGGCGGGCCGGCTTGCGGCCCGATCCTATTGGGTACTCCGGTCTGCTGTCCGCTTGCCGGGTGTCGCGACGTAGCTTCCGATCCGGCGCACTGCGGGGCCTGTGGTCACGCTTGCCCGACGGGGTTCGCGTGCGGCTTCGGCCAGTGCTTCTGCGATGCGCCCCAGGACTGCCTGGCCGGAACCTGCGGCAGCCAGGGGCAGTGCGTGTGCGGCGGCAAGACCTGCGCCAAGGGTCAGCGCTGCATTACGTCCGACACCTGCGGCTAGCGACGCGTTTGGACGGATCTTCCGCGGTACACCGCGGTTCGAAGAGGAGGCTCGGATGACCCAACGAAAGAAGACGACGCTGCTTCGGCTCGTGACGGTGCCACTGGCCTTCGTGCTTTGGAACGTCCTCGGACAGCTGGGCTGCGCCGCCGACGACCTCTCGAGCTACCTCGAAGGAGGCGCCTGCGACGCCAAAGGTCATTGCGCCGACGGCTACGTGTGCCGCCCGAAGGACGGCTCACCCACGGGCGTGTGCGTCAAACCCGGGGGTAGCTCCGACGCCGGCCAGGACGTCGACCCGTGCTCGCTGTGCAAGACGGGCGAGACCTGTTGCGAAAATCAGTGTGTCGATCTCAAGGCCGACTCGAAGAACTGCAACGGATGCGGCAAGAAGTGTCCTGGCACGACCTGCGAGAACGGCGCGTGTACCAACACGTGCACGCTGGGAAGCCTCGACTGCGACAACAACGTCGTCAACGGTTGCGAGGTCGAAGCCGCCACCGATCCGAAGAACTGCGGCGCTTGCGAAGCCGAGTGCAGCGAGCCGGTCGGCGGCACGGCCACGTGCGTCTCGGGTGCTTGCCAGCTCACGTGCAAGACGGGAGACGTCCTCTGTGGAATCGAGTGCCGCACCACGGGGAGCGACCCCGAGAACTGCGGAGGGTGCGCCAAGGAGTGCCCGAACGTCGACAAGGGTTCCCGCACGTGCACGGCGGGCAAGTGTGGAGCCAGCTGCGATCCGGGGTTCGCCGCCTGCGGCGATGCGTGCATCGACTCGAGCTCGGACCCTTCGAACTGTGGCGGGTGCAACCAGATCTGCCCGACGGGGCAGGTGTGCAGCGTGGGCGTGTGCGCCGCGACGTGCGGGACTGGACTCACCCAGTGTGGGGCGGCGTGCGTCGACCTCGCGAAGAACATCGATCACTGCGGTGGCTGCGGCACCACGTGCCCCGCGCCGCAGAACGGCAAGGCGACGTGCAACGGGGCGTGCGGCACGACGTGTGATTCGGGTTACACGGCGTGTGGCAGCGCCTGCGTGAACCTGGACGACGACCTGGCGAATTGCGGCGCCTGCGGCAAGGGTTGCGATGCCCCTGCGAACGCCAAGGCGACTTGTGCGGGGAAGACCTGCGGCTTCGTCTGTGACACGGGCTTCGCCAAGTGCGGGGACAAGTGCGTGAACAGCCAAACGGACGCGCAGAACTGCGGCGCCTGCGGTAACGCGTGCGCGAGCGGCGAGGTTTGTTCTGCCGGAAAGTGCGAGCTCAACTGCGGGACCGGCACCACGAAGTGCGGCTCGGCTTGTGTGGACACGAAGACCGACCCCCTGAACTGCGGGGCCTGTGGCACAGCGTGCGCTGGTGGGCCCAACGGCGTGCCGGCCTGCGTGAACGGCAGTTGCGACATTCAGTGCAACGCCGGGTTCGCGAAGTGCGGCACCCAGTGCGTGAACACTTCGAGCGACGTGCTCAACTGCGGGAGTTGCGGAAACGCTTGCCAGTCCCCCGCCGGGGGGAGCGTGAGCTGCGCAACGGGGGCGTGCGTGCAAAGCTGCCCGTCGGGCCAGTCGGTTTGCTCGGGCGCGTGCGTCAACAAGCAAACCGATCCCGTCAACTGTGGGTCGTGTGGCAACGCATGTGCGACGGGAAAGGTGTGCTCCAACGGAGTGTGCACGGCCAACTGTCCGTCCGGCACCACGGAGTGCAACGGCCAGTGCGTCGCCCTCGGCTCGGACGTGCAGAACTGCGGGATTTGTGGCAACACCTGTGCGTTCCCGGTCGGCGGCACACCGACCTGCAACGGCGGCAACTGTGGCTTCGTCTGCAACAACGGCCTGATCAAGTGCGGCGCCTTTTGCGTCAACCCAGCACAGCTCCCCAATTGCGGAGGCTGCGGGAACACGTGCCAGCCCGCGCCGCCGCATGGCTATGCGCTCTGCGCCAGCAGCGCCTGCTCGTTCGACTGCAACTCGCCCTACA
The DNA here is from genome assembly GCA_046351435.1 of Polyangiaceae bacterium. Taxonomy (GTDB): domain Bacteria; phylum Myxococcota_A; class Polyangia; order Polyangiales; family Polyangiaceae; genus JADJKB01. The sequence continues at coordinate 76,394 of JAXLYN010000040.1, forward strand.
CGAAGTGTGGGACGGCTTGCATCGATCTGAGCGGGGACCCGGCGAACTGTGGGCTGTGCGGCAAGCAGTGCCAGGCGGGCGAGGTGTGCCTCACGGGGAGCTGCGTGCTCAAGTGCCCGACCGGGCAGACCAACTGTGGTGGTCAGTGCGTCGACTTGAACTCGGATCCCCAGAACTGCAATCAATGCGGGCAAGTCTGCGCTTCTCATCCGCTCAGCACGCCCACCTGCGTCGGCGGCGTCTGCGGATACAGCTGCACGACGGGCAGCGTCGACTGCAATCCGTCGTTGAACGACGGCTGCGAGAACACGCAGATCGACCCGCGCCACTGTGGGGCGTGCAACGATGCGTGCCTGGCGCAGCGGCGTGCTCAGCCTCTCGTGCGTCGGCGGCGTCTGTGATCCGTATTGCTCGAAAGGCAAGATCGACTCGGTCGGTGGCGACCCCGACACCGGTTGCGAAACCAACTACAGTGGCCAGAACTGCGGAGAAGTGGGCGTCGTGTGCCAGAAGGTGGCTCCGGGCAGCGGCGGTACCGGTGGAGTCGGAGGAACCGGAAGCGGAGGCATCGGCGCCACGGGAGGAACGGGGGGAACGAGCGTCGGTGGCACGAGCGGTACGGGAGGGACGACCGCGAGTGGAGGCACGACCGGTTCCGGGGGCACGATCGCCACCGGAGGCACGGCCGGGACGGGCGGCGTGGGTGGCATGGGCGGTACGAGCGGCACGGGCGGCACGGGGAACCCGCCCCCGCTCGCCTGCCTCGGCGTCAGCGCGGCGTTCGTGTGCGGCTGCACGTCGGCGGCGCAGTGTGGTTCGGGTCAGTCCTGCGACACGTCATCCGCTTGCCGGTGCAATGGCACGCTCTGTTCCTACGGCGAGACCTGCGCCCCGGCGGGGTGCCGCTGCAACGGCGGCTCGAGCTGCGTCGGGGTGGCGGGTCTCGCATTGGCGGCTTGCTGCCCACCCACGACGCTCGACCCGGTTGGTGGCTGCCGAGACCTTTCGGACGACGCCGCGAACTGCGGGGCCTGCGGTCGGACCTGCCCGCCCGGTTTCGGTTGCGGCTCGAACGAGTGCCGTTGTCCCGTCGGAAATCCGAGCGCGTGCAACGCTGGAACGCCGAAGCCGTTCGCATGTAATGCGACCGGCGCATGTGTGTGTAACGGCGTCGCCTGTGCGCTCGGGCAGCGCTGCCAGCCGAGCGGGAATTGCGGCTGACGTCGCCCCGCCCGCCTAGGCGGGAAGATGTGCAGATGTTAGTCTCGATAGCGTGTCGCAACTGCGTGCCTGGCTTCGTTTCGGGCTCGCCGCCGTCGTGGCGGGTGTTCTTTCCAACTGCTTCGTGAGCATCGACGACGTGGCGCAGCCGAGCGCCACCGGCGGCACGGGGGGCACGCCAGACGGAGGGGACGCCGACCCTTGCGCGGCGTGCAGCCCCGACGAGAAGTGCTGTGACTCCCAGTGCGTCAACTTGGACACCAGCGCGGCGCACTGCGGGTCGTGCGGCCACGCCTGTCCGGGAACGGTTTGTGTAAACGGCAATTGTACGAACGAGTGCGTGCTCGGACAGCTCGACTGCAATCAGAACGTCGCCGACGGGTGCGAAGTCGACGCAGTGACCGACGTCGACAACTGCGGCGCCTGCATGGCCGCGTGCAGCTCTCCAGTGGGCGGAACACCCGGCTGCACGGCGGGAGAGTGTCAGCTCCTGTGCGCCGGCGGCGCGGAGCTCTGCGACGTGAGCTGCATCGACGTGAGTCAAGATCCCGACAATTGCGGCGCCTGTGCCGCCACGTGCCCGGCCCAAGGGAACGGCGCGCGGACCTGCCAAGCGGGCAAGTGCGGGGTCACCTGCGACGTGGGCTTCTCGGCGTGCGGCGCCCAGGGTTGCGTGAATCAACAGACCGACCCCAACAACTGCGGGGCTTGCGGAACCATCTGCGCCACCGGGAAAGTCTGCAATGCCGGCAAGTGCGACACCGCATGCAGCGCGACGCTCTTCCAGTGCGGCGCGTCGTGCGTGAACCTCGCCGCCGACGTCGCGCATTGCGGCGCCTGCGGCGCGGCTTGCACCGCCCCCACCAACGGCAAGCCGCTGTGCGTTTCGGGCAAATGCGAGACCGCTTGTGACACCGGTTTCGTCAAGTGCGGAGCCCAGTGTGCGAACCTGAGCAAAGACGCTGCGCACTGCGGGACCTGCGACAACGAATGCGTGGCGCCTGCCAACGCCCAGGCCACATGCTCGGGCGCCAAGTGCGGGTTCGTGTGCAATCCGGGCTTCTCGCAGTGCGGCGACAAGTGCGTCGACGTCAAGAGCGATGCCAACCACTGCGGCTCCTGCAGCGGTGTCTGCAAGCCGGGTGAAGTCTGCGCTGCGGGGGCCTGCACCGCGAGCTGTCCCAGCGGCACGACGCAGTGTGGCGCGTCGTGCGTGGACGCGACGAGCGACCCTTCCAACTGCGGTCAGTGCGGTACCGCCTGCCCCGGCGCCCAGCACGGATCGCCTGCGTGCGTGGAGGGCACTTGTGCCGTCGAGTGCGACTCCGGGTACACCACCTGCAACGGCGCGTGCGTGAACACCGGCAGCGACGTCGAGAACTGTGGCGCTTGCGGAAATGTCTGTGGCGCTCCGCTGAACGGGACGACGAGCTGCGTCGGAGGGAGCTGTAAGCCCCTCTGCGCAGGCGGGCTCCTCGTTTGCGGCAATGCCTGCGTGAACCCGCAAACCGACAACCAAAACTGCGGCAGCTGCGGCAATGCCTGCGCTGCGGGAAAGGTCTGTTCCAACGGAGTCTGCGCGCTCTCGTGCGACACCGGGACCACGAACTGCGGCGGTCAGTGCGTGTCCCTGTCGAACGACCCGAACAACTGCGGAGCCTGCGGCGCCGTGTGCACCAGCCCGCAGGGCGGCGCGCCGACGTGCACCGCCGGCAGCTGCGGGTTTTCGTGCTACCCGCCGCTCATCAAGTGTGGCTCGAGTTGCGTCGACCCGACCCAGCTTCCGAACTGCGGTGGCTGCGGCAACGCCTGCCTCCCGGTTCCGCTGAATGGCTACCCGGTTTGCCTGAACAGCGCGTGCAGCGTCGGATGCAACGGCGGCTACACCAAGTGCGGCAACGCTTGCGTGAACACGCAAACCGACAACGCGAACTGCGGTGCGTGCGGCGTCCAATGTGGGCAGGGGAAGGTCTGCCAATCGGGAAGCTGCGTGCTGAACTGCACGCCGCCTTCGGTGAATTGCGGCGGCCAGTGCGTGGACACCCAGACGAACCCGTCGCACTGCGGTAGCTGCAACGTGCTTTGCCCACCGGTGCCCAACGCCGCCGCCACGTGTTCGGCCGGGAGCTGCGGGTTCTCGTGCAGTGCGGGGTTCGGCGACTGCAATCTGCTGAAGATCGACGGTTGCGAGGTGAACAACCTCAAAGACCCGCTGAACTGCGGAAAGTGCGGTCGAACCTGCGGCACCGGGCAAGTCGCCTCGATGGCTTGCACCAACGGCAATTGCGACCCGTTCTGCAACATCCACTTCGCCGACTGCAAGACGCCGATCTCGCCGAGCACGGACGATGGTTGCGAAACCCTGGCCGCCGCCGACATCGCGAACTGCGGCAGTTGCGGCAACGCCTGCGCGCCGCTCCCGGCCTGCGCCAAGAGCATTTGCGTGTGCATCGACGACGTCGACTGCGGTACCGACGGCAAGTGCATCCCGACGGTAGTCAACGGAATCAAGCGCTGCTCGTGCAGTGACGTTCTGTGCGGCACCGGCGAGGCCTGCAAGGACAGCGCTTGCTCCTGCAACGGTGGCCCTTCGTGTGGCGGTGAGAAGTCCTGCTGCAAGGACGGTTGTCACGACCTGGCGAACGAGGCGGCAAATTGCGGCGCCTGCGGCCGCGCGTGCCCAGACGGCTTCAACTGCAAGCAGGGAGCGTGCGCCTGCGCCGGGGACCTCAGCTGCAATGCGGGGACCAAAGGCATCTGCGGCCTGACCGGGCTCTGCTCCTGTGAAGCCGTGACCTGCACCGTGGGCAAGCGCTGCCTGAGCAACGGCAAATGCGGCTAGTCGGCTCGGCCTGCCTCGTGTTGCTCGCGTGCACCGTCTCGGGGTGCGCCGAGGACGACCTCGACGACGCGCTCGCCAGCGGGGCGTGCGGCGAGAACGGCGAATGTGCGCCGGGCTACACCTGCAGTGCGAGCCAGCTTTGTGTGGCGAACGCCGAGGATGCCGGAAGTGACGCGGCGGCGGAGGCGGGCCCTTGTTCGAGCTGCCCGCCCGGCTCGATCTGCTGCAACTCCAGCTGTGTCGACCGAAACGACCCTTCGCACTGCGGCAGCTGCACGAACGTCTGCCCGGGCACGTCGTGCCAGGCCGGGAGCTGCACCAATTCCTGCCTGCCGGGACGCGCTGACTGCAACAAGAACGTGATCGACGGCTGCGAGGCGCCGAGCGCCAGCTGTCCCGCCGACGCCGGAAGTGGCTGAGCTCACCCGGTGAGGAGTCGCCAGGTGCCGTACGCGACGGCCGCCAGCAGCGCCACGGCCACCACCAGGATCCCAAACACGGCCTTGTTGCCCGCTTGCTCTTCGCGCGCGACGGCGGCCTGGAACTCCGAGAGGCGCTTCTCGAGCTCGTTCACGCCGCGCTGAGCCACGTCGTCACCCGGCGCGAGCACGCGCAGCTTGCTCGCAACCGCTTCGATTCGGCGGAGCGCAGCGTGAGGAGTTTCGTACGAGTAGTTCTTGGGGTCGAGCAGTTGCGTAGCCCGGAGCGCCGCGTCGAGCAGCACGTCTCGGTCGTCGGGGAGGGGACCGCCCGAGATCAGGCGCGCCCGTGCCTTGTCGTCTCGAGCTTCGCTGATGGCCACGTGGAGCTCTTGGATGGCCTCGGCCTCGGCCTCGGGCGTCTCGATGCGGCCGACTACGCTGCCGCAGAAGTGACAGATTCGGCCACGAACCTCGGAGCCGCAACTCTGACAGCGATCCGCCATGCTCGGCCCTCCGACGGGGGTCACTCGGGTCGCGGTTGGTCGCTCTTCCGAAGCTGCACCAGGCGATCGGCTTGGATCCGCTCCGCTTCTTGAGGAGTCACGTGATCGGAGTGGCAGCTCGCTTTGGCTCCTTGCGAAACGCCCACCGCCGACTTGGTCTTGCTGGCGAGGCGGTGGATCTCTTCCGGCGGGAGCACGCCGCGACGCTCCAACGTCGCACGTTGCTCCGGACTCAGGGCGGCGCTCTTCAGCACGCGTTCGCGCTCGAACCCCTCGGCCTTGCCGCTGTGGAACTCGACGATCTCCTTGGAGATGCGCACGGAGCACCAATCGTGGCCACACATCGCGCAAAAATCCGTGTCCACGTCCAAGTCTTCGTCGTGCAGGGCGCGCGCATAGTCGCCGTCGAATGCGAGCTCGAAGTGCTTCTCCCAGTTGAGCGCTGCGCGGGCCTTCGTGAGGTCGTCGTCCCAGTCGCGGCTGCCAGGGATGCCCAGGGCTACGTCGGCGGCGTGGGCGGCGATCTTGTAGGCGATGCAGCCCTGCTTCACGTCGTCGCGTTTGGGCAAGCCCACGTGCTCTTTCGGTGTCACGTAGCACAGCATCGACGCACCGTGGTACGCCGCAGCGGTCGCCCCGATGCAGCTCGTGATGTGGTCGTAACCGGGGAAGACGTCGGTCACGATGGGGCCGAGCACGTAGAACGGCGCGCCGTGGCAGAGCCGGCGCTCGAGCTTCATGTTGTATTCGATTTGATCGAACGGCACGTGACCGGGACCCTCGATCATGACCTGCACGCCGTTTCGCCAGGCACGCTCCGTGAGCTCTCCGAGGGTCGCGAGCTCGGCGAGCTGCGCCGCGTCGCTCGCGTCCGCCAGACCCCCCGGCCGCAGACCATCGCCCAGCGAAAACGAGACGTCGTACTGGCGCATCACCGCACAGATGGCGTCGAAAGCCGTGTACATGGGGTTTTCGCGGCCGTGGACCAACATCCACTTGGCGAGGAGCGAGCCGCCACGGCTCACGATCCCGATCAGACGGCGCTTCACCAGCGGCAGGTGCGCGCGCAGCACTCCCGCGTGGATCGTGAAGTAGTCGACGCCTTGTTCTGCCTGGTGGGTGAGGGTCTCCAGGATCACCTCTTCCGTCAGCTCTTCGATCTTGCGCCCGAGGATCATGGAATAGATGGGCACGGTGCCGATGGGGACCCGGCTCGCGCGCACGATGGCGTCGCGGCAAGCGTCGACGTCGCCCCCGGTCGAAAGGTCCATCACCGTGTCGGCGCCCCAGCGCACCGACCAGCGCATCTTCTCGACTTCTTCGTGCGTCCCGCTGGAGACCGGCGAAGCGCCGAGGTTCGCGTTCACTTTGGTGCGGCTCGCGCGCCCGATGCACATGGCGTCGAGGCCGTAGCCGAGGTGCACGCGGTTGGCCGGGATGATCATGCGGCCCGCTGCGACCTCGTCGCGGACCTGCTCGGGGGTGAGGTGAGGCTCACGTTGAGCGACGCGCCGCATCTCGGGCGTCACATGGCCGAGGCGCGCGTGCTCGAGCTGCGTCACCGGTTCGAACCCGGGCGGCGCTGCCGCGAAGCCGTCGCTCTTCCGCGACCAGCCCGCGGGCAAGAAGTCCCAAGCGCTCTTGTCGCTCGGCGACGGCATGCCGGGGGTGTCCGGGGAAGAGAAGGCGAGCGGTCCGCCCACGTCGCTCGTGTTGGCGAACGAACCCGGGCTCGTGCCTTGGGATCCGGTCGATGGATTCGTGGCGCCACGGAGGGGCAATGTCGTTGGCTGCATCGGGCTCCTTCTCTTTTCCAAACGGGAAGGACGCCGGGGGCACCGTGCGTCGCTTCCCTCCGCCGGTCCGAACCGGATCAGGTCTTTGCGGGTTCCTCTCAGCTGCTCCCCAAGGAGCCGCGCCCCGAGCGACGCTCCTTCGTAGCTGCTCCGTCGCCGGTTCGCCAGGGGCTCGCCCCGTGGGTCCCGCCTGGAGCCGCCGCTCCAGCCCCGCCCGCCGTCTCACGAAGGCGCTGGGTTTTGTGCTGTGAATCAATGTTCACTCTTGCGAACAGTGACTTCAAGCGCTACCCGGTTCCCGCGTGAGCCAAGAGCCCGAGCCCCCGAGAGGTCAGCTCCGAAGCAGCATCCGGAGCTACGCCAAGACCGCCTACGTCGAAGCGGTCTTGGCGGCGGCCGAACGGCTCTTCCTCCGCGACGGCTACCACGCCGCGAAAATGGCCGACATCGCCCGGGAGGCCGGCATTTCGGTCGGGACTCTCTACAAGCACTTCGTCAGCAAGGAAGCGGTCTTCGAATCACTCGCCGATCGCGGCCGCGAGGAGGCGCTCGCCATCATGCGTCGGGCTACCGCTCTCGGTGATCCGAAGGCGCGCGTCGAAGCGATGGTCGAAGGGCTCTTCGCCCACATGGAGCGGCAGAACGCCATCTTCGCCATACTGGCCGAGCTCGGCGAGCCGTTCGAGCAGCATTCGACGCCGGGGATGTGCGCCCGCGACGCCGCAGCGGAGATGGAGGTCGCGGCCCTCGTGGAGGCGGCCTTCCTCGAGGCGTCGAAGCAAGGTGTGCTGCGCGGGAATGCGTCTCCTCGAGTGCTCGCAGCGCTGTTCACCGGCGCGGTGCGCGGAGCGCTGTTCGCATGGATCCGCAGTGATCGACAGGAGCCCTTGGCGCCCCAGGCGCAGGTGCTCGTAGCGCTGTTCTTCGAAGGGATGACTGCGACATGAGAAGTGTCTGGATTGGGCTGATGGGGTTTTCGCTGGCAGTCGGCGGCTGCAAGTCGGCCGCGGGCAAAGCCGAGCTCGGACCCGCGACGGGCAGCGGAGTGCCCGAACCGGCGATCCCGCCGGTGGCCTCGGCGGAGGAAGTGCCCGACGCGGCACGGGCTGCGGACGGCGCACGGCTCTCCGGCACGGGAACGCTGTACGCGAAGGCGGAGGCGCAGCTCGGACCCAAGGCGACCGGCGTGCTCTCGCACGTGGCGGTCAAAGAGGGAGACCGCGTCAAGAAAGGGCAGCTGCTCTTCCGGCTCGAGTCCGCCCAGGCGGACCTTTCGGTTCGACAGGCGAAGGCGATCCTCGAAGCTGCCCAGGTGGGCCTTCGCGCCGCCGAGATCGACTACAAGCGGACGAAAGAGCTCTACGACAAGGGTTCGGTAGCGCCCGCCACGTTCGACCAAGTGCAGGCGCGTTACGACAACGCGAAGAGCGCCGTCTCCCAGGCCAAGGTCGCCGTCAGCATGGCCCAGAAGGCGAGCGGGGATACCTCGGTCCGCTCTCCCATCGACGGTGTGGTCACCGCGAAGCTGAAGAGCGTCGGCGAGACGGTGACCATGATGCCGCCCACCGTGGTGCTGGTGGTGCAAGACGTGAGCAGCATCGAGCTACGCGCGCGGCTTCCCGAACGCGCGCTCCTGACGCTCGGCCCCGGCAGCAACATCCGCATGCGCTTGCCCGCCGTCGACATCGAACGCATGACGCGCGTCGACCGCATCAACCCAGCGGTCGACGCGCTCACCCGGAGCGTCGAGGTCGTCGCCGTGCTCGAAAACGCCGACGGCAAGCTCAAGCCGGGCATGCTGGCCGAGGTCGAGTTCGGGGACCGAGACGCGGGAGCAGCGCCTGCCACGCCGGAGCCGAAGCGGTGAAGCTCGCGGACGTTTCGATACGCCGGCCCGTGTTCGCGGTGATGCTGATCGCCGCGCTCTTGGTCTTCGGTGTGCTCGCCTATCCACGCATGGGCGTGGACCTGTTCCCCAACGTCGAGTTCCCCGTCGTGACCATCACCGTCGTCTACCCCGGAGCCGATCCGGAGACGATGGAGACCAAGGTCGCAGACCCCATCGAAGAGGCGGTGAACACCCTCGGCGGCATCAAGGTCCTGCGCTCGGTGAACCTCGAAAGCGTGACGCAGGTCGTCGTGCAGTTCGAGCTCGAGGTGAAGGTGGACCAGGCGATGCAGGACATTCGAGACAAGATCTCGGGTGTCACGGGTCAACTCCCGCCCGGCATCGACCCACCCGTGGTGCAGAAGTTCGACGTGGGAGCGACGCCGGTGATGTCCATCGCCCTGTCGGGCAACCTAGGCCCACGCGCGCTGACCGAGCTCGCCGACGACGTGGTCAAGGAACGGATCCAGCGGATCGCGGGCGTGGGCGGGGTCGACTTGATCGGCGGGCGGGAGCGCCAGATCAAGATCCTGCTCGACCCGGCCCGGCTCGCTGGGCTCGGCCTCAGCGTGGACGACGTCGCGGGCGCCGTGCGTGCTCAGAACATGGACCTGCCCGCCGGCAGCGTGGAGAAGGGCGCGCGCGAATTCTCGGTCAAGACCAAAGGCGAGGTGAAGAACGCCGCCGAGCTCGAACAGATCCTGATCCCGAACCCACGGGGCACCAGCGTGCGCGTGCGCGACGTCGGCCGCGTGGTGGATGGCGTCGCGGACGCCAAGAGCGCCTCGTTCTTGGACGGTAAATCGGCGGTCTCCTTGGTCGTTCGCAAGCAATCCGGCGAGAACACGGTGGCCGTGGCCGAGCGTGTGCGTCACGAGCTCGAGGCGCTGCGACCCCGTATCGAGAAGACCGGAGCCGTGCTCACGGTGCCCACCGACAACTCCGTGTTCATCGAGCACTCCATCGCCGACGTCCAATTCGACTTGGTGTTCGGCGGATTCTTGGCGGTGCTGATCATCTGGCTCTTCTTGCGCGACTTCCGCGCCACGTTGATCAGCGCGGTGGCCATCCCCACCAGCGTGGTGGCGAGCTTCGCCTTCATGCAGTGGCTCGGGTTCACGTTCAACAACATGACGATGCTGGCGCTGTCGCTTTCCATCGGCATCTTGATCGACGACGCCATCGTGGTGATCGAGAACATCCACCGGCACCTCGAGCTCGGAAAGAGCCCGATGCAGGCGGCCTCCAGCGCGACGGCGGAGATCTTCTTGGCCGTGCTCGCCACGACCTCGTCGATTCTGGCGGTGTTCGTGCCGGTGGCGTTGATGAAGGGCATCATCGGGCGCTTCTTCTTCCAATTCGGCATCACCGTCAGTGTGGCCGTCGCCGTGTCCATGTTGGTGTCGTTCACGTTGACGCCGATGCTCTCGTCGCGCTTCCTCGGTGCAGGTCACGGCCAACGCCGTAACGTGATCTTCCGCGCCATCGAGCGCGTCCTGGACTGGGCCGATCAGACCTACGGGCGCATCGTGCGCTGGGCGCTCGCGCATCGCCTGGTCACCCTCGGGCTGGCTACGCTGGCGCTCTTGTCGTCGTTCGTCTTGGTGAGCCGTGTGAAGGCGGAGTTCTTGCCGCCCGAAGACCGCGCGCAGTTCGAGCTCCAGGTGGAGCTGCCGACGGGGTCCTCGTTGAGCGCGACCAGCAAGGTGGCCGAGGCCATCGCGGCCGACGTGCGCGAACGAGCGACGGGCGTCCGCAACACTTTCACCACGGTCTCCGGCGGTGCGCAGGGCCAGTCGAACCAGGCCTCGATCCAGGTCGTGATGACGTCCGCTTCGGCGCGCAAGTTCCACCAGGAAGACTTGATGGCGTGGGCGCGTCAGCGTTACGGCAAGGTGCCTGACGTGAAGGTGACCGCTCAACCCATCAACGCGGTGGGAGGTGGCGGCGGATTCCGGCAGCAGCCGATCCAGTTCAACGTGCGCGGCAAGGACATGGACGAGCTCGTGCGTGTCACGAGCGCCCTGAAGAGCGAGCTGTCGTCGGTGCAGGGGCTGGTCGACCTCGACACCACCTATCGAGGCGGCAAGCCCGAGCTCGAGATCCACGTGGACCGCGAGCGGGCAGCCAGCCTCGGCGTCCCCGTGGCCAGCGTGGCCTCCACCGTGCGCGCGCTCATCGCCCAGGACGCCGTCAGCGAGCTGAAAGATGGCGCAGACGCCTACGACATCGTGATGCAACTGCCCGAAGAACAGCGTCGGGACATCGACCAGCTCGCGAACCTCAAGGTTCGCGCCGTGAGCGGTCAGCTCGTGGAGATGTCCAACGTGGTTCGCTTGGACCGCGGGCTCGGCCCGAGCCAAATCGAGCGCCAAGCGCGGCAGCGGCAGATCACCGTTCTCGCGGGCACGCAGGGCTTGCCCCTGGGCGAGGCGAAGAAGGCGGTCGACGTGGCGGCCAAGCGCGTCGTGCCTTCGCACCTCACGTCCGACTACGCCGGGATGGCCGACATCATGGGCGAGTCCTTCGGCTACATGGGTATCGCGCTGATCCTCGCCATCGTGCTGGTCTACATGATCCTCGCGGCGCAATTCGACAGCTTCGTTCAACCGATCACCATCATGTTGTCGCTCCCGCTCTCGGTCGTCGGGGCCTTCGGCGGGCTGTTCGTGTCGGGCATGACGCTGAACATCTTCTCGATGATCGGCGTGATCATGCTGATGGGGCTCGTGACAAAAAACGCGATCTTGCTCGTGGACTTCGCCAATCACCTGCGGGCCGAGGGTGAAGAGTTGCGCGAAGCGTTGGTGCGAGCCGGCGTGATTCGCTTGCGCCCCATCGTCATGACGACGGCCGCCATGATCTTCGGGATGCTGCCCGTCGCGCTGGCCTTGTCCGAAGGCGGCGCCGTGCGCGCGCCGATGGCGGTGTGCGTGATCGGGGGCTTGCTCACCTCCACCGCGCTCACGCTCGTCGTGGTGCCGGTGGTCTACACCTTCATGGATGGCCTTGGGCACAGTCGCCCCGTGCGCTGGCTCACTCGGCAACTGATTCCCACTCCTCTACCGGCGGGAGACGCAGCCGCGCGAACCTCCAACGAAAGCGAAAGCCATTGAAACGTTCATTCTTCTTCCTGCTCGGAATCTCCCTCCTGCCATTTTCGGCGTCCGCACAGCCCGGCGCTCCCGTCGAACCGCCTGCTCCGGAGGCCCCGACCGCGCCGGCGCCCGTGCGGCGTGACGCGGAGGTCGCGGAAGCCCCCAAGGCGGACGAAGCCGCGCAGGTCCTCGCGCCCGTCTCGGGCGGGCTCACGCCCGAGACGCTGTCGCAGAAGACCGTGGCGAACAGCAGCAGCGTGCGAGCGCGTCTCGCCGAGATCGACGCGGCGCGCGCGCGCGTCGACGAGACGACGGCCCAGTTCTTCCCGCGACTGACGGCCAAGGCCTCGTACACACGCCTCTCGAAGACCGAAGGCGGTCTGGGAGGCGCGCTGGTGGGCGCCGCCAACCCCGGGCCTCTGGGGGTCGGGCCGTGCCCCGGCAATCCGGCAGCGCAGTGCGTGCTCGACTCGGGCGGCGTGCCGGTCGGCGCTGCCAGCTTCTCGTTCCCGAGCCTGCAAGACGTCTACTCGTTGAACGCCACGCTGACGGTCCCCATCTCGGATTACGTGCTCCGCCTCTCCAATGCTTCGGGAGGAGCGTCGGCCAATCGCCGTTCGGCGGAGCTGGCGGCCAAGGCCGAGAAGCTCAAGGTCGGCTCGGACGCCCAGGCGCTCTACTACGACTGGCTCCGCGCCAAGGCGCGAGTCGCCATCGCGGAGAAGTCCCTCGAGCGCACGCGCGCGCGGGTGAAAGACGCGAAGCCCGCCTTCGAGCTCGGCGTCATCACCAAAGCCGATCTGATGCGACTCGAAGCGCTGGCGGTGAACACCGAACAGGTGGTGCTGGAAGCCAAGACCTTCCGCGATCTCGCCGAACGCCAGATGGCCATCTTGATGGGTGACAAGAAGACTCGTCACTACGAGGTGGGAGAAGACATCCGCGCGCCCTTGGCGCGCACGCCCGGAGACCTCGATGGCTTGACCCAAGCAGCCCTCGGCAAGCGGCTCGAGCTCCGCGCCCTCGGCGAGGCCAGCCGCGCCGCACGGCTCGCGGCCAAGGCGGTGCGCGTCGGGAGCTATCCCCGCCTCGATGCCTTCGGCGACGTGACGTACGCCAACCCGAACCAGCGCTACTTCCCTCAGCAAGACCGCTGGCGCACGACCTGGTCGGTGGGCATCGCCGCGACCTGGAACGTGACCGACGTGTTCGTGACCGGCGCCCAGTCGTCGCAACTCGATGCCTCGGCGCGCAGCGTGGAGGCCCAGAGAAATGCGCTGTCGGACGGTATCCGGCAGGAGGTCGCGCTTCACTACCTCTCGCGCGAGAAGGCAGAAGGTGCTCTGAAGAGCACCCGCCGCGGAGTGGCCGCATCCGAGGAAGCGTATCGCGTTGCCGTCGACCTCTATCGCGTGGGCAAGGCCACCACCACCGAAGTCATCGACGCCGAGACGGAGCTCCTCTCCGCGCGGCTCGCCGAGGTGAACGCGCGCATCGAGCTGAGGATCGCCGAGATCCGCTTGCGTCACGCCGTGGGTAACGACGTGCCCCAGTGAGGGCTCTTCCGTCTCGCTTTCAGTTCGTGCAGCACGCGGGCACGTAGCTACCGACGGTGTAGGCGGTCAGCTGCTTGCACGACGCCGGAAGCGTTGCGCCGAGGGTGCAGGCGCGACCCACCGAGCCGAGTCCCTTCTGCGCGCAGACCGCATCGAACCCCGAGTAGCGCGTGCACCCGGCGGGGCAACAGAAGGTGTTGGTCTGCTTCCACTGGCAGCCGGGGATGTCGGGGCCTGGATACTCGCTGCCGACCGGCGTCCCGCTGCAGGTCACTGCGAAACGCGGTCCGCCACAGCTGGGCTTGCCGCACGTGGAGCAGTCGCTGCTCGGCGTGCAGGCCAGACTCGGCGGCAACGACGGGGCCTTGAGCGTCGGGCACGCCGCTGTGCACGGCTGGCAGGAGCCGCCGCTGCACGTGGTGTCTCCGACGCAGCTGCCACAGATGCTCCAGCAGCCGTCGGACCCGCAGGTCTTTCCAGTGCAATTCGGCGTGCAAGTGGCTCCACCCGTTCCACCCGAGCCAGCTCCGCCGAAGCCCGATGTTCCGCCCGATGCGGTTCCGCCGAAGCCCGAGGTCCCGCCGAAGCCCGACGTTCCGCCCGATGCGGTTCCGCCGAAGCCCGAGGTCCCGCCGAAGCCCGAGCTGCCGCCACCTCCTGAAGTTCCACCGGAAGCGGAAGTTCCACCGATACCGGACGTGCCGCCGAAACCGCTCGACCCTCCGTCTCCCGATGTCCCGCCGAAGCCCGACGTTCCGCCGAGACCCGAGCTGCCGCCAGAGTTCGCGCCCCCGCCCGAGGTCGTGCCGCCTACCCCCGAGGTTCCGCCCGAGCTCGATCCCCCGCCCGACGCACCGCCCGAACCCGAGCTCGCGGAAGCCCCGGCCGATCCACCCGATGCCAGCGAGCCCCCCGACCCGCTCGTTCCTGTCCCGCCCGCGCCACCGACGCTGCTTCCCCCCGCCGCGTCACCTGCATCGAACGTGACGCCGCCCCCGTCCCCGCCCGAGCTGCACGCCGAGAAGAGCGCCGCGAGAGTCCATCCCTGGAGAATGCGCCGGTACATCGAAGGCCTCATACGTGCGCTGGGTGTACGCTGATCCCCGAGCTTCGGCGAGCTGGAGAATTTCCGTACAGCCAAGCCGGCGAAAAATCGGATTCGCGAAGGGGCGGGTGTTCCCTGGCGGGCCACGTTGACGTAAGGTAATGCGGACCCATGGAGAACTCTCCGGTTCGTCCCGGCGACGTCATCGCCGGCAAGTTCGAAGCCGAGTCTCTCCTGGGGTAGGGTGGGTTGGGCGTCGTGGTGGCGGCCCGCCACCGGGAGCTCGAGCAGCGCGTTGCCGTGAAGTTCTTGCTTCCGGAAATCGCCAAGCGAACCGACGCAGCGGAGCGCTTCCGGCGTGAGGCTCGGGCGGCCGTCAAGATCCGGAGCGAGCACGTGGCGCGCGTCCTCGACGTGGGCACCGCCGACGACGGCGTTCCCTACATGGTCATGGAGTACTTGGAGGGCCATGACCTCGGCCACGAGCTGGTGCTTCGCGGACAGCTTCCGGTGGCGGAGGCCGTTGGCTACGTCCTGCAAGCCTGCGAGGCCGTCGCCGAGGCCCATGCCTCGGGAATCGTCCACCGAGATCTGAAGCCGGCGAACTTGTTCCTGGCACACCGGGCCGACGGGTCTCGGCTCGTGAAGGTCCTCGATTTCGGGATCTCGAAGTCCGTGACCGGTGGCTCGAGCGCAGATCTCTCTCTCACTGCCACCTCGGCGCTCATCGGTTCTCCGCTCTACATGTCGCCGGAGCAAATGCATTCGGCCAAGACCGTCGACTCGCGCACGGATCTCTGGGCGCTCGGAGCCATTTTGTTCCAGCTCCTCGCCAATCGACCGCCGTACGTCGCCGAGTCCATTCCACAGCTCTGCAATGCGCTCCTGAACGAGCTGCCTCCCCCGCTCTCTCAATTCCGAAACGACGTGCCCGAGGCGCTCCAAGTCGTCGTCGCCAAGGCATTGGCGAAGGATCGGGCCGAGCGTTGGCAAAGCGTGGGAGAGATGGCGCTCGCACTGGTTCCGTTCGCGCCCGACGCTCGCGTCCACGCGGAACGCGCGTCGCGCGTCAGCGCTACGCTCACCAGCCACGCCTCACTTGCCGGCGCCGTTCCGAATCCCGACGTCGCGGTCGCCGCCATTTCCACAGCCTCCGAGTCGCTCGCCAACCAAGCCACCGAGGTGAGCGGCTCCAAGGCCGCTGCTGAGCGCACGCTGGATTCGTGGGGCAAAACGGGCGGGCCGGGCGCTTCTCCGAGCAAGAAGACCAAGCTTCTCACCCTCGCGGGCGTGGGGGTCCTCGCCGCCGTGGCGCTGGTGGTTTGGGGGGTGACCCACACCTCTGCCAGCGCGAATCCGAGCGCCAGTCCCGCCGTCGCGGCGCCGCCGCCGCCGGTCGCGCCGCCGACCAGCGAGGCCCACGCGCCCAACGTCGAGCCTGCGGCTCTGCCGATGCCCGCCGAGGCCGCGCTCACCGGGACGGCCGTCGTCGACCCCGCGCCATCGGTCGCACCCGCTCCACAGAAGCGGCCGAGTCGGGTGCAGGTCCACGCGCCCGAGCGATCCAAGCCCACTCCCAAGCCTCCGGTCCCGAGCGACTTCGGCGGGCGTCGCTGAAGCGGATCATGAAAACCTGGCCCGAGGTCTCCACGGATTCATGAGCGTCGACTCTCGGGTGCGATGTTGGGCGCTGGCGCTGGCTCTGGTCGGAGCGTGGCACGGCATGGCGCGCGCTCAATCGGCGGATTCGAAGGTGGCAGCCGAAGCGCTCTTCGACGACGCCCGCAAGGCGATGGATGCCGGCAAGTACGACGTGGCTTGCGCCAAGTTCGAGCAGAGTCAGCGACTCGATCCCGGGATCGGTACGTTGCTCTACCTGGCAGACTGCTACGAGAAGAGTGGTCGCATCGCCAGCGCCTGGGCGACGTTTCGTGAGGGTGCGTCCCAAGCCAAAGCTGCGGGACAGTCCGAACGCGCCGACGCCGGCGAAGATCGCGCGAAGCGCCTGGAGCCGCGGCTCAGCCGACTGACGGTGAACGTGGCTTCCGCCAACACGGCGCTCGAGGGCATCGTGATTCGGCGAGGTGGAACCGTCATCGCCAAGGAGCTCTGGGGTGTCGCGTTGCCGGTCGACGGTGGCGAGATCGACATCGAAGCCAGCGCCCCGAAGGCCAAAGCTTGGTCGAAACGGGTGACGGTGAAGGCCGAGCAAGACAGCGTGACGGTCGAAGTGCCGGCTCTCGAAGCCGAGGCGTCGCCCGTCGCTGCGCCGGAGCCCGCGCCGATGCCCGCGCCGACGGTGGCGCCCGTCACGCCCCCGGCACCCGCGGAAGACCGCGAGACCGCCGGCGAGACCCAGCGCACGATCGGCCTCGTGCTCGGTGGTGTGGGACTCGTGGGCGTCGGGTTCGGTTCGTACTTCGGACTCCGAGCCATCTCGAAGAACTCGGATGCCAAGGAGCTCTGCGATGGCTCGGTGTGCCACGACCGGCGCGGCGTCGAGCTGACGGACGACGCACGTTCTTCGGCGACCATTTCGAGCGTCGCCTTCGGTGTGGGACTGTCCGCGCTCGTCGCGGGCGGCGTGCTCTATTTCACGGCACCCTCGCCGGCCGAGCCGGCTCCCAGCGCATCCCGCCCGAGGCTCCAACTTCGACCGGCGCTCGGCCCCCACGCCGGGGCGCTGTTTCTCGGGGGGCGATTCTGATGAGGCCGAAGCTCGCTGCGCTCGCCGCCTCCGGCGTTCTGCTCTTCGGTTGCGCCAGCATCATCGGTATCGAAGACCGTCACTTCGAAGAGGCGGAACAGACTACCCCAGAGTGCAAGGCCTACTGTGACGCCATCATGAAGGGCTGCGTGGGCGAGTTGGCCGCCTACCCCGACCGCGCGACCTGTGTGGCGACCTGCGAGAAATTCCCGAGCGGTGAGGCTACCTCCGACAACTCCGTCGAGTGCCGCACGGTGCAGGCGGAGCTCGCCGTGTCCACCGGGGAGCCCGGCTCCCACTGCGCCGGGGCTGGACCGTTCGGCGCCGGTGTTTGCGGCTCCACTTGCGCGGGATATTGCAGCCTGCTCGCTGCCGCGTGCACCGAGCCCGCCGTGAACGTCGACAGTTGCGCCGCCGCGTGCGCCGGCCTGCGGTCCGATGCCATCTTCGATCTCGGCAAACTCGCCAGCGGCGACAACGTGGAGTGTCGCGTGGCAGAAGCGTCTCTCGCGGCGCGCTTCCCCAAGCTGCACTGCGGTGGCGCGCAACTGAAGAGCGGCACCTGTGTCGATGAGCCGAAAGGGGCTCCCGACTGCGACGACGTTTGTCGTTTGATTGGGGCCGTTTGTAGCGGGGCGAACGCCGTATACGAGAGCGAGGAGCAGTGCCTCTCCGTGTGCAAGACGCTCGACCCCGGAGAGAACTCCGATCAGACGGGGAACACCGCTGCCTGCCGCAAGTACCATGCGTACAACTCCATTGCGGCGCCGGGCCAGCACTGCCCGCACACCGGCCCTGGCGGCGATGGGCACTGCGGCAAGGACAACTGCGAGTCGTATTGCCTCTTGCTCTCGCGTGCCTGCAAGACCGAGTTTCAGACGTTCGGCGACCAGAACGCCTGTCGCAGCGCGTGCGCGAAGCTCCCCGGTGCCGGCCTCGACACTTGGAAGAACGTCGAACCCACTGGCAACAACGTGCGCTGTCGACTCGTGAACGTCGCGCGCGCGACCGTAGACCCTGCGGCGTGTGCGGCAGCGGCTGGCGGCGGCGAGTGTAGCTGAGCTGCGCGAGTCAGAACGGAGCGCCCGCAGCCTGCTCTCCGAGGATGGACTCGAGCGCGGTCCACATCGCTCGCACGCTTTGGAACCGGTCCGCCGGAGCGATGGCGAGGGCCTTCAGCGTCCAGGCGTCGATGGCAGGCGGCAGGCTCTTGCGCAGCGCTCGGAGGCTCGGCCGTTCGCCGCGGGTCGCCCAGGCGCAGAGCTCGAGCATGCTCTTGGTCGCGTGCGGCACCTGGCCCGAAAGCAAACGAAACACCAATACCCCGAGCGAGTAGATGTCGATGCGGTGGTCGAGGCGAGTCGGGTCGCCGCTCCAGGCTTCCGGTGCGATGTAGCTCGGCGTGCCCGCCACCATGCCGGCCGAGGTCAGGCTCTCCGCGCCGATCAGCTTCACCAGCCCGAAGTCCATGAGCCGTACGCCTCCGCCCGCTTCCGCGTCGATCACGAACACGTTGCTCGGTTTGAGATCGCGATGGACGATCCCTTGTTCGTGCGCGAGCTCGAGCGTCGCCGCCACGGGACGCAGGAGCTCCAGCATTTTCAGCGCCTTCAGCCGTCCGCCCCGCGCTTCGGAGCCCTCGACGTAGGCTTCGAGATCGCGTCCGCGCAGCAGCTCCATTACGATGTAAGGCGCGTCGTCGCGCGTGCGCCCGAAGGCATGGACGAAGATCGCCGCCGTGCCGCGTAGGCGCGCCATCGCCAGTGCCTCGCGCTCGAAGCGCTTGGCGAGCTCCGCGTCGGCGGCCTGCTTCAGAACCTTGACCGCAACCTCGCCCCGCGTCTCGAGATCTCGTGCCCGGAACACCACGCCGTACGCGCCTTCGCCGATCTCCGCCAGCAAGCGGTAGCGGCCGTCCAGCTCGTCGCCGGGTTTCACCATAGATACTCCAGGGTAGAGCGGCTTTCCGTCCGATGGAACCGGGCTGCATTTCGCGGGCGTCTGCGCGGGCGGTCCCCGGCTTGTCTTCTCGCCATGCGTGGTTCTACGGTCTCGGCCATGCGCCGCTCGCTCTTGGTGCTTTCGGGACTCGCCGTCGCGGCATGCGGGGGCGGAGCGCCTGCTCGCGAAGCCGCTGCGCCCGGAATGTGCCACGGCGCGAGCGGGTGCGAGCGCGCGTGCGACGGAGGTGAAGCAGCGGCCTGCTATGCGCTGCTCTTCCTCTATTCGCGAGGCGAGGCCGAGCCCGAGCCCGCTCGGCGCGGTTTCGAGAAGCTCGAGCAGGCTTGCGATGCGAAAGAGGCCGCGGCCTGCCGGCTACTCGGCGCTTCGCTGCTCGAGGGTCTCGGCGTGAAGAAGGACCGCGCCAAG
>JAXLYN010000041.1:0-88258 GCA_046351435.1 Polyangiaceae bacterium
GGCTGCAAGATGGCGCGTGATAGGGTGCCGCCGGCATGGACCCCCGCGAGATGGAGGCGCTGGTTCAGCGCCTGGTCCACAACCCCCACGATCAGGACGCCATCCGCTACGCGCATCACGCGGGGCAGAGTGACCCGCGTTCGTACGCGATGCTGCTCGAGAAGGTGGGGACGGCGACCCAAGATCCGACCTTTGCGTGTCACTGGCTCACCGAGGCCGCGCAGGTCTGGTCCGAGACGCTCGGCGACGCACACCGTGCGGCGCGCGCGCTGATGATCGCCATCGATCGCGATCCGACTCAGCCCGCACCGGCCGACCGCTTGGCCAGCCTGTACCGCGAGAAGGGGGACAGCAAGGCGCTGGTGGCGTTGCTCGAGAGACGGGCCAAGGCCCTTGCGCCGCTGGCGCAGCAAGATCCCGAGATGCGCGCCCACGTGGCGGGCATCCACGAGGAGCTCGGCCGCCTGTGGGCGGAGCCGCCGCTCTCGCAGCCGAAGAAGGCCATCGAGACCTACCGGCGCGCGCTCGAGTACGATCCCCAGAGCCAGTACGCCATCTACTCGGTGCGCGAGGCGCTGAAGACGGCGCAGCAGTGGGCCGAGGCGATCCCGTACTTCTCGATGGAGATTGCGCTCACCGACGATCCCGATCGCCAGGTCGCGCTCTATCGGGACGAGGCCGACGTGCGCAAGATGGCCGGAGACGTCGGCGGCGCGAGCGACGCCCTTCGCCACGCGCTCACCGTGGACGGGGGCCGCGACGCGGGCCTCAAGCAGCAATTTGCGGCCCTCGTGCTCGAGCGCAAACAAGCGGGCGAGCAGCTTCACTCGAGCGAGGCGGTGGAAGCAGCGCGGATGTTCGTCGAGCTCGCCGAGGAATATCCGGGCGAGCATGGCCTCTCGTACTCGAGTTGCGCGCTCGATCTCGAGCCCGCCAACGACCGGGCGATCCAGCTCGCCATGTACTACGCGGGTCAGTCGGGTCGCGAAGGCTCGGTCGCGGGCAAGGCAGCGCAATACCTCAAGGCGAACCCCCAAGGTGCGATGGCGGGCGAGGCGCGCAGCTTGGTCTCGCGCGCGATGCAGTCCGACGAGGGCGCCGACGACTCGATGCTCGATGCGCTGGCGCCCGCGGCCGACGCTCCGAGCCCCGAGCGCGTGCGCGGCTTGCTCGACATGGCCGAGGCGCTGGCCCGCAAGGCCAAGAAGAGCGAAGCGGCCGCCAAGTACCTCGAGGTTCTCGAGCTCGACCCGGCGAACCCCGACGCTCTCACGTTCATGGAGGGGCACTTGCGTCAGACCCGCAAGTACGCCGAGCTCCGCGACGTGCTCCTGGCGGCGTCGCGCACGCCGGGGGTCGACTCCGATCTCAGGAAGGGTTGGCTGCGCGAGATCGCGGGCCTGTGCGAGACGCAGCTTCGTGATCTCGATACCGCCATCACCGCGTTGAAACAGCTCGTCAGCCTCGACAAGAGCGACGACGGTCCGAAGACCCAGCTCAAGCGCTTGCTCGAGCGCACCGCGCGCTGGGACGACCTTGCCACGCTCCTCGAGCAAGAGGCGGAGCAGACCTCGGACGTGGAGACGCGGATCTCCATGGAGAAGGCCCTCGCCAAGCTGCACGAACAGAAGCGCAAGGATCTCGCGGCTGCCGGTGAAGCGTGGGCCCGCATCGCGAGCCTCACGCCCGACGACGAAGCCGCCATCGGCACCGCCATCAAGCTGTTCGAAAAGAGCGAGCGCCTCGACCTCGCGGCCCAAGTCATCGCCGACAACGTCGGCTCGGTGCACGACGACGCGGCGCGCTCCCCGCTCTTCAAGAAGCTCGGCGAGCTGCGCGAAGCGATGAACGAGCCGCTGGCCGCGGGCGATGCGTTCGCCGAGGCAGCCGCCAAGGCGGGTGACCCAGGGCTCTGGGAGGCTGCCGAGCGCAACTTCGCCAAAGCGGAATCCTGGGAACAGGCCGCCAATGCCGCAGAGCGCCGCGCCGAGCTCGCGCAGAAGCCCCGGGATCAGGCGGCGCTCTACGCCAAGGCCGCCGAGTATCTCGCTTCGGCGGGCGACGACGCTACCGCAGCCGTCCGCCTCGAGCAGGCGACGGACCTGGATCCGACGAACGACGCGCTCGCGCTGTTGCTCGAAGAGCGCTACAGCGAAGCCGAGCGCATCGGCGATTTGGCCGCGTTCCTCTTGCGGCGGGCCGACAAGGTGACGGAGAAGTCTCTGCGGGTCAGCCTGCGCAAGCGTGCGGCCCAGATCCAGCGTGAGCAGCTTTCCGACATGGATGCGGCGCGGGCGAGCCTGGTGCTCTTGCTCGGCGACTCCGACGACGCCGAGGCGCTCACGCTTTTGGCCGATGATGCCGAAGAGCGCGGCGAGTGGGCCGACGCGACGGAGTACCTGCACCGACTGTCCCGGACCTCGACCGACGATGCGGCCCGCATCGCGGTCCTCCTGCGGGAAGCGCGCATCGTGGCCGAGGGCCTCGACGACGCCGAGGGTGCCATCGAGCGCTACGAGCGGATCCTCAAGGACCTCGACGACAAGAACGTGGAGGCGCTGGAGCAGGTCGCGGCCCTCCACGAGAAGCGGGGCGACCCCAAGGGCACGGCAGACGCCCTGGAGCGTTGGCTCGTGGTGGCCCAAGAGACGCCCATCAAGCTCGAGATCGCTCAGCGGCTGGCACAGCTCTACGAAGGCGCGCTCGACGACCCACGGGGCGCGGTGCGAATCCTCGACGTCATCCGCGAGCTCGACGAAGAGGACTACGACGCCGTGCAGCGCCTCTCGAGCCTGTGCGAGCGCTTGGAGGACTGGCCGCGCGTCGCGAACTTGATGCGCATCTTGGTCGAGGTCGAAGGCGACGACGAAGAGGTCAGCAAGATGACCCGCCGGCTCGCCGAGATCCTGGAAGACAAGGTGGGCAAGGGCGACGAGGCGCTGTCGGTGCTGATGGCGGTCGCCGACCAAGGCGATGCGGCGTGTCGCGACGACTACGTCGCACTCGGTGACCGGCTCGGCTGGAAGGGCATCGTCGCGACCAAGCTGGTGGAGTGGTTCGCCGAAGCTCCCGTCGGAGCCGAGCGCCACGAGGCGTTGCGTGGGGCGTTCCAGCGCTTCGTCGAGGTCGGACGAGAAGCCGACGCGGCGCAGGTGGGGCAGGAGCTCATCCGCACCCGGGGCGCTGAGCCGAGCATCGCGAAGCACCTCGAGGAGCTGGCCGTGAAGCTCCAGGATCTCGAGGCGCTGGGCGCCGCCCACGACCTCTTGGTGCAAGATCTCACGGGGCCGAGTCGCGCCGAAGAAATGGTGCGCCAAGCCGAGGTGCTCGTCGCCGCCGGCGTCGATCCGGAAGAGGCCATTCAACACGGCGAGCAAGCGCTCTCCAGCGTCGGTCCCGGCGAAGTCGAGTTCCTGCTGGACCGCTTGGGGCGGTTGGCTCAGGCGCCTGGCCACGTGATCGACGTCTACGAGCGTCAGATCGTGCGCTGCAAGGCGCCGCCGGATCGTCTCGCCGCGCTGGCGCGTGCCGCCGAGGTGGCCGCGGAGCACGACGCCCTGGATCGAAGCCGTGGCTTCTTCGACCTCGCGCTCGGAGCCGGAGTGCAGGACGACACTCTGCAGACCCTGGAGGAGGTGTCGCGCGCCAGTGATCATCGGCGAGGCGACACGCGGCTCACGAGCACCCTGGCGGATGCGCTGGCGGCCGGCGGGCAGGGTTCGCGCGACGGCGGGCGCACGCGTAGCGCGCTCCTGCGTAGGGCTTCTCAGCTCGCCTTCCGCGGAGACGCTGGCTGACGTCAACAAGGCGTTCAAATGGGTGGGGGACGCCATCGTGACCCACGTGGACGACGCGGGCCTCGGCAGCGCTCGACAGGAAGCTCGCGCAAGAGGTGGGAGATCACCGTCCTGGTCGAGGCGGTTCTGTCCCGCGCCCTCGAGGAGGTGTTCGACGGCCCGTTGGTGCGAAAGCTGCTGGCCCGACGCGCCGACCTCCGGCAAGCTCGACGATCCAACCGGTGCCGCTCAAGATCTCAGCGCCTACGACCGCCGTCCGACACCCAAGTCACCGATCAGCTGCTCGCGCTCTATACCGAGGCTCGAAGACTACAAAGGATGGTGCAGCTCTACGAGAACGCGGTGCGCACCAGAAGAGGACCCGGCATCCCGCGCAGAGCTCGCTCGCAAGGTCGCCCGCATCTGGGAAGAAGCTCGGCGACTATCGTGAGGCGGCCGATGCCCAGCGCCGCACGACCAACGCGCATGAAGAGCGGCGACCGGAGGCCACCGAGGGTCTCGAGCGCGCGAAGGCCGGCATGCTGAACAAGCCGAGCAAGCCGCCGGCCGCTCCGCCGGCAGCCACACCTGCTGCGCCCGCGGCCAGCGCCGCCTCCCGCTCTGGGTGCGCCGCCTCCGCCCGTCGCGCCCCGCAGCGGCGAACGATCCGCTGCCCGCTTTCGGCCTCGCGAGCCGTCGAGCCAGCTCGTGACCAGCCCAATGCGGCCGACGACTTCGCTGCCGCGACGTCGCAGCGACGACGAGCACGCCAGCGAAGAAGACGATCAGAGCCCGACCATTCCGCCGGTGGCCAACGAGTTTGCGCCGGTGGGTCCGTCCAAGCCGGCCCGCCCCGATCTTTCGTTCCCGGGCGACGACGAGATCACGATGTCCGGCTCCATCACCGGCGTGGTCGAAGACACGACCGATCGTACGGCCCACCCGGGCGCGGCCGCGCTCGAGAGCGCACCGCCGCCGCCTGCGCGCTCCGCGCCGCCTCCTCCTCCCGCACGCGTTCCAGAAGCTCCGGGTTATGGCTTCGAAGATGCGGACGAGGTCACGCGACACGACGTCAGCCCCGCCGAGCATCATCCGACCGGGGAGGACGTCGGCGACGACGAGCTGATCGTGGACGACGACGAGCTCGTCGACGACGACGCGCGCTGAGCACGGCTCGGTGGGACGCCTCTCAGGCCTCCGGAAACAGGGTCAAGGCGCCGTCGCCGATCCGTGCAGGTGCTCCGAATACGAGCGGCAGGTTGGGTTGGCCGTGCCCGGCGTCGAGCCCGGCGAGCACGGGTATCTGCAATTCGTCGAGGCGCTCGCGCACAGCTCGTTCCGCCCGGGACACCGTGGGGTCCGCTGGGGCAATCCGTGAGCTGGCCCACGACGACCTGCCACGCGGTCGAGCGCGCCACCGACGAGCAACGCCGTCAACATCCGGTCGAGGCGATAGGCCGCTTCGGCGTCCTCGGGAACAGGATGGCGCCATCGGGCGAAATGAAAGCCTGCCAGCCGCGGCCAGAGTGAGGTTTCCACCTGCGAGCACGCCATCCGCGTGACCCGAACGCCACGTCTCGAGCTCGCCGAAATGGCGTCGCCGCTTCGGTCGCTCGAGCACGTCCAGGAACTCGGCTCGCGCTCGGGCGTCGCCCCGACCGAGGCCTGCGCAGTTGTGGGCGTGGATGCTGGCGATGCCCAGGCGCGCGCACTCGACGTGGAGCGCGGTGACGTCCGAGAATCCGACCACCCACTTCGGGTCTCGCGCGAGCGACGCGGAGCGTGTGGCGTGTAGGATCCGCGTGAGGCCATAGCCGCCGCGGGCCGCGACCACGGCGCGAACTCCCGGGTCGCCGAGCGCCGCTTCGAGCTCGGCGCGCCGCCGCGCGTCGGGACCGGCCAGAAAACCATGCTTCTGGAACATCGCGAAGTCGAGCTCGACGCGATAGCGGCGCCCGAGGAACCCAGCACCGACCAAGGCGAGGGTGCGATCGAACGGTCCCGACGGCGCCACGATGCGGACGCGATCTCGAGGACGAAGTGCGGGCGGGAACTGCACGGAAAGCCGGATAGTAGACGAATTCGGAGGCAGAAGAGGCCCGAGCGCGACGGCTCGGAGCGAACTTCGCCCACACGGTGGAGCGAGCGGCCGCGACATTTAGTAGTGTGTGCGCCCATGGTCACGCGGAACGCTCTCGCTCGACTCGGCGATGTCGCCGCGGACGACGTGTTGCCGCGGCTCGGCCGGTTCTACCGAGGGGCCCGACGCACGCTCGACGAGCTCGCGCTCGGGCTGGTCGGGCCGGACTTCGAAGAGCGTGCGCGCGCCTTCGCGAGACGCTACGAGCAGGCCGGCGGAGATCCATTCGGCCTCGACCCCGAGACCGCGAAATACGCCATCCTGACCTGTGCGTTCTTCCACCGGGTCTGGTTCCGGAGCGAAGTGCGCGGCATCGAAAACGTGCCTCCGGGCCGAGCGCTCCTCATCGCCAACCACTCGGGGCAGGTGCCCATCGACGGCGCCATGATCGGCGCCTCGCTGTTCTTGGATCACGATCCGCCCCGCATGATCCGCGCGATGGTGGAGAAGTGGTCGCAGACGCTGCCGTTCGTGTCGACCTTCTTCAGCCGCGTCGGGCAGGTGGTGGGTGTGCAGGAGAACGCGCGCCGGCTGCTCGCCATGGGAGAGCTGCTGCTCGTGTTCCCGGAGGGCACGCGGGGCATCAGCAAGCCGTTTTCCCGCCGCTACCAGCTCGAGGAGTTCGGTCTCGGTTTCATGCGCCTCGCCATCGAAACCGATACGCCCATCGTGCCGGTTGCGGTGGTCGGCGCCGAAGAGCAATACGTGAACTTGGGCAACGTGAAGTGGGCCGCTCGCGCGTTCGGTATGCCCGCGTTCCCGCTGATCCCGCAGGTGCTGGTTCCCGGCGGCCAGCTTCCGCTTCCGACGAAGTATCACATCTCGTTCGGCGAGCCGATGCGCTTCCGTGGAGACGCCGACGAAGACGATGCGCTGCTCGAAGAGAAAGTGCTGATCGTGAAGCAGACGATCCAGAGCATGATCAATCGCGGCATCAAGCAGCGGAAAGGCCTGTTCTTCTGACGATGGCGGCGCGAAAAGCCAAGTCGCGGCCGGTCGAAGACCGGCGCCAAGGAGAGCGCCGAGAAGTGGGTCGGCGCAAGAGCGACGCTCCGGAGAACGCTCGCATCGAGTCGGGGGCGGTCGTGGTCACGGGCATCTGTGGACGCTTGGGCCGGAGGCTCGCTCGGCGCCTGCATCGCAATCGCGCCGTCATCGGCCTCGACCGGCGCGAGTTCCACGGCAAACCCAAGGACATCGAGCATCACCCCGTCGACGTACGCCGCAAAAAGGCGCGTGAGCTGTTCCGGCGGCCGGAAATCGGCGCGCTGGTGCATCTCGGTGTGATGCACGACCCGCGCCTCGGCGCCGAAGACCACCACACGTGGAACGTCGTCGCGTTCCAGAAGCTCCTGGAATTCGTCGAGCAGTACGACATCCCGAAGTTGGTGGTGCTCTCGAGCTCGGTCGTGTACGGCCCTCGCCCGGACAACCCGCAGTTCTTGGGCGAAGACGCCCCGTTGCTCGGCGCCAATCGCTTCAGTGACATCCGCGATCTGATCGAGCTCGACATGCTCGCGCAGTCGTTCTTCTGGCGTCACCCGCGCACGGAAACCGTGATTCTCCGCCCCGCCCACATCCTCGGCACCGTCCAGAACGCGCCCAGCAACTACCTCCGGCTCAAGGTGGTGCCGACGCTGCTCGGCTTCGATCCCATGGTCCAGGTGGTCCACCAGGACGACGTGGTGCGCGCCATCGAGCTCGCGCTTTCGCCGGGCGTCCGTGGCATCTTCAACATCGCCGGCCCCCCGCCCACTCCGCTTTCGAAGGCCATTCGCACGCTGGGGCGCAGCATGTTGCCCGTGCCTCACGCCCTGGCTCGTGCGACGTTGGACCGCATGTGGCGCTGGCACATCACGAGCTTTCCTGCTCCCGAGCTCGACTTCATCCGCTACGTATGCATGGTCGACGACTCGCGGGCTCGGGAAGTGCTGGGGTACGAGTCGACGTTCGATCTCAAGTCCACGCTGGAATCGGTGGACGAGGAGCGCTGGGTATGAGGAATTGGATTTGTCTCGCGCTGGTGCTCGTCGCATGCTCGGCGAAGAAGTCGGATCCGCCGCCACCGGCCGGCAGCGCCGTGATTCCGCCGGCAGCGCCGGGCGCGCGAGGGACCATGGCGGCGGGCAGCGCACCCGTACCCGGCCTCGCGACGCCGTCGGATCCCGACGAAGAAGATCCGTCCGAAGGTCCAGAGCAACCGCTCGTACCCAAGCCCCCGAACACGCCCGACGCTGGAGTATCGCTATGAGCCCGCGTTTCCTCATCGCCCTGTCGCTGCCCGCCCTGCTCGGCGGCTGTTCCGGAAAGCAAGCTCGGCCCGCGGGACCGCCCCCGGAAGACGAGCGCCCGCGTGTCATGGCGTGGGATTCGGGCGCACCCCACGATCCGCTGGACGACGTGAAGGGCGAGGAGGTCACGGACGACGAACCCGATGACGCCGGGCCCACCCTCACGCCCGCCGACGCCGCAGCCGCCGACGCCGGACCGGGTTGAGACCGCCCTCGAGTCGGCGGGGCCTCTCGCTGGCAGAACCCTCCCGGCTGATCTACGCTGCGGCGCGTTGGACGTTCGAGAGCTCGCCCAAAGAGCGCAAATCGCCAGCCGCATCGTCGCGCGCCAGTCGCGATCGCGGAAGGACCAGGCGCTCCTCGCGGTAGCGGCGGAGCTGCGAAACGGACGCGGGGAGATCGAGGCCGCCAACCAGCGCGACGTCTCCCGCGCCAAGGAGCAGGGGCTGCCCGCCGCCCTGGTGGATCGACTCGCGCTCGGCGCTCCACGCATCGAGGCGCTCGCGCGTGCCGTCGAGCACATCGCTGGTTTGGAAGATCCCGTGGGAAGTCGGAGCGGAATGCGGCGGCTTCCCAACGGGCTCTTGGTCGGACGGCAGCGCTTGCCTCTCGGGGTCATCGCCATCGTGTACGAAGCGCGTCCGAACGTGACCGTCGACGCAGCCGCCCTGACCTTGAAGAGCGGCAACGCGGTGCTCCTACGCGGGGGTCGCGAGGCGGAGGAAACGAACCGTGTCCTCGTCGCGAGAGTGCAGGCTGCCCTCGCGCGTTCCGACATCCCGCCGGACGCCGTGCTCGGTGTGCCGGCCGGCAATCGCGACGAGATCCGCGAGCTGGTGAGCCTCTCGGGCCTCGTCGATCTCGCGATTCCACGCGGTGGTGAAGGGCTCATTCGCTTCGTCACCGAGTCGGCGCGCGTCCCCGTGATCCAGCATTACAAGGGTGTCTGTCACCTGTTCTTGGACGAGAGCGCCGAGCTCGAGATGTCCCGTGATCTGGTCTTGAACGGAAAGGTGCAGCGGCCCTCGGTGTGCAACGCGCTCGAGTGCCTGCTGGTGCACGCGTCGGCGGCCGGACGCCTCCTCCCACCCATCGTCGAAGCTCTTCACGCTGCGGGGGTGGAGCTCCGAGGCTGCGAGCGCTCCCGCGCGCTCTGTCCTTCCATGAAGGCCGCAGCCCCGGAGGACTTCGGCGCCGAGTTTCTCGACTTGGTGCTCGCGGTCAAGATCGTCGACGACTTGGATTCTGCGCTCGGCCACGTCGAGCGCTATGGTTCGCACCACAGCGAAGCCATCTGCACCAATCGACTCGACCACGCCAACCGCTGGGTCGCCGAGGTCGATGCGAGCTGCGTGCTCGTGAACGCCTCGACACGGTTCAACGACGGCGGGGAGTTGGGGCTCGGGGCCGAGATGGGCATCAGCACTTCCAAGCTCCACGCCTACGGCCCCATGGGTCTCGAGAGCCTGACGACCGAGAAGTGGGTCGTCTTCGGCGAAGGACAGGTCCGCACTTGAGCCTCAAGAAGCCAATCACCAAGAAGAAGCGCCCGACGAAGCCCGCACGCCCGAGCCCGCGAACAGCGAAGCCGATCCCGAAGCCGGACCGCGGAAAGGGTCTGGGCAAGAGCGCGCGTCCGCCTCGGGCACCGAGCGTGCCGCCGCCAGCGCCGTCGGCCGGCGCCAAGAAGGTCGCGCTGCTCGCGGCGCAAGCCGGGCTCGACAAGAAGGCCGCCGGCGTCGAGATCATCGACGTGACCGGCAAGGTCGACTACGCCGACTACCTGGTGCTCATGACGGGGCACAGCGATCGGCACGTGGCCGCCATCGCCGAGGCCGTCGACGACACTTTGGGCAAGGCGGGACACCCGGCCATCAGCCTGGAGGGCCTGCCGGCCGCCCACTGGGTGCTCATCGATTTCGTGGACGTCGTCGTCCACGTGTTCGAGGAGCACGCTCGAACGCTGTACGACCTCGACGGCCTGTGGCTCGACGCTCGACGCGTGCCCATGCCGAGTGAAAAAGCGTGAAGCTCTCGGTGGTCGCGCAGGGGAAGCTCAAGGAGCCCGCCTACCGCGCGCTCGCCGACGACTACCTCGGGCGCATTCGTCGCTACGTCCGTGTCGACGAGATCGAGGTGAAAGACGGCGATGCGCTCGAGCGTGTGGCCCCCGCCGAGAGCTTGCGAGTTGCGCTCGAGGTGACCGGCAAAGCCCACACGAGCGAGGGATTCGCGCGTGAGCTCGAGCGCTGGGGGCGACACGGCAAGGGGGACGTCGCGTTCTTCATCGGCGGCGCGGAAGGCCTGCCGCGCGAATTGTCCCGGACGGCGTCGGAGCGAATCAGCCTTTCGAGCTTCACGCTCCCACATCGTCTCGCGCGCATCGTGCTCCTGGAGCAGCTCTACCGCGCGCTCACGATCCTACGTGGCGAGCCCTACGCTCGCGAGTGACACGTCACGGAACGACGGAGCAGCGCTCGAGGGGGATCACGCCCAGCGAGGCTCGTCGCATGCCGACGCGGCCGTGCACCGTGACCCGCTCTCCCGCTCGAAACGTGGTCGCGTTGTCGAGGTCGCAGCTCAAGAACGGTGGGTCGTCGCCCCCGAGCAGAATGCCTTCGTTCGAGACGCGCTGGACTTCGCCGGTCACCCGGATGTGCTTGGCGTAGTTCCGGGTCTGGGCCTGCCCCGCGTTGCTGCGGTATTCGGCGAGAAACGCCGCCAGGTCCACGGCCTTCTCGTTCGCGCTCGGGCCGGCCGGCGCGCCTGGGATCACGAACAGCATGAGCACCGAACCGAGCATGCCCAGCGATCCGACCACGGCCACGATGATCGCGGTGGCAATCATCGCGCGACCGAGCGAAGGGGGCGTGCCGGAAGCTCGAGGTGCGGGCGCCGTGGTGGGCGGCGCGGCGGCGAAAGGGGCGAGTGACCCCGCGGAAACGCCGGCGGAGATCACCGTCGGATCGGCGTGGGAAGTCGGCTCGCTGGCGCGGTAGGGGAGGGGCGCGCTTCCGCCCATCGCGCGCTCGGCTTCGGCGAGGGCGGCCGACATCGAGCGTGCATCCGCGAAGCGGTTCTGCCGATCGTAGGCGAGCGCGCGATCGATGACTCGGGCGAGGGTGGCGGGCACGCTGGGTGCCACGCTGGTGATGGGCGGGGCGGGCTCTGCAGCCATTTTCAGCAGCAGGGCGGCCTGATTGCCGGCCTCGTGGATGCGCCGCCCGGCGAGCAAGCGGAAGAGAATGGCGCCGATGGCAAACAGGTCGGTGCGCGCGTCGACCCGATCGCGGAGCCCCGCGGCCTGTTCCGGCGCCATGTAGGAGACCGTGCCGAGCGCGACGCCCGTCGCGGTCCGGAGATTGTCCGGCTGCCATTCCAGGAGCCGCGCGATGCCGAAGTCGAGGACTTTCACCTGACCTTCGGTCGTGACGAAGAGGTTGGCGGGCTTCAGGTCTCGGTGGATCACGCCGCGGTCGTGGGCGAACGCCAGGACGTCGAGCGCCTGACGGGCGTAGTTCACGAGGCGCGACGGCAGCAGGGCGCCAGGCTCCCGCGCGAGGTCCGCGAGTGTCTTGCCGATCAGGCGTTCCATGGCGACGAAAGGCCGGCCGTCGTCGGCGAGTCCGTGATCGAAGACGCGCACCACTCCGGGGTGTCCGATCTCGGCGGCGATCTCGATTTCGCGCCAGAAGCGGGCGAGAAGCTCCGGATCGGCCGCGACGTCGGCGTGCAAGACTTTCACCGCCGCGGGCGCACCCGACGCGTTGGTGGCGGCGAACACCTCGGCCATACCGCCGCGGCCGAGCGACTCACCGAGAATCCACGAGCCGGCGCGGCGCTGCATCGCGCCCAGAGCCTACAACGTTCCGCGCGGGGCGTGGCGTGCGGCTCGGTCACTTCGGTGTCGGGATCACGACCACCGTGTTGATCGGGCGCACATTTTCCCCGGCCGGGTAGGCGTAGCTCACGTCGCAGGTGTTGTCCGGCTTGGTGTTGTCGCAAGGAGCCGATTCACCCGCGCGCGTTTCCGGAGTTCCCCAACCCCAGACGTAGAGGCCAAACGGCTCGTCGGACTTCATCTCGCGGCGCCCGTTGTTGCACGCGCCTTGCGCTTCGAACTTGTGGCGAGAGAGATCCACGCGCGTGAACTCGTAGTCGCTGCCGCTGCCCACGGCCTGCCAGCCGCTGAGCACGCCGGCGCAGTCCAAAGTGACGTCCCGGAACCCACTCGAGCCACGCCGCCGCACCACCACCAGATTGGTCTCCGGGTACGTCGGGTCGGTGAAGAACACGTAGCGCTTCATGTACTGCTGGCCGGCGACGATGCGCAGGAAGTCGGGATCCCCGTAGCCAGCCGGAGCGCCCTGATCCGCCAACATGCCCGAGCTCGACATGTACGTGAAGACGAGGAACGGGTGCTGCCCGTCTTGGCTCTTCACCACGAACGGTGTGTCGGTCTCCACTTCGGCCACGCTCCCGAGACCGAGCTTTCCCGGGGCTCCCGGGATGGGGGGGTCGAAGCTGAGTTCGGTGCCGTCCACCGCGCCCACGAAGCGATGCTTACGCTTCTCCGCGACGCCAGGCACTCGATCGCGGTAGCTCGCGACCGCGTACTCGTGCCCCATGGCGCGCACCGGCGGGATCTGCTGTTCCGAGTGATCGCTGTAGTCGGTCTCTGCCGGCAGGCGGAGCCCGAGGTGACCGGCGAAGACACCGATGGGTTTGTCGGATTGGATCGGGCTACCAGTGAGCTCGTCGGATTGGATGAACTCGACGGTCTCGCCCGCGTCGAGCTGGATCTTTCCCAGGGTGTTGGCCGGGATCTCCGGCACGTCGAGTCCCGCTTTGACCGTCGTCTTGGGCAGAATCGTGACCGTCGTGCCGTTCTCCTTGGCTACGACGGTCATGGACGGCGGAATGCTCATCCCTTGGAAGAAAGCCTGGGCGTAGGCGTTCACGGCGACGTAGTTGGTGTCCCAAGCGCTGGTGGGCAAGAGCAAGGTCGCGCCCGTCGTCGCGGAATACGCCGCGTTGTACGGAAGCATTTGGTACGCCACCACCGGGCGGTCGCTTTGGACGTGGAAGCCCTTGGAGCGGCCCGTGCTGATGTTCATGCCCCAGTGGACGTGGGCGTCGAGGCCCACCGCCGCGGGCACCGGACAGGCGGCTGGCGCGACCCACGTGCCGTGTTGCACGGGATCGTTGGCGAGGAACAGGATGGCGACTTCACCGGCCGGCAGCCCCGCAGTCGGGTCGTACGGCTGGTAGCTGATGTTGGTCCCGGTGCCTTTGGGGATGGCAGCGTGCTTCGCCAGATCGATGGACGTCGAGCCGAACGCGGCTTCGAGATGCACGGGACCGTTCCAGGTGTTCGCGACGAACGCCACGAAGCATCCGCCGAAACCACCGCCCATGGCGTCGAGCGCGACTGCGTAGTAGTCGCAGCCTACGGTGGTCTTGTTGGCAGCTGCAGCCTCGCAAGGGTCCATGCACTTGCCGAGGCCGCAGAGCTGGTTCGACGGGCAGGTCTCCTTGACGCTGCCGTCGCAGTTCAGCACCTCGGTGTAGTCCTCGGAGCAGGGCAGGCACTTCTGCCCGCCGCTGTCGCTCTCGCCGCCGTCGATGACGAGACTCCCGCCGCTGCCGCCGCTCGCGGACGAGCCCCCACCGCCACCCCCAAGAGCCCCTTGCCCCGCGCTCGCGCCGCTGCCCGGAGCGCCGCCGACGCCGCTGCCGCCGCCTCCGGAGGCTGCCGAACAGGCGACGACCAGCGCGCCGATCCCGCCCACGATGCCCAGTTTTCCCAGCTTCTTCGCCATCTGCCGGTGCTCTCCCGGGGCGAAAGCTCGCCCTCGCCCGGGAGAGTGGGAGCCGACACGAAATTCGGGCGGGAGATTTCGCGCGCGGTCGTGAGCGCAGTGGTTCTCGCGGTCGCCGCCCACCCCCGCCGGAGGTTCTCCGCGCGGGGGCGAGCCTCGAACGGACCGAGCTACTGGGCGTCGATGCGGTTCACGGTGCTACCCGACAAGATGTAGAGCTCGCCATTGTCGTCCTGACCGAAGGAGGTCACGGACGTCTGGGTGATGTTCAAGGTCGAGTGGTTCTGTGCTTGACCCCCCGCCTGCTTGAACGCCCAAAGCGTGCCCTGGCAGTAGTCGCCGTAGATGTACCAGCCTTTGAGGCAGGGGATGGCGTCGCCACGGTAGACGTAGCCACCGGTGACCGAGCAACCGAGCGAATGGGCGTACTCGCGGATGGGGAGCGTGAGCCCCGTCTGGTTGCAGGTGGCGGCACCGTAGCAGTGATTGCCCTCCATCACGCTCCAGCCGTAGTTCTTCTTCCCCGTCCCAGCCGGCTCGAAGTCGATCTCTTCCCAAGCGTTCTGTCCGACGTCGCCGATCCAGAGGTCGCCGGTCTGCTTGTCGAAGCTGAAGCGCCACGGGTTCCGCACGCCCCAATCCCAGATCAGGCCTTGTTGGTTGCCCGGCACTGACGTGGACGGCGAATCCGGGTTGATGCGCAAGATCTTCCCGAGGTTGGTGCTGAGGTCTTGCCCGGCCTTGAAGGGATCGCCGCCGCCACCGCCGTCGCCGATGCCCGCGTAGAGGTAGCCATCGGGGCCGAACGTCAGCATGCCGCCGTTGTGGTTCGAGTTGATGCTGTGGGGGATCTGCACGAGCTTCTGCACCTGCGTCGTGGACGCCACGTCGGGATTGCCCGAGGAGACCTTGTACTCCGCGATCACGATGTCGCCCGCCGGGCTCGCGGTCTGCGTGTAGTAGATGAAGAAGCGGCCGTTGGTGGCGTATTGCGGGTGGAACGCCAAGCCGAGGAGGCCGCGCTCTCCGCCCGATAGGACGATGTTCGGCGAAGTGCTGAAGAACGGAGTCGAGAGCAGTGTTCCATTCTTGATGATCTGGATCTGACCGCTCTGCCGCACCACGAAGAGGCGCGATTTGTCGCCAGGGGGTGAAGTCAGATAGACGACGGTGCCGCCCATGTTGCCGCCCACGGCCGTCTTCTTGAGCGCCGGGGGAGTGTTGCCGCAGGTCGGCGTCCCTCCCGTGCCGCCGGTGCCGCCCGTGGCGCCGCCGGTGCCGCCCGTGGCGCCGCCCGTGCCGCCCGTGGCGCCGCCGGTGCCGCCCGTGGCGCCGCCCGTGCCGCCCGTGGCGCCTCCAGTGCCGGCGCTTCCGCCGGTCGCGCCACCCGTGCCCGTTCCCGCTGCGCCTCCACTCGGGTTCGCACCGGTTCCGCCGCTTCCGCCGGTCGCGCCACCCGAACCCCCGGAGCTTCCTCCGCTCCCGCTGGAGCCGCCTGTGCCACTGCCCCCGGTGCCTTTGC
This sequence comes from Polyangiaceae bacterium, assembly GCA_046351435.1. Classification (GTDB taxonomy): domain Bacteria; phylum Myxococcota_A; class Polyangia; order Polyangiales; family Polyangiaceae; genus JADJKB01. The sequence goes on from JAXLYN010000041.1 coordinate 15,552, forward strand.
CCCCGGAGCCGCCGCCCTCGTCATCGCCGCCGCAGGCAGCGAAAATCCAACAGGCGAGCAGGGGTGTGATGAACGCGCGATGGGACAAGCGCATGAAAGCCTCCTCTTGAAAGAGGCAATATTACGCTACCCGCGCGGTTTGAGAACCCGTTATCCGCTCGATGCGGTCTTGGCGCGGCTCCGATCCACCGCCCATGCGATACCGATGCTCAAGCCGTAGAGCGCGATCAGGGGGATTGCCAGCAGGAATTGGCTGGTCACGTCCGGCGGGGTGATCACCGCCGCGACGACGAAGGCGACGACGATGAAGTAACGGAAGAACTTCAAGAGGTGCTTGTGGGTGACCACCCCGGCCAGGCTGAGGAAGAAGATCAGCACCGGCAGCTCGAACACCGCGCCGAAGGCGATCAGCATGCGAGAGACGAATTCGATGTAGTCATCGATCATCACCGTGGGCTTGACTTCGAAGCCCTCCGTGCCGACGGGACCGCTGAACCCCAAGAGGTATTGGAACGCCACGGGGAAGGCGATCTTCCAACCGAAGTAGCCGCCGCCGGCGAAGAGCAAGCAGGAGCTCACGACGAACGGCAGCCCGAGGCGCTTCTCCCTCGCGTACAGCCCGGGCGCGACGAACGCCCAGAGCTGATAGAGGATGACGGGCAGCGCGAGCACGAGCCCGCCGACGATGGCGATCTTCACGTAGGCCACGAAGAGCGAAGCGGGTGCCGGGAAATGCAGCGCTGCTTTGCCGCCGATGTGGCCGGTGTTCCAGGCGTCGATGAACGGCTTCGTCAGCCAGGTGAGGAGCTTCTCGCGGTAGATCCAACACACGACGGTGCCGATCAAGAACGCGAAGAGCGCGCGCACGATGCGGCTCCGGAGCTCCTCGAGGTGCTCCCAGAACGTCATCGTGTGGGCTTCGGGGCTTTCGCTCATCCGGCCTTGCCGTCTTCCGGCTCGGAGCCCGCGAGCTCAGTCGAGCGAGCTTCACCCTCGGCCCACGGCGGTGCAGCGTGGCTCGGCTCCCCCAGCGTGGCGGCGGCAGGGGGCGGTTCGTCGTCGGCGGGCTCGTCCCACAGGTCGTCGGCCAGCGCGCCTGCCGCGTCCGGGCCTTCGAGCGGATACTCTCGATAGCGATCGATGTCCCCCGCCCGTTCGTACGGGTCGTCGTAGCTCCCGACCGGCTCCGGCGTGTGAGAACGCGCGCGCGTGAGCTGCGCGAGGTCGCCACGGATGAGGTTTCGGAGCTCCGCGATACCGCCGTCGATGCCCTCTTGGCGGAGGATTTCGTCGATGCCGGTCTGAGCCCGGACCTGGGTGGTCATCGTCCGGATCTTGCGCACCCACGCACCGAGCGTGCGTAGCATCGTCGGCAGCTTCTGGGGGCCGACCACCACCAGCGCGACGACGGCAATCAGCGCCACTTCGGACAGCGAGATCCCGAACACTTGCGCGAACGCTACTCCGTGACCCGGGCCCGAGCAACGGGAGGAGAAGGGGGTGACCCGAGCACCGGATCCGCTCTATCGTGCCGAGGCGTGCCACACTTCCGAGCACTCCGTGGCGAGGCGCTGGCTCGGGCCGCCCCAGGACCGAGCGCCGTCTTCCGACGGTTGCTGGCCGGTGGCGTGGGTGCGACGCTGGTCCTCGGCGCCGCATTCGCCGAGGCGTCTCCGGCGGAGCAGTTCGGCATGGGGCCACGCCACCAGGCGATGGCCGGGGTCGGCGCCGCCATCGGGCGCGGTGCAGACACCACGTACGCGAACCCGGCGCTCCTCGCGCGAGAACACACTCGCGAGTTCACCTTTGGTTGGCAGAGCACGCGCTTCGTCCTGAGCGCGGAGGGAGAGAATGCTCCTGGCGACGTCGGCGCCGAGAGCCTCCACGGCACGACCATCGGCGTCGTGTTGCCGGTACCGTTTGGCGGTTTCCTCGAAGATCGCGTGACGCTCGGGCTCGACGTGTTCACGCCGAGCACGCTGATTGCTCGCGCGCGGCTGCTCTACCCGGAGCGTGCCCAGTTCCCGGTGATCACCGATCGCGCGCAGACCTTGAACTTCAACGCCGGGCTCGGCATCGACCTCGGTCATGGCATTCGCGTGGGCGGCGGAGCGCTCGCTCTGGCCGAGCTCGTGGGCACCGTGGTCGTGCGCACCGATTCGACCGGTCGGGTGGGGACGGCAGTCGACGATCAGTTGATCGCCACCTATGCGCCCATCTTCGGCGTAGAGTGGGATTTCGCTCCCGAATACAGCGCCGGGTTGGTCTACCGCGGGGCGCTGCGCGGCGACTTCGACGTGGTGGTCCAGGTCCACGACCTCGGCAGCTTGACGGTGCCCGACCTCAACATCAGCGGCGTCGCGCAATACGATCCCATGCAGATCCAAGCGGAGGTTGGCCGTCGCTTCGGCGAGGTGACCGTGGCGCTGGCGGCGACCTACAAGCGTTGGGGCGCATTCGACGGTTGGCAGCGGCCGACCGTGAAGTGTCCTGCGGCCCAACCAGACTGCGCCGCGCTCCCGCGTGAACGGGCGGAGTTCCACGACACCGTGGTGCCGCGGGTCGCGGGGGTTTGGGCGTTCGGGCTCAGCCCCGATGCCAAGGGCGAGCTTCGAGCCGGCTACGCCTACGAGCCGACACCTCTGGGCGAACAGACGGGAACCGCCAACTACTTCGATTCCGATCGCCACGTGATCGGCGTCGGCTACGGCATCGAGCTCGCGGAGCCGCTGCCGCCCGTTCGGATCGACTTCGTGTACCAGCACCAATTTCTGGCACCACGCACCCACCACAAAGATCCAGCGGTCCCGAGCGACAACGCGGGGTATCCGAAGGTCGAAACCAGCGGTCACGTGATGAGCACCGGAGTCGCGTTGGGGGTGAAGTTCTGATGCGGGCGAGCTGGCCTGTTCTGGCGTTCGCGCTCGCCGGAGTACTGCCGAGGGCTGCGTTGGCGAGCCCCGCCGACACCTTCGGTCTCGGGTCGCGCTCCACCGCGCTCGGTGGCGCCGTGTCGGCGGACGTTCGAGATTTTTCGGCCAACTACTACAACCCCTCGGGTCTGGCGCTGGCCCGCGGGCTGGATCTGAGCGCCGGCTACTACTACGCGGACCACGCCCTGGAGATGAACGGCAAGGACAGCCAGGTCGACCCGGTGCGCGGGATCGTGGGCGGGCTCGTGGCGCCAGGCAGCATCGGGTTTCTGCCGTTCGCGTTCGGGATCGCGACGTTCCTTCCCGACGACCGCCTCTCGCGTGCGCGCGCCTCTCGCCAAGAAGATCCGCGCTGGGTGCTCTACGACAACCGTACGCAGCTGATCTTCATTTCCGCCAACATCGCCATCCGCCCGTTCGAGTGGTTGGCCGTCGGCGGCGGGCTCACGTATCTGGCGGCGACTCGCGGCGCCTTCGGCATCACCGGGACGGCGGTACTGCCCGCTGGCGACAAGACCGAATACGACTCGCAGCTTCGCCACGAGGTCGACGCCGATCTCACCACCGAGCGCTACCCGGAGTTCGGGCTCACTCTGAGACCCCACGAACGATTGGACATCGGCCTCGTGTATCGACACGAAGCGCAAATCCAACTCGACGTCGACGCGGAGCTCTCGGGGACCGTCGATGCGACGCTGATCAAGGTCCCGGCGCGCTACACGCTGGATTCCAACACGGTGACCGCCTTCATCCCTCGTCAGGTCGTGCTCGGCGCGAGCTACCGGCCGGTGGACGAGCTCAGCATCGGTCTGGATCTCACCTGGGTCGACTGGTCGAGCTTCCAGAGCCCGGTCAGTCGCTCGCGCACGACCCTCGAGGTGAACGTCCCTCCGGGCATCATCGAGCTGCCCCCGAACCCGAAGCCGAGCCAGGTCGAAGATCCCGGCTTCGAAGACCGCATCGTCCCGCGGCTCGGCGTCGAGTACCGCCTGCGGGTCGCTCCCGATCTCGAGCTGCCGCTGCGCGCCGGCTACGTCTACGAGCACACGCCGATCCCCCCTCAAACCGGCGTCACCAACTACGTCGACACCGATCGCCACGTGCTCTCGCTCGGCACCGGGGTCGTGCTCCACGAACCCGGAGCGCTCCTGCCCGGAGCGCTGCGCTTCGACCTGCACGCGCAGCTCTCGCTGCTGCCCACGAGGGTCACTTTGAAGGACAATCCGGCAGACTACGTCGGAGACTACCGCGCGCGCGGGACCATCTTCAACGCGGGCGCGACCTTGTCAGTGGGGTTCGAATGAAACGTGAGCTGGCTTTTCTGGCGACGTGCTCGCTGCTCGGTTGCGCGACCCTGGCGGGTGAAGCCGGTGACAGCGATGCCGAGCGACCGAACGCACTCGCGGGTCCTTTCCGTTTGCTCGGCAAGTCCGAGATCGACGGCCTCGACGCACCCTACGTCCTGAACAAGAAGTTCTCGGATTTCCGTGAGCCCACGGTGCTCGATCTGGATCCGGGCGAGTCGCTCGGCGCGACGGCCCTGTACGCGGTCGTCACCGTGACCGGTGTCAGCCATATCGAACGCTTCCTGGCTGCCGATGGCCGGAGCTTCGACGTGGAGCCGAACCCCGTCGCGCCAGTCCTATCGCCCGATCTCGCCTGGGAAGGCGCCGGCCTCGACGCTCCGGAGGCGGCTCGAGTCGGCTCGGAAACCTGGCTCTACTACTCGGCCGAGGGGGGGATTGGACTTTCGCGCTCGACGGATGGCGTGAGCTTCGAAAAGCAGCCGGCGCCCGTGCTCGCCGCCGGCGGCAGCACATGGGAGGGCGGAAAGGCGCCGCGCGCTCCCGCGTTCCTCGAGCTCGGCCCGGGCGAGTACCGCCTGTTCTACGAGGCGAACGGCCAAATCGGCGAAGCTCGGTCGAGCGATGGAGTCGCTTGGGAACGAATCGGAGACGCTCCTCTCCTCGGGCCAGGACAGGGCTCGGCTGACGAGCCTGCATTCGATGGAGTCGCCGTGGGCGACCCCGAGGTTTGGCGCACGCGGACCGCCGAGGGACGCGTCGTGACCCGCGTCTACTATACGGGCCGCTCGCCGGATGGTTCGAGCGCCATCGGCCTCGCCGCCCGCTATGGGGACTCGGGCAAGCTGACGCGAGCTCCCGCGCCCGCGTTCGCGGGCACGCGGGGGCCTCGCTCGCCGGCCGTGGTGCCCCACGGGTCTTTCACGCTCTTGTTCCTCACGGAGCGCGCCGGTCCGAACGACGACTACCCAGCCATCGCCGTGGGCATCGCGCCCGCCACCCGAACGTTGCCCGTCGAAAAGTGACGGCTTTTCCCGGAAAAGGGCTGCGAGCGAGCGAACCGGCGGCGTTTCCCCGGGCCGCCTCGGGCCCGAAATGCTCTAAGCTGCCGCCGTGATCATCGCGCTGTTCCTCGCCATCTTCCTGGTCTCGGTCTGCGTGTTCGTCTATGGCCTCGCCATCAAGGGCGTGGATCGCTACGAGCCCGAGCCCTGGTGGCTGCTGGTGGTCTGCTTCTTCTGGGGGGCGCTCGGCGCTACGTTTGGCTCACTCATCTTCAACACCATCGGCGGGTCGGTGGTCTATTCCGCGATGGGGCAGTCCCAAGCCGCGTCCGGACTCACCGCGTCGTTCATCGCGCCGCCCGTCGAGGAGTCGTTCAAGGGTTGCTTCCTGCTCGTGGTGTGGGCGGCCTCGGCATTTTGGCTCAAGGAGCTCGACGGCGCGCTCGATGGCGCGATCTACGGCGGCGTCATCGGTCTCGGGTTCACGCTCACCGAAGACGTGCTCTACATCATGCGCGGCACGTCTTCGGGCGGACTCGCCGCGTTCACCATCATCTTCTTCCTGCGAACCATTTTGGGCGGCCTCGGGCACGCGACCTTCACCGCCATGACGGGGGTGGGGGTCGGCATCGCCGCCGAATCGCGCAACATGTTGGTCAAAGTCATCGCTCCCATCGGCGGCTGGATGGCGGCCATGGGGCTCCACTTCTTGCACAACTTCCTGGTGAGCTTCTTCGGCGGAGCCGGGCTCATCCTGAAGCTCGCCGTCTTCTTCACCTTCGACTTCCTGTTCTTCGTCCTGCTCTACATCCTGGCCTACCGCGACCGCGCCATCGTGATTCGCAACCTGGTGGATGAAGTCGGCGTCATGCTCCACCCGAAGGAGTTCAAGACCAGCACGAGCCCCGCTCAGCTCGTGCCGCTCTGGAACCTCTCGACCTTGATGGGGAGCTCCCAGGGCTACATGGCCGCGCGGAAGAAGCAGCTCGACTTGGCCGAGCTCGCCTTCCTCAAACACCGCCGGCGCCGCGGCGAGTCGGGTGCGGGCCTCGACCGGCGGGAGCGCGAGCTCCGCGGTTCGATCCAAGCCGCCAACGATCGCGGCGTGTTCATCGGCAAACGCTGACGCCTTGAGCGTCGCTCACCAGCGGATCCGCACCTCGTCGACGTGGATGCGCGCGCCATCGACGTAGCGCGCGCCGACGTGGAACTGGTCGAGCGGCAGCAGCATCTGCTCGGCGCGGATCGGCTCGCCCGCATTCTGGATGTCCACGAAAGCGTCCAGCGCGAGTTGGTAGCGCCGGTAGCTGCCGTCGGCGCGGAAGGTGAGCGCTGGCGTGAAGAACGTGGTGTTCGCGAACTTCAAGCGAGCCTCCCCGTAGTACGAGTGGATGGGCGATTCGATGGCGAGCGAAAACTCGACCCAGGCACGCGAGAACGGCCCGGCTTTCACTGCCGCGAGTGACACGCCGAGCTCGGTGAACATCAGGTTCACCCAGCAGTCCGCGGAGCTCGAGGCCGCCCCCGAGCAGAGCGGCCCAGTACCGCTGCACGCGACGTCGAGCTGGTAATGGAGGGCAGTGCCGTCCGCCGTGTGGGAGGCATTGGACTCGGTGCACGTCGGCAAGACGAATCCCGGAGGAAATACCTGGTCCGCGTAGATGACGATGGATTGCGTCGCGGGCAGCGCCGTGCGCGCGCTGGCGATGTTCGTGGACTTGGCGACGCGCAGGGCCGTGTCGTAGGCGAACAGCCCCGCAAAGTACTCGGTGTCGGGTTCGCGACCGTCGGTGAGCGTGAAGAGCACCGGATCGCCGATACCCGTCTGCGGCAGGTTGAAGCGTCCGAGCTCGGGATTTTGGTCCGGCGTGAAGAGCTCCACGTTCTTACCGTTCATGACGTCCTGCGGCGAGCGGCCGACGACGAGCTCGTAGCGCTGGAGTGCATCGGGCGCGCCTTCCGCCACCCAGCTCCAACGAATGGTGTTGGGCGTGGTCCAGTCGGCGCGCAGTTCTCCGAGGCGGACTTGCCCCGCTGCCGGCAGGTCCGAACGGCAGCGGTTCAGCCAGGGATCGCAGGCGTAGCCCTCGGCACAAGGACAGGGTTTGTCGTCGAGCCGTTCGCGCTCCACGGTGCAGGCACTCGTGGCGACCACGAGCGCGACGTGCCCGAGGCTCTGCGCGCGCGTGGGCCCCAATTTGGCGCAAATCCACCGCGCTGACGAGCGGTCCAGTGATGCGCGCAAGCGCGGTAATCGCCCCGCACTTCCCGCGAGTGTACGGTCGAACCAACCATCGCGACGCCAGCGCATCCTGGGACGAAGCGGAAAACCGAGCCACGCTGGCCAACATCGCGTTCGTCGCGGGCGGCGCGCTGATCGTCGGGGGGAGCGTATGGCTGGTGCTGAGCCGGTCCGGCGACTCGGTGACGCTGGGGATCTCGCCGAACGGTGTCGTTGCGCGGGGCTCGCTTTGAGCGTTGCGCGATTTTCGCGCTCCGCAGTCCGACACCGCTGGGGCAGGATCGAGCCATGACAGCCCCCATCACGGTGCACTACCTCGGCGTCGCGCCCATTCCGGTGGGCCACCGGGTCGAAGTCCGCGTCTTCGCCGTGAACACGGCGGTCTTCGGTACGAGGCTCGAACCGAAATTCGAAAATCCACTGCTCACCGATCTCGACACGGGGATCGTCTACGGGAGCTGGGTGCACTTCGACACCACCTTGCCTCCGGAGCAAGCTTTGAGCCTCGGCATGCCGCTCACCCCACGCACCGATCTGAACGAGCACGTCCGTTGGCGTGGGCGCGTGACCGCGACCCGCATTGCGGCCAACGGCTATGGCCAAATGCAGACTTCGATGTGGATCCTGCCGGAAGCGGGCCCGCAGGGTTGAATCGGCGACTCGACGAGAAGCCCGTCAACGCGTGACTTGACGAGCGATCACCAGCCGCTGGACTTGGCTCGTGCCTTCGTAGATTTGGAGGAGCTTTGCGTCGCGCATCAGCTTCTCCACCGGGTAGTCGCGGACGTAGCCGTTACCGCCGAAGACCTGGACGGCGTCGATGGCGGTCTGCATCGCGCGATCGGCTCCGAAGACTTTGGCGTAGCTCGACACGATCGGGTCGCGGACGCCCGTGTCGAGGTTCCAGGCGGCCTTCATGTAGAGCAGGCGGGTGGCCTCGATGCCGACGGCCATGTCGGCGAGCATCGCTTGGACCATCTGGTGCTCGGCGATGGGAACGCCGAAAGTCTTGCGGTCCTTGGCGTACGCCACCGATTCGTCCAGGCAGCGTTGCATCAGGCCCGTGGCCAATGCGCCGATGTCGGGACGGGTCTGGTTGAAGGTCTCCATCGCGAGCTTGAAGCCTTCGCCTTCGGGTGCGAGCAGGTTACGGCGCGGCACCTTGACGTCTTCGAGGTGCACGACGCACGTGTTGCTGGCGCGCTGCCCGAGCTTGTCTTCGTGCTTGTCGACCTTGAGGCCCGGGGTGTCGCGATCGACGATGAAGGCAGCGATGCCCTTGTGACGCTTTTGCGGATCGCTGGTGGCGAAGATGACGAAGAAGCTGGCGAAGCCCGCGTTGGTGATCCACGCTTTCTGACCGTTCAGCACGAACTCGTCGCCGTGCTCGCTGAACTTGGTGCGGATCCCAGCGACGTCGCTGCCCGCGCCGGGTTCGGTGGTGGCGTACGCGGCGAACAAGGGCGAGCTCGTCAGCATACCGAGGTACTTCTTCTTCTGCTCTTCGTTGCCCGCGAGCTTGACCGGCGTGAGCGCCAAGGTGTTGGCCAGCATGCTCGTCGTGATGCCCGTGCAGCCCCAAGCCAGTTGTTCCGTCACGATGGCGTTGTCGAGCTCACCCATGCCCGCGCCGCCGTATTCGGTCGGCACGGTCATGTTCACCAACCCGAGCTCGTGCGCTGCCTCCATGATTTCGGTGGGGAAGCGGCTCTCGCGATCGCACTCCGCCGCGACGGGGGCGATGCGCTCCCGGGCAAAACGCTTGGCGGTTTCGATGAGCGCCTTGTGCTCGTCCGATAGGCTGAAGTCGACCATGATTGTCTCCTGTCCGAGCTCGCCGCGCGGCGGCGGGCCCACTGGCTCACTGCTTGGCGCGGGCCTTCTGCTTCGCGAGCTCGGCGCGCACCGCGCGGGCGCCGAGCACGTAGCCCAGAACGACGCCGAGGAGGATCGTCCCGGGGATGTAGATCACATGTTCGAAGGTCATCCGGAGCTCGTCAGGACTTGTCCGCTTCGTGCTTCTCCAGAGCCTTTTCCAGGCCGGTGAGCCGGGCCTCGATCTGTTGGCTCCGACGCCAGCCGAGGTAGAGGAATCCGAGGAGCAGCACCCAGATCACCATGTAGGCCGACACCAGCAGGGTCCCCGCGCTGGTGGTGTCGCGACCGCCCTCCACGGCGACGAACTCGGTCGAGCGGTCTTCGGGGCGTTTCGCCGTGGCGAAGGGTGCGGGCTGGGCAGCCGCCGGGGGCAGGGCGAAGCCCGGTGCGAGGCCCGGGTCGTCGTGTACGGCGCTGGTCTTGGCTTGCATGTCAGGTTCCTTCGGTGAGCATGGCGGCGACGGCTCGCTCTTCGGCGCGTGCCAGCCGCGCGCTCAGCCAGAGCTGGCGAGCGCGAAGAACGAGGAGTGCAACGGCGAGCAGGGTCATGGCCAGAAAGCCGACGCCGAGCGCGAGCTTCATGTCGGGGTGCCGAAGTCCACCGCCGCCTTGGGTGATCACCGTGGGGTGGTTGCCTCCCCACTTCTTCACCGAGTAGTGGATGATCGGCAGGTTCACGGTGCCGAGCACACCCAGGGCGGCCGCGAATTTCCGCTCCGCTTCGCCGTTGCCGGCGAACGCGCGGAGCACGACCACCGCCACGTAGACGAGCACGCTCAGAAGCGACGTGGTGAGCCGCGGATCCCACACCCAGTAGACGCCCCAAGCTTTCTTCGCCCAGAGTGGGCCGCTCGTGAGCACGATGAAGCCGAAGACGACCGCACACTCGGCGCCCGCCTGGGCCCAAGCGTTCCACTTGTCGTCGAGCTTCAGAAGATAGCCAGCGCTCGCCACCAGGCACACGACGCCCGAGAGGTACATGGCGTAGGCGCTCGGTACGTGGAAGTAGAAGATCTTCTGGGCGATCCCGCCGGCCTCCGGTTGGGCGACGGGGGTCTTGAAGAAGACGAACTGAATCAGCCACGCGAAGACTGCGACGTTCAGCGCCACGAGGATCGGGAACGCGCCGAGAGAAGGCTTTTTGGCGGGCTCGACCATGGGGGCGCAGTCTAGTGCCGTGTCTCGGAATTCGTAATCCGAATTCCGAGAGGGCGCTCCGCGCCCCGCGCTGCTTTGCAGCGCCGCCACTCGCTTCCTCGGGGGCGTCCCGCCCCCGGAACCCGGCTGCGCCGGCTTCAAGCCCCCTGGATTCGCTGCGCGAATCCACTAGCGCTCCGCGCTCGTGCCGTGTCTCGGAATTCGTAATCCGAATTCCGAGAGGGCGCTCCGCGCCCCGCGCTGCGAGCTAGCCGGGGTCGGGTGGGGGACGGCCGCCGCCCTCAGACTTCGCAACTCGACAGCGCCAGCAGAGCCGCGATTTCGGCCCGCACGAGCTCGAACTCTTTCACCGCGAGATCGAGGTCCGCGCTTCGGAGCCGGCGATCGGCGTCGATCAAGTCGAAGCTGTTGCCGTGCCCCGAGACGAACGCGATGCGCGCGAGGCGGGCGCCCTCGGTGGCCAGCTTGCGCGTCTCCACGCTGACGCCGAGGTTCGCTTTCGCCACCTCCACCGCCCGTTGGGCTTGCAGCCCTTCCACGCGCGCGGTGCGTTTGGCTTGGGTGAGGTTCTCTTCCGCGATGCGCCGCTGGGCGAGGTTGGCCGACTTCGTGCCGTAGCGGAGGCCGCCGTCGTAGAGCTGCCAGGTCAAGACGCCGCCGATGGTCCAGGTGACGTGTTCTTGGTTGGCGGTGGCGCGCTCGTTCGACGTCCAGTTCAACCCCGAGACGAAATCGACGGTCGGCGAAAAGGAATAGTCGGTGCTCTTCACGTTGCGCTCCGCCACCTCGAGCCGCGCTCGCGCCGCTCGCACGTCGGCCCGAGCGTCGGGATCGGAGACGGGGCGACAGATGGCCCGAGCGTCCGCCGCCAGGCTGTCGACGCGGATCGAAGGCACGACCCCGTAGGGATCACTCGAGCCCAGGGCGAGCCCCAGTGCTTCACGCGCCTTTCGGACTCCCTCGTCGGCTTGTACGACTTGCGAGCGCGTGAGCGTGACCTCCTGCTCGGCGCGTAGCACGTCGATGGCGCTCGCCGCACCGAGCTTCGCGCGGCGCTGGTTCAAGTCCAGCGTGGAGAGCGCGCCCTTGAGCGCGACCCGACTGATCTCCGCGACGCGCTCGGCGGTCACCACCCCCACGATGGCGCTCGCGGTTTGGGCCAGCACCAGGCGTTGCGTGTCCCCGTGGTTCAGTCTGGCGGCCGAAGAATTGCGCTTCGAGGTTCCGTGGTCGTACCAGGCCTGCGGCGCGAAGACGGGCACACGCAGGGACAGTCCCGCGTTCCAGGTCGTTGCCGGGTCCGGAATTTTTCCGGTCTGCACCGTGACGCCAGCCGCGCCGAGGCCCACGCCCGTGGTGCCTTCGCCGAAGAGCAGGTGGCGAGTGACGCTGCCCGTGCCCGTGAGCGTCGGCAGAGACCGCGAAAGGGTCACGCGCTCTTGGCTTTCGGCCAGATCGATTTGGGCGCGTGTTTGTGCGAGCGGACTCGCTTGGGTCTTGGCGAGCCGCAGCGCCTCTTGCCAGGAATGCAGGCGCGCTCTGGCGGGCGGCAGCGGCCGGAGCATCGGGTCGTCGACATCGGGCAACTTGGGCTCGACCGGTGTGCTCGGCGCCGGGTCGGCAGCTGCTGGCGACGCGGGTTCGGCCGGCTGGGCCTGGGCGGTGAGAGCGACGAGCAGTGAGGCGAGGGTGAGGGGGATCCGGCGGACCGACATGGGCAACCGGATAGTGAGCATTTGGCCGCGTGCAAAGTCCCCACGTGGAGAACTGCGCCCGAAGCGTCAGGCCCACGAGTCGAGGAGCTGATCGGCCTCGGCGACGCCGCCCGGGAGGCGGGCCCGGAGCAGCTCCCGCGCCTCGTTTCGGCGGCCCAGCCCGAGGAGCGCGTGGGCGCAAGACGCGGCGATCTCGAGGTCTTCGGGCTGCGCCCGAAGCGCCTGGTGGAGATAGTGCAGGCCGCGGTCGGGGCGACCGAGGCCCACGTCGAGCAAGTGCCCCAGGTTGTGCAGCGTCACCGCGCACTTCGGGTTCAGCGCCAGCGCGCGGCGGTGTGCGCGCGCCGCCGCGCGGAAGTGCCCCAACATGCTGAGCGCGATCCCGAGAGTGCTCCAGGCTTCGACGTCGTCTCCGTACCGGAGCACCTCCGACGCGAGGCGGGCGGCCCGCCAGGGCTTCACCGCGACCAGCAGTCGAGCGAGCTCCCGCATGCCGAAAATTGCGGCGTCCGAGCCCTGCTGTGCGTGGGCGATCAGTTTGTCGAGCATCGGGATCAGCTCGCGCGGCGGATAGCCGTGACGGAGCGCGAAGCCCACGTCGTGGAGGAGGCGTTCTGCGGTGGCGTTCCGATCGCGCTGCATCAAAGCTCGTTCAACGCCCGAGGCTAGCATGCGCGCGGCGCTCGGCCGCCCCATCAAGTGCGCGGGCGAGCGATTTCTGCTGCAGCCTGCTTCCCTGCAATGGTCGCGCCATCGAGCGCTTGCAGGACTCGTTCCAAGAGCTCCTTGCGCGTGCCGACGAACGAATGGCGGTGGCGCACGCGAACGTAGTCGGTGCTCGAGCGATCGAGGCCGCGTGCGTCGAGGATGGCGTGAAAATCTGCTGGCGTCGCGCCGTCGCGGCGGCCAACATTGACGTAGATTTCCGAGAGCGCCGGGTCGGGCGGCGGTAGCTCGTCGCTGCCCTCGCCGTCTCTCGACGCGTCGCTCGCGACCTCCACGGACTCGCCCTCGACGCCTTCGACCGAATAGCGGAACGGCTCGCGGCGCTGCGCTGGACGGCTGCGATCGCGATCGCGATCGCGATCCCGCGGTCGCTCCCGCTCCCGATCCCGGTCGCGATCGCGATCCCGTTCCCGCCGTGGCTCGCGTTCCTCGCGGGGCGACTCGGGGCTCGCAGCGCGTTCGCGGGCTGGCTCGGGACGAGCACGCTCGGCGGGTTCGGGCTTCGGCGAGCGTGCGCGCCGCTGGGCCGTGGCTTCTTCCGCGAACTCGGGCCTGGCCCCGAGATGGTCGCGGAGCAGGCCAGCGACGATCACCTCGGCGCTGTCGTGGCTGAGGAGCCGGCGCGAGAGCGCGAGATCGTCCGGGTGCGGCGTGCTCCCCGCGAACGCGGCGGCGAACAGGTTCACGTGATCCGTCTCGAGTCGGGTCTTGAGCTCACGCGCGCTCGGCAGCGTCTTCTCGATGGGCCGGAGCTTGTAGGTGAGCCGCAAGAGGTAGAGGTGTCCAACGTCGCTCGGCGCGACCAAGCTGATGGCCGTGCCCATCTTCCCCGCGCGGCCCGTGCGGCCCGTGCGATGCACGTATTGTTCGGCCGACTCCGGGAAGTCGAAATTCACCACGTGGGTGAGGTGCGAGATGTCGATGCCGCGCGCCGCCACGTCGGTGGCGACCAGGAAACGGAGCTCGCTGTTGCGGGTGGCCGCCATGACCTTTTCCCGCTCCGCCTGGGCCAAATCCGCGTTGAGCCAATCGGCCTGGAACCCCTGTTGCTCGAGGGCAGCCGCTACCCGTTTGGTTTCGTCCCGGGTGTTGCAGAACACGATGGCGCTCTCGGGATCTTCGATTTCGATGATCTGGAGGAGCTCCGACACCTTGTCGCCGAAGCTCAAGTACACGAAGTGTTGGATCTCGAGGGCGCCGATGTGGTCGCCCGACAGCGTGAGAAACTCGGGTGAGCGTAGCCGTTCCGAAGCCATGCGCTGGATGTCGGGCGGCAGCGTGGCGCTGAAGAGCAGGGTTTGTCGCGAGTCGGGCAGGTACGACAAGATCTCGTTGATCTGCGGCAAGAAGCCCATGCTGAGCATCTCGTCGGACTCGTCGAGCACGAGCGCTCGGATGGCTTCGGCCGAGAACGTTCCGCGTCGCAGGTGGTCGAGCACGCGCCCGGGAGTACCGATCACGACCTGGGCGCCCGCGCGGATCTGCTCCACTTGACGCGGCATCGGCGCGCCGCCGTACACCGCGACCGTCTGCACGCCGCGATACTTGGCCAGAGCGTCCAGCTCGCGGTGAACTTGCAGCGCGAGCTCGCGCGTCGGACAGAGCGCGAGGACCTGGACGGCTGGCGTGCTGCGCCTCACCAGCGAGTCGACGATGGGCATGCCGAACGCCGCCGTCTTTCCGGTGCCCGTTCGCGCCTGGACGACCAGATCTCTGCCCCGAGAAGCCAGCTCGAACACCGCCCGTTGGACGGGCGTGGGGTGTACGTAGCCGAGATCGTCGATGGCGCGCCGGAGCTCGCTGGAGAGCGGAAGAACATCGAAGGTGGGCGGGGGTTCGGCGGGCGCCGTGGCGTCGGAGGACATGGTGGACTCGGTCGGGGCCGGAGCTTACTCCGGGCCCGACATCCCTTGGGTAGAATTCCTGGGTCCTAGCGCCGGGTCAGCTCACGCTCGAGGGTCAGAACCTCGCGGCGCCGACGGGCGAGGTCCACCGCTTCGTAGCGGGTGGCGTGCTCTTCAGCGTAGCGCAGGCGGTCGACTTCACGCAGCGCGTGCTCGAGGCGCGCATCCGCGCCGCACGCCGGCCCCAGCGCGTCCCGCGCGTCCCACTCCGGGGAGAGCGCCGCGCGGAAACGCGCCACGGCCGCTCGTTCACCGCCCGTCTCTTCGTCCGCGGCGCGACGCGCACGCCGGACCGCGGAGATCAGCTGCAGAACCCCCTCGCGGCAGCTCGCGGGCGCGGCACTCGCTTTGGGAAAGAATGCTTGAGCGACGATCTCGGCGGACCAAGTCAGCGTGATGCCGCTCACGACGAGACCGAACAGGACGAGCGCGACGCGCCGCCCGAGTCGCTCCCCGCGCGTCTCTTTCGGGGTCTCCGTGGTCAATTGAGTCCGCTCGGCTTGCCTCCCGAAGGCGGCGGTTCGACGAAGGCCAACGTGATCTCGCGCGCCAGCGCCGCGCCGATCTCGGCTTCCACCGCTTCCACCGTTCCGGCGAGCCGCTCCACGTTGCGCTGGTAGACGAAAACCCGTGCGGTGATGCCACCCGACGGGCTCTCGGCGGGGACGCCATCCAAGAGCACGAGCGCACGCGGATCGACGCCATCGGTCACGACCTCCACACCGGGAACGTCGGCGACGTAGACCTCGCCTTCTCGCAGGAACGCCCGCAGACTGGGGTCGAGGCTCTCCACCGCGGCCTGTGCTCTCTGCTCGAACGTCTCACGCGAGAGCGCCCACGGAGGAGCCGGTAGCTCGAGATCGAGCTCCCGCGAGTGCAGGAATGCTGCAGTCGCCCCCGAAGGATCCTCGTGCTCGTCGCGGATCAGTCCGAGGTAGTACCAGGCCTCGGGGTTCTTGGGCTGATCCTTGAGGACCGCCTCGATGAGCGGCGCGGCGCGGTCGACCTCGCCGACTTCGTAGAAGGCGCGACCGACCAGAAACGTGTGGCTCGGGTTCTCGAAGGGACCGGCCGGAAAGCGTCGCGAGACGCCGCGTGCTCCGTCGAGATCGCCGCGGCCCAGCAGCGCATCGAAAAGCAGGAGCAGGGCATCCACCAGCTCGTCGTCGGTCTCCGCGAGGTCCAACGCCTGCTCGCACATCTCGATGGCTGCGTCGAAGTCCCCGAGCGGATGGATGTAGACCTCGGCGGCGTTCAGCATGGCCTCGAGGTAGGTGTCGTCGAGCGAGATCGCGGTGCGATAGCTCTCGATGGCCTCGTCGAACTCGCCTTGAAGCGCGGCGACGTAACCGAGCAGGTTGTAGGCCTCCGGCGACTGCGCGTCGAGTTCGAGCGCGCGCCGCGCGCTGAGCTCGGCCCCGCGTGGGTCGCCTCGTTGCACGAGGTCCCAGCCGCGGTCGAGGTGTGCCGAGAACTGATCCATGGGGACGGCCTTGATGGCCCCTCGCGCTGCCCCCGTCAAGTCGGGTGACCGCGGCCGTCGCCGTGGGTCCGCAGCTCAGTCGTGAAGCACGACGCGGCTTCCTGGACGGTCCGGCGTGGACCACGCGCCGTGCCACCCCGGAGGCAGCGGCGGATCCGTGTGGGAAAACACCCACTTCGCGTCCAGCGGCGCGAGGTTCACACAACCGTGGCTCATCTGCACGCCGAAGTTCCGGTGCCAGAACGCACCGTGCAGGGCGTACGACTTGTTGAAGTAGAGGACGTACGGGACGTCTTCGATGCTGTATGGGAGGTCGCCTGCGGCAGTGCCGTCGCCGTCCATCGTGGTGGTGACGTGCTTCTCGCGGATCCGGTATTCACCCGTTGGCGTCGAGTGGTCCTTGTCTTTGTCGGCGTTCTTCTTCCCGCTCGAGATCAGCGTGGCGAAGATCGGCGTCTCACCCTGATAGACCACGAGCGTCTGCTCGCTCAGGTTGACGTCGACCCAGCGTTCACCCGGCGCTAGGTCTTTGGGCACCGGTCCGGGGCGCGTGAAGCGCACGAACAGGTTCTTCACCCAGGGGCCCTCCTGGGTCTCGCTGTAGCGAATGCCACCGATCTCGACCTCGCGTCCGGTGAGCCTCAGCGCCGTGAAGGTTTCGATGGCCTTGGCGGGCTTGGTCTTCTTGGTGTCGACGTCGATCTCGAAGCTCGGGGCGGTCTTTCGCCCCCCGTAGACCCACGCGATGGGCAGCTTCCACTCCTTGCCGTCGAGCTCGACACCCTTGAACTTGGCGCCTTGGGTCAGCCAGAAGCGATCCGCGGGGCCGATGAGGCCCTTGGTGGACTTGTACCAAACACGGCCGTTCCAGCTGAAAGTCTTGTCGACCGCGATGTAGAAGCCCGAGACCATTCGCTGCGCGAGGATGTCGTCCGAATCCTCCTTCAGCTTGTCGAGTGTGAGCTCGTGCAGCTTGTCCTTCGCGTCGTCGCGCTGCCACCACGGCGAGTTGTCGGCGCCCGCGTCCGGTGCGCCGCCGTCCGCGTCCGAAAGACCCGGATCGGCCGCCAGCGACGCCGCTTTGGTGTCGGTGCCCTCCGGTTTGTCCGCCTTGTCTTCGCGTTCTTTGTCTTCGCGCTCTTTGGCTTCTTTGGCTTCTTTGGCCCGCTTCGCCTTGGCTTCGGCCAAGTACGGCTCGTACTTGTGCATCTGGTCCTTGGACGGGACCGAGCGGTAGAGCGGCGTTCCGTTCTTGGCGTTGCGCGCGTAGGGATAGGGGAGGACCTCGTTCCAGTCCGGTTGCTTGATGGCGAACTTCACCTGCGGGTGATTGAGGTCCGTCGTGCCGAGGTTCGAGCAGACGTAGCCGCCGCTCACGACTTCGTACCAACCCGACGAGCAGTTCTTGCCCGCCACGGGTTTGTCCTTCACCGCGATTTTTCCGCCGTTGCGCACGTAGCCGAGCTTGGTCTTCTGATCGAAATCGCGTGTCGGGTAGACGGCGGCGGCGGGCGACGTCACGACGAACCACGGCCCCGTGTGTTCCTGGGGCGCGCCGTCGGGCGCGCTGGCGTCGAGCTCGGCCGTGGACGCGTGGGGCTTGGCACTGGCTTCGGGCTTCGGCGCGAGCTCCGGTGGGAGCGTCGGATCCCCCACGAGGCCAGGGTTCGCCGAGCGGGCAGGGCCTTCCGTGCGCTCCCCGGGGGGCGCTTCGCGCTGACAGGCGACTCCGAAGAGGGCCACGAGCCCACTCAGGAGGGATGGCAGGCGGTTCATCAGACGGTCTCGACGGGTCAAGTAACTGCTCCGCTCGCCGGGAGCCACTTTTCGGGCTCGGCCGGGCTTTGGCCTAGCTGGAATGCCAGCCCCGTGCCAGGCGTGATTTCCCGGGTTCGCCCGTCGAACCCCCGAAGGCTATCTTGCAGCGCGTGGCGACCCAGACGGAGTGGCGTGGGCAGAGGGACACGACCCGTGCTCGCCTGTGGCGGGTTTTGGCCCTGTCTGTGCTGCTCCACGTGCCCTTCACGCCGGTCGCAGCGCTGGCAGGGCTGGTCGGCCTACTGCTGGACCGAAAAGAGACCGACTTGCCCCCGGTCGATGCGGTGACGGCGATTCCCGTCGATCTGGTCTCCGACGAGACTCCGGCCAACGAGCCTCCCCGGCAAGAACAGCCGCCCGCCGCCGAACCCAAGGCGCCCGAGTCGGACCCGTTCGCCGATCTCGACAAGAACGACGACGACGGCGAGCCCGTGGCCCGAACGCCCCGCGACGCCGGGGCTCCCCACGACGCCGGTCCGAAGGACGCGGGGCCCGCCATCGGCGATCCGGTGGCCATGGCCGGCGCGGCTGGGCGCGTCGTGGACCAAAACGCCAACGTGCGGCTCCTCGTGTTCTCGGATCGCATGCGCAATCACCCGCTCGGCACCCGCGTCGGACAGCTGCTCGGCAGCGCTGCCCAGTGGCAGGACTTCTTCGGTCCGAGCGGGCTCGATCCGGTGAAGGACGTCGATCGCATCCTGATCGCGGGGCCCCAACTCAAGAACTCGTCCGAGGTCGTGGCTGTCTTGCGGGTGAACGTGCCACAGGACAAGTTGAAGCAGGCGCTGACCTCGCTCGTCGACAGCGATCCCCAAGGCGCCTGGATCGACGCGAAGGTCCCAGCGGCGCGCACCCACGCCGATCGCGCGGAACGCATCATCGTGTTGCCCGCGCCGGGCATCGTCGTGGTCACGCCGCCGAGCGCGGAGAAGCACGCGCTCTCGCTGGGTCCCGGGCTCCGGTTTCCAAATCCGCGGGGCAACGAGGCGCTCACGACCTACGTCGTGACGCCGTGGCGCGCGTTCGTGGGGATCCCGTTCGAGGTGCCCAAGAGCTTGCGTTGGGCGCGCATGAAGATCATCCCGACCAGCGACGGCGGCGCGACCGCCGAGGTGGTAGCCGAAGACGAATCCGAAGAGAGCGCCAAGACTCACGCCAAGGAGCTCACGGAGTCCATCAACAAGGTCACGGAGCTCGCACTGCCGAGTCTCAGCATCGGTGGCCTCTCGCTCGGCGGCACCGTTCGACTTCTGGAGCCCGTGGAGTTTCGCGCGGTGGGCAAAGAAGTTCACGGCACCGTGGTAGCGACGGCGAAGCAGCTCTCCCGCCTGCTCGAAGCCGTCAGCGCCTACGCGAAAGATCTGGCCGAACAGGCCGAGAAGAAGCGCAAAGCACGGGCCGCCGATGCGGGGAGCGACGCGGGCGGCACCCCATCGCCCGGTGCATCCGCGGCCGATGGCGCGGCGCCCAAAGCGGACGCGGCTCCGGAGCGGGACGCAGGCCCCGAGCGATCGGGAGCCGCGCGTCCCGACGCTGGGTTCAGCGGGACCCCCGTCGAGAACAACGCTTTGCCTGCCAAGCGACCGAAGCTCGAAGAGCAGCGCTGAGACCGGAGAGTCAGCGCGTGGTCCGCGTCGCCAGCGCGGCGAGCATGGCATCGGCCCGAGTCGGATCGAGCGCTCCGATGCACAGGCGCTTGCCCTTCTTGGGCTCCACCACCAGACGGCAGCGCCCGCGCACTTCGTCGCTCACGACGCTGAGGCCGTAGTCGATGCCGAGGCCGAGCGCGATGACCAGGAGGCCCATGCCCAGCATGGGGAACGAACCGCCCGGCACGCGGGCGCCGTCGACCAAGAGGCCCATTCCGACGTAGCTGCCCAACGCCAGCGCCAGCAGGCCGAGGTACAGGCCGAGGCGTGGGTAACGTACTTCGCGGGTCACCTTCGCAAGGTTCGCTAGCGGGATGACCGTTTCGCGCTGCCGGAGCACGCGACCGAGGAGCTCGGTGCGGTGGGAGAGCTCGAGGCCCCGCGGCGAGAGTCGCACCTCGGCCGGCTGTCGATAGGCGAGCCCGAAGCGTCCGAGCAAGCGCGCGCCTCGGCTCAAGAAGAGAAGCCCGGTGCAGGCGAGGAGCGTGGTGGCGATGGGGCCGCGCGGTGTCGGACCGAGCTCGCCGCTGAGCCGCGCATCCGTAGGCTCGGGTGCTGGGCGACCGAGGGCACGTCGCACGAGAGCGTCGTCGCTGCGCGACGCCAGATCGTCGCGAGCGCTCCGGGCAGCCTCGCTGCCGCTCAACGAGAGCGCGAACAGCGCTGCGGTCGCGATCGCAGGATCCTCGGCTTTGGAGGGCTCGGCCAAGGCAGCCACCGCTCGCCAGAGGGGCCGGAGCCGTTCCTCGCCCAGCACGTCGTCGACGACCGATAGCGCGTTCACCCGGGTCGAGAGGCCGACCCACGCGAGCTCGCGGGCGTGGGTGAGCTCGGTCTCGGGAGCGCTCGGGAAGCGCTCGGCGTTTGCCAACGCGAGCAGTACCGCGAGCAGTGTGGCTTCGACGGCGGTGCTCGGCCCTCGCTCGCAGATCTCGGCCACGTTGCCGTATGGCGTTTCGCATTCGGCGCGGTCGAGCCCCGCCGTTCCTCGCGGGAAACTCCGGTCGCCGCGACCGTAGGCTTCGGATGCGGCGTGCCCGAGGCTCGCGAGCACGCGCTCGAGAGCGGGTTGGGACGCGAGCGCCTGGGCGATGCTCCGGGGATCGGGGGTTTCGGAACCCATGCCGGTGAACTCCGATATCCGAACGCCCGGAAAACCGCCAGCCATTCGCGCCGACCCCTGGTCGCCGCCGCCGGATCACCCGGATCCGAGCGAATCCGAGCGCCGACCGAGGCGGGCCCATGGACAGAACTTGGCCCGACGAGCCGCGTCTCGTTACGGAAAAGCCACGTGCCCGCTCCCGCGCGGTGCTGGGCCGAAAGGTTTCGGGAGACCAGAGAATGACCGCGAAAGCCGAGATGCTCGAGACTCTGAGGACGATGCTGCGCGACGTGTTCCGCCTGCGCAACGACGGCGTGACCTACGCCCGGCTGGCTCGCGCCCACGGATACGTGGATGGCTACATGCGCGCGCTGCTGGAGTCGAACGTCTGCGAGAAATCGGAGCTCCTGAGCCTGGTTGCCGAGGAGCGTGCGCGCGTCGACGGTCCGGCGACGGCCGAGGTCGCCTCGGACGCCGCTACCGTCGCGGCGTGACTCAGGGCGTCACGACCGTGATGTCGCCCTCGGTGCGTGGCTTCGCGTGCCGCCACCAGGTGAGCACCGAGGTCTTGCCGCCCGCCGTGAGCACGCGGTTGAACCCGCCGGCGAAGTCGCTCACGTTGAGGTCCTTCTTCGTCCAAGTGTGAGTGTCGCCCGAGGCCTTGCCGCTCGCCCACCGGGCCTTGCCGCGCGTGGCGTCCTGATACGCGATGAGCACCTCGCCCGCGCTCGAGACGGCGATGGAGGAGTCGTCGCCTACCACCGCCTGACCGCCCTGCACCACGCCGTCGTCCACGACTTCGGGCTTGCCGGGGGTCGTGCCGCCCGCCACTTTCAGATAGACCAGCGTCTCGTCGAAGCCATTCACGTACGAGACGTGCCAGTCGCCGGCCGTGTCCACGAAGAGGCTCGCTCCAATCCCCACGTCGCCGGTGTCCGTGGGAGGCTGCGCGCTCGACTGCCCGTCGAGGATGACCGCTGGCTGCCACTTGCCCCCCTCCTGGCGTGCCGCCATCAGATTGCCGTGGATGCGGTCATAGAACACGAGCCCCAGGCCTGATTTGGTCTCGGCGAGCGAAACGTAGAGACCCGCTGCTTCGGGGTAGGCGTCTGGATACGCCTGCGCGAACACCTTCTGGCAGACCTTCTGGCCGGCGTCGTCGAAGCACTTCTCGTCGGTGCCGCACTTGGGAGTGCAGCCGGAGCTCGTGGCGGCGCACTTCAGGGTGTCCGCGCGGCACTCACCGGTCTTGCACAGGAACGCGCGACACGGCGTCGCATCGTTGGTGTAGACGTCCGAGAACGTCCAGTCCGCCGGGCCCGCCGGGAGCTCTTTGGTCGCGGTCGCGATCCGCACGCCGCTCTTGGCCGCGCCGTCCGTGCCCGATTCCATGAAGAGGTAGGCGATGACCGGTTTGCCGCCCACGAGGAGCAGCTTCGCGTAGCGGCCGAGGTCGCTCTGCGCCTTCTGCTGGACGCTGTGCATCGACCACTTCTTGCCATCGTACGCCGCGAACTTCAGGCCGCGATTTTTGGCGTCGTAGTACGCCACGCGCGGCGAATCGCTGGCGAGCTGGATGCTGGTCCAGAGGCCCACGTCGTCGCCGGGCTCGGTGAGACCCCCCCGGAACCCCTTCACGTCGTTGTAGAGAGGATCCGGCGGGCCACCCGTGGTGCCGGGTTCGAGATCCGGGTCCACCGCGGGCAGCCCATCGACGCTCTGCCAGGCGACCTTGTTGCCATCCCATTTGCCGACGACCAAATCGCCCCAGACGTACTGCGCCTCGCCGTTGTCCACCGAGCTGCCGTAGCCGAGGTCGTTGTAGCCCGCGACCCAGATGGTTCCGTCGCCGGCGACTGCGGCCGACGCGTAGGCACCGACCAGACCGGCCTCGAGGGTCTCGCACGAATCGAGTCCGGGGCACACGTCGCCGGGGTTCGTCTGCTTCTTCCCCGTCTCGTCGTCGCTGCCACACGAGCAACCCGACCACGACGACGCGAACAGCATCAGCCCGAACGAGCCGATCACCTTGCGCCGAGCCGAAGCGCGGGGCTCGGCGCGCGGCCGCCGTCGGCGCGCGAACCAGCCGAGGCCCAGCACGAAGAGGCCGAAGCCACCCAGCTTGCCCGACCACGACGTGTCCCGAGCGCCCGCGAGCTCGCAGCCGCAGCCGCTTCCTCCGCCACCGAGCGCCGCGTCTTCCTTGCCGCGGATCAGGCCGTGGGACTTCGCCGCCACGTTGCCCTCTTCGTCCACCGCCTCGACGCGAACCTTCGCGGCGCCCTGGACGGGGATTGCGGCGAGCTCGGCCGCCGTGGTCCATTCGCCGAAAGCGTCGTCGTCGAGCGCCCAGCGAACCTTGACCGCGCCCTTCTCCGAGACCACGTCCGTCACTTCGACGGCCAGCGCGCCGTCGGCCGGCCGCTTGGCGAAGCCGATGTCGGGCGCGCTCTTGTCGATGCGAACCTCTACCACCGCCGGCGTCTTGTCCATCGTCTCGGGCTGACCGACGACGCGAGACCGCACCTCTACGCGGTGCTTCATCTGGATCGAGAGCTCGGGGCTCTTCAGCTTCGTCCAGCGCTGGCTGCTCCAGGGGTGCCAGAGGCCGCCATTGATTCGGTACTGCCATTCGATGGCGCGGGCGCCGTCATCGCGCGAGCTGCCGAGCTTGAGCTCGATCTCGGGGATGTTGTCGGAGGTGATGGTGGGGAGAGACAGCCCATCCGCGCTCACGCTCTTGCTCGAGACCTCCGCCTGGGTGTCCGCTTCGAGCTCGGGCAAGAGGGCGCCCGGAGTGGCGGGCGCCACCTCGAAGCCGGCGAACAGGGCCAGGAAGCGGTCCGTGCCCTTCTCGAGCTTGGTCAGGCCGGGGCTGCCCTGGCCTGGCACGGACGGCGGGATGTTCAGCTTCAGGCCGAACTGCGAGAGCTGGGACGAAACGTCGATGGGGTTGATGGCCCCACCGAGCGCGGTACCGATCTGGCTCGCCACGATGTCGGCCAAGCTCTTGGCAGCCTGCTTCTCGTTTTCGCGCAGCAGGGAGTTCTTGATACCCGGGTTGGTGACCGACACCTTGTCGAGCACCGGCGCGAGGCCTTGGGCCGTCACGTCGAGATTCACCGGCGCAACGATGTCGAAGCTGGCGGTGAACGCCCGGATGAAGCGATCGCTCGACCAGACGTAGAAGTCGATCTCGAGCTTGTTCATCGTGACCTTGAGCAGCGGATCGTTGGCGAGGTCCGTGCCCTTGCCCACGACCACCGACGGCGGCTCCTGCGGGCGGAGGACCAGGGCGAGGGGCGCCGGCTTCTTCTGCCTTGCGAGGTCCTTGAAGCTCGGAATCAGTAGGCCGATCGTGTCCGAGTTGAGGAGCGAGCCGAGCGTGCCCGAGCCGACGCCCAGACAGAGGGCGCCGCTGTTGTACACGGCGCCGAGCGCATAGTTCATGTAGCGTTCGCTCACCGCCACGCCGAAGTGCGGGCCCGCGCCCTGCCAGTTCGGGAGCCCGTTGTCGATGAGCTTGGTCGGGTCTTGCAGCTCGTCGGGGATCGGAATGTTGGTCGGCTTGGTGAGGTTCGCGATGGGCACGCACTGCGTGATGGGTTTTGGCTCGGCGCCGCCCATCATCCCGAGGCTCATGCCGCCACCCACGGGGTTCAGATCGCCCCACGCGAAGCCGGAGGCGTCGTCGCGGCCGCCCTCGCCACCGAGCGCGGCGAGGAAGTCGAAGCCGCCCTTGGTGCCGGGCGAGAGGCTCGCCAGCGCGGACGAGAGGTTGATGTTCCCATCCACACCCAGGGCCACGCCCACGCACTCCGCCGTGCTGTTCGGGCACTTGCCGCTGCCGTTGGGCGTGCAATAGCGGCAGACGTCGCTGGCGTCGGGATACGACCCGGCGGGGCACGTGACGCCCGCGGCCGTGTCCTGCTTCGTACACAGCTGTTCGGCGACCGTGTCGGTGAGCGTACCGGTCAGGCCTCCGAGCAGGCTGTTGATGAGCAGCGGCTTGACCAGGTTGATGATGGTGTCGTCGAAGCCCGAGCCGCAGAACTTGATGCTGTTGCCGATGGCTTTGTCGTCGATGGTGAGCTTGACGATCTTGACCTTCGTGTAGCCCTGCCGAGAGCCGTGCGCCGCGTCCTTGTCGACCTCGAGCGAGACGTCCACGTTCACGGGGATGTCGGCGTACTCTTTGGGCGAACACACGCCGCCTTTGGTCAAGGTGACCTCGCTGTTGACGAAGCCCGCCACGCCGGTGCCCTTCAGCGGGACCTTCTGCAGGCGCACCGCCAAGGTGCCGCTGACCTGGATGTTGTGCGGTGCGGCCGTCTTGATGGTGAGCTTGGCTTTTCCGAGGTCGGATTCGACGACGCACTCCGGCGGATTGGCCGTGGGCTTGGGGCCGTCGGGGCAGATCTTCACCGATCCGATCTTCGCGCCGAAGAGCGGGTCTTTGATGTCGCTCTCGCTCGCCGGAACTTCGAACGTGACCACGCCTGCGTTCACCTGGCCTTGGCCACCGAGCAGTGAGGGGGCGAGCGCGCCGACGTTCTGCGCGATGAAGTCGAGGCCTCCCTTGGTGACGCGCACGCTCGTGGAGTTCTCGATGCGCGCCTCCTTCGGGAAACCGCCCGGCAGTGGCGTGATTCCGCAGCCCGAACAGCCGGAACAACTCCCGGCGCAGCCCGCGAACACCATCAGAAACGTGACGAAGAGAACGTGCTTTACCCAGCGCGGCATAAGACTCTCCCGTGTGCGGCTTCCGGCCGCTCGCGGCCCAAGGCGGAGGACCCAGAGAGTCTAGCCCGATTTCAGCCGGGTGTTCGGTTCATCCTGCGGCACTTGTTCAGCAGTGTCGCACAATGTGGGAGGGAGCGAAGGCTTGGTCGGGGCTCAGCACCCGGACTTCGCTGCGTCGTAGACACCCTTGATGTCGATGGCCTGGGCCGCGAAGTCGATGACGAGGCGCCAGGAGTCCTGGCAGCCACCGGCGCTATTGGTCGTCGAGCACCAATCGCCTTTCGGCAGGGCGCCCGATGACGCAAAGCCCTTGCTCGTCTTGCAGTCCTGATTCGTGCCTTTCCACTTGGCGGTGTCGCCGCTCAGCACGACGCACAGCGTCTCGCCCAGGGAAACGACCATCACTTGGTCGGCCTCCTCGACGGTGACGTAGCCCTCGTAGGTGCCGCCCTTTTGCCATGCGAACTCGCCGTCGCCGGGCTGGCAGAGCAGGCCCTTGTCGAGGGTCTCGTGGGCGTAGCGACCGACGCAGTTCTTGTCCGCGCTCAAGGTCGCGCTGAACTTCATCTTGTGGAGCGGGACGAGCACGGCGCTCTCCGGAGTCGCCTTGTCCTCGAGGTAGATGGGCATGACGAAGGAGTCGAGCTCGGCCGTCAGCGTGCCTTCGCTCTCCGTGTACGGCGCCGTGTACTGCTTGACCTCGAGCCCCGAGGTCGCGTCCTTGAACTCGGCCCAGCAGGTTCCGTCGAGCGCAGGACCCAAGAGCGTTTGCGGCACGCCGCCGCCGAGCACGACTTCCTTTTTCACGGTGTCGACTTGGAACAGGAAGTTGAACTGACCCGACCCGTCCAGGTTGCACTTCGGTTCGTAGAGCGTGCTCTTCTTGGTGATGATCGCGTCCTGGACGAACGGCGCCGCCAGCGCCGTCGGGCTTGCCACTTGGTGTGACGTCATGCGGAGCTGAGTGACGTCGGCGGCCGAGAAGTCGGCCTTGGCCATGCAGTCGTTGCCGGCTCCGTCGGGGCCAGCGACGAAGCAGCTCGTATCGGTGGGTTTGCACGCGCTCGAGCCGCCGCCCGAGCCGCCCGAAGCGCCCGAACCTCCCGAACCGCCCGAGCCGCCGCCCCCGCCGTCGTCTCCACCGCAGGCCGAGAGCGAAACGAGCCCCAGCGCCGACCCCAGGGTCAGCGTGAAAATGCAAAGCCGCATGTGTCCTCCGCGCGCCGCTGGTTCTACCTCACGAGCCGCGGAATGTCCCGTTCGCTTCCGCGACCTCGGCGCGATTCTGGCCGAGGTGGACGCTCGGTGCGCGAAAACTTCAATGCCCGAAGTGGACCAACGTCCGGAGGTCCTCGAGGCGCCTCGCGACCTGCGCGCGGTCGAGGGAGACGAGCCGCTCCGTGCCCACTCCCTCGACGCAGAACGACGCCACCGTGGCCGCCACCATCAGCGCTTTTCGCATCGAGCTTTCGTCGAGGGTTCCTTCCCGGGAGAGGTAGCCCATGAGCGCTCCGGCGAACGTGTCCCCGGCGCCGGTCGGGTCGACCTCGTCTTCGAGCGGATAGGCGGGTGCGAAGAAGATGCCGTGATCGTCGAAGAGCATGGCCCCGTATTCGCCGCGCTTCACCACCAAGCGACGGGGCCCGAGGCTCCGCACGCGAGCGGCGGCGCGCTTGACGTTGTGCTCGTCGGCGAGCTGGCGCAGCTCCTCGTCGTTGATCACCAGCGTGTCGATCTTCTTCAGCAGCTCGAGCAGGGTGGGGCGCTCCCCGCTGATCCAGAAGTTCATGGTGTCGGCCGCCACGAGCTTGGGCCGTTCGACCTGGGTCAACACCTCGAGCTGGAGAGCGGGGTGGATGTTGCCGAGCAGGAGATAGGGGCTCGCGCGGTAGGCCGCGGGCAGCTTCGGCCGAAAGTCGGCGAACACGTTGAGCTGCGTGTCCAGCGTGGTGCGGCTGGCGAGGTTCTTCGCGTAGCGGCCGACCCAACGGAAGGTCTTGCCGCGGGCTCGTTCGATGCCTTCGACGTCGACGCCGCGGCTGGCCAGCGTCTCGACCGCTTGCTTCGGGAAGTCGTCGCCGACCACCGCAACCACGCGGGCTTCGGAAAACAGGCTGGCCGAGAGCGACGCGTAGGTCGCCGAGCCACCGATCACGTCTTTGGCGTCGACGCTCGGAAGTTCGAGATCGTCGAACGCCATCGAGCCGACGATCAGCACGGGGTCTTGGGAGCGGGTCGAGTGAATCATGACGGGGATCCGAGGTGGCGATCGATGAGGAAGCCGACGCGCTCGCGCACGGCCGGGCTGATGGCGTCTTTGGGCGTCAAAATGGCATGGGCCAGCGCGTCTTTGGCCACGCTCTCGTTGGGGTCGGGGAGCGACTTCGCGAGCTCGAGTACGGTGCGCTGCGCGAGGCTCTGGTTGGCCTTCAGCACGGCCAGCACGGCGGTCACGTTCACGTCGGCTTCGGACTCGTGCCAGCAGTCGTAGTCGGTGGCGAGCGCCAGGGTCGCGTACGGAAGCTCGGCTTCGCGGGCGAGCTTGGCCTCGGGCATGGCGGTCATGCCGATGACACTCACGCCCCAGCTGCGATAGACGAGGCTCTCGGCGCGCGTGGAAAACTGCGGGCCCTCCATGCAGACGTAGGTGCCCCCCACGTGCACCGTGCCACCGGCCCGACGCGCCGCTGCGGCCAGCGCGTCCGCCAGCTTCGAGCACACTGGATCCCCGAACGGAACGTGGGCGGCGATGTCCTCGTCGAAGAAGCTCGACACGCGGCGCTTGGTGAGATCGATGTACTGATCCACCACCACCACGTGGCCCGGAACGATCGCTTCTTTCATGGACCCGACCGCAGACAGGCTGAGCACGTGGGTGGCCCCGAGCAGCTTCAAGGCTGCGATGTTCGCCCGGTAGTTGATCTTGTGAGGCGGGACCCGGTGGCCCCGCCCGTGACGCGGCACGAACAGGAGCCCGACGTCGTCGGCCCGGCTCTCGACGATGCTGTCGCTCGGCGCGCCGAACGGCGTCTCGATGTCATGCTCACGCACCCGCGTGAGGCCCGGGATCTCGTAGATCCCGCTGCCCCCGATCACTCCTAGAACGAAGCCCATCGGCGTCGCCCGTAACACGGGTGCCCGCGCCCCGGCAATGCGCGCATGCGCGCCGGCCCGCGAACCCTGCCGGTCTCGCTTGCTTCAGGCCCTCTTGCTGCCGCGACCCTCGCCGAGCAGGGCTTCCGCGCGACGCGCCTTGCGCTCTCGGCGACACTCTTCGGCGCGGAAGATGCTGACCAGGTTCACCGTGGCCTCTTCCAGGTCGTCGTTCACGAGCAGGTAGTCGAAGAAGCCGTAGTGCTCGATCTCGGTCCGCGCGACGTTGAAGCGACGCATGACGGTGGCTTCGTCTTCGGTGGCACGCCCGCGCAGCCGGCGCTCCAGTACCGTCATGCTCGGCGGCAGGATGAAGACGCTCACGGCGTCGGCGTGGACACTCTTGATCTGACGCGCGCCTTGGTGGTCGATGTCGAAGATGAGGCCACGGGCGCCCTTCGCGTGCTCGACCTCGCGGCGGCTCGTGCCGTACAGGTTGCCGTGCACTTCCGCCCACTCCAGGAACTCGTCGAGTTGGATCAGCCTCTCGAAGGTCTCGCGCGAGACGAAGTGGTACTCGCGGCCGTCTTCTTCGTTCGGCCGGCGCGCGCGCGTGGTGTGGGATACCGAGAAGCGGAGCAGAGGAATGCGCTCGCGAAGCCGGGTCGTCAGCGTGGTTTTCCCGGCGCCGGAAGGCGACGAGATGATGATCAGCAGAGGATCGTCATTCGACATTCTGCACCTGCTCTCGCATGCGTTCGAGCTCACTCTTCAGCTCCACCACTTGGTGCGCGACTTGGCTGTCCTGGCACTTGGAGCCGATGGTGTTCACCTCGCGCCCCATCTCCTGGAGCAAGAAGTCGAGGCGCCGCCCGACGGAGTGTTTCGAAGCCAGGAGATGATCGACCTGCGCTGCGTGGCTCTCGAGGCGCACGAGCTCCTCGGTCACGTCGCTCTTGTCCGCGAGCAGAGCCAACTCGACCTCCAAGCGACCGGGATCCACCGCGACACCGCTGTCGCCGAGCAAGCGTTCGACGCGGGAACGCAGCCGTTCCTGATGGGCCTTCACCATCTCCGGTCCGCGCTCGCGTACGGCGGAGCAGAGCGCGCGAACGGCTTCGAGCCGCCGAGCGAGCTCTCGGCCGAGCGCCGCGCCCTCTTCTTCCCGCATGCGGTCCAACGCGACCACCGCTGCGGAAAACGCGGCTTCGAGCGCGGCGCTCACCGCACCGGCCTCTGCGCCGGAGCTCGGTGTGACGACGCCGGGCAGCGCCAGCGCCGCCGCCAGGGAAAGCTCCGTCCCCGGCGCGAGCTCGTCCCGCAGCTCGCGGAGCGCCCGATAGGCGGCGCGAAGCTTGTCGGTGGACAGCCCGGGCGGAGGCAGCGCCGCGCCTTCGAGGCGGATGCCGATGTCGTAGCGCCCGCGGCTCAGCCGCTCGCGCGCCAGCTGCTCCACGTAGAACGAGTGTTCGCCGATCTCCGCGGGCAAGCGGATGCGGACGTCCAGGAAGCGGTGATTCAGTCCGCGAATCTCCAGCGTGAGGCGTCCGTCGCCGAGCGCTGCCGCGCCGACGCCGAACCCCGTCATGCTCTTCATGCGTTGCCTCGGCTTCGCGACAACCCGCGCAGATAATCCACCGTGCTCGGCAGGCCGTCCTCCCAGCGCACCTTCGGCTCGTACCCGATGAGCTCACGCGCGAGCTCGACGTCCGCCAGCGAATGCCGCACGTCGCCGGCCCGGGGCGGGTCGTTGCGGCTTTTCGGGGGACCGCCGAGCACCTTGCCGAGCTCCACGATCAGGGCGTTCAGCGACACGCGCCGGCTGCCGGCGATGTTGACGATTTCGCCCGTGAGCTTCTTGGGCGAAGAAGCGCCGAGCAAGTTGGCGCTCACGGCGTTGTCCACGAAGCAGAAATCCCGGGTCTGTTCGCCGTCTCCGTAGATCGTGAGCTCTTCGTCGTGGAGCGCTGCCCAGACGAAGCGCGGGATCGCAGCCGCATACGCGCCGTCGGGGCGTTGGTTCGGTCCGAACACGTTGAAGTAGCGGAGCGACAACGTCTCGATGCCGTAGAGCGACGCGAAGACCTTCATGTAGAGCTCGCCCGCCACCTTCGTGACGGCGTAGGGCGAGAGCGGCGAGGTGGGCATCGCCTCGTGTTTGGGCAGGGTGGGCGTGTCGCCGTACGCGGCGGACGACGCCGCGAAGAGCACACGGCGTACGCCGGCGTGGCGTGCCGCGTCGAGCACCGTGACCGTACCGTTGGTGTTCACCGAATCGGAGCTCACCGGCGTCTCGATGCTGCGGGGCACCGAGCCGAGGGCTGCCTCGTGGAACACCACCTCGACGCCGCGACAGGCTGCTGCCATGGCCGCAGCGTCGCGGATGTCGGCCGTGATGCACTCGACGCGCGAATCCCCTCGGAGCTCACCCAGGTTTTCCCAGTAGCCCGTGGACAGGTCGTCGACGACGCGTACGCGCTCTCC
Organism: Polyangiaceae bacterium; assembly: GCA_046351435.1. Classification (GTDB taxonomy): domain Bacteria; phylum Myxococcota_A; class Polyangia; order Polyangiales; family Polyangiaceae; genus JADJKB01. Next base: position 46,788 of record JAXLYN010000041.1, read on the forward strand.
GGCCTGGGCGAGCGCGCGTACCAGATTCGAGCCGATGAAGCCCGCGCCACCGGTGACGAGGTAGCGGGCCAAGGCTCAGAGCCCCTTCCGCCGCTTGATGTCCTCCATCATCCGGCGGTATTCGACTTCCCACAGCGCACTGCCCTCTTCGACGTGCTTCAGGTGGGCGCGCACTTCCTTCTGCAACTCGTCCTCTTCGGCGAACTGACGGCGGAGCGGATCGCGCATCCGGCGCCGGAGCTCGTAGTCCTCGGCGAACACCTCTTCGACGGCGCTCGAGTGCATCAACATCTCGACCAGCTGATCGAGCAGATAGTCGATGGCCTCTTCGCCCAACTTGAGCTTGCGCTGATCGGCGACGAGCCGCTTCAGTTTTCCGAGCTCCGCGGGCGGGAGATTCCGCTGGGCCAACATGTCTTTGGCCTTTTCGCTCACCTCCTGCTCGTCGCGGATGTACTGGTTGAGCACGGCTTCGATGTCGAGGCGCATCTCGTCTTTCGACTCGGTCTCGACACTTCCGTCTTTGGTCAGTGAATCGACCATCTCGGCGGCGATGGCGTGGACCCGGGCTGCGTGAATGCGCATGGCGGTGCGAGTCGTAGCCGCGCCGAGGACGAAAGACAATCCAACCTTCGCGCTTTTCGCAGGGTTCTGGCCGCCCCGGAGGGCCCGGGACGAGGCCTCAGCCCTTCGACCGTTGGGGGTCCCGCGTGGGGCGCGCGCCGAGCCGCAGGCGCCGCATGACGGATGCGCGCTGCCGCTGCTTGTACGCGTCGTGGCTGGCCTCACCCGCCTCGTTCATCGCCTCGGTCTCGGCATCGAGCAGCTGGAACTCGCACAGCATGTACACCACGGGCCCCAGGTTCTCGCAGCCCGGGGGCGCGAGCTCCATCAGGTGCTTCGGCACGCGCAGAGGCACGTCCGCCACGAAGTGGATCACGCGGTACGACGGCGCGCTGAAGCGGTTGTCGCCGGGCGTTAGGGCGTCGTCGATGTCCCCTTGGAAGCGTTCGACCATCTCGGTCAGGTGCGGGTGGTCCTCGCAGAAGCTCCGGAAGTGGAAGATCGTGTTCGTGCTCTGCTTCGGCACGACGTAGTTGAAGGGGAAGAGGCGCTCGGACAGGTACGAAAGCACCGGTAGGAGGTGCTCGCGCTTGCGCGCCACGATTCGGAACCGGAGCTTGTCGTAGAGGGCGGCGCTGGTGGCTTCGGGCTTCGAAAGCAGCTTCGTGTACGTGGAATCGAGGTTCTTGCGCCCCCCCACGAACTCGGTGATGGGGAAGCCCTCCGACAGCATCGTGCCCACGACGCGGTAGACCTTCTCTTCGACGAAGTGGAACAGGTCCCGGTCGCTGATGGGCAGCCGGAACAAGAGCTCGCGGCCTGCCATGTGGTTGATGATGTGGACGGTTTTCAGGATCGTGCAGGCGCAGAGCTGCCGATGGCCCTTGCTGGAAGCGATCAGCAGGAGCTCTTCGAGGCTCGCTTGTTCGACCGGCTTCGGGATGGCGAAGGCGAACATCCGACGGAGGTAGCTGACGGCCTCCGTCTTGACGTGCTCGATGTAGGCGCGGTCGGTCTTGGGGTCGAGGTCGTGGTTTCGGATCAACCGCTCGGCGGCGTCGGGACCGTCGAGGTTCAGGCGATGCCAATCGATGACGGAGTCCCCGCGCAGGATGAGCCGCAGGCTTTCGACGTCGTGCAGGGCGAGCTCGTGCAGCGTCTTCAGACGCGACAGCCCGTGCAGCGAGGGGCGCTCACCGGACTCCGGACTCGTGTCGTGTTCGGAACGCGAATTCAGGGGCTCGTCTGCTGGCTTGCGGCGCGACCCACCGTGGGACGCCTGAGCGTGAGAGTGCCGAAGAATATCCCCAGCGTCAGCCCCAGAACGGCGAGCTGCGCACCCATCACGCCGCTTCCGAGCAGGAGCATCAGCGGCACCAGCATCACCAAGTAGAGAACCGGAGATTTGACCATCAGCAGCATGTTGGAGCGTCCAGCGGATCCCCCGAGAAAAGCCGCCCTTTCACGGGCGACCCAGGTTTCGTATTTCGTTCTGGGCGCCGCGCCCGGTGTAGGGCGCCGCATTATTGCCAAGAGGTAGGATACAGTAAGCTTGTGTAGGTAATCCTGCCACTCAGATGGCCGACGGGGCAAACTGTTAGCGGGCGGGGCCGCTCGCGGGAACCCCCATTCGTTCGTCACCACTTATTTAGGTAGGACCCCGCCACACCACCGAGCACCTGGTCCCGCGGAAAGCTGTTACTCACCCTTTCCGTTTGTTAGCGTCCTCCCCGTGGAGCGATTCCCGCGGTTCCGAAGCGTGCTCGCGCTCCTCGTCCTCACGGGCTGCTCGACGGTAGAGCCGGGCCAAGACTTCAGCATCGCCGACGTGGTCTACGACGAGGACTACTACTACTGCGCCGTGGAGCCCGTGCTCTTTCAGTACCGGTGTGGCCCTGGTGACCCGGGAAAAGGCGATTCGAACGGGAGCTGCCACTTCAACGTGACGAGCTACCGAATGTCCGACTACACGCCGCTCATGGCCGATAGTTGCGCGTCGCCCACGGGGAGCCCGAGCGGCAGCATCGCGCCTCAAGCCAAGACCAACTACGCAGCGGCGCAGGCAAAGATGCAGATCGATCCGAAGCTCGCGCCGCTCTTGAACCGCCCGACGGGCCGGGCGTCGCACCCGCGGGTCGTTTTCGACCCGGCCGCCGATCAGGCTGCGATCCAGGTGATCGAAGATTGGGCCACCAAGTTCTCCACGCAATGAAGCACGTCTCCCTGGCCCTCCCGCTGGCGTTGCTCTGCGCAACATCCACGCTCTCTGCAAAGGAGAGCGACGAGGACGTGGACGCGTTCGCCAAGGTGGTGACCGCCGAAGCGGAGCTGCGCTCCGGGCCCGGCGTCTCGCATCGCGTGATCTACCGGGCGAGCCGCGGAGAAACGTTCCTCATCGAGGGCCGCGAAGGCTCCGGCTACTGGCTCAAGGTGGCGCTGCCGGACGGGCGTATCGCCTACGTCCTCGGTGACACCGTGGAGCCCGTCGCGGCCGGCCCGGACGCACCCGAAGGCTCGGTGAAGCCCGGCTTCTTCTCGCCGCCTGCGCTGCAGACCGCCAACGGCGGCTTCGCGCTCATGGCCGGTTGGTTCGACCGGGACGGCTACGTCGAGATCCGCCCGGCCTGGGTGTTGGCCCCCGCCATCGCCATCGAGCCCTACGGCGGCATCGCACTCCAGACCGATTCCCGCCGCTTCGTCTACGGCATCGGTGGGACGCTGAACCTCATGCCCGACTGGCCCATTGCTCCCTTCGTGCACATCGGGGGCGGTCGGATGCACGAGAAGCCCAACGACGAGTTCGTACGCTCGGCGGCGGACTTCTTCCATGCGCGCGCCGGCGGCGGCTTCCTGGTCTCCCTGCGGTGGCGCATCCTGATTCGGCTCGAGGCCAACAACACCATCCTCTTCACCGAGGATTCGTACAAGAACGTGCAGACCTACTACGGGGGCCTCGGAACCTACTTCTGATGAGGGAACGACCGATGCAGAAGAAGCTCACGCTCTGGTTGCTCGGTGCCGCCGTCGTAGGCGCGGCGACGCAGGGCTGCGTCACGGTGCGCCCGGAGCAGCGCTCCTACCTCGCGGATCCGACCATGCAGTTCGAGAGCGAGTCACCCGACGAAGCCCAGCTCCAACACGTGCTCGAGAACCGCGAGGGCTCGTTCGGCGGGGGCTCGATCAAGGGAGGCGGCTGCGGCTGTAACTGATGCGTCGCCGAACTTCGCTCCTGACCTGGCTCCGCCGCCCGCTCGTGGCAGCGTCGCTCCTCTCCGCGCTGGTCCTCGCGCCGCGTGTCGCGTCCGCCCAGGTCGTGGAGGTCGACTTGAGCGGCGCGGTCTTCCACGAGCCGAGCGAGAAAAGCGCGATGACGGTCTACAACCCCGGCGCGTCGCTCACCGTCACGCCGTGGGAGTTCTTGAGCGTGGGCGTGCACTACGAGGCCGACATCGTCACGGGCGCGAGCGAGGGCGTGAAAGCAGGGCCGCTCTCGAGCCCCGACGTGATTTCCCAAGCCTCGGTCACCGATACCCGAAACCTCGTGACCGGCAGCCTCGGCATCAATCGCAAGAACACCTCGCTCACCGCGTCGTACACCTGGGCCGCCGAGTCGGACTACAAGTCGCAGTCCATCGCGGTCGTCGCCGGCACGGAGTTCCTCCAGCGAAACACGCGGCTCGAGCTCTCCTACGCGCGCGGCTTCGACAAGGTGTGCAACGTGGCCTACCCGCCGAACCGAGACCCGTCGGTTCGGACGCCGCTCGACAGCTCCACCGGCTGCTTCACGTCGGCCGCCAACCGGCAGAGCCAAGACGTCGACCTGGATACCTTCGGCGGTGGCTGGACTCAGTCGTGGACGCCTTTCCTCACTACGCAGGTGTCGCTGAACTTCGGTCTCCAGCACGGATTTCTGGGCAACCCCTACCGCGGCGTCGTGATCGGAGCATCCGGGCAGGTCGCACAGGAGCACCACCCCGACGATCGCGCCCGCTTCGCAGCGACGCTCAAAGGGAAGTACTTCATCAAGAGCTTCGACACGACGGTGGGGCTCGCCGTGCGCGGCTACCGCGACACCTGGGACGTGCTCTCGCAGACCTACGAGCTCAACGCCGAGCGTTACATGCTCCCGTGGCTCCGTCTGATGGTGAAGGGGCGCTACTACAATCAGACGGGTGCGCTCTTCTGGAGCGACGACTACACGGGCGGTGAACCGACCTACGGCCCACGCGGGCAATACTGGTCCGGGGACCGCGAGCTCTCGCCGCTCCGGAGCTACCTGGTGGGCGGCCGGGTGCTCGGCACCTGGAAAGGCACCAAGGAGCAGCGGCTCCTGGGCGCGTTGCTCGATTTCTCGGCGGGTGCGAGCCTGGACGCCATCAAGACCGATCTCCGGGACTTCACCCTGGCGGGCGACGCGCCCGACGACACCTGGGCCTACGTCCTCGGTTTGTCGATCCACGGCGGGTTCTGAGCCGGGCCCGGGCGCCTCAGCCGCGAAGCCCGTGCTTCCGCGCGAGGTCGTACAGGTGCTTTCGGTCCATCTTGGCCTCGCGCGCGGCGGCCGAGATGTTTCCGGCGTGCCGCTCGAGCAGCCAGGCGACGAAGGCTTTTTCGAACTCCGACTCGAAGCGCGTCTTCACGTCGCGGTAGCTTTCGCCGGCCTCGAACGCGAACTCGGCTGGTCCCGAGCGGCGCGCCGGCGCACTGACGGGGAGATCGACGAGCCGGAGGTCACTGTCCCCGCTGGCCGTCGCGATGTAGATCGCGCGGTCGAGCACGTTGCGGAGCTCACGCACGTTGCCGGGCCAGTCGTGGGCTGCGAGCGCCGCCACGGTCTCCTTGTTGAGCCGCACGTTGGTCGCGTTCGGGTCTCGCTTCTTGGCGACCTCGAGGAAGTGCTCGACCAACATGGGGACGTCTTCGCGGCGCTGACGCAAAGGGGGTACGTAGATCGGAACGACGGCGAGGCGGAAATACAGGTCTTCGCGGAACTTGCCGCGCTCGACCTCTTCTTTCAGGTTGCGCTTGGTCGCGGCGATGACCCGCGCTTGCGCTTTCATGTTGCGGTTGCCGCCGACCCGCCGGTACTCACCGTTTTCGAGCACGCGCAAGAGCTTGGGCTGCACGTCGAGTGGAAGCTCGCCCACTTCGTCCAAGAAGACCGTGCCCGCTCCCGCCGTCTCGAAGGCCCCCTGACGCGTGGCCACGGCTCCCGTGAACGCACCGCGCTCGTGCCCGAAGAGCTCGCTCTCGATCAGGTTGTAGCTCACTGCTCCGCAATCCACGACCACGAAGGGCTGGCTCTCCCGCTTGCTCCTTTTGTGGATGCTGCGCGCGAGCACGTCTTTTCCGGTCCCGGTCTCGCCTTCGAGCAGCACCGGCGCGTCGGTGCCTGCGATGTGTTCGAGCACGCCGAACAGGGTGCGCATGGCGAGACTCGGCCCGAGCGCCTCGCCGAACTCGCTGGCTTCGCTCGGCAAGATGTGGGCCCGGTTGGGCTCGCTGCGGAGGATGACTTCGACGTCGCCGACGGTGAGGGTCGCGCCGGGCGTGATGGTGGCCTCGTTCACCGTAGTGGTGCCCACCTTGGTGTGATTGGTGGAGCCGAGGTCCTTGATCTGGATCCCCGTGGGGCTCCGTGTGAGCTCGCAGTGGTGTCTCGAGACGGTGTCGTCCGGCAATACGAGGTCGTTGTCCGGCGCCTTTCCGATGCGGACGCGAGCGCCGACGGGCAGGCGTGCGCCCCGCGACTTGCCGGTCACCACGATGAGGACGAGCTCGTCCGGGGGACCCTCGGTAGGGCCGGCCGCGCGGGTCGCGAGCTCGGTGTGCGGGGAGGAATCTCTCATGGTGCGTCTTCGAGCGGGAGAACGGTCTCGCCGCCCTCCAGCGTAACCTTACGGACGAAGCTTGTCTCCCGCACCTTGCCGTCGGGCGCCTGACGCGCGAGCGTCACCTCGATCACGTAACGGCCGTTGGGCAGCGACACCTTGTGCTCGAGGCTCGCGCGGCCGTCGCCGACGGGCCTCATGCTCATGCCGGAGCGAGGCTCCGCATCGCCGTCGCGGGTGTAGCTCGCCGCGAGGCGGAGCAGCTTGTCACCGGGGCCAACGCGATAGACGACGAGCTGATCGCGTGGGATTTCTGGCGCGACCAGCGTGAACGCCAGCCCCAATCCGGCCAAGAGTGCGACGCGCGACCCGAGCCTCCGTAGTCGGCTGCCGCGCTGAGTCTCGCTCATGGTGCGTTGCCGGCGTCCGGCGCGCGGCGCGGGCCGGCGTCGGTGCGGTTGCCCGCATCGGCGGCCTTCTTGCCTGCGTCGGCGACGGTGCCGCCATCGCTACCGGCATCGCTCGTCGGCGCGCTGCCTTCGGGTGCCTCGTCTTCGGCTTCTCCTCGCGCCATGCGCGAAGCGTTGAGCAGGCGCACGAGCTTGACGAGCTGCTTGAGCGTGGACTCGGGTAGATCGGCTTTTGGCATCTGCCCCTTGCCTTCGCGCAAGCTCTTCTCGATTTGGTCATCGGTGATGGTGGCCTGCCACGCGGGGTCCGTCAGATTGCGCGCGCCGACCCCGATGCCTTTCGGGCCATCGCCTCGGCCGATGATGCCGTGGCACGGCACGCAGTTCTGCTTCCACGCCGCCAGGGCCACCTCGTCGATGCCCATCATCCCGGATTGGCCTGCGTCTCCCACGTCGACTTGGCCGGAATTTGGATTGTCGGTGTGGTCGTGGTCCGTAGCGCGCCAGGGTCGCACGTCGGAGGGTGCTGCGTTGCAGCTCGCGAGTGCGAAGAGGAGCGGAGTGAGGGCGAGCCACCTCATGGGCGCCTTCCCCAATAGCACGTGGGCCGGGGCGCTTGGGAAGCGCTCCGGCCCACTTTTCTCGCTTTGTCTGTGAGCACGGACTTCCGGGGTCCGCGCGGCGGCCGGCTCAGATCAGAAGTCGAAGACCTTGGCGCCGCCCGTCGGGTCCATACCGAGGTAGGGCTTGCCCTTGAGCTCGGCGATCTTGAACTCGGTGCGGCGGTTCTGGGCGCGACCCTCTTCCTTGCTGTTGTCGGCGATGGGCTTCTTCTCACCGAAGCCGACCGCGATGAGGCGCTCCTTGACCACGCCCTTGTCCACGAGCCACTTCTTGATGGTGAGGGCTCGCTCGCCCGAGAGCTTCTCGTTGTCTGCGGGCTGGCCGACGTTGTCCGTGTGGCCTTCGACGCGGAGCTTCGTCACTTGCGGGTTCTCGTCGAGGAAGATCTTGAGCTGCTCGAGCACGACCTCGCTGCCTGCCCCTTCCTTCAGCTTCGCGCTCTTGGTGTCGAACACGATGTTGCCCGGGATCTGGACGCTGTCGCCCTTCACCGTGGCATTGCTCTTCTTGGGGGCCGGTGCCGGGTCGGTCGTGGGCGCCGGGGTGGGCGTGGGGGCGGGAGTCGGCGCGGGAGTCGGCGCCGGCGGAGTCTGCGGGTCGGAGCCGGTGCGCGTCGTGACCGTGCAGCCCCCGAGCCAGGTGGCAACCATGAGAGTCAGCATGAAAGAAGTCGTTCGCACCATGTTCTCCTCCGTCGGACGGACAGGCTCCCCGCGCCGGGGGGCTCGGCCGTTCGGTCGCAAGCGGTAATCCAATTCACCCGATGATGGCAAGGCCGGCCCTCGGGCCCCACGCCGCTTCGATGGACGGGCGAGGGGCGTGGCCTCTTCAAACATACGCCCCAGAAACGTCGAAGCCCCCCGGGTTTTCGGGGGGCTTCGGCGGTTTTTCGGGGAGCTGCTCAGTCCGCGCCGGCGTCGGCGGGGGTCGCGCAGGGATCTTCGGGCGCGCTCGCGGCCGGGGCCACGCCGCCGAGCTGGACGGCGAGGGCTTCGAAGCCGAGGCCCACGCTGATGCCGTCGCAGGTCTTCGTCGGGTCACCGTTCGAGCCGTCCGCCATGATGTCGCTGGCAGCGCGGATCTGCTGGGCGATGCTCTCGAACGTCTGGCCTTCACACAGTGTCTGGTCGAAGCCGCCCGCGACCTTCTTCAGCTCGCCGATGAGCTGCTCGGTCGGGATGATGCCAGCGATGACGCCCTTCGTCGCCTTGGCCGTGGCGCCGGCGCCGCTCAGGTCCGTGCTGATCACGGCCTTGGTGATCTTGAGCGCGAGGCTGAAGCCTTGGATGCTGACCGTGAGGTCGAGATCCCCTTCGGAGCCGCTGACCCACGTGCCACCCGCCACGTAGGAATCGGGGAACGAAACCTTCGGGCTGTCGATGTTGCCATTGTTCAGGAGCTCGGGCAGCACGGGCCACTTGTCGCTGCCGTCGAACTTGGGAGCCACGCAGTTCGGGTCGGTGGGCGTCGCCTTGCAATCGGGGATCAGCGCGCTGAACTTGGCACCGCCGTAGAGGCCCGTGACGATGCCGGTCTGATCGGCCTTGTCCTCGAGCTTGGCCATCTTGAGCATGATCGTGAAGTCACCGTCGGAAAGTGACTGGCTGATGGTGTTGCTCGGATTGGCCGAAAGCGACGCGATGATCTTGACCAGGTTCGAGCCGAACGAGTTGTCGATGCCGTTCTCGCCGTCGGTCTGCACGCTCGACTTGGTGGCGCCCTCTTGGTACTTGCAGTGGTTGGTCCCGTTCTTGGTCGAAATCAGCCCGTCCAGGTTGTAGCCGATGGTGCGCCAGGCGTTCGGATCGGGGTTGCCCGAGTAGTCGGTGTCGCCGAGGAAGAGCTTGTTCAGGGCCACAACGGTGTCGCCGGAGCCTGCTGCGGGACCGCCGCTGCCCTTGGCCGGCGGGCGCGCGCCCTCGGCCTGCTGATCCGGCTTGCCCGTGCCACCGCCCGAACCGCCCGAACCGCCACCCCCACCTCCACTGTCGTCACCCCCACAGGCGAATGCGGAAAGCGACCCAATGACTGCCACGGCGAAGAGTGCAAGGTAACGAGTACGAAGCATGCGATGATTCCTCCTGTCAGCGGGCGTGCTCCGGTGGTCGGCTAGCTGACCGATCCGTTGGAAGCCGCACCCTCGGCTCGGGGCATCCTAGCGGGAAACCTCTTGTTTGCAAGCCGCCGTTCGCCCGCTTTCGGTGTGGTCAAGTGTAGGCGAGCTCGGCTTCGCCAGGGCTTGGCTGGGGCGCGGAAGCGCGCGCCATTCGGAGCGACTTCGAGCTGACATCTGCGGGCGACGGTGGCAACGGTGAGGTCGAAACGATGCCTCGCGAGTTCGTGCACCTCCACGTCCACACCCAGTTCTCCTTCTTGGTGAGCACGGTGAAGCTCGACGCGCTCGTGAAGCGGAGCGCAGCTCTCGGGATGCGAGGCGTGGCCATCACCGACCACGCAAACATGTTCGGTGCCATTCGCCACTACACGAAGTGCCGCGCTGCCGGCCTCGTACCCATCCTCGGCGCCGAGCTCAACATCGTGCGCGCCGACGCCCGCGGCGCCGCCGATCACTTGGTGGTGTTGGCTCGGGATCTCGACGGCTACGCGAACCTGGTGCGGCTCGTGTCGATGAGCCAAGCGCGTTCGGTTTCCGACATCGCTCCCAGCGTCACCTTGGCCGACGTGGCGGCGCATCGAAAAGGGCTCGTCGGGCTCTCGGGTTGTCTCGGCGGCGTGGCCGCGCAACGCGTGCTCGAGCAGGGCCCCGACCAGGGAGAAAGGGTGCTGGCAGAGCTCCGCGACGCGTTCGAGCCGGGCGCCTGCTACGTCGAGCTCCAAGATCACGGCTTCCCCGAGCAACGCGTGGTCACGCGCATCCTGGTGGACGCCGCTCGACGCCTGGAGCTGCCGCTCGTGGCCACCAACGACGTCCATTTCCTCGAGCGCGGGGATGGCGAGGCCCAGCTCTATCTGGACTGCATTCGGCAGAATCGCGTCGTGGCGCAGGAACGAGCGAGCCACCACGGCAGCTTCGAGATGTACTTGAAGAGCGCCGACGAGATGGCGCTGCTCTTCGAGGAGCTGCCCGAAGCCATCGACAACACCGTCGCCATCGCGGAGATGTGCTCCGGCCTGAAGCTCAAGCTCGGCGAACCGATGCTGCCGCGTTTCCCCGTGCCGGAGGGCTACGACCTCGAAGGCTACTTCCGGCACGTGTCGCGCGAGGGCCTCGAGCGCCGCTTCGCGCAGTTCCGGGCGCAGGCGCGCAACGTCGACGAAGCGGGCTATCGCGAGCGGCTCGAGCTCGAGCTCGACGTGATCGCGTCCATGAAGTACCCGGGCTACTTCCTCATCGTCTGGGACTTCATCCGCGAGGCGAAGGCACGTGGCATCCCCGTGGGACCGGGGCGCGGCTCGGGCGCCGGCTCCATCGTGGCCTACGCGCTCGGAATCACCGAGATCGACCCCATCCCCTACAACCTCTTGTTCGAGCGCTTCCTGAATCCCGAGCGCGTGAGCATGCCCGACTTCGACGTCGATTTCTGCATGGCACGCCGGGACGAAGTCATCGCCTACGTCGCCGAGAAATACGGCAAGGACAGCGTGGGGCAGATCGCGACCTACCAGAACCTGAAGGCGCGCAGCGTGATCAAGGACGTGGCGCGCGCCATGGGCATCCAGGCCCAAGACGCGCAACGGATCGCGAGCCTCGTGCCGGACCTCGGCCAGGGCAAGACGGCGACCGTCGAGCAGGCCCTCGAGATGGAGCCGAAGCTCAAGCAGCTCGCCGAGAGCGACGCTCAAGTTTCCGAGCTGCTGACCCAAGCCAAGAAGCTCGAAGGGCTCACGCGTCACGCCGGCATGCACGCCGCCGGCGTGGTGATCAGCGACGGTCCGCTCGACGACCACGTGCCGTGCTTCCTCTCGGACTCGAGCATCGTCACGCAGTACGACAAGGACGACGTCGAAGCGGCGGGGCTCGTGAAGTTCGACTTCCTGGGGCTCAAGACCCTCACCGTCATCGACATCGCCGAGCGCTTGGTGAACGCGCGCCCCGACCGCGAGGGCAAGCCGCTGTCCCTCGCGCTCGTTCCGCTGGACGACCGCGAGACCTACCAGCTGATTTCGAGCGGCGACACCACCGGCGTCTTCCAACTCGAGTCCAGCGGGATGCAGGGACAGATCCTGCGGCCGCTCAAGCCCGACTGTTTCGAAGACATCGTGGCGGCGGTCGCGCTCTACCGCCCCGGCCCGCTCGGGACGGGCATGATCGACGACTTCATCGGCGGCAAGCACGGCAAGAAGCCCATCCGCAAGCTGCATCCGCTGGTCGACGAGGTGCTCCGCCCGACCTACGGCGTTCCCGTCTACCAAGAACAGGTGATGCAGATCGCGCAGCACCTCGCCGGCTACTCGCTCGGAGGCGCCGACCTCTTGCGCCGCGCCATGGGCAAGAAAAAGGCGGAAGAGATGGCCAAGCAGCAGGCCACCTTCGTCGACGGCGCGAAGAAGAACGGCGTGAGCGAAGAGCAAGCGGTCGCCATCTTCCGCGAGGTGGAGGGCTTCGCTTCCTACGGCTTCAACAAGAGCCACTCGGCGGCGTACGCGCTCGTCACCTACCAGACGGCCTATCTGAAGGCGCACTATCCGACGGAGTTTTTTGCCGCGCTGCTCACTGCGGACAAGGACAAGATCGACAAGGTCGTTCGCACCATCGCCGAAGCGCGAGCTTGGGGCGTCAGCGTGCTGCCGCCGGACATCAACGCCAGCGCACTGGACTTCAGCGTGGTCTACCAATTCACCGACGGTCGCGGACCCGCGCGGGGGCCCGGCCGGCTCCGCGATCGCTTGGGCCCCCAGATACGCTTCGGCCTCGGTGCCGTGCGCGGGGTGGGGGAGGCGGCCCTCGAGACCGTGTTCGACGCGCGGAACGCCGGCGGTCCGTTCCGCGACCTCTTCGATTTCGCTGCCCGCGTCGACGCCAAACGCTTGAACAAAGGAGTGCTCGAGGCCCTGGTCCAATGCGGCGCGTTCGACAGCGTGCTCGGGCCCATGGGCGTGTCGCGTGCGCGGGCCTACGCTGCCATCGATCGCGTGCTCGAGCGCTCGCGGAGCTCGAGCCGAGATCGCGAACGCGGGCAGACGACGCTGTTCGGCATGTTCGACGCAGCGGAGCAGGCGAACGGTCGCGAGAGCAGCGGCGACGAATACCCGACGGTCATCGAGTGGGATCGGCTCGAGCTCCTGCGACGCGAGAAGGCAGCGCTCGGCTGCTACGTTTCCGGGCATCCGCTCCTGCGCTACGGCCAGAAGCTCGCGCGCCTCGGCGCGGTGCCGAGCGTGAAGGTGGCTGCCGAGGCGGCCTGGAGCGTGGTGAGCGTCGCGGGCATGGTCGAAGGCTACGGCGAACGCCTGTTCAAGGGTGGCAGCGGCGGCAAGGCTGCGTTCTTCGAGATCGAGGACATGCACGGTCGCGTGAAGGCCAAGCTGCGTGGCGACCGAATCGACACCTACGCTCCGATTCTGACGGCGGGCGAGGCCGTGCTCGTCACGGGCAAAGTGAGCTTCCCGCTCACCGACGAGCCGGACGAAGAGAAGGAACCGACCTTGCTCGTGGACTCCGCCGAGCCGCTCTCCGACGCGGTTCTCAAGGCCACGCGTTCGCTGTCGATTCGCCTGGCTGCCGAGCGCACGCTCCGCTCACAGCTCGAAAGCCTGCGCGAGCTGCTCCAAGGCTCGCCGGGCCCCTGCCCGGTGGAGCTGGTGCTCGAGCTGCCCGGCGGCACCGAGGCGGTGCTGGCGCTCGACGGAACCCGGGTCACCCCGAGCGACCAGGTGCTTTCGGGTCTCGAGCGCATGTTCGGGACCACGGTGGCCGAGCTCCGTTGAGGCTGACCCCGGGGGGCCGCCCGCGCGGCTGGCTCACCCCGACGGACTCGGGCCTGCCCGCTTTCTGTCGTGCCTCGGGGCGGAGCTGATATCCTTCGGTTTTGATGAAAGATGCTCGAGCCGAGCTGGTGCGAATCGACGCCGTCGGCGTGGCGCATCCCATCGGCGTGACCGCCAGCCAACGCATGCGTGCGCGAGAGGGAGCGTTCCGCCTGCTGCCCTCGCCGCCCCACGTGGTGCTCATGCGGCTCACGGGAGAGGACGGGCGGCGGGACCGGGAAGACGGAGCCATCGTGCGCCTCGCTGGCGAGATTACCGCGCCCGGCGAGGTGACGGACGTGCTCGCCATGGTCTCGCAAGCCAACTGGAAGGGTGAGCTCGTGGTGCTCGACGCCGAGCACACCCGCAGCATTCTCTTCGAACAAGGGAACATCGTCGGCGTGCAGACCAACTGCGAAGAGGAGCGCTTGGGGAGCGTGCTCTATCGCTTCGGTGCCATCACGGCCGAGCAGCGCGACGCCATCGTCGCGCAGATGAAGAGCGGCTCTCGCTTCGGTGAGGCCGCGGCGCAGACCGGGCTCGTGTCGAGCGAGAAGCTCTACACCTACATGGCCAAGCAGATCGAAGAAGTCGTGTTCGCCACGCTCGCGGTGAGCGACGGCACGTTCTTCTTCCTGGACGGATACGACGACTCTCGCCTGATGTCGCGCCACATGGTGAGCGCCGGTGGGCTCTTGATGGACGCGGTGACGCGCATCGACGAGATGAACTATTTCCGGCAGAAGATCCCCAGCGCCGACTACGTGCCCGTGCGTCACGAAACCCATGCGCCGCCCGCGGAAGAGCTGCGGGACACCTACCAGGCGGTCGACGGCAAGCGCAGCGTCGAAGAGATCGGTCGTGTGACGGGCAAGGGCGAGTTCGTCACGTCGAAACACCTGTACGCGCTCGTGCAGAGCAAGCACGTGGCCATCCACCCACCGCGCGCCGAGGGTGGACCGGTCGGGCTCGTGTCTGCGGCCAACAGCGCACTGCTCGTCATCCACCGCTACGCCGACACCGCCCACAAGGGCGATGCGCTGCGCGAGAGCCTGGCTTCGTTCGCCGTCGGCGCCGGCGTCTACGACATCCTGTTCCGAAAAGCTGGCCCGAACGCCGAGGGGGTCCTCGACCCCAAGGCGGTCGCCGAGAACTCCGTGCTCGTGGCCTCGGGTTCCGACCCCGAGAACATGTTGAAGCAGATGCTCCACGAGTACGTGAGCTTCGCGCTGTTCAGCGCCGGGACAGCCCTCGGGAGCGAGAAGGAAAACGAGCTCAAACGCGAGGTCGGCACCATCCTGAACAAGCTCCGGCCCCAAGGCTGAATCCGCGGCGGCACGGAGCCCCTTGCCTACGCCGACGCACGAGCTAGCCTGTTTCCCGTAACTTCCTTGCCCGAAGGATCCTCCCGATGAAGCTCGCCCTCGGCCTTTCGTTCGCGTTCCTGGGTTCGCTGGTCTACTTCGCGGCCACTGGCTGCACGTCATCCTCCGCAGGCGGCGGCTACGCTCCCTGCGACGATGCGGGCGCCTGTCCCTCCGGTCTCATGTGCTCTCAGGGCTACTGCGTGCCCCAGGAGGGAGGCGTCGGCGGCGGGCCCAGCGGTGGCGGCGGGTCTTCCGGAGCGCCTCCGGGCGGAGGTGGCAGCCCGGGCGGCGGCGGCGGTCCGTCGGGCGGCGGCGGGCTTGCTGGCGGCGGCGGAGCTCCGCCAGGTGGTGGCGGCGGCCCGAGCGGTGGCGGCTCGGGCGGGCTACCCACCGGCGGCGGCGGCTTCGGCGGTCTGCCGACCGGCGGCGGCGGCACGGGCGGAGGAGGTACCTGCACCTCGACGACGCAGGGCATCACTTGCAGCCAAGTCTGGGATGGAACCCAGACGTGCGGCGCCTGCGTCATCTCGAAGTGTTGCACCCAGTCCGACGCCTGTTTCGCGACCAAAGACTGCTCCGGCCTAGAGGAGTGCATTGTCGACTATTGCTCGAGCGCGACCGATCTCAACACGTGCGTCCAGCAGAACTGCATGGGCTGCGCGACGGCCAACGCCATCAGTCTCCACAACACGCTGGGCAACTGCGTCACGACGAACTGTTCCACCGAGTGTCCGTGAGACTCTGGCGAGGCTCTTGCACGAGGCGCGTCGTATGAAGACGCTCCTGGTTTGCTTCGGTCTCTTCGCGGCGCTCGTTGCCGGCTGTGGAGGGAACCGGAAACCCGCACAGGGCCCGGCCCCCGAGTACTCGGACGAATCGGAATACGCGAACACTTCGCCGCAAGGCTCCGGCTCGCCGTCATCGAGCGGTTACTACGGGGTGGGCTCGAGCGGCACACCCGAGCACCGCCCGGCGCAGCCGAGCGCCCGGCCGTAGCTCGGGCGCTCGCTGAAGTTGCTGGCGCGCCCCCCCGCGCCCTCTGGTGGGTCGACTGGGATTCGAACCCAGGACCGACGGATTAAAAATCCGCAGCTCTAACCGGACTGAGCTATCGACCCGTGGCTCCGAGCGGAGCCGGGGCACTCTCTAGCGCGATCCGGGAGCCTGAGGAAGAGGCTTCGGACGGAGAAAGCGCCGCGCGCCGTCTGGGTCGGCCCCGTGATCAGTTGTACGCGGTCGCGAGCGTGTAGGGGCCTGTGCTGTTCCCGGCCGTGGACGTGACCGTGAGCACGTAGATGCTGCCGTGTCCGATGCCGTTCGGCACCGTGTAGGTGAGGGACCCCACGGCGCCGCTCGTTTCCGTCGATTGTGCGTCGACGGTGGTGCAGCTCGATGCCGTTCCGGAGCTCGCCCAGTGCAGGCGGCCGCCGGGATCCACGTGCCCGTGGTGCGGTTCACGGTGACGGTGATCTGTTCGCCTGCCTCGAGCCAGGTCTCGAGAGTCGTCAAGCCGCGCGTGCCGAAGTCGCCCTGGCGATCGTTGATCGCGAGGGACTCGGTCCAAGATTGCTGAACACCGCCGGGAAGACCGCACACGGCGGTCACCGTGTTCCGCCGACCGAGCCTGCGCCGACGAAGCAAGTGTCGCCCATACGTTGCCTGGGACCACGTTGAACGGTATTGCGCCGGTCTGGCCCGCGGTCGTCGCTGTGTTCCACACGGTGTGAACTCCCGAAGCGCCTCGGTGTGAAGAGCAGCAGCGCCACCGTTCCAGAGGCCGGACGAGGCGTTCGCCACGCTCGCCGTGCAGCCAATCCCCGACGACGCATGCGCAGATCCGGTAAACGTCGAACCGCCGCCCGCATGATGGTGTGCTGGTACCGGACGTACCCCGCTCGTGGTCGTCTCCCAGGTAGCCGGCGGGAGCGGCGAAGTGGGTCCCGGTCTCTCCGCGCTCACGGCCGCGGTCGTTGCTCTTGATCGCGTGCCAGCACTGGCCACCTGACGGCTGGTCAGTGCCGCAGGTCGGCCAACTACGTCGCCGAGGTAGAGCTGCGGCTGCAGTACGCACCGGTCTGCCCAGCAACGTTCGTGGTCACGCGGATTGTAGTAGTAGCCGGCGGTTGCACCAGTGACGCATGGCGAGCACGTGGTGTTGCCATTGGGATTCGAGGTCCGTGTCCAGGGCCGTCACGACCATCACCCAGTACGGGAGTTCGAGTTGACCCAGTACATCCGAGGTGTAGACGTTGCCGTGCCGCGCTGCCCTTGAGAATCGTGAAAGTCTGCGCAGCGGTGCTCGAATCTCCCAGTCTTCCCAGAAGTAGCCCGCGCCGCGGGGTTGCCCTTGCCGTTGTCCGCCGTGCTGAGAACGCGCGGAGTTCGCTCTCGAACGGCAGCTTGGTCGCGCCGAGGGTGTACGAACCGCACTGCGACCCGGCCTTGCCATCGTCGCCATCACAGTTCTCGTCGATACCGTTGCGGGGATCTCGTTGGCGTTGGGGTTGATGTTCTTGTTCTTGTCGTCGCAGTCCTGGTTGTTGTCGGCGCGGCCGGTAGTGACCTTGCACAGGTACTGCACGGTACCCTTCACGTCGCCGAAGCCGTCGCCGTCGGCGTCGGGATACGTCGCCGTCGGACCTTCGTCGACGCCGTTGATGCAGTTGTTGTCCTTGCCGTCGCAGAGCTCGATGGCGCCAGGGTTGATGGTCTTGTCGGCGTCGTTGCAGTCGCCGCCCGTGGCGATGTAGCCGGCAGGCTGCGTGCACCCGGTCTTCGTCGCCGTAGTCGAGCCGTAGCCGTCGCCGTCCGAGTCCTGGTAGTACGTCGTCGTACCCGGCTCGGGCGTGGCGGCGTTGCAGTCGTTGTCGACTCCGTCGCAGATCTCCGGGTTTCCGGGGAAGCGCGCCTTGTTCGTGTCGTCGCAGTCGCCGCCGACCGTCACCCAGGTCGCGCCGGGCGGCGTGCAGGCCTTCGTCGCAGTGCCGGAGCCGAAGCCGTCGCCGTCCTTGTCCTCGTAGTAGTCGTTCTTGGTGACGCCGTCGTCGACGCCGTTCTTGCAGTCGTTGTCCTTGCCGTCGCAAACCTCGGTGTTGCCGGGATAGACCGCGCCGTCCTTGTCGTCGCAGTCGTCCTTGGCCGAGGCGTAGCCGGTCGGCGCCGCGCAAGCCTGCTTGTTGGTGGCCGCGGCATCGACGCCGTAGTTGTCACCGTCGCTGTCGACGTAGAAGGTCGTGGTCACGCCTTCGTCGACCTGGTTGTCGCAGTTGTCGTCGACCGAGTTGCAGATCTCGGTCGCGCCGGGGTGAATGTCCTTGTTGTTGTCGTCGCAGTCCTTCGTGCTGTCGTAGCCGTCGCCGTCCGCGTCGGTTCCCGTGCCACCGCCCGTGCCGCCGGTTGCGCCGCCGGTGCCACCACCGCCGGTGCCGCCGCCTGCGATGCCACCCGTGCCGCCGCCGCCGGTGCCACCACCGCCGGTGCCACCGCCGCCGGTGCCGCCGCCGCCCGTGCCGCCGCCGCCGATACCCCCAGTGCCACCGCCACCCGTTCCGCCTTTCCCACCGGTTGCGCCAGCGCCGCCGGCGCCACCACCACCGGAGCTGCTGGAGCCGTCGTCACCACCGCACGCCCATACGGACATGCTGAGCGCGAGCGCGGAGTAGGAAATCAGTCTGCGAGTCGAGCGTTTCATGAATGCCTCCCGGTAAGGACCGCCCAGGCCGGAGCCAGCGGACAGCGGACGACCCTACGGCCGCTCGTTCGGGAGGGCAACCGGAGTTTGGCTGAAAGGGAACAACTTATGAAAGAGTAGTGAATTCGAACCGTTGAGCCGCTGTAGCGTCAGGTGGGTGCTCCGCATCACTACGGACAGTGAGGTTTCGGGGCGGCGACTCGAATCAGGCCCGGCCGTCCACGATCTGCTATTTGCGGTGCCCGTCACATCGAGCGATGACCGAGGCCGAGATCCCCAGCCCCGCGCGTCCGCACGCACATGGCGTGCTCCGCACGCTGCTTCGACCGTCGCTGCTCGGGGCGCTCTACCTCGGGTTGCTTTCGCTCGCCGCGCTGGTGGCGACGCTCGCGGACGACCGCGTGAAGGGGGTGAGCGTTCCGGGCGTCCGACGCCTCATTGCGACGCAATTCCGCGGCGAAGTGGTGAGCGCAGCGTGGCTCGCCATCGCCACGGCGATCGCGCTCGGGCTGGCGCTCGGAACCCTGGCTGGGCTCGCGGTTTCGCTCCGCGACCGCTTGGCCGGACGTGGCGCGCGATCGGCCTCCGAGCGTGCGCTGCCCGCGCTCGGGGTCATGGTTTTGACACACGGGCTCTTCTACTTCCACGACGTCGCGCGCCATCCGCAGGCGTATGCGCCGGGCTGGTATGCGAGCGGCGGTGTTCGGTCGCTGCTGCAGGTCTTCGTGTGCGACTGGTTGGGCCCGTCGGGAGTGGTGCTCTTGGGCGGCCTCGCCGTCGTGGCGTACTTCGGCCTACCGTTCGCGCGTGCGCTCCGGGACAGCCGCGCGAGCGTCGTGCGCGTGAGCGGGATCGGCGCGGTGTTGGGCGCCATCCTGTGGTTCGCGCCGAGCGTGCCGAGTGGTCTCGAATCCACGGCGCACGCCGCGGGCGAGCGCATGAACGTGGTCGTCGTGGCGGCCGACTCCTTGCGCGCCGACCGCGTGAACGCCCGCACCGCGCCCGAGATGACGGCCCTCGCCGAGCGAGGGACGCGTTTCGACCGCACCTACGTGAGCCTGCCGCGCACGTTCCCGTCCTGGGTTTCGATGCTGAGCGGGAAAGACCCGCACCACCATGGCATCCGCCACATGTTTCCACGGCGGGAGGCGCGAAGCGTCGACGTGGGCACCATCCCAGCCCGCTTCCGCAAGGCCGGCTATCACACCGCAGTCGTCAGCGACTTCGCTGGCGACATCTTTCGCCGCTACGACTTCGGTTTCGAGCGCACGTTGACCCCGACCTTCGACGTACGCGAGCTGGTGCGCGAGACCATCCTCGGAGGGCAGAGCCCGATCCTGCCGCTGCTCCGCACGCGCGTGGCGCGTCGCGCGCTGCCCACGTTGCGTGAGCTGCACGACACGACCGACGCTCGGGCGCTTTCGGCGGACGCTCTCGACGAGATCGACCGCGCCTCGGGCAAGCCATTCTTCGTGGTCGCCTTCTACTCCACCACGCACTTCCCTTACTCGGCGCCTGCGCCTCACCACGCGCGCTTCGTGGACAAGAGCTATCGGGGCCCGTTCCGGTACGGAAAATCGCCGGCCATATTCGCCGAAGGCGCGCTTGGCCCCGAGGACGTGAAGGCGGTTCGTGGGCTCTACGACGGCGCCGTCTACGCGGTCGACGAAGCGGTGGGAGAGCTCGTGGCGGGGCTCACCCGGCGAGGGCTTCGCGA
The DNA here is from genome assembly GCA_046351435.1 of Polyangiaceae bacterium. Taxonomy (GTDB): domain Bacteria; phylum Myxococcota_A; class Polyangia; order Polyangiales; family Polyangiaceae; genus JADJKB01. The sequence goes on from JAXLYN010000041.1 coordinate 66,920, forward strand.
CAAGACCCTGATCGTGGTGACGTCCGATCACGGCGAGTGCTTGTACGAGCCGGGGCGCGGGCAGGGCCATGGCGATCACCTGTTCGGCGACGAGGCGGCGCACGTTCCACTCGTGGTGGTCGATCCCCGGAAGCCGGGCGGCAAGCGCGTGGAGCAACTGACTCGCTCGGTGGACCTTGCGCCCACGCTCTGCGAGCTGGCCGGGGTGGCGTGCGAGACGGATGGGCTCGACGGGCGCTCGCTCGCCCCAGCTCTCACAGGCGCTGCATTGCCCGAGCGACTGGCATTCGCCGAGACCGGAATCTGGTTCACGCGCAAAATCCCAGACGTCCCGCCGGAGCTTCGCTTGCCCTATCCGGATCTCACGGAAGTGGTCGAGGTGGACGGCGCGCGCAGCGGCGACCTGGTGGCGAAGCGCGACTTCGAGCCGCTCTTGGTCACGGCCAAGCACCGCATGGTTCGCGACGGACGCTACAAGCTGGTCTACGCGCCCACCCGGACGGGGGTCCGCTGGATGCTCTTCGACAGCCTGAAGGACCCGGAAGAGACGGAAGATGTGGCCCTCCGGGAGCCGGCGGTGACCGAACGCCTGAAGAAGGAGCTCTGGACCTGGATGCAGGCCGACCCGACCATGCAGCGGGAAGGGGACATGCTCGTGCCGCGGGACTCGAGGGCCCAATGAGTTGGCGCGAGCACGTCGCACGCGCGGTGGTGCTGCTCGTCGCCGTCGGCTCGGTCGCAGCGGTGAGTCGGCTGCGCGACCCCGACCCGGTGCCCGCACCGGCGCTCGCGTCGCCGGCCACGTCGGCTCCAGCGCCGGCCGATGCGCCGGAGAAACGACCTGGCGTCGCGCTGCGGCTCGTGGAACGCATCGCGAGCGCGGTGATCGATGCGCCGTCGCTCGACTCGGTGAACGCCGAGCTCGCGTATTGGCGACGCATGCGATCGCCATACGTCGCCACGGACAGCGACGCGGGGCGGGCCGTTCAGCAGGTCTCCCTCGTGCGGAGCGCCGGACGCGCATCGAAACAGGAGATCGGCGGCGGTGCGGTCTGGGTGCCGGACCCGAAGGTCTGGAACATGAACGAGGGCTCCTTCGATCAACGCGAAGCGATCCTCGCGCCGCCCCCGGCGACACTGCGATTTCCCAAGATCGCCTTGCCCGCCGGCGCCGTGTTCGAGACCGCACCCGCGATAGCAGGCGCGGCCCTCGGAGGCGTCGAGTTCGAAGTTGCGGTCAAGGACGAGAGCGGGGAGCGGAAGGTGGTCGGCACGCGCTTCGTCGAAGGCGGCCGCATGGGGAGCTTCTCGGATTGGCAGATCCCACTCGCCGCCTTCGCCGGCAAGACGGTGGAGCTCGAGCTCGTCACACGCGCCCGCGCCGTCGGCGACGTGCACCCAGCCGCCTACTGGGGCACGCCCGTGGTGCTCGGCGACGCCGTGAGCTCGCTGCCCTTCAACGTGCTCTTCATCGTGGTCGACGCGCTGCGCGCCGACGCTCTCTCGGCGGTCCACGACGACGCGACGGATGCGGCGATGCAAAAGGCGAATCCCCCGCCGCTCGACGCCTGGCTACCACGCATGCCCGAGGTGGCGCCGCGGCTCGACGCCCTGGCCCAGCGTGGCGTGCTCTTCACCCGCGCATACTCGGGCGGAACCTGGACCCGGCCCGGAACCCTCGCCATGTTGGCCGGGGCCCATTCGAGTCACTTGGGGCTCTCGGCAACGCCGCTCGTGCCCCAGCCGGCCGACGTTCAGAATCTCTACACGTCCAAGCCGCCGTTTCTTCCGCTGCTCTTCCGCCCGGAGGGCGCCCTCACGCGCGCCATCGTCAACAACTTCTACATGGTGGGGTACGCCGGGGTCGGCATCGACATGGGCTTCGAGGGCCTGGTCGATCATCGCTACGGCCGCGAGGACACTCGAGAGATCGTCAAAGACACGCTGTCTCTCCTGGAGCAGCACAAGTCGCGGCGCTTCTTCTTTTTCGTGAACTTCTGCTCGCCGCACTCGCCCTACGCGCCGCCGCCCAGCGCCAAGGCAGCGATTCCGCCGCCGCCCGCTGCGCCCGCCGAGAAGCTGATTCGGGACTATCTGGCGGAGATCCACAAAGACGACGCCGCCATCGGCGAGCTCGTGGACCAGCTCGACAAGCTCGGACTGACCGAGCAAACGCTGGTCGTCGTCACGGGCGATCACGGGGAGACGCTCAGCCGCGAACACGAGGTCGTGCCCGAAGGCGTGGATGGCGGACCGCAGATCAGTGGCCGCTTCCACCACCTCTCGTCCCTGTACGACGAGACCGCTCACGTGCCCCTGCTGCTCGTCTTGCCGAAGACGCTGCCGGCGGGTCGCCGCGTGGTCGACCCCGTCAGCGCCGTAGACATCTTGCCGACGCTGGCCGAGCTCGCCCACGTTCCGATCCCGCCGCGGGTTCGTGGCACGTCGCTCGTGCCTTTGATCCACGGCAAGAGCGATCCCGAGCGAACGGTCGTGGTGGAGGGGCGCGGGGCGCACTCGATCCGCGTCGGGCACCATCGCCTGGTAGTTCGCGAGCCCGGCTACCAATACGTGCGCGTGAAGGGGCGACGCTTGGAACGCAAGGTCGAACTCTACGACCTCTCCACCGACCCAGGGGAGCGCGTCGAGGTCTCTGCCCAACACGCCGACGTGGTCGAGCGCCTGCTCGGCGCCGACGCTCGCCGCAAGGAGACCGCGAGCGCGGTCGGGGCTTCCGCCGAGGCGCCGCCGAAGTGGCGACTGCGCTTCACCGGCGGCGCAGCGTCCCATCGGATGCGCGGGCGGATCACGGCACGCAGCGGCGACGGGCGCCCCGGGAAGCTCTCGTTCACTCCCGTTGAGCTCCCCGAGCGCGCCGTTCGTGTGGCGGGGGATGCGCTGGAGCTCGAGCTCGAGACCGTGCCCGAAGCCGTGCACGGCATCGATCTAGGAGTGGAGCCAGCCGGCGCCGACCTCGAGTGGACCTTCACGTTGGACGGCGCGCCGTTTCCCAAGGAGCGCTTCTTCGGAGGTGGCTTCGGTCTGCAGGTCATCGGTCTCGACACCGGCGTGCGCGGTGACGGACTGCGGCGTCAGGTCGTCGGCTCGCTTGCGCCCTGGATCGATGCCAGTGGTGACGCGTCCGTGTACGTGCTCGCGGACCGCAGCACTCGTTCGCTCGACGCGCCGGGGAGCGACGCGGCGAAGGCGGAAGCCATGGGCCTGATGAAGGCCTGGGGCTACGTGCGCTGAGCGGATCAGTTGGCCCGCATGCGCCGTCCCCGTCGACGGGTCGACGCATGCGAGGCCGGACGAGCGAGGCTGTTCCCCCTCCGTCAGAGACGAGCATCTCCGGACCGGCGCGGAAATTCAAGCCACCCCGGCCGCTGCCGGTCAGCGCGGGTGGATGTCGGCCTTGTCGGGCTTGCGCACCGCGGGGACCGAGCTCTTCGGGGCGGCGCCATATTCGTGGAGCTTGTACTGGATCTTGCGCACGCTGATGCCCAGGACCTCGGCGGCCTTGCTGGTGGAGCCACCATGGGCCTCGAGCGTCGTGAGGATCGCGAAGCGCTCGATGTCGGTCATGGACGAGCCCGGAATGGTCGGAACGGCGGCGTCGCCCTCCGCAGCCCCGAGCTCGGCCGGCAGGTGATGGAGCTCGATGGTCGGACCGTCCGCGAGCACGATGGCCCGCTCCACCACGTTTTCGAGCTCACGCACGTTACCCGGCCAGCTGTAGGCGACGATTTGGGCGAGCGCCGCATCGCTGAATCGCTCCACGTTCTTCTCGTTCTCGCGCGCGAAACGCTCCAGGAAGTGCGCAGCGAGGGCGGCGATGTCGCTCCGGCGGCGCCTGAGGGGGGGCAGCTGCACGTTGATGACGTTCAACCGGTAGTAGAGATCCTCGCGGAATCGCCCCTCCGACACCAACTGCTTCAGGTCGCGGTTGGTCGCTGCGATCAAGCGCACGTCGACGGTCTGGGTCTGATTGCCACCCACGCGCTCGAACTGGCGCTCCTGCAGCACGCGCAGGAGCTTCACCTGGGTCGATGGCGTGATGTCGCCGATCTCGTCCAGGAAGAGCGTGCCGCCGTTGGCTTGCTCGAACCGCCCTTCACGGCGCCGGTCGGCGCCCGTGTAGGCGCCGCGTTCGTGCCCGAAGAGCTCGCTCTCGAGCAGGGTTTCCGCCAAAGCGGCGCAGTGCAGGCGCACGAACGGCCCGTCCTTCCGCGGCGAGCGGTGGTGGATGGCCGCCGCGACGAGCTCTTTGCCGGTCCCGGACTCGCCCGTGAGCAGGACCGTTGCGCGGCTGGGCGCGACCTGCGCGACAGCCTTGAAGACCTCCTGCATCTCGGGCGAGTTGCCGACGATGTTGTCGAACCGGTAGCGCTCACTGAGCTGGCTGCGAAGCTCGTGCGTTTCGCGCCTGAGACGTGTGCGCTCCAGCGCGCGCTCGATGACCAGCGTGAGCTCGTCGGTGTTGAGCGGCTTCGTGAGGTAATCGGCTGCTCCTTCCCGCATCGCACTCACGGCGGTCTCGACCGCTCCGAAGGCGGTCATGATCACGACCGGCAGCTCGGGGGCGTGCTGGCGCAGCTTGCGCAGGAGCTCGACGCCGTCCATGCCGGGCATTTTGAGATCCGTGAGCACGAGATCGGGGGAGAACTCCTCGGCCCGCGCGAGGCCCTTGAAGCCATCGGCCGCAGTCTCCACGCTGTACCCCTCTTCCTTCAGGATCTCGGCGAGCGCGGTCCTGGCATTGGGTTCATCGTCGACGACTAGGATGCGACCTTTGGTCATGGCTACCTCGGATTCTGCGCGGCAGGCGCAAGCTTTGCATCTCTCGTGCCGTGCAAAAACCCGGGAGAAACGTAGCTCTTTCGCGCAGCGTGCGCAACCGTTGCGTATGCCGCCAAAACCGACGCAGCGACTGCGCTCGATCCGATGGGCCCGATCGCGCGTCAGATTGCGTCGGCGAGGGCGCGGAGCGCGTCGACGGTGGTGAAGACCCCGACCACCTTCTTGCCGTCCACGACGATGGCGGAACCGAGCTTCCTCTCGGCCATTTCCAGCGCGACATCTTTGAGCAGCGCGGCGGGAGCCACCACGTAGGGCTCGGTCGTCATCGCCTCCTCGACCTTCACCATCGAGGGATCGACGTCCTTCAGGGTCTCGACCAGGTGCAAATCCCGCAGGGTGACCATCCCCGCCAGCTGCCCTCCGTGGAGCACCGGCAGATGGCGGATGTTGTGGTCGCGCATGAGCTCGTGGGCCTTGGTGAGCGGTTGCTCGGAGCCGATCGTGTGCGGGGAATCGGTCATATAGTCGCGGATCGCGTGGGACTTCTTGCTCATGGTGGGGCTCGCTCTCGTCGACGCGCTCAGTCGTCGTCGTGCAGGGCGCGGACGGCGGGGGTGTCCAAGTCGTCGAACTGACCGCGCCGCGCGGCCCACAGGAATGCAAACACCGAGCCCGACACCAAGAGCAGGGCCAACGGCAACACGATGAAGAGCGCGCTCATGAGATCTCCGGAAAGGTCTTGGCTCGATACGAGCTCATCACCACCGTGAGGGAGGAAATGGGCATGAGAATCGCTGCGATCCACGGCGCAATGGCGCCGGCCACCGCCAAGGTAGCGCAGACCAGGTTGTAGGCCAGCGAAAGCAGCATGTTGCGGCGGATCACGCCAAGCGTCCGCGACCCGCCCACGAAAAGCTCGAGGACCGGGCTCACCCCGGGGCGAGTGGTGAAGACATCGGCAGCGGCCAGGCTCGCCTCCGCTCCGCCGTGGACCGCGATGCCGACGCTCGCACGCGCCAGCGCGGCGGCGTCGTTGACGCCGTCGCCCACCATCACGACCGGGCCTCGCTCGGTCTCTCGCTCGACGACCGCGAGCTTCTCCTCGGGGGCGGAGCCACCGAGCGCGAACTCGAACGTCAGGTCGAGCTTCTCGCGGACCGCCTGCACCACTTCGGGTTGGTCGCCGCTCAGGATGGCGAGGCGGTGCCCCAGCGCTTGGAGCCGAAGCAAGCTGGCCCGCGCATCGGCGCGCACGGGATCGTGGAAGGTCGCGAGCGCTCGGGCCCGTCCATCCACGCCCACGAGGACCGGAGTCTCGCCGCGTGCGGCGGCTTCGCGCGCCGCCGCCTCGAGCCGGGGTGGCAGCTCCGCCCGTGCCTTCGCGAACGCAACGGACCCGACGACGACGCGCTGCCCCTCGATGCACGCCTCCACTCCGCCGCCCGGCGTCTGTACGTAGTCGCAGACCTCGACGTCACTCGCGCCGAGCGCGCGCCCGAACGCGAGCGCGATGGGATGCGCGGAGCGTGCCTCTACCGCGGCGACCCACGGCTTCAGCGCATCGTCACCCTGCCAGCTGGACAGCTCGAGCCGACCTTCGGTCAGCGTGCCCGTCTTGTCGAACACGATGAGCGACGGCGTAGCGAGCCGCTCGAGCGCATCGCCCCCCTTGATCAGGATCCCGCGGCGCGCTGCCTTGCCGATGCTCGCGCTCACCGCCAGCGGCGTCGCGAGACCCAACGCGCACGGGCAGGTCACGACCAGGAGCGCAATGGCGTTTTCCAGGGCGCGTTCGCTGTCGAAATGCCACCAGCCGAGCAGTGTCAGGAGCGCCAGGCTGAGGGAGCCGAGGACGAAGCGCCCGGCCGCGCGATCGGCCGCGAGTGCGATGGGCGCTCGGCGGGTGGAAGCCTCTTCGACGCTCCGGAGCAGCCGCCCGACACGCGTCGCCTGGCCGGTCTTCTCCGCCCGCATGACGATGCGGGCAGCAACGTTGAGGGTGCCGGCGTGCAGTCGCGCGCCTTCCACAATCTCGATGGGACGAGACTCACCGGAGAGCAGGGACGCATCCAACGTCGAGCTGCCTTCCACCACCACGCCGTCGGCGGGAACGGTCTCGCCCGCTCGCACTTCGAGGAGCGACCCTTCGACCACGGTCTCGATGGGGACTTCGCGCGCCGTGCCGTCGGACAGGAGGCGTGCGCTCGACGGGGCGAACGAATACAAGAGGTCGGCGGCGTTCTTGGCCTGATGCTGCTGCCGGCGCTGGAGCCAACGGCCTACCAGCAAGAGGAACACCACGGCGGCGACCGAGTCGAAGTAGATCTCGCCGCGACCGCGAAGCACGTTGACGGTACCCCAGGCGAAACCCGCCAAGATGCCGATGGAAACCGGCAGGTCCATGTGGGGAGTCCGCGTGCGGACGGCCGACCACGCGCCACGGTAGAACGCGCCCGCGGACCAGGCCACGCTGGGTGTGACCACCACCAAGCTCGCCCAGCGGAAGAACGATTGGTAGTCGCTGTCCATCCCTTGGAAGGCGCCGGCGTAGAGCGCCAGCGCGAGCAGCATGACGTTCCCGAAGACCGCGCCGGCGACCGCCATTCGCGCCAAGAGCGCGCGGTCTTCGATGCGCCTGAGCTCGGCGGTGTCCGCGCTCTGGCGCGGGTGAGGGGGATAGCCGAGGGTCGCGAGGCCGCGCGCGATCTCGGAGAGTTGCAGCTTGTCGGGTGGCCACGCCACGGTCACGGTGGAGCGGCCGATGTCGACGGTGGCGGCCACCACTCCGGGCACGACCTTGCCGAGCTTTTCGACCAGCCACACGCAGGCGGGGCAGTGCAGGTTCTCGAGATAGAGCTCGACTTCGAGCAGACCCGAGCCGCGAGCTCGACAATACGTGGCGAGGAACGCACGGTCGTCCAGCTCCGCGTAGGTCTTGTCCGACGAGCGAACGCGCTTCTGCTCGCTGCCGGCCTCGCGCCGCTCCGCGTAGTAGCGCTCGAGACCCGCGCCGAAGATCACCGAGTACACCGTGCGACAGCCGTCGCAACAGAACTGCGTACTCGCACCGGCCTCCAGCAGTGGCCGCGGAACCGGCAGCCCGCAGTGACTACAGGCGACGTCGGCCTCTTCGCCGACGGCGTCGAGCCCGGCGAGCGAGGCCTGACTCATGGCGTCTTCGCCCGGTTCTTGTGGCACGGCGGCTCGTCGGGCACGACGCTGCCCGGCGTCAGCATGCCTGCCGCGGCCTTGAGCGAGATCGCAGGAGCATTCAAGCGGCCGAGCACTCCCGCGATACCGATCGCGAGCAGCGCGATGGCGCTCAACACCGGGACGTGTACCCGCAGCCGCGCCGCGAGGCTCTGCATCCCGACTCCGAGTCCGAGGAGCAGCGGTACGGTGCCCGCCCAGAACGCCAGCATCACGACGGCACCGTTCACGGCACTGCCGGTGCCGGCGGCCGCCACGGCGAATGCATAGAGCCAGCCACACGGCAGCAGAGTCGAGGCGAGGCCCACGATCAGCGCGCGCGCCACCGGCGGGCGTTGCTTCACCTGCGCCATGACCTTCACCGCCAGCTTCTTGATCCCGGCCGGGCCCTCCCAACGACGACCCACGCCGGCGTGCTCGAGGAGGAGCGTGACTGCCCAGAAGATCATCAAGAGGCCGGCCGCTGCCGCGGCGACCCGCCCGAGCCCGGCCGCGCGCCCAGCCAAGTCGGCGACGCCACCCAAGGCCCCGGCCAGCGCGCCGAGGACGCTGTAGGTCACGAGCCGGCCGAGGTGATACGCGAGGTGCGACAGGCCGCGCCGAACGCCGCGCGTGGGATCGTTGCCGGAGTAGAAGGCCGCGAAGGGGCCGCACATGCCCGCGCAGTGCAACGACCCGACGAGGCTCGCGCCGACCACGGGCAAGAGCAGCGATGCACTCATGATGCGTCTCCCGCGCGTACGTCGCGGCGCAAGATCTCGGTGTAGTGTTTGCCACCGGCGTCCACGCTCAAGCGAAACTCCCACACGCCCGGCCGCACGAAACTGAGGTCACCCCGGTAGCCGTCCGTGGCTGTTGCGAGCGTCGTGCTCCCGACCTGCGACGCTCGGGCATTGGGGAAGCCTTCGACCAGGACCACGGCGCCATGGATCGGTTGTCCGTGTGAATCGCGCACGCGCGCTACGAGCTCGAGCTTCTGGCCTCGAGGCTCTGCGTCGAGCTCCACTTTCCAGCCGAGCCGAGCGTTCTCGGCAGCTTGTGCCTGGGTCTCGTCCCAGCGAAGTGCCTTCTTGTAGTAGTCCTTCTCCAGAGAGAACGACGGGTCGTTGCTGGCCACGACGCCCATGGCGACGAGTCCGGCGGTCGTGCTCGTGATGAGCACGACGGGGAACCAGGCCCAGAACTTTCCACCCGACGTGGCCGGTGCGGCCTTCTTTTCCTCGCTCACGAACCACCTCCCGCTGCACCCGGTGCGCGTGGCCCGAGGAGCTTGTAGCTCACCACCTTCTCGAATCCCGCCCCGTCGCTCACGCGGAAGCGCACCGGGCGCTCGCCGTTCGTGAAGCTCTGCTTGGGTACGATCACGAAGACGCTCGTGGATTCGTGCGTCGATGAGCGAACGCGCAGCGGGTTCTCCGGTGCGATGAGCGTGGCGTCGGGAGCATCCAGGAGCTCGACCAGGTAGCGGTGCTCCGCATTCGACCGATTCTCGACCTTGATGCGGATCTGGTTCCTCACGCCGTCGGGCTGCTCGACGAACGGCGAGCCGATGCCGCGAAGCACCGTCACGTCGGCTCCGCCGATGCGCGAACCGACCACGAGCAGAGCGGTGACGAAGCCGGCGAGCACCACCGGGTAGATCACCACGCGCGGGCGAAAGAGCTTCGGCTGGGTCTTGCTCTCCAGCGCTTCTTGCGACGAGTAGCGCACGAGACCGCGGGGCTTGCCGATGCGATCCATGATGGAATCGCAGGCGTCGATGCACTGGGTGCAGGCAATGCACTCGAGCTGGGGCCCTTCGCGGATGTCGATTCCGGTGGGGCAGGCAACCACACAGGCGTTGCAGTCGATGCAGTCTCCGCTGCCGGGTTTGGGCTTGCCCTTGGTGCGTGGCTCGCCGCGGTTCATGTCGTACGCGACGACCAACGACTTCTTGTCCAGGAGGACCGACTGGATGCGCGCGTAGGGGCAGATGACGGTGCACATCTGCTCGCGGAACCACGCGAAGTCGAACATCACGAGGGCGGCCGTGACCGCCATCACGAGGAACGACGCCGGATGCTCGAACGGCGAACGCTGTACCCACCGCGCGAGCCGTTCGACACCGACGAAGTACGCGAGAAATACGTTGGCGACGAAGACGCTGGCGACCAAGAACACGAGGTTCTTCGCGATGCGGCGGGGGCTCAGCCCTTTCTTCTTGTCGAGTTCGAGTTGCCCTGGGCGATCCCCCTCGAACCAGCGCTCGATGGGTCGGAACAGGAACTCCATGTACACGGTCTGGGGGCACGCCCACCCGCACCAGCCTCTTCCGAGGAGCGCCGTGATCCAGATGATGAAGACGAAGATGCTGAGCAGAAGCAGCATCAAGAGCACGCCGTCGGTCGCGAGGAACGTGCGACCGAAGAGGTGGAACTGGCGCGCGGGCACGTCGAGCAGCATCACCGGCTTGCCGTTCATCTTCACGAACGGCAAGCCGACGAACAGGAGGATCAGGGCCCAGCCAGAGAGCAAGCGCGCGCGGTAGTAGCGTCCGCGATAGAGCTTCGGCCGCATGCGCCGCCGCGACCCGTCCGCGTTCAGGGTCGGTAAGACGCGTTCGGGGGCGGGCAGGGGACCGGACATCTAGTTGCCTGTGACTTCCGTCCCCTCAGGTGCCTTGCCCGTCTCCATCTTGTTGCGGATCGTGCCGACGTAGCTCACCACCTGCGTCAGCTCCGTGGGAGTGAGTTGCTTCTCCCAAGCCGGCATGCCTTTGGCGGCCACTCCCTCCGCGACCGTCTTGTGGATGTCCATCAGCTTTCCCGTGCCGTGGATCCAGTGCTTGTCGGTCAGGTTCGGCCCGACGAGGCCTTGCCCCTTGTCGGCGTGGCACGCGACGCAACGGGCCGCGAACACCGCCTTGCCCGCCGCCACGGTGGCTCCGTCGGCCATGGCCTTGGTCAGGCCCTCTTCGGTGGCCGCGACGGCTTTGGGCGCGTTGGCGCCTGCCGCCTTGACGTCGGCTTCGTAGGTGGCGAGGACTCCCGGGGCGCTCTGGGTCACGTGATAGACGACATAATAGCCTGCGGACCAAACCACGCTGCCCCAGAAGATCCAGACCCACCAGCGGGGCAAGGGATTGTCGTACTCCTGGATCCCGTCGTACTCGTGATCCATGAGCATCTCTTCGTCGCCCTTGGCGGCGTCGGCTGCTTTGGGTTTCTCGGTAGAGTCCGACATTTCAGGCGTTCTCCTTCACGTCGCGAGGATCTTGGGGGTGGTCGTCGTCGAGTGGCATGCGCCCCGCTCGATCGAAGGTTTCTTGGCTGCCCTTCTTGTAGACGTGGAACACCACGCCCATGAAGACGGCGAAGAAGATCAAGAGTGAGATTTCGGCGTAGGTCGCGAGCCCCATCGAGCTCATGATGTCGGAGAGCTTCATTTCACTGCTCCCAGCGCCGCGCCGGGCGGTGGCATCACGGGCGACTCCGACTTCTGCGCTTGGCGGGTTGCCGAGCTGTCCTGTGGTTGCTTCTTGATGTCGGTGCCGAGCCGCTGCAAGTAGGCGACGAGCGCGACGATCTTCTTCGACTCGAGACCCTCGGGTCCGCCCTGGGTCTGGATCTCCGCTGCGATCTGCTTGGCTTGTTCGCGGGCCATGCCCTCGGCCTTGTTCACTGCATCGCCGTAGGGGACGCCGAGCATGGCCATCACGTCGACACGCTTCTGGATCCCGGCGAAGTCGGTGTCTTCTTTCAGGAGCCAAGCATAGGTCGGCATCAGCGATTGCGGAGTCGTCGAACGCGGGTCCTCCATGTGCCGCACGTGCCACAGGTGCGGGTACTTCCCGCCCACACGGTGCAGATCGGGTCCGATACGGCGCGAGCCCCATTGGTAGGGGTGGTCGTAGACGAACTCACCCGGCTTGCTGTACTCGCCGTAGCGCTCGGTCTCGGCGCGAATCGGCCGAACCATCTGCGAGTGGCAGTTGTAGCAGCCTTCACCGAGGTAGATGTCGCGGCCCGCCAGCTCGAGGGGCGTATAGGGCGTGACGCTGGAGATGGTCGGCACGTTCGAGCGGATGAGGAACGTGGGAATCATCTCGAAAAGCGAAGCGACGATGACGCTCAGGCCGACGAGCACCGAGAACTTCAGCACCTTGCGCTCCCAAGCGCGATGGAAGTCCGCGCGCGCGATGTAGGCGAGAATGCTGCCCGTGGGCTTCGGCTCGGCGACGGTGTACTCGCCGAGGGCCGGCGCTTCGTGCTCCGGATCTTCGTACTTCGCGGGCCGTGCCTTCCAGGTCATGATGATGTTGACCAGCGCGAGCACTGCGCCGACCACGAACAGCGTTCCGCCGGCGACGCGCACCCAGTACATGGGGATCAAGCGCACGAGGGTCTCCACGAAGTCCGGGTACGCCAGGCGGCCGGTCTCGTCGAAGGCTCGCCACATGAGGCCCTGGGTCACGCCGGCCGCGTAGATCGGCACGATGTAGAGCAAGATGCCCAAGGTTCCGAGCCAGAAGTGGAGGTTCGCGAGCTTCTTGTTCCAGAGTTCCGTCTGGAAGAGCTTCGGCGCCAGCCAGTAGGCCAGGCCGAAGGTCATCATGCCGTTCCAGCCGAGGGCGCCGGAGTGGACGTGGGCGATGGTCCAGTCGGTGTAGTGGGACAGCGCATTCACGCTCTTGACGCTGAGCATCGGGCCTTCGAACGTGCTCATCCCGTAGAAGGTGACGCCCACCACGAAGAACTTGAGCACCGGCTCTTCGGCGACCTTGTTCCAGGCGCCGCGCAGGGTCATGAGGCCGTTGATCATGCCGCCCCAAGACGGCATCCAGAGCATCACTGAGAACAGCATGCCGAGGGTCGACGCCCACTCGGGCAGCGCCGTGTAGTGCAGGTGGTGCGGCCCGGCCCAGATGTAGATGAACACCAGCGACCAGAAGTGGAGGATCGAAAGCCGGTACGAGAACACCGGCCGGTTCGCCGCTTTCGGCATGAAGTAGTACATCAGGCCGAGGAACGGGGTCGTCAGGAAGAACGCGACGGCGTTGTGGCCGTACCACCACTGCACGAACGCGTCCTGGACGCCGGCGTAGATCGAATAGCTCCGCGTGAGCGTCGCCGGAATCGCGAGGCTGTTGACGATGTGCAGGATCGCGACCGTGATGATGGTGGCGATGTAGAACCAGACTGCCACGTAGATGTGGCGTTCGCGCCGCTTGGCCAGCGTGCCGAAGAAGTTCACGGCGAAGATGACCCAGACCACCGCAATGGCGATGTCGATGGGCCACTCGAGCTCCGCGTATTCCTTGCCCGACGTGATGCCGAGGGGCAGCGTGACCGCCGCCGCTACGATGATGAGTTGCCAGCCCCAGAAGTGAAGGCGGCTCAACATGTCGTTGAACATCCTCGCCTTCAGCAAGCGTTGACTCGAGTAGTAGACCGCCGCGAACACCGCGTTCCCCGCGAACGCGAAGATCGCGGCGTTCGTGTGGAGCGGGCGCAGCCGCCCGAACGTGAGGAAGGGCAGGCCGAAGCTCAGGCTCGGCATGACCAGGATCAGGGCGACGTACAGACCCGCGAGCGTCCCGACCACGCCCCAGACCAGGGTCATGACCATGAACTTGCGGACGATGTCGTCGTCGTACCGAAACTTCTCGACGGCAGAGGTCATCGGCGCGCCGGAAAGCACGAAACGTGCCCTCTGTTCAGGCGTTCCCAAGCGGCACAGAAAGCTGACTTCCGCCCCAGCTCCAGCCCCGGATCCCCGTGAGACGCCCGCGCGTCCCGATCTTGCAGAAGCGTGATTTCATGCCGCGCGCGCGGCCTTCGAGCCACCCGGAAACCCTCGACAGAGGGGCCCCGGACGCTGCGCAAGCGGTGCGCTACCAAGTCACGGAAACGCACCGAGTGCGCAACTCGACCCCCAGGACCCCCTCTCCCATATCCGTGGGAGAACGTGCCCACCGGGGACACGCCGGCCCTTCGCCCTGGCTCGTGCTCGAGCCGGAGGAGGTCGCACGGGAGCTCCGGACCTCGCTCGGGCACGGGCTCCCCGCCGCGGAGGCGGCTCGCCGACTCGCGACCAATGGCCCCAACGAGCTCCAAGAGAAGCCCCCCCCTTCGGCGCTCCGTGTGCTCCTCGGCCAGTTCGGCGACGTCACCGTGCTGGCGCTGATCGCGGCGGCCGGCGTGGCCGTCGCGCTCGGCTGGAACGTGCCCGCCGGGGATTCGTTCCTCCACCGCTTCGGCGATGCCCTCGCCATCGCAATCATCGTGGTTTTGAACGCGGCGGTCGGCTTTGCGCAAGAGCGGAAGGCCGAGCGCGCGCTCCGAGCACTGCGCGCGCTCGGAGCACCTGTCGCGAAGGTGACGCGTGACGGTCATGGCCTCTCGGTTCCGGCTCGTGACGTGGTCGTGGGCGATCGGATCGAGATCGCCGAGGGCGATCGGGTGCCAGCCGACGCTCGCCTCGTCGAAACCAGTGACCTGGTCGTGGACGAATCGGCGCTCACCGGGGAGTCCGCACCCGTGGACAAGCTCGAGCTCGGCGGGCTCGGTCCCACGACGCCGCTCGCCGAACGCACCAACATGGTCTTCTACGGGAGCCACGTGGCGCGCGGGCGCGGCTCGGCGCTGGTCGTGGCCACGGGAATGCGCACCGAGCTCGGTCAGATCGCGGAGCTCTTGGGCAGCGTGGGTGAGGTGGAGACGCCGCTCCAACGAAACTTGCGGGTCTTCGGTACGCGCGTGGTCATCGGCTCGGCGCTGCTCGGCGCCCTGGTCTTCGCCGTGGGCGCGTGGCGGCTCGACGCATCCTGGGGGTTTCTGCTGCTCACCGCCGTGAGTCTGGCGGTGGCGGCGATTCCGGAAGGGCTGCCGGCCATCACCACCATCGTGCTCGCGCTTGGGGTGCAGAAGATGGCGCGGCAGAACGCGTTGGTGCGCCGGCTCGCAGCGGTGGAAACGCTCGGCTCGGCAGACGTCATCTGCACCGACAAGACCGGCACGTTGACCCAGAATCGCATGCAGATCCGGCGTGCTTGGGCCGGGGGTCGGAGCTACGAGGTGGAGCGCGGCTCGGGTTCGTCGCTCTGGTTCGTGGATGCGGATGGTGAGCGCGTCGTGCCTCGCTACGACGGCAGCGACCCGATGGGAGAGCTGATCGTCGCGTGCGGTGCGGCACCAGCGGCTCGGCTCGCGGAAGACGGCGGCGTGCGCGGAGATCCGACCGACGCCGCCTTGCTCGGCTTCACGTTGCGGAGCGCGGCGCGGTGCCGGGCGAGCCGCTCCGCGTCGTGCCGTTCGATCGCGTGCGGCGGCTGTCGAGCGTGCTCGTCAGCGCTGACGAGGGCATCGTCGGTCAGTGCCATGGCGCGCCGGAGGCCCTGCTCGGTCGGGTGGCGTGGTCGCTCACGAGTGCTGGCGAGTGCCAGCCGCTCGGCGCGGAAGAACGCTCGGCGATCGAGCGTCGCGTCGAGGACTGGGCGCTGGTCGGCTTGCGTGTGCTCGCCCTCGGACGCACGCGACCGGGGGCCGTGACCCTCGAGGAAGCCACGCGTCTCGACCGCGACGCGCTCATCGCGCGCATCGAGCGGGATCTGGTGTTGGTCGGTCTGGTGGCCATCGCGGATCCGCCGCGCCCGGAAGCCAACCTGGCCATCGACAAGGCCCGACACGCCGGCGTGCGCACCATCATGATCACGGGCGATCACCCGCTCACGGGCGAAGCCATCGCGCGCGAGCTGGGCATCTTGAACGACGAGGGAGACGTGGTCACGGGGCCCGAGCTCGACACGCTCTCCGAGGCCGAGTTGTCGAGCCGCGTGGAGAGCATCCGTGTGGTGGCTCGTGCGACGGCGGCCAACAAGCTCGCGTTGATCCAGGCGCTGCGCGGGCGAGGTCACGTCGTCGCCATGACCGGGGACGGAGTGAACGACGCGCCGGCGATCAAGGCAGCGGACATCGGCGTGGCGATGGGACGCGGTGGCACCGACGTGACGCGCGAGGCCGCGGACATCGTGCTCCTCGACGACAACTACGCGACCATCGTCGGTGCCATAGAACAGGGACGCATCGTCTACGCCAACATCAAGCGCTTCATCCTGTTCTTGTTCTCGGTCAACGCAGGACTCGTGCTCGCGGTCTTGGTCGGCGCGGCGCTCGGTTGGCCGCCGATGCTCACGCCGACGCAAATCCTCTGGATCAATCTCATCACCAACGGCATGCCCGCGCTCGCGCTGGGGATGGAACCCGTCCATCTCGACCCCATGAAGCAGGCCCCGCGGCTTCGAGCGCAGGGCCTGGTTTCGCGCGCGGAGCTCCTGCGTATCTTGGGCTACGGCCTCGTGATCGGGCTCTTGGGCATCGGCACGTTCGCGTGGGTGCAGGCGGAAGGGCTGGTCACCGCTCGCAGCGCGACGTTCACGGTGCTCGCCATCGCACCGCTGTTCCACGCGCAAAACGCTCGCTCGGCGGTGAACTCGGTCTTCAGCTTGGGAGTGTCTTCGAACTGGCGTCTGCTCGGAGCGTTCGCTGCGGCGCTCGGACTGCAAGCCGTGGCGCTGTACGTTCCCGTTCTCGGCACCGTGTTCGGGACCACCGGGCTCGGCGCCAAGCTTCTCGCCGCGACGTTGCTCGCATCCGCGTCGGTGTGGGTCGTGGGTGAGCTCGAGAAGCTGATCACCCGCTCGTTCACCCGCTCGCCGCAGTGATTGCGCCGGAGAACTCGCCGACGCACAATCTGCGCAAGGTGAGGGTTTGCGCGGGCAAAACAGCGCTCAACGCGCGTGGCACACACACTGCAAACGCACGGAGTAGCCGCACGACGGCTGCCGAGGAGATCCTGTCATGACCACGTCCAGAAAGCCGTACGTCATCGTCGTGGGTATCGACTTCTCGCCCATCGGAGACGCTGCGCTCCGGCGTGCCTTCGAGCTTGCGAGCCGAGAAGAGGACGGTGAGGTTCACGTGATCTACGTCGCGCGCGGCTACGGGCCGCTCGTGCATTTGGACACGGGTGCCGAGATCGTCACGGCCAGCATGGATGAGGCCAGCCAGAAGCTGAAGGGCTACGTGGAGGAGAAGCTGGCGGCGTTCGTCGGCGCGCAAGCGGAGCGCGGGCTCGGGACCTTCACTCGCGCTGTGACGCACATTCGACTCGACGCGCCCGCCGAAGAGATCGCGCAGCTCGCCTCCGATCTCGAAGCGAGTCTCGTCGTCGTGGGCACGCATGGCAGGCGTGGCGTTCGACGCATCCTGCTCGGGTCGGTGGCGGAGGGCGTCGTGCGGCTGGCTCCGTGCGCCACGCTGGTGGTGCGGCCTCCGGAGGCCGGGCCGGTGGCGCAAATCGAGCCGCCGTGTCCCGATTGCGTGCGTGTCCGCGCCGAGAGCAAGGGCGAGGACCTGTGGTGTCCGAGACATCACGAACGGCACGGCCGGCGGCACACCTACCACTACGTCGGGCGCCTCTCCAGCACCCGCGAGGGCTTGCCAGGGCTCGGATCCAACGACTGAGATCGAGCACGCCCTGACGGGCAGCGAAACATGAGCGACACGAATTGGCAGAGCCGCTACGCGGACAAAATCGCGACGGCGAGCGAAGCGGTGAAGCTCATTCGGCGCGGCCGCCGCATCCTCATCGGATCGGGTGCGGCCGAGCCGGTGAGCTTGGTGGAAGCACTGGTCTCGAACGGTGACCATCTGGCCGACAACGAGATCGTGCACCTACTCACTCTCGGGCCGGCGCCGTACGTCGCGTCCGGACTCGAGCATCGCTTCCGTCACACCGCGTTCTTCATCGGGCCCAACGTGCGCAGTGCGGTCGACGCCGGGCGGGCGGACTTCATGCCCGTCTTCCTCTCGGAGATCCCCCAGCTCATCCGCAGCCGCCGCGTGCGCATCGACGTCGTCTTGATGCAGGTTTCCCTGCCTGACGAGCACGGCTACGTGAGCCTCGGCGTGTCGGTGGACATCGTGCGCGCCGCGGTGGATTCGGCGGACTTGGTCATCGCCGAGGTCAACCCGTTCATGCCACGTGCGCTGGGAGACTCGTTCGTCCACGTGAGTCGCATCGAGAAGCTCGTCGCCGTGGAGCGGCCCCTGTTCGAACTCGAAGTCGAGCCCTTGGACGACGTCTGTCGCGCCATTGGTCGGCACGTGGCGAGCCTGATCCCGGACGGGGCCACACTCCAGACCGGGATCGGTCGCATCCCGCACGCAGTGATCGAGGCGCTCGCGAACCGGAAGGATCTGGGAGTCCACACCGAGATGCTCTCGGACAGCATCGTCGACCTGGTGGAAGCGGGAGTGGTGACCGGACGCAAGAAGACGCTGCTGCCAGGCAAGATCGTCACCAGCTTCGCCATGGGGACTCGTCGCCTCTACGACTGGGTCCACGACAATCCAGCCGTCGAGTTTCGACCGAGCGAGTTCACCAACGACCCCTTCGTGATCGCGCAGCACGACAACATGATTGCGATCAACAGCGCGCTCGCCGTCGACCTCACGGGTCAGGTGGCGGCCGACACGCTGATGGGGCGCTTCTTCAGCGGCATCGGCGGACAGGTCGATTTCATCCGCGGCGCGGCCCGCAGTCGCGGCGGCAAGCCCATCATCGCCCTGCCGTCGACTGCCAAAGACGGCCAGGCGAGCCGGATCCAGGCGGCGCTCGAGGAAGGTGCCGGCATCGTCACGAGCCGTGGCGACGTCCACTACGTCGCGACCGAGTACGGCGTCGCGGATCTCTGGGGCAAGAACATCCGAGAGCGGGCCACCGCCCTGATCGAGATCGCGCATCCCGATTTTCGTTCCGAGCTCCTGGCCGCTGCCAAGGCGCGCCGTTTCGTGTTCTTCGACCAGGTCGTTTCTCGCGCCCGCTACCCGTGGGAAGAAGAGAGCGAGGTCGAAATCGCGGGTCGTCGTCTGCGCGTGCGGCCGGTGCGCGCAGCCGATCTCGAGACGCTGCAGGACATGTTCTACCGCCTGAGCGACGACTCGACCTACCTGCGCTTCCTACAGCACAAGCGGAGTCACCCCTACGAAGAGATGATGGATCTGGTGAACCTGGACTACACGAGCAACATGGCGCTCGTGGTCTGCGACGAAGACGCGGCGGCGCCCGACATCTGGGCGATGGCTCGCTACGACGTCGACCCGGCGACGGGCTTCGCCGACATCGCCTTCGTGGTGCGCGACGAGCATCAGGGGCACGGCCTCGGCACGCTGCTCATGCGCCGCATGGCCGAGATCGGTCGCGCTCGCGGCCTCGCCGGCTTCATCGCCACCGTTCACCCCACCAACGCCAAAATGCTGGGCGTCTTCAACAAGAGCGGGCTGCGCGTACGCACGTCCCTCGACGGCGGCGTCTACTCCGTGGAAATGCGATATCCGGACCCCGAGCTGCCGCCGCCGAGTCGCGTGAACCTCCCGCCTCCCTCGCACCGCTGAGCGCTCGT
Organism: Polyangiaceae bacterium; assembly: GCA_046351435.1. Taxonomy (GTDB): domain Bacteria; phylum Myxococcota_A; class Polyangia; order Polyangiales; family Polyangiaceae; genus JADJKB01. Next base: position 86,373 of record JAXLYN010000041.1, read on the forward strand.
CGCCCGACCTGAATCAGCCGCCAGCCGTCCGGCGGACCCGGTCCGGGGCGTGAGAGGCGCTTGGAAATTCCTTCGCACGAGCCCCCGCACCACGACTCGACTTCGCAGGCGCGAGATATCATGATGCCTCCACCGTGAGGCGCATTCTGGTCCCCGTCGACTACTCCGACCCGAGCCGCGAGGTCTTGCGCTACGCAGCCGAGATCGCCCGGCGGCTGGGCGGCGAGTTGACGGTGCTCCACGTGTGGGAATGCATGCCCCACGCGCCGCCCGAGCTCACGGTGAAGGGGCGGGACGGCAAGCTCAAGAAGCTCGGCGACGTGATCCGGGAAAACGCGGAAAACGAGATGCAGCAGTTCCTGAAGAGCGCAGCGCTCCCCGCCGGCCTGCCCGTGAGTAGCGAGGTCGAGAGCGGGGAGGCCGCCAAGTGCATCTTGAGTGAGCTGGAATCCGGCCGTTTCGACCTGCTCGTCATGGGTACCCATGGCCGAGGCGGGGTGAAGCACCTGGTCCTCGGCAGCGTGGCCGAGAAGATCGTGCGCGGCTCCACCGTCCCTGTCATCACCGTGCCGGCGATCGCCGAAGCCTGAAGCCCTCTGCCCACGCGCATGAACCATCCGCTGCCCGACAAGCCCGCCATGCGACTGGTGCTCACCGGGGGACCGGGCGGTGGCAAGACGACGGCGGCCGATCTCTTCCTGCGGGAGCTGGGCGATCGTGTGGTGCTGGTGCCCGAGAGCGCGACCATTCTGTTCACCGGTGGTTTCCCCCGCGTCGACGACGCGGACGCGCGGCGCGCCGCCCAGACGGCCATCTATCACGTGCAGCGCAACCTGGAGGACGTGCAGAGCGCTCGCTACCCGCGCCGCATCCTGCTCTGCGATCGCGGAACGCTGGATGGAGCGGCGTACTGGCCGGGGACGCCCGAAGCGTTTTTCGCCGCCATGAACTCCAGCTACGAGGCCGAGCTCGCGCGCTATGACGCCGTCGTGTTCTTCGAGAGCGCTGCGGCCGGCGGCCTCAAGTTCGAGGGGGAAAATCGCGTACGCACCGAGACCGCCGAAGAGGCGCGCGCGCTCGACAAGAAGATGCGCGCTGTCTGGTCCGCACATCCCAAGTTCTTCCTCGTGCCGCACCGGCCGAGCTTCTTCGAGACGATCAGCATGGGGCTCGCCATCCTCCAGAGTATCGTGGCGCAGGTCGAGACGGCCCGGGCCGGCGAGTGAGCTCTCGCTCGCGCGCCGCGCTCACTTCGCGTCTTTGGGTGTCCAGAGCGGCGCGCCGGTCTCCGGATCTCGGAGCTCGACGGTCTTTTCGCCCTTGCGGATGCGCGTGGCGTAGAGCACGCCGCCCGGGCTTCGCTCCGGGCTCGTCTCGACGTGGACCCGCTCGGAGGGCGCAAAGTGCAGGCCGTGTCGATCGAGGTACCAGTCCGGGGCGAGATCGATCACCACCGCGCCGCGCTCCGACGGCCGCAGCTTGAGCTGGACGCCGGACGCCAACTTGTCCCGCGGAGGCACACGATCGACCCCGAGCACCTCCCCATCGATGGCGCCCGCGGCGTGAGCGGGTTCACTCGCGCGTTCGGCGGGGTAGGGCGCACCCCCCGGGGGACCGCAGCGAGCGCTGGCGAAGAGCAAGATCGCGCACGCGAGGACTCGTCGCATGTGCCGAGGTCGTGCATCACACGTGCCTGGGGCGCTGCCTTCGCGCGACCAGCCTCTTTGCCGGTCGCCTTGCGTTTCCGGGCGAAACCGCGCTGCGCAAGCGGTGCAGTGCGCTGGCTGACGCGCGCAGCGCTTGCCGCCGTCGGCGGCGACCCGACGCCGAGTCTACGGCGGTTCCGCGCTGGAACGAGGTTTGCTCGAGTGCCGCATCGAAGAGGG
>JAXLYN010000042.1:0-85099 GCA_046351435.1 Polyangiaceae bacterium
CTTACGTGATCACTCAGCGCAACGGCAAGAACCACTGGACGCGCATCGGCGTCGGGTTCGTGAACCGCGACGGTTCCATCAACTTGAAGCTGGACGCGGTGCCCGTGTCGGGCGAGCTCCAGCTCCGCGATCAGGTTCCGCGCGAAGGCTCGCTCTCCTTGCTGCCACGCGCGAACGGCAAGGACCTCGAGGGCGCGGCCGGCCTCTCGGAGCTCGGCTAGGCGATGGCAGCGCCGACGACGGAAACGCGACCGTGCTCCACGGTCGCGTCGGAGCAAGAGCCTCGGCGCTCGCTCCCCGCAGTGGTCCAGGTTGCGGCAGTGTTCCTGCTCTTCGTGGGCCTGGCGGCCATCGGAGCGATCTCGATGGTGCTCGGACAAGGGGGCGTCGCCGTGGCCCACGGCGCCGCCCCGAGCTCGCTGCCCTCGGCGGAACCTCCGCTGGAGCTCACGAGCCCCACGAGTCGCACGGATGGAGGCGGAGCCGGCGGGACGAGCCCTGCCATCACGGCGGACGGCAAGGTGATCCTGAACCTCGCCGAGGTCGCGGACCTCAGACGCCTCCCCGGCGTCGGGCCCCGGCGCGCCGAAGCCATCGTCCAGCTCAGGACCCGCATCAAGCGCTTCCGGCGAGTGACCGACCTCTTGCGCGTGCGAGGTATCGGCATACGCGGTGTGCGCCGCATCGAACCCCACGTCGTGCTCGATCCACCGGCAGCAGCCGACGCCGGCAGCGAAGCCGGCCTCGACGCCGGCGCGCCGGACCGATGACCGTACTTCCGACGAAACAGCTGTCGCGACGCCGAGAGCGTAGGCCTACTCTCTCGGCGTGCGACTTTCCTGGGCACTGCTCGGCGCGCTGGTTTTGGCCTGCGCCGCCCACGCTCCTGAAGCCATCGACCCACCGCCTCCGCCCGCGCCGAGTCGCACCGAGGCCGTGCGGCACGCCGACGCCGGCGCAAAAGCCGCCATCCCGGACGCAGGTGCGCGCGATTCATCCGGCGAGCTCGGCTCCAAGTGTCCACCCGACATGCTCCACATCGAGCGGAATTTCTGCCCCAAGGTCGAACGCCGCTGCCTCAAGAGCGAATACGACAAGGCGAACCACATCACGATCTGCCATCGATTCGCGCCCGGCGTGACGGAGTGCCAGGCGCCACGCATCCCCCTGGCGTTCTGCATCGACCGCTACGAGTACCCGAACGAGAAAGGCGCCCACCCGCCGGTGATGGTGAGCTTCTACGACGCCAGCGGCCTGTGCGCGGCCAAAGGGAAGCGACTCTGCTACGAGAGCGAGTGGACGGCGGCTTGCGAGGGGCCGAACGAGACTCCTTTCCCGTACGGATGGGAACGCTCCGCCGAGAAGTGCAACTTCGACAACGCTTGGGTGAACCCCAGCTTGAGCAAGATCTACTCGAGTGACCCCGGCGTGCGCGACGCGGAGCTCGCGCGCCTCGATCGCAGCGTCCCCAGCGGCTCGAAGCCCGAGTGCGTCAGCGCGGACGGCGTCCACGACCTGACCGGCAACGTCGACGAGTGGGTGCTGGCAGATCACGATCGGCCCGAGGAAAAAGGCCGATTTTCGGCGCTGAAGGGCGGCGCGTGGGGCCACGTTCGCAACGCCTGCCGGCCCGTCACCACGAGCCACGCCCCGGAGTTCACCTACTACTTCGTGAGCTTCCGCTGCTGCAGCGACCCGGGCGGCGAGCCGCGGGACGACGGCGGCTGAGCTTCAGCCGAGGACGCGCCGCAAGCGCTCGACGACCGGAGCCACCTCGGCTCGCCGGAGTTTGTATTGGGCACGGTTGGCCACCAGGACGCTCGACACGTCGAGCACCAGCTCGCGTTCTTCGAGGTCGTTCTCCGAGAGAGTCGTCCCCGTCTCGACCAGGTCCACGATCAAGTGCGCGAGGCCGACCAGTGGAGCGAGCTCGACGGAACCCTGGACGTAGATGATCTCCGCCTGGATGCCACGGCGCGCGAAATACTCGCTGGCAATGTGTTGATACTTGGTCGCCACCCGCGGCACGGCGGGGGCGACGCTCCCGCGCTGGGCGGCGACCACCATGCGACAGCGTCCGATGCCGAGGTCGAGCGGTTGGTAGAGTTCGTAGCGCCGCTCGAGCAGGACGTCGCGACCGCTGACTCCCAGGTCGGCCGCGCCGTACTCGACGTAGGTGGGCACGTCGTCGGGCTTGAGCAACAAGAAGCGCAGGCTGCCGTCGGCGCTGTCACGCGTCAGTCGCCGATCGTCGGAGAGCAGCGCGCTCGCGTCGATTCCGGCCCGCTCGAACAGCTCGGTGAGCGGACGCGTCACCCGGCCCTTGGGCACCGCGATGGTCAGCGGGTTCGGCATCCCTCTACCGCCGCGCGCCTCACGGCATTCCTTCCAGGTCGATCCGTTCTACGTCCGCTCCGGCGCCGGCCAGTTTCTTTTCGATGTGCTCGTAGCCGCGATCCAAGTGATAGACGCGGCGCACGATGGTCTCGCCGTCGGCCACGAGCCCAGCGATCACCAGCGACGCGCTGGCGCGAAGGTCCGTGGCCATCACGCTGGCGCCCGAGAGCCCTTTCACGCCCTGCACGAAGGCGGTGTGCCCGTGGGTCTCGATCTCGGCCCCCATGCGGCACAGCTCGGGGACGTGCATGAAGCGGTTCTCGAAGATGGTCTCCGTGAGCACGCTCTGCCCTTCGGCCACGCACATCATGGCCATGAACTGCGCCTGCATGTCGGTCGGAAAGCCGGGGTGCGGAGCCGTCGTCACGTCGACGGCGCGGAGCGGCCCGAGCCGCCTCACACGCATGTGCTCTCCCTCGCGCGCCACCTCGAGGCCCGCTTGGCGCATCTTGACGATCACGGGTTCGAGGTCGTCGATGGGAGCGTTCTCGAGCAGCACGTCGCCGCCCGCAGCACCGATGGCGGCCATGAACGTGCCCGCCTCGATGCGGTCGCTGATGATGGCGTGGTCGAAGGGATCGAGGCTCTCCGCCCCCTGGATCACGACGACGTCGGTACCTGCTCCTCCACCTTGGCGCCCATCTTGCTGAGAACGCGCCTCGAGCTCTTCCACCTCGGGCTCCCGGGCGCAGTTCACCATACCGCGACCTTGGCCATGGCCGCGGCCATCATCAGATTTTTCGGTACCCGTGACCGTGGGCAGGTCGAACACGATTTCCGCGCCGCGCAGGCGCGGGGGCCTCAGCCACGACGGCCGTGTTCGACGCGGATCTTGGCGCCGAGCGCCTCGAGCCCATCAGTTGATCGATGGGACGCGCACCGATGGCACAACCGCCGGGCAACGAGACCTTGGCCCGGCCGTAGCGCGCCACCAGCGGCCCCAGCACCAGCACGCTCGCGCGCATCTGCCGCACGAGCTCGTAGGGTGCCTCGGGGCGAACGCTGCCCGATTGGGCTCCGACTCTCACTTCCGGCGTGGCGACACCGACGTCCCGACCGAGGAAACGCAGGAGGGCGGCGGTCGTGTCGATGTCGCGAAGACCCGGCACGTTGCGCAGCAGGGACGGCCCGTCGGAGAGCAGCGTGGCGCACAGGATGGGCAGAGCTGCGTTCTTGGCCCCGCCCACCTGGATGCGGCCGGACAGCGGGCGTGTTCCTCGAATGCGTATCGCGTCCATGAGAGCGCGGTCGGCGTACGCTCGCACGCTCCACGCCGCAAGCGCGAACCCCCGGGCGCGCCGTTCGAGCGCAACGAATCCAGGAAATCCGTCCGTGAAAACTGCTCGAGATTCGAACACGCCAGCGCGGTCGCGCCACGCGCCGCAAGTCAGGGTCTCGACGAGACGCCTGTCGCAGGTCTCCGGTCGTTGATTTAGGCTAAGCCTCCCTGCGAATGACTCGGTCACCGAGCGACTCCGATTCCACCCAAGGCATGACGCCCTGGTCGGGCGCCGCGGATGCGGCGACGGAGTCGGGCGCACGCGTCGTCCTCGGAGGGCGCTACGAGATCTTGGGACTACTGGGCTCGGGCGGCATGGGCAGCGTCTACCGCGCTTTCGATCGCGTGCTCGAAGAGGTGGTCGCGCTCAAGACGCTGCGCAAGGACGTTCCTCTGAGCGAGCGACTCTTGGAGCGCTTCCGACGCGAAGCGAAACTCGCGCGACGGGTCACCCACCCAAACGTCGCGCGCACCTTCGACATCGGCGAAGACGGTGAAGAGCGGTTCCTCACCATGGAGTACGTCGAGGGTGAACCTCTCGCCGCCCTCCTCGCGCGGGAAGGACGCCTGGCTCCGGCGCGCGTGACCCCCATCGCACTGGCGGTCTGCGCCGGCCTGGAGGCCGCGCACGCGGTGAACGTCGTGCACCGCGACCTGAAGCCGGAGAACGTGCTGCTCGAGAGGACCGGCCGCGTGGTCATCACGGACTTCGGCATCGCGTGCGCCAAGAGCGACCCCGACGCCGACCGGCGCACTCTGGGTGTGGTCGGAACACCGGCCTACATGTCGCCGGAACAGGTCGAAGGCAGCGAGTCGGTCGATGCGCGCTCCGACATCTACGCGCTCGGCGTGATGCTATTCGAGCTCCTGACCGGCCGCCTGCCCTTCGTGGGCAACACCCCATACGCCGTCGCGTCGGCGCGCCTGACCCATGCGCCGCCGGACCCACGCCGCGAGCGCGGCGACATCCCCGACGCCATCGCGCGGGTGATTCTGCGCTGCATGGCGCGCAGCCCGACCGACCGTTACGCCAGCGCGGCAGCGGTCGCGGCGGAGCTCGCCGCCACGGCCCCCACCCAAATCGACGAGTTCGGCACGAGTCGGAGCTCTGCCGACTTTCGGGCTCCCGACCCGCTCCGCGAGACGCGCGCAGGCGAAAAGACGGTGGCCGTCCTGCCTTTCCGCAACGCGGGCCCCGCCGAAGACGAGTACCTGGCCGACGGCCTCACCGAAGACCTGGTGGACACGTTGAGCATGCTCGAGGGGCTACGCGTCCGGCCGCGCGCCAGCGTGCAGAAGTACGCACGCGAGCTCACCGATCCCCGGGAGATCGGGCGTGCCTTGGGGGTCGAGGTCGTGGTCGAAGGCTCGGTGCGCCCCATGGGGGAAGCGCTGCGCATCGCGGCGCGTTTGATCGGCGTCGGCGACGGCTACCAACTCTGGGCGAAGCGCTTCGACCGACCGCGGAAAGACGCGCTGGTCGTGAGCGACGAGGCAGCAGAAGCCATCGCCACCGCACTCTCGGCCAGCGAGCGTCCGAAGCTCCGCGCGGCGCCGAGCGACGCCAACGCCATCGACCACTACCTGCGGGGCAAGGCGGAGCTCCGGCGGATCTGGCGCGAACCCATGCGACGTGCGGCCGAACTGTTCGCAGAAGCGCACCGCCTCGCCCCGGACGACCCGAGCTTCCTGGCGGCCCTGGCGCGAGCGCGCGCTCGGCTCTGGTACTTCGATGGCGGCGCCACCGAAGGCAAAGAGGTCCGCGAGCTGGCCGACCAAGCGCTCGCACGCGCACCCGAAAGAGGCGAGAGTTGGCTCGCGCTCGCCTCCGTGCACTTCGTGGAGCAAGACCTGGGTCGTGCGACAGAGCTCCTGCGAGAAGCCCTCGAGCGCGCACCCCAGTTGGCCGAAGCGCACGAGCTCTTGGCCGAGATCAGCCTGGAGGTCTGCACACCGGAGCGTGCCCTCGAGCGCTATCGAGCGGCGCTCGCTCTCGACCCCGCGTTGCGTTGTCGCTTCCACATGGCGCGCGCCCACGCCTATCGAGGGCACTGGCACGAGGTGGACTTGCTCGAGCAGATCCCGCCCGAAGACGAACAGACGGCGAGCATGCGCGTGGCGTCACAGGTGCGGCTCGCACTCTGGAGTGGCGAAGCCAAGGCACGCACGGGTTCGCTCGTCGTCCCGGAATCGGTCGAAGACCTGTTGCCGGTGCGCTACGCAGAAATCGGGCTGTCGGCCATTCATCGTGGCGCGCTTTCCGACCTCGGCCGCACGTTCATCGAATCGCAGCTCGCAGCGCGGGAACAGGCTCCGCGCTTCGTCATCTTCAAGCACATGCTGGTGACGGAGCTCGGTTGTTTCGTGGGCGAGCTGGAGCTCGCGCTCCGACACCCTGGACGCGGCCGTCCAGAGCGGTCTTGGCGACCGAAACTGGCTGGAGCTCTGTCCGGTCCTCGCCCCCATCCGCGAGCGGCCGGAGTTCGAGGACCTGGCGGGGATCGTGAGCGAACGCGCCGCGCGGGTCAGGATTTGAGCCTGCCGGCGAATTCCCTTTTTTTTCGTTCGAGCTTCCCACTCAAGAGCACTACTCTCCCGGGCCATGCGATTGGGCCCGAGACTCGCCCTTCCTCTGGGGGTTTTTGCGCTTTCGAGAGTGGCGATCGCCGAACCGGTGCCCTCGCTCGACCTCAGGAATTTCCACCCGCCCGCCGACCCCGCCGGCTCGCTCTATCTCGAACCCACGGCGACGCCGGGCGCGGGCGATTGGAACGTGGGCGCCTGGCTCTCCTATGCCCACCGACCGGTGACGCTCGAAGATGGTTCGGGAAACCGGGTCGCCATTCCGGTGAAGAACCAGCTCTCGCTCGACTACGTCGCAGCGCTCGGCATCCTCGATCGCCTGGCCGTGAGCCTGACGCTGCCGACGGTCCTCTACCAGAATGGCGACGACGTGAACGCCGAGCTCGGCGACGGTCGCTTGCCCCAGACGGCGCTGGGCGACGCCGCCTTCGGCCTCAAGGCCACGCTCGTTCCGACCAGCAGCATGGGCGGCTTCGGCCTCTCGGCTCTCGCTCGCGTCACCGCGCCGACGGGTGACAGCCGCTCGTACCTCTCCGACGGCGCGGTGAGCGGCGAGCTCCGCTTGCTCGGCGAGCTGCGCTTGATCGCCCTCGCGGTCCAAGCCACGGCGGGCGCGAAGGTGCGCGGCGCCGAGCGTACCTACGTCGGTCAAGACTTCGGTCACGACCTGCCGTGGGGCGTGGGTGTCCAAGTGCGCCCCCAGGCGCTGGGGCTCGACAAGGGCGGACACGTGACGGTGACCGCCGAGGCGCGCGGTCAAATCGCGCTGACGCCCGAATTCGGATCCGGCCCCGGCTCGCCGGTGCTGGGAGGGGTGTCCATGCGCTACGCACTCGGTGACGCCTCCGTGCTCGGCGGCGCCGAGATGCCGTTGAACGACGCGGTGGGGAGCCCCGTCGTGCGCGGCGTGCTCGCCGTCTCGTGGGCGCCGCGCTTCTACGATCAGGACGAAGACGGGATCGCCGACGACCTCGACGAGTGCCCGGAGCTCGCCGAGGACCGGGATGGATTCGAGGACCGCGACGGTTGCCCGGACTTCGACAACGACGACGACGGCGTGCCCGACGACGAGGACCGCTGCCCCGTCGAGAAGGAAGACGAAGACGAGTTCCAGGACGACGACGGCTGCATCGACCCCGACAACGACGGCGACAGCGTGCCCGATGCGAAAGACGCTTGTCCCAACGAAGCGGGCCCAGCGCAGGGCGGCAAGCGCGGCCCCGGTTGTCCGTCCAAGGACGCCGACGAAGACGGCGTGGACGACACCAACGACAAGTGCATCGACCAGGCCGAAGACAAGGACGGCTTCGCGGACGACGACGGCTGCCCGGACCCCGACAACGACGGCGACGGCGTGCTCGACGAAGAAGACGCCTGCCCGATCCTCAAGGGCGAGACACGCTCCGACCCCAAGTTGAACGGCTGCCCGAGCCCAGACCGTGACGGCGACACCTACGACGACGGCGTGGACAAGTGCCCGGACAAGGCCGAGGACTTCGACGGCGTCGAAGACGACGACGGTTGCCCGGACGACGACACGGACAAGCCGCCGGCACTCCGAGCAAAGCCCTTGCTCACGCTGGAGGAGAAGGCCGACCGCCACAGCTTGCGTTTCCGGGTCGCTCCGAAGGTCGTGGGCAAGGCAGACGCGGTCGAGCTCGATCCCAAGACATTGCCCAGCGTTCGCGCGCTCGCGACCGAGCTCGTCAAGAACCGCTCCTGGGTCGCGCTGGTCGGCGTTCGCCCGAACGGCAACACCCCCGCGGCCGAGCAGGAAGCGCTGAACAAGTCGTTCGCCATCGTGAACACGCTGCGCGTGCTCAGCCATCGCGACGACAGCTCCGAGAGCATCGGCTGGAGCGCCGTCAAAGCCGAGCCTGGCGCGCTGGTGCAAGGCTTCGGGATCGTCGTCCTCGGCGGAGCCGCCGGGAAACCGCCCGCGCCGCCCGCGACCAAGCCGCCCGCGCCGCCCGCCACGAAACCGCCCGCGCCGCCCGCAACCAAGAAATGATCGCGCGCCGCTTCTCCGTCCTCGCGCTCGCGCTCGCGTGCATCGCGCCGCTCCCCGCGAGTGCTCAGCTGAAGCCCAAGCCGCGCAAGCCGCCCCCCACCCCCGTTCCGCTGCCGAAGAAGCCGGCTCCCAAGGTTCGAACCACGCCAGCCACGTCGACGGGCAAGCCGAGCAGCCTGAAGTCGAGAACCGGCATCGCGATGGCGACCGCGCTCCTCCGCGCGGGCGAGAGCCGCGAACGTGTGCGGGGGCTCGAACGCTTGGGCGAGGTCGGCACGCCGCCTGCGCTCGAGCTCTTGGGCAAGAGTCTCGAACCCGGCGGCGCAGCCAAAACCTGGGAAGAGCGCTTGGCCGCGGTGCGCGCCCTCGCGCAGCACACTTCGACTGAGGCGGCCCGGCAGGCGCTGGCGCGCGCCATGGCGAGCTCGGCAACGGGCCGCGCGGACGACGCGGGGGAAACCCTCGTGCGTGACACCGCCGCGCTGGCGCTGGCGCGCTCGCGCAAGCAGGACTCGCTCGAGATGTTGGGCAAAGCGCTCCGGCAAGAAGGGCCGGTCGCGAGCTCGGCCTCCCGCGCGCTCATCGCGCACCCGCCCCGGGACCTGCGCGCGATTCTCGAGTCGCGAGGCGCGCCGACCCGTGCGCTCGTGGACCTGCTGGAGGGTCTCGGCGATCAGCGCGCCTTCGCGTCGCTGCGCGCGTGGGTGAAGTACGGCTCGCCGGAGCTCAAGGCGCGCTCGGCGCTGGCGTTGACGCGTCTCGGCGACTTCGAAACCGTGGAGCTCGCCCGGCGCTGGCTCGCGTCGAAGAACAAGAAGGACGCTGCGCTGCGCTCCGCCGCGACGCAGATCCTGGTCCTGGCACGCGCGAACGACGCTCCGCGGGCGGTGGCGCGTTTGCTCGACGACTCGGAGACTCGGGACCTGGGCCTCGATCTCGCGCGCACGCTCCGGAGTCCGGAGCTGCTCCCCGCGCTCGAGAAGCGCCTCGGCACGGCGGACGCGAGCAGTGCGCCGGCGCTGCTCGGCGTCATCGGCCGCATCGGCACCAACGCCGCGGCCGACGTGCTTTTCCGCGAACTCACCCAACCCGAGCGGGGCTTCGCCGCCGCGTACGCGCTCGGCGTGTGCACGGCGCCCGAGGCCAAGGCACGCATCGAACGTGCGCTCGACTCGGACAAGTCCAGGCGCTCCGCGCTGCGCGCGGCCGTGCTGCGCGAGTTCGTGCTGGGAGACAGCGTCTCGGGGCTCGAGGCTGCCCTCGAACGCGGCATCGTCGCCCAAGACCCTGCAGATCGCGCAGCCGCAGCCTGGGGGATCGCAACGCGAGACGAGGCCAAAGCACGAACGCTCCTCGGGAGAAGCGACCTGGTCGTGGTCCGAGCCGCGGCGCGGAGCGCGCTCTCCGGTCCGCGCGCGGAGCGTGCCGCGGAACGCCTGGCCAACGAAACCGACTCGCTGACGCGGGTGGCGCTGGCGGTGTCCTTGGCGCACGAAGCGAGCGCCGGACGCGTGCCGACGCGGGTCTTGATCGAACTGCTCGAGGAGGGCGGCGCCGCCTCCCCGGTCGCGGCCAAGGCCCTCGCGAGTCGAGACGACGAGCACACCCGACCTCTGATCGAACGCTTCGCGAAGAGCGGCGATCCGTTGATTCGCGCCCACGTGGCGCTGGGTCTGGCCGATAGCCGCGACCCGTCGTCGGTGGGGATCCTCGGGGAGATGTATCGCGCCGAGCAGAACTCCGACGTGCGCCACGCCGTGGTGGTGGCGCTCAGCCGGCGCGCGGACCTGAGCCGCGAAAAAATCCTGGCGCTGGCCGCCGACTTGGACGGGGACGAGCGCGTACGGAGCGCCGCGCGTCTGGCTCGAAAAGGGGCGCGCCTCGGCGCTCTGCCCGCCGGACGTGGCACGCTCTGGCTCGCTCTGGTCGACGACTCGAGCGCGGGCGGCCCGCCGGCCCAGGCGCGCATCGGAACTCCATCGGGGGTGGCGCTGCCCGTGGTGGGCGATCCCGACGGGACCGTCACCCTCGCCCGGCTGCCCGAAGGGCCGCTTTCGCTCCGACTTGCCAGCGAAAGCGCCGAAGACAACGCTCGATCGTCAGGGAGGTGACCCGGTGGCAGGCAAAGGCTCCGAACGCAATGGACGAGCGCCGGCAGAGCGCGCGGAAGAGCCGAGCTTCGAAAACGCGCTCGAGCGCTTGAGCGACATCGTCGAGAAGCTCGAGTCGGGGGACTTGCCCCTCGAACGGTCCCTGGAGTTGTTCGAAGAGGGCGTGCGACTCGCGCGTGCCTCGCAGGCCAAGCTCGACGAAGCAGAACGTCGCGTCGAGCAGCTCCTCTCCATCGACGAACAGGGAAACCCCGTGGTGCGCGAGCTCCCCAACGACTGAGCCGGGGCGAGAATGCAGACCAGGGTCTTCGACACCGCTGCGGCGTTGCTGATCGGCAACGAGCTTCTGAGCGGCAAGGTACACGAGGCCAACTTAGTGGAGCTCGCCAAGCTCCTGCGCGCGATCGGCGTGGAGCTACGCCGCGTGGTGATGATCCCAGACCAGCTCGCGCTGATCGCGCGCGAGGTACGAGAGCTGTCTGCCACGCACGACGTCGTCTTCACCAGCGGCGGTGTCGGCCCCACCCACGACGACGTGACGCTCGAGGGTGTCGCCCGCGCGTTCGACGTCGAGATCCGTGTCGACGAGTCCATGGCGGCCCTGCTGGGCGCCGCTTACGGCGAGCGGCTGACCGACGACCATCTGCGCATGGCGTGGGTCCCGGAAGGCGCCGACCTCATGACCACCGAAGCCGAGAAGTGGCCGACGGTGGTGATGAAGAACGTCTGGGTGCTCCCAGGCGTACCGCAGATTTTCCGAAGCAAGCTCGGCGTCGTGCGACAGTTCGTACGAGGCCGCCAGCCCTTCGTGTCTCGGGCCGCGCTCACCCAGGTGGACGAAGCCACCCTCAAGCCCTGGCTCGACGAGGTGGTCGAGCGATTCCCGGACGTGGACGTCGGCTCCTACCCCAAGTGGTTCGATCCCACCCACAAGACCAAGATCACCTTCGACTCGCGCGATGGCGCGCGGGTCGAGGCTGCGCTCGCAGCGTTCCTCGAGCTCTTGCCCTCCGGCGGTCTCGTACGCGTCGAGTAGCGGCGAAAGCGGCGAGTCTCGCCACTCGCGCCAATCCCGAGCTCTGACGCGGCCGCGCGCTTCGCAGCCGGCTCGCGGCGTCGCCAGTTCGCCAGGGCGAGTCCGCGACAAAGCCCGGCGTTCGTCGTGGCACGCCTCGTGCTGGGACGATGGCCCATGAAGCAAGAGATCCGCACCGAACGGCGTTTGCGAGACGCAGTCACCGCCGGACCCACGGAGCTCGGCGACGTCGAGCTTCTCGGCGTGCTCTTGGGGGGCACGCGGCGCCGGCTCGGAGCCGCACGCCTGCTCGATCACGCCGGTGGCCTCGCGGGCATCGCTCGCCTGGGAGTCATGGACATCGCTCAGGGGGCGAGGCTGCATCGCGAGAGCGCCATGCGCGTGAGCGCGGCGCTGGAGCTCGGCCGACGAGTTCACCGTGCCCTCGCCGAGCACGAGCGCGCCGCCATCCAGAGCTTCCGCGACGTCGAAGAGTTCGCACGGCCGCGGCTCGCGCACCTCGAGCACGAAGAAGTCTGGCTCTTGAGCTTGGACGGCAAAAACGCAGTGAAATCCTGGCGACGCATCGCCCAAGGCGGGGCACACGGTTGCGCGCTGACTCCCCGGGACGTGCTCACCCCCGCGCTGCGTGACGCGGCGAGCGCCATCGTGCTCGTACACAATCACCCGAGTGGAGACCCGAGCCCGAGCCCCGAAGACATCCACATGACCCGCGCTCTGGCGGACGCATGCGAGGTGGTCGGCGTGCCACTCCTCGACCACGTGATCGTGGGCAGGAGCGGCGCATCGAGCATTTTCGACGCCGGGAGCGAAGTCGGTGCGGGTCGGTGAAGAACTCGTCCCGAGCGCCCGTCGAACTATAGTAGAGTCGCGCCCGATGACCGAGAGCGGCGTCGCCCAGTTTGCCGCGTTGACCGACGTGGGACGGCAACGCGACCACAACGAGGACAACTTCCTCGTGGACCGGAAGCTGTCTCTCTACGTGGTGTGCGACGGCATGGGAGGTCATGCCGCGGGTGAGGTCGCCAGCGCCATCGCCGTACGCACGGTCCACGAAGAAGTGAAGCGCGAGCTCGAGCTCATCGACGACTATGTCGCCGGCAAGACCGGCGCAGACCGCGTCAGCAAGCGCGACGTCATCAACATGCTCGAGTTCGCGGTGAACCGCGCGTCGGGCCGGGTCCACGCCGAGGCCAGCAAAGACGCGACCAAACGCGGCATGGGCACCACGCTGGTCTCGATCCTGCTGGCCGGAAACCAGGCGTTCGTGACCTACGTCGGCGACAGCCGCTGTTACCTGCTGCGCAACGGCGCGATCCAACAGATCACCGAAGATCACAACGTCTACAACGAGCTCATCAAGAAGAAGAAGCTGCCGAAGGAGAAGGCAGACAAGCTGCTCTCGCAGAAGAATGCGGTCACGCGCGCGGTGGGTGTCTACGAACACTGCGAGCCGGACACCTTGGTGATCGACGTGGTCGCCGGCGATCGCTTCCTGCTCTGCACCGACGGCCTGAGCATGTACTTCGAGGGCGACGAGGTCGCCGAGCTCGGCAAGCTCCTGTCGAGCCATGACGCCGAGGTGGCGGTCAAGTCGCTGATCGACGCTGCCAACGCCCGCGGCGGCGGCGACAACGTGACCGCCATCATCGTCACGGTGGGCGACGTGACGGCGCGCGACGACGCACGAGCCCAGAAGCTCCAACTCAAGCGCGACATCCTGGCGCGCATGCCACTCTTCCGCATGCTGGGCGAACGCGAGCTCTTGCGCGTCCAAGAAGTCACCGAGGTCGCCTCGTACAAGAACGGCGAACGCGTGATCAAAGAGGGCGACCGGGGCGAAGAGCTGTTCATCGTGCTGAGCGGCCAAGTGAAGGTGCTGCGCGGTGGCACCCAGCTCGCGAACCTCAAGCAAGGCGAGCACTTCGGAGAGATGGCGCTGATCCGCGCCCAGCCGCGTTCGGCCACCGTGCTCAGCGATGGCGACAGCGAGTTGATGCTGATCCGGCGCGTGGATTTCTTCGACATCCTTCGCAAAGAGCACCAACTCGCGGTGAAGCTCCTCTGGCAGTTCCTCGGAGTCTTGGCGGATCGACTCGCCGACACGAGCCGTGAGCTCGATCACGCACGGGAAGAGCTCGCGGAAGACATCACTTCGGAAATCTTCGACGAGGAAGAGGACGACAACCGCAAGACCCTCGTCATCCCTCCCCCGCCCCGCTCGCTGCGCAACCCGGGCGGCTCCTCGTGATGCGTGACTCGGGCGCCCTCGGGGCGGTCACGCTGCTGCTCGGCGCCTGCAACTCGACTTCGACGCCCCCCGCACCGACGGCCAAGGCGTCGGCCAGCGCTACGCCCGTCGCGATCTCGGCGTCGGCTGCCCCGAGCGCCAGCCCGCCGCCATTCCGAGAATCCCTGCCCCAGGCCACCAAGCCGAGCTGCCGGGTGGTGCTCGCCAAAGGGGAGGTCCAGATGGGCGGCTCGCCGCTGAAATCCGGAGAGCTCGTCGACGGCGCGGCCTGGATCGAGCTCCCGACCCAAGCCTCCCTCTCGCTCCGCCACACTTCTTCCACACGCGAGTTTCGCTTCGTCGGGCCGGCGCGGGTCCTTCCCTGCGTCCAGGGCGGTGAAGACGTGCTCCTGGCGGAGGGCACGCTCGAAACCGCGGCGGGAGCGGGAGCACGCCCCGGAGGGGAAGTGACCGTGTATACGCCGTTTGGGACGATCAGTTACGGCGATGCCCAGATTCAGATCCATTCGTCCAAGACCAAGGTGGATCTGACCATCGCGAAAGGCGAAGCCTGGCTCCGCCCTGCCAAAGGCACGAACCGCAAAGGCCCCGAGAAGCTCGATGCAAAGGCCCCCAAGGCGTCGATGGGCCCCCGAAGCGCCAACGAGACCCTGGTGAAAGCCTGCGAGGACGCCGCCACCGAGGCCGTCGCACAGCTCCAGCGGCTTCAGACTCCCCCGCCGGACGCCGGTCCCCTGGGCGACCGGGCGGCCGCTCACCTCGACGCCCGCCGGGCAGCCCGCGCCACCTGCGGGGTGGCACAGGTCGCAGTCTCGACGGCCGGACCGGAGCGGAGCGCGCTCGAGGCTCGGGTGGCGGAGGCGGCGCGTCGCTCCCAGGCGGTCTCGGCCCCTCCCGGCCCAGGCCCCGCAGCAAAAAGCTCGGCTCCTTGATGCGTCGTTGACAGTTTCGGCCCCGCACCGCTAGCGTCCGCTACGGGCGACGTCGATGAGTCTTCGTAGGGATAGTCTCGACGCGATGCGGCTGGGCGCGGGGCTCACCATCGCTGTGGGCCTGTTGGGTGTA
Source organism: Polyangiaceae bacterium (assembly GCA_046351435.1). Classification (GTDB taxonomy): domain Bacteria; phylum Myxococcota_A; class Polyangia; order Polyangiales; family Polyangiaceae; genus JADJKB01. The sequence goes on from JAXLYN010000042.1 coordinate 14,734, forward strand.
GCCGGTCCGGCCTCCGCGGACGAACCGCGCAAGGTCACGGAACCTTCGGTATTGCGCGAGCCTGCCGAGGTCACGCAGGTGGTGGACGCCTTCGACGAAGACGACCCGTTCGACCTGCACCTTTCGCTTGGCTACCAGCACACTTGGAAGGGCGCGAAGATTCGACGCGAGACGAGCGCGAATCAGCCAGGCCTCACCACGGGTGGCTACACGTCCGACACCATGAACGTCGCGGACTACTCCGAGACGACGAGTCGCCTGAACACGCGCGCCGCCATCGGCGTGTACAAAGACATCCAGCTGGTCTTCCGCTTGCCGATCATTCTGTCGAACAAGCGCAAGCTCGAAGGGCTCGACGGTAGCGACAAGGTCCAGCCGGTGGTGCTCGCGGGCGCACCGGGCGAGCAGTTGTTCTCGCTGCCCTTCGAGTCACCGACCCGCAGCGGCATCGAGTACCTCGCGGTAGGCCTCGACTTCGCGCTGATGAACCAGTTCCGCGATCTGACCAAGCCCACCTGGGTGATCGGCTTCGAAGGTCGGTTCAGCGTTTCCGAGCCGATGCACGCCTGCTCGAACTCGACCAAGGGTTTGAACCAACCCGGCCCGCAGAAGAAGTGCGCGCACCCATCGGACATCAACCGCAATGGGCTGAAGGACGTCACGGATCCCACCTCGGGTGACTCTCTCGAAGGCGAAGATCTCGGGGAGCGCGACCCCGGTGTGAGCCGCGGCACCACCGGGCTCGAGGTCCACACCTACCTGTCGAAGCGCATCAAGTACATCGAGCCCTACGGCGGCTTCCGCGCGCTCTTCGAGTTCCAGAACGACGACAGCGACTATGGTTCGACCGACCTCAAGGGGTCGCTCGTCAATCACCCGCCGCTCCAGGGCTCCATCATCATGGGCCTGAACGTCATCCCCTGGGAGGTGCGCGATCAGTTCCAGCGAGTCACCATCGACTTCCGCTTCACCGGCACCTACCGCTCGGAAGGCCGCGACTACTCGGAGCTCTTCGACGCGATCGGCTCGAGCGACGCGCCCAGCCTGCGGATGCCGACCTACGCCTCCTACCGCGCGAACCCGACCTTCGATCCCACGGCGCCCGACGGCCCGAACAACCCGCGCTCGGTCGTCGATCCGAACTCCCAGCGCGTCTACACGACAGGGCTCACCGACGTGCAGCAGCACGGCATCTACAGCTTCAGCACGGAGCTGACGTGGCAGGCCGGTGAATACGTGAAGTTCAGCTTGGGCGGTGGCTACACGTTGGTGCAGAGCCACCTCCTCACGTTCGATCAAGCGTGCAACCCCGACTTCTCGGACGACATCACGAAGTCTGGACCGTGCAAGAACACCACGGCGACGGGTTACTCGGCGACGGGCATCCCGAACCCGAACTACCGTCCGACCATCAACACGCCGGGGCGTCGCTTCAAAGTCGACGATTCCCACGCGTTCGACGCCTGGCTGAACGCGACCGTGATGTTCTGAGGGGCCGCGATGGCCCTCGGATCCAAGGCCCTCCGCGCGCTGACGCTGGCGGGAGCGCTCGCCATTTGGCCACGCGCCGCTCTGGCCGACCACGACGGGGTCGTGGTGCTGCCGACGGTCGTTCCGGTAGCCACATCCCCGACGGAGCTCCCCGAGCTGCGTCGACCGGCTGCCGAGGACGAATCGGCGCTCGCCCGTTGGGCTCGGGCGCTCGACGCCAGCGTCACCGAAGCGGTGCAAGATCTCGGGCTCACGTTGGACGTGTCGGCCCGCGTGACGCCGGATTCTCGGACGCTGAGTGACGATGGCCTGGTGACGCGAGCCAGCGAGAGCTGGGTCATCTCGCCCCGTCTCGAGCTCGACGGGAACAAGCTCCGCCTGCGCATCGTCGCGGTCGCGCCGGGCTCGCGGGTGCTCCTCGTGCGCACCCAAGAAGTGAGTCCGAGGGAGCTCACCCTGCGCGCTCTGGTGATGACGCGCGACGTGGTGCAGGCAGGGCGGAGGGCGCCTGAGGAGCCAAAGCCCGCCGAAGATGCAGCGCCGCGCGCGACTTCACCGCTGGTGATGCCGGCTCGCTCCGCGGGGCGGGCAGTGCTCGCACTGAACTCGGCGGCCTTCGGCGGGTACGTCGGGCTGTCGTTGCAGCGCGCGAGCGGTTCCAAAGACGACCGTCTCACCTACCCCTTGATCGCCCTCGGTACGGGCATCGGGCTCGGAGCGTCGATGATCGTCGCCGACGAATGGGACGTCGGGCTCGGCGACGCCTGGTTTCTTTCGGCGGGTGCCTGGTGGCCTCTCGCCTCCGGCTTCCTGCTGGCAGATGGCTACGGCGTCTCGCCCGCCGACGATCGCTTCGTTTACGGGCTCGTGGGAGCGGCAGGCGGGATGACGCTGGCCACCACGGCCCTCACGTTCAAAGGCATGGGCGAAGGCGGAGCGACGTTGACCCATTCGGGGGGCGCGTTCGGCATGGCCTTCGGCGCCATGACGCAGCTCGCGTTCGAGGGACGCACGGACAAGACCCCGACGCGCGGCATGGGCTACGGCGCAGGCGCAGGCGTGCTCGTCGCCGGCGCCTTCGCCACGCAAGTGCAGGTCGCGTCGAGCCGCGTGCTGCTCATCGACCTCGGCGCCGTCCTCGGCGGCTTGACGGGCGCCGCAGCCGCGAGCCCGTTGGTCTTCGCCGACGAGCAAACCGAGGGGAAAGATCGCGCGTGGGTGGGCAGCGTGACGCTCGGGTTTCTCGCCGGAGGTGCCGTGGCCTACTTCATGACGGAGCCCGGTGAGCCGGCGAGCAAAGGCTCCGCAGACTCGACGTTCGTGGCGCCCTACGCCGGCGTGATTGGAGAGAGTCTGCGGCGTGACGGAAGCCGCGAATCGATCTACGGTGGCGGTGTCCAGGGCATTTGGTGAAGACCGTCACTTTCACTGTGCCCGCGAGCGACGCGGGGCAACGGCTCGACAAATTGGTCGTGGCGAAGACGGAGCTCGGGCGCCGGCGTGTGGCCGAGCTCTTCCAGCGCGGGCAGGTGACCGTCGGCGGCCGGCGCGTACCCAAGGGAGAACCCGCGCGCGCCGGAGACGAAGTCAGCGTCCAGGTGGAGGGCGGCGACGTCCCGCCGCGAGAACCCGACGCGCATCTCGAAGTGAGGCTCGAGACGCCTCACCTCGTCATCGTGGCCAAACCGGCCGGGCAACCCAGCGCCCCGCTGCGCGGCGAGGCGGGCACGTTGGCGGGTGCGCTCTTCGGGCGCTACCCGGAGATGGCAGGCGTGGGGCACTCCCCGCGTGAGCCGGGTCTCCTGCATCGCCTCGACACGCAAACGAGCGGGCTCGTGGTCGCGGCGCGCACCGCCGACGCCTTCGAGCGGCTGCGCAGCTCTCACCCAAGGCGCGATCCAGAAGCGCTATCTGGCGATCGTGACCGGTGAGGGCATGCCCGAATCGGGGACCATCGATCAACCCATCGCACCGGATCGCAAGAGCCCGAAACGCGTGCTCGTAGGCCCGGCCGCCGGTACCCGCACGGGGAAACACCGGGCCCGGCCCGCGGTGACCCGCTTTCGGGTCGTCGCCCGCCACGGCGAGTGGGCCCTGGTCGAGCTCTCGGTCTCACGCGCGTTGCGCCATCAAATCCGCTCCCACCTCGCGTCCATCGGCCACCCCATCGCGGGAGATCCGGTGTACGGAGGCCCCGAAGCGCCCAGCTTGGGCGCGCGCCACGCGCTCCACGCGAGCTACATCGCCTGGGCCGGCGACGAGACCATCGCGGGCTTCGCCATCGAAGAGCCTTTGCCCCCCGACATGGCGAGCTTGATGGCGGGCTGACGAGTCTTCGGTCGGGATTCACCGCGATCGACCAGGGACTGAGCCACCGAGCGCAGGAGCCCGAGCGACAGGGCACGGGTGGGGAGCTTCGGGCGCAAAACAGCGGCGCGCTCCTCGGGCTTCCGACCGCGCGACCACACCACGTTGCGCGGCAGCGCATGTTGGGCCAGAGACGCTTCGGCTGCGCGCACCATCACCCACGGGAGCGCCACGTTTCCACCGAGACCGGCCTGATACTCCACGCCGAACTCGATGCCACCGAGACCCGGCAAAGCACGCCGCGGCAATACCAGGAGCCGGAGCTCGTCAGGGTCACTGCCACCTTCCGGTACGCGGGCCCACGCCACGACCTTGAGCTGCGGGTTCTCCCGCAGTCGCTTGGCCAGCCACGCGAGCAGGGCGGAGGGGCGGCTCGCGGCATCGGGCGGCAGTTCCCCCCCGCGACCCGTGCAGAAGATCGGGAGGAGGGCCGTCGAGGCGAGGGCCAGTTCGATGCCGTGGTAGGGCGAGCGAAAGAACGTGAACGCAGCGCCGCACGCGATGGCGAGCATCGAAGTGAGGAAGAGCGCAAAGCCGACCGGCGTGCCCGCGTCGAGCCAGCGCCCGGGCAGCTTGGGTTCTCGGCGCGAAAAGGCGTCCTCGTCGCTGAGCGGAAGCCAGCGCCCAGGTCGCCGGGGAACCGCCAGAGTCTTCGGACCCACGTGGGAAGCGAGGAGGATGGCCACGAGCAGGAGCGCACCCGCGGCCGTCGGGTGATCGGTGAGCGCCGCGACCGCCACGGCACCAGCCAGGAAGGCCCCTGCGAGGGCGGCGCGCAGCACAGCGGGGATCGGAACCAGCGCTCGCGGCACGGCGTTCTTGAGCATGGCGGCGCGCGTCAGGACGCGCCACTTGCCGTAGACGAGGCTCGAGTAGCCCACGAGCACCAGCGCGAGCAGGGCAATCCCGTACAGCCGCCGCTCCGGATCTTCCTCTGCCTGGGCTTGCGGCAATGCGCTGGGTTCGTTGGTCTCGGCGGGACCGAAGGCGTCGAACGACTTCGGGCTCGCGAGCACTCGCCACACCACCGGCTCCCCCTTCGCCACGTGCGGCCGGACGATCTCGAGCTCGTCCTTGTCGGGTGCACGTCGGAGGTTCGCCAGGAAAATCCCGCCGGGATCGTCGTCGCTGTCGGCGAGGCGCGGAGCCACGGGACCAGGCGGCAGGCGGAACACGACGCGCGCCGAGTCGATGCCGTGAGGGGGACGTGGCGCCACCCAACGCACTTCGACCATCGACCCCTTCTCGCGGATCATGTCGCGCTGGGACAGCCGTGTGCGGTACGCGAGCTTGAACAGGAACCGACCACGCCGCACACCTTTCGCGTGATCGATCTCTGCGCGCAGCGTGCCGTCGTCGCGCTTCTCGAGCAGCAACGGAATGCTCTCGGCCCCGGCCTTCCCCTCCGCCGAGGTGACCGTCGCGTCCGGCAGGACGGTCGCGTCGGAATCGACGCCTTCGAGCTCGATGCTGGTGAGCGGACCGCCTTTCACCCGCATCATGATCTCGTGCGACACGGTCGCGCTGCCGTCTCGCTCGACGGTGAGGGTCACCGCGTGGGACTCCGTCGACGTCTCCACCCATGCGAGCGCCGACCGAGCAGGGAGGAGCGCAGCGAGGAAGAGGCCGATCAGGACCAGATGTCGGCGGAGGACATACATTGTATGACCTCTGCTCACACGGCGCGCGCCGTTCGGGCAAGTTCCCGCCCGACGGGCGCCGGTCAGCGCCAAAACTTCAGGGTTTCTTTGGCTTGGTCAGCGCCTTTGGCCGGGCGGGCACGGGCGGTGGCGGCGGCGCGGTTTCGGGCATGGGGACCGCGCGGCTGCTGGCCGCCAACGCCGGCGCGATGGCCGCGATGTCTTCGACGACCGCCTTGGGGACCCGGAAGGTCCACACCACGTCGGGAGCGGCGCCATCCGACACCGTCGTCCACATCAGCATGGGCGTCTCGCCGTGGTTCGGCATCTTGGCCATGGCCTTGCCGATGTCCGCGTCCAGTTGGGCTTCTTTCATACCATTGGCGACGGAGCGCACGAAGTTGCCGAGGGTGAGGTAGCCACCCGACACGCCCTTCGCGGCCTTCAGCGCGCCGAGCCCGTCTCGCTGAGCCAACGTCGATTCACCTTTCTTGACCGCCGCGAGCTGCGCCATGAGGGCCTTCTCGTCAGCCGAAAGCCCAAGCCAGGAACGATCCCCGTCGGGCATCAGCACGAGGACCACCGACAGCGCAGCCGCGGGCGCGCGCTTCATGGGTTTCGCCCCGGGAGGCATGGGAGGCACTGGATCCATCTTGTCGAAGAACGCACTCGGCAGATTCAGCTCGTAGATGGTCGTGCCCACCGGCATGCCCGGTCCGCGCGCGGCCCGCGAGGTCAGCTTGGGCAGATCCGCCGGCTTCACCTTCAACCGCTTGTCGAGGACCTGACGCAGCTGGGCGTCGTTGTAGAGTTTCACCCAGACGGTCGAGATACGCCTTGTACTTCGCCGGCTTCTCTTCGAGCCCGACGACGTACCAGCCGAGCTGGGAGCGGATGCGCTCGCGCATTCCGCTCGAGGCCGCAGCTGGTGCCGAGACCTCGCTGTGCGCATAGACGACGTCGCCCTCCGTCGTCCACGTCTCGAGCAAGAGGTCGGAGATCTGATCTCGAACGTTGCGCGGCACCTTCTCTTTCTCGAGCGCGCCGTCCATGAGCTCCGCCAACGTCTTGCGAATGGCCTCGTAGCGCTTCGCGTTCGCTCCCACGCCGAACGTGGCCATTTCGCTGTCTTTCGGCAGCTTCCAGAATGCCTCGGGCGCGCCTTTGGCGCGCTTCTGGGCGTCCAGCATGGTCTGCACGGTCCAGGACGACTTCCCCTTGAACTTCATGGCGATGGTCGCGTCCGCCATGCCGCCCTTCTTGTCGAGGGTCGCGTCGATCCCGATCCGATCGACGTCGTCCACCAGCGCCAGGATCTCGTCCGACAAGCCGTGCACGGCGTCGGCCAAGGCCCGGTCGAAGCGGGGGCTGTCCAGGGACAGCTCGCTCATGACGAACGGCGCCGCCATGGTCTTGAGCTGGCGGAGCTCTTTGCCGTAGCGACGGCGCAACGGCTCTCCGCGCACTTCGATGTGCAAGTCCGACTTGCCCAGGTTCTCGCTGGGCAGGCCGCGTGTGGCGTAGGCCAAGAGGGCGTCGACATCCTCTTGACGGTCACCACACACGAGCCGCGCCGGCGCTTTGCCCGCCGCGGCGGCGACCGCGCACACCGGGCTCTCACCCTTGGTGATGCGGTACGTGCCGGGACGCAGCATACGCACGGAGTGCCCCTGGCGCTTCGCGAACTCGACGGTGCCCTCCACGGACGAGAGGCCGATGGAGGCCACCGCGAACGGCTGGGGGAAGTTGCCGAGCCCCTTGGTGTCGAGTGCCACCGCGAACTCGACCGGCGCGTCGTAGACCAAAAGGCGACCGACGTCCGGTTCGTTCTTGCTGACGAGCGCCCGGATGTCGACCGGGAACTTCGCCCAATTCGCGACGGTGTCGATGGCCGCCGCCGGATCGGACATCCGACCGACCGCGATCAACTCGGCAGGCGCCGCGACGGTGCTGAGGTCCGGACTCGGACCTTGGGCGATGGTGCTCGGCCGGCTGTCCGTCGCGCCGTCGGTGGCCGGCGCTTTCACGGGAGCCTGCGGGCCGCCGCAGGCGGCCAGAGGAATCGAGCTCAGGAACACGAGACGCCGGAGGAGTCGTTGCATGGCGCGGGATCTATACACGTTGCCCGGGGCGAGAAAACTGTCCCGACCGAGAGCCGAGATTCCCGCGCCGGCCCCGAGCCCGGGACCCGAGGAGCCGGTCCAGGCGCCGTGATGGCCTCAGTCGGTCGCGGCCGGGGCAGGCTCCGCGCTGCGCCCCAGGAAGTAGCGAGCGGTGTGGACGGCGCCACGGGCGAAGGCTCGGGCGAGGGCGCGCTTCGACCACGGCTTGCCACCGAAGTGTTGAGCTCCGACCCGAATGAACTCGGGCGCGTCCAGTAAGAACGCTTCGACGTTGGCGCGTGGCGCGCCATAGAAGAGCGGGACACCCAGGGTCCGCACCCAGAGGTCGCGACCGATGGCGCTCCGCCGAATCGCCCCAGGGAAGTCCTCGAATGCGAAGGCCCGCTCCCCGAGTTTGTCGACCAGGTACTTGGCGGCGCAAGCTCCGTAGAAGATGGCCTGCGCGATTCCTTCCCCGGTCACGGGATCGATCCCGGCCGCTTCCCCCACCAGGAGAGCGTGGGGGCGCGATACGGGGACGTGCGGATCGAACGCCAGCTCGGCGTAGCGCTTCTTCTTGAGCGCACCGAGGTCGATGCCCCGCGCTTCGAGCTCCCTCGCGAGCAGTGACTGGATCTCGACGGCAGCCGGCGCACTCGAGCTGCGCAGCAGGTAGACCCCGCGCACCACCTTCTCGCGACCTTCGACCAGTGTGGGAAAGTCCCAGTAGTAGCCCGGCAGATCCCGATGGCTCGCGTCGAACAGGATCACGTCGCGCGGCAGGTCGCTCTCCACCGGATCCGTGTCGACCTCGATGGCTTGCGCGCGGTACGCCCCTGCCGGAAAGCCCAGGGCCTTGCGCACGACGCTCTGCACGCCGTCAGCGCCGACCACCACGCGCGCATGGAGCGACCCACGGCTGGTCTCCACCTCGAACCCGCGGGCGTTGCGCCGAAGACCGAGGACCCGAGTCCCGTCTTCGAGCGGCACGCCCCGCGAGCGTGCGATGCGAGCGAGCTCGTGATCGAACTCCACTCGGCGCACGACTCGGCCGATGCCGGGCTCGCGCACGACGGTGGTACGACCCATGGCGCGAAACCCGATGGCGTCGATCCACACGCTCGGCACGTCCACCGTGACACCGATGGACGAGAGCAGCTTGTCGGCTCGAGCTCCGACGCCGCCGGCGCAGAACTTCTCACGCGGGTAGCGCTCTTTCTCCAGCACCAGGATGCGCTCGGTGAGGTTGGGCGCGGCGTGAGCGAGGAACAACGCCAACGCCGAGCCGGCTGGCCCTCCTCCGACGATCAGGACTTCGACTTCGCGCATGCGCCCCTTGCCCGGTCCCCAAATAGCACGAGGTCCGGCCGGGGCCGGACCTCGTCGGCGCGGTGTGTCTTTTTTTCAGTTCGTTTCTTCGAACTCGGCGTCGATGACGTCGCCCTTCTTCTTCTCCGCGGGCGGCGGAGTTCCCGCCGGGTCGCCGTTGCTGCTGGCTCCGGGAGCGGGTGCGCCCGCCGATTCGTAGAGCTTGCTCGCCATGGCGTACGCCTCTTTCTCCAGGCGACCGAGGACGTCTTGCACCTTCTCGTCGTCCTGCTTCTCGATGGCGCTGCGGCCTTCCTTGATCAGGCCCTCGAGGCTGGAAACGTCGGCGCCAGCCAGCTTCTCCTTGTTTTCGGCGATCTGCTTTTCGAGGGTGTAACAGAGGTTGTCGAGCTTGTTCCGGCGCTCGATCTCGTCACGCCGCCGCTTGTCGTCGGCTTCGTGCTCCGCCGCCTCCTTGACCATCCGGCTGATGTCGTCGTCACTGATCCCGCTGTTGGCGGTGATGGTGATGCGCTGGTCTTTGCCGGTCGCCATGTCTTTGGCCGTAACTGCCAGAATACCGTTGGCGTCGATGTCGAAGGTGACCTCCACCTTCGGCACGCCGCGGGGAGCCGGGGGCAACCCTTCCAGGTGGAACTTGCCGAGCGTGCGGTTGTAGCGAGCTTCCGCTCGCTCGCCCTGGAGCACGTGGATTTCGACGCTGGTCTGGCCGTCGCTCGCCGTGGAGTAGATCTCCTTCTTCTGGGTCGGGATGGTGGTGTTGCGCGGGATCATCACCGTCATCACGCCGCCCAGCGTTTCGACGCCGAGGCTCAGTGGCGTCACGTCGAGCAGGACTACGTCTTGGACCTCGCCGCCGAGCACACCGCCTTGGACGGCTGCGCCCACAGCGACGACCTCGTCGGGGTTCACGCCCTTGTGCGGGTCTTTGCCGAAGAACTTCTTCACCGTCTCTTGCACGAGCGGGATGCGCGTCGAGCCGCCGACCAACACCACTTCGTCGATTTCGCTCGGCTTCTTCTTGGCGTCATCGAGCGCCTTCTTGACCGGCTCCATGCTGCGCTCGACGAGCGGCTGGATCATCTGTTCGAGGCGCGCGCGGGTGAGCTGCTTCTGGAGGTGCTTCGGACCGCTGGCGTCGGCGGTGAGGAAGGGCAGGTTGATGGTGGTCTCCATCTTGCTCGAGAGCTCGATTTTGGCCTGCTCCGCCGCGTCTTTGAGGCGCTGGATCACCATCTTGTCGTTCGAGACGTCGAGGCCGCTGTCCTTCTTGAACTCGGCGATCAGCCACTCCATCACCAGGTGGTCGACGTCGTCTCCACCGAGGTGCGTGTCGCCGTTGGTCGCGATCACCTGCACCACGTTGTCACCCACCTCGAGGATCGAGATGTCGAAGGTGCCGCCACCGAAGTCGTAGACGGCGATGACTTCGTTGCTCTTCTTGTCGAGGCCGTAGGCGAGCGCCGCCGCGGTCGGCTCGTTGATGATGCGCCGCACCTCGAGCCCGGCGATCTTGCCGGCGTCTTTGGTGGCCTGGCGCTGCGAGTCGTTGAAGTAGGCCGGAACGGTGATGACGGCCTCGGTGACCTTCTCACCGAGGTAGTCTTCCGCCGCCTTCTTCAGCTTCAAGAGCACCTTCGCGCTGATCTCGGGCGGCGCCATCTGCTTTCCGCGCGCCTCGATGACCACGTCGTTGTTCTTGCCGCGGGTGAGCTTGAAGGGAACGCGCTTCACGTCGCGCTCGATCTCTTCGAAGCGACGCCCGATGAAGCGCTTCGCCGAGTAGATGGTGTTCTCGGGGTTCGTCACGGCCTGACGTTTGGCGATGGTGCCCACCAGGATTTCGCCCTTGTCGTCCCACGCCACGACCGACGGCGTGAGGCGCGACCCCTCTTCGTTGACGATGACCTTGGGCTCCTTGCCCTCCATCACCGCGACGACGCTGTTCGTCGTACCGAGATCGATGCCGATGATCTTGCCCATGACGCTTCATTCTCCTCTGAGTTCGCGCGAGCGAAGCGGTCGAGCCGGAAGCCGCGACGTAGCCCACGCGGTCCCACGACGAACCGAGATTTCTGCCGTGGGATGCGCGGCAAGATAACCACACCGGCATCTGGGTCAACGGTAGAGACGGTGGCCCCGAACGAGCCTGGGCGGGCCTACGGGCAGGATTTGGTTGACAGAACCCGGCCCGCGGATACCCTCGCGGTCCCTTCCCGGGGCTGTAGCTCAGCTGGGAGAGCGCCGCGTTCGCAATGCGGAGGTCAGGGGTTCGATCCCCCTCAGCTCCACCAACCCAACCCACCCCTGTCTCGTCGCCGCAGCAGCACGCCGAGCGGAGGGCGGGTCAGCCGACGGCGTCGGCGGCGGGCAGGTTCTCGCACACGTTTCTGGGGGACGCCTGCCCGACGAGTCGGCGCCATTCGCTTCGGGACTCGCGCCAGACTCCGCGCAGCGTGCTCGCAACGAAGCCCATGCGCATGGTTTGCACGCGCTCGCTCCGCCGAGCAACCGCCACTCACAGCTGCCTGACACCTCGGGCGGCGGGCGGTTCAGCGCCCACGCCGGCGCCGAGCCAGCCCGATGGCCAGCGCAAGGCCGCCGAACACCCACGGCACCGGCTTGATCGGTCCGCGCTCGCCGTCGATGGAGCAGCCACCGGAGCTGTCCGAGCCCTGCGGGTTGCCAGCGGTCGGCGCTTGCGTTGCGCACACCCCGAGCCCGTTGCATTCGAGGCCGGCCCCGCACGGAGCGCTCGCGCTGCACTCCGCTGCGCAGGTGGCGGCCTCGGGCGTCGTTTCGGCGAAGCACTTGTATCCCGCCGGGCAGCCCTGACCTTGGCCGCAGGCCTGGCCCTGGGGATTGCCGCCCCCCGAGCCGCCGGTGCCCGGGGGCGGCTGCTCCTCCGGATCGCTCTTGCCGGTGAGCGCCCAGAACGGCGGCGAATAGCCACCCTTCTGGGCGGCGTCGAGCGCCGTCTTGACGATGAAGTCGCTCCAGGAGGACACGGCTCCGTAGATCGGCGTCGTGCAACCCTGGCCGCCGCGCGAGACCACGCCAATGACCTTGCCCTTGGCATCGAGGGCGGGGCCACCGGAGTCCCCCTGGCAGATGCCGGTGTCGCCGAGGAACTCGGTGAATTCGATGGACGGCGTTCCACACTCGCCTGGGGCGCACATCACCGAGAGGCCGGTGAGAATCATGCGACTCCCTGCGGTCCACTGCTGCGAGTCGCTCTGCTGTCCGTAGCCCACCGCGACGTACGGCTCGCCAGCGACCGGAGGCAGATCGATGCGCGGCACGCGCGGCGTCACGTTCACGCTCTCGGAGAGGATCAAGAGCGCGATGTCGTAGCCGCACGTCTCCGAGCTCACTTCGGGTACGCGGACCTCGGCACCCTTGAACCAGCTCCCTTGTTGAGAGAGCTGCTGGTCGGTGGACACGTACATGCCGGTGCCGGCGTACGCATTCCCGAATTGCGAGACGCCGCAGATCACCGCTCCGCCGTTGTCGGGGGTGATGGGCGCGACGCAGTGACGAGCGGTCAACACCAAGTTGGGAGCGATCAGTGTTCCGCTGCACATGCCCCCGCTGATCATGAACATGCCGACGACGTTCTGGTCGTCGAAGTCCGCTTCCCCACCCTTGATCGGGTTCGCGCTCTGCTTGACGCTCGGTTCGGGCTCGCGTTCGGGCTGCACGGCGCAGCCATTCAGGACGACGAGGGTCAGCGCGGAAGCGAGGAGCGAGCGTTTCATGGGTACCCTTCCTGTTCTCACCGAGGACGCGGCTCGGCCGTACGAGTGCCGAGGTCGAATGGACCTCGAGCCGCGCGCCAGCCGGGAGGAGGGTTTCTATTACGGTGGCCGGAGCTGATCTGCCAGCCAAAACCCGCGAGAAACCGCGGCCTTTCGACGACGGAGTGCGGCACGATTGAAATGCGACAGCCGGAGTGGAACATCGGGCGAGAAACCTTGGTCTCATGACAGATGAAATTCGCTTGACTCAGCCGATCCGGGCGGAGCGCGGCGTGGTGTGGTCGGCGCTGTCCACCGCCGCGGGCCTCATGGGTTGGCAAGCCGACGAAGTGCACGGCGAGCCCGAAGCCGGAGAGCACGTGGAGCTCGCGTGGCCGCTGCTCGGCGTCACGCTCGGCCTCGACGTGGTCGAGCGCGTCGAAGAACGCCGCCTCGTGTTCGAAGCGGGGCCCACCCGGCTCTGTCTCGCGCTGGTCCCCGGCGGGCTCGAACTCGTGCACTCGGGAGTCGGCGAAGGGGACGAGCGAGCCGGCGTGACTTCCTCCTGGGTTCTGTCGCTCGGCATCTTGGCGCACTTCTGCGAGACTCACCCGGGCGCGCGGCGCTCGGTACGCTGGCTCCTCGCCCCGGCCAAGACCAGCGCCGAGGCAGCCCACGTGTTTTTCACCGAGCCGGCCGCGCTTCGCGCGTGGTTGGGTGAAGGTGACGGTATCGGGAGTGCGGGTTCCCGTTACGCGGTGGAGATGGGGGGCGGCGAGCACATGAGCGGTCACGTGCTCGCCAACAGCCTCGGGCGCGACGTGGCGGTATCGTGGGACGAAGACGAGGAGTCGGTGCTGGTGCTGCGCACGCTGCCCCGACCGCTCTCACCGGATCAGCGCTTGGTCGTGATGTCGTGGTCGCGGTGGAGCCGAAACGCGCCCCCAGCGCACCGCGCCGCGCGCCTCGAAGCCGCTCATCACCACCTGGTTCGCGCGCTCCACATGCGGTCCGAGGCCTGAACGCGCCGCCCTCTCAGGGCCCTGGGTCTTTGCAGCACCGGGTTCCGGTCGAGTAGTCGTAGTAGCTCGCGGCGTGGCCGCTGATCTTCGCCTCGCACCCCTTCTGGGTCATGCGCGCGTAGAAGCCGCCGACGAAGACGCCTGTTGGATCTTCGACCCATTCGTCCAGATTCCCCACCATGTCGAAAAGCGAGCCATCGTCCCATTGGCTTTCGCAGCCACGCGTCGCGCCCGTCAGACGCAAGAGCGGTTCGCCCCCTTCCTCGCTGACCAGGTTCAGGCGCGGATCGAGCAGGCCCATGGACGCGTTGCCGTGGAGCACGGACGCTGGGTGTTCGAGCCGATACACGTTGCAACGACCGGGAAGGTAGTGCGCGCCGTACGGGAACTTGGTCGCGGCCTTGCCGCGGCAGGCGGCCACCCATTCCTCCTCGCTGCACAAGCGCTTGCCGGCAGCGGTGCAGGCCTTGCGCGCGTCGTGATAGCTCAGGTAGCCGCTCGGAACCCGGCCCGGAGCCGAAACCGCCATCGGTTCGAATTTGGCGGCGAGCTGCCAGGCCGGCAGATCGGGCAGGGGCATGCTCTGCGCAGCGCTGTCACCGTGGAGGAATCGCTCCACGAGCCAGACCTCGCGCACCCGCGCCAGGGCCTTGGGCTGTGCCGGGAAATACGGGCTGAGCGCGCGCCCAGACGTGCGGTCCACCAAGGAAGCTTCCCAGCGGTCGACGCAGAACTGGCCCACGTGGATCATTTCCGGGGGGCAGGAGCCAGGCGAGCGCACGGGCACGGGCACGCGCGGGCGCGGGCGTTCTCGGGGACGCGCATCGGCGTGGCCGAGGAGCGGCGAGACGGACAACGCCGCGAGGAGCAGGGAGACCAGAAGCCGCACGACCGAGAGTTCGCACGAGCCGGGGCCCGAGGCAACGTTTGCGCTGCACGAGCGATCGCGGGAGGCTTCGAGCGTGGCTTCCGAGGACGAGTGGCTCGAGCTCCGCGAGCGGATGGTGGCCGCGGTGGCGAACGAAGTTCGCCCGCGCGACCGACGCGTGCTCGAGGCTTTTCGTCGGATCCCTCGCCACCTGTTCGTCCCCGAGAGCGAACGTCGGTGGGCATATGAGGACCACGCGCTCCCCATCGGGGACGGTCAGACCATCAGCCAGCCATCGATGATCGCCATCATGCTGGACGCACTGGAGTGCGATGCGGACAGCCGTGTGCTCGAGATTGGCGCCGGCTCGGGCTACGCCGCGGCGCTGCTCTCGTGCCTGGCGCGGCGGGTGGACGCCATCGAGATACGTCCGGCACTGGCCGAGCGGGCCATTCGCACCCTCGCCACGCTCGGCATCGACAACGTCCGAATCCACGTACGTGACGGCAACCTCGGGTTGCCCGAGGCGGCTCCGTTCGACCGCATCTTGGTTTCGGCCGCACCGGAGCGGGTGCCGGAAGCGCTGATCCGCGATCTCGCGCCGGGCGGACGGATCGCCATTCCGGTGGGCTCGCGCCACGACCAGGTGCTGTGGGTGGGCGAGCGCGACGACCAGGGCCGCGTGCGTTACGTCAAGGACGTGCCGTGCGTGTTCGTTCCGCTGGTTTCGGCTTGAATCGCCGAGCTGGCAGGCGTCTCAGGCGCTGCCGACGGTGCGCGTCGTGAAGGCGATGGGGGTCGTTCCGACCCGCTCGTACGCCAGCGTCCATGCGTCGTCCGTCGGCACGTCGAACACCACGCTGGCATCCACGTCCGTGGGCAACCAGGCTCCGGCGCGGATTTCGTTCTCGAGCTGATCCGGCGCCCAGCCAGCGTAACCGACCAAGCCGAGCAGGCTGCGCGGCACGTTGCCCTTCGCGACCTCTTCGAGAGCGCGGCGTGAAGCGCAAGCAGTAATCCCGGCACCGACGTCGAACTGACCTTCGAGATCCGCGAAGCGCTCTTCGGTTCGATACAGCAGCCAAACCTGCTCCTGCGCGACGGGCCCGCCCAAACGCACGATGCCCGGCACCTCGATGGGATGGTCCGTGACGTCGGCGCGCACCAAGAGCTCGGGCACGGTCATCACGTCGCGGCCGTTGACCACCCAACCGAACGCGCCGTCGGGCCCGTGCGCAGCCAACAGCACCACCGACCGATCGAAGTTCGGATCACCGAGAGGTGGAGCCGCGACCAGGAGCCCGGGGGCGAGCGCTGTCATCGCTCTCACGCTACATGAGCGTTCACACGTCGGCGACAGAATCGGAAGTCGGCAGCGTCGAGCCCGCATCGGGGTCCGCGCCCCGCCGGCGCTGGGAATCCGACGTCGGAACGGACTTTCCCGCCCGAAGGTGTGCGAGGACCTGGCCCGCACCGGGAAAATCCCATCGGATCAGTGAACGACCACGCCCGCGTAGCCGACCACCGAGGAAGGGTCGCCGCTCACGTCACCCGAGCTGCCATAGCGCACGAGCTCGGCGTGCTCGGCACCGAGCGCGCGAGCCGCGAACAGCGCGACCGTGGTCGGTACGTATCCGCACATGGAGATGTCCTCCCGCTCGACCACCCCGAAGAGCCCTTCCGGATCCAGCGCGAGGAGCCGCTCCAGCGCGTGCATGTCGTAGTGGCGAGCGACGTCGGCCGGCACGTAGTGCGACATGTCGCTGCTGGCTACCAGCAGGATGCGCTCTCGCCGCTCGCGCTCCACCTCACGCACCACGTTCGCCAGGCCGGCCCCGAGCACGCGGCAGTCCTCGAGCGAGAGCCCCGCCAGACACACCGGGACGACGCGCACGTCGGTGCGGCGTTCGTGCAGGAAAGGCATCTGTACCTCGGCTGCGTGTTCCCGAGCGTGGGCTAGTGTGTCCGCGCGGAAACCGGCGTGCTCGACCAGGCGCGCAGCGAGCTCTTCGTCCACCGCGAGCTCGAAGCCAGGAAACGCCCACGACCCCGAGGCGTAGACCGCGCGACGGTCGCCCCGGCCCGTGTGGTTCGGGCAGAGCACCACGGCCGTGGGAGGCACGTCGACTCGGGCAAAGGTCGCGGCGGCGATGGCGCCGCTGTAGACGTACCCCGCGTGGGGAGCCATGAGCATGCGGGCGGCGATGGGCGAGGCAACCGGCTCGGACATCAAGCCCCTCACCAGCTGTGCGAGCTCGCGGGGCGCCGCCGGGTAGAAGCGGCCGGCCACGCTGGGCTCGCGTTCTCGGGCGTGCATGGGGTCTCCAGGATAGCGTTTCCGCCGGGGCGGCGCATTCGCGCGAGATTTCGAGGGAAGCTCGTCATTTCGAGGCCGTGGACCGCCGATTTCGCGTGCTGTGATATAGAGTCCGACCGATGCGGGTGACCTTCTACGGCGTACGCGGCTCGGTTCCCGCGCCGGGACCGACGACCGCGCGCTACGGCGGCAATACGTCGTGCGTCGAGGTCGTGCTCGGGGATGGCACCACGCTGATCCTCGATGCGGGGACCGGACTCAGGAGCCTGGGCGCCAAGCTCCTCGAGAGCGGACGCCACGAGAAGATCCACCTGCTCTTGTCCCACACGCATTGGGATCACGTGCTCGGTTTGCCCTTCTTCGCTCCGCTCTGGAGGAAAGAAGCCCAGATCCTGGTCTACCCGCTCCCCACCGACGCCCAGGAGCGGTTCCAACGCACGATCTTCGACGACATCCACTTTCCGGTGAGCGTCAACGACATCCCCTCGAAGGTGGAGTTCGCCAAGCCGGCGGACGAGCCGTGGCGCGTCGGTTCGGCGCGCATCCGACGGATTGCGTTGAATCATCCCGGCAGTGCCCAGGGTTTTCGCATCGACGACGCAGATGGAACGTCGGTCGTCTACTTGACGGACAACGAGCTCTTGCGCGGTGAAGCTGGAGAGGCGGCCATCGACGCGTTGGCGCGCTTCTCGGCCGACACCGACCTGTTGATCCACGACTCTCAGTATCTGATCTCGGACATGCCCGCCAAGTACGGCTGGGGACACTCCGTGGTGGACGACGTGCTCACGCTGGGGAAGCTGGCCGAAGCGCGGGAGCTCGTGCTCTTCCACCACGATCCGAACCGCACCGACGACGATCTCGATTCCATCAAGACGTGGTCGACGACTTGGCTCGACGAGCACAGCCCGGCGACGCAACTCCGGGTGGCCTCCGAAGGCGACGCCATCGAACTCGTGAAGCGCTGACCTCACTCAGAACGTGACGTCGCCGGAGAGCAGAAAGGTCCGACCGTTCTGCGCGATGCGCGTCTGCACGAACTCCGACGACGTCGGCAACGAGTAGCGCCAGTCGAACGCGTTGTAGACGCCGGCCGCCCAACGCACGCCGGACGCGACCTCGTAGCCGGAGAATACGACGTCCCAGATGGCGAACCCGTCCGTTCGGCCCTGCGGCTCGGCGTCGCTCTCGAGCTCGAACCGATCGTAGCGCGGACCCTCGATGGTGAGTCGCGAGCCGAGGGTGACGTTCCGCCCGAGGAGCGGCACGGCGCCCTTCAGCGTGGCGAGGTGTTCGGGCGCGTTGGCGACGTGGCGCACGCCTTCACTCGTGCGAAGACCCAAGAGCGCGCCGGCGCTCTCGTCCTCCAGGATGGTCGCGTGCTGGTAGCCGTAGCTGACGGAGAACATGTAGCCGCCGCGGAAATCCCTGCGCACTTCGGCTTCGGCGCCCAACGTCACGAGGGGCTCGGCGCGGTTCCGGTAGCGGAGCGGGTCGGCGGCGGTGCCGGTTCCGGCCTGGTCGATCAAGTTCTGCACGTAGTTGCCGAAAACACTCAGCGTGCCGGTGAGCGTGGGGGAGAAGCGATGGGTGTGCTCGAGCTCGGCGGAGTACACCCGCTCCGGCTCGAGGTCGGGGCTCGTCACCTGGGTCGCGCCTCCGTCGTTGTAGTAGAGCTCGTACACGCTCGGCGCCCGGAACGCCGTGCCGCCCAATAGCTTCGTGTTCCCCCGAGCGTAGGGTTTGGCCAAGAGCGCGACCCTCGGCGAGATGGAGCTACCGAACGTCGAGTAGGCATCGAGTCGGGCGCCACCGGAGAAAGCGAACGAGGGCGCCAGCGTGGCGTCGGCCATGGCATAGACGGCACCGACCTGGAATGGCCGGCCGTTTCCTCCTTCCTCGTCCAAGAAGGTCCCGGTGTCGTCCTCGGCGTGCTGGTCCACCTGAAAGTGGAGCTGACCTTCGGCGCCCAGCGTCAGGCGCAGGTCCCGGACCGGCGTGACTTCCACGCGTTGTTCGAGCCCGACCCACGAACCGCGGAACCGATCACGCTCGAGCCCGCCGACGGCGGCAGGCCGCGCGTATTCGGCGTGGAATCGATAGTGGTTGACGTGGGCGCGGCTGACCAGCGCGACGCTCGGGCCGAGACGCGGCGCGAACACGCCTTCGAGAAACAGCCGTGTGTCGCGCTGATGAGTGCGGGGGTCGTCGAGGATCGTATCGTATTGGCCGGTCGGGATCCGCTTGTCGTGGTCGTGATACGACCACTGAGCGCTCAAGGACTTGTAGAACGCCCGGCCAGCGAACGTTCCGGAGCGGAAGCCATCCACGCCACGGGCGTGGCCGGCCACTTCGGGCGGTGTGGTGGTGGTGTATTCGGGAAAGTAGAAGTCGCGACCGGAGGAGCGCGCGGCGGCGACGCTGGTCCAGAGTCCACCGTCGCGCCCGAACCGCACGTTGGCCCGCGCCCGAGCCCGCGCCACACCGTCCAGGTTCGTGGAAAGCCCCACCTCACCACCCGGCGGTACACCGCGCGAGCGCGTCACCAGGTTCACGACGCCGGAAAAGGCGTTGGTCCCATACAGCACCGAGCCCGGACCGCGCACGACTTCGATGCGCTCGATGTCGGCCAGATCCGTGCGGGCGTCGTAGCCGACGTAGGACGACCCGATCCAATCGTCGTTGGTCGGCATGCCGTCGACGAGCACGAGCACGCGGTTACCGTAGCTGCCGAGACGACCGAGGCCACGCACGCCCGAAGAGACGTACGACCGGTCGTCCCAGGAGTAGACGCCGCGCACACCCCGAATCGCCTCGGCGATGGTGGGGTAGGCCATCACTTGCAGTTCTTTCCCCGTCACCAGTGACACGGAGCTGGGCGCATCGGCGACGTCTTGGGTCGAACGCGAGGCCGCGATCACTTCTTCGGACTGGGTCAGCGTCAGGTCGAGACGAGCCTGCCGGTCCTTCTTCACCACGACGTCGCGCTCGACGCTGCGGAACCCGCGCAGACTGAGACGGATGCGGTGCTTGCCGACCGGCACCCGCACGATGGTGGGCGTGAAGCCCACGGGACGGTCGTCTACCTCTATGAGGGCCCCGGGCTCGTCGGTGCTGACGACCACCTCGCCCGTCACCGCTTGGACGTCGGGACGCACCGTGATCGTACGGCGCGCGCGCACTTCCACGGCGAGCGCCGCCGTGCGATAGCCCGGGCGACCCACCAGGAGCGTGTGCGGCCCAGGCGGGAGATCCAGGCGGCAAGGCGCGGTGCACGCTGGTGGGCGGGTCTCGTCGTCCACGCGCACGAGCGCGCCGGCAGCGCCTTCGATGGCGACGGTGCCGAGGACCTGATGGAGCGAGAGCTCGACGCGAGCGGTCTTGCCGACTCTGGCGTCGGTCACCTTGGCTTCGGCAGGCTCGTATCCCGGAAGCTCCGCGAGGATCTTGTAGCTCCCCGCCGGCAGGCCGAGCTTGCGCGGGGACTCGCCACGCGGGCCGAGATCCTTTCGGTCCACGTAGAGCGTCGCCCCGGGCGGCGAGGTGACCACCTCGAGCACCGCCACGAACGGCCTGATCTGTTCCAGGGCGTCGTCGATCTTGCGCGCCTGCGCCGAGTCCTTCTCGGCTGCCAGTGCGCTGGAATAGTAGCGATAGGCCTCGGGGTACTGTTTGAGCTTCTCGAACGTGCGCGCGATGTTGAAGACCACGTTCCGATTGGGGACCAAGCGATTCGACGCCAGGAAATGCGTGAGCGCTTCCCGGAAGTCGCCGCGCTGATAGGCCTCGGCGCCGAGCTGGAACTGGAGATCCGCTTCGTCGGCGAGATCGTCCGCTTGCGCTGCGAGAGTGACGAGCAATCCGACGACCAGCACGCACACGAATGCCACACCTCGGCCGATGCCGCGGAGCGGAAACGACGCTCTCTCGTTCGACCAGAGGAGGCGCATCAACGACTGAGCCGAATGTCGGTACCCGGCTTGGTCGGAGCAGTATCAGGGGGCGGCTTCTGCGTCGAGGGCTTCGCAGCGCCGCGCGGCGCCCCCGTTGCAGGCTTGGTGGGCGTGGGCGCGCTCGAAGGCGCTTCGGCGACAGCGAGCTTCTCGAGCGTGGCGCGCACACGCTGATCTGCCTCGCTGTCCCCCTGCTCCAGGCGGTGGGATTTGAACCCCTTGAGCTCCAGCGAAAACACGCGGGGCCCACTCACCACGCTGTCGCGCTGCACCACGACGGTGAGCGGAGTCGCGCCGAGCACCCGTTCGCCCTCCAACACGTCGGCACCCGGAGGCTCGGATTCCAGGGTGAGTCGGAATGACTGCACGCGCGGAGGCGGCGCGCTGCTGGCCACTGCCGTGTTCGGCGTGCCCCGCAAGAGCGCGTAGCTCGCGACGACGAGCGCAACCAAGATCACGAACGCCAGCCCGCCGAGTACGAACGGCAGCGCGGAGCGCCGTCGCTCCGGCAGTAGCTCGCCGCCCGTGGTGGCAGGAGCGAGTCCCGCGGGCGCCGTGCGGTCCACCGACCGGAAGTGGAGTGTCTCCGCCTCTCCGCTCGCTTCGAGGAGATTGCGCGTCGGATCCTCGACGCGCGCCCCGCTCTTGGACGCACGGCTTCGCGATCCGACCAGGCGCGGGTCGACGTCGATGCTGTCGCTCGAGCCGAGGGGTACGCGGCCTCGGCTGCCCCCTCCGAGAGTGGTGGGACGCTGCGCCGCAGCGGTCGCTCCACTCGGCGCGGGGATGGTCGCGGAATAGGGCGCGAGAAAAGGCAGGAGCGCTTGCTTGAGCTCGTCGACGCTCTGAAAGCGCGCCTCCGGATCCTTCTCGAGACAGGTGAACACCACCTCGGCGAGTTCGGGCGGCAGGTCGGGTCGAGCCGCGAGCAGTGACGCCGGCGGGTCCGCGGCAATCGCGGCGCAGATGGCCGGGAGCGACTCGCCGCGGAAGGCCGGCTTTCCCGAAAGCAGCTCGTGCAAGATCACTCCGAGCGACCAGATGTCGCTTCGCCCGTCCACGCTCTTCGCGTCTCGGATCTGCTCGGGCGACATGTACATCGGTGAGCCGATCATCGCGCGCGTCGTCGTCAGTGTGCCTTCCAGCGCCAGCTCGTGGGACGCCTTGGAGATGCCGAAGTCGAGCACCTTCACCCACGGCCGCCCGTCGGTGCGCGTGGTCAGAAACAGATTCGAGGGCTTGAGATCCCGGTGGACGATGCCTGATGCGTGGGCCTCACCGATGGCATCGGCCGCTTGCATCACGTAGTCGACCGCCTGTTCCACCGGCAGCGGCCCGAGGGTCTTGACCAGCCGCCGGAGGTCTTGCCCCATGAGGAGCTCCATCACCATGTACGGGAGCCCCGAAGGCAGCGTGTCCACATCGTAGATGCGGACGACGTGATCGCTCCGGAGCGCGGCAGCCGCCCGAGCCTCCCGCAGGAACCGCGGCACCGCCTGGGCCTCCTCGTCGTCCACCTCCGTCGGCAACAGGACCTTGATGGCGACTTGCTGGCCGAGCTGCTGATGGCGCGCGCTCACGACCAGACCCATGCCCCCGACAGCGACCATTTCGTCGACGCGATACTTGCCGGCAATCACGTCGCCGCGCTCCACGGGCATGCCGGGTGGAAACGGCTTGGGCAGTGCGGCAGCGCTCATGGGCTATCGGAGCGAGGTGGAGGACTCTTGCAGTCTACGCGCGCAAAACGCCAGCGTCCACCGGGCGGGCTCGGAGCACACGCGTCAGCTCTTTCGCTGAGAGCTCCACCAAAAAGCCGCGCGCTCCGCCGTTGATGTAGATCCGTTCGAGCTCGAGGATGCTCCGCTCGACGAAGATGGGCATGGCCTTTCTGAGCCCGAACGGGCTCGTGCCGCCTACCAGGTAGCCGGAGTGCTTCTGCGCCACCTCGGGCGCGCAGGGCTGGATGGTCTTGACGCCGATCTGGCGCGCGAGGTTCTTGGTCGACACCTCGCGGTCGCCGTGCATCAAGACGCAAAGCGGCGCCTTCTTCTCGTCTTCGAAGATCAGGGTCTTCACCACCAAGTGCTCGTCCACACCCAGCACTTCGGCGGAGTGCCGTGTGCCGCCGTGAGGCTCGTAGTCGAACACGTGCGGCACGAAGGACACGGCGTGGCTCCGCAGTGCACGCACGGCCAAGGTCACGGGGTGGTTCGTCGCCATGGAAAACTCGGGTGTGGCGCCAAGTCAGGGAGCGAAGGCGAAGAACGCTGCGGAAACGCGCCACGAGCCCCCGGACGCGATTTCGTCGACCTTCCACGAGAAGTCGTGGGCGCCCGGCGACGTGAGCTCGGGGAGCGCCCAGACGAAGGGGGGCGTGAGGCTTCCCGGGCACCAGTTCGCGCGCGGGGCCTTCACGCTCTGGATCGCTCCACACGGGTTCTCTTTGCAGTAGTCGAAACCTCCGCTCGAGTTGTCCTGGTGAGCGAGCGTGCAGAGCGTCGCGCAATCGTCGCGCCAGGGCTGGACGCTCTGTGCCAGCTTGCCGTCCACGTAGATGTCGTGGGTGCGAATGCAGAACTCCTCCGCCGGACCACCGCAACCTCCGGCCGAAGCCGCGCCATGACCCGTCACTCGATACTCGATGCGCGTGGATGCGGTTCCAGCGGGGACCTCGAACGGGATCGCGGCCAGAGTCGCACCCGTGTCGCTGCCATCGAACAATGGGACCACTCCGAGCACCTTGCGCGGCGCCGCCCCCGGGACGAGTTCGAAGCGTGCGCTGACGTTCCACCCCCCCGCCGATCCGGTGACGGCGCCGGCTGGGTCCGACCAGGTGCCGATGCTGACGTCCACCTGGTGTTTGCCGGGGCGCGCGTTGAGCACGTCGGTGACGTCGATTTCGAGGTGCATCGGGCCGCCGAACGGGTGATGGCTCGCATCCGCTCGAGGCAGGCGGGCCCGCCGAGCCCTGGGGTGGGTCGAGCAGGATCTCGAAGTTGCGATCGAACGCGTCGCAGTCTTTCGGCCAGTTCTGGCCAGCGGGGGGCGGATTGTCCTTCCAGGTGTCGAACGGGAAGCAGGTGGTGGAAAGGTCGACGATCAGCCGCGCGTCGGCGAACGGCGGCTCACCGAAGTCCACGTTGGTGCTCGCGCGCTGGAAGTTTGGAAGCGCACTGTCACTCTGGATGCGAACG
The DNA here is from genome assembly GCA_046351435.1 of Polyangiaceae bacterium. Classification (GTDB taxonomy): domain Bacteria; phylum Myxococcota_A; class Polyangia; order Polyangiales; family Polyangiaceae; genus JADJKB01. The sequence goes on from JAXLYN010000042.1 coordinate 38,757, forward strand.
GCGTCGAAAGCGGGCACCGTGCGCGGACCAGCGTCGGGAGGTCCGCCGCCTCCGCCGCCGAGGCCGGCGTCGGTGCCGGCCGCACCGCCGCTCGCTCGCTTCTCCTTGGCCTCTTCGGAAGCGCAACTCCAAAGCCCCAGGGTGAGCGCGAGAACGACGACCGGACGCACCACGTCGTCAGCCTAACACGCCACACCGCTCACGGCGGCGCCGGAGCGGCGCGCCCCGAACGGACGCGCAGGCGCTCGTAGACCCGGCGCGCCAGCGGGATCCCCATGTCGCGGAAGTTCTTCGGGTTGGCCCAGAACTCGTCGAGGGCGCCCCGCTTCTTCTGTTCGTAGACCGAGGCTTTGATCATCATCTGGAGCTTGTCCGCAGCCTTCACGATGCGGGCTTCCAGGCTCTCGGCGGCCTCGGCCTCGGCGTAGCTGGCAAACGCTTCCGTCGTCAGCACTTGGCGCGCGAGCTCGAGCTCGAGGTCGTGGATGGCCGACTCCAGCGCTCCTCCCTTCACCGGCATCGGGACGTCACCGGTGCGCGCTTCGGATGCGTCGTGAACGAGCGCCATGCGCAGGACGCGCTCCCCGTCCACGGTCTCGCCCTCTCGGCGGAGCTCGTCGACGAGCAACATGGCGACCAGAGCGACGCCGAACGAGTGCTCCGCGATGGTTTCGCACGGGCGCACGCCGCGGAGCAGCCAGCCGGTACGCGGCAGGTCGGCGAGCGGGTCCAGGGCGACGACGGCGTCGATGATGCGATCTTCGGGAGCCAAGCCGGTCCGTGCCTACCAGAGCTCGGGCGACCCGGCGAGGGCCCGCGCGGCTTGTCGCGGAGAATCGGCGATGCTCTCCTCTTGGCGCTCCGCTCGGCGGGTGAAAGACCGGCCGTGCGCGCGGCGTTCCCTTCGAGAAACCCCATGGCACGATTTCGCATTCGTCGCTTCATCGCACCCGCTCTCGTATTCGCGGTCGCCTGCGCGGCCCGGCCGCCCGAGCCGAGCTCGCCCGCCCAGCCCACGACCATCGGCAGTGCCGACCCGGGCACGCCGGTCGAGAGTCCACCGGTAGCCGGTGCGGAGCCGGGCAGCGTGGCCGGCGGTCCCGAACCGGGCGCGCCGACGGACCCCGAACCGGGCGCGCCGGCGGGCATCCCCGGAACCGTCTGGAAGGAGCGCGACCTCGGGGTTTCGGTCCCAGACGCATGGCGCGCGTGTCAGAGCTCGAGCGAGTGCGCCTTGGTCGTTACGACGTGCTGCGACCACTGCAACGGCGGCAAGGCGGTCGCCGTGGAGAAGAGCCACCTGGCCGACGTCCAGCAGAAGTACCCCAAGAACTGCGGCCGGGTCGCCTGCACCGAGCGCGGGTGCTTCACGCGCGCGGCCTGCAACGCCGGCCGCTGCGTCCTCGAGTGGGCGAGCGCGCCGTGAGCACGCGCCGTCGGGGTGGCGCTGCCTCCGAGGTCGTGTGACACTCGTGTGACGCTTCGGTGACCCGTCCCATCGACGAGCTTCCTGCCCGCCCATCGCTTCCGGCTTCGACCCGAGCTCCGGGCCGCCCCAGCGACTGGGGCTCCTTGGTGGCCGATCTCTCCCGCGGCCGTGACGAACCAACGTTCCACGTCCACGACAAGACTCACCTCGAGCTCGCCATCGACTACCGACTGCGCGGCGAGAGCGCCCTCGAGTCGTTCGTTTGGGAGGCCTATTTCTTCGCGCCCGAGAGCCTTCGCCTCGATCAACGCACCTACGACAAGTCCGACATCTACACCGATCTCCAGAGCTACGTGCGCTTCGAGGTTCCCGAAGTCGGTTTCGGAGAGCTTTGCCTCGAGCCCATCGACAAGGTGCGGACCGCACTCGAGGGAGGTGACGAGAAGGCCGCCATCCGCGAGATGAGGCTGTTCGCCTGTCAGGTGCGCGCCGCCGGGGTCGAGCTCCGACAGCACATCGTCGACGCGCTGGACCAAGGCGAAGCGGAACGCGCGCGCGCCGAGGCGGCCGCGGTGCGGATGGCGAAAGACTCTCGATTGCTCACCGAGAAGCTACGCGAAGCGTTGGCGCCGGCAGAAGGGCGAGGGGATCCCATTCGCACGGCCGCGCTCTGGGTGGACGAAGACATCTCGCGCCTGATCGAGACGCTGCTCGCGAACCTGTCCCGGCGCTTGACCCAGGTCGGCGCGGCTCCTTCGTTGATCGAGCTCGTCGAGCGCACGGCCATCACCGAAGCTCAGCGGCGCGCGGAATCCGGCATCGGACGCATCGGCCGCTTGGACATGAGCCCGCGCGAGATCGAGGCCCTGGAGTTTCGCCGACATCTGTTGAAGCGCTTCACGTCCTCGGTGCTCTGGCTGAGCCCCGAGGTGCGCCCGGCCTCCACGTGGGTGCGCGAGTTGCTCTACGCGGTGGCAGCGGCCGTCGCCATGGCGTTCGCCATCGGTGCCGCCGTCTGGAACGGTTTCCAGATCGGCTCGGAGGGCTGGCTCACCTGGGTGCTCGTCGGCGTCGTCGCATACGCCGTCAAGGACCGGATCAAAGCGCTGCTCCAGTCCAAGTTCTCCACCGTGGTCGAACGTCACTTTCCGGATCGGCGCTGGCGCATCCGAGACCGGGAGCGCTCCGTGGTGCTCGGAGAGATGAACGAGCAGAGCGGCTTCGTGGCCATGGCCGACCTGCCGAAACCGGTGTTGGCCGCGCGGCGCATGACCCGCCGCCACGAGCTCGAAGAGCAGGCGCGACCGGAAACCGTGCTCTTCCACAAGAAGGAGGTCACGGTCCGCGCCCAACGTGTGGCCGATGCCGACCCCCGATTCCAGGCGTTGACGGAGATCTTCCGCCTCGACGTGAGCCGCTGGCTCGCTCACACCGACGACCCGAAGCGTGAGATCGTCTTCGCCGACCCCATCGCCGGGAGGATCGGTTCGGCACGCGCCCCGCGCGTCTACAACTTGGCCGTGGTGTTCCGACTGCAACGACAAGGCGATGCCGCAGCCGGCTGGCACCGGCTCCGCGTGGTGGTTTCTCGCAAAGGGATTCGCCGCGTGGAGCGCATCGCTTGAGGTATGGTCCAGGCATGCAGCGACTCGGTCGATGCGCCTCCGCACTCCTCGCGATCACTGTGCTCGCGGCCTGCTCGACGGGATCGCCGGACGTACCCACGTCCTGCCAACCCGGCGAGGTGGGCACGTGCAAGGGGCCCGGCGGTTGCGACGGTACGGCAACCTGCAAATCCGACGGCCTCGACTTCGGGCCGTGCGCTTGCGTCGCGGACGCCGGCTCCGATGCCGACGCGGCCGGCGACTGAGCCACGAGGACGTCACACACCTGTCACGTAGACTCCACGCCAGACCGCTAGATCGTGCGGCGGATGCGGCCTGCGAACGAGCGCCTCGCGCGAGCGAGAGTCCGACACGAGCCGCGGAGCGAGCGCCTCGCGCGAGGGACGGCCGGAATCCGGAGCGAGCCGCAAGCTCGGCTGGAGGCGAGGACCGGATTCGAACCGGCGTGTGACGGTTTTGCAAACCGTTGCCTAACCGCTTGGCTACCTCGCCGCGGGCCAGGGTGGATACCGCCTGAGGGAGTTTGGGTCAACCGTCCCGAGCAAACTCCGCGCGAAGATGCGAGCTTTACTGGCCTGGTCGCGACGTGCGCCCGAGGCACGCCATTCGGGTCGGGGGCGGTCAGCCAAGACGGCAATCCACCGAGCAGGGTTCTCCCGCTCCCGCGAGCGTGTTAGCTCGCGTCCCCGAGATGGTCGGGTCTTCCGCCACCGCGAGCGCGCCGTTCGTGCGGCACTCCGACGCGTTCCGGCGGCGTCGCTTCCTGAACTGGTTCCCGCTCGGCGTGACCTACGCGCTGCTCTACATGGCGCGCTACAACCTGACGGTCGCCAAGAACTCGCTCGGCGAGCTGATGACGAAGGAAGACTTCGGCATCATCTTCGGTGCCGGCACGTTCGTCTACGCCTTCGCGTTCCTCGTGAACGGGCCGCTGGTGGATCGTGTCGGCGGACGGCGCGGCATGCTCGCGGGTTCCGTCGGCGCGGCGCTCTCGAACCTCGCGATGGGGGCCTACCTCCACCACGTGCTCGCTTCCGGCCAAGCCACCACGGCGCCGCTCCGTCTGGTGTTCAGCGTGCTCTACGCCGTGAACATGTACTTCCAGAGCTTCGGCGCCGTGTCCATCGTGAAGGTGAACGCGCACTGGTTCCACGTGACCGAACGCGGAGGGTTCTCCGGGATCTTCGGCACCATGATCGCGAGCGGCGTGTTCTTGGCTTTCACCGTCAATGAGCTCCTGCTCAAGGCGGCGCAACGCATTTGGCCGGGCGCCGCCGGCCCCAACGTCGCGTGGGTCGTGTTCGTGGTACCGGCGTCGGCGCTCGCCTTGTTCTTCGCCATCGAGTTCGGGCTCCTCAAGGACCGGCCGAGCGAGGCCGGCCACGCGGACTTCGACACCGGCGACGCCTCGTCGGGTGACACGAGCGAGAAGCCGCTCGGAACCGTGGAGCTCTTCGGGCGGTTGCTGAAGAACCCCGTGATCTTGACGGTGGCCTTCATCGAGCTTTGCACCGGCGTTCTGCGCAACGGCGTCATGCATTGGTTCCCGATCTACGCCAACGAGATCTGGGCCCTGCCGAACGAACACGCCTTGCGCGGTGGCGCGCTCCTGCTCGCGATGCGCGACGGCTCGTGGGCACCGCTCTGGCCCGCGCTACCCTGCTTCGCGGCGGCGGCGGTGTCGGGTTATCTCGCCGGACGCGCCCACGGCCGACGGCGAGCTGCGTTCGCCGTCCTCGCCGGGCTCGCGGCCGTAGCTCCGTTCTTCGCTGGCGGTTGGGGCGGCCTCTTGATGGTGGCGGGCGTGATCGGGGGAAACGTGGCGGGCTGGGTCAGCGACTTGTTCTTCCAGAGCCGGAGAGGTCCGGCAGCGGCTTTCCTCTACGGAGCGCTCAGCCTGAGCGTGCTCGGGATGGCGTTTTCGCTCTCGACGCCGACCAACCGCGTGGAGGTCGCCGAGAGCTCGAGTGGGCTCCTCCCCGGTGACAAGATCCTCGCGCTCGGCGCCGACTCCGAGATCAGCGGCTGGGCCGAGGTGCGGAACGCCGTCGCGTGCGTTCCGGCGGAGTGCAAGGACTCGGGCTGGGACGCGAAGACCTGCATGTGCGCTTCGAGCCTGGCCGGCGCGGCAGAGCAACGCGCCTCCGGGAAGATCCCGGCGCGCGTCGAGCGCGCTGGACAGGTCCTGTCCCTCGACCTCCCCGACCCGAAGGCAAAGCAGCGCGCGGGCGACATGCGCTTCTTGAAGGCGCGACCGGTGCTCCCGCTCTCACCCTACGTGCTGGGCGCCCTGGTGGTGCTGATGAGTCTGTGCGTGATCGGCACGCACGGCGTGCTGAGCGGCACGGCAACCATGGACTTCGGCGGCCGGCGCGCAGCGGCGACCGCGGTGGGCGTGATCGACGGCTTCGTCTATCTCGGCACGGCGCTGCAATCGGTGGTGCTCGGCTTTCTCACCACCAAGTCCTGGAGCTACTGGCCGTGGTTCTTGCTCCCGTTCGGCGTCGTCGGGTTCCTGCTGTCACTTCGAATCTGGAACGCCAAGCCCAAGGCCGGCGGGCACTGAAGCGCCGTCCGTCGCTACTTCTGCGACGGGTTCTCCAGATCCTCGGCCAGGTAGGACAGGATGACTTCGTCGAGCGACTTCTCGCCGATCAGCGGGTCACCGAAGATGCTGCGCGTGTCCGGCGGCGGCGCCTCCCCGAAGATGCTGGCCGGCCGCGATATCGAATAGCGCCCCGGGAGCAGGTCCCCACCGGCGGCGGCTCTCCTCATGAGCGGAGACGGCGAGCTCAGCGGTGTACCGGCCACGGGAGTCGCCGAGCGATTGGGCACGGGCACCCCGGCGACCTTGGCCGCCATGGCTTCGACCGCAGAGCCGATGGAGTGGGAGGGCGCCGGCGGCGTATGCACGCGCATGCGCGGCGGAGGGACCACCGCCGCCGCAGCCGCACGCTCGACGGAACTGCTCGGAGGGGGTGGCAGCCCGTCTTCGGCGAGGCTCATCGACGACAGCTCTTCGCGCAGGTTCGCTGCGATCTCGGCCGGTAGCATCAGCGGCGGGACCGGCATGGGTTCCTCGACGCTCGCCGGCTCTTCGGGTGTGATGCGGGCGGCGACCTCCTCGGGCGACGGCGTCTCGTGATCGAACGCGGACGGGAGCGGCTGGTCGGGCGACGACGGCGGCACGGTCGCCGGCAACGGTCCGAACGCCGCCGCGATGATCGGATCGAACTCGCCCGCGCGCAAAGCGACGAACATCGCTTTGTGCTGCTCCTTCATCAGCCGTTTCACGGTCTGCGGCATCTCGGGGCTACCGACATGCTCCGAATAGTCGGTGCGCAGGCTCTTCAAAATGCGCCCGCCGTCTGCGAAGAGGTGCGTGATGATGTGCGGCCGTTTGATGCCGCTGTCTTCTGTCTGGATGTGGAACACCCGCCCGTGGTGTCGCACGTTGTTGTTGAACCCGAGCATGGGGGGCGGGGTCTTGGACACCGTCGAGCTCCGACCGAGACTCGTAAGGGTAACACGCCGCCCGCCCCGACACGAACCCGCATTTCGGGTACGCGAAAGCCTCGACGCGGTGCTGGCGAGCCCGCGCTCGTCGAGCGGTTCACGCGCCTTCGTCGACTCGGCGCATCCCCTCGAGCAGGAGCGCTTCGGGGCTCTCGGTGATGAGCCTCTGCGGAGCTTCGAAGGACGGATCGAAGACGAAGGTCCCCTCCCGCAGCTTGAGCATGGCGTAGAAGGCCTCCGCACCGCGGAGGGGCCCCATCAGCCCGTTGTAGATGTTGCCCGCGACGAAGTGAAGCTCGCCGCTTTCGTTCGCAGCGCGCAGCTTCAAAGCGCCGGTCTTTCGACCCTGCCACAGCACCTGGATCAGCTCGGGCAAACCCATCTCCTGGAGTGAGCCGCTCACGCCACCGGCCCCTACCGTGGCCGAACGCTCGAGGATGGTCTTGATCTTCGCCACCAAGAGGTCGGGGCTCACCGGCTTCGTGACGTAGTCGGTGGCGCCGGCTTCGAAGGCCTTCTGCACGTCTGCGCCAGCGCTCCGCGCTGTGAGGAACACCCAAGGCAGCTTGATGCCGAAGCTCTGACGCCGCGTCCACGCGAGCAATGCCAGCCCATCGATCGGCGACAGATCGATTTCGGAAATGACGAGCTGTATGTCGCCGCGCTCGAGGATCTGGCGGGCCTGATCGGCGTTGCGCGCGGGTCGCACGTCGAAACCCTGCTCCAACATGCGAAGCTCGAGCACGGTCGTCTCCTCCGGGTCGGGGTCGACGATGAGGGCGGTGTGACGCGTGGCGAGCAAGCGTGCGCGCAGGTCGTCTCCCGTGACGATCAGCCGGAAGAGGTCGACGATGTTGGGGTCGAACACGGTTCCCCGATATCGCGCCAACACGTCGCAGGCCGCGGCCGGGGTCAACAGCTGGCGGAACGGGTTCTTCGCGTTTTGGGTGAGGTCGGCGTACGTGTCCGCCACGGCCAAGAGGCGCGCGATGAGCGGGATCTCTTTGCCGTGCATCGACCCGGGCAACCCGTCGCCGTCGTAGCGCTCGTACATCGTCTCGATGGCGAGCGTGACCTCGCGAGGCAGCTTCACGGCTTCCATCAGACTGGCAGGCGCCTTGTAGAGCTTGCTCGCCGCCGCGCGATGCTGGTCGTATTGCGCGACGTTGAAGGCGGTCAGGTGGAACTCGGTGACCTTGCCGAGGTCGTGAAGATAGCCGGCGATCACGGCGCTCGTACGCTCCGCCTCGGCGAGACCGATGCGCTCGGTGATGCGTCGCATCAGGCGAGCCACGAAGGACGAGTGCCCGCGCATGTCGGGGCGCGTGCTCTCGATGAGCGAGATCAACACGTTCAGAGTGTCCAGATACGAGTTCGTCGACACGTTCGCGGCGCCGACCCCGAACGTACCGCCCACGAGATCGTGGCCGGAGAGAATGCGCTCCCGGCCGGGACGCTCCGCCGAGAGCGCCGCGGCCAGCGTCTCCGGGTCCACCAAGTTGCGCTCGTAGACGTCCAGCATGCTGGCGAACTGGGCCTGCGCTTGGCGGTCGAGAGCCGCGAACGCGTGGATGTCGCCGTTGTAGGCCTTGGCAATCGCCGCCTTCACTGCGCGGGGCCGGCCGATGAACGCACGCACGACCTTCACACCGGACGCGAGCTGGGCTTCGTGGAGGGCTTCGGCGTTGTCGGGGTCGGCGGTGACCACCGACAGCACGCTCGACTGTGCGTCGAAGAGCACCGGAAAGATCTGGTGCTGCTCGGCCAGGCGCTTCGGCACCTTGTCCACCGCGAAGCGATCGATGTCCGCCTTCGACAGCTTCTCGGTCGAAACGAATCGGGTACGGTGCAGGCCGGCGAGGTATTTCAGGAGCGAGACCTCGTCGATGGCGCGGAGCTCGAGCAGGCACTCTTCGATGCGCTCACCGGTTCGCTGCACGAACGAAATGGCCGCCTCCTGCTGCTCATGCGTGATGAGGCCGTCGGCCACCATTCGCTCGACGAGGCGCAGGTTGGACGCGGGAGTCATGGGGCCGAGCCGACCGGAGGGAAAGGACAGTATAGCCCCCGCCGCCCTGTCCCGGTCCCGGCAGAAGTTCGGGAAACCCGGAGCGTTTTCCGCGGGAGAATGCCGGCCCGCCCCGCCGGGTCCGCCCGTCTTGGACGGGTGGACTTGGCTCTGCTTGACGGACCCCTGGCCTCCCGCTAGTAATGCCGCCCCTTTCCCGGCGGCCTCGCGCTCGCCCCATCAGGAACTCTACTTCCATGCGTCAGACCAAGCAGACGTATTCGGCCAAGCCAGCCGAAGCACATGCCACTCGCAAGTGGTGGGTCATCGATGCGAAGGGCCAACCGCTCGGCCGCCTCGCGTCACGGGTGGCAACGGTGCTCTCCGGCAAGCACAAGCCGACGTACACGCGCCACATCGACACCGGAGACTTCGTCATCGTGGTCAATGCGGGTGAAGTGAAACTCACCGGCAGCAAAGCGACCACGAAGCTCTACCACCGCTTCAGCGGCCATCCGGGTGGTCTCACGAGCCGGGTCTACTCCGAAGTGAAGGAGAAGCACCCCGAGCTTCCGATCACCAAAGCCGTGAAGGGCATGCTCCCGAAGAACGTGCTCGGACGCGAGATGCTCGGCAAGCTCAAGGTGTACGCAGGCGCCGAGCACCCCCACAAGGCGCAGAAGCCGGAACCGCTGGCGCTCTGATTTCCAGGATTCTTCCCATGGCTGAGACGACATCCATCTACGCAACCGGAAAGCGCAAGACCGCCGTGGCCCGAGTCTGGCTCAAGGCCGGCACGGGTCAGATCCAGATCAACGGCCGTCCCGCCGACGACTACTTCGAGCGTGAGACCAGCCGCATGATCATGCGGCAGAGCCTCGAGTTGCTCGAGGTGCTCGACAAGTACGACGTGAACGCGACGGTGGCGGGCGGCGGTCACTCGGCGCAGGCAGAGGCCATGCGTCACGGCATCGCTCGCGCTCTCACCTCCGAGGATCCGGAGCGTCGCCGTTCGCTCAAGCGCGCAGGCTTCCTCACCCGCGACTCACGCAAGAAAGAGCGCAAGAAGTACGGTCAGGCCGGCGCACGCAAGCGCTTCCAGTACAGCAAGCGTTGACCCGTCTCGCCGTCGGCATCGTCGGAGCGAGCGGCTACACCGGCGCCGAGCTCGTCCGCCTCATTGCGGAGCACCCCGAGCTTTCGCTGGAGTACGTCGGAGCTCGCGAAAAGGCGGGCCAGCGTCTCGGGGACGTGTTGCCTTCGGTGGAAGGCGATGCGCTCGCCGAGCGGACCCTCGAAGCGTTCGAGCCCTCCCATGCCGAAGCGCTGGCCGAGCGCCTCGACGTGGTGTTCACCGCCCTGCCACACGCAGCGAGCGCCGCGGCTGGCCGCGCCTTGTACGAGGCCGGGCTCACCGTCGTCGACTTGTCGGCAGACTTCCGGCTGAAGAGCGCCGCCGACTACGAGAAGTGGTACGGCCCGCACCCGGCGCCCGAGCTGCTCGACGTCGCGGTGTACGGACTCCCCGAGCTTCATCGCGAAGAGCTCAGCGGAGCGAGGCTCATCGCGGCTCCCGGCTGCTATCCGACCAGCAGCATCTTGCCTCTGGCGCCGCTCCTCGCAGCGGGACTCATCGAGCGCGAAGGGATCGTGATCGACAGCAAGAGCGGAGTGAGTGGCGCGGGGCGGAGCCCACGCCCGAACACCCACTTTCCCGAGACGTCCGAGGGGCTGCGTCCGTATTCGATTGCCGGCACGCACCGTCACATCCCCGAGATCGAGCAGGAGCTCGCGCGCGCCGCGGGCGAGAGCCTTCGCGTGGTGTTCTCACCTCACCTCGCTCCCCACAGCCGCGGCATCCTCACCACCGCCTACGCGCGCCCGCGGGCAGGAGCCACGGCGGACGCCTGCCGGGAAGCCGCGCGCGCTCGCTTCGCGGGCGGCCTCGTCAGCGTACTCGCCGAAGGCCGCCTACCCGACACGCTGTGGGTGCGCGGCTCGGCGCGAGCCCACGTGGCCTATGCGCTCGACGAACGCACCGGCATGCTCGTGGCCGTATGTGCCATCGACAACTTGGCCAAAGGTGCCTCCGCCCAGGCCATCCAGGCGCTCAACGCCAGCCGAGGCCGACCGGACGGGCTCGGCCTGCCACGCGTGGCGATGTTGCCGTGAACGGCTGCCCGCCGGACGCCCTCACGGACAGCGGCTGCCGCCTTGGTGGACGGTGACGTTCGACAGGTTCAGGGCTCCGTCGAGAGCGACGTAGCTCGTCTTCAGCGCGACGAACCAATCGACGTGCTTCCCGACGATGGCGCCACCCGTATCGTCCGCACGAAAGCAACCGTCGTGAACGAAGCTGCCCCACGGGGCATCGCCCGGCATCGTGACGCCGTCGAGCTCGGGTACGTAGAGCGACGTGCCGTAGGGGATCACGCTCTTGTCTACTGCGAACGATCGATACGGTACGAGCGCCTTGCCCTGTACGCCGTAGCCCCAGGGGTGCTGGGCGTCCGCCACGAGGTAGCAAGGCGAATTCGGGCAGGAGCAAGCCCCGTCGTAGTTCAGGATGCGCCCGTCCGCGAGGCGTCCGGTCCCTTCGACCTCGAGCGACGCGGCGAACGCAGCCGAGACCTTCGCGAGCTCTTTGCACTTGGAATCGTAGAGGCTCGTGTTCTTCGCACCGCTGAACTCCGCCTCGGCCGTCACCCAATAGTAGGTGAGCTGAAACGACCCGAGGCTCGGCCCCGGTTCTGCCTTCGCATCCGCGCTGGCGTCGCCGACGCCACCGGTGCCCGGAGAACCGCCGCTCGCGCCGGCTCCGCCCGCGACGCCAGCCGAGCCGGCCGCACCGCCTGCGCCGCCTGCGCCGCCGGATGCCGCTCCAGCCGTGCCCGCGCTGCCGCCCGTACTCGACGCCTTCCCCGACGAATCGTCGGAGCCGCAGGCCCAGAGCGAAAGGGAGAGTCCGACCAGGGCGACGGCCTTCATTCCACGATCTCTACCGCTCGACCGCGGTTTCGGCGAGGGTCGGCGAAAGCGCCGAGGTGTACCCAGCGCGCGCGTCCACGCAATTTCTCGGCGATGAACTTCGCCCCTCACCCGGGACTCCATTGACGCGCGCCGCCAGCGCGGGCTTTGCTGAGCTCACATGATCCGGCGAGCGCTCGCGTGCCTCATCGCGATCGGGCTCGCGCTCGTTCCCCACGGGGCACGCGCCGACACCCAAGCACCACCGGGCGCAGCTCCGCCAGCGCCTGGGCCGCCCCCGGCGCCAGCGCCCGGCCCTCCTCCCCCACCTCCCGGTCCCTACCCGCCTCCGGGTGTGTACGTCGCTCCCTACCCGACGACGGAGCCGCCGCCTCCACTCCCGCCCCCCTCTTTCGTCCAGCCCGGCATCCACGAGCACGACGGCTTCTATTTGCGCATGGGTCTCGGAGTGGCGGGCATGACGACCAAGACAACAGGCACGCTCGGCCAAACCGAAACGGGAGGCGATCTGTCGGGTGGAGGAGGCGCCATCGAGCTCCTGCTCGGCGGTACGCCCGCTCCAGGCTTCGTGCTCGGGGGTGGACTCGTGGGTCTGACGTTCCCGAGTCCGACGTACGAAGCCGGCGGCTCCAGAAACCAACTCGACGGCGCCGAGCTCGGCGTGTCGCTGCTCGCGGGCTTCGGTCAGCTCTACTTCGATCCGAAAGGGGGCGGATACGTACAGGCGCTCGTCGGCGCCGCTCAGGAGACCTATCGCTACGACGAAGCCGGTGACACCAAGGAAGCGGAGCTTTCCGGGTGGGGCTTCGGAGTGGGAGGCGGTTGGGATTTCTGGGTCGGCGAGCAGTGGAGCCTCGGGCCCGAGCTGCGTTTCGTCTACGCGGCGGGTCGCGGCGAGGATCAAGGCCAGGTCACGCGCCATCGAACGACGGCGTTTTCGCTGTCGTTCACTGCGACCCTGCACTGATCGCGACCTCGTACGCCGGGCGCGCCGGCTCCGCGCCGGGGCGGTCGTATGGGTTGATCTGCGGGGATGAGGCGCCGATGATGTGGGGCTTCCCGATGCCCGGCGAATTCAAACTGCGCAGCGAGTTCACCCCCAAGGGGGACCAACCCGAGGCCATCAAGCGCCTGACGGAGAGTCTGCTCGCTGGCGATCGCTACCAGACTCTGCTCGGCATTACGGGGAGCGGCAAGACGTTCACCGTCGCCAACGTGATCCAGACGCTCCAGCGCCCGACCTTGATCATCGCGCCGAACAAGACGCTCGCCGCGCAGCTCTACGGCGAGATGCGCGACCTCTTCCCCGAGAACGCGGTCCACTACTTCGTCAGCTACTACGACTACTACCAGCCCGAAGCTTACATCCCCACCACCGACACCTTCATCGAGAAGGACGCGATCATCAACGACCAGATCGATCGCATGCGGCACGCAGCGACCCACGCACTCTTGTCGCGCCCGGACGTGATCATCGTTGCGAGTGTCAGTTGCATCTACGGCATCGGTTCCGCCGAGTCCTACGAGGGTTTGCTGATCGAGATCGTCAAGGGTGAGGAGCTCCTGCGCGACAACCTGCTCCGCCGTCTCGTCGACATCCAATACGAACGCAACGACGTGGACTTCCACCGCGGCACCTTCCGCGTGCGAGGGGACGTGGTGGAGATCTTCCCGGCCTACGAAGACGCGGTGGCCATCCGCGTCGAGTTCTTCGGCGACGAGGTGGACGGTATCAGTGAAGTCGACCCCGTGCGCGGTCGAGTGCTGGCCGAGCTCGAGCGCTACGCCGTGTATCCCGGGTCGCACTACGTGACTCCGCGCCAACAGCTGAATCGCGCCATCGAAGCCATCCGCAGCGAGCTCCGCGATCGTCTCGAATACTACGACAAAGAGGGGCGCTTCTTGGAGAAGCAGCGGATCGAGCAGCGCACCATGTACGACCTCGAGATGCTGGAGCAGATGGGGTTCGTGCAGGGCATCGAGAACTACTCGAGACACCTCTCGAATCGAGAGCCCGGCGAACCGCCGCCGACGCTCATCGACTACTTCCCCGACGACTTCTTGCTGGTGCTCGACGAATCGCACCAGACCGTGCCGCAGATCGGCGCGATGTACCGCGGGGATCGTTCGCGCAAAGAGACGCTGGTCGAATACGGCTTTCGACTGCCGAGCGCCCTCGACAACCGGCCGCTCAAGTTCGAGGAATTCGAGAAGTACATGCGCCGGGTGATCTTCGTCTCCGCGACGCCGGGGGACATGGAGCTCGAGCGCAGCAGCGGGCGCGTCGTCGAGCAACTGATCCGTCCGACCGGTCTGCTCGACCCCGAGATCTTCGTGCGCTCGGTCGCCGGGCAGGTCGACGACCTCTTGGCGGAGATCCGCAAGCGGGTCGAGCGCGACGAACGCGTCTTGGTGACCACGCTCACCAAGCGGATGGCAGAGGACTTGACGGAGTACTACGCCGAGCTCGGCATCCGCGTTCGCTACCTGCACTCCGACGTCGACACCCTCGAACGCATGGACATCTTGCGCGATTTGCGGGCTGGTGAGTTCGACGTCCTCGTGGGCATCAACCTCTTGCGGGAAGGTCTCGACCTGCCGGAAGTCAGCCTGGTGGCCATTCTGGACGCTGACAAAGAGGGCTTCTTGCGCAGCCCGCGTTCGTTGATCCAGACCATCGGGCGCGCCGCGCGCAATGCCGGCGGCCAGGTCTTGATGTACGCGGATCGCGTCACCGACGCCATGCGCTTCGCCATCGACGAAACCAACCGACGCCGCAAGATCCAATCTCAGTACAACGAAACGCACGGAATCACGCCCGAGACGATCCGGCGCGCAATCTTGGACATCAACCCCGCGAGCGGGAACACGGACTACTACGCCGTGCCGCGCACACCGGCGAGCGGCAAGGCGCCGGGAAAAGCAGCCGCGCGCGCCCGACCCCGGCGAGGAGCTCCGCGACGCATCGAGGAACGCTCCGCCAGCAGATGTTCGCGGCGGCCAGGAGCACCAGGTTTCCGACGGCAGCTCGCTTGCGCGACGACCTGCGTAGGATCCAGGCCGGGCTCGCACCCGAAGTGCGCGAATCGTTGACCCCCGCGCCGCCCCGGACGACGACGCGTTCCACTCCGCCCTCCCGAGGCAGGAAGTCACGCTCGAGCTTCCCGCCTCCGAAGCGGAAGCGCTGAGTCCCGCTGCCAAGCTGGCGTTTCGGCTCAGGGGGCCTGGCAGAACGTGTTGATCTGATTCACGAGATCGTCTTCCTGTTTGACGATCTTGTCGAATTCCTTCTGAGCGCTGTCGGCTTGTTCGGGATTCTTCGTCTCGATGGCCGTGGCGACTTGGCGAGCGGTGGAGGCCGCCTTGGTGCACATCTGCTGGTACTTGGTCGCGTGGGTCTTGAGCTCGGGCGTCGAGACCTCCAGCGCTCCGACGTCCTTGGCGAGCTGGTCGTAGAGGTCGCCCAGCTTCTTCATCTCGCTGATGACCTGCGCGTCATCGCCGCCCTTCGACGCCGAGTGCTGCTCGATCTCTTTGATCGACGCATTCACTTTGTCGATGAAGGCGTTGCACTCCTTGGTCTTCTTGAACTTGCCGCAGCCGGTCAAGAGAAGCGCGGCCGAAACCGAGAGTGCGACGAGGACGGAACGCTTACGCATGGGCTCTCCCTTTTCGAAGGGCCGAGTTTTACCGCGCCCCGTCCCGTGAGGGCCAGAAGAGTTTCGAGCCCCGCACGCCAACGGGACAAAAGGCTCAGACGAGCTCGCTCCGCCCCCGCGCCTTCAGCTCGTCCACGACCACGCGTACATCCTGCGATCGCTCGCGCGGGATCACGAGCAGCGCGTCGTCGGTCTCGATGACGCACAAGCCCTCGACGCCGACCAAAGCGATGACCCGCTCACGCCCGTCGGTTCTGAGGTCGCGCACGAGATTGCCGCGGGCCCCGGGGAGCACGGCGCCGGCAGGTGCGGCGTTGCCCTGTGCGTCTTTGGAAGCGAGCTCCCAGGCTACTTGCCAGCTCCCCAAGTCGCTCCAGCCAGACGATGCGGGTACCACGGCGAGCAGGCGCGCGCGTTCCATCACGCCGTAGTCGATGCTGATGGACGAGCGCTCGAACTCCTCCCGCGATGGCCCGTGCGCGCGTTGGGCGGGGGAAGCGAAAACACGCGGTCAACCAGCCGCCATCTCGAACAGGTGCTCGCGAACGGCCGCTTGCATGACGTCGGCGCGGAAGAAGAACATGCCGCTGTTCCAGTGGTAGCGACCGCTCGCAAGGCGTACTCTTCTGCTCGCGCGCGGTCGGGCTTCTCGACGAAGCGAGCCACGTCGCGCACGCCCGGCGAACTCTCCGCACCGGCTTCGATGTAGCCGTACCCAGTGTCGGGTCGCGTGGGCAGGAGTCCGATGGTGGTGATGGGCCCGCGCGCCGAGCTCTCGACCGCGCGTCGGACCGCGTCGAGAAACGCTTGGGGATCCCCCACGTGCTGGTCGCTCGGGAGCACCATGACGACGCCGTTCGGGTTCCTGCGGACGACCTCCCAGCTCGCCCAAGCGATGCAGGGCGCAGTGTTCTTCGCGATGGGTTCGCCCAAGAACGCAGCGGATGGGAGCCAGGAGAGCACGCGGCGGGTCTCGTCCAGCAGGTGCACGCCAGTTGCGATCAGCGTGCGCTCGGCGGGCACCAAGCTCTCGATGCGTCGCACGGTGGCCGCGATCAGGCTGTCCGGCTCCGGTCCGATGGCCAAGAGCTGCTTCGGCATGAGCCGGCGGGAAGCGGGCCAGAACCGGGTCCCGCTCCCACCCGCGAGCACGACGGCAAAGAGGTCGTCAATCATGAGCGCCCGCGTGCATTACACCGGACTCGGCCTGCGGTCAGGTGCTTCGCGCGCGCCTCTCGCGATCCGGCTCCGACGGTCGGGTTCGACCCGGAATGCAGCGCGCTCGCGCTCGTGCCAAGATGGCCGCGAGCTTCGAGCCATGGCCGCCCCGCCGAACCCCGCTCCACACGCGAAGCTCAGGTTGCTCCTGGTCGAAGACGACCCCCACGTCGGCCGCGCGCTCTTGCGCCTGTTCGCGACTCGAGGTCACCGCGCGGCGCTCGTGGCGAACTGCGCCCTGGCGGCACAACAGAACGGGCCCTTCGACTGCGCCGTCATCGATCTGAACCTGCCGGATGGCAGCGGTGTGGACGTGGCGGACGACCTGACCAGCCGCGGCGCGGCTCGAGCGGTCGTCTTTCACACGGGCGCCACCGACCCAGCGCTCTTGGCGCGTGCGCGCTCGCGCGGCACCGTGGTACGCAAGGGCGAAGGGCTGCGCGATCTGGAGGCGGCGATCCGCCACGCCGCGAGCCGCGGTGCCGTCACGAAGACGGGGCGCGGCAATCCCACTGACGAATGAACGGCTGCTGGCGCGCGACTCGCGACCGCGGGTCTCACCCAGAAAAGCGTCGCGAGCGCGACGGGCAACACCCACGCAGCGAACCAGGCGAAGTGCCCGCGCATCACCACTCGCCGGAGCACGAGCAGCGCAGCGACGCCCACCACGAGTGACACGGCTGCGCCCACCGCAGCCGGAGCCACCGCGTCCATGCCGTGACCCATGTGACGGCCCTCCAACAAGAGCGCGCCGAATACGGCAGGGAGGGACATCAGCATCGAGAGTTCGAAGGCGCGATCCGGGCGTACGCCCAGCCACAGCAGCGCTGCGATGGTGGAGCCGCTGCGGGACAAGCCGGGCAAGACCGCGAGCCCTTGGCAGACACCGACGGCCAGCGAACCAACCACACTGGGCGTCTCCTTCTGCCCGCGTTGCACCCACCGCGTGGAGATCAACGCCAACGCCGTGCCCACGAACCCCAAGCCGAGTACCAGCGGAGACTTCGTCCAGCGCTCGACCGCGTCTCGCAGCAGCAGGCCGATGATTGCGGTCGGCAGCGAGCACACGATCACGACCAGCGCGTCTCGGCCACCGGCGGTCAGGCTGAAACGGGATGGTGCGACGCAAGCCTTCACTCCGTCGACCACTGCAGGCTGCACGCGCTGCCGGAGAACGATCAGCGTCGCGATCAACGTACCGGCGTGCAGCATCACGTTGAGCGTGAGCCCCCCTTCGCTGAAGCCGAACAGCATCTCGGCGAGCGCCAAGTGACCGTCACTCGAGATGGGCAGAAACTCGGTGATGCCCTGGATGATGCCGAGCAGCGCGGCGTGGTGCGATGGTGCGTCCATGGGAGCGGCCCGAGCCTTCTACTGTGTTTTCGCGGGTCCGGCACCGGCGATCGGCACATGCCTTTCCCGCGACGCATCCTGAGCTATGTTCCGGCCCTCTCCCACAGGAGTTCGGGACCATGCTTCAGCGCCGACACTTGCTCGCTTCGAGCGTCCTCTTCGTCGTGTTCGCTTCCATCGCCCAGTCGGGGTGTGGTGATGACGGAGGAGGCGGTGGCGGAGGCCAGGGCAACCTGGGCGGCAGCGGCAACGTCGGCGGGACGACGGACGGCGGTGGTGCAGGCGGCAGCACCGGAGGCGTTGCCGGCGGCGGCAGCGGCGGGCTTGCAGGAAGCGCCGGGAGTGGCGGCAGCGGCGGCAGCGGCGGCAGCGTCACCGGACCGGGCACCGACTTGAAGGTGACCGAATGCAAGACGGTCACGGCAGGCGCTGACCTGTGCAACGTGACCGCCGGGCAGAAGGGCATTCGTTTCGTGGGTACGGTGCTGGCGCCGCAGGAAGTGTTGCACGGCGGCGAGGTCCTGATCGACGACAAGGGCGTCATCACCTGCGTCGGTTGCGACTGCTCGACGGCCTCCGGCGCCGCGGCCGCCCACACGGTCACTTGCGCCAACGGCGTGATCTCGCCCGGCCTGATCAACTCCCACGACCACATCACCTACGCGAACAACGCACCGGTGGACTCCGGGACGTTCCGCTACGATCACCGCCACGAGTGGCGCGTCGGCAAACCAGGCAAACCTGCCATCCCCTACAAGGGCGGCGCAGCCAAAGACGTGGTGCTGGCGGCGGAGCTCCGTTTCGTGATGAGCGGTGCCACCTCCACCGTCAGCGCCGGCAGCACACCGCATCTGCTCCGGAACCTGGACGCGGGCGACAAAGAGGGGCTGCCGACGCAGACCGTGAACAGCGACACGTTCCCGCTCGACGACGCCAACGGCAAGATGCTGGATTCCGGCTGCAACTACGGCGCGGCCCCCACGACGGCGCAGGACATCGCGAGCCTCGACGCCTATCAGCCGCACATCTCCGAAGGTGTGAACCAGGCGGCACGGAACGAGCTCACGTGCACGTCGTCGGGTACCACCGACGTCATCGAGCCTCAGACGGCCATCGTGCACGCCATCGCCGTGACGCCGACCGAAGGCAAGGCGATCTACGACGAGCACTCCTGGGTGATCTGGTCGCCGCGCTCCAACATCGGCCTGTACGGCAACACCGCGCCGGTGACGCTGCTCGACAACATGGGCATCGGCATCGCGCTGGGGACCGACTGGTTGCTCTCCGGCTCGATGAATCTCTCGCGTGAGCTCAAGTGCGCCGACGAGCTGAACCAGAAGTACTACGCGAAGCACTTCTCCGACTTCGACCTCTGGCGCATGGTGACCACCAACGCCGCGCTGGCGGCCGGAGTGGAACGCGGAGTCGGCATGCTGAAGCCCGGCTACGTCGCCGACATCGCGATCTTCGACGGGTCCACCAACAAGGACCACCGCGCCGTGATCGCAGCCGAACCGAAGAACGTGGCCCTCGTGCTCCGCGGCGGCGCGCCCCTCTACGGCGACGCCAGCCTCGTCTCCAATGCGGCGTTGGGCGGTGCCACCTGCGAGAGCATCGACGTGTGCGGCGCGCAGAAGCTCGCTTGCGTCTCCAAAGACGCGGGCGGCGCGTCGACGCTGGCAGCTGTGAAAGCTGCCGGAGAGGCCTTTGCACCCCTCGCCAACTGTGGAGCTCCCACTCCGGAGCCGAGCTGCGTGCCGTCCCGCCCGAGTGAATACACGGGCGTCCCCAGCGCGACCGACAAGGACGGCGACGGCGTCGACGACTCCAAAGACCTCTGCCCCGACGTGTTCGACCCGGCACGCCCGCTCGACGCAGGGAAACAAGCCAACGCCGATGGCGACGCCAAAGGCGACGCCTGCGATCCCTGCCCGAGCGACCCCAACGATGGCTGCAAGGCCCCCGATCCCGACGACATCGACGCTGACGGCTGGGCCAACGGCGTCGACAACTGCCCAGACCTCCCGAACGGCGGACAAGAGGACGCCGACAAGGACGGCAAGGGCGACGCTTGTGACAGCTGCGCGACCGCGAACCCGGGCTATCAAGCCTGCCCCGTGGGCATCGAGGCGCTGCGCGATCCCAAGAACCCGGCCCACCCCAAGGCGGGCTCGGCGGTCAAGGTCACGGGCCTCTACGTGACGGCGATTCGGCCCGACACCGGCAAGTCGCGCGGTTTCTACGTGCAGGACAGCTCGCTCAAGCCGTTCACCGGCATCTTCGTGTTCACGGCGGGGGTCTCCCCCGGCGTCGCCGTCGGCAACAAGGTGGACATTGCCGGCACCTACGACGAGTTCTTCAATCTGAGCGAGCTCTCGAACCCCGTCATCACCATCACGGACACGGGAACGACGCTCCCGTTCGCGCCCATCGCCGTGGCGAACCCGGCCGACATCGCCACCGGCGGTTCCAAGGCCGAGGGCTTCGAGTCGATGCTCGTCACCATCGCCGGCGTGCAGGTGAGCAACATGAACCCGGACACGCCCAAGGACTTCGACGAGTTCGCAGTCACCGGCAACCTGCGAGTCGACGACGAGCTCGATGCGAGCATCGACAACACCTATGCCGTGGGCGCCTCGTTCTCGAAGATCACGGGCGTCTTGAGCTTCTCGTTCAGCAACCACAAGCTCCTGCCGCGGACGGCGGCGGAGCTCGTGCCCTGAGCCAGGGCTGACGGCGGCACGCCGCCGACGGCTCCAGAGCTCGCCTCGCGTGCGCCGGGGTCGAGAACGGACGGCTTTGGCCCAGAAAGCCGTGGCCCACGACGAAGCTGGCGAGAGCCCCCCGCTCCGTCGATAATCCCGCCCCTCGCGGAGGACCCAAGTGAAGATCGCGTGCATCGGTGGCGGCCCGGCGGGCCTGTACTTCGGCATCCTGATGAAGCTCGCGGATGCCCGGAACGAGGTGACCGTCTTCGAGCGCAACCGGCCGGACGACACATTCGGGTTCGGCGTCGTCTTCTCCGACGCCACCATGGAGAATCTGGCCACCGCGGATCCCAAGAGCCACGCGGCGATCACCCAGAGCTTCGCGCACTGGAACGACATTGACATCCACTTCGGCGGGCGGGTCATCACCTCCACGGGCCACGGCTTCTGTGGCATGGGCCGAATGGAACTCCTCGCGATTCTGCAAGCGCGCGCCCTCGAGCTCGGCGTCACCATCCACTTCGAGCGCGAGTCACCGCCGGTCGGCGAGCTCTCGAAGAGCTACGACTTGGTGGTCGCCGCGGACGGCGTGAACAGCGGCGTTCGCCAGGAGCTCGCCGAGCACTTCCGCCCCGAGGTCGACTTCCGGCCGAATCGCTTCGTCTGGCTCGGCACGACGTTCCCCTTCCAGGCGTTCACGTTCTACTTCCGCGAGAACGATCACGGTCTGTTCCGCGTACACGCCTACCGCTACAAGCACGAGCATTCGACGTTCATCCTCGAGTGCACCACCGACACCTGGCGCAAGGCAGGCCTGGACCAGGCCGATGAAGACCAGACCATCGCGTACGCCGAAGAGCTGTTCCGGAGCGAGCTCGCCGGGCATCGCCTGCTGAAGAACCGCAGCATCTGGCGCGCTTTCCCCGCCATCAGGAACGGCCGCTGGCATCACGGTAACGTCGTCTTGCTCGGCGATGCCGTACACACGGCTCACTTCTCCATCGGTTCGGGGACGAAGCTCGCCATGGAGGACTCCATCTCGCTGGCGCGGGCCGTAGTCGCGCACCAGAGCATGCCCGAGGCGCTGTCGGCCTACGAGCGGGAGCGTCGCCCCGTGGTCGAGGCGCTCCAGCGCTCGGCCCAGGTGAGCATGGAGTGGTTCGAGAACACCGAACGCTACACGAAGCTCGAACCCACCCAGTTCGCGTTCAGCCTGCTCACGCGGAGCCTGCGTGTCACCCACGCGAACCTCGAGCTGCGTGACCCGGCGCTCGTGCGAGAGGTGAACACGTTCGTGGCCGAAGCCGCGCGGGTGCAGGCCGGCGTGCCCCTCGAGGCGCCGCCCGAGAAGACGCCGCCGATGTTCACTCCGTTCAAGCTTCGGGATCTGGTGCTGGAAAACCGCGTCGTCGTTTCGCCCATGTGCCAGTACTCCGCCGACGACGGCCTCATCGATGATTGGCACCTGGTGCATCTCGGGAGCCGCGCGCTGGGCGGTGCGGCGCTGGTGTTGACCGAAATGACCGACATCAGCGCTGGCGGGCGCATCACACCGGGCTGTGCGGGCATCTATCGTCCCGAGCACGTCGTGGCGTGGAAGCGTGTCGTCGACTTCGTGCACCGTCACTCCCCGGCGAAGGTCGGGATGCAGCTCGCCCACGCGGGTCGCAAAGGCGCCACTCACCGACTGTGGGAGGGCATGGACCAGCCGCTCTCGACGGGCGGTTGGCCCCTCATCGCCCCGTCGCCACTCCCTTACCTTCCCGAGAGCCAGGTGCCGCGCGCCATGACCCGCGCGGACATGGATGCGGTGCGCCAGGACTTCGTGACGGCGGCCCAGCGAGCGGCGGAGGCAGGGTTCGATCTGATCGAGTTGCACGCGGCCCACGGCTACTTGCTCTCGACCTTCCTTTCACCGCTCACGAATCAGCGCGCCGACGAGTACGGCGGAGACATCCAGGGCCGCATGCGTTTCCCTGTCGAGGTGTTCGACGCCGTGCGGCGAGTGTGGCCGGAGCAGAAACCCATCAGCGTACGCATCTCGGCCACCGACTGGGCACCGGGCGGCATCGAAGCCAGCGAGGTAGTGGAGCTCTGCCGGACTCTGCGCGAGCACGGCGCAGACATCATCGACGTCTCGGCCGGCCAAACCGTCTCGGACGCCAAGCCCGTCTACGGGCGCCTGTTCCAGACGCCGTTCAGCGAGCTCGTGCGCCTCGAAGCCAAGGTGCCCACCATGACCGTGGGCAACATCTCTTCGTGGTCCGACGTGAACAGCATCATTGCCGCCGGACGCGCCGACTTGTGCGCCTTGGCACGCGCTCACCTGTACGACCCCTACTGGACCAAACACGCGGCGAACGAGCAGGGCTACGACGTGACGTGGCCGAACCAATACGTGAGCGTGCAACGCTACACGCCGCGCTTCCGCTGACGACCGCAGGCTCGCGGGCCGACGACTTCAGAGCTTCGACCGCGGACCGGGCTTCCGCGTGCGCCGCACGTACGGCTGCTCGACCACCAGGTTCCACTCTTCGCCATTGCGCCAGAAACGACCGCAGATCTCCGGTGCATGTTGGGCGCGAGAACCTACGACGACGCCAACGACATCCGCTCGACTGAGTGTGGCGCGGCCGCCCGCGTGGGTGAGCACGTCGCCGTCCACCAGCCCCACGCCGAGCCCGCTGACACCGGTGAGGGCGAGCCCCGCGGGACGCGCGCCGCTCGGTGGCACGGCGAACCCTCCCGGTCTTGCCCCTCCGTTGGCGAGGCGCAGCACCGCGTCTGCGCGAACCCGGATCCCTTTCGTGGGCACGCTGGTCTTGGAGCGCCCGCGCGGTTCGCGCGCGGCTGCCGCCGGGCCGAGCGTGGGCGCGGCCGGCGCGGGCTCGCTCAGCGCTTCCACCAATACCGGCGCCGGCTTCGGGCGTGGCGCGACGGCGCGGGTCCCGACCGAGCGCGCGAGCGCGCGCCCGATGCGCTCACCGGCGTGGTCGGCGAGACTTCGCGCTCCAAACCCGAGGACGGGAAGCGGGAGGAGCAGGAGCGCCAGTCCGATGCCAACCCGGCGAAGCACGAAGCTAGCCTATCACGAAGTCTCGCTCGGCTCGGCGACGGCCGGCACGGCCCCTCGGCTCAGGTACGAATGCGCCAGTTGCCGGTGTACGAACGCCCGATGTCGTCGCAAGTGGGGTCGGTCACGATCAGCTCGGGGCGAGCCATTTGGCAAACCACGATGGTGTTCTGACGGAAGGTGCGACCGAAGTAGACCGCTTCCTCCCGCTGGATTCCATGCACCAGCCAAGCCGGCTCGCGCCAGACCCCTTCCGGCTCCTCGTCGTAGCCCACGCAGTGCTCCACGCGATAGCAACCCAAGATCAAGAGGTCGCGCATGACCTGGTGTCGGGCTTCGTTCACCCGGCGCGGGAGGAGCATGCTGCGCGGGTTATAGGCGGTCAGAATCGCGAAGTCGCGCCGCAGGAGCTCCGGTAGCGATCCGATGTCTTGCACGATCTCGCCATCGAGCGAGACCCTGAGGAGGCCGGACTCGCTCGGCAGCTCGTAGACGGTCGCGAAATAGGAACGGAGCAGATTCTGGTCCACGCGCCCTCTCTTACCCCAGATCCCGCCTCGAGCCCACGACGACCCCGCGCCCGCTCCCACGCGCCGCATCACGCCCACGCGCCGGCCTGCCCGCGCTCGCGCCCATCCCACGCTCGCGCCCATGCCCACGCTCGCGCCCATGCCCACGCTCGCGCCCATGCCCACGCTCGCCCCATGCCCACGCTCGCGCCCATGCCCACGCTCGCGCTCGCGCCCGAGCCCATGCCCTCCCTCGAACCCGCTCTCACGAGCTCACGACTGGAACCGATATCCAACACCCCGCACGGTGAGCAGGTGCGCGGGCTCACTCGGGTCGTCCTCGAGCTTCGAGCGAAGCTGGAGCATGAAATTGTCGATGGTCCGAGGCGTCCCGTGGTGACCCGGCCCCCACACCTGCCTCAAGATCTGCTCGCGCGTGAGGACGCGCCCCGACGCTTCGAGCAGACACGAGAGGATCTCGAACTCCGTTGCCGTCAACGGAACGGTCTCTCCGCCCCGCGTCACCTCACGCGTCTCGACGTTGATGGCGAGCTTGCCGGCCGAGACCACGCGCGACCCGGGCCGTGCGATGGCGTCCCGGCGGAGCTGCGCCTTCACGCGAGCCAGGAGCTCGGCGAGGCTGAATGGCTTCGTGATGTAGTCCTCGGCGCCGAGCTCGAGCCCCATCACCTTGTCGAGCTCTGCACCGCGCGCGGAGAGCAAGATCACTGGGGTCTTGCAGCCCTCCGCGCGAAGCACGCGCAAGATTTCGAAGCCATTCACCTTCGGCAGCATGACGTCGAGGATCACCAGCGCGACCTCCGGCACTCGAGCTCGGGCGAGGCCCGCCTCGCCGTCGACGGCGACCTCGACCTCGTAGCCTTCGGCCTCGAGATTCATGCGGAGCCCCAGAGTGATGCTCTCGTCGTCTTCGACGACCAGGATGCGCTTCCTACTCTCGGCCATTTTCCTTGGGCTCGGGTGAGGCTTCGGGTGGCTCTTTTCGGGACAACACCATGGTGAACTGACTGCCGCGCCCGGGCTCACTCTCGAGCTCGATGCGACCCGCATGAGCCTTGACCACGTGTTTGACGATGGCAAGGCCGAGGCCAGAACCCTCGCGCTCTCGCGAGAGACGATCGTCGACCCGGTAGAACTTCTGGAAGATGCGTTTGTGCTCCGACTTGGGGATGCCCGGTCCGTTGTCCTTCACGACGATGCGCACCTCTTTGGGTGCCACCAGCGCCGACAGGTCGATGCTGGGCGGGTCGCCGCCGTATTTCGCGGCATTGCTCAAGAGGTTCAACACGGCGTCGGTGAGCGCGGCGCGGTCCGCGTCGATGTAGGCTTCGTCCTCGGGGACGTGCACGGAGAGTTCCGTGCGGCCACGCTCCAGGGTCGGAGAAAACGCGAGCGTGCTCCTGCGGATCACGTCCTTTATCCCAATCCGCCGCAGGGTGTACTCCTTCCGCCCGCTCTCCATGCGTCCCCAGTCGAGCAATCGGTCGATGAGGTCCTGTAGCCGCATGCTCTCGCGGGCCAGACCCTCGATGCACTTGTCCTCCGCCTCGACGTCCCCGCGGCGGAGCGCCAGGGTTTCGCTGAAGAGGCGGATGGAGGTCAGCGGAGTCCTGAGCTCGTGGGAGACCTTGGAGACGAAGTCGCTTTGCAGTAGCGTCAGGTTGGCTTCTCGCCGCACGAACACCCAGACCAGGATCACGCCCGTGACCGAGGCGCCACTGAAGCTCAAGATCAGGATCCCCATCAGGAGGTTCACCTGCATCTCGCCCAAGAAAAGCATCACTGCGCCGACGGTGAGCAGGAGCGCGGTCGGCACCACGATCAGCGCGACCAGTAGGATGACGATCCTTCGGTAGCCGAGCGCCGACAGGTCGCGCGAAGCCATCAGCTCGCTCCGAGCAACATCCGAAGCGAAAGCAACAACAGGCCGGTGCTCCAAGCTTGGGCGGGGCATCCCCGCCAACGCTGTGGTTCGTCGCCATCGGCGAGCTGCATCACGTGACCCAATACCGAACCGCCGCGGGCCGCGTCCTCGATGAGCTCGCGCAACCGGTCGCGAACGTCGGTATCGTCCGGGTTCCGGTAGAGCACCGCGCGCGTGTAGAAGTAGAGCAGGAACGGCCAGGCCGAACCCTGGTGAAGCGCTCGTTCCCGCTCGTCGGCGGTGCCTTCGTAGTGGCCGTGGAAGTTCCGATCGAAGAGCGCCAAGCTGCGCACACCGCGCTGCGTGAGCAGCTCGGCATTCACGCGGGCGATGATGGCATCCACCTGCCAGGGCTCGAACAGCTCGGGCGCCAACGCGAGCGCGACGAGGGCGTTGGGGCGCACCGAGGGGTCTGCCCACGAATCCGCGCTTCCGCGGTCGACGCTCAAGCAATCGAACGGGTAGTCGGTCTCGGTGCACCAGAAACGCTGGAGAGCCTCGGCTACGCGCGCGCGCGCCTGCTCCGCCGCTGCCGCAACGCGACGATGTCCGTAGTAGCCGGCCCAGGCCGCCAGCGTGCGACACGCGCAATACCAGAGCGCTTGGTGCTCGACGGCCAAGCCCGAGCGCGGCGTCACGGGCTGACCGGCAGCCCGCGCGTCCATCCAGGTCGCCGGCTCGGAGCCCACGCTGGCGAGCAGCCCGTCGTCGGTGGTCCACGCCTTCTTGCGCAAACGTCGCCCGCGCAGTCGAACGAACGCGCGCACGAGGCGCGGGTAGATCGTGTGTTTCACCACGAGGTCGTCGAGCCCCGACACGTCCGCGAGCGCGCGCGCTGCTTCGAACAGCCAAAGCGTCGCGTCCACGCATGCGACGCGCGGCCGCGACGTGCCTTCGGCGAGCTCGAAACTCAGGAGTCCAGCGCGCATCGAACGCGCTGCGAAGGCCAGAGACGCGCTGCCCTCGGCGACTCGCCCGCGGGCGATGTGGACGGCGGGCAGCGAGATCAACCAGTCACGGAGCGGCGCGCCGAGCCATGGGTAGCCCGCCACGATGGCCGGCCGCTCGCAGGCGTCGTTGGCGAACGCCGAGACGGCCACGCTCAGCGTGCGCACCGTGGGGTGAACGTTGTGTCCGGGGTCGGCCGTGAGCAGCGCTTCGCGCGCTTCCTCCATGAGATCGGCAGGGCTCGCCGCTGGCAGCTCACCCACCGCGACGGTGAGGTAGATGGAGCCCCCCGGCTCCAGCTGGAACTGGAACGTCCCGGGGGTCCACATGTCCTCCTGGAAGTCGCTGTAGCGGCGCAGGTCTTCGCTGTATTCGAAGCGACGCCACCAGTCCGGCGAACCCATGAACACGCCGCGGTGCGCGAACACGATGGGCGGAAGCTGAGGCACCGGTTGGATCTCGACTGCCCCGGATCGCAGCGTCACCTTCTGCTTCATGCCGCCGTGCTCCTGCATCAGGTGCTCGACCGGACGCAGCGGCATGAGCGGCATGAGCGACATGCGCGCTGGAGACTTTCCGCTCCATTGGTAGCGGATGACCACGCAGTTCTTGCCCCGCGCGAGGGCCAGCGTCCGCTCGAACGTCCACTTCCCGAGGCGATACGACCAACGCGGCAATGGATCTTGGGCGAACGTTCGGAGGTTCCGGTAGCCGAGGGTCGGAGCGACGTTCGGAAACTGATGGGTCGAGAGCTTGTAGGCCTTCTCCGCGACGGTGACCGTGGTCTCGGCGTGGCTCAAGATCACGTGTCGGCCAAGTGGCGGTTCGAGCGCCGCCACGAGCAACGCGTGATGACGCCGCGTATGCATGAGCGCGAGCGTGCTCATGCTGTAGGCGCCGGCGCCGTTGGTGTGCAAGAACTCGCGCTCCGCGCGGTCGAGCTCGCCGTCGATGGCCACGACGGGCCAGGGCCCGTCCCGCGGTCCGTCCCAACGCGCTCCGGTGGGGCTCATGCCTGCCCTCGGCGCTCGAGCTCTCGCTCGGCCGCCCGACGAAGGGGCTCGAGCTCGGGCGTGGCCCCGAGCCACAGACCGATGGCTCGCGCGGCCTGTCCGACGAGCATGCCGAGCCCGCCCTCACTCCGGAGCCCCCACGCCTGTGCTCGAGCCAGACACGGCGTCACGGCGGGGGTGTAGACCACGTCATAGGCCCGCGCGGAAGCCGGAACGTGCTCCCAGGGAACAATCCGCGCCACGGCCTCCCACTCGGCCTCACCTCCGGTGAGACCCGCACTCGTCGCTTGGATCAGGAGTCCGACGTCCACGGCGCCCGGCGCGAGGGTTCGGTCCCTGACAGGCCAGCCCACGAGCTCGGCGCCCATGCGCTCGAAGAGTGCCGCGTTGGGCCACTCCTCACGGCGCAAGTCCGCGACGAATCGCCGAGCCGCAATGCGGATTCGGTCCACCCCTAGCGCGCGGCACGCCACGGCGGCGGCGAGCGCTGCGCCGCCCGCGCCTAGGATCAGGCAGGAGGCCCGCACCGGGGCGAGGGCTCGGAGTTCGGCGATCAACGCCGGCACGTCCGTGTTGTGCGCTTCGAGGCGGGAGGCGGAACGGAAGAGCACGTTGGCCGCCCCGGTTTCCGCTGCGCTCTCGTCCACGTGATCCGCCAGCGCCAGCGCGAGCTGCTTGTGAGGCACCGTCACGTTGGCCCCCCCGAGCTCGCCGCTCCGAACGCGCTCCACCGCGCTGCGAAAGCTCGACTCGCTGGGACAATCGATCAGTACGTAGTCGTGCTCTTGGCCGAGCCACCGGTACGCGGCCGCGTGTATCGCTGGCGAGAGCGAATGCGCCACGGGGTGTCCGAAGAGCGCGAAGCGGGTCACTCCTCCTCCGGCGGGCGCAAGAGCTCCGTGACGCGGGCCGCCAAGCGTCCCTCGGAGAGCAAGACCTCGACTCGATCGCCGACCGAGACCTCGGTGATGCCGCGAATGGCGCGACCGTCTTTCGCGAGCGCGATGGCGTAGCCGCGGGCCAGCACGGCCAGCGGCGACAGCGCCTCGAGCTTCGCGCTCGCGCGGCCGAGCGACGCGCGACGCCGCGTCGTATCGGAGCGAATGGCCGCCTCGAGCCGCGCGCTGAGCGGACCCAAGACGCTCCTCGAAAGCGACAGGACTGCGCGGGGGTGGCGCTCGCTCAGTCGACGGTGGGCGCGCTCCAGCGCCGCGCGGCGTTCGCTCGCGTGCCGCCTCATCGAGCGCTCGAGCCGCTGGGCGAGCTCGTCGATGCCCTGCTGCCGTTCGGCGATGAGAAAGCGCGGGTCGGAGAGCTCTGCCCGCAACCGACTGACCTGGGCCCGGGCAGCGACGAGGCGACTTCGCACCGCGTGGAGCAAATGACGCCGTTGGCGCGCGAGCGCCTCGGCACGCGCCTCGCGGTCCGGGATCACGAGCTCCGCGGCTTGGGACGGGGTCGCGGCACGCACGTCGGCTGCGAGATCCGAGAGCGTGATGTCGACTTCGTGCCCGACGGCGCTGACCACGGGCACGGTCGCAGCAGCGATCCGGCGCACCACACGTTCGTCGTTGAAGGCCATGAGATCTTCGGCCGACCCGCCCCCGCGCCCCACGATCATCACGTCGAGTCCGGGGTAGCGTTCGAGCCGATCGATGGCCGCGACGATGCTCTCCGCCGCGCCTTCGCCTTGGACCAACGCTGCCGAGAGCACGAGGCGCGCAGCTCCGCGGCGAAAGGCCACCGTTCGGATGTCGTGGAAGGCCGCCCCCGCGCTGCTCGTGACCACGCCGACGACCCGCGGCTCGCTCGGGAGCGGGCGTTTCTTCTCCAGCGCAAACAGCCCTTCGGCGCTGAGACGCGCCTTGAGCGCCTCCAGCGCCTCGAGCAGCGCTCCCCGTCCCTCGAGCCTCAGCCGCTCCGCGACCAGCTGGAGTCGGCCGCGTGGCGCCCATAGCGTCGCCCGGCCGAGCACCTGCACCCGGGCGCCCTCACTCAGATGCCGGAGGGCACGGAGCGCGTTCATGCGGTACATCACGCAGTCGATCACGGCGTCCTCACGCTCGTCCTTCAGCGTGAAGTACGCGTGGCCACTCGACGCGAGCTTGAGCGACGCAACTTCTCCCTGGACCCACTCGCGACCGGTCACTCCTTCGACGGCTCGCTTGAGCCGCCGATCGAGCTCGGCCACGCCGATCACCTCTTCGCTCGGCATGTGCCTGCGGTTATAGCGTGCTTCGGCCGGAGTCGGTCGCTGCGAGTTTCCCGCAGGCGCGGGCCTCCGGTATCGTCCTCCTCGCGATGACGGGAACGCTGTACGCCCTCGCCTGCGCTCTTCTGCCCGCGGCGTGGGGAGTTCTCATGTACGTGGCCTTCGGCGCGCTGGATCGTCGCCGAAAGAAGCCGCACGACGACTCCGAGCCCCCCATCGACTACTCGATCTGATGATTGCCCTCGCCCACGGTGTCAGCGTTCTGGCGCTGCTCGGTCTCGGAATCTTCGTGGGATTCGTCGCGGGCCTGTTCGGCGTGGGCGGCGGTTTCCTCCTCACGCCGTTGCTCTCGGTGGTCCTCGGTCTGCCGCCGCCCATCGCAGTGGGCACCGGCTTGTGCCAGATGGTCGGCACCGCGACGGCCGCACTGCTGCGTCACCGCAGGCTCGGGCAGGGGGAGCTCCGGATGGATTGCTTGATGCTGGCCGGTAGCCTGCTCGGTGTCTCGGCAGGGGCCGCGAGCGTGTCGATGCTCGAGGCCGCCGGCAACGTGCAGGTCGGGGCACGCTCGATGCCGCTCTCCACACTGGTGATCTACGGCGGCTATCTGCTGTTCCTGGCGGTCACCACGCTCGGCCTCGTGCGGCGCCCGAGGAGCAGCGCCGACACCCCGGCGCTGGTGAAGCCCGGCCCACTCGCGCGACTTCGCGTCCCTCCGTTGGTGGCGCTGCCCAGAGTCCCGCCACTGCGCGTCTCGGCCATCGTAGCCGCGTACCTCGGGCTCGCGCTCGGGTTCGTGAGCGGCCTGCTCGGCGTCGGCGGCGGCGTCGCCCTCTTGCCCGTCCTGCTCTACGGATACGGATTTCCCATTCGACAGGCCGCGGGAACGGGGATCTTGGTCCTGCTCGTGACCGCTCTCCACGGAACGTTCCTGCATGCGCGCGCGGGCCACGTGGACTTGCCCATCGCGCTGACCTTGCTCGCCGGCGCGTCGATCAGCGCGCAGTTCGGCGCACTGGCGACGCATCGTCTTCGGCCCAGAACGTTGCGGCTGGGGCTCGCGGGGCTCGTGCTGCTCACGCTCCTCGCGGTGGCCGTAGCCCTCATTTCGCGGCTACGCTGAGCACGGACGCTGCCGGGCTCGGTGCCTCGCGCGCGCGCGCTCGCGCCAGTGGCGGCAACGAGATCTCGACCCGGCCGTCGGGGAAGAAGTCGGCGAAGCTCGGCTCGACGTTGCGTTCGAGACGCTCTTTGACGGCTTGGGCTCGCTCGAGGGAGAGGGAGAACCCGTGGACTGCCAGGTCTCCCTGCAAGCGGTGGGCTACGCGCTTGATGCGCTCGAAGGTCGAAAGGTAGGCGCCGCGCCAGATCGGCAAGAATGGGCGGTGGTCCATCGGGTTCATCGTCAGGAGCCGGCGCACGCGGTTCGAGGGCAGGAAGGTGTAGGTGCTGACACCAGGGTGTTTCCTGAGGACCCACTCCCGCGTGTTCTCGAAACGCGTGTACGAAAGCGAGCGGATGTCTTGGTCGATGTTGTAGAGGACGCCGCGCCGGTTGGCGGTGCCCACGACCTGGGACACGTAGGGCACGAACGGGTCGAGGATGAAGATCAGGTCGGCGCCGCGAGAGATGGCCTCGACGAAGTTGCTCGTGCGCGTGACGGCGCCGTCCTCGTAGTAGCGTGATTCGATTTCCACGGCCGAGAACGCCGGATTCACGCTGACTGAACCTTGGATCGCCACGCTGACGGGAACGTGGTCCTGACCCTGGGTGCCGAACAGCACGTGCTTGCGCGCATCTTGATCCGAAGCGCCGATGAACAGGGGCTTCTCGAGCTTTCGGAAGTCGTTGCCCGTGCCGGCTTGCTCGAGGATCTCGCGCAGCGTGCGCTCGAAGCGATCCGACTTGAACGGCGCTCCGACCAGGGACGTGTAGTCGAGCACGAGATCGTTGAAACTCGGCAACGTACGGTGCCAGACGAGCTCGTAGGCGGCGTGCCAGAAGATGTCGGTGGCGGCGGCCAGACGTTTGCCCATGTCGTGGAAGTTCACGTGCCCCAGGCGAAACAGCTGGAGGTCGAGGGCGGGGATGCGACCGCCCGGTTGCCCGGCCACGGCGGCCATGAACTCGTCCACCGAATAGCCCGCGCTCAAGATCCCCGTGACGACGGCGCCGGCGCTGATGCCGAAGTACATGTCGAAGGCCCGAACACCGGGCGTGAGACAATCGTCGAGGCACTTGAGGGCGCCCAGCTCGAAGAAGATCCCGGTGATTCCGCCGCCGGAGGCAGCCAGAGCGGTCGTGCCCACGCGCCGCCGGAGAACCATCTCGCTGATCGTGTCGAGCACGCGGCGCTCGAACCCGGCTTCGTGCGCACGAGCCCGTAGCACTCGGCCGACTCCCCGGGCACCGAGCTCCGTGATGAGCGCATCGGTGGCATCGTCGTCCCCTTGAATCAGAACGAGGATGCGATGAAACCCGTAGCGGAGCTCGACGTCCTCGCGCTTGTCGATGCGATCCAGCAAGGCGAGGCCGCGCTCGGTGCATTGGCGCGTCGTCGCCGAGCCAGTGGCGCGCAAGTCGAGCAGCAGCAGGTGAACGTAATCCCGGGACAGAGCTTCTTCCACGGCTTCGATACCGGACTCCACGGCGAGCTCGATGCGGAGCCCCGCGTGGGACAGAACGGGAGGCACCTCCGAGACGACGGTCGCCGCCCGCCCGAGTCGAGCGAAGCAGTCCGCGACGGGTGCACCAGCCGGAGAAAAGTACAGAACTCTCTTCGCCACTTCTCGTGAGCTTCCCATTCCGCAGCCGGCGCGGAAGGCGAAACCTTTTCGCGGCGGCCCACCCGAATGCGGGCCTTCCGTGGTATGGACGCGCGCCATGTTCAAGAAGGTTCTCATCGCGAACCGGGGCGAAATTGCCGTCCGCATTGCCCGCACCCTGAAGGAGATGGGCATCGTCCCCGTCGCGGTCTTCAGCGAGGCCGACCGCGACGCCCTCCACGTGCGCGTTTCGGGCGAGGCGTACGAGATCGGGCCGGCCCCGGCGGCCGAGAGCTACCTCGTCGTCGACAAGCTCATGGACGTTGCGCGACGCGCGGGTTGCGACGCGCTGATCCCGGGATACGGCTTCCTCAGCGAGAACCCGGCGCTGCCCGAAGCGTGCGAGAAGAACGGCATCGTCTTCATCGGCCCCCCCGCGAGCGCCATGCGCGACCTCGGGTCCAAGACCGCGGCCAGGGAGAAGATGAGCCAAGCGGGCGTGCCCATCGTGCCCGGCGGCCCCGCGGACACCCTGGACGAGGCGCGGACCACGGCGGCGCGCATCGGATACCCGGTGATGCTGAAGGCCACCGCGGGGGGCGGCGGAAAGGGCATGCGCCTGGTCGCCAACGAGGCGGAGCTCGGCGGAGCGCTCGAGCGCGCCAAGAGCGAAGCGCGCAAGGCATTCGGCAACGACGTGGTCTACATGGAGAAGGCGATCTTGCGCCCCCGGCACGTCGAGATCCAGGTGCTCGGCGACCGCCACGGCCACGTCGTGCACTTCTTCGAACGCGACTGCTCCGTGCAGCGCCGGCATCAGAAGGTCGTGGAAGAGACTCCGTGCCCCGTGCTCGACGACGCCACGGCGCGCAAGATGGGCGAGGTCGCCGTCAAGGGCGCCAAGGCCGTCGGCTACTACTCCGCCGGGACGTTCGAGTTCCTCCTGGCCGAGGATCGTTCGTTCTACTTCCTCGAGGTGAACACGCGCCTGCAAGTGGAGCACCCCATCACCGAACTTTGCACGGGCACCGATCTCGTGCGCGAGATGGTGCGCATCGCCGCCGGTGAAAGGCTGGGCGTGGACCAGGCCGCGGTGACCCGGCGCGGCGCGGCCATCGAGTGCCGGATCTACGCCGAAGACCCCGCCACGGGCTTCCTGCCTAGCCCCGGAGTGATTCAGGAGCTTCGCGTGCCTGCCGGCCCGGGAGTGCGCGACGACAGCGGCGCCTACGAGGGCGCAGCCATCAGCGCCAACTACGACCCACTGATCTCGAAGCTCTGCGTGTGGGCTCCCACGCGCGCAGAAGCGATCGCTCGCATGCGGCGCGCGCTGGGTGAATACGTGGTCTCCGGGATCCGCACGAATCTGCCGTTCCACGAGCGCTTGTTCGAGCACCCCGAGTTTCTCTCGGGCAACTACGACACGGGCTTCATCGACCGGAACAAGGACCAGCTGCTCAAAGAGACGCGCATCCCCGAGGCCGACAAGCATCTCTATGCGGCCGCAGTCGCGCTCGCGACGTTCCGCGAGAAGCGCCCGAAAAGCGCGCTCGCGGAGGGCCCCGCGGGCGGGAGCTCGGGAGTGTCCCCCTGGGTCCAGGCCCAGCGAGCCCGGCTCTCGACCGGGAGGCTGCGCTGATGCGGCCGCTCGCGTCGGTCCGAGTCCTCGACCTCACGCGGCTCCTCCCGGGTCCATTCGCGACCCTGGTCTTGGCCGACTTGGGCGCACGGGTCGACAAGCTCGAAGATCCGGACCTCGGCGACTACACCCGCCACGCCCCGCCCATGGTCGGCGCTGCGGGTGCGGCATTCCACGCCCTGAACCGCGGCAAGCGGAGCGCCGTCTTGGATCTCAAGCGGCCGGAGGGAGTTCGAGCCTTCGAGCGCTTGCTGGCGAGCTACGACGTGGTGTTCGAGCAATTCCGGCCGGGCGTGCTCGCGCGACTCGGCATCGGGCACGAGCGCATGCTCGAGCTCTGCCCGAAGCTCGTGGTCTGCGCGCTGACCGGCTACGGGCAGACCGGTCCGCTTTCCAAGCGCGCCGGCCACGATCTGAACTACTTGGCGCGAGCCGGGCTCCTCGGGCTGCAGGGTCCAGCCGACGAGAAACCCACCATTCCTTCGTTCCAACTCGCCGACGTGAGCGGTGGTCTCTGGAGCGTGATCGCCATCTTGGCTGCGCTGCGCGAGCGGGACCTGACGGGCAAGGGCCAGGTGCTCGACGTCGCCATGCTCGATTCGGTGATTCCGTTCGCGAGCATCACCCTCGGCAAGCTCCTCGGTGGAGAGACGCCCGAGCGCGGCGGTGAACTCCTGACCGGGGGCATCGCCCCATACGACAGCTACCTGTCGAAAGACGGTGAAGCGATGACGTTGGGCGCGCTCGAGCCGAAGTTCTTGATGAAGTTCTGCTCGGCGAACGGCATCGACGTCGACATGAGCGCGCTCTTGCCTGGAGCACATCAAGCTCAGCTGAAAGCGCGCTTCGCCGAGGTCTTTCGCTCGAAGACCCGCGCAGAGTGGGAAGCCTTCAACGCCGAGCACGATGTCTGCGTCGAACCCGCGCTGCGCCCGGACGAGCTCCTCGCCGACCCCCAGGTGTGCGCGCGCGGGCTGTTCTTCGAAGGCAAGGCCGACGGCGCCAGCGTGCGCTACTACCGGACGCCCGTCACGCCGAGGGACGCGCTGACGTCGCCCGCTCCCGCCCAAGGAGAGCACACTGACGCGGTGTTCCGGGACGCAGGGTTCGGTGAAGGAGAGATCGCCGAGCTCAGGGCCCAGTCGGTCCTGCGCTGACTCTCAGATCTTCTTGAACTCCTCGACGAACTCCCAGTCGGCGATCAAGTGCTTGCGCAGGAGGACGCTGAGCAGCGCGGCGAAGAGCTTCTCCCACGGCACATTTTCCCCGAGGATCTCGCTGGCGTCGGCGCCATGCGACACCGCGCGCAGGGCCGCGACCAGGTCGCGCGCGGTCAGGTGCTCCTCGTGTTCGTGGCTCGCGACCTCGGCGCGACGAGCACGCCGCGCCGGCAGGTTGATCTTGGTTCCGTCGAGGAACGTGACGGTGACCATCTTGCCTCGGCCCTGACGCGGCGGCGGCAGACTGATGTCCCGCGCCGAGATCTGCGGGCCCGAGTCCGGCGGTAGGGTCTCGAGACGCGGAGGACCCGACGCGCGCGCGCGCGGAGCCGCAGGGCTGGACTCGCGCGGGGGCGGTTCGGTGGACGCGCTGCGCGCGGGTGTGGCGGCTGTCTCGCCGTCCGCGCTGGAAGCCACGCTCGTGCCCGCGGCGGGTGTCGGGTTGGTGGGCGCCGCTGGGCCGGGGGCCGGCGTCGAAGGCGCTGGGGGCGGAGACGAGCGCTTGGGCACGTCGGAGTCCCCTTCGAACCCGAGCTCCGCGTCTCCGCCGTAGTACGCGCGGATGGCGCCCCGGATGTCGGAGAGCGGCGCGATCATCGCGCGCACCGGCAGGCCCGAGTAACGCGCAACTTCGTCCCGAGCTTGATCGTCTTCGGGGTTGTCCATCGCGATGTAGAGCGTTTCGCCGCTCCCACGCACCCGGCGCACGAAGATGGGAACCAGAGAATATCGTTCGGCGATTTCCCGTGGGACGAGGTTCAGGAGCTGGCGAGAGAAGTCGATGTGGTAGAGCGACACCCAGGGCACGCTGAGTTGCTGGCTCAGGATCTGGGTGACCTGGGTTTCGGTGACGAGCCCGCCCTCCACCATCAGCGTACCCAGACGCCGACCGTCCTTCTTTTGGAGGGTGAGGGTCTCCTCGAGCTGCTCGCGCGTGATGATCTGAGCCTCGACGAGGAGCTCCCCCAATCGGACACGCGGTGCGTTCATCGGCGCCGATTCTAGCAGCCGGCACCGACGGGCCGAAAATCTCGGGTTTTGGCCCGCGCCGCCGGCCGGTCAGCGGCCTCGGCCGGCCCTTTCCGACCCGGGGCTTCTCGCCGGGGCCCGCCTGCGTAATACTCGGAGACCGTGCGGGGATTTGGATGGATGAAGTGAGCCCAGCCCCGATCGAGATACCTCGCGTAGGGGAACACTTCGCCCGCACCGAGGTGGGTCGATGGTAGCGCCGGCCACCACCCGCGCGTGCCCGCAGTGTGGTTCGGCGTGCCAGCCGACGCACCAGTACTGTCCGACCTGCGGCTTCCCGGTGGCCAACGTCAGCCACACCAGCGAAGACCGGATGATCGGCCGCACGCTGCCCGGCGGCTACCACATCCTCGACCTGGTCAGCGTCGGGGGTATGGGACGCGTCTACCGAGCAGAGCAGAGCGTGCTCGGGCGCACGGTGGCGGTGAAGGTCATCCACCCCCACCTGCTCGCCGACGAGAACGCGGCGCTGCGCTTCATGACGGAAGCGCGCGCTGCGTCCCAGCTCAATCATCCGAATTCGGTCGCCGTTTACGACTTCGGCCGGACGGAGGATGCGCAGCCGTACCTCGTCATGGAGTTCCTGCGGGGCAAGGACCTCGCGACGGTCGCGTGGGAAGAGGGTCCGCTGCCTTTCAACCGCGTGGTTGACGTTTTGCGCCAGGTGCTCGCGGCGCTGGCAGAAGCGCACGAGCTCGGAATCGTCCACCGCGACCTCAAGCCGGAGAACATCATCCTCGAACCGCTCCGCCGCGGCGGCGACTTCGTGAAAGTGGTGGACTTCGGCCTCGCGAAGCTGAAGGGCGACGCGCAGGGCCGCAGCATCACGAACCCCGGCATCGTGTGCGGCACCCCCGACTACATGTCCCCGGAGCAAGGTCGCGGAGACCAGCTCGACGGCCGCAGCGACCTCTACGCCGTAGGCGTGGTGCTGTTCCAGCTCCTCACGGGGAGGTTGCCCTTCGACGCGGACAGCCCGACGCAGATCGTGATGATGCACCTCACGATCCCGATGCCGGATCCACGTCAGGTCGCCCCGGAACGCAACATCCCCGACGCGTTGGTCGAGGTCGTGGGGCGGGCCATGGCCAAGGAGCAGGAGCGGCGCTTCCAGGATGCCGTGGAGTTCTCCGACGCCCTCGCGGCCGCACTGCGGGCATTCGAGGGCGTGCCCTCGGTCTCCGGCAGCGCGCCGGCAGGTCTCCAACCCGGCACCGCCGGCACCCTCACGCTGGCCGCGGTCGAGTGCGTGCACTGCAAGACGACGGTAGCCTCGGCGAAATTCTGCGGCGAATGCGGGGAGCGCCTGCCTGCCAAATCCCGCCCGGAAACGTCTCTCACGCTTCCGCAGCTGCCGCTGCCACTCTTGTCACGTGAAGAGGACCTCGCATGGCTGGAAGACCGCCGACGCCAGGTCGTGAGCGGGGTGGTCGGCGCCCGCATCGTGGGTGAAGCGGGTGCCGGCAAGACGCGACTGCTTCGCGAGTTCGCCGCACGCGCTCAGGCTGACGGGGACCGCGTGATCATCGTCGGGCCCGATCCGTTCTGGTGCGAGGCGGCCCACTCCGCGCTCCGAGATGCCGTCCGCGGCCTGACGGGCCTCGACGACGCCGCCATTCGCGCGCTGGCGGAAGACGCGAGCCCCGAGGCCCGCCGCGGCATCGACGAGGTCTTGGACGGTGAGCGCAGCCGCCACAACGACAAGCGTTCCGCGGCCGAGCGGCGCTACGCCGCGGCCGAAGCACTACGCTGGGCTCTGGCGGGCGCCGCCAGCTCGACGCCGAAACGCGTCGTGCTCGCCATCGACGAGCTCCACCGCATCGATGGCCCGAGCCGTGCGGCCTTCGCCGATGCCCTCGGCGAGCCGCCCGAGGCGAAGGTGCTCATGCTCTGCACCCACGCCCCGGGTTTCGAGTCGGGTTGGGGGGCGGGGCACGCCGCGCGCATCCTCGGCGGTTTGCCACCACCGGCGCTCTCACGGCTGCTTTCCAACGTCCCGACCGAGCAGCTCCAGGCCGCCGAAGACGAGACCGGCCGCGGCGTGTTGCCGATGTACGCCGAGCAGCTCATGCGCTTCCACATCGAAGGCGGCAACGATCCTCCGCGACGGCTCGGTGACTTGGTCGGCCTACGCGTGGATACCCTGGACCCGCCGGCGCGGCGCACACTCCAAGCGCTCAGCGTGCTCGGCGATCGGGTGGAGCTCAAGATGCTGTCGGCGCTCTTGCCGAAGAACCACCCCGTCGACTCCTCGCTGTCGCAGCTGAAGAGCGCTGGCATGGTCGAGCAAACCGGCGACCTGTGGTCCACCTCCCATCCGCTCCTGCGCGAGCTCGTGCTGACCGGCATCCCCGCGGCCGTGCGCCGGGAGTTCCACAGCAAAGCCCTCCGGGTGTGCGAGCAACACGCAGCGCCCATCGAGGCCCAGGCCCTCCACGCCTACGAAGCTCAAGACTCCTTCCAGGCTTTGCTCCTGCTCGAACAGGTCGCCGATCGGGCGACTTCTCGGGGCGATCTGAACACCGAGATCGAGGCGCTCCGGCGCGGACTCGAGATTGCGCGTCGTGACGTGGCACGCGGTGAGCTGGACGACCCACTCCGGGCGGTGCTGATCTTCGCGCGGAAGCTTGGCGCCGCATTGACTCGCGCGGGCAACTTCGCGGACGCCGAGGGCATCTTGCGCGAGGCTCTCGACATCGCAGGTCCGAGCGGCGTCGATCGAGCCCGTGTGCTGGGCAGCCTGGCGCAGGTCGCGCATGGCCGGCATCGTGACCAGGAAGCCTTGCACTACATCGACCAGGCCATCGACACGGCGCGCCAGGCCGGTGCTTTCGACCTGGTCAGCTCGTACGGCGATGCGCGCAAAGCCTGGGTGAACTGAGCATGGCCGCCGACGCCGCGAGTGCCGACCTCGCGCGAGCCCCCGAGCTACAGCTGGTCGCGCGCTGGGATCTCGACAAGACCTACCTCCGCACGGAGTTCGACACCGTGCGAGACCTCGTGCGCACCGCCGTGGAACGCCCGGACCGCAAGCGGTCGGTGCCGGGCGCGGCCGCTCTGCTGCGCGAGCTGAAGAAATCGGGGGCTCGAGTCCACATCTTGAGCGGAAGCCCGCGCCAGATGCGCGGGCGTTTGGAAGAGAAGCTCGCCATCGATCGCGTGCGCTACGACGAGCTCACGTTGAAGCCCAACCTCTCGAACGCGCTGCGCCTGCGCTTCCGGGCCATGCGAGACCAATTGGGCTACAAGCTGCCGAGTCTCTTGTACGCGCGGTCACACGACCAGGCACTGGCCCAAGCCCCGTCTGCGCTCTCGGAGATCCTGGTGGGCGACGACGCCGAAGCCGACGCCTTCGTCTACTCGCTCTACGCGGACGTGTGCTCCGGGCTCGTCGACCAGACCCTGCTTGCCCGCGTCCTCGACAAAGGGAAGGTCTACGCGGATCAAGCCGAGCTCGCTTTGAGCTCGGCTCGGCAGATCGAGCCGACGCCAGTCGTGCGCAGGATCTTGATCCACCTCGACCGACAGACCCCACCGAGCACCTTCCGCGAGTACGGGCCGCGCGTGGTGCCGTTCTACAACTACCTCCAGGCCGCCATCGTGCTCCTCGAGGACGGGTACGTGTCGGGAGAGGGAGTCCTGCGCGTGGCTTCGGAGCTGATCCAGCAGCACCGCTTCGACGCGGACGCTTTGACGCGGAGCTACTTCGATCTGGTGAAGCGCAGCCACATCCAGGGGCGTGCCGTGGAGCCATTGGCTCGCGCGCTCACGGAGCTCCGCGGCCGGCTGCCCACCCGCGAGGAGCTCACGGTGATGGTGGAGCGAATGGGGGCGGGCATTCCCGCCGCGACCGGCCCAGGGCCCGCCGAGCCCGTGCTCGACTACGTGGCCTTGGCCGAGCGGCATCGGGGCGGCAAGAACCGGCGCAAGCCCGGGGCTCGCTAGGTCGCGAGGCACGCGCGGAGCGAGCTGGAAACGTCGGCAGCGTCCTTTCGACAGGCTGTCGCGTGCCGGCCCAGCGTCCGGTGCGCGAAGACCTTTGACTTTTGGGGCATTTCGAGGCACGGAAAGAGCCCCCCGGTACAAGGAAGAGCCTCGTGGACAGCGACTTGGCGGAGTCTCTCTCCGCCTTAAAAGACGTCTTGAAGCGGCGTGGGGTGCGGGCCCAGTTCGGCAAGGCTGCTCCCGAATTGGTCACAAGCCTCCGGACCAAGTTGAGGCTGCCGCGCCGCTACCGCGATTTCCTGAGCGAAGCCGACCCGCTCGACGTCGAGAGCCGGACTCCGTCCGAACGGGTCCGACTCGTCCCGTCGAGCGAGCTCGAAAAGGAGCAGCTCGGCTTCAGCCTCACCGCCGAAGGACAGCTGCTCCCGAGCCCGACACCGCAAGGCTGGCGCCCCAGCTGGGTGATCGTGGGCCACAGCGCGCTGCTCGGTGACCCCTACTTCCTCGATACGGGGAGTCCCGATGCCGAAGGCGACTGCCCCGTCTACACCGCGATGAGCGGAACGGACACCTGGAAGCCTCGCCTCTGCGCCACGAGCTTCGCGCTCTTCATCCGGATCCTCGCGGTCGGGATGGAGGTCGCGGAGGGTTTCGCAGAAGACGACGTGGATCCTGACGACGAGCAGACGTTCCGAGACGCGCTCGGACCCCGACTGCGCGAATACGACCCTGCGGCCCTGAAGGCTGGGCATTGGACCTGAGCCCGCTCCTCCGCATCGTTCAGAACGACGAGCTCGAAGCCACCGTCCTCTCCCTGGCGCGCCGCGGCGAAACGGATCTCGAGCGAGTCGAACCGCGAGTCCGCGAAGTGATCGAAGCGGTGAGGCGCGACGGGGACCCAGCGCTTGCGGCCCTGGTCGAACGCTTCGAGGCCCGGAAGGTAGAGCAGCTGCTCCTCCGGGACTACGGTGGAAAAGAAGCGCTCGATTCCCTGCCGGCAGCGCTGCGGAGCGCCCTCGTTTTTGCGACCGAGCGCATCCAACGCTTCCACGAGAAGCAGCTCGAGCGGGAGCAGACATTCGAGTATTCGGAGGCAGGCGTCAGTTTGGGGACTCGGGTCTCGCCGCTGCATCGAGTCGGCGTCTACGCGCCGGGGGGCAAAGCACGCTACCCGTCGAGCGTCCTGATGTCGGCGGTCATCGCGCGCGTGGCGGGCGTGCAGGAGATCATCGTCGCGACGCCCGACGCGGGCGCGGAAGTGCGCGCGGCGTGCCACTTGGCCGGGGTGACGGCCATCCTCGACGCCGGCGGCGCGCAAGCCATCGCGGCGCTCGCGTACGGCACCTCGAGCGTCCCGCGCGTCGACAAGATCGTCGGGCCAGGCAACATCTACGTGGCCTCGGCGAAGCGTCTCGTCTACGGCGAGGTCGACATCGACAGCATCGCGGGGCCCAGCGAGATCCTGGTCGTCGCCGACGAGAGCGCAGACCCGGCCATCGTGGCCGCCGACCTCTTGTCCCAGGCCGAGCACGACGAGGCCGCCTATCCTCTTCTCGTGACGACGAGCCCCGAGCTCGCCGCGGCCGTCGTGCACCAGCTCGCCGAGCAGCTTGCCTCGCTTCCCAGGCGAGGGATCGCCGAGGCCGCCCTGCGCTCCAATGGGTGGGCCCTCGTCGTCAGCAGCCGAACGGCACTCGCCGACGTCGCGACGCGACTCGCGGTAGAACACGTCGCCGTGCAGACCCGGGAGCCGCGCGCGCTCGCCGAGGGCATCCGCGCGGCGGGCGCGCTCTTCATCGGCGGAATGACCCCCGAAGCGGCTGGGGACTACGTGGCGGGTCCGTCCCACGTGCTGCCCATGCGGCGCCGCCCGATACGGGTCACCGCTCGGGGACGACTTCATGACCCGAACGTCGCTCATCGAGTATTCCCGGGCCGCCCTGGCTGGGATGGCCCCGCACATCGAGGCCCTGGCGACCGCGGAGGGCCTGCATGCCCACGCCCGGGCCGTTCAGATCCGTACCTCGAACGATTCCAGATAGTTGAGGAGTGGGCGGGACGGTCGTCGCCCAGCCGTCGACGGACCGGCGGCCGGACCGCACTCGGACTGTCCGGAGCCCGTTGCCAGTTAGGCCTCTAACGGCTAGGGTGCGCGCGCTTTCGGCCCCGGGCACAGCCCCCATCGCTAAACCCCTGATTTTCACAGGAAAACGCAATGGCTTGGGACTTGCTTATGGGCCGCAGGCTCGGATTCTCTCTCCGCTCGAGCGCCCTCGGCTCGCCCAGAGGCTGGACGCTTCAGCGGTGAAAGAACCCGAACTCAAGAGAAGCGAACCTTGAAGGAGAGCGGCATGAATAGGTGGACGCGACGGCTGCTACAGGGGCTGTCAATACTCGCGTTGGGGAGCGTGGGTTGCGCGGAGGAGCGTGAGCCCATCAACCGGGTCCAAGCGGACGCCCTGGCGAAGTCTTTCTTCGTGGGCAACCTGAAGGACCAGAACGATAACCCCGTGTTCTACTGGCGGAACTTCGTAGTCGACGGCACGGAGGCCCAGAGCATGGTGGGCATCGGGTCCTGGGGCGGCGTCGACAAGATCCGCTT
Source organism: Polyangiaceae bacterium (assembly GCA_046351435.1). GTDB lineage: Bacteria > Myxococcota_A > Polyangia > Polyangiales > Polyangiaceae > JADJKB01. The sequence goes on from JAXLYN010000042.1 coordinate 82,161, forward strand.
CGAGATCACCGAAAACATGCTGTTCGCCCGCAAGGCCTATCCGATCTCGGATGGCGCGGACGACAAGGGCGTGAACAAAGCGAACGGCACGCTGGTCGCGGCTTACCCCATCGTGAGCCACTTCGACATCAAGCGGGACTACAACCCCCAGACCGGCGAAGAGCTGAACGTCGTCAACGAGAACACCAGCGATCGTCCCTGGTTCGAGCGCGAGTACTTCCGCGTGGATTGGTCGACCAACATGGTGGACTCCCCCATGTGGAGCGACATGTTCAGCGGCAAGATGTTCGGCGAGCTCAAGGTCACGCCGATCGCGTACTACGTGAACGACAAGGCTCACGTCGACGCGCCGCACTTCGTGCCGGAAGAGGGCTACTTCGACGTCACCAACAAGTTCTTCGTCGAGCCCGAGCAGATGGAGTCCCCCTTCAGCGATCTGAAGGGCCAGATCCCGGCCTGCATCCTCATCGGCTTCTACACCGGCGCCGCGGTGGACAACTGCGACCCGCAAGAAGCGGTGGTCCGGAGCTCGTTCTGGAAGGTCGACAAGGTGCCGAGCGCGGCCGACTTCGAGCCGTTCGAGAACACCAAGGCCCACCTCGACATCGTCGGCAACCCCGGCGGTCTCGGTGACGCCTTCTCCGTCGGCATCGTCACGCCGCCCCGCGTCGATTGGGACCCGCAGTACGGGTACACCGACGAGCACATGAAGCGGTACATGCACGTCCACAACATCTGGATCCAGAGCCATCAGCTCAAGGGCTCGTGCACGACCGACGCAGAGTGCGGCGGCGGCGCCTGCCTGCCGGTGCCGGACGCGGCGACTGGCAAGCCCACCGGGGCCAAGGCCTGCACCGTGGCTTGCAACTACAAGGCCCGCGGCGACGCCAACGACGACGGCTCGGACGACCAGTGCGAAAACGCCAAGACGGGCTACGCCGGTCAGGGCGGCTCGCAGTGCAGCGCCCGCGGCTGGTGCACCCTCCCGTACCGCGATCGCAAGATCAAGACGATGGCGTATTGGATGAACAAGGAGACGCCCGCCGAGCTCACCGATCCGGTGGACGCCAGCGGCAATCCGGTCGGCCGCGGCCCGACGGAGGACCTCACCTACAGCTGGAACCAGCTGATGGAGCACTCCGTGGCCAAGGCCCGCGAGGTCGAGTGCCGGCGCACGGGCGCTGGTGATCGCGCCGCCTGCCACGCCCAGTACTTCGAGCCGGGCCAGACCGACATGGTCAGCTTCGGCGCCTGGGGCCTCGACAAGGTCAAGCCGCTCGAGGACAAGGTGCTGGTCTCCTGCCACAACCCGGTGCGCGCCTATGACCACAAGGTCTGCGGCCCGCTCGGCTACAGCGCCCGCGTCGGCGATATCCGCCACAACTTCATGTACTACTGGCCCTACGCCTCGCGCGCTCCCTGGGGCGGCATCGCGAACTGGAACGCGGATCCGACGACCGGCATGATCATCGGCGCCGCCGCGACCACCATGGGCCGCTCGGCCACGTACGCCGCTGCGATGGTGCGCGACATCATCATGGTCGCCAACGGTGAGCTCAGCTTCACCGACATCACGAGCGGTACGCCGGCCACGTTGTACGAGCGCCGCTTGCAGAACGGCTACCAGCCGACCCAGGCGCTGTCCGAGTCGCAGCTCAAAGAGCGCGTCGCGGCCGTGGACGCCAAGCACGCTGCAGAGGTCATCGCCCCGAAGGATCTCCCGGGTCTGAACACCAAGGAGAAGCTCGGCCAGATGATGAAGATGATTCCGAAGACGGTGGCGGGCATCGGCCCGGCGTCGACATCGGCTCTTCAGTACGAAGCCATCGCCGAGAAGGTCCGCGGCAGCGAGTTCGAGGCGCAGCTCGTCGACCAGAACTGGCTGATCGATGCCGCTGGCATGGGCCCGAACACCACGGTCAAAGACGTGATGGAGTACGTGTCGCCGCTGCGTGGCATGGACGAAGGTCGAATGGGTGGCATCCGCCAGATGATCGACCTCAAGATGCAGTCTCGCGGCATCTGCTTCCCGGACATCTTCGCCGGGAACGTCGGCAACCTCGACGTGCAGGGCGTGGCTCGCTTCTTCGCGGCCAAGTACAGCAACGACGCCATCAAGGCGAACTTCCAGGAGTACGCCGGCGCTGACGACGGCACGCTGAGCAAGAAGCGCGCGGAGCTCATCTACAACGAGCTCTGGAAGGAGACCTTCAAGGGCATCGCCCTCCACGAGGTCGGCCACTCCCTGGGCATGCTCCACCAGTTCGCGTCGTCCTACGACTCCACGAACTTCCTGCCGCAGTACTGGCAGCTCCGCACTCAAGAAGGCGCGGCGACGGGCAGCTGCGGTGGCAAGCCGCGCACCGGCGACACCTGGGCATCCGGCAAGGACAGCTGCATGGGTCCGCGCTACCTCGATCCCGAGACCGACGACGAGATGGGCCAGGCGGCAGAGTCCCGCCCGGGCATCGCGTACTTCGGCCACACGTCGACCATGGAGTACCAGAACGAGCGCTTCTTCGAGAACGTTGGCCTCGGCGCATACGATCTGCACACCATGGGTCTGCTCTACGGCCGCGTGCTCCAGACGTTCGACCCCGACGTCCACTCGGCCGAGGATCAGGCGGACTGGTCGTTCCGTAACTGGACGCAGCTCACCGAGCAGAACTACGTCAACTGGAACAACCCCGACACGGCGTCCGTCATGGGCGGCGGCAAGGGCCTCCAGCCGATGCACTACACCGAGGCGGCGCGCCGCATGAAGCTCTTCGATCCGGCGATGTGCCGTCCTGCGACCGCCGAAGAGAAGGCGCATGCCCAGTGGCGTATCGTCCACGACAAGGTCTGCACCTTCGAGAACAAGGACTACGGCGCGTGGGTCGACTTCGAAGACGGCCTCCCCGACGTGGCTCCGAGCTGGATGAGCCTCGAGGAAGACT
>JAXLYN010000043.1:0-84246 GCA_046351435.1 Polyangiaceae bacterium
ACCCGAACAGGCGTCGAAGTACCTGGGCCGCACGGTGATCGTGGAAGGAACGGTGAAGTCCGCCGTCGATCACCTGCCGAAGGCGCTCTACCTGGGCTTCCAGGATCCCCACGACGGCGCGCTACTGATCCGCATTTTCGCCAAGGATCTGCCCAAGTTCACGCAGTCGCCCCTCGGCGCCCTGGGCAAGAAGGTCCGCGTGCGCGGCCGAGTCACGCTCTACTGGCCCGAGTCCCGCGACCCCGAGATCGTCGTGCGCGATCCGTCGGACCTCGAGTTCTGAGCGCTCACCATACCTTGAAATTTCATCATGGAATGTTGAATTTTCAAGGTAAGCTCCGGACGTGAACCGCGACTTTCACGTGGCCGCCCTGAGCCAAAAGCTGCGGCGACATCCCGTGGTCGCCTTGCTCGGTGCGCGGCAGGTCGGCAAGACGACCCTGGCGCGCGAAGTGGCCCGGAGCGAGCGCGCACCGGTAACGTTCTTCGATCTGGAGCGCCCCGAGGACCTGCGGCGCCTGGAAGACCCGATGCTCGCGCTCGAACCGCTGCGCGGCCTCGTGATCGTCGATGAAGTGCAGCGACGCTCGGATCTATTTCCGGTACTGCGGGTGCTCGCCGACCGCGCGCCGCGACGCGCGCGCTTCCTCATCTTGGGCAGCGCGGCGCCAGAGCTCCTGCGCCAGAGCTCCGAGTCTCTCGCGGGCCGCATCTACCACTACGAGCTCGAACCCATCGGGCTCGACGAAGTCCCGGCAGCTCGGCTCTCCCGCCTCTGGCTGAGGGGGGGCTTTCCTCGCGCGTTCCTGGCTCGCTCGGACCCGACCAGCCTGGAGTGGCGGCAAGAGTTCGTGAGGGCCTTCGTCGAGCGAGATCTCCCGCTACTCGGCGCGCCCATGGCACCGATGACGGCTCACCGGTTCTGGACGATGCTGGCTCACTATCACGGCCAAGTCGTCAACTTCTCCGAGCTCGCGCGAGCGTTTGGCGTGAGCGACATGACCGTCCGGCGCTGGGTCGATTTGCTGGTCGGCACGTTCATGGTGCGCCTCCTCCCGCCCTTTCACGAGAACCTCGGCAAGCGCCTGGTCAAATCGCCGAAGCTCTACCTGACCGACAGCGGCATCTTGCACGCCCTCCTCGGAATCGAACGGAAAGAGGACCTCGAACGCCACCCCAAGATCGGAGCATCGTGGGAGGGCTTTGCGCTGGGCGCGGTGGGACGCGCGCTCGTCGCTCGGCGCGGCGAGGCCTACTTCTGGGCCACGCACGCAGGGGCCGAGCTGGACCTCTTGATCGTACGCGGTGGAAAGCGCCTGGGCTTCGAGATCAAGCGCACGACGGCGCCGCAGATCACCAAGTCGATGCGCATCGCCCTCGAAGATCTCGGACTTGATCGGCTGGACGTGATCCACGCCGGTCGCGAGACCTTTGCGATGGCTCCGAAGATCCGCGCGGTGGCGCTCCACCGGATGGAACAGGACCTCGCCGGCTGAAGGTCTGCGGACCGGTACCTGGCTCACCCATCGCCGCACTCCCGAGCATAGCACTTTGTCGATGGCGCCCGCGCGCGTAGTCTGTGCGAGGTCATGCGCGTGTTTTTCACGTTCGCGTTCGTGGGTCTCTCCCTGGCTGCGTGCTCGAGCTCGGAGTCGACGGGCGGCGGAGGCGGTAGCTCCACCGGCGGCAGTTCCACCGGCGGCGGCAGCGGCAGCGGAGGCAGCAGCTCCACCGGAGGTGCGAGCGGAAGCGGCGGCAGCTCCACGGGCGGCGCGTCGGGAAGTTCAGGCGCGGGCGGCACGGCGAGCTGCCAGAGCCTCGGAGGCTCGTGTCAGTGTGCAGGGAGCTGCAATGCCGGCTTCCATTCGGCGGGAGTGCTCGATTGCCCGCAGCCGTGTGAGGGTTGCGGCGCATGCAGCACGTGGTGCTGCGTGCCGGATCCGATGGATAGCGGAGCGGACTGACGGCGCGTGGAACGCTATACTGACCCCCGATGGGCGACCCCGCACCGCGCCAGGCCACGTACGAGGACGTGCTCGCCGCGCCGGCTCATCAGGTCGCGGAGATCGTCGCTGGCGAGCTCCGTCTGAGCCCGCGACCGTCGGGCCCACACGCCGCCGCAGCCAGCGCGCTCGGCGAGGAGCTCGGCCCCCCCTTCAAACGCGGACGCAATGGTCCCGGCGGCTGGATCATCCTGTTCGAGCCCGAGGTGCACCTTGCGGCGGACATCGTGGTGCCAGACCTGGGCGGCTGGCGTCGCACGCGGTTGCCCGCGGTGCCCAACGCGCCGTTCTTCACGCTCGCGCCCGACTGGGTATGCGAGGTGTTGTCGCCGGGCGGCGCCAAGACCGACCGCGCCGATAAGCTGCCCATCTACGCGAGGGAGGGCGTCGTTCACGTCTGGCTGGTGCACCCGCTGGAGCACACGCTGGAGTGTTTGCGGCTAGAGGGTTCGCGCTACACCATCCTCGGCGTCTGGCGCGATGCCGCTCGCTTGCGCGCCGAGCCGTTCGAGGCCATCGAGCTCGATCTGGCGCTGCTGTGGGCCGATGTCGAACGCGAGCCCGGGCGTTAGAACGGCCGTTCCAGCATGGACGCCGCGGTTCCGGAGCGGAACCCGAGCACACGGGGAGTCACCGGCTGCGGTCGGCACGGCCGCGGCTGGGGCTGCGGCTGCGGTTCTCGGCTACGGATTTCGGCCGCGGGTCACGTCCTCTCGCCCCGCTCCGGCGCGGCTGCGCCTCGAACGCGCGAAGGCCGCGCCAGCTCGGTCACTGCTCGACTCCGTAGGGCACTCGCGCCGACGCAATCCATTCGCGCAAGGGATCGACCTGATCCAGCTGTTTCGCCAGCCGAACTAGGGACGCCCCTAGAAGCTCGTCGGCGCTTCGCATAGACCAGCCTTGCAGCTCAGGATCCCGCTGAGGGCGCAATCGGTGTCGGTCGTGCACGTCGGGTGACACACCTCCTCCGTCGCGCTCGCGCCCGGCGCGCACTCGAGCCCGGCTTGGCAGGGAGCGCCGGTCCCGTCGCACATGCCACCGGCCTTCTGGCAGGGCATGAAGGCCTGACCACATTGCCCGAGCGCACCGGCCTGCCAGCTGAGACCACCGTACGAAGCGTAGTGGCAGAGCTCGCCCTCCGCGGACTTCGAGAGGGGCAAGGTCAAGCTCTCGGTCTCGGGTGTCTGCTGCCCCGGGCACGGATCGGTGACGAGGTCGAGCGCGAGATCACTCGCCGTGTCCACCTTCACCTGGAACGACCAGTCGTACATGCAGGACCCACAGGCAGCGAGCAGACAGCTCGGGTTCGTAGCGCGAAGCTCGAGGCCTTTTTCGCTCTGCTTCGCCACGCCCTGCCAGCTCGCGCCGCAGGCACCTTCGAAGTTCGAGAGGTCGATCTGGAGCCCTTCTCCGCTCGGCTTCCAGCGCACGCACTCGAGCCCGGCGTGAGCCTCCGCCGCGGTCAGAGCCGACCCCCCGGACTCCTTCTTGCACTTGCTTCCGGTGAAGCCGACGAGCGTGCCACCCCCGGCGCTCGACTCGTCGTCATCGCTTCCGCAGGCGCCGAGCGCGAAGAGGCAGGTGAAGCTCGAGAGCACGAAGATCCCACGAAGTATTGCCATGGCGTCACCTCGACTACGCGTGGAACCGTACCATCGCGCTTCGCGGCCGCCCCCAGGCGCATGCGCAACGGCTGCGTGTCGCGCGCCCGCCGGGAGGAAATTCGAGCTATACGCCGCGCATGGCCAGCGTTCGCGTCGAAGTCGGTCCCGTATCTCGCATCGTGCTCGCCCGTCCCGACAAGCACAACGCCATGACGGCGGAGATGGGCGCGTTGGTGTCCCAGGCGGTGCACGAGCTCAACCAGTCGAGCGTGCCGAGGGTCGTCCTCGTCGAAGGGGAAGGCCGAGCCTTCTGCGCGGGCGGCGACTTCTCGCTCATCGAGGAGAACTCGAAGAAGACACCGGAAGCGAATCGACGCGACATGATCGACTTCTACGGGAGCTTCTTGTCCATCGCTCGGCTTCGCGTACCGACCATCGCGGTCCTCCAGGGCGCCACGGTGGGCGCGGGCCTCTGCTTCGCCATGGCAGCGGACCTCCGCATCGCAGCCCACGAGGCCAAGCTCGGTGCGAACTTCGTTCGGGTCGGGCTCCACCCGGGCATGGGCTGCACGCTGCTCCTGCCGCGCTTGGTCGGAGCAGCCAAAGCCTCGGAGCTCATCCTGACGGGCCGTCTCATCGGCGGCGAAGAAGCCGAACGCATCGGCTTGGTCCAGCGCACCGTGCCACGCGCAGAGCTCGCCGCCGAAGTGGAGCGCGTGACGGCGGAGATCCTCGGCGCTGCGCCCATCGCCGTGGTGCAGGCCAAAGAAACCTTGAGCGCACCGCTGCTCTCGGCCCTCGACGCCGCGCTCGAGCGCGAGGCCGCGTGCCAGGCCCTGGACTTCACGACTGCGGATCTGAAGGAGGCGGTGGCGGCGTTCCAGGGCGGACGCGCGCCCGTCTTCACGGGGACCTGACGGCGCCCGCGGTCACTGCCCGCGCGCTTCGCGCAGCGTCTGCTCGGCGATCTGGTTCTGCTCGCCCACGAGCTTCTCGGGGGCTTCCTTGCTGCAATCGCCGGAGTCACCGAGCCCGCCCTGCTCCTTGCAGGAGAGCTCGATGCGCAGCGTGCCGTCTGCGGTGGACACCTTCCACGAATAGCGGAACTTGCTCCTGCCGATGGCCGAACCGAGGAGCGTGCGCGGCTCGGTCTCCAGGCGCCCGCTCTTCTCGTCGCGCGTCTCCAACAGATAGCCGCGATCGAGCAGCGTGCCTTCGGCGGCGGCGTAGAGTTTCCCTTGTTCGAGGCCCGTCTTCTTCTCCAGCGGAGTGTAGACCACGATGCGCGGGCCCCCGCAGGCGGCGAGTCCGACGAGCGCTATGGCGACGAGGCGCTGCATGGCCGGGGACGCTATCCGACCCCCGCCTGGGGAGCGAGGCGCCCGTGTAAGGCGCGCGCTCGGACGGCGTTCCCGTCGCATGAGCCCTGCTCTTCGTCCGCTCCTCGTGCTCAGTATCGCGCTGCTTTTCAGCCTGTCCGGTTGCAGCAAAGGTGGCGATGCCGGCGCGTCGCCTGCGGCGGCGACGGCGAACAATGGCGGCGACGCTCCGAGTTCGTCCAGCGTGGCCAAAGCCTCTCGCAAGGTGATCCGGAATGCGGAGCTCGGCATGAGCGTCACCGATCCGGCGCGGGCCGGGCGCGAAGCCCAGGCCATCGCCGAAGCCAACGGCGGCTATCTCGCGTCCACCACTTCTCTCACCACCGCGTCCGAAGACGGCCAAGACCCCGGCAGCGTGCGCGTCGTGCTGCGGGTCGCGAGCGACAAGCTCGACGGGACGCTGGAGGCTCTCCGAAAGCTCGGCACGCACGTGGGCAGCGAGAACATCACGAGCAAAGACGTCACCGAAGACTGGGTGGACCTCGATGCGCGCCTGCGCACGCAGAAGAAGCTCGAGGAGCAGTACCTCGAAATCTTGAAGGGCGCGACGCGAGTCGAGGACCTCTTGAACGTGCAGAAGCAGCTGGCCGAGGTGCGCGGTGAGATCGAGAAGCTGGAAGGCAAGCGCCGCGTGCTCGACGACCAGATCGCGCTCTCGAGCGTGACGGTCACGTTCCAAGGCAACCGCCCCTTCATCACTGCGTCCGTCGGCGCGTTCGGACGAGCCGCGAAACGCGCGTCCGCCGACGCCGTGAACGTGAGCGCCGGCATCGTCGTGGGCAGCATTCGCCTCGCAGGCTTCCTCCTGCCCGTGGTCCTCTTCGTGCTCGCACCGCTCTATCTCCTCGGCCGCTGGCTCGTGCGCCGACTTTCCGCGCGGCCCCTCGCCCGCGCCTGAACGGCAAACGGCGCCCCCCGATTTCGGGGAGCGCCGTCGGCCCCTCCAGCGCCGGAGCCTCACTGCGTCGCGAGCTTCAAGTTGTACGGAAGCGCCGCGTTCGGGATGCTGGCTTCGTCGGCGACGCGCTCGACTCCGACCAGGAACTCCTGGTTTTGTGCCAAGCTCGTCAGAGACACGCTTTCACCGATCGGGTCGCCCGTGGCCGAGAGCTTCGGCGCACCGTCGAGGAGCTTCGTCCCCGCGAGATCGAACACCGCGAGGTGGAGGCTCGTACCCGAGAGCTCGAGCGTCGGATGGTCCACGTTGGTGATGGTCCGGTGGTAGTCGACGCTGCCGAGCAGGATCCCGCTCGTCGGGTCGGGGCCGAGCATGTCCTTCTTGAAGATGTGCTTCACGCTGACCAGGGGCTTCGGCGGAAGGTACACGTCGCCGAGACTGAAGTGGTACGCGCCGTGCGCTTGAGACTCCACTTTGACGACGTAGGTGCCGACCGGGATGGTCAAGAACGGCAGCGTGTTGCAGTCCGGGCTCGACGCGCTCGACGCGAGCTCGGTGCCACCGAGATCGAAGAGGCGCAGCGTGACGGGCATGTCTTCGGCGTCGACACTGAACCAATACCCGACGTACTCCGCGCCGCCGCCCGCACCCAAGTTGGTGATCTTGAAGTAGTCGACGTCGCCCTGCTTGTGGATCGTCGCGTCGTAGCTCTGGCCCGTGGGGAGAACGGCGGCGCTCGTCAACGTGTCGTTCGGAGGGAACTCCCATTTGTCCAAGCTCAGCATGGCGGGAGCGGCGTTCGAGGTGAAGCGGTACGCCTGGAGCTTTCCGCCCGACAGGAACTGGAAGAACCACTCGTCCGGCGTCACGCGGAAGGTGGCGCTGCGGGCGCCGGCGCCGACCTTCTTGGCCGCGGTCTGCGTCACGTAGCCGCAGCTCTGCTGGTGCGTGACGGCGAGGGACAGCGCTCCCATGTAGTCGGTGAACTCGTAGTCGATCGTGACGTTGGTGAAGTCCCCGACGGACGCCTTGTAGTAGTCCGTGTCGCTGCCACTCGAGAGGGTGGCGCTGTCGACGTTCTTGGAACCCGAGCCGAGCGACGACGCCGTCGCGGTGGTGTTGTTGGGCTCGTAGCTGTCGGTGTCCAGGGTGGGACCCGCGACCTCTCGCACGGCTTCGTAGGCGTTCATGGCTCCCGTCACCTTGGCGTCCGTGGAAGCGGTCGCCGTCTTCTGCAGCACCGCCAGCACCGCGTCGGAGCTCAGGCTCGGCGAATACGCTCGCAGGATCGCGGCAACGCCCGCCACGAACGGGGCCGACGCGCTCGTGCCGGTGTGGGTGACGTTCATGCCGTCGGACTGCAGCTGTTGAGCGTCGTTCGGGCGCGGCATCGCCGGAATGTTGGTCGGCGCCCAGATGTCCACGTTGGGTCCGTAGTTCGAATAGGAGATGGCGTTCAGCGTGGAGGGCGCCAGCGCCCCGACGCAGATCACGTGGTCGCCCCTGCAGGGCACGGCGTTGGTGGAGAGCGCGCTGTTCCCCGCCGAAGCCACCAATACCAGATTGCCCTCTGCCGCCGCGCGGAGCGCTGGATAGACGCCCACGACCTCGTGGTAGGCATCACAGAACACGTTGTCGCACTCGCCACCGAAGCTCATGCTGACGACGTCCGCGTTCCAGGCGATGGCAGTGCGGATCGCCGCTGCCGTCTCGCCCCAAGCTCCGCTCGTGCGAAGCAGGATCGGATCGGCCACGAGCCCGCCGGTGCCGAGGGCGCCGTAGCTATTGCCCGCCGTGCCGGTCGCGACCGAGGCGCTGTCGTTGCCATGCCACGGGCACGGGCTGCCCCCCGTGCAATTGTTGGGGTTCTGGCCCCCGGCGAAGGCATCGTTGCCCGCGAAGTCCCATTGGACCGGGTTCTGCGGCAGGTCCGACACGTTGCCGGAGGCGGTGAGCGGGTGGCCTGCCCCGTCGAGCCAGAAGCCACCGTCGATGACCGCCACGCGCGTGCGTCGGACGGGCGCCCGCGCCGCCAAAAACTCGAGCGCCGCGGAGACGCGAGACTGACTGCCGACGTTGTCGAACGGAGTCGCCGTGAGCCCGTCCCAGTTGCCTCCGCTCTGCGGCGCTTCGGGACTCTTCAAGAGCGGCGCCGCCGCCGAGTCCAGCACGAAGTTCGGAGACACCGTTGCACCGGCCGCGCTCTCGTGAACCACGAGCGCGAGGAGCCGAGCCGCCGCTTCGCTCGAGACCGTCACCTTGCCCCCCACCTTCGCCGAGAGCGCGTCGGTCGCGAACTTCGTGAGATCGATGCTCTGGGTGTCGACCTCGAGCGTGTACTCCGTCGCAGCGAGCTTGGCCGGATCGAGCTTGATCCCGAGCTCGGGAGGCGGTGCCGGGATGGCGTTCGTCCGCAGGATCTTGGCGCCGTAGCGCGCCACGATGGCGTCGAGCTCGGCTTGATCTTTGGGTGCGACGATGATCTCGTTCTCGACGAACTTACTGGTCACGCCCCCGGAGTCTCGGACCGCGCCGAGCGGTCGCGTGCCATCTGCACCATCCCCGATGGTCGCTGGCGCGGGCGTGATGGCCGCGTCCACGCTCCACTCGAGGGGCGGTGTCACGGTCCCACCTCCCGTGCCGCCGGTGCCGCCGGTGCCACCGCTGCCCCCGGTCGCACCCCCACCGCCGCCGCTGCCTCCCGTGGAATCCGCGGGGCCGTCGGAGCCGCACCCGCTCAGGGAAGCGATGAAAGACAAGAGCACCGCGGACCGGATCCAAGAACGCATCATTCGTAAGTTCCTCCTCGTATGGCGCGCGGCGACTCGTTCCCGCGCTCTTCGGTCTACGCACCCTGGAGTGGCAGGAGCGTGGCAACCCGAGGCCGAGCTCCCGCCTTTTCTCTCTACTTACAGACACTTGCACTGCTCTCCGGGGGCTCCGCGCGGCCGGGCGAATCCCGCTTCGAGCCCGGGTGGTAGGCTCGCCCGCGTCTGCGCGCCCCATGCTCGAGCTTCAGCTCTTCGGTCCGCCCGTCCTGCGCATCGGCGCCGACCCCATCGCCATCCCGACCCGCAAAGCCCTGGGGCTCGTGGCCTACCTGGCGCTCGAAGGCTCGACGCCACGCTCCCGCCTCGCGGGCAGCCTTTGGCCCGGGGCGGAGCTCGACCGGGCGCGGGCCCACCTCCGGCGTGAGTTGAACCGGCTGCGGCACACGGCGGTCGGCGAGCACCTCGAGGTGTCCGCCGACCGCGTGGGACTCCTCGCACCGTTCGCCTGCGACGTTCACGAGTTCTCCCGAATGATGGACGCCCACGAGTACAAGCAGGCGCTCGCTCTGCACCGCGGCCCGTTGCTCGACGGCTTCGAGGTGTTCGGGATCGACGGCTTCGACGCCTGGCTCGCGCGCTGGCGCGCTTCGCTATCGGAGCGAATGCGCTCGGCGCTAGCGCTTCGCGCGCGCGAACTCGAGGAGGCGGGCGAGCTGCGCGCCGCCCTCGACTGCCATCTCGAGCTGATCCGCTTGGACGAAACCCAGGAGAGCTACCACCGAGAAGCGATGCGTCTGCATCACCTGGTAGGCGAGCGGCAGGCTGCGCTCGCGCGTTTCGCGGAGCTCAAGCGCGTGCTCCGACGCGCACTCGCCCTGGAGCCGTTGCCGGAAACGCTGGAGCTCTATCGCGCCATCGCCGCGGCGAAGGACGTGCCCCGCCGCAGCGGCGAGCCCGCGCTGGTGTTGCCGGCGCGCCCACCGCTCATCGGTCGCAAGCGCGAGCTTTCGGAGCTGGAGAAACTCGGGACTCCCAGCGTGCTCCTGCTCGGCGACCCGGGTGTGGGCAAGACGCGTCTCGCCGAGGCCGCCGCGCGCTCGCAGCCCGGGCCCATCGTCCTCAGAGCGACCGAGGCCGCGAGCCCGACGCCGCTCTACCCCGTCGCCGCGACGCTCCGGGCGCTGCTCGGCGATCCCGCGGCACGCGAGCGCATCCAGAAGGTCGCTCCGCCCTGGCGCCGGGAAGCAGCGCGCCTCGCGCCCGAGCTCGAGCCGGACTCCGGCGTGGAAAGCGTCCGCGAAGAGACGCGTTCGCGCTTCCACGAGGGTCTTCTGCGTGTGCTCTGCGCCGCGAGCGGGCCGCATGCGATCTTGTTGTTCGACGACGTGCAGTGGCTCGACGCGTCGAGCGTCGAGCTTCTCCAGCACTGCGTGCGTCGTGCGCGCGCTCTCGAGGTGCGGGTATTCATGACCGCGCGCCCCATCGAGCTTCGGGCGACCCCCGCCGCGAGCCTGATCGACGCCCTCGAGCGCGAGGGCCTGTCGACCACGCTGCGCGTCGAGCCCCTGTCGAAGAGCGACGTGACTGCCTTGCTGCGGGCGGTGGGCGACCGATCCACCGCGCTCGCCGAGCCGTTGCTCGCGGCCACGGGGGGCAACCCCTCTTCATCTTGGAGACGCTCAAGTCGTTGGCCGCGACCGGCAGGCTGCTCCACGAAGAGACGGGGTTTCGTCTGCGGGATCCGGACGCCGAGCTCGCCTTGCCGCGCGGCGTGCGGGACGCCGTGGTCGAGCAGGTAGAGCGCCTCGGGCCCAAGGTCTTGCGGCTCGCCGAGGCGCTGGCCCTCGCGGGCGTGGAGTCCAGCCTCGACGACCTGACCGGGGCCACCGGCCTTCCGGCGTTCGACGCCGTCGACGCCCTCGAACGAGGCCTCGATGCCGGCCTCTTCGCCCGGGGCACGGCCGGCGTTCGCTTCCAACACGATCTCTTGTCGCGAGCGTTGGCGGAGCGCATCGGCGAGGAACGTCGGCGACTGATTCACGGCAAGCTGGCGGACGGGCTGGCGGCGCGCGCCGCGTCGGCCGCACGCGTGGCCGAGCATTTGGTCCTGGCGGGCCGCGCCACCGAGGCGATTTCGGTGCGACTCGAGGCGGCCGAGCAGTCCCTGCGTGTCTTCGCGCTGCGAGCGGCCCTCGAACAATACGGAAAGCTGCTCGAGCTTCCGCTGGACCGTGCGCGTGCCTTCGAGGTCCACGAGCGCCGCGCACGTGTCGAGCGCGTGCTCGACGACCGTGGCGCGTGGCAAGCCGAGGTCGAGCGCCTCGAGCTGCTGGCGAGCGAAGCCGGCGAACCGGCGCTGTCGTCCCGCGCGGCTCTGGCTCGCGCAGCCCTCGAGAACTCGACCGGCGACTACGAGCGCGCACGCGCGTCCGCCACCCAGGCCTTGGCCGGGGCGAGCGACGACGTGGCGAAGGCCGAGGCGCTCTTGGAGAGCGCGCGCGCCTGGTCGAACCTGGGCAAGGTCGCGGTCGCCCGCGAAGAGCTGCTTCGCGCAGCAGAGCTCGCTCCGGAATCCGAGCTCACGAGCGAGATCGAACGGGCGCTCTGCGCATCGGCCCTGGAGCAGAACGAGCTCGAGCTCGCGCGGGAACACAATGAACGCGCGCGCCAGGCCGACGCACTGCGCGGCGACGTCTACGGCTCCATCGTACTGCGAATGAACGACGGGATCCTGCTGCGGCGCGCGGGCAAAGTGCCGGCCGCCATCGAGGCCCTCGAAACCGCGCTCGGCGAAGCGCGCGAGGCCGAGCTCCCCGCCCTCGAGCGTCAGATCTTGCTCGCGCTGTCCTCGGCCTTCAACTTGCTGGGCGACTACGCGCACGCTGCCGAGCTCGCGCGGCGGGGGGTTCTGTTGGCCACCGAGCCCGCGGATCCGATGCTCGAAGCGCGCTTCGAGAACGCGCTTGCCGCCTTCGAATACTCCCTCGGCAACGTGGGCAGCTCCCTCGCCCACTCGGAGCGAGGCGTGGCCATCGCCGAGCGCATCCAGGCCGCCTATTGGTCGGCATTCCTGCGTCTCGGGCTCGCACACACCTACCTCGAGCTCGGCGAGCACGAGCGCGCGCTCGAAAGCGCGGAGCGTGCGCGCGAGACCGTCGAGACCTTCGTCCTCGACGGACAACGCGTCGTGGCCGAGACGCACGTGGCCCACGCGGAGCTCCATCTGAAGAGTCCCGAGTCCGCCGTCGCGCGCCTCGAACGAGCGCTCTCCAGCGGCGCGCCTCCCAGCATGGACCCGGACCACACGTTTTCGGTCCTCGCCCTCGGAAAGCTCCTTTCGGGCGACGCCGAGGCCGCGCTCGCCGTCTTGGCTCGTCACGAGTTCCGACCCATCCATCGTTCGCGGGCGCTGGCCGTGGAGCTCGACGCTCTCGGACGCCTCGGGCGCAACGCAGAGCGCGAGCTCGCGAGTGCGCTGGCACTGCTCGAGGATCCCCGACTCACGCCGGTCGAGTCGCTGGAGCTCTTCCGCGCCGTCCTGCGTGCCCAGGCTCGGCGCAACGAAGCGCGAGACGAGCGCGCCACCCGAGCGCGCGCCTGGCGGAACGTCGAGAAGGTCGCTCTTTCGCTGGGCGATCGACCCGAGCTTCGCGCGGCGTTCCTAGAGCGCAACCAGGACCTGTTCGGGGAAATTCCGGACCCGGGCTGAGGCACGCTCCGCCAGGCGCCGATCCGAGGCCTGCCGGACGACGACTCACTCCTCGGGTACGCTTCGAATCGTGAAGACCTTGGTTCTCTTCTCGGCCGCGCTGTTCCTGAACGGCTGCAGCGCGGTCTTCGTCGGGTCGACCACCGCGGCCGTGGGGGGCGCTGCCGTGCTCGGCTTCGAGTGCCCGGGCTACGTGAAGACGAGCCTGCGCGACGAGCTCACGGGCGCCGAGCTCTGCGCCGAGCCGGTCCGCGCACGCTCGGGCGATCGAGAACGCCGGCTCATGACCTGCCGGCCCGCCCCGCTCGGCGAAGGCACTTGGGAGCTCCAAGCGGTGCGCGGCGGGGCGCCCATGCAAGTCACCGTCGAGCGCCCGGAGCACTGCGAACGCTACGTGTACGCCGTCGAGCTCAGCTTGCCTGCGCCCAGCGTCGCCACGACCGCGGCGCCGCACGCGGGCTGAGTCGCGGGCGAGCGAAAGGCCCTTCGCGTCATTTCTTCTTGGGATTGAGCGGGTCCGCGTCGTCCGAGTCGAGCGCACCGTCCGCGTCGTAGTCGGAGCGAGGCGGCACGGTCACGAGGATCTCGGCCTGGCCCGCGTTGGCCGTGGAGAAGAAGTGCGCCAGCATGCGCGAGTGCTCCCGCACCGGCATCTCGATGGTGAAGGGCGCGGGTAACGAAGGAAATCGTTCTTCGCCGCCGAGCGGAACGCCGGGCATGAACTCGCGGGTGTCCCAACGGTTGAAGCCGAGGGCGTGGTTCGCCGGCGCGTACTCCACGGCAGCGGCGGCGTGGCCCGAGCGATTGCCCTTCACGGGGGACGGCAACGCCTGGACCCCGGGCAATTCGCCGAGGGCGGGCGTCGCGATGTCGATGCCGAGGGCGCGGATCAACGCGTGCGTCGACAGGTTGGGCAGGACCTCGTCGTAGGCAGCGTAGGAGATCAGGACGTCGGGCGTGTCGCGACCCGACAGCGAGCCGTCCAGCACGTGGGGCGCGTACGCGATGGGATCTCCCGATTCGGTGATGGTCGCGAGCAAGCTGCCGATCGGGTGGAACTCGTCGAGGACCTCCTCGCCCTGGATACCGAAGGCTCCTTTGGCGATGGTGGTGACGAGCGGCGCGACCTTGGCCGAATTCGTGGTGATGAACTGCACGAAACCCGCGCCCGGGACCTCCAGCGCTGCGCCGCGGATCTCGGGCTCGACCGCCAGCGTCATGGTTCCCATGATCCCGCCGAGGGAACCGCCGTTCCAGTAGATGCGCGAGCGGTCGAGCTTGGGCGTCACGCCGCCCGCCGCAGCCGCGAGCGGGGAGAGATCGAGCTTCGAGCTCTGGACGAGGCGCACCAGGCTCGTCTGGTCGAGCACGGTCTGGCGGAAGTTGTCGCGTACGATGACGAAGTCCGAGAAGCCCGCGAAGAACTTGAGCGGCAGCGGCTTGTCGTCGGGGATCCCGTCCGGACCGAGGTAGGGGCCCGCGTAGTTGTTGTTCTGGTCGGCCACGCCGCCGCGCGCGCCGTGCAACACGTCGTCGATGCCGATGATCGCAAAGCCGGCGCGACAGAGCTCGTTGGCGATGGAGAGCATCGCTCCGCGATCGTTGGAGAGCCCGTGCCCGTTGACGATGACCGGGTAGCCCGCAGGCGGCATCTTGCTCTTGGGGATCACCAGCGTGACGGGGATGGTCGCGCTCGGGTTCGCGAGCACGTAGGCCCCGCTCGCGTCACGCTCGAAGTGCCGGCTCACCGGGTCGAGGAAGCTCGGCGCCACGAACGCGGCGTGGGCCACCACC
Organism: Polyangiaceae bacterium; assembly: GCA_046351435.1. Classification (GTDB taxonomy): domain Bacteria; phylum Myxococcota_A; class Polyangia; order Polyangiales; family Polyangiaceae; genus JADJKB01. Next base: position 14,159 of record JAXLYN010000043.1, read on the forward strand.
GCGATCTCGCTGTGGGCGATGCCGCCCGGATTGTCCCCGCCCGGCCACTCGAGCTGGTCCTGGTCGAGCACCGGTTTTCCCAGCCAGTCGTCCAGGCTCGGCACGCCGGCGGTTCCGAACACCTTCACGGTGTACGGGGCCGCTTCGGCCCCGAAGAGCAGCGAGGGCTCGGCGAGCTTTCGCAATCGCGCTCGGAGCTCGGGGACCTCGCCCGCGCGCTCGGAGGTGCGGAACACCGCGAGGCTCGCCACCTCTTCGCGCGCGGTCACCGCGTGGCTACCCACGAGCGCGTCGAGAGCGTCGCCGTAGAGGCGTGCAGCCGGCGTCTGCCGGGCGGCCTTCGGCGTCGTGCCCAGGGCCTCGAGCTCCGGCGCCATGGCGAGCGGCACGCCGCCGGCCGTGCGCGCGCGACGGGTCAGGACGACTGCATGCCGAACGCCCGGAGGCAGCACGACGCCCGGCAGCGGGATCACCGAGAGCATGCCGAGCGACGGGAGCGGCTTGCCCAGCGCCGGGTAGCGCTCTCCGTAGTGCGCCGAGGCCGGATCGACGTCGGCGATGAACGCGCTGGCGTCGGGTTCGATGGCCTCGGCGTAGTCACGGGGGAGGCTCGCCGGATCGAGCGCGGACTTCAGGAAAAACAGCGCACCGGTAGAGCGTCCGAAACCATCGAGCTCGGCGAGACCCCGTTGGATCGTCTCGGCGTGGGACGCCACGCGTTCGAGACCCGCGATGGGGCCGACCCGGCCCGCCGCCTCGAGGTAGAGGTCGCTCGGAAAGGGCACGTCTCCGAAGCTCGGCGCTCCGCTCGCGGGGAGCGAAAACGGAACCGCTTCGCGCTGCGCCACGCGCTCGTCTTCGCCGCAAGCGCAAGCCAGCAGCGCGACCACGGCGTAGGTCGCCGCGCACGCTCGTGTCGTCATGTGAGCCCGCCCACTACCTTGCGAACCTCGCCCAGGAACGTGCCGGAGCGGATCAGCTCGGAGACCTGCTCGATGTCGCGGTAGAGCGGACGGTCTTCGGTCAACGGCGGAACGAGCCCGCGCACCGCGCGATGCGCCGCTTCCACGCCGCGTCCACCCGACAGCGGCTTTCGCTGCTCGAGCCCCTGGGCAGCCGTGAGGATCTCGATGGCGAGGCAGCGGCGCACGTTCTCGACCACGAGGGCGAGCTTGCGGGCACCGATGCTGCCCATGCTCACGTGGTCCTCCTTGCCGGCGCTCGACGGGATCGAATCCACGCTGGCCGGGTGGCAGAGCACCTTGTTTTCGCTCACCAGCGACGCGCTCGCCACCTGGGCGATCATGAATCCGCTCTCGAGCCCGCTGTGCTGCGCCAAGAAGGGAGTGAGCCCGCTCGAGAGCGCGGGGTTCACCAGCTGCTCGACGCGGCGCTCGCTGATGTTGCCGAGCTCGGCCAGGGCGATGGCAGCGAGGTCGAGGGCGTAGGCCACTGGTTGCCCGTGGAAGTTACCCCCGCTCACCACCTCGGCGACACCGTGGTCGTCGACGAACACGCTGGGGTTGTCCGTGGCGCTGTTGATCTCCCGCTCGAGCACCTCGCTGACCCAGCGGAGAGCGTCTCGAGACGCGCCGTGCACCTGGGGCATGCAGCGCAACGAATACGGGTCTTGCACCTTGTTGCAGTCATGGTGGCTCTCCATGATGGCGCTCTCGGCGAGGAGCGAGCGTAGGTTCGCGGCGACGGCGGCTTGTCCGGGGTGCGGCCGCAGCGTCATCAGGCGCTCCTCGAACGGGCGCGCCGAGCCTTTCAATGCGTCGAGGCTCATGGCCCCAGCCACGTCCGCCACCGCGAGCAACTCGGCGGCATCGCAGATCGCGAGCGCGCCGTAGCTCGTCATGTATTGCGTGCCGTTGATCAACGCGAGGCCTTCCTTCGCCTCGAGCTCGATGGGCGAGAGACCCGCGCGAGACAGCGCTTCCGCCCCGCTTCCCCGGGTGCCTTCGAAGGTCGCCTCCCCTTCCCCGATCATGGCCAGCGCGAGGTGCGCGAGCGGCGCCAGATCTCCCGACGCGCCCACGGACCCCTGGGCAGGCACACGCGGAACCACGTTGCGATCCAACATGGCGTTGAGCAGGTCGACCACCTCGGGTCGCACTCCCGAGTGCCCGAGCGCCAGCGTCTGGGCGCGCAGGAGCATCATGCCCCGCACGAGCGGCTCGGACATGTCCGGGCCAACGCCGGAGGCGTGACTTCGCACCAAGTTCTGCTGCAGCCGCCGCACTTCGGCGGCGCCGATACGCGTCTCGGCGAGCGCGCCGAATCCGGTGTTGACGCCGTACACGCGGGGCGCCGAGTCCCCCGCTGCGGCCACACGCTCGATGGCGCGGCGCGCCGCGACGACCCGATCGCGGCGCTCCGCGTCGAGCACGACCTTGCGCCTGCGCCTGGCGACGTCTTCGAGATCCGCGGGAGTGAGCCAGGTGCCGAGCCGAACGGGTTCGCCGAGCGTTTCCACACGGCCTCTATACCGCATCCGTCGCACGCCCCGAGGGGCGGCGCGGAGCCGTGAAAAAGCGGCGGAATGCCTTGTCCCACGCTCCCAGTGACCCCTATCCTCGCCGGCCAGTGGGCCGCCGAAATCGTTTGGGGATCTTGGGTCTGTGCGGAAGCGGCGCCGCCTCCGCGCTCTTCGTCACTGCGCTCGCGCACGCCGCGGAGTCCAACGCACCGCTCGAAGCCGCGGAGGAGGCAGCCGTGCCGCCCCCGCCCCCCGCTTCCGACGAGGCGCAGGGCACGGAGTTCAAACCGCGCTTCGTGCTCGAGACCGGACGCGCCGAGGTGCGCCCGCCGCACGCGGAAGAGCTGCGGTTCCAACTCCACGGCGAGTACCAGGTCCGCGCCACGTTGCTCTCGGATCTGCCCCTGCGCCGCTTCGGCACCGACGCGAGCAGCGACTCGCTCGGGCAAACCACGAGGCTCTACCACTGGCTCCGCCTGACGCCGCGCCTGTCGTACCGCGACAAGCTCACGGTGATCGGCCAGCTCGACGTCCCGCGCGGCTTCATCGCAGGCCAAGAGACCGACCACGTCGACGCCGCCGACCCCGCGTACGACGAGAGGCAACCGCTCGAAATCGCGCCGCGCTGGCTCTATCTCGAATACCTCTCGCCCATCGGCCTGTTCCGCGTCGGGCAGCAACCGTCACACTGGGGCATGGGCCTCTTGGCCAACGACGGCGACCACCCTTCGTTGTTCGGCGACTACCGCGGGGGGTCCATCGCCGAGCGCATCGCTTTCGCCACGAAGCCCGCCGGCAAAGACTCTCCGTTCAACGTCGCCGTGGCGGGCGACCTCGTGTTCAAAGACGCGACGGCCGACCTCACCGACGAAGACCGCGCGTTCCAGGGCGTTCTGGCCGCGTTCTATGCCGACAAGCACGACAACATGATCGGCTTCTACGGCGTCTACCGCCACCAGCGTCGCACCCGCGAGTCGATTCCGGGTCGAGAGTTCGACGAGACGCTGGGTGTATGGGTGCTCGACTCGAGCGGGAAGTTCAACGCCAAGGTTCCTGGCGTACACGGCCACGTGTTCGGCGAATACGAGATCGCCTATCTCCTGGGCGACACGAGCTACGTGCGCACGGTGAACCAGAGCCGGAACAACGAGCGCGAGCACGTGCGCGCGCTCGGCGCCGCGACTCGCTTCGGCGTGGTGACCACGTCGGGCACCGGCGACGATCGCTGGGGCAACTTCGTCGCCAGCATCGAGTGGGGTTACGCCCAGGGCGACGCCGATCCGAACGACGGCGTGTCACGCCGCTTCCGTTTCGATCCGAACCACAACGTGGGCCTCATCCTGTTCGACGAGGTCCTCGCTTGGAAGACCGCCCGCGCCGCCAGCACCGCCGCCGACCCGGGGCTCACGGGTCGACCGCCGGCGGGTTCGGACCTCTTGGCCTCGAACGGCGCCGTCTTCGGCGCGACGTACCTCTACCCGACGGTGGTGTGGCGACCCACCCGACCCCTGGACCTCAAGTTCGGCGCCGTCATCGCCCAGTCGACCGCCGACTTCGTCGACCCCGTGCAGGTGGCGACCACCGGCAACTTCCGCAACTACGACGGCGGCGACCCGCGCAGTCACGACCTCGGCATCGAGCTCGACACGGGCGTCGAGTACCGATTGCCGCTCGACTACGGCATGACGCTGGAGCTCGGCGCTCAAGGCGGTGTGCTGTTCCCGGGCAACGCGTTCGCGAGTGCCGCGGGACAGAAGCTCGACAACCAGTACCTGGGAGTGGCCCGGCTCGGGCTGCAATACTGAGGGAGAAACCATGAAGAAGCTCGGACTCGGTGCTTCGCTCACACTGCTCGCGGGCCTGTCTCTCGGGTGCAGCGTCGACGAGATCCCCGACGGACTCGGACGGACTCCCGACGGCAAGGGCTCGACGGTGAAGTGGGACCTCTACCACAAGCCCCTGCCCGACATCCCCTTCCCCAACGACCAGGCGATGTGGCCGGACCCGACGAGCCGCACCGGCATGCGCGTGAACGCGAGCACGGTAGCGCCGACCCACATCGAATCGACCGCGCGCAGGAAGTTCGACCAGCTCGAAGGCTTCGGCACCTATGCGCCCATCACCGTCGGCTTCCAGCGCCGCAAGGACAACCTGGCACAACCGGCCATCGATATCTCGAACCTCCAGGCCCGTCACCAGGGCGACGACTACGAGCTCGAGAACGACGCGATCTACATCGTGAACCTCGACACGGGCATCCCCGCCATCGTCGACATCGGCGAGGGCGCGTTCCAATACGTCGTGCGCGAGAAGAACAAGTACTGGCGAAACGACACGCGTCGGAGCGAGCAGAACTTGATGTGGGACACCGCCGACGAGACCATCGATCCGAGCACGGGCAAGCGGCGGCCGACGGCGCTCGTCGACGGCGTGCCGAGCTACAAGCCCGAGTGGGACACCGACTTCGACGGCGTGCTCGACATCCCCAACTTCAAGAACCCCGACGCCTGCCCATCGCAAGCCGCGGTGGCGCTCGGGCAGGTCACCGAGCGCGAGCGCGACCGCTGCGTGGCCGACAACCTGCTCACCTACTACGAGCGGGAGACCGACACGTTGATCGCGCGGCCGCTGATCCCACTCCAGGAAAAGACCCAATACGCCGTGGTCGTGACCGACCGCGTGCTCGACTGCGGCGGGGACCCCAGCAAGTGCGCCGGCGGCGAGCCGGTGCGCTCGCCCTTCGACTTCGTCTACCACCCGGCTCAAGAGGAGGCGATGCACCGCCTCGAGTCGCACCTGAAGAACCAGGAGCTCGCCTCCTACTACGGCGACATCGGCGGCACGGGCTTCCGGCACGTGGCGTTCGCGTGGACGTTCACCACGCAGCCGGTGCAAGAGGACTTGCGCATCATCCGCGATGGCCTCTACGGGAAAGGCCCGCTGGCGCGCCTCGCCAAAGAGTACCCCGCCCACACCGATCTCGCCCGCGCAGCAGGCCTCGTCGATCTCGAGGCGCTGGCGGACGGCAGCGAAGAACCCGAGGGCTGGGAGAAGAACCCGAAGTGCGTGGACAAGGTGAAGAACTTCCACATCGTGAAGTTCGAGACCGTCAAGCAGACGCTGAACGATCTGGCCAAGCAGGGGTTCGGTTTCGAAGGGCCCTCGCTCACGACGCTGATCAACTCCTTCGATTCCATCAGCCACATCGCCATTGGTGAATTCGACAGCCCGTTCTTCATCGACGGCGGACCGAAGGGCAAGGACCCGAACGCTTCGTTCGACATGGATTTCAGGACGGGCGAAGGCAAGCTCTACCGCGACAAGGTGCAGTTCTTGCTCGTCGTCCCCAAGAACACCGAGAAGAAAAAGCAACCATTCCCGGTCGCCTATTACGGCCACGGCTACACTTCGAGCAGCCTCGAAGTGCTCGGCTTCGCCGGGCACTTGGCGGCCCACGGCATCGCGTCGGTGGGCATGAACGCCACCTTCCACGGGCTCGACCTCGGAGAGACCGAGCTCCAACTCGCGCGCAACCTGTTCAAGAGCGCCTGCGAAGGTCCTTTCGCGAGCGCGCTGCTGACGGGCCGCGCGCGCGATCTCGACGGCAACGGCTCCAAAGACTCGGGCGGCGACTACTGGACGAGCTACCTCTTCCACACGCGCGACGTGGTGCGGCAGAGCGCGGTGGATCTCCTGCAGATGTTCCGCGTGTTCAAGGGCTTCGACGGCAAGGCCCTGGCGCGCCACACCAAAGACCCGAAGACGGGTCGCCTGCTCCAGGACTACAACGGCGACGGGCTCCCCAACGATCTCGCTGGCGACTTCGACGGTGACGGAACCCCCGACATCGGCGGGCCGAACTCCGAGTACTACGCCTGGGGCCAGTCCCTCGGCGGAATCCTCGCGCCGTTCGTGGCCGCCCTCGATCCCAACGTGGTGGCTTCGGCGCCGACCTCGGGGGCGGGCGGGCTCCTCGACGTGGGCGCCCGCACGTTCCAGGGCGGCGCCTTCGAGGGCATCTACCTCCGGAACTTCGGCCCCCTCGTGGTCGGCGTGCCGGCCAAGGAGTTCTACGACGCGAACCAGGAGAAGGAGACCAAGTGCAGCGAGGGCCAGGTCTCGCTGCGCTTCGTCCTGATCGACGTGAACAACGACCGTGAGGTCGAGTTCGGCTGCGTCGACAAGACTGCCTACGCCGCCAAAGGCGGCACGGTCATGGTCTCGAACGGCAAGAACGGTGAGGTGCGCTGTGCGCGGATGGACAGCGATGGGCGCTTCCGCATCGGCATCCCGTCGAGCATCGGCGACAAGCTGGAAGTCCAGCTCTGGGATCAGCCCGACGCCGTCGACAGCTACGACCCCGACCACGGCTGCAACATCAGCCTGGACGAGAGCCACAGGGTGGAGCTCGTGAATACCTGGGGGGACGGGCTCATCCCGAACGGCGGCAAGGACCCGCTGACCGGCGACGTGGTCTGCGAATCCGAGGGTGGCTGCTCCAAGTTCCAGAACAAGTACTACCCCAAGGGCTCCGCGCTGGTCGCGCCCGCCGAAGGCTTCGGCCACATCCGCCAGACGCCGTCCCTGCGGCGCTTCATGAGCCTCGCATCCAACATCATCGATCCGGGCGATCCGGTGAACTACGCGCCCTACTACGCGCTCCGTGGCATGACCGATCCGTCGGGGGAGCTCATGAAGCCCAAGGGCATGCTCAACATCGTGACCGTGGGCGACATGAACGTCCCGCTGAACTCGGGCATCGCCCTCGGGCGCGTGGCGGGAGCGCTGCCGTTCTTGGTACCCGACGCAGCGGATCGCTACCCCGCATACGCCGACTACGTGACGCCGAACGACCTCTTCGCGGCGCTCGGAGGGGTCACGCCGAACCGTGCGCTCATCGACAATCACGTGATCGAGGGCATCAATCGCTTGGCGCGCGCCGAGCCGGCCGATCTCAAGGCCTGCAAGCCCAACGAGGTGCCGGTGACGACGGAAGACATCGTGTGCCACCCGAACTGCTCGGACACCGACAGCACTTCCTGCCTCAGCGGACAGAGCTGCGTCAGCGGGCGCTGCGTGAAGAACGCCATCAGCGAAGACGATTGCGCCCAGTCTCTCTACGACATCGACGTCATCGACGAGAGCCAGGGCCTCTACGGTGAAGTCGAGGCCAGCGTCCCCTTGCGCACGGGTCGGATCTCCATGCCCGCGGACCCTGCCAGCGTGAGTGCCGTCTGGGCGCCGCGGCTCAAGGGCAAGCCCTTCTCGCCGGACCAGAGCGCCTGGAAAGCGGACCAACGCATCGTGGCGCAGCTCCAGGCCTACGTGCAGCCGAAAGGCGTACACGGTTTCGACCCCTCCGACCCGTGTCAGAACTGGGACTCGGGGCAGTACCTGGTGAACCTGATCGGACGCTTTTTCACCTCGAGCGGCAGTGACGTCTACTACCTGTCGCACCCGTCGAGCCATCAGTGCCTCGCCAAGGCGACTGGCCAGGGCTCCTGTTCCTTCGTCCAAGTTCCTCCCAAGTGACGCGCGCGGGTGCGCGGCGCGGCCATTCGCGTTAGGCTGATGGGTCGATGCTGCGTACTCCGGCGCTCGCACTTCTCTCGGCCGGTCTCGCGTTCGTGGCCTGCGCCACCGACGCGGGTGGCCTCGATCCGGAGCTCGACAGCGGCGGCGCAGGCGCCGGGGGCACGAACGACGCGAGCTTCGGCGGCGCCGATGCGAGCGGGGGCGTGGGAGCAGGCGGCACCGCGAGCGGCGGCACGGCGGGCGACGCGAGCCTCGACATCGTGGTGAGCGACTCGCCGTTCAATCCGGATGCTGCGTGCGCCACCGCCACCGAGCAGGCAACGCCCGAGCTACTGCCGGTGGACATCATCTGGACCATCGACAACTCGACGAGCATGCAGCCCGCCATCGACGAGCTGACCAAGGGCCTGAACGCCTTCAGCAGCCTGATCGCGGCCAAGAACCTCGACTACCGCGTGATCATGCTGAGCCTCCGCAGCAAGCAGAACCCCGTGGTGGTGGCGGGCTCGAATCGCTACGCCGTGTGCATCCCTCCGCCGCTCGCCGGCGACTCGAACTGCGGGAACGGCGCGCGCTTCTTCCAGTCGAGCATCGACATTCGGAGCACGCAGCCGCTCGAGCAGATCCTCGGCACCTTGGGTCAAACCGCCGGCTACACCGCGGCCGACGAGAAGGGCGGCGAGCCTTGGAAGCAGTGGCTCCGACCGAGCGCCACGAAGACCCTGGTGGTGGTGAGCGACGACAACTCGCGGCTCACCGCCCAGGACTTCGAGAACTTCGCGGGCGGGAAGAACCCCTTCAACTCGTTGACGCTGCCGCCGGGCATCCTCGATCCGAGTTGGAACGGCCTGTTCCTGGGCTACGTCTTCAGCGCACTCTACGGCTTCGGCTCGGCTAGCGATCCCAACGTGAAGTGCCAATACCCCGGCGGCACGTCGCCGCCGAGCTCGGGCCCCACCTACACGGCGCTCGTCCAGAAGACCGGGGGCGTACGCGCCCAAATCTGCGCCGGTGCGGCCGCCTGGGGCCCGTTCTTCGACGACGTCGCCAAGGCCGTGAGCACCACGTCGAAGCTGTCGTGCTCGCTTCCCCTGCCCACACCCAAGACCGGAACGCTCGATCCGGCCAAGGTGAACGTGGCGGTCGTGGACGGCTCGACGACGACGCCGCTCTACAAAGTCGCCGGCGCCGCCAGCTGCGATCAGAACGGCGGCTGGTACTACGACGACGCCCAGAATCCGACCCACGTCTTGCTCTGCCCCGCCTCGTGCAGCGCCGCCCAGGCCGCTGGCGCCGCCACCGGCAAGGTGCAAATCGTGGTCCAGTTCGGCTGCACCAGCCTCGTGAAGTAGGCTCCACGAGAGCGCAAGGCGGAAGGGAAGCGCGTCCTGACGCACGAGCGGCACAGGTCGCCCGTGAACCACGCTTCTCGCGGCAGCCGGCGCCGCGACAAAAACCCCGGGCCCCGGCCGGCACGCGGATTGCTGAACGCGACGCATGCGCACGCCCTGGCTCGCCGGGCTCTTCCTCGCTTTCGCGACGCCGTCCGCCGCGGCCGAAGCGCGCCTCGCCGATCGCATGGTGGCTCGCGTGAACGGCGAACCCATCCTGCTTTCCGAGCTCCGCACGCGCATCCGCCCCGAGCTCGCGCGCCACGCGGCCGATCCGGCGTGGAGCCGCGTGGCCTGGCTCCGAACGGCGCTGCGCGCTGCCCGTGAAGACGCCATCGTCGAGCGGCTCGTGGCCGAGCGCGCTGCGCGGCTCCGCATCCAAGTCTCCGACGCGGAAGTGGACCGCGCCCTCGACTCCATCGCCCGAGAACAGAAGCTCGATCGCGCGGAGCTCCTGCAGCTCGCCCTGGAGCAGGGCTACTCCGAGCCGGTCTACCGGCGCGCGCTTCGAGCGCAGCTCCTCGAGTACGGCGTGATGCGAGCCGATGGCAGCTCCTCGCGTCCGTCGTTCATTTCCGTACTTCGGAGGCGCGCATGCGTCGAATCCTTTGGACGACTCTGATCCTGGTGTCTTGTGGCGGGGCGCGGGCTCCCGCGGCTCGGCCAGCGCCGCCCGCTACCGCGGTCCGAACCGAGGCGGAACTGCCGGTGGTGGAGCCCGAATGGGGAGCGCCCATCCGCGCGCGCGAACTCGACGGTAGAACGCGACTCCCCGAAGCCATAGCCGAGAGGGCGCTTCGGGCCCGAGTCGGTGACGCGCTCGACGAGAGCGTAGTGGCCGGAGACGTGCGACGTCTGCTCGAGCTCGAAGTGTTCGAGGACGTCACGGCCGAGGTCACGCCGTGGGCCGGCGGAGTGCGCCTCCGCTACACCGTGCGCGAACGGCCACGCATAACCCGGGTCGACTACGTGGGAGTGGACGCGCTCCCGCCCGGACGACACGTTCCGCTCGTCGCGGGCGAGCTCTTCGACCGGGCGCGCGTCGCGCGCTCGACCCAGGCCCTGGAAGACCACTATCGCGCGAGCGGCTTCCTGGATGCACACGTGAGCGCCGAGAGCCGGAGAGATCGCGATACGGTGGCCCTGACGGTGCGGGTCGTGACCGGCGCCCGCTATCGCATCGGAGCGTTCGAGTTCGACGGCAACCAGGTGCTCTCGGACCGAGAACTGGTCGCGCTCGTCGACACCCACGACGGCTCGGTGAACCAGGTCGGCAGGGCCCTGCGCGAAGATCTGCTGGACGCCGACGGCTCGCGCATTCGGGCGCGCTACTACGATCTCGGCTACCTCGGCGTCGATCTCGGCAAGCCGCGCGTGACGAGAGACCGCCGAGGCCACACGCTCCGCGTCGTCTTTCCCCTCACCGAGGGCAAACGCTACCACCTGCGGAAGCTCACGGTCGCGGGCGACCTGCGCTGGCCCGAGTCGACCTACCGGAAGCTCTTCGCGCTCGCCCCGGGCGCCGTGTTCGGTCGGGTCGCGGCCGCCGAAGGGCTCGCTCGGATCCGTGAGGCTCACCAGAAGCTCGACCGCGGGGACGCAGTCGAGATCGAGACCGCGCTCGACCCCGAATCGGCGGCGCTGGACGCGACGATCAAGATCCGAGCCGGGCGATGAGACGCCTCTGGATTTTCGCAACCGGGTTCGCGCTCGCGTGTCAGCGCGCGCCTTCGACGCCGACGACCCCGGCGCCGAGCGTCGCCGCAGGGCAGGTCGTTTCGGATCTCCTGCTGGGCTCGACCGGCGAATACACCGATCCCGAGCTCGCTCGATACGTGGGCCGGGTAGCGGCCCGCATCGCGCGCGCGGCGGGCTCGCGGAAGGACACGTTCGAGCTGCGGGTGAGCGATGACTTCGAGCCTTCCGCGGACGCGCTGCCTGGCGGCGTGCTCGTGATCTCACGCGGCGCTCTCGCGGCCCTCGAGTCCGAAGCGGAGCTCGCGGCCGTGATCGCCCACGAGATGGCGCACTCCCTCGCGGGGCATCCCGAGCCCGAGCGCCACGGCGTTCCCGCCCGTGTCGACTCGCGCGACGTCGGCGCCTTCGCGCTCGACGCCGACGAGGAACGCCAGGCCGACGCGCTCGCAGTGCGCTATCTCGGGGCCGCCGGCTACGATCCCAAAGCGCTCGCTTCCGCACTCGACGCCCTCGGGCGCGGCGCGCAGCACCTGTGCAGGAGGCGACACAGCGCGGCGGAGTGCAGCCAAGGGGACGGCGAGCCCGATCCGCACCCGGAGCCCGCGGCTCGGCGCGCGCGCATCCTGCTGCTCGCTGGGACGACGAGCGGCGAGCTCGGCCGCGCGCGCTATCTCGCCTCCATCGATGGTCTGCCACTCGGGGAGCGCTCGGCGAAGCTGAGCGGCCGGCGTTTCGAGAGCGCCGATGGGCTCGTGATCGAGCTCCCCCCCGAGTGGACGCCCACGCTCTCGGGTCACGTGCTCTCGGCGAAGGGTCCCGACGGCGAGCTGGTGATCTTGAGGCTCCATGGGCGCGCGCTGCGCGCCGCCCTGCTGCGCGAAGTGACGCTTCGCCCCTTCGACCGTCGCGTCATCGCAGGGCGAAAGGCCGTGGTGGGCAGCCTCACGAGGGAGCCGGGCAACGCCGCTGCCGTCCTCGATTCGGGCGCGTTCGTCCACGTGCTCTGGACCTCTGGCCACGACGCTCGAGCGCTGCTCCTCGCTCTCCTGCGCAGGGTCCGGGCGGTGGCACCGGCGCGCACGGCCATCGAGCTCGGGCTGACACGGCTGCGCGAACGGGCCTCGCCAGGGGCCCGCTTGCCGCGCGCTTGCGGCGACGCCGATCCGGAGCTCGCGCGTGCGCTGAACGATCCTCGCTGGATCCAGCCCGGAGCGTTCGTCAAATGCGTGCGGGCGTCGAAATGACGCCGGCGCAGGGCCACCTGTGCCCTGCGCCGCGCCATCGAAACGGAAACGCCGTCAGGGGCCGCAGGGCGGCTGGCCCGCCGCGTGCGTGCAGTGGATCGACGTCGTCGAATCCGCAAGCCCGAGGTGAGTGTTCGTGCAGGTCTTCTGCGTCTCGCCGAAAGCAGCGTACTTCGTCTTGCAGTCCTGGCTGCTCGTGAAGTGGTCGGTGCCCGAGAAGGTGCACGTGGTCTCGTAGGACGCGCAGAACGCCTCGGGGGTCATGTTGCCACCGCCGCCGCCGGTTCCACCCGTGCCCGAGCCGCCGGTGCCGGCGCCGCCGGTACCCGAGCCGCCGGTGCCGGAGCCGCCGGTGCCCGAGCCGCCGTGCCCGAGCCGGCGCTTCCACCCGTGCCCGAGCCGGCGCTGCCGCCCGTACCGGAACCCGCACTGCACCCGGAACCCGAGCACCGCTGCTCGTGCCGCCCGTGTTGGCGCCGCCGCTGCCACTGGTTCCACCGGAACCGCCGCCGCTCGAGCCGCCGCTGCCACCGCCGTCGTCATCTCCGCCGCAAACGGTCACGCCGAGGGCACCCACCAGACCAAGGAACATAAGGGAACGAAATTTCATCGTGCGACAAAACCTCCCGCCCACATCTTCACGCGAAATTGATTCCGTCAACTACCGAGTCGGGACTTTCGCGGATCCGAGCAGGCCTCGCCCCGGGAATTCGCGAGAAAAAGCGGGCTCAGCGCACGGCGCCAGCGGGCACTCGACTTCTGGCGCAGGGTCTGGAGGTGTCGCCCCAGTCGTCCGTCCGGACCGCAGGAGCCGGCCCCCGAGGGGCACCGGCGGCGCGCCGAGCCACGTTGGCCGGCGTGAAATCGGTCAGAACGGCGATGCGGAGCGGCAGCGCGGGCGTGAGACCACGCCTCGGCAGCGCGGCGGCTCGTGGGAACGAGCGCCAGAGCCTCGCGGTGCAGGTGTGCGAGGTCGAGCAGGGGCAGGATGGATTCGGGCCGCTCGCTCGCCACCGCCACCGAGCCGTGCGCGCGATGTCGGCGGGGCAGCGCGCGACCGGCATCGATCACGATGACGTCGCGTTCCTCGGCGACCGCCTCCAGCTCACCCAGGAACTGACCGCGGCGCACGCGGAAACTGACCCTGACGTTCTCGCGCTCCGCCGCACGGCTGAGCTCGCTCTCGGCGCGCGTGGCGGCGACTCGCCAGAGGCGCTGGACGCGTTCGGCGTCCAGAGACTGAACCCGCCCCGAGTGCTCCACCAGCACGGCGAACGGCAGCTCTGCCAAGTGCAGCGCGGCCGGCGCTTCGACGAACACGCCCACGACCTCGCTCCCGAGCGCCTGAGCCAGGCGCGCCGCCGCCGCGACGAGCGCTTCGCTGGCGGTGGAATCGAAGCCGACGACGATGCGCGCCATCAGTTGCTCTCGTGGGGATCGTTCTCTGGATCGTCGTCGTCGGCCTCGCCTTCGGCGCTGATCTTCACCATGCGTGAGAAAGTCTCGCCAATGACGGCGAATTGCACGAGCTGGTCGAGCACGCCGGCATTGACGCTGCCCTCGGGGAAGTCCCCTTCCGCGTTGGCTTCACCTGGCTCCTTGCCGGTCAATACCCAAACCGCGTCGTCCACCGTCCGCACGGGGAATACTTGGAACTGGCCAGCGCGGCAGGCCTCGACGACGTCGGGGCGCAGCATCAGATGCGGCACGTTGCTCTCCGGGATGATGACCCCTTGATCTCCGGTCAGCCCGCGCGCCCGGCAGATGTCGAAGAAGCCTTCGATCTTCTCGTTCACGCCGCCGATGGCCTGAACGACCCCGTGTTGGTTCACGGACCCGGTCATGGCGATGTTCTGCTTCACCGCGACGGCCGACAGCGCCGAGATCAACGCGCAGAGCTCGGCCAATGAGGCGCTGTCCCCTTCCACGCCGGCGTACGACTGCTCGAACACCAGGCTCGCCGACAGCGAGAGCGGAATGTGCCGCGTGTAGCGCGCCGCGAAGTAGCTCGAGAGGATCAACACGCCTTTGCTGTGGAGCGCGCCGCCGAGCTCCACTTCGCGTTCGATGTCCACCACCTTGCCGTCGCCCACTCGGGCCGTGGCCGTGATGCGCGTCGGCATTCCGAACGCGAAGCCACCGAACTCGAGCACCGAAAGCCCGTTCACCTGACCGACCCGCTCGCCCTGCGTGTCGATCAGGAGCGTGTCCTTCAAGATCTGCTCGTGGACGCGCTCGCGCAGGCGATCTTGGCGATGAATGCGCGCGCGCACCGCGCTCTCGACGTCGGCGCTGCTCACCAGGCTCGCGTTGCGTTCGACCGCGTAGTGCTCGGCCTCGTGCAGGAGATTGGTGAGATCGCGCACGCGCGTCGAGAGCTTCCGGCTGTCCCCGGTGGCCCGTGAGCTCTCGTCGAGGACGCGAGCCACGGCGTCGCGTCCGAACGCGCTGAGCTCGTCGCGCCGGCAAAGGGTGGCGATGAGCCGGGCGAAGGCCGCGGCGTTTTCGCCGGTTCGATCGATTCGATCATCGAAGTCGGCCACGACCTTGAAGAGCTCGCCCACGTCGGAATCGACCTCCGAAAGCAGGTGGAAGAGGTAGCGGTCTCCGATCACGACGACCTTCACGTCGAGCGCGATCGCCTCGGGCTCGAGGCTGGCGCCCGCGGAGAAGCCGAGCATCTGCCCCAGCGATTCGATGCGGATCTCACGGGCGAACAGCGCGCGCTTGAGCGACTCCCAGGCGTGGGGGTGCGTCAGCAGCTGACGCAGGTCGAGCATCAGGTAGCCACCGTTGGCGCGGTGCAGGCTCCCGGCCTGGATCAGCGTGAAGTCGCTGACCAGCGCGCCGAGCTCGGCGCGGTGCTCGATGCGCCCGAGCAAGCTGTCGATGGCGGGTCGGTCGTCGTAGACGACCGGTGCCCCGCTGGCCTGAGAGTTGTCGACCAGCAGGTTCACGCCGTAACGCTGGAACGGCTTGCGGCTGCCTCCGAGTTCCGCCAGAGGGTTCTTTTCCTCCTCGTGGCGGAAGGCCTCGGCGTTTTCGATGACGTCGCGGCGCACGGCCTCGAGGTAGCTCGAGACCTTGGGCAGGTCGGCGTACTTTTCGAGCACGTCTGCGACGATTTGGTCCACGGCCAACCGCGTCACCTCGCGATGGAGCTCGCGGACTTCCTCTCGCGCTTGCTTGCCCCAGCGCGGGAGATCGCGGAGGCCCGCTTGGAGCTTCTTCTGCAGCTCGCCCACGGCCTTCTCCAGTCGCTCGCGATCCGCCTCGGGCAGCTTCTCGAATTCGTCTGGCGCGAGCACGTCACCGTTCTTCATCGGCGCGAAGCCGACGCCGGTCGGCAAGCGGACCACGGCGATGCCCTGGGTCTTGGCCAGCTCCTCGACCTCGTGGAACACCTTCTCGGGCCGCGCGCGAAGCTCGTCTTCGATGTGGGAGAGCTTGGCCCGGAAATCGTCGCTCTCGAACGCGGCCGGGATGGCCGCGCGCAGGTCTTCCACCAGCTTCTGCATGTCACGAGACAGCTCGCGGCCCCGACCGGCCGGCAGCGAAAGGGCACGCGGCCGCTGTCCGCGCTCGAAGTCGTAGACGTACACGAGGTCCGGAGGCACCTCGCGCGACACGGCGGCCTGCTCGAGGATCTGACGCACGAACGCGTGCTTGCCGAAGCCGCTGGGGCCGAGCACGAACAAGTTGTACCCTTGGCGATTCAGACTCACGGCGAAGCGCGTGGCCTCGACGGCGCGCTCCTGCCCGAGCGGGTGGTCCAGTGGCTCGAGCTCGAGGGTCGACTCGAAGCCGAGGCTTTCGGCCTCGGATACGCGGCGGAGCTCGCTCGGCGACAAGGGTTTCGGTTCAGGCATCGGACGGCCCCAGCTCCCTACCAGACGCCGAGCTCGCCGGCGAGTAGCCGCGGCGCGAGCTCGGGGATACGGGCGAGCTCGTCGTGGACCAGCTCGACGAAGGTGGACCCGAGCTCGCTCGCACGCGCGGGTTCGTCCAGTACGACTCGCACGTGAACCAGCTCGGGCTCGTTCACCGGGCGCCCGATGCAGCTCACGAGGTAGACCTCGGCGTGGCGGGCGTCGAGCTCCGAGACGATGCGTCGGGCCGCCAAGAGCGCCGTCAGGTTGTAGAGCTTGCCCACGTGGCTCACGGGGTTCTTGCCGGCCGCCGCCTCCAGGCTCATGGGACGGTGGGGAGTGATCAGGCCGTTGACGCGATTGCCTCGGCCCACCTGGCCGTCGTCGCCGCTCTCGGCGCTCGTGCCGGTCACGGTCGAATACAGCGACCCGAGTTCGGGCGCGTCGCTGGCGTTGACGACGACGCGCGCGTCGATCCCGCGGGCTCGAGCCAGCTCCCTGGCGCGGGATTCGACCCGGGCCTTCGCTTGGAGATAGCTCTCGAGGTCGGCTAGATGGACGTCGACGAAGGCGCGCGCGACGGTGAGCTCGACCTCGGCGCCCGCGCGCCGCGCCATCACTTTCACGTCTTCGCCGCCGCACGGATCCCGGCGCCGGCGGGCTTCCGAGTTCAGCTCGCGCTCGAGCTCGAGCACCAGCTCCTCGAGAGCCGAAAGCGGAGCGAACCCCACACCGAACGACGTGTCGTTCGCGACGGGAAGACCCCGGCCGCGCTGGCGATCGAACAGCTCTCGCAAATCCGCCGAGCCGCGGCGTACGTGCACGAAGACCCGCACGTGGCGCGCGGGGTCGAGGGCGAACAGGTTCTCCCGAAGCCAGCCGTCGCAGGCCTGTCGCGCGAGCTCCTCGACCGGGATCTCGACGCCACCGACTTCACTCACGGCGCGTCCAGCAAGGTGGATCTCCATCGGCTCGATCACCTCGCCGCCACCGAACGCCGAACGGGAGCTTCCGCCGACGAGCAGCGCTTTGTCCACGTTGTGGTGCAAGATCGTGCCGAACTGCGCGAGGTAGTGCCGAGACAGCGCCCGACTGAATTCCTCCGCGAGTGCGTCGCAGATCGTGTCGGGGTGGCCGAGGCCCTTGCGCTCGACGAGCTCGACGTCGCCGGGCGCTTGCATGCATTCGACGCGAATCGTCACCGCGTCCTCCGAAGCTCGAGGTGGATGGAGAATGCTACGAAACGCCACGGTGGGGGATGGGCGCTTGGCTCCCCTCGCCTTGCGGGCCGAGTTGAGCTAGTTTCCGCGCCAAATCGCATGCGCTACTTCGTGAACATCGACGGCCAAGAACGGGTAGTGGAAGTGGCAGAATTGCCGGGTGGACGTCACGAGGTCTATCTCCTCGGGTCGGCCGACGCAGATATTGCCGACGCAACCGTGCTTCCGGCGCGCTTCGTCCACACGGGCAATGCCCGAACGATCCAGATCGGCGACCGCGTGTTCGACGTCGTGCTGGACGGCGAGCTCCCCAAGCTCTCCGCCGTCGTCAGCGGTCGCCGCGCGACCGTGGACGTCGAGAGCGCGCGCATGCGTGCGGCCGCGGAGCTTCGCGGCGGGGGCGGCGAAGCGCAGGACGGCAGCGTGCGCTCGCCCATGCCGGGCAAGGTCGTGAAGCTCTTGGTGGCGGAGGGCGACGAGGTCTCCGCGGGCGCTCCCTTGGTGGTCGTGGAAGCCATGAAGATGGAGAACGAGCTCTCGGCAGCAAAGAGCGGTGTGGTGCAGAAGGTCCACGTGCAGCCCGGCGACGCCGTCGAAGGCGGAGCCATGCTGGTGACGGTGGGCTGATGCTGGGCAAGCTCGCCCTCGCCCACCTTCCGACCCCGCTCTGGCGCTCCGACGCCCTCGATTCGCTGGTCGGCACGAGTGTCTGGGTGAAGCGCGACGACATGACCGGCGGCGCCACCGCCGGCAACAAGCTGCGAAAGCTCGAGTACCTGTTGGCGGACGCCCGAGCCCGCGGCGCGACCGTGATCTTGACCTGTGGCGGGCTCCAGTCGAACCACGCGCGGGCGACGGCACTGGTCGCCGCCGAGCTCGGATTTTCCTGTCTCCTTTTCCTCCGCACCCGCACGCCCGCCGAACCGGTGGCAGCCTCGGGCAACGTGCTGCTCGATCGGCTGGCGGGCGCGGACATCCGCCTGATCAGCCCCGAACAGTATCGAGAGCGGGCGCGCGTCCTGGCGCAGGCAGCGGCGGAGCTCGAGGCCCGAGGCGAACGCCCCTACGTGATCCCGGAGGGCGGTTCGAACGCCCTCGGCTCGCTCGGTTACGTCGACGCGATGCGCGAGGTCCGCGCGCAGCTCGACCTCGGCTTGGGGGGCGGTCCCCACGCGTTCGACGCGGTCGTCTTCGCGTGCGGGTCGGGGGGAACGGCCGCCGGCGTCGTGCTCGGTGCGCGCGAATACGACGTGGCGCCGCGGGTGATCGCCGTGGCCGTGTGCGACGACGCCGACTACTTCGAGCGGGTCGTCGGCCGCATCGTGATGGACGCCGAACAGCTCCAGCCCGAGCTCCAGCGGGGCGCGCGGCTCGAAGTGCGAGACGAGTGGAAGGGCCCCGGCTACGCGATCATGAGCGCCGAGCAGCAGGCTTTCCTGGTCGCTGTCTCGCGCCGCACGGGGCTCGTGCTCGACCCGGTCTACACCGGCAAAGCGCTGTTCGGGCTGTCGCGCCTCGAGCCGAAGCCGAGACGCGTGCTCTTCTTGCACACCGGCGGGCTGCCGGGGCTTCTGGCACAGGCGCTCGAGCTCGGCGCCGCTCTGGATCACGGACGATGACTCGATGACCGAGCGGGAGGCGGAGCGACCGGGCCTCGAAGAGCGGAGCGTGCCCGTCGCGCCCCGGCGCCGGCTCCGCAGCCTGGCCACCTGGGTACTGCCCTACGTCTTGGCCGGCCTGGTGATTTGGTTCCTCACCACGCGCTACTCCATCTCGGCGATCCGCGCGGAGATGCGCAAAGGGAATTCGGGACCACTGGTTCCGCTCGCGCTCGTGACCTACGTCGTGTCGCTCGCGTTCGTGTCGTGGGCGGACACCACGGTGCTCCGCGGCCTCCTGGGCAAAGCGGCCGCACCTGGCTACTTCGTGATGGCGAAGGGCAAGGCGGCTTCGGTCGTGCTCCACATCGTGCACTACGCGCTCGGCCAAGGTGTGTACGCGACCTGGCTCGCGCGTCGGACGGGCCTGAGCCTCGGTCGGGCCGGTGGCTTGTTGCTCTACGTCGTGGCAGCGGAGCTCGGTTCGGTGTGCCTGTACGCCACGCTGGTGATCCTCGTCGGCCGCCCCGACGTTCCCGGCGCCGTCCTGCCGACGGCCGCCACCATCGCCATCGCCCTCGCCGCCTTCTTGCTCGTGGTCCCGAGCACCCGGCTCGAACGCGTCGGATTCCTGCACGCTTGGGCCAAGGTGGGCCGGCGTCGTGGCGTCGCACAGCTCGGGATCCGCCTCTTGCAGCATGCCACCACCACGGGCTCCACCTGGCTCGCAGCGACCTGGTTCGGTCTCGAGATCCCGCTCGGGGTCATGCTGTCGTACATGCCCGTGATCCTGGTCGTCGCCTCGCTCCCCATCAACGTGGCGGGCTTCGGCGCCGTGCAAGGCGCCTGGCTCCTGCTTTCCCCCTGGGCGCCACCCGAACGCATCTTGGCGTTCAGCGTGGTGTGGCAAGCGGTGAGCGGCCTCGCGTTGATCGTCAGGGGCGCGCCATTCTTGCGCAGCGTGCTCGGCGACATCCGCCGCGGCGGAACTCCGCTCACTCCTTCTTGACCTTCACCTCGCGGAGCTCCTTGAAGAACGCACGGTAGCGTCCCGTGACCTTCTCCTTGAGCTCGGCGTCGTCGAGCAGGTCCTTCTTCTCGCCCGGGTCGGCCTCCAAGTCGTAGAGGCCGAGAGCGCGGCCTTCGCTCAGGACGAGCTTCTTCCCGCCGTCGATGAACGCCTGCCGATCGGCGTTGTTGGGGCCGGCGGTCATGTGGGCGAAGATCACGCGTTCCTTGGCCTGGTAGCCCTCGGGGTTCGTGAGGTCGAACAGCAGCGACGCGCCGCTCACGAAGTCCGAGCCGGCTCCGGTCGGTGACGGGGCCCGGAACAGGTCGAGCACGGTCGGCACCAGGTCGATGGCGCTCCGCCGCGTCGAAACCCTGCGCGCCGGCACGCCGGGCACATGAACGATGAGCGGCACCCGGATGAGCTCGTCCCACACCTCGAAACCGTGGCGCAACATGCCGTGCTCGCCGAAGGCCTCGCCGTGATCGCTGGTCACGATGATGACCGTCGTGTCGCGGATCGGGCTCTTGTCGATGGCATCGATGACGCGGCCCACGTGGTGGTCCACGTAGGCGATCTCGCTGTCGTAGAGATCGCGCCCCGTGCCGCCGAAGTCGAAGCCTTCGTGCTTCACGTACTCGGCGTGCGGGTCGGTGTAGTGGACCCAGAGGAACAGGGGCTTGTCGAGGTTCTCGGGCTTCGCTAGCTGAGCGATGGCCGCGTCGGAGAGCTTCTCGGAGTTGAAGCTCCGGTCACCCTCCACTTGCACGCTCTTCGGAGCCGCGGAGGTGTCGATGACGTCGAACCCGCGCTCGAAACCCACGCCGGGCTGGAAGAAGTACCAGTAGCCCTGGACGCTCACGGTGCGAACACCCGCCTTCTGCAGGCGCTCGGCCACGAACACGTCGTCCTTTTCGAAACGATTGAAGTGCGCCCACCCGCGGTGGGTCTCGTTCGGGAACTTGCCGATCAGCGCCGGCGCCAGGCTCTTGCTGGTGTACGAAGCGAGCGCGTAGCTCTTCTCGAACACCACGCTGCGTTTCGCCAGCGCGTCGAGGCTCGGACTCACGGGCCGCGGGTTCCCCATGTGTCCGAGATCCCAGCGCAGCGTGTCGATGCTGAGCAGCACGACGTTCGGCTTCTTGGGCAGGCGGGCGAGCGCAGCCTCGCGCATGTCTTTGGGCTCGCTCTCGGCGACCTTCTCGATCTTCACCTCTTCGGCGTCGCGGCCCGAGCAGTCTTCGTCAACGCCATTTCCGGGTACGTCATCCACACCGGGACCGATGGCGGAGTCGTGGTCGTTGCAGTCCCCGCCGCCGAAGCGGCCCGAGAACCCGTCCTTGTCGGCGTCGCTCAGCTTGCGGAGCCGCGCGAGCACCAGCTTGCCAAGGGGTGCGTGGCGTTCGGCCGCCAGCGCGACGCGCCGGTCCGCGAGCCCCGACCCGCTCGCGCGCTGGAGCAGCAAGGCCGGGGAGAGCGAGAGCAACACGAGGAGGATCGCTGGAGCTCGCGCCACGAGCGCCGGCGTGAGGTACGCAGCGGCCGCGAGCAAGAGCCCGAGCCCAGGCCCGCGCAGGTCGAGCTCGTCGCGTCGGAGCACGCCGAAGATCGCCAGCGTGCCGCCAGCGCCACTGGTGGTGCCGGTCGCCACCGCATAGGCAAAGAACGCGAGGGCGACGCCGAGCCCGATGCCGAGCGCGACGCTCGGACGCATCTGGGCAACGAAACGCGCCAAGCCGCGAGCTGCGCCCAACGCCACGAGCCAGAGCGCGATCAGCCCGAGGCCGGTGGCGAGCACGCCGGCCGCCGCCGAAGGCTTGGGCGCGAGATCGGACGCCAGGAACGCCAGGCCGAAGCGCGCAGCAGCCACCAGGAAGACGACCGCCGCCACGGGGGCGACGAGCGCGAGGGCGGCTCGGTACCCACGCTCCGCTCCGGCGTCGAGACTGCGAATGGCGCGCGCAAAGCTCGGCGGCGCCTCGGGATGCAAGTAGAAGCTCGCCAAGCCCACGCCGCCGCCCACGCCGAGTGCCACGGGGAACAACAGGCCGATGTCGGCGAGGCACAGCGCACCGAACGCCGGCGCCTCGGTGAGCGACGCGCGCGCCCAGCGGGTCTCGAGCACACTCGCGATGCCGAGACCGATCAGCGCACCGAAGAGCGAGCCCGAAACGCGCGTGAAGACCGCTGCCCAGGGTCGCGCCGGCCCGGACGCACGCGGCGCCGTGAGCTCAGGCTCCACCACGGGAACCTCCCCGGGGCTTCTTGGCGAGGGGGTGCGCGCGATCGTAGACGCCGAGCAGCTGATCCATGCTCACGTGCGTGTAGCGTTGCGTGGTCGACAAGCTCGCGTGGCCGAGCATCTCCTGAATCGCGCGCAAGTCGGCGCCTCCTTCCAGCATGTGCGTAGCGCAGGTGTGGCGAAGTGCATGCGGGTGCAAGTCCGGACGACCGGCGCCCGAGATCCCGTAGCGCCGGACGAGGTGCTGGATCTGGCGTACCCCGAGGCGCCGGCCTCTGCGGCTGAGCAAGAGCGCGCGCGGATCCAGCGCCTCCGTCTTCGGGTGTCGGAACGAATCGCGCAGCGCGAGGTATGCCAAAAGCGCGTCGCGGGCCTTCTCGCCCAGGGGCACCAGGCGCTCTTTCCTGCCTTTGCCCAAGACCCGGATCTCTTGGCGCTCCAGCGAGAGGTCGTCCATGTCGAGGCGCGAGAGCTCGCTCACGCGAAGCCCGCCGCCGTAGAGGAGCTCCAGCGCCAGGCGATCCCGCTCGCGTTCGCCGGGAGCGGCCCGAGCCAGCTTGTCGGGTGCAGTCATCACCTCCGACGCGGCGTCCACCGACAAAAACATCGGGAGCTTCTTGCGCACGCGCGGCGTCGCGACGAGGTCGGCCGGATTCTCCGACAGCTCGCCGCGCCGGCACAGGTAGCGGTAGAAGCCGCGCACGCTGGCGAGCTTCCGCGCGATGCTCGACGGGGAGAGCGTCTTGCTGAGCTCACCGAGCCAGGCTCGCAGCACGAGCTTGTCGACGTCTTCGGGCGCACACGGAGTGCGCAATCGACCGCGCGTGAAGCTCGCGAGCTGTTCGAGATCGGCGAGATAGGCGCGCACGGTGTGCGGCGAAGTCTGGCGCTCGCCGGCGAGGTGCTCGGCGAAGCGAAGCACGGCGCGCTCCAAGCGGTCAGGCTCGGTGTCTCGCATCACGCTCTCCATACCGCCAAGGTCCACGACGCGGCTCCCGCCAGCGACAAGAGCAGCCCCAACTTGGCGCGCCCGAGCGCCCACTTCCCCTCGGGCGTGACCCCCGAAAACCCGACGATGCCGAGACCCGCGAGCGCAGCGGCGAAGCCCAGCGCCAGAAGCACGAGCCACGGCGCGCTCGGCGAATCGTCGCGGGCGAGGTCGGCGCGGGCGCGCTCGAGCAACTCCCGCTCCGAGCTACCGACGGGCGCGTCCGGACTCTGACGCGCCAGGCGGGCGAGGGCTTCGTCTGCCCGCGCGAGCTCCTTGGGAAAGACGGGAAAGGCATGGCGCGTCTCCAGCGCGGAGCTGCGCACCGCGCGCCACGCGGCGTCGGCCGTGCGGCGTTGCCCGGCCGCCTCCGCCCCGAGCGCGATGGCCATCAGCCGGTCATATCCGCGCCGCACGTGGGGCGCGCCTGGCGCATACATCACGCAGGCGGCACGCGCGTGAAGCAGCGCCGTGGAGAGATCGCCGCGATCGAACGCTGCATCGCTCTCTTTCATGTGGGCCTCGCCCTCGTTCACCGCACGCAAGGTGAGGACGGCGACCGCCAGTACCGCGAGCAGCAGACCGAGCGCGATACCGCGTAGGACCTTCGGCAGCGTCATAGGAAGTCGCGCCGGCGAAAGACCAAGCTCGCGAACGCCAGCAGCCCGATGGACCAGGCCAGCGAGTGCAACGCGGCGAGCCCCACGTATTCGGGAAGTGGAGTCACGGCCGCTTCCCCCGTGAGCAGCGGGCGCGGCGGGGCGTAGAGCATCAAATTCGGGAGCACCAGGCTCGCGACCTCCCCGATTCGATGGATGGTGGGACCGAAGACCCGGGGAGGGAGCCGCGCCAGGGTGTCGGCGGAGCGCCCGACGAGGAACACGCCGACGGTGAACACCGCCGTGAGAAACGGCGACGAGAACGCAGAGAACAGCGTGGCAAGCGCCGCGATGATGGCTACCTCGCACACCGTCAACAGGGCGCTCCCCAAGATCACGCGGCGGTCGTCCGGCGCCCCGCTCGCGAGCAACCAGCCGGCGGCGAGCAAGACGAGCGCCCAGGGGATCGGTACGTAGCTCCGCAGCCGAGGGCTCTTCCACGCGACGAGCACCGCGGCGGCGATGCTCGCGACGCTGACCGCCGCCGCGAGGCCAGTGCTCTCGCGAGCCAGGATGGCCAGCGCCAGCAGCAGAGCGCCGGCGTTGGCGGCCACGAATACCGTCAGCGTGAGGAGCGTCCCCAAGTATTTGCCGACCAGGTACTCGGACCGGCGGATGGGGCGCGCGAGGATCGGGAAGATGGTCTTGAGCTCGAGCTCGCGGTACAGGCTCGTCGCCCCGAGTACGGTGGCGACGATCACCGCGTACAGGGAGATGGAGGCGGCTCCGAGGTCGCTCACGACCCGCAGGGTGTCGCGCAGGGCGAACTGGCCCACCACCAGGGCGTACCCCAAGGTGGCAAAAGCGAGGCCGAAGAGGCCATGGAGCACGCGCGCCCGAACCGCCTCGCGGTAGGTGTTGAGCGCGACGACTCCCACTCGGGTGAGCACGGCCTTCTATAACTCCCCGTGCCCCACCGAGGAAAGATCGTGGTCAGAGCTTCTCTTCGGGTCCCCGCCGCCCCTGGGCCTCGCGCCGCGAGAGCACCTTCGGCTCGAGGTAGTCCCGGATCTTGCGTGGCGTATCCAGGATCACCTTCTGGATGCGGTCCTCGAACAGGGCACGCGCGAGCCCCGGGCCGAGGTCGAGCGCCACCGCCACGGTGACCAGGGTCTGACCGGGCCCGAGGGAGCGCACGCGCATGTAGCCATACACGTCCCGGATCCCGTGGGGGCGGCTCGGATCGAGCTCGAAGCGGAGCTCGCTCGAACCCTTGCGCCGGAGGCGAACGGTGTAGGTCGTTTCCACCAGCTGGTTGCCCTGAGTGAGCTCGATGCGCGCGGCGCCTCGGCTCACGTCCACGAGGCGGGCGGAGCGGGTGCGCGGCAACATCTCCGGCAGCTCTTTCACCGTGCCGAGGGCGGCCAAGACTTCATCGGGCGAAGCACGCACGACTTGGTAGGAGACGCCGCCGACGTAGCGCTGGTCGTCGCCGCGCGTGAAGACCATGGGTCGGCTCACGGTGTCGCCCGCGAGCAGGGACGCGCGCTCGCGTGCGGAGAGCAAGGACGCATGCGCGCTCTTGCGGAGGATGCGCGAGGCCCGCGCGGGCGCCGGGCGAACCGGACTCTCGCCGAGCGCCGGCAGTGCCCACGAGAGCAAGCCAGCGACCAGGAGCCCCACGCGCGCGCCGGGCGACATCGCCCGGGAGCATACGTCAACCCGCGCTCAGGGATCGACAATGAAGACGTCGAGGAACCACTGCCCGAAATAGCCAGCGTAGCCGTCGATTTGCACCCAATACGCGCCGGCATCGAGCGTCAGATCCAGGAAGCTTCGATCCTGGGAGTACCCGGCGGCGCAGGCCTGAGCCACCTCGGGACCTGGACAACTCTCGGCGCGGCGCACGGCGAGCAGGGTGGCGTAGTTGCTGCCGCGCATGTCGAGCACCACTCGTTTCTTCGCGCTGAGCTCGAGCTTCAACATCTGGTCGGGCGCCCCGCCCGCCGGCTGGCTGCCGAGGTCGCATCCGGCGACGTAATCGGCGTTGGCATTGCCGGTGTTTCCCTGGAAAAAGCCGCCAGCGGACGGGATCTTCACCGCCGTCTGGCAGGTGTCCGCAAACGGCACCAACGTCGGCGGCGTCGCCGGTCGTGTGAACGCCGTGAGGATCGTCGGCGAGAGCGTGGTGCTCTCGATCACCGCCCGGTAGCTGCCGGCCGGCTGGTTGTGGGCCCGCGTGCGCACGGGCGTCTCGCTCGAGCTGACACACGCCAGCGCGTCGGCGCTCGCGCATGGCGGGCGCGCCCAGGACAGGCCCACGCTGTCTTGGTCCGAGATGCGTCCGACGAGCAGCACGTCGGACGCCACGGGCAGGTCCACCGTGTAGGCAGCATCTGCCGCGCCGGCGATGCATCCGAGCTTGACGTCGTCGGTGTGGGCGGCGAGCGGCACCGGCACGCTCACGTTGGGTGACAGCACGGCGCCCGAAGCGCACGACTCGTCTTTGGGCGCGACCGTGGGGGGATGGAGCTCCGCCAGGAGGTCGAGATCCGTCGGCACGGTCGCTGTCACCGTCACGTAGTACGTCCCCGCCGGCAACGCGCGGGCGAACACGTGCGCCTGCGTGGCAACGTTGCATGCGAGCTCGTCGGCTTTCTTGGAGCAGTCGCCCTGGAGCAGGGCTACTCCCGGCTTGCCGTTGCCATCGAGGGAGGTGGCCCAGACGTCCACGTCCTGACTCTGAGCGAGCGTCAGCTCGTAGACGAGCTCACCGAGCGGCGTCACGCACTCGCTCGCCACGTCTTCCGCCGCGTCGATGACGCTGGTCGTCAGCGACACGCCCGGCGACAGCGGTGACGCGGTGCCGCAGGTTTCGTGGCTCGGTTTCTGGCTCGCGGGCAGGTACTTCACGTTCAGCGCCACGTCGCCGCTGCCGGCTCCGAACACGTAGATGGCGTAGGCGCCTGGCGACAGCGAGCGGAGACGCAAGCGCGAGAGCGAGCCTCCCTTGTCGAGAGCGTAGCCGGGGGCGCAGGCGAACTCGCTGCCCGGGACACCGCATTGAGCGACCCCGGCCAGCGCCAGCGCGCCGCCCACCGTGGTGGCGATGATGTCGACGTCCTGGGCTGGCCCTTGGGGCACCACGACGGCTACCACGACGTCGCGATACGTGGTGCTGCCCGTGGCGCAGCTCGCCGAGTAGTCACTCGCCGCCGCCGCCAACGGCACGACGTAGGTTCCCGTCGCGGAGATCGGGAACGCGCCGGCGCACTTGTCGTACTTGGGGGTGCTGCAGCCGGTTTCGTCCTTGGCGCCGTCGCAGTCGTCGTCGACGCCGTTGCCGCACACCTCGAGCTCGAGGCTCGAGATCATGGGGTCGAGGTCGTTGCAGTCGCCGCCCCCGCAGCTCCAGTCGCCATCGCCGTCTTGGTCTGCGTCGCGGAGCTCGTTCTTGCAGTTCTTCTCCGCTTCGATGCAGGTGTCGATGGTGCAAGTGGCGTTGTCGTCGCAAGCGACCGCGACACCCTCTCGACAGCCCAACATGGGATCACACACCTCGAGCCCGTCGCAGAACGTCTCGTCTTGGCACTGGCTGTCGTCGGGTGAGAACACGCAGCGGCCGATGCTCTCGTCACAATCGTCGAACGTGCAGTCGATGGAGTCGTTGCACTGCGCGTCGTCCGCGCACGGAGGCCCGAGGGTGGAATCGGCCGCATCCGAGTCGGTCGCGTCCGCTGCGTCCGAGTCTGCGCCCGCGTCTTCGTGAAACGGCGTGGGCACCGAGGAGTCCCCGCAACCCGGCGCGAGCACGACGAGGCAGAGCGCGAGGGCCCCGAAGGCCGCCCAGAGTGGTCGGCTCGGGCGCGCGCGCTCTCGCTGCGGGCGGCTGGGATTCACCCGCGATATGCTGGGGGATGGCGGCCACCGCGTCGACTGGGAATTGGGCTCCGGCCGCGTGGCCGGTGCCCCATGGTGATTGGACGCGCTCCGTGGCATGATGCGAAGCCTCAGTGTCGCAAGAACGCCTCACCCGGCAGGAGCTGAGCTGGCTTCTTGCGCAAGAAGCGCGAGGGGCAGCGCGGGCGCTACGCGAAGGCGTGGCGCAGCTCACGCAGCCGCCCATCGCCGGACCCAAGATCGAGATCCAAGCGGCGCCCGCCGTCGAGACCAATCTCGACGCCCTGGATGAAGCCATCGCGCGCCTCGGCGAGCTCCAGATGGGGCCGAAGGGCGCGGCTCCCCGCCGTGGCCGCATCGATCTCGCGGCGTTGGTCTGCGAAGTGATGCCCAACGCGCGCATCGCGATGGACACGGGCTCCGGCACCGAGGTGTTCGGCGAAGAGCAAGAGCTCCGCCGCATGATCCATCTGCTCGTCAGTCAGACCAATTCCACTCCGGCGGACAGCGGATCTGCGCGCCCGGACGTGGAGATCCGCCGCGACGGCGAGTGGCTGAAGATCAGCGTCGAGCTCGGGCCCGACAGCTCCGCCACCGCCGAGCTCGAGCGCCGTTGGCTGAGCCGTATGGCCACGCGCCACGGCGGCCGGCTGGAGCTCGAAGGCGGCACGGAAACGCTCTTCCTGCCGGCCGACCGCGCCACCGAGGAAATGGCGGAGCTCCGCCGCGAGCTGGAGCAGGCACAGCAGCTCGGAGAAGCCTACGCGCGAGAGCTCGCCGCGGTGTTCGCGGAAGCCACCAAGCAGCCCAGCGATCCCGCGGCGGCGCCGCCCCCGGCAGCCCCGGGCGGCGAGCGACTCGAACTCGTGATCAGCATGTCGAGCGCGCTCGTGCGCCTGACCCGCGCCTGGCTCGAAGGCGCACGCGCCGACATCGCCGAGGCGCAGCAGCAGCTCGGAGGCGAGTCGGAGATCGGTGAGCGACTCACCCGGAGGATCTCGGGGGCCCAGGAGCTCTTCGCCGAGCTCGAACGCGTGGCCCAGAGCCCGCTCGCCGAAGCGGCGCGCGAAGTGGATCTGGTGGCCGTGCTGGGCGAGATCGTGGCGCAGGCCGAAGCCCGCGCGGCGCGTCACGGCGTCCGCCTGACCCTGGCCGCTCCGCCCACCGCGATCCGACTCGTCGCTCCGGACACCTTCGGCCTCGCCGCGAGAAGCCTGATCGACCATGCCATCGCCGCCACGGCCCGCGACGGCGAAGTCCGGCTGAAGCTCGCGGGCACGCCCCACGGCTGGACGTTTTCGGTCGAAGACGGCGGTCCCCTGATCCCGCCGGCATCGCGCCATGACGTCCTGCGACGCCGTGCGGATCCGACCGCCTTCGGTCGCCCGGAGGGCTTCTCGCTCCTGGTGGCGGAGGTGACCGCTCCCCTGCTCGGCGCCAGCTTGAGCGTGGGCGAAAGCGCCAGCGGACGCTCCGAGCTCGTGCTCTCGGCCGAGTGAGAATCGCGCGGATTCGGCAGCCCGAGTCCCGAGCGAAGGGCATGGCTGTCGTAGCTTGCCCAAACGCCGAGAAAATTCGCTATGCTGCGAACTCCGATGCGAATTCTGGTGGTGGAAGACCAAGACTCGATTCGCCGCATGATCGAGGCCTTGATCCAAGCCCGCGGCTACGAAGTGACCGCGGTGGCCAACGGCGCGAAGGCCATCGACGTGGTCATGACGCAGAAGTTCGATCTGGTGTTGCTCGACCTCATGCTGCCGGGTCAATACGACGGCTTCGAGGTCTGCCAACGACTGAAGAACGATCCGGGCACGCGATTGGTGCCGGTAGTGATCATCAGCGCCTTGGACGACCCCGAGTCGCGCCGCAAGGCCGCCGACGCCGGAGCGTCGGCCTACTACACGAAGCCCTTCAGCCCCATCGCGCTCTTGAAAGAAATCGAGCGCCTCAAGGCTCAGAGCACGGCCGAGTGATCCCTCGCGAGACCGAGCGCTGCAGCGCGTGAAGCATCGACCAGCTGCGACGCCGCCGCAGCGCTTCGAGTCGGCGACGAGGAAACGAGCGCCGAAAGCAGGGCCTGCTGCCGGACCTGGCTTCGGAGACAGGCGTCAGCGCCGACGGCACTCGGCGATCCGGGCTTCCACATGCGGAGCTCGAGCGGCGGCCGCTCACGCTGACCGCTCGGGTGGCGTGAAAAACGTCCGGGACCGGCGCTGACTGTTTCGACGGCGCGGCAGCGTCGCGGGGCGTTCGTCGCCGCCAACAGACCGAGAACTGGGAACGCGCCCTTCCACCCGCCGGGCTCCGGTCCGAGCCTTCGATACCCGCGGCCGCAGCCGAGATCGCCGACCGAAAGCTCGAAAGCGGTCAGAGCAGATTCAGGAAGCCCTTCGCGCGCTGCGAAGCTGCTTCGATGATCCCTCGTGCCTCGTGCGAGGGAATGCGGAGCTTCTCGCACAGGTCCTCCAGCAGCTCCTTCTCTTTCTCGTGCTGCTCGCCGTCGATGTACGTGAGAAGGACGGCGTGCTGGAGCAATACCCGACGGTCGTCGAAGCTCAGATCCGTGAGGGGGATGTCGTTGACCGTGCGCGGAGTCTTGGCGTAGTTCCGGAGCTCCGAAGCCTCGCTGGGCGTGGCTTCGAAGGCGTCGAGCAACGCCTCGATCACCTCGAGCTCCTCGTCAGCGACACGGCCGTCGGCCCACGCCACGCTCACCAGACCCTTCAGAATGGCCATGTTCTGATCGTGCATGGCCACGGAGGATGGCATGCCCGCGCCCGCGGCGGCAACGCCGAAGACGTGGCTTCATTTGGCTCGCTTCAGCGCACGGAAACCGCGAGTCGCACGAGGCTCGGCGCTTCCGGACTCGGCGTGAGCGCCTCTTTCCGGATGGGGATCCGGACCCACCGCACCCGGCCCGGCATCTCGATGGTGACCTCGGCGTCTTGCCCACACGCGAGCCCTTCGAACACCGCATCGCTGCCGACCACTCGGCTGGGAGCCACGGCGGCGCGATCGGAGTCGACCCGCAACCGTGCACGCGCATCGAGCGGAACCTGGCGCACCGTGAGCTCGGCGCTGCAGGCTGGCGCGGTCGGCTCCGCGGCGGCCCGCTCGGCGAAGGCGCGAGGCATCGCGCCGGTAGCGGCCTCGGCGTGCCGGTTCGCCAGGGCTCCGAACCCGAGGGTCGCGACCACCAATGCCGCGGTCGCGGCGCCCGCCGCTTTCGGCAGGCCACGTCGCTCGACCTCCTCGCCCGACCTTGGACCGCCCACGCGGTCGAGCACGTCCGCGACCATGACCGGCGGCGGCGTTTCCGAAAGCTCGACAGCGGGCGGAGGAGCCGTGCCCTCGACTCCTGCCAGTGCCTTCAGATCGGCGCACAGCTCGCCGACGGAGCGTGTGTCCGCCACCGAGAAGTCGCCGAGGAGCGCGCCGACGTCGCTCTGGCGGGGGGCGTAGCGCGGGGGCGCGTAGCCGCCGGGCATCGGTCGAGCCGGCAGCGTGCGCAGGCGTTCGAGGGCTTCCACCGGCGAGATCGGCTCGGCGAACACCGGCGGCGGCGCGCTGCGCGCGTCCGCTTCGCCGAGATCCGCGTGGAGCTCGACGCGAGGTGGCGAGTTCGAGGCGAGCTCGGGGCTCGGAGCCGCCGCCTCTTCGGCTGCCGGCTCGAAAGCGTGACCGACCACGAGGTCTTCGGCGGGCACGAGCTCCAGGAAATCCCCGTCGGCGTCCGCGAGCTCGGCCCTCGGCACGAGTTCGATGCCCTCGCCGTCGGAGAAGGCATCGAGCTCCGGGATCAGCTCGAGCACGCGCCGGTTCGAGATCGGCTCGACCAACGAGCCGATCGCGCCGTCGCTCTCCAACGCGATCTCGACGGCCGACGGCGGCTCGGCGCTCGGCGCGGCGGCCGGCGCACCGACGGCGGGGCGGCTCGACACCGCGAGCGCGGGCGGGTCCTCCGTGCGGAGCGCGTCGTCGATTGGGTCGCCGGCCTCGTGGACGCGCGCGGTCGCGACGGACGAAATCGAGCTTTCGCCGATCAAGTCCTCGTCGAGCAGCGCCGCGATCTCCGCCTCGTGGAGATCTGGGCACTCGACGCCCAACGCTTCGAGGTCGAGGACCTCGGGCACACGCTCGGTGGCGTCGTCGCCCGCGAGGATCAGCGCCCCAGGCATGGCCTCGGAGATCTCGACGGGCTCGAACGCGGGGGAACCGAGCACGGGCGTCTCGGATTCGCGGTGCGGCCGAGACTCGGATGCACCGAGCGGCGCCACCAGCGGCTGCGGTACGGTGACGGGCTCCGGCGCCACGCAGCGCGCGCGGGGCTCGGGCGTCGGCGGCACCACGAGGTCGGGAACGTCGGGGACCAGCGGCTCGAGCGCCGGCGATGGCTCTTCGATGTACACGGGAACGACGAGCTCATCGGCCAGCTCGAGGGCGGGTTCGGGCTCGCGCGCGCTGGGCCACGCGACTTCCACGACGGCGACCTCGCGCGGGAGAGATGCGCTGGAGCCAACTTCCGAGAAGGCGGCCTCCTCCGGCTCCTCCGCCAGCACCGCCGGCAGATCGACGCTGAGCGAGGTCGCGTCCGCGGTAGCCGCCGCGACCGGCAGCGGCGGAGGTGCCGGGCGGCGCTCCTCGGGCACGGGCGCGGGCGCTCCGCTCGGGCTGTCCGAGAGCGAAACTCGGGGTTGCCAGGCGGCGAGGTTGCCCCTCTCGAGAGCGCGGATCACGTCCTTGTGCAACCGCGCCAATGCGCGGCGGGCCGCTGCGCGATTCACCGGTACCAGCGCGACTTCGATCTCGCGGATCAGCGTCTCCACGCCGGCGCCCGCGGCCTTCTGGCTCGCTCGCATCAAGCCGGGGGTCACCGAGCTCGACTCGAGCAGCATCGCCTCGAGCATCGCGCGGAGGCAACGTTCGGCCGAGACGTCCGGGCTCGGGGTGCCGCCCGCGAGCTTCACTTGGCCTTCCTCGCCGAGAGACACGTCGGCGAAGCCGAGACTTCGCGGCGCGCCGGCCACTTGATCCGCCACCGCCAACACCAGATAGCCCGCGACTTCCGCCGCGAGCGAGGCCCGTCGGGCGTGGGTCGCGCTCATCACCTCGGAAAGCTTCACGCTCATGCATCACCTCCGCGTACCCACACGCCCCGAGCGCGGAGATAGCTCTTCGCTTCTCGGATCGTGTGTACGCCGTCGTGGAATATCGAAGCCGCGAGTGCGGCGTCTGCGCCCCCTTCGGCCAAACCCGCATACAAGTGCTCGAGAGTACCGACGCCTCCCGATGCGATGACGGGAACCGGCACGGCATCCACGACCGCGCGCAAGAGCGCGAGGTCGTATCCGATGCGAGTCCCGTCGCGATCCATGCTCGTGAGCAATATCTCCCCTGCCCCGAGCTCGACCGCGCGCGTGGCCCACTCGACGGCATCGAGACCCGTCGCGCGCCGCCCACCGTGCGTGTAGACCTCGAAGGAGCCATCGGGGCGCCGCTTGGCATCCACCGCGATCACGATGGCCTGCGAACCCCAGGCACCACACACCTCGGCGACGAGCTCCGGGCGTTCGACGGCTGCGGTGTTGATGCTGACCTTGTCGGCCCCCGCGTGAAGCAGATCCCGCACGTCGCTCGGCTCGCGAACGCCGCCGCCGACAGTCAGCGGAGAGAACACGACGTCGGCCGTCCGTTCGACCACGGACAGGAGCGCGCGCCGCCCTTCGTGGGACGCCGTGATGTCGAGATACGTGATCTCGTCCGCGCCTTCACCGTCGTAGCGCCGGGCACATTCCACCGGGTCTCCCGCGTCACGGATCCCGACGAAGTTGACCCCCTTGACCACGCGACCGTCGCGAACGTCGAGGCAGGGGATGATGCGCTTGCCCAGCATTCCTCTCCCGCCCCATACCGGAGCCTCCGTTTTCTGGACAAAGACCTTGCACTTCCCGTATCGACCCCGGACACGTCGGCCCGGGGCGGCCCAATCGTTTCGGCTATAGTCCAGGCCGAGATGGCGTCCTGCCCGCGCTGTGGAGCCCAAATGGAAGCGGGCACATCCACCTGCGCCACGTGCGGGACGGGGCTGGCGGGACCGGGCACGGCGCCGCTCGGAAGCCCCGAACCGCCCCTCGGCAGCGGAACGCTGGTGCTCGGCAGCGGCGTGCCCATCGAAGGGCCCCTGCCGCACTTGCCCGAGCGCTCGAAGCCGGCGCGGCCCCCCGTAGACGCGCGCCCGAAGCCCCGCGCCGGCGCCGAACGACGGCCGCGGATCGACCTGCGCAAGCGTCTGCCACCCGTCCCGCTGGCACCGCCCACCCCCGAAGGCGAAGCGCCGGCGAAGCCGCGCAAGAGCCAGCGTCGACGCATTCTCACGGTCGTCGGCGGCCTCGTCGCTCTGCTGGCCGTCGCCTCCGCCGTCCTCTGGCTCCGGAGCCGTCCCGGTCGCCTCTCGGCGGAAGCTCGGTTCGATCGGCTCGGAAACCCCGAGCTCGTGGTCCACTGCCGAGACTGCGCGGACGGCACGCTGCTGCGTCTCGGCTCGGCCGAGGCCAGCGTGCAGAACGGCAGCGCGACTCTGCGCGTCGATCCGCCGATGACCCTGGGCAAGAAGCGCGAGGAGGCGGAGCTTCTGCGACCGGGGTCGCGGCGTGCGGAGCGCGAGCGTCTCGACTACGAAGTCGACTTCGTCGTGAGCCCGGACCTGCGCGGCCTCGCCCAAGCGAGCCCCAAGCTGTCCATCGTCGCCGAGGCGCGGGCCGACGTCGCGTTCATCGTCGAAGGTCGGGTGGTACCGCCCGGCGAAAATGGGCTTCGCCGCTACGACATCGACATCCGCGCCGAAGTCACCGGGCCAGCAAAAGAGAGCGTGGTGCTCGAGCGCCAGGTTCCCTACCTCGTGAAACGCGACAGCGGGGAGCTCTCGCGAGGGGAGCTCGCCTTGCGCACCGAGATCGTGCCGCTCGTGGTCGAAGCGCCCGGCGAGAGCATCGTGATCGAGACGGCGAGCTTCGTGCTGGCGGGCGTCACCCAGCGCGACGGCACCATCAGCGTCGAGGGCCGGCCCATCACCGTGGATCCCACGGGGCGATTCGCGCAGCTCATGAGCGTATCCGCGGTGGGGGACACCACGATCAGCGTGCGCGCATCGGCGCCCGGCAAAGCACCACGCCTGTTCCCGATTCGTGTCCGGCGCGTCGCCAGCCTGAAGCAAGAGGCAGAATCCTTCGCGCGGCGCGCCGAGAGCTCGTTCGCCGCCATCGTCGAGAACGCGGACGACAAGCGGGGCTGGGCGGTCGCGCTCGACGGCAAGGTGCTCGACGTCCGGTCCGACGGCTACACCTCGAGCGTGCTGCTCGACGTCGCCAAAGGCTGCGCGCTTCCGCCGTGCACCGCGCAGCTCAAGGTCGGAGAGCGGTCGACGGTGGCGAAAGGCGCGTCCATCACGGCCTACGGCTATTTGGCTGGAAAAGCCCGGGACGAGAGCAGTGGGCACGATCGGGTCGAAGTACGGGTAGAGTTCCTGAGAGGCCGAGAGTGAGCGACCAGGCGAACATGGCGGTGGTGCTGCCCGCGAGCGAGGTCGAATGCCCCGCTTGTCACGCGACCAGCCCGCCCGGTTCGCGCTACTGCGCGCAATGCGGCGTGAGGCTCGGGACGGCGCGCCTCGACGAGCTCGAGGGTCCGGCTTCGAAGCGCGCGACGGGCTTCGGCACCCAGAGCGACGTGCGGGACTCCACGGACACCGAAGTGCCCATCGCCGACCCGCTCATCGGCACCAACGTCGCCGGCCGCTACCGCATCATCGAACCGCTCGGTCGCGGCGGCATGGGCGTCGTGTATCGAGTGGAACACGCCCAGATCGGCAAGTTGATGGCGCTGAAGCTCTTGACCGGCGAGCTCGGTCGCGATCCGGAGATCGTGGCGCGCTTCAAGCGCGAGGCGTTGATGGTGAGCAAGCTCTCCCATCCGAACACCGTGCAGGTGTTCGACTTCGGTGTCTCCGAGGGGCTCACCTATCTCGCCATGGAGTACCTGCGCGGGGACGATCTGGGCCGCATCATCCGCAAGTCGGGACCCCTGGAGCCCGATCGCTGCGCCAAGATCATCATCCAGGTGTGCAGCTCGCTCGGCGAAGCCCACGGACTCGGGATCGTGCATCGCGACCTGAAGCCGGAGAACATCTTCATCCTGAGCGGCCACTCCGACAGTGACGTGGTCAAGGTCTTGGATTTCGGCCTGGCCAAGCTGCGCGAGTCTCCCGAGCTCGGCGAAGTCACCTCGCGAGGAGCCATCGTCGGCACGCCGTACTACATGTCGCCGGAGCAGATCCGTGGAGAAGCCGCCGATCCGCGCAGCGACATCTACTCGCTCGGCGCGCTGATGTACGCCGCCCTGACCGGGGAACCGGTGTTCGACGCCCCGCGGCCCATGGGCGTCCTGACCAAACATCTGACCGACGAGCCCGTTTCCCCCAGCACGCGTTTTCCGGAGCGGGGCATCCCTCGGGGAATCAGCGGCGTCGTCATGCGCGCGCTGGAGAAGGACCCCGCGCGGCGCTTCCAATCGGTGCAGGAGCTTCAGTTTGCGCTGATCAGCGAGCTCCGCACGGCCGGCGCCACGAGCAGTGTCGAGATATTGCTCGATTCCGGCCAGATGCACGCACTCACGCGCAGCGCCGAAGACGCAGCGACCCGCGACGAGGTCGAGAAGTACGAGAAGAAGCTCCGCCGTCGCGGACTCTACGCTTGGGTGTTCCTGTTCGCCGCGCTCGTCGCCGTGGCAGTCGGCGCGTGGCAGCTGTTGATGCGTACGAGCCAGAAGGAAGCGTTCGACGGGCGGGAACGGGAGCCCAACAACGGGGCGAGCGAAGCGTCCGAGCTGCCGTTCGGTGAGGTCGTGCGCGGGCAGATCGGTCGGCGCTTGGACCCCGAGCGCAGCGACCGCGATTTCTATCGCGTCCGGGTGCCCCAGGGCACGCGCTACGTCGCGCTCCACGTGGGCGCGCTGCCCAACATGGCGCTCTGCACGTTCGTCTATCGCGTGGGCCTCGAAGCCCCGCTCGGGCGCTACTGCTCGGGCTCTCCCGGCCGCGCCCTCACGCTGCCCGCCCTCGAGCTCACGCCGGGCGAATACCTGCTCGGAGTGATGCAGGACCGTGACTCCTATCTCGAGGCCGGTGCGCACGTGCCCGTGCTCGAGAACATTTCCGACGTCTACGAGCTCCGGATCTCCGCCGGCGAGCTCACGCCCGGCAGTGAAACCGAACCCAACGACACACCCAAAGACGGTGCTCGGGTGGCGCCTGGTGCGACCTTCAGCGGTCGACTCGCGTGGGCGCGGGACGTCGACTTCGCGTGCGCAGAGGCGGGGCCTGGAAACGTGCGTTTCGTGGTCGAGGACTCTTCCAGCCAGTCGCGCCCCAAACACGCGGTGCTCCAGGTCACGCCGCGGGGTGGCCCGCAGGACGGCATCCCCATCCGCGTCCACCGCAAGGGCACCACCTTCGCGGCCGACGTGAAGCACGACGTGGCGGGTCCGTGGCAAAGCGCGCCGCTCGCGCGGGCCGGCGGAGAGGCGTGCGTGAACCTCGAGCTCGTGCCGAACCCCCATGCTTCCCTGCCCCACCCGGTGGTCGCTCCGGCGAGCGACGAGGAGTACACGGTCCGTGTCGAAACGGTTCCTTGATCGGCGCTGGCTCCCGGGCCTCGCGCTCGCGCTCGGCATGGCGGTGGTCCCCGCGCGAGCCGAGCGCGTCGACCCCACTCTCCCCACTCGTCGCGTCGTCGGCGCCCCAGCCGGCCAGAGCCCGATGTTCCGCGGCGACTCCGCCCGCACGGGTCGCACGCGCCAACCCCTGCCGAGCGAGCCCGTGGTCCTGTGGCGCGCACGGGTCACCGGTGGGCTCGATCTGCCGCTCGTGGTGGATGGCAGAGGCCACACCATCGCGGCGAGCCCCATGTCGCAGCTCGTCGAGCTCGACGACAAGGGCAAGCTTTCGTTCAGCGTCAAGACCGGGAGCTCGCCGCCGGTCCAAGGCCCAGTGCTCACCACCGATGGAACGCGCATCGTCCTCACGGCGGTGGGCGAGCTCTGGGGCCTCACGCCGAACGGCGCGGTGCGTTTCCGTCGAACGCTGCCCCAGAGCAGCGCACTCGGCGGCGCGCAGCCGCTCGCCACCCGCGACGGCGGCGCCGTGTTCTGGGCCGGGCAGAGTTTGTACTGGATCGACCCGAGCGGTGACGTGCAAGCGCGCGCGAAACACACCGCTACGCCGGTCACCTTGCTCGAGCTCGGCGGGCGCATCCTCGCCGTGAGCGAGCGCGGGGACGTGTACGAGTGGAAGCCGCCCGAGGAGCCCACCAAGCTCGGCAGCTTCGGCGGGCGCATCGACGAAGGGGCCGCGCTCTCGAGCTCCAATCACGTGACCGCCGTCGTGGATCACACGCGCGTCATCGACCTGAAGCTATCGGCGGGAAGCCGGCACATCCGCGTCGAGACCAGCGAACTCCTGCAAGGACCGCCCACCATCTTGAGCAACGGCGAGACCCGTGTGGCTTCGTTCGCTGGCCTATTGCTCGGGCACGATCGGTTGGGCGCCGAGACCACGCGCGCCGCGCTCGAGCCCAACTCGGGCGCCAGCGCCGGGTCGGTGCCCGGCCTCACCCAACCACCACCGCTCCTGGTGGACGAGAAGGGCCGCGTGGCCTTCGTGCGGCCCGAGCTCGACGCCGGCGTGGTGCTCGAGACCGGCGAAATCAAGAGCGCCGCCGGCGCCGCCTGCGGAGACCCGATCTCGCTCACGGCGGCCGGCAAGCAGCGCTTCGTGGTCGCGTGCCGCTCGGGCCTGATCCTGATGATCGGAGCCGCTCCGGTCAGTGGTAAAGCGCGCTGAACAGGATCGAAAAACCGAAGCTCGAAGCACGCTCCGTGGTCGTATCCGTCCCGGAATCGAGCTCGCGCTTCCCGCTGGCGGCCGCGGCGCGCACGTAGCCGCCGAGCGACCAGTCCGAACCGATCCAGGCGTCGTAGCCGAAGAACACGCTGCCGCCGGCCCGTTGAAGGGTTTGTCGTCGATGTTCTCGTCGGCGTCGTCGGACTTGAGCGTGAACGTGGATAGACCGATCCCCAGCCCCGCGTGGAGCCCAGCCTCGGGATCGAAAAACCAGTCGACGAACGGGCCGAGCACGCTGAGCGAGGCGTCGCCGGAGATGTCGCGATTGCTTCCGCCCGACTCGAGCCTCGGGTCGCTTGCTCCGAGGACGAAGACTCCGCCGCCGAGCACGAGTCCCGAGCCCGGAGTGCCGCCGAGCAAGATGTCGACGCCGCCGCCCGCGCCGCTGACGCGTGTGTCCGCGACGCCAGCGGCGTTCGACTCGACGCGCGTCCGGAGCCAACCCGCCCCGAGGGACATGCGCAGATAGAACCCGTCGTGGAGGTGCCTCCCGGGCTCGGGCGGAGGAGCGGGTGCAGGCGGCACCGCTACGTACATGCCCGGCGGCGGCGGATACACGTACGCGGGAGCGACGTAAGCGGGCGGCGCGTTCGGCGCTGCCGCGTTCGGCACCGGTGCGCTCGGCGGCGCGGGCAGCGGCGGCTCGAGAGTACCCGCTGGCGGCGATTCGGGCGGAGCGGGAGCGGGCGGCGCGGCGCTCGGGGCTGGCTCTCCAGCGCCCGGGCCCACCGGAACGCCCTGCCCCCACGAAACCCCGCTCGTCGAAAGCGAGAGCAGCAGAGCAGCCGGAGCCATGAAGCGCGGCATGCGCCGAAGCAGGCTCTCTTCTCTCGCGCGCGTCAAGGTCGAGCGCGCTCGGGCCTGCCGATGCGCGTGGTCGCCTCGGCGATGCGCAGCGTGCGCGCGACGCGCTCCGCCCGCTCCGCTCTGGGGGGACCGAACGCGAGGCTCCGCGGGGCGCGGCTCGGAGCTTTCCCGAGCCACGCTTCGTCGACCAACGTGCTCTCGCCGGCATCGGCGAACGACGTCACGAGCAGACAGGGCCGATGCTCCATGGCTGGGGTCACCACGTGATGCTCGCACCAGCCGTCACTCGCGGGCTCCGAGCTGGTGGAGGCGACGTCGTCGACGTGGAATACGATGGCGCTCGTACAGCCGATGAGCGAAACCGCGGTGAGCGTGCAGTCGGGGCGCGGGGGTTTCGTGTACACGCGAACCTCGACGTCGCTCGCGCCGGGACCGGCGGCGTAACCCAAGAAATCCGCATCCGGCGTCAGCACACCGCACGTCACGCCCGAGCGACAGAGACCGCCCGTCTCTCGGCGGAGCTCGGCCTCCCCCGTGCTGGCGATGGCGCGCCAGCCGAATTGACCCGAAGCGCTCGTGAGCTCGAAGTCGCCGTCCACCATCAAGTTGTTCGGATCCACCCGCCCCAGGGGGTTTCCCTGCGAGATCGTGCGAATCGGCAGGCCCGCTTCGGGAGGCGCGGAGTCGCTGCCGGCATCCGGAGCTGCCGTGGGTACGCGCGAAAGAGGTACGGTCTCGTCGGTGCCGCAGCCGGCCAGGAGGAGCGGCAGAGCGAGGGCGATGGCACGCGCGTTCATGGCTTCAGTCGACTCCGAACCCACGCCAGGGCAGCTTCGAAGGGAGCGTCCTTGCCGGCGAGCAGCGAGCTCTGGCTGTGGGCGACGACTTCGTCGGGCGCGATCCCGGTGCCGAGCAGGGCGCTGCCGTCATGGGCATACGTGTCGCCGCTCGCGAGCTGGAAATCGAAGCGCGACCAGTAGCTGAACGAATAGAAGGACGAGAACGCTCCAGCGGTCGGGTGAGGTCCGAAGACGCGCACGTTGGGCGCGCCCTTCATGCCGAGGGGCAGCCAGTCGCTGGCCGAGGCGTCGCGGTGGATCAACAGCGCCACCGGCAATGCGAGATCCGGATCGCTGCTGCCCACCTGATAGCTCGACGCGCCGAGATCGATCAGCTTCTGGACCCAGGCGGCGGCGAGCGCCGGATCCGACGGGCCCACGTCGCCCGCGACCACGGGGAACACGGGACCGACCGGGAACGACGCGCTCTGCCGCACGAGCCGGGTGATGGCTTCCGGCGCGTCCAACGTTCCGCCGTTGCCGGCACGGTGATCCAAGATCACGCCGCGGGCGTTTTGCCGGAAAAAATCGTTGGAATCGAGGAAGAACTGCGTGAGCCCGCCCGGTCCGCCGAAGAGCGTGTCGAACGTCATCCCGAAGATCTTCTCGTTCGCGTCGCTTTCGGTCACCTTTTCGCGCCACGGCAAGAACGGCACGTAGTGATAGGTCGCGATCATGCCGGGGAACTGCTCCGGCGGATTGTCCAGATGATATTGCGGGCGATTGTCGCAAGCCGGTGCCTGTACGTCGCTCTCGATGTCGCCCACCGCCAGCGTCTCGACCGTCGGCTGACAACTCGACTGCGCCGCGCTGCAGCGGATCACGCTGAATGTCGTGGCGAAGCGCGGGATCAGATCGCGCAGCGCTTCGGCGAACTCGGCCTCGATGGCAGGATCGGTGGCCACGTGGTGGCTCGGGTTCACGCTGACGAGCGACGCCGCCCAGACCAGCGGATGCTGGCCGTCGACCGCCACCAGTCGATCGCCGGGGACGAGGCCGAGAGTGCCCGCGGGACCCACGTGGGACACGAGCACGTCGGCGTGCCCCGCCTGGCTCGGCCAAGTCGTCTGCGAGAGATCCGCAGCGCCCTCGATGAAGCACAGGCCGAGTCGCTTGGGCCCGATCTGCCCGTCGAGGGCCGAACTCGCTCCCGTGTGCCAGTCGTGGAGGCGGTGCACGGCGCGCTCGAAGCCAAACCAAAACGAGAACGCATCGTTCGCGTGCTCGAGCTCGGCGAGCTCCGCCTGGGCGAGCGGCAGGTAGTACTTTCGGGAGAAGCGCCCGCCGAAGAAGTGCTGGAGTCGGGAGCCGAGGTAGTGGAGTGTCGCGGAACGATCTTCCACGCGGGGCAGCGGTGGAAAGAAGCGCGCTCCCTGGCGGCAACGCTGCCCGATGCAGACCGCATCGGGGCCGCACACCGGGTCCCCGTGCCCGAGGCACGCACCGCCCGAGTGGTACTCCTCGCCCGAGGCCACGAGCTCGAGCGCATCGATGTCGACCTGTGTGCCTTCGACGCGCAAGAAGGCGCGGGTGAGATCGCGACCGGTGACGCTGAATGGATTCGTCAGGAGCTCGACCCAGCCGTCGCTGGTCTTGCGACCGCTGGGGAACAGCCAGGCCGCTTCGGTCCCACGAGCGGCGTCGTCGTGCTCGAACACGAGGCGGGCGTGAACTCGACCGTGACGCACCCAAAGGCGCGCGACGTACGACTCGTTCCGGTGCGGTAGCTCGAAGTCGAGCTCGAAGGGACTCTGCCCGCTCGACACCCGGAGGTAGCGCTCCTGGTCCAGCGCGAGCTCCGCGCCCGACACGCTCTCGAAGCTGCAGTCGTTTTCGCAGCCGATGCCGCTGGGGGACTTGGCCTCGAACGACTCGGCCACCACGCTCGCCGGGTCGAAGTGGTGCCGGCCTTCGGCGTCGAAGCTCGCCGCACGCGCCAGGCTCGGCAAGAGCAGGGCCGACAGCCAGAGGCTCGCACGCCTCATCGCGCCCTCCCCTGCCAAGCCTCGAACTTCCGTCGACCCTCGCTCGGCATGCGCGGCCCGGGTCTCAGCGCTTCGCGGATCCGAGCACGCGCGCCCTCGATGTGCTGGCTCTCGCCGGCCGAGCGCGCCCTCGCACTCACGACGGCCGAGTCCGGAGCCGCTCGCATCACCGCGTCGTCGATCCAGGCTTCGCCTTCGTCGAAGGTCGCGTCGATCAGCAGGCAGGGCGCGTGTTTTCGCGGGGCAGCGATGGCCTCGTAGCGACACCAACCCTGCGCGTCGGGTGTGGCGTCCGCGTCGCTCAAGACGACGTCCGGGTCGTCCAAGTACTCGCAGGCGATCAGCGACACCGATACGTCGCCGCAGCTCGCGGGCACCTTCACCCACACGCTCGCGTCGATCTTCTTGTCCGCGCCTGGAGCCACACCGAGGGCCGCCACCCTCTGGTTCTGCGTGAGGTAACCGCACTTCAGCCCGCTCCGGCAGTTGGCGTCCGGGCGCACCTGCTCGAAGGCGGAGTAGGTCACGAGCTGGCCCGCGTTCACCCAGCCGTATTGCTGTGAGAACGGCGTCGCCCACTCGAAATCACCGTCCCAGAACAGGTTGTCTTTGGCCTGCACGTTGCCGAACGGATTCCGGACGCTCACGCTGCGCTTCACCTGTGCTGGCTTGCCGCCATCGGGGGGTGGCGGCGGCGGCGGGGGCGGCGGCGCCGCATCGGCTTTCGGCACGAGCGCCGGGGCCACGTCCTCGTCGCTGCCACAAGCGCTCGCCAAGGCGAGCGGCAGCGCGAACAGAGCGAGCCACTCGAAGCGAGCGAAACGCAAGCTCATGGCTTGAGCTCCGATCGCACCCACGCGAGCGCAGTATCGTACACCGTGTCTTTGCCCTGGAGCAGATCCGACTGGAGCGGAACGACCACCACGTCGGGTGTGACGCCGTGCCCGTTCAGCATCTGCCCGCTGGAGTGCAGCGTGTCCCCGACAGCGATGGAGTATCCGATGCCGAGCCAGTAGCCGAACGAGAGCAAGGTCGAGAACGCGCCCGCCGTCTCGTAGGGAGCGAAGAGCTTGGCCTTGGGCGCGCCCTTCATCCCGAGGGGCAGCCAGTCACTCGCGGAGCCGTCCAGGTGCAAGAGCAGCGCGACGGGCAAGGCGAGATCCGGGTTCGGACCGCCAGCGTGCTCGACGAGTCCCTGTTGGCTCAGCGCGAGGAACTGCGCTTGCCCCGCGGCGAGCGTGGCGGGGGGCTCGCTGTCGGCGCGCGACCGGACCAGGAAAACGTCGAGCGGCGTCGGTGTCCGAACGAGATCCCAGAAGATCGCCGCGCCCGCCGTGGTGCCGCCGAAGCCGGTGCGATGATCCAAGATGACCCCGCGAGCCTGGGCGCGGAACTCGGCTACGCGAGCCTCGAGCTCCGGGCCGAGGTTGCTGCCCGCGCTGACGTTCAGCGAGCTCCATTGGAGCCCGTAGATGCGCTCGCTCGAGTTGCTCTCGTTGACGATGCCGCTCGCGATGCCGCCTTGGGGGTGGCCGTCGCCACCGGGCACGTGGTTCTGCGGTCGGTTGTCGCAGCTCACTCCCGCGCCCGTCCCGGGCGGCAAGGTGTCGAGGCTCGCGATCTCGATGCTCTCGGGCGTGGCTGCACATTTCTTGGTCGTTGCGTCGCAGCGCAGCACCTCCACCCGGGTGGCGTACGCCGAGATCAGGCGATGCAGCCGCGCCGTCGCCTCGGCGTGCGTCTGGTGGTTCGAGGCCGTCTCGTAGCCGAAGTCGACCGAGATCAACGAGCGCGCCCAGGCGATGGGGTGTTTGCCATCGACCGACACCAGTCGATCGCCCGGCTTCAGATCCATGGTGTTCGCCTTGCCGACGTGGGACACGAGCACGTCGAGGTAGCCGGGCGACGAAGCCACTGCCGGCGATACGTCGGCCTTGCCTTCGATGAAGCACACGCCGACCGGCCGCGGGTTCTGAACCGAGAAACCCGCGCTGTCGCTGCCGCGCGTGTGCCAGTCGTGGAGCCGATGGATCGCGACGCGGAACGCGCGCCAGAACTCCCACGGGCTCTCGGCCGTGCGCATGGCGCCGAGCTCGACCTTGGCGTTGGGCAAGTCCAGCTTTCGATTCTCGAACGGGCCGTAGAGGAGCACGAAGCGCTGCTCCAGGTAGTCGACGAGATCGGAGCGCCAGGCCGTCGGCGGCAATGGCGGCACTCGACTCGCGAAGTCGCGACAGCGCCCCCACATGCAGATCTGGCTCGGAGCGCAAGCCAGCGGATCGGCGACACCCGTGCACGCCTTGCCGACCACCGCTGCGCCGTCGGGCACGATCTCGAGAGCGTCGACGTCGGCGCCTCTCGGCGCGAAGAACCCGAAAGCCAGGCTTTCCACGCGCTCGACGTCGATGGTCATCGAGTGGAGCTCGAGCTCGTACCAACCATCGCTGGTCACGCGCCCCGTGGGAT
Source organism: Polyangiaceae bacterium (assembly GCA_046351435.1). Lineage (GTDB taxonomy): Bacteria > Myxococcota_A > Polyangia > Polyangiales > Polyangiaceae > JADJKB01. Next base: position 58,985 of record JAXLYN010000043.1, read on the forward strand.
AGAAAGCACCGAAGTCTTCCACGCGTCCGCTCACCCGGGTTTCGAGCGACGCCACCACCTCGCCGCCGCGCGCCCAGAAACGCGCACGCACGGCTTGTGTCTTCGACGGCAGCGGGACCGACACGTCCACGCCCTGGAACTGGGCGAGACGGAGCAGGTGCGTGCCGTCGAGCGCCGTTGCATCCTCCTCACTCGGCGGACCGGCATCGGCAGCCGCGTCGGCGTCACTGGTCTCGAAGCTCTCGACGTGGAGCGCGGCGGGGTCGAAGTGGAGCGTGCCCTCGGCGTCGAAGTTCGCAGCGCGCGCCGGCCTGCCCGTCAGGGCGAGCGCCGAAGCGTACGAGAACACCAGAATGAGTCGCGAGGAGACGCGGGACGGTCGCATGTGGCGGCGAGGCCTCGCCTCGTAACACGGACCCCCGACGACCACCAGCACCGGCCGGGCGTCGATGGTATGGTCCGAGGGCATGTCGGAGGCAGTCCCCGCGCGCCCGAAGGTCTACAGCGTGGCCATCGAGACCACGGCCTACTGCAACCAGAAGTGCGACTACTGCTACAACGAGTGGCGCGAAGACGGCGGCCAATCCCTCGACAAAGGCGACCGCGACAAGCTCTACGAGCGCGTCCAGAAGCTGTTCGACGCCTGTGACCTCGATCACGTGACGGTCACGGGCGGCGAACCCTTCAGCCACCCACGCATCTTCGAGTTGTTCGATCTCTGCCGAGAGCGCGGCGTGCAGATCCAGATCATCTCCAACGGCGGCATGATCAACGAGGCGCTGGCCGAGCGACTGCGTCCGTACGGCGTCCGCTACGTGCAGATCACCTTGAACGGTCCGGACGAAGAGTTGCACGCGACCCACGTCGGCCGCGGCCATTTCCAGCGCACGCTCGCCGGCATCCGCTGCCTGCGGGCCGCCGGCATCCCGGTGGGGGGGTGCATCGTCGTGACCAAGAAAAACGCCGCGCGCGTCGGCGAGATCCTCGAGCTCTTCCTGTCGCTCGGCGTGCGTCAGATTTCGCTCAGCCGTTTCAGCCCGGCCGGCTATGCCGCCCGCCACGCGGCGCAGCTCCTGCCCACGCGAAGCGAGCTCATCACGGCGTTCACCCAGGCGCTGCCCTTCGCGACCGAGCGCGGCATGTCGCTCATCTGCACGATGCCGGTACCGCCCTGCGCGCTCGAGGTCGAGGAGTTCGCGCCCATCCAGTTCGGGAGCTGTGCCATCGGCACCTCGATGCAAGAGGTCGCGCTCGGCCCCGACGGGCGCCTCAAGAACTGCACGCTCCACAAGACGGCGCTGGGCGGCGTGGCCGACATCTTGGACCCTTCGGTGGACGTCGCCCGGCTCTTTTCTGCGCCCGAGCTCGTGGAATACAAGCGCGAAACGCCGGAGTTCTGCCACGGGTGCATCCACGAGAGGTCCTGCGCGGGAGGCTGCGGGGCGGCCGCAGAGTGGGTCCTCGGTCACGCGCGACGGTATCCGGATCCGTTCGTCTTCCAGCACGTCGACGACGACCTCGCCGACCGCTTCGAGCGCGAGCTCCGAGACGGCAAGACCCACCTCGACGTGATCCTGTGAGCGGGGGCGCGACGTGGCGTTGAAAGATCGCCCGCGTGTGCTGTTGCTGTGGCCGGGAGGGCTCTTCGGCGGCGGTGCCAACTTCGGGGTACCGCAGATGCTGCTGCTCGCGGCTGCGATTCGGCGCCGCACTTCCGCCGAAGTCGAGGTGGTGGACCTCGACATGGAACGCGCGTTCGGCGTGGTGGATCTGGCGCGCATCGCCGCCCGCGGCTACGACCTCGTCGGCATCTCCTGCTACTCTTCGTACGACTACCTGAAGGTGATGGCCATCGGAGCGCGCCTGCGCGAGCTCCTGCCGCGCGCCTGGTTCGTGACGGGCGGCTACCACCCGAGCGCGCGTCCCGACGAGTTCACCGGCGACGACTCGCCGTTCGACTTCGTGGTGGTGGGCGACGGGGAGAACCCCATAGCTCGCCTGTGCGAAGCGCTCGAGACAGGTCGCCGGCCGCTGATGCGCGTGCTCGGCCCCGAGCCCGTGCCTTCGCCGGGGGAACTCGTTCCCTACGATTGGTCGCTCCTCGAGCGCTATCGTCCCATCGCGCGCCGAGTGGCTTCGCAAGCGGAGATCTACCTCTCGCGTGGCTGCCCCTACGACTGCGCGTTCTGCATGGAGCGCGCGAAGCGCGACGTGAGCTGGCGTGCGCTCGACCCGCAACAGGCCGTCGAAGAGCTCCACCGGCTGGATCGCTTCCTGGATCTCGGAACCTGGACCTTGTTCATCGCGGACGCCCTCTTCGGCATGAAACGCGCCTGGCGTCGCACCTTTTTGGAAGAGCTCGTGCGGCGACCGATCCGTGCGCGCAAGATCTGGCTCTTGATCCGGCTCGACTTGATCGAAAAGGAAGACGTCGAGCTCATGGCCCGCGCCAACATCGGCCCCGGCTTCGGCCTCGAGTCGGGCGACCCGGGGCAGCTCCGGCGCATCCGCAAGGCGGGCAAGCTCGACGGTTACCTCGACAAGATGCACGTCGTGGCGGACTGGGCGCGGAACCACGAGGTGGCGTTCGGCGCCAACATCATCGTGGGGCACCCGGGCGAGACCGAAGCGAGTCTGCGCGAGAGCGCCCGCTTCATGCAGAAGGTGTTCGTCGACTCGCCGCGGGGCACCCACGGCTTTCTTTCGGTGGACCCGTTCCGACTCTACCCCGGCTCCCCCATCGACGAGGATCGCGGGGAGTGGGAGCAGGACACCGGCATGCGGGTCCATCGCTACCCGTGGTGGCAGGACGGCGATCAGGACTTCTTGGCCGAGTGGATCGATCCGAGCGGCGAGCTCGATTTCCGCACGACGCAGCGCCTACGCTTCGAGCTGTTTTCGCCCATCCTGGCCGGGATCGGACAGCGCTTCGCTTACACCGGTCCCGCGCGGGACTACTACATGCGCGCGGTGAAGGAACAGATCGAGCTCGGCACGCCGCGCCCGCGCCTCCGCCTCTGGGCCATGCATCAGCTCTGGCGTGGCTTGAGCGGTGAGGTTCCGCTCGAAGCGCGCCGCGCGGAGCTGCTCGCCGATCGCGACCTCGCCGACGTGGCCAGGCTCGCCCGCGAGGCGACCCTCGCACAGAAACCCATTGCGCCCGAAGGACCGCTCCACGCAGCGCTGGCCAACGTGCCGCGGGAACGCTTCGTACCTGGCGACTTCATCGCCGAGTCGGCCGATGACCGCGCGCTTCCTCTTACTGAAGACGGCGGCTCGACCATCTCGGCGCTCCACGCCTACGCCATCGCCTATCGAGCATTGGGACTCGGTCCCGGAGACCACTACGTCGACCTCGGCTCTGGCAGCGGCTACGGAGCGCGGGTCGCCCGGGAGCTCGTCGGGCCGACGGGGAGCGTGCTGTGCCTCGAGGTGGATTCGAACCTCGCGGCCCTCGCCCGCGAGAACCTCGCGGAGTATCCCAACGTGAGGGTGCTCGCAGAGAGCGCCCACGCCGTGGAGCTCTGGCGCGGCGCCACGCGAGTGTTCGCCGGCTTCGCCGTGCCCGAGCTCCCGAGCGCGTGGGTGGATGCTCTCGGCGAAGGAGGCCTCCTGGTGGTGCCGGTGGGCCCGCCCGCACAGCAGCGCTTGGTGTTGGTGGAAAAGCGGGGTTCCTCGGCGGTGGAACGCGAGCTCGGCGCGGTACGCTACGTCGCCGATCGCACGGAGAGCGCGCTGACTTCGCTCTGACAGTCGGGCCCTCGATGTGCGAAACTGCTCGCGAGGCGTGATGCTCAAGACCTACCTCGCGATGTTCCTGGTCACGGGTGTGCTCGGCTGCAGCTCCGACGACGGCGGTGGCGCGACCGGCGGAACCGGCGGTGCCGGAACGGGCGCCGCGAGCGGAGCCGGTGGGAGCAGCGGCGCGACGGGCGGCACGAGCGGAGCCGGCGGCACGAGCGCGAGCGGCGGCACCGCCAGCGGCGGTGGCGGGGCGGGTGGCACGAGCAGCGATCCGCTCGAGGCCGCCCGCCAAGCCTGCATCGATCACATCAATCAGCTCCGGGCCGGCAAAGGGCGAGCCGCCTATCAGCGCTGGACGAGCGCGGAGTCGTGTGTGGATGATCAGGCCACCTACGACTCGAGCCACGGTCCGCACGCGGCTTTCGTCGGAGGCAACAGCTGCAGCGCCTACGGCCAAGGCGAGTGTCCCGGCAGCGGGCCGGAACAGGTCACGAGTTGCATCGACCTTATGTGGGCGGAGAAGGACCAGGCCATTTGTGCCAATTGCGACGCTTGCCCGAGCTTGAACGATGGTTTTGCGGGCAAGTGCCCGGGGTGTCAGGTCACGACCTCGAACCCCACCTGTGGCCATTACCTGGCGCTCGTGAGCCCGGGCTTCAAACAGGCTGCTTGCGGTTTCAGCAGCGCAGGCCCCTACACGGCCATCGACTATCAGTGAACGCGAACTAGGGATGTTCCGCGCACCCGTCCCCGGCGTAGTCTCTCGCGCAGCGTGACCGAGCCCGTCGAGAAGAACCCGGGTTGGCTCTTCGGGCGTTGGTTCTGGGGGCTTTTCGCCCTCCTCGCCGTCGCGCTCGGGGTCTGGCTCGGCGTGCCGTATCGCGAGCACCGCCGCGGAGAGCCGGGCGAGTTCCGAGTGCTCACCCTCGAGTGTTCGTCCGACGGGCGACCAGGGGCGCCCCATGCAGTACGTGTGCTCGTCCACGATCTACGGAGCGGCAAGCCGGTGGCCGGCGAGCGCGTCGAGATCCTCGGCTTCCCGGAGCCCGAGAACGGCATTCCCGTCGGAGCCGGCGTCACCGGATCCGGCGGCGAGTGGCGCGCGGAAGTGCGCCTGCCCGACGGCGACTGGCGTTCCATGACGCTCGCCGCGTACCTGCCGCGCGACGGATCGCCGAGCGGGCGCACCCGTCAAGTCTGGAACCAGCGCTCGTCGCCCATCGCCGTCACGACCGACAAGCCGCTCTACCAACCGGGTCAGAGCGTGCACGCGCGGGTTCTTTGCTTCGACGGCAGCCGGCCGCGAGCGGACTCGGAGATCACCTTCACCGTCGTCGACCCCAACGGCACGAAGGTCTTCAGGGAGACACGCAAGACCAGTGCGTTCGGCGTCGCCCATGCGGATTTCCCGCTCGCGAGCGAAGTCCGACTCGGCACGTACACCCTCGAGGTGAGCGGACGGGACGTTGCCGGCCGCCAGCCCTTCCTGGTGAAGCGCTACGCCCTTCCGAAGGGCAAGGTCACACTCGAGTTGGAACAAAAAGAGTACCGCCCTGGCGAAACGGCACACGGCACGCTGTCGGCGGTCTGGAGCTTCGGAAAGCCCGCGTCCGGCGGCAGAGTGCGGCTCTTCCACGACGAGGTCGGAGGGACGCCCAGCGCCGAGGGCGTGACCGACGCGCGCGGACGGTTCGGCTTCTCGCTTCGGCTGCCGCCGAGCAGCTCCACGCTGATCGCCCTGGTGGAGGTCGAGGGCGGGACGATCCTCGAAGGACGAGCCGAGCTCCGGCTGCGCACCGCCACGAACCGCGTCGAAGCGGTCCCGGAGAACGGCGTGCTCGTCCCGGACGTCGAGAACCTCGTGTACCTGTTCACCACACGCGGCGGCGAACCCGTGCGCGCGAAGGTGAGCGCGGCTCCGGGCAGCGCAGGCGTGGAAACGGACGCAAACGGGCTCGGAGTCCTGGCGCTCAGGCCCCTGGCGAGCCAATCGTCCCACGAGATCGTCGCCCGCTTCGAAGACGGAACGACCGCGACGCAAACCCTCTCGGTGCTCCGGCCGACGGAGGGCGAACCGGGAGTGTTGCTGGTGCGGGCCGCGAAACCGGCACTTCCCGCCGGCGGTGGAGCGCCCATCCGCGTGATCGTGCCCAAGGGGAATCCAGGCTCGGTCGAGCTCGCACTCCGGCGAGGGGAAGAGCTGCTCTCGACGGCCCACGGCACGCTCGACGGCGAGGTCGCCGAAGTGACATTGGAAATCCCGAAGGCGGCCCGCGGGCTCCTGCTCCTGTCCGCGCGCTCGTTCGGCACGCGTGGGTACTTCGGGGGCGGACGCTATTTCATCGCCGACGGCCGCGGTGATCTCGAACTGCGCGCCACGTTCACCGACCAGCGCTTCGCCCCCGGGCAGCGCGCGAGCCTCGACCTTTACGCCTCGGGACCGAGCGGCCCGACTCGGGTCGCGTTCGGCTTGTCCGCCGTCGACGAGGCGTTCTTCGCGCTCTCCGATCTGCGCCCAGACCTCGAGAAGCGGTTGCTCACGCTGGACCGCGAGCTCGCCTCTCTGCGCGAGCGCCACTACGACTCGGACGGCCGACGCAACAGCCAGAGCCCCTCCGAGCGCATCTCGCCCGAGGTCCCCGGCGCGCTCGACGCCGACGCGAGCGACGTCGCGCGCTTCGCGGCGCTCGGGCTCCTGTCCGAACGGCTCGCGTGGCGACGTTGGGACGGCACTTGGTTCGATCGCTCGGCACTGCCCAACGTGGCCGCCGAGCGCGCCGACCGCCTCGGGGGCCTCGCCACCGCGTGGCTCGGCGCTCTCGGCCTCCTCGGCATGCTCAGCTTCGTGGCGTTCGGAGCGGCGCGCATTCGCCGCTGCCCCGCCCCCCCCGAATCCAGCGCGGCCGAGCGCCAACGCTACCGCGCGGGCATGCGATCGCTCATGATCTCGTGGCTCCTCGCAGCGCTGCTGCCCGCCGCCGCCACCATCGCGTTCCTGGCCTCCGTGGATGCGCTCGACGCCTTGCGAACCAAGGAACTTCCGGTCTGGGCGATCTCCGGAGCGCTCTACGCGACGCCAGCGCTCGTCGCGTGCGGTTTCCAGGCACGGGCTCTCGGCACGCTCGCGTCCACCGAGGTCGCCCGTGCACTGCCCTGCACCGTCCGCGTCTCGTGGCTCCTGCCGACGGGGATGGCTCTCTGCCAGCTCGCGCTCGCAGCGTGCATCGCCACCGGTTTCGAGTGGGTGCGCCTCGTCTTCACGCAACGAGCGAGCGTCCTCGCGTGCATCGCGTGCGTCGCCATCGCCGCCGAGCTCGCTTTCGGCGTGCTCTCGATGCTCCGGCAGAGCGCGGTCGCTGCCACCAGCGTGGGCCGGAGGCTCTGGCTCGTACTGAGTCGCGCGACTTTCGTGGGCCTGCCCATCAGCGTGGGTGTCTTGGGTGTCTTGGCCGCAAAGCTCCGACACGACAACCTCGACGTATACGACTTCGGCGGCTACGAATCCGAGCGCTTCGCGGAGCGCGGCGGCAATCGCGAAGGTGGCACCGGCCCGCGAGCCAAGGGTGAAGAGAGCTCGATGGGGCGGCGCTACGGCGCGCAGGGCCCATCCGACAATCCAACAGGCGCGCCCATCCGCGTGCGGAGCTTCTTTCCGGAAACGTTGTTCTGGGCGCCGGAGGTCGTGAGCGGCGCAGACGGTCACGCCCGCATCGAGATCCCCCTCGCCGATTCGGTCACTCGCTACCGTGTCGCCGTGTCTGCGGTGTCACGGCAAGGAGAGCTCGGCAGCACGACCCTGCCGCTGGTGGTCTTCCAGGATTTCTTCGTCGACGTGACGGCGCCCGCGACCTTGACCCAGGGCGACGTCGTGACGCTCCCACTCACCGTGTTCAACTACCTCGACGAGCCGCAGAAGGTCCGGCTCGAGTTCGACGCCAAAGGCTTCGCCGTCAGCGGCAAGCCCGAGCTCGAGCTCGACCTCGGTGCGGGTGAAACGCGAGGCGCGAGTCTCTCGGTCCGCGCGCTGTCCGCCGGCTCACAGCTCGTGCGACTCACCGCTCGAGGTGCCCGCCGCTCGGACGCCGTGGAGCGCAAGATCGACGTCGTGCCCGACGGAGTGCCCGTAGAGCGCGTAGTGAGCGGCGCGATCGACGGCGCGACGCGGGCGTCATTCGAGCTACCGAGCCAAGCCATCGCCGGCGGCACCTCGCTCGCGTTGAAGATCTATGGCGGCGCGTTCAGTCAACTCGCCGAAGCTCTGGACGGCGCCTTCCACAGGCCCCACGGCTGCTTCGAGCAGACCTCTTCGACCACGTACCCCAACGTGCTCGTGCTCGACTTCTTGCGCCGCAGCCGAACCTCGAGTCCGGCGCTGGAAACCAAAGCCCGGGCCTTCATCGACGACGGCTATCAGAAGCTCGTCGCGTTCGAAGTGACCGGCGGCGGATTCGATTGGTTCGGCCGTGGTCCGGCCCACTCGGTGCTCTCCGCCTACGGGCTCTTCGAGTTCCACGACATGGCCAAGATCCGGCCCATCGACGAAGCCATGCTCGAGCGCACGCGTGGCTTCCTCTGGTCGACCCAGCGTCCCGACGGTTCGTGGGCGGCGCCTTCGCATGGCGTCGGATCCACGGGCAGCGTCGCGGACGACGCGACCGGAGCCACCGCGTACATCGCTTGGGCGCTGGCCGAGAGCGGCGATGCGGATCCCCGCCTCGCGCGGGCTCTCGACTACGTCGAGCACCAGAAGGATTCCGACCCTTACGCGTTGGCGCTCTCTGGGCTCGCGCTCGCAGCAGGCGGTCGCGCCGGCCCGGCGAGCGAGCGCGTGCGGGCGCTCGCTCGAGCAGCGGTGCGTGGGGGCGGGCTCCGCGCATTGGCACTCCGAGCGACGCGGCCTGACCCAGGGCTATGGCCAGAGCCTCGACGTCGAGACCCGGCGTTCGCGGCCCACCTCTCCGCCCGGACCGGCGGCGACCCCGCGCTTCGCCGCGAGGCGCTCGCGTGGCTCGCCGCGGCGCGGCAACGCCCGAGGCCTTTGGCCGAGCACGTCCGCCACCGTGGCGGCCTTGCGCGCGCTGCTCGACGACGCCCTGCCCGTCGGCACCGGCCAGCGCAAAGTGACCGTGAAGTTCAACGGCGAGCCCGTGCGAGAGCTCTCCCTGGCCCGCGGAACCCTCGACGTCCACCAGCTGGTCTCCCTCTCCGAACGCGCGCGCCCCGGCGAGAACGTGGTCGAGCTCGAGGCCGCCCCCGGCTCCGATGTCTCGTTCCAACTCGTCGCAACCCACTACCTGCCGCGGACGAGCGCGAGGAGCGAGTCACCGACGCCGCTCGCGCTCCAGGTCGACTACCGAGCCAAGAGCGTCGCGCCGAGTCACACGCTCGATGTCGAAACCGAGCTCGGTTGGAGCGCCGATCGTCCTTCGGGCATGGTGCTGGTCGAGGTGGGCGTGCCCCCGGGCTTCGAGGTCGTGAGCGAAGACTTGGATGCGCTCGTGTCCCAAGGCGCGCTCCTCCGCCATTCGGAGAGCACGCGAAGCGCCGTCCTCTACTTGGACCGCCTGGAGCGCGGACAGCCGAAGAAGCTCCCTTTTCGGTTGCGGGGACTGTTTCCGGTGCGCGCGCTGGCGCCCGCATCGACAGCGTACGCCTACTACGAGCCCGAGGCGCGCGCAGCGACGCGCCCGGTTCTGCTCAGCGTCACGCCCTGAGCGGCGAGCGAGAGCAGCGCGCTCAGGGTGAATCGATCATGCGGATCGCCTGGCACGTGAGCGAGACGCAATCCTGCGTGAGGCGGCGTTCGAGCTCCGCGCAGTGCGCGTTGGCCTCGCGGATGGCCCGCCGGCACTCCGCCACGGCGCCACACTCCTTGGGGTCGGTCCAACAATCGGTGCGGGTGCGCGCAGCGGAAGCCTTGCAATAGCGGGCGCAGGTGGAGACCGTCACGCAATAGCCATCGAGACAAGTGCCCCCGTTGGCCCTCTCCTTGCAGACGCCCTCACGCTCTTCGTCCGCCGTGCACTTGCGGACTCCTGCGAGCACGAGCGGGCGCTCCGCTTTCGCGCCGGCGTCGCCGGCGTCGCCGGCGCCCGCGTCGGTCGCAGCGCTGGGCGCGTCGAGTGTGGCGTCGGCGACGGCGAGCGCGTCGGCAGTCGCCCCAGCATCCGTCACCGCAACGTCGACCGATGCGTCGCTCGCCCGCTCGGCGTTCGAGCCTGCGTCCGCCTCCACCGGCGCCGGCCCGGGGCTCTCTGGACCCGGGCTCACCCGCTCACCCGCACAAGCGAGCACCGACACGCCGAGAGCGACCAGGTGCCACTTCATCTTCGCTTCCTTCTACTCCATCACCGAGGCGCCGTGCACGCCCTCGCGGAGCGCGTGGCGCTTCATTGGCGCGCGTTCGAGCGCTCGCGCACGACCCGGGCTTCCTCCGGCTCGAGCGTGTCGATGTCGACGCTGGGCGGCGCAGCGAAGTGGGCGAGCCATTCCGCGTGCTCCGCGCCTTGGTCGACGCGTCGTGCCCGGGCGGCGAGGAGCGCCACGGCCATTCGTTCGGTCGTCCGCTCCGGCCGCGAAGCATGCAGTGCGAGCTCCGCGACCGTGGCTTCGTGCGCGGCTTGCCAGGCCACGTGAGACACGCTCGGCCCATCGGTGCCCGGTGCGCCGATCCAGATCTCGTCGCCACGCACCCGCCCGCGCAAGCGCAGAGGCGGGATGACCCGAACCTTCGTGCTCGCGAGGCTCGGCGAAACTCGAATCTTGTTGCTCAGCGCCAGTTCGAGTGCCGGCCAGTCGACGTCGATGTCCGGCAGGGCTTCGAAGTACTGCCGCTCGAGCTCCGCCGCGCAGCGCAAGAGCTCGACCCCTGCTCCGAGCGCAGCGAGGGGCGCGAGGAGCAGCGGCTCTGCCACCGATTCAGGCAGGAGCTCGTCGAGGCTCCGCGCAGCCGAAGCGCTGGCTTGGTCGGTGTCGGCGAACAGCCACGCCAAGAGCTGCGCCCGCGCCAGGGTCGGGTGGTCGGGCAGGAGCACACCGAGAGCGCGCGCGTCCTCGGCCAGCGTCCGACCTGCGGCGGGTCCGAGGTGGCGCGCCGCAAAGGCAATCCAAGCGGGATCGAAGAGCGACGCGGGCTCGCGCGCCGTCGCCGAGACGTGAGCGAGCACGTGGAAGACGAGCCCCGGCCAGGGGAGCGGCTCTCGGAGGAGCTGCATGCGAAGGGGTCGGTAGCACGTCTCTGGCCGGGCCCACCCCGTCTCCGCCGCCCCGCCAAACCGCACAAGGTCATCTGGCGGGTTCGCCGTCGGTCGCTTATACTGCCCAGCGCCCGGTTCCCCGCAGGTTGGGTCGGGACATTGGAGCGCTAGGATGATCTCGATTACGAATCTCGCCGCGGAAAAGGTCAAAGAAATCGCCGACGCCGAAGGTCTCGCGGGCCAGGGGCTCCGGCTCCGAGTGATCGGGGGTGGCTGCGCAGGCTTCCAATACGACCTCTACTTCGAGGACAAGCCCACCGACATGGACGAGCGCTTCGAATCCAACGGCGTGCAGCTCTACATCGATCCCTTGAGCTACCAGTACCTCGACGGAACCGAGATCGACTACGTCGAGGGCGTCCACGGCGCCGGCTTCAAGTTCGGCAACCCCAACGTGAGTGGCACCTGCGGGTGTGGCTCCTCGTTCAGCGCCTGAGCCAGGTGTCCTAGGCTCGTCCAACGGCAGGTGACGGAGCGCCCGGCCAGATTGGCCGGGCGTCTGCGTTTTGTGCTTGCTGGTCCTGGCCCGCAACCGAGGCTGAATTCCGGTCGTAGCACTCGACGACGATTGGGAATTCCTAGCCGCACCACGGGTTGACAGAAAGTTACGTAACGTGATTTTCTAGCGGGGTGCTGAAACCCGCGCCCCGGACGTCCCGTAGTTCGGACGTTATTTAGACACCGGTTAGACGAAACCCAACGCCGAGGACCCATGGCTCGCGAAATCGACTCCTCCCTCTCCCGCTACATCACGCTGGTGCACCAGTATCCGAAGCTCACCCGCGAGGAGGAACTGGTGCTGGCCGAACGCTGGGTGGACACCGCCGACCCGGCGGCCGCCGACGCCTTGATCCGCGCCCACCTACGCTACGTGGTCGCCATCGCTCTGAAGTACCGCCGCTACGGAGTGCCTTTGGCCGAGCTCATCGCCGAGGGGAACTTCGGGGTGGTGCACGCGCTGAAGAAGTTCGAGCCGAAGCGCGGCAACCGTTTCGTGACCTACGCCGCCTACTGGATTCGCGCCTACGTGCTCGGCTACGTCATCCGTTCGTGGAGCTTGGTCGGCGTCGGCTCGGGTGCGCTCCGGTCCAAGCTGTTCTTCAAGCTCCGCCGCGAGCGCACGCGGATGCTCAACCTGATCGGCGACGAGACCAAGGCCGACGAGCTCCTCGCAGAGAAGTTCGGCGTCCCGCCGGCTCAAATTTCGGCGATGGTGCGGCGGCTCGAAACCCGCGACGTGTCGTTGGACGGAAAGGTCTTCGACGACGCCGCGACGACGCTCATGGACACGCTGGTCGCGCCCGACGTGGACCAGGAGACGTCGATGTCGTACGACGAGTCGCGCGACGAAGTGAAGCTCGCGGTGCGAAGGGCCATCCAGGACCTCGACCCGCGTGAGCGCTACATCGTCGAAAAGCGGATGATGGCCGATGCCGAAGACGAGCTCAGCTTGGCGGAGATTGGCCGCCGCCTCGGCGTGTCGCGCGAGCGCGCGCGGCAGCTCGAAGAGCGGGCGAAGAAGAAGCTCCGCACGCGCATCAGCGAGCTGTCGCGCCAGAGCGGCTCGCGACTCGACCTCGATCACGCAGCCTGAGCGTCCCCCTCGAAAAGCCCCCGGGCTTGCCGTATGCTGTGGGTGTCTGAGTGGGACTGGTGATCGCTCGAGCCTTCGCGCTCGGGAGGAAAGTCCGGGCTCCGCAGGGCAGGATGCCGGGTAACGCCCGGTGAGGGTGACCTCGAGGAAAGTGCCACAGAAAAGAAAACCGCCCGGCAATGCCGGGTAAGGGTGCAAAGGTGGAGTAAGAGCCCACCGCGCGAACGGTGACGTTCGCGGCATGGCAAACCCCATCCGGAGCAAGGCCACGTACAGGGGCGCTCGAGGGCTGCCCGCCCGAGCCCCGGGGTAGGCCGCACGAGGCTCGCGGTGACGCGGGTCCCAGAGGAATGATCATCCCGCTGCCGCAGGCGACTTCGGCAGCAGACAAAACCCGGCTTACGTGCCACTCGGACCGCGCCGGTGGGCTTTCGGCTCACCGGCGCGCGCTTGTTGCCATCCGCCAGCGAGTCTCCGCGCGCTGCGCGAGCGACACCACCGATGGCTTCACTGCGCCGCGAACACGAAGGGCACGTTCACGGTGGTCGAGCCGCTGGACGCAGGGAACTGCCATCCCTTCACGCGCGATGCGATGCAGCTCGCAAGACCCGGGTAGCCCTTCGGGTCCCCGCTCGTGCTCACGCTCTGCACGCTGCCGCTCGGCGCCACCACGATGGATACGTTGACCCGAGCCGAAGTCGGTGCGTCCTTGGCGCGCGCGTCGAGCGCAGGCTGCCAACAGCTCCGCTTCACGCTCCCGGTGTACTTGCCGACGGTCTGCTGGATGGCAGACGAGTCGAGGGGCTGGCCACCGCCTCCTCCGGTCTGCGTGTTGGTGCCAGGTCCGCTCGTGGGCCCGGTGCCTTGCAGGCCGGAAAGGCCGGAAAGCCCGCTGATGGGTTTCTCTTCGACCTTCTCGCCGGGCTTGGCGGCGACGGCCACCGCCACGCCGCCCGACCGCGGGGTCTTAGCTGCACCGCCATCCGGGTCGACCTCGATGACGGCTTCGGTCACACCTGCGCCCATCGCGCCGGTCGGTGCGCTCTCGCCGGGCTTGGCGGGCACCTCGACGTATTTCACCACCGGCTCCGGCGGCTTCTTGCTGAACATCACGAAGCCGATGGTCAGGCCGAGCATCAGCGCAATGGCTACCGCGATCCACGCGAACGCGCCGGAGCGGCTCGGGCGCGCGAGCACGACGTCCTCGGCGTCGACGCGAGGCTGTGAGAGAGGCGCCGTCGACATCGGCGTGTAGAGCTGTTGCCCCGGAGCCGGCCCTGGACCCATGGGTGCGAGCGCCTCGGGGATCGGCTGCGAAGGCCGCAGCATCTCCTGGAACGGATCCTGCGCTACGACCGGCGTGCCACCGCCCGGGAGCGCGAAGGGATCGTAGACCTCGGGGCGCGGGGCTGCTTTGGGCACCGGCTGGGACATCGGAGGCGAGAGCGGCGTCAGCGAAGCACGCGCGCTCGATAGGCCTTCTTCCACGATGGCGACGAGCTCGGGGAAATTCGCCAACGGGAGCCACTGCTCGAAGCCCTCGCGCCACACCAGTGACTCGCCAGAAATGGCGCCAGCCGAGGCTTTCGAGCGCAGCTCACTCAAGCGGATGGGCCCAACGGGAACGCCGTTGATGCCGACGTACCACTCGTCGACGGACGCGAGCGATGCGGCGAGCGTGCTCGACTCCGGACCCGCTACGCTGTCGGCGAAGGCGGAGGAGAGCGGGCTCATGGACGAGGCGATCACCGTGCGCTCGTCCTCGTCGCGGTGGGTCGGCGCTTCCATGTGGAAGCCGTGGTGCGAAGAACCGTTGCCATTCTTCGGCGTGGGTTCGCGCGACGGCCTCTGGCCGAAGCCGAGCTCAGTTTCCAGAGCAGACGTACTGGGGGACGATAGCCGCGCGGGCGGTGCCACTGGTCGCTGGGGTCGCGGCGGCGGCCGTGCTGGAGGTGGAGCAGCGGGTGCGACGCGCGCTGGAGGTGGCGCTCGGACACCGGTGGGCGCTGCGGGCGGAATTCGAACGGGCGCCGGCTCTTCGGCTGGCGGCGGCATGCTCGACAGCTTCCGCGACACCGATCCGTCCGTGACCGCCTTGGCAATGCTGATGAGGTACCCACACTTGCGGCACTTCATCCGCACCGACCGGCCGGCAACCTTCTCGTCGGCGATCTGGTACTTCGCCTTGCAGGACGGGCAGAGGAACTTCATGAGGGGGCCGGCGGGCCTCGGGTGGTGGACAGGATAGCGCGGGGGTCCTTTGGGCGCGAAAGCTCTTTCACAAGAGGTTCAGGAGGTGCTGCTTGATGGTCTGCCGGGTCGGGTCGTCGGGCGCGAGCTTCAGCGCCCGCTCCCACATCTCCGCGGCTTTGTTACGAAACCCGGCCTTCTGGTAGAGAATCGCCAGGTTCTTCACCGCCGGGAAGTGGCGCGCATTGATGTCGACGGCCGTCTCCAGCTCCCCGATGGCCTCGTAGACCTGCCCTTGTTTCCCGTAGAGCAGGCCCAGGTGGAAATGGAGCCTGTAGGCCAGCGGGTCGAACGTGAGCCCCCGCTTCAGGTGGGCGATGGCCTCTTCCATCTTCCCCGCCTGGTAGGCGTGGACACCCGCCTCGAGGCAGCGCTCGGCCTCTTGGCTCGAGCCGTCCCGAGCGACCTCGTTGGGCGGAGGCCCATGGCTCAGCGCCACCTCGACGGCCCGGAGCACGTCGGCGATGCGGAACGGCTTCTCGAGATAGAAGTCCACACCGCAGCTCTGCTTCAGATCTTCCGCGTAGCGCCAGCCGCGATAGACGGCGCTGATCATGATGATCGGGATGTGTCCGTAGCGCGCGCTACCTTTGATGCGACGTGCGATGTCGAAGCCGTGCACCTCCGGCAGCATCGCATCCAAGATGATGAGATCCGGCGCTTGCTCTTTCACCAGGCGGAGCGCCATGAGACCCCGGTCCGCCTCGATCACGCGATAGCCGTGACTCGTCAGCAGCCGCTTCAGCATCTTTCGAATGTCGGCTTCGTCATCGATGATGAGAACCGTCTTCACCCCGGGCACCGCCGCCACCGGGGAGGAATCGGGGACTTCCGTCGGCATGAGCGCGACGACGCTGAGCTCCCGCGAGGTCTCACCGAAGTCCTTGTCTTCGATCTCGTCGGTGCGTGACACCTTGCCGACCTGATCGTCCACCACCACGCCTGGTGCGGTCAGCGGGGAGAACGTCTCGTCCGGCGGTGGAATGCTGGCCTGGTTCGGGGGAATGCTGTCTGCCTGCTCGACGCTCTCGAGGCCGTACTTCTTGAGCACCTCGGCAGGGCAACGGGGCCCGATGTAGAAGGCCTCACCCCGCGCTTTGCGTGTGTACGCCTCGTGGATGACCTTGGTGAGCGACGTCTCGAGGGCGACGTACGGGTACGCCTTCTTGCCCGTCACGAACTCCAGCTCGTCGAGCACCTGCCGTTCACGAGGATTGGCTACTGCTATGAACAGCCGATCCTCGCGCACGAGCACGGGGAGGATCAGGTGTTTTTCCGCGATTTCACGGGGGAGAAGCTCCAAGTCCTCGAGCCGTATGCAGACCTGGCCGAGGTCGATCCCCGGGATGCCGTGCTGCTCGCTGAGCGCCTTGAGCGCTGCGACGTCGCTGATGGTCCCCGCGTCGGCGAGGCGCGAGGCGAGTCGTCCGCCGCCCTCGTTCAGCGCGCGTTCGAGCTGGTCCGGAGTCAGGGCGCGCTGCTGGAGCAGGATCCGCCCGATCTGCTTTTTGGACTGGCTCATCGGCGCGACCGTAGTTTATGCCAGTCCCGGACGCGCAGCGCGAAAGTTCGGCAATTTCCCGGGACGGAGCCATTGGCAAGGCCCGAGCGAGGAGACTAGCCTGTGAGCCCGATTCCTTCGCGGCCCGAGCGGCCCCAGTTCGGCTCGAGCGCGCGACGGGTGAGGTCACAGGCGTTGGCAACGGGCAGTACCAGGGAACCAGGCGGCGGCGCAGCGGCGCGAACCGTGGAACCGTCGCGCGACGAGCGGCGCGGCAAGATCCTCGTCGTCGACGACCAGCGCAACATGCGCACCACGTTGGCCATGATGCTCCGGGGCGGCGGCTACGACGTGGACGAGGCCGGAGACGGCGCCCAGGGCCGCGAGCTCGGCTCGACCGGAGCCTACGACATCGTGATCACCGACTTGCGCATGGGCGAACTCGACGGCATCGACGTGCTGCGCGCCATCAAGGAATCGCAGCCCATGACCGAAGTCATCGTGATGACCGCCTACGGCACCATCGAGAGCGCGGTCGAAGCCATGCGCCTCGGCGCCTTCGACTACATTCAGAAACCGTTCAGCGAGCAGGAGCTGATCGTCAAGGTCTCGAAGGCGCTGGAGTCCCGACGTCTCCACGGCCAAGTGCAGCTCTTCGCCCAAGAGTTCAAAGAGCGTTACCACTTCGAGAACATCATCGGGCGCTCGCAGGCCATTCGTGACGTGCTCACCCGCGTCACGCGCATCGCCCCCACCGACGCGGTCGTGCTGATCACGGGTGAGAGCGGCACCGGCAAGGAGCTGGTGGCCCGCGCCGTACACGCCAACAGCAAACGTGCGGACCGACCCTTCGTCACCGTCAACTGCGCTGCCATCACCGAGACGCTGCTCGAGAGCGAGCTCTTCGGTCACGCCCGCGGCGCGTTCACCGGCGCTGCGAACGCGCGCAAGGGCCTGTTCGAAGAAGCCGACGGGGGCACCTTCTTCTTCGACGAGATTGCCGAGACCACGCTAGCCTTCCAGGCCAAGCTCTTGCGTGCGCTGCAAGAAGGCGAAATCCGCCGCATCGGCGAGAACCGCCCCATCAAGGTCGATCTGCGTGTGATCGCAGCGACCAACATCGACCTCGGCACGGCCGTCGAAGAGCGACGCTTCCGACAAGATCTCTACTACCGCTTGAACGTGGCGCGGTTCCACCTGCCGCCGCTGCGCAATCGGCGCGAAGACGTGCCGCTCTTGGTCGACTTCTTCCTCGACAAGTACACGCGCAAGATGACCAAGCGAGCGGAGCTCGCCGATGGCGTCATCGACCAGCTCGTGACCTACGACTACCCCGGCAACGTCCGCGAGCTCGAGAACATGGTGGAGCAGGCGGTGGCGCTCTCGAGCGCCGGCGTCATCACCGTCGACGACATCTTGCCCCAGACCCCGAAGAAGCAATCGCGCGCGACGGGCCAGACCCTCGCCGACATCGTCGACGAGGCCGAGCGCGAGGCGGTGCTCGCGGCGCTCCGAGCTTCGGATGGCAACCGCGAGCGCGCGGCCGAAGCCCTCGACATCAGCCCGACCACGCTCTGGCGCAAGATGACGCGGCTCGGGATCACCTACGAGGGCAAGTAGGCCCCACTCCGCTCGCGTGCGCACCGAGCTCATCGACTACGAGTTGCCGGAAGAGCTCATCGCTCTTCGCCCGCCCTCCGTGCGCGACGCGGGGCGGCTCTTGGTGCTCGCGCGCGATGGACTCGAGCACGCCCGAGTGCGGGGGCTCGCCGAGCGGGTGCCGCCTGGCGCCCTCGTGGTCTTGAACGACACCCGGGTCCTGCGCGCGCGGCTCCTGGGCACGCGACCCGGTGGTGGCAAGGTCGAGCTCTTGCTCCTGAAGCGGCTCGGCGCGCCAGGAGAAGTCGAACGCTGGAGCGCCTTCGGTCGACCCGCCAAGCGCCTCCGGAGCGGGATGCCGCTCGAGTTCGGCCCGCTCCGCGTGCGCGTGCTCGGGCGGGGCTTGGCGGGGGAGCTCGAGGTCGAGCTCGACGCCGAGGGGGGCGTGGGCGACGCGCTCGAACGCGTCGGGCACGTGCCCATTCCCCCCTATCTCCGGCGCGACGACGAGCCCCTCGACACCGAGCGCTATCAGACAGTGTTCGCGAGGGAAGCGGGCTCCGTCGCCGCACCGACGGCGGGGCTGCACCTGTCAACGGACCTACTCGAGCGCCTGCGCGCGCGCGACGTCGACATCGGCTACACCACGCTGCACGTCGGAGCCGGGACCTTCCAGCCCGTGAGCGTCGACGACCTCGACCAGCACCCCATGCACGCCGAGGACCTTCGGGTTTCCGCGGAGCTCGTGGAGAAGGTCGAACGCGCGCGAGCCCGGGCTCGGCCGGTAGTCGCGGTCGGGACCACGGTCGTGCGCGCACTCGAGAGCGCGCGAGACGAGAGCCGCCCCGGCTTCGTGCGTGAGCTCCAAGGCGAGACTCGACTCCTGATCCAGCCCGGCCATCGCTTCCACGTGGTGGACGCGCTGCTCACGAATTTCCACCTGCCGAAGAGCACGCTCCTGGCGCTGGTCGCGGCGTTCGCAGGCCTCGACGCGGTCCGGCGGGCCTACGCCGAGGCCATCTCGCATCGCTATCGCTTCCTGTCGTACGGTGACGCCATGTGGATCCCGGAGCGTGCCGAGTGAAGCGGCTCGAGTTTTCCCTCGAGGCGACGGACGGGTCCGCCCGTGCGGGTCGACTCGAGACGCGTCACGGTACGGTGCAAACTCCGGCGTTCATGCCGGTGGGCACCCAGGCCAGCGTCAAAGCGCTTGCGCCCGAAGAGGTCAGCGCCACCGGCGCGCGCATGACGATCATGAACACCTATCACCTCTGGCTCCGCCCCGGGCCCGAGGTGGTGGCGGCCCACGGCGGACTCCACGGCTTTTCTCGCTGGCCCCACGCCATAGCCACGGACTCCGGTGGCTTCCAGGCGTTCTCGCTGGCGAGCCGCGTGAAGCTCGACGAGTCGGGCTTCGAGTTCGCGTCCCACCTCGACGGCAGAAAGCTCCTCCTCTCCCCCGAAGAGAGCATGCGAGTGCAGGGCCTGCTCGGGTCCGACATCGCGCTCCAGCTCGACGTGTGCCCGAAAGGCCGATCGCCACGCGAGGAGCTGGTTTCGGCCGTGGAGCGCACCACGCGTTGGGCCGAACGCTGCTTGTCGGCGCTCGCCCCCGGGCAAGCCTTGTTCGGCATCGTGCAAGGCGGCACCGACGTCGAGCTCCGCCTCGCCCACGCCGAGGCGCTCGCGCGCCTTCCGCTCGACGGCCTCGCGCTGGGAGGCTTCAGCGTGGGCGAACCACCGGAAGAGATGCACGCAGCGCTCGTGAAGGTGGCTCCGGCACTCGATCCGGCGCGCCCCCACTACCTCATGGGCGTCGGAACCCCACGCGACCTCGTGATCGCCATCGGAGCCGGGGTCGACGTCTTCGATTGCGTGATGCCCACGCGCAACGCACGCAACGGCCAGGCCTTCGTCACCGGCGGCAAAATCGTGATCAAGCACGCGAAGTACCGCATGGACACGAGGCCTCTCGACGAGCACTGCCCGTGCCCTGCGTGCCGCGGCGGGTTCAGCCGGTCGTACCTCCGCCACCTGTACATGAGCGGAGAGATCCTCGTGCATCGCCTGCTCACGCTGCACAACCTCTTCTTCTACGAGGGTCTCGTGGCCGAGGCGCGGCGCGCCATCGTGGAGCGGCGCTTCGCCGCTTTCGCCGCGGAGTTCTTCCGGGTTGCCGGAGCTCCCGAGAGCAGTGAAGATGCCGGACCATGATCCGGCGCGCGCTCTGCCTGGCCTTGCTCTCGACCTCGCTCTCGGCCT
The DNA here is from genome assembly GCA_046351435.1 of Polyangiaceae bacterium. GTDB lineage: Bacteria > Myxococcota_A > Polyangia > Polyangiales > Polyangiaceae > JADJKB01. The sequence goes on from JAXLYN010000043.1 coordinate 79,191, forward strand.
GTGACGATGGCGACGAAGGGAGCGCTACGCCCGCGCTCGTTCGCCCCGGGGACGGCCTCGGCGACAACTGTCATCCGTTGCGCCCTTCCGGCGTGTGCGGCCTACCCTACCCTTCGAGCGCCTGGGAGGTGGACGACGCCGCCACCAAAACTGGACGGCGACTCTCGCTGCCTAGCGAGCTCATCGAGGCCTCGGCGAAGTCCAAGGTCGCGTTCGATCCGACGCGCTGGAACCTGCGGGACGGATTCTCGCCGGCCACGCCCATTCTCGCCTTCTTCCCCGACAAGCTCGACGCTGCCTCGCTCCCGAGCCAAGACGCCTTCGAGAAGAGCGTCGAGCCGACCAGCGCCACGCTGCTCTTGGACCTTGCGTCGCGCACGCTGCTCCCACACTTCTCCGAGCTGGACGAATCCGCGGACATCGAGCCCGGCGAGCAGCAACCGCTGATGCTCCGACCGGCGCGCCACCTCGAGCCCGACCACCACTACGCAGTGGCCATCACGCGCGCGCTGCGCACGCAGGACGGGAAGACCCCGGCTCGGCCCCCGGGGTTTTCCAGCGCGCTCGCCGGCGCGCGCGGCAGGTCGTCGGTCGAACGGCGCGCACTCGCCGCGCTCCCGGACGTCGTCGACGCGCTCGACAGCTTGGGTGTCGACTCGAACGACTTGCTCGTGGCCTGGGACTTCCACACGGCATCGCTCGACCAGAGCACGAAGAACGTGCTCGCCCTGCGCGACCGCGGGCTGCCGAAGCTGGCCACGGGCGCGGCCGCGTTCACCATCGTGAGCGTCGAGGACTCACCGAACACCGAGATCGAGAAGCGCATTCGCGGCACTTTCCGCGTTCCGAGCTTTCTCTCGAGCGACGACCGAACCGTCGCCGAGACGGAGCTCGTCATCGGCAGCGACGGGCTGCCGGCCGAGCAGCGCATGGCGGACTACCCCTTCGAACTCGTGATCCCGAAGAGCGCCGTCGACAAAGGCCCTCTGCCGCTCCTCGTGTACGGACACGGGCTCCTCGGCGCCGCCGATCAAGTCTCGAGCGGCCACGTTCGCCAATTCTGCAACGACAAGGGCTACGTGTGCGTCGGCACCGACTGGATCGGCCTCTCGGAGAAGGAAGAAGCGGGCATTGGCCAGAGCGGCGCAGCGATCTTCGCCATCGAAGATCTGAACCACCTGCCGTGGATCACCGATCGCTTGCAGCAATCGCTCCTGAACTTCATGGCGCTCACCCGAGTGGCGAAGGACATCGCTCTCGCTCCCCAAGCGCTGCTCGCCGGCGGCAAGAGCGCGCTCGCAGCCGACGCGACGCCCGTCTACTACGGCATTTCCCAGGGAGGGATCATGGGCACCAGTCTGCTCGCGTATTCGCCGGACATCGAGCGGGGCGTCGTGCAGGTGGGTGGCTCGGCCTATTCGCTCATGATTCAACGCAGCGTCAACTGGGTGCAGTTCTTCCCGACCATCCGCAACGCCTACCCGAACCGCGTGACCCAGCAGCTCTTGATGGCGCTTTGGCAGCCGCTCTTCGACGACTCCGAAGGCTCGGGGACTGCGTTTGGCCAGGGCGTGCACCCGCCGCTGCCCAACACCCCGGACAAGCATCTGCTGATGCAGATCGCCGTGGGCGACTGCCAGGTCTCGAACTTGGCGGCCGAGATCCAAGCGCGCACGATCGGCTTGCCGCTGCTCTCGCCGAGCGCCAAACCGGCGTTCGGGCTCGAGCCGACGACTGGAGGCGCACAAAGCGCCATGGCGTATTGGGATCTCGTGCGCGCTCCCCCACCCGAGACCAACGCGACCCCCACGCTGGACAACGACGTCCACGCCGACATCCGCAAGCATCCGCTCTGTCAGAAGCAGACCGACGACTTCTTGCGCAGCGGCAAGGCCGAAAACCCCTGCAACGGGCCGTGTAGTTTCCCCGGCTTCGCGCCCTGACGGCCGCTGACACGCGTCAGAAGCGGCCGCTGCCCGCCACCAGGGCTCCGTCGGCGAGCGGCGCGATGCCGACACCGTGGAATCCCCGAGCGCTCTCGACCTGTGCCGGTCGCTTCGTGTCCCGGATCAAGAAATACGTACCCAGTGCCGCCGACGCGGCCGCGACGCCGATCGAGACGTTGGTGAGCAGCTTGTTCTGATTGAAGCGGTCGAAGTCGTCACGGTTCGGCTTCTCGTTGTACTTCTTCTCGGCATCGTTGACCTGCAAGCCGAAGTACACCGCGCCGCCCACCGCCAATGCGGCGACACCGAACGCGATGTAGGTCGGCGCGCGGATGCCGGGTTTCTTCGAGGGCGGCGGCGCATCCGGTGCCGGGTCTCCGCTCGACACCGGCTCGGTTGGTTCGACCGGCTCCTCTTCCGCCGCGACCGCTTTCGACTCGGACTTCGGCCGGAGCTTCGCCAAGCTGACGCTGCGCGAAGCGCCCGCGGCGAGCTCGAACTTGCGCTGTTTCGCGCCTTCCACGTCCACCAGCGTGACCACGTGCTCCCCCGGCGTGACGTAGACGCGATCGCCACCCTGGAACTCGTCTTGGTCCACACGAGCCTTGATGCTCGCATCGCCTTCGAGCTCGACGATGGCGAGCTTCGGCGTGAGCTTGGCCAGGCGCTCGGTGGCGTCGGCGCGGTCTTGTTCCCCCGACTGCTCCAGCTTCAGGACGCGCTGGAAGGTACGGGCGGCCAGCGCGAGATCGCCGGACTTCTCCCACGCGTCACCGGCATTGATCAGGGCGAAGGGGTGCGGCTTGATGCGGAACGCCTCTTCGAACGCCTTGGCAGCTTCGACGTAGCGACCCGCCTGGAACGCCTTCTGACCTGCGTTGAAGAACCGACGTGCGTCGTCTTTTCCTGCCTTCTGGCCCCAGGCGGGCGACACGAGACACGTGCCGAGGAGAAGAGCCAGAACGAAACGCCGCGCTGTCCTCACGCGATTGAATGCTATCATGAGAACCCTAGACTTCGAATGCTTCGGTCCCTTCCCCGCTCGACGCTCTGGGTTTTGCTCGCTGCGCTCGCCGCCCCGGGCTGCCTGAAGAGCCTCGACGAGTCGCTGCTCGACGCCAAGTCGACCGGCGGCGCCGGCGGCACCGACGCAGGGGGCAGCGGCGGAAACACCGGCGGGAGCGGCGGAACCAGCCCGAGCGGGGGCACGGGTGGAACGACGGGCGGCGCCGGCGGCACCGACGCCGATGCTTCGGACGGCGCGGGCGGCACCGGTGCGGGCAGCGGCATCGTCCCCTACGACCCGGTCAAGTACCCCGTGACGAACATCGGCAGCGGCACGCCGCCGGTGATCATCACGGCGGACGACACCCACGTGGTGCGAGCCTCGAAGAACAAGCCGGATGCCACGGTGGTGAGCCAACCCGTCGGCGGCGGCTCCGGCGCTTCGCTCCCACCAGTGGAGCGTCCCCAAGCCCTGGCACTGGATCCCACGTACGTGTTCGTCGCCGGCGGACGCAACATCGGCGACACGGGCAGCGTGGTGCGCTTGCCGCGGGCCGTCGGACCGAAACAAGAGCTCACCGTGCCGGCCATGGGCGTCGCCAGCGGCATCTTCGCTGCGCCCGATGGCTACGTGTACGTGAGCGTGAGCGCCGTGACCCCCGGGCCCGGCCTGCTCCGCTTCCAGAGCACCGCGACGTCGACCACCACGCTCTACACGAGCCCGGCGGGCAGCGAACCCGCGGGTGATCTCGCGGTCCAAGATCCGTGCGTCTACTTCGTCATGAGCGGCGACATCTGGGTGATGCCCGTCAGCGGCGGGACCCGAGCCGCGGCGCTGACCGCCCCGATAACGGACGCGGTCGGCCTGACCACCGACAGCTCGAACTTCTACTACACGCGAGGAGATGGCAGCGTGTGGCGTCGCGCCCTCTCGAGCAGCACCTGCGATGGTGGTGGTCCTGCGGAAGCTCAACTCACCAGCGGCTTCGTGGCCATCGGCGACCTCGTCGCGTTCGACGGCAAGGTCGCGTGGACGGCCATGGGAGACAAAGCCAAGTCCTACGCCGGTGGCGGCGTGTTCTTCATCTCTGCCGGCGGCGGCACGGTGACGCAGATGGCCCCCGCCGAGCTCGGTCCCATCGACATCGAACAGAACACGACCGACGTGGTCTACGCGACCGACGTCGGGCCGGTGCGCAAGGTGCCGAAGGGCTGAGCTTCACTCGTAGGGGTTCTTGCGCGGAGGCGCCGTGCCCGTCGCCGACTCCTTGGGTTTCGCCGGTCGGAACGCCCCCGGAGGCGCCGCAGGCTTCGGCCGCGCGTTGCCGAGCGAGTCCACCGGTACGGCGGGAATTCCGTCGGCCGTGACCTCGGGCCTCGCGACGTCCGTGGGCGGAGCGGGCGGAGCGGGCAGCGTCACCGACGACTGGAGGTTCACGACGGTGGTCTTGCGCCGGGGCGCGTACACCAAGACGAGCACGGCGATGAGCGCCACCGCGAGCCCGACCACGCCGACGGCCAGGCCCAGCATGCCGCCGCGCTTGACCACCACCGTCGCGTTCGTCCCCGTGCCTTCACGCGGCGCCGTCACGTACGAGAGCGCGCTCGGATGGGCAGGATCGTGCGGATACGGCGGCTCGAGGCTCGCCACGGGGCTCGAATAGGGGTTCGAGTGCGGCGCCGAGAGTCCGCTCGGCGACGACGGGCTCGACGCGGTGATGTGGCTCACGCCGCTGGCAACGCCGCTCACACCGCTGCCGGTCCCGCTGGAAACGGCGCTGATGCCCGAACCCGTCCCGCTCGTGATGGCGCTCACTCCGGTGGAGCTCGCGGGGTCGGACGAGAGCGGTGTGAACGGCACTTCTTGGGGGGTCAGCGCGCCGTCCAGGTGTTTCAGCACCGAACGGATGGCCTTGCGCCGCTGCTCGATCCGCTCACCGAGGACCTTCTTCAAGAGGTTGGCGATGCCGGCCCGTGGCACCACCGTGCGCTCGGACTTGAGATAGGCGTCGAGGGCCTTCTGGAACTCTTCCGCCGTCTGGAAGCGCTTCTCGAGGTCGCGCTCGAGCGAGCGCAGGACGATCTTCTCGAGGGCTTCAGGGTAG
>JAXLYN010000044.1:0-81169 GCA_046351435.1 Polyangiaceae bacterium
TGGAAATCGCTGGGATGCAGGGACGCACCGCGGCCCCGCAGGCGCCCGCCGCCGTCGAAGCCACCGAGGAGCGCGTCGCGCGACCGAATCTGAAGGTGGTGAAGCTCGCGCCCGGCGCGACGACCCCGCAGGCAGAAGCCGAGCTCGAGTCGGCTCCGCCGGTCGAAGAAGGTGGGCCGCGCCCGGTGTTGCGCGACTATGGCGCGCGACCCCCCGCTCCGAAGGTGGTGCCACGTGCGGTGGCGGCGCCCATGGGACAGACTTCGTCGGGCGCGCCCCGGACGTCGCCACAGGGATCTTGAACATGCGGATGGGACCTAGAGCTTTCTGGTGCGTCTCGACCCTGCTGGCGATGGGGCTCGTGAGCCCGCTCGCGCTGGCGCAAGACCCAGGTGCGCCGGCGGGCGGTGCACCGGCCGGCGCTGGAGCGGGCCAAACCAACGTCACCACCTACACCCAAACCACTCCTCCTCCGGGTTTCCCCCAGCCGGGCGCGGCCGATCCCAACGAGCACCTGCCGTCCAGCTCGCGACCGACCACCGACATCACCAAGGGCGATGACTTCGACCTGAGCAGGGGCAGCGCCGGTGTCGGTAGCATTCGCGGAACGAAGGGCTCGAGCGCGGTGCTGGGCCGCGGTGGCGCCATGCGCGTGCCGGCCTTCCACACGGTGCGACGTGGCGACACGCTGTGGGACCTCACCGGCTACTACTACGGGAACTCTTGGAACTGGCCGAAAGTCTGGAGTTACAACCCGCAGATTTCCAACCCGCATTGGATCTACCCCGGCGACCAAGTGCGCATGAAGCAAGGGGGTGACCTGCGCGAAGGTGGCGTGCTCGGCGACGGTAGCGGCCTCGTCGACCGCAGGGCGGCCGTGCCGAAGGACACCGTGTTCCTGCGCAGCGCCGGCTACATCGACGATCCCAAGCGGCAGGTCTGGGGCGAGCTCCTCGGGTCGCGCGAAGACCAGATGCTGCTCTCCGAGGGCAACCACGTCTACGTGCAGGTCAGGAAGGGCGTGGACATCGCCGTCGGACAGAAGCTCACGATCTTCAAGCCCGTGCGCAAGCCGCAGTCGGTGAAGGGGGCCCGCCGGCCCCCGGGGCAGATCATCTCCATCAAGGGCACGTTCCGGGTCGATCAGTGGGACGAGAAGAAGCGCTTGGCCCGCGGAGAGATCATCGAGAGCACCGACGTGATCGAGCGCGGCGCGCTGGTGGGCAACGTGGGCCGGCGCATCGACGTGGTGCCGCCGCGTCCGTCGCGGGTGAACCGCTGGGCGCGGGTGCTCACGAGCGTCTACCCCCACGAAGTCATGGGGCAGAACCAGGTCGTGTTCATCGATCGCGGTACCGAAGACGGGTTGAGTGCGGGCAACCGGCTGTTCGTGGTGGCCAAAGGCGACGCCTGGAGGCATTCGCTCAAGACGGCATCTCGCAGCGCTCGCGACCGCATGCGCATCGACGTGCCCGAACGCGCGAGCGTGGAAGCTACCCCCCTGCGCGGCAACGAGAAGGATTTCCCGGAGGAGATCGTGGGAGAGATCCGGGTGCTGCGCGCCAACAAGTACAGCTCCATCGCTCTGGTCACGGTTTCGCATCGCGAAATCGAGTCGGGCGATCGCGCAGTAGCGCGCAAAGGGTTCTGACCCACGACCTTCACGCGCTGCCGCTACTCGGCGGAGGCGGTGAAGCTGAAGGGCACGTGCACCGTCGTGGCTTCACCGGCCGGCGCGAAACGCCATGCTCGGACCTCCCCCTGCACGCAGCTCGCGAGCGACGGGTAGTCGGCGAGGGACGGACCGACGTCCACCCCGCTCACGCCACCGCTTCGATCCACCGAAAATACCGCGCGGAGCTTGGCATTGGGAGCGCCCGCATCGCCGCGCTTCGCGAGCGCGGGCTCCCAACACCGCGCGCGCACTTCGGCGCGATGCGCGGCAACGACCTTCTCGATGTCCTGGGGCGAGCGACTCTCGGCCGCCGTTTCCGCCGACGCCACCGACGGGGTCACGCGCGCGGGCAGAGGCAGCGGTGGCGTCGTGCGCTGGGGGACGGGGCTCGGCGCGCTTTCGCTCGGAGGCGCGACGGTGGGTCTGGCGGGCGTCGTGGGTTCGTCCCGTCGCCCGGCTGGTTCCCCCCGGATACTGGCGTCTGGAGGCGCCGGCCGGCGCCAGAGCGCGAGAGCGCCGAGCACGGTCGCGAGCGCCGCCGCAAAACCCAAGGCGAAGGCGAGACCGTGAGAGGCTCGACGCGAGAGCGCGGGCGGGGCGGGCGGGACCGAAGCACGGCGCACCTGTTCGCGAACGCGCGGCAGCAGCCGCTCGAGGTAGAGCTCGTCGGGGTCCGGCGTCCCGGTCCGGTCCCACAGGTAGTCATCCGACATCGCGCCCTCCTTCACCGAGTCGGTGCCGGAGGAGCTTCAGCCCCCGGCTCAGCTTCACCCTCACCGAGCCTTCGGTCATCCCGGTTCGAAGCGCAATCTCGGGGCCGGTCATGCCTTCCACGAAGCGCAGCACCAGCACCTCGGAGTAGCCCCGGGGCAGCGCTTGGATTTCCCTCAGGATGCCCAGCGCTCGTTCGTCGAGGGAGACCACGCCGAGCGACCGCTCGTCGGGCTCCCGGATCGGAGTCGAACGTCGCGCATGGTCGATGGCGCGGTTTCGCGCGATGCACGCGAGCCAGGTCGGGAATGCCAACGCCACCCGCAGCGACCCGAGGCGGCGCAGGACGGTGAGGAAAACGTCATGGATCACGTCGCGCGCCTGGTCCGGGGCCACGCGCCCGAGAGCGATCCCGCGGACGGTGGGCTCGAACATGCGGAAGAGTCGCCCGAAGGCGTCCCGGTCACCGGCCTGCGCCCGCTCGACGAGACCCACGAATTCGGGCTCGGGTTCGGAGCTCGGCTCCCGGCGTTCGGCCAGCACCTCGTCCACTCTGGTTGGACGGGGGAGCGGCAGAAAACGTTAGCAAGCGCCGAGGGTGAGGGGCCCGTCGCCCAGCAAAACCGGGTGAAATCCGCGATCGGCCCCGAGGCGCCTTGGCCTGGCCGCCCCGCGTGGCATAACCCCCGCCGAGGTGCTCCTCGGGAGCCCACCCCTGCGTGTAGGATCGGTCGTTCGGCATGAAAAACCGCGTGTTCTTCCCGCAGCGGGCCCTCGACCGCTGGCTAGCGGCCGATCGGGTCGATCTGGTGGGGAACGAGCTCGTGATCAAAGTCGAGGGACGCAAGTACCGGGTGGTGGAGGCGGTGCGCGTGCTCAAAGAAATCACCGGTGGACTGGACGAGCACGAGCTCGTTGGCAAGGTGAAGACCGTGCGCTACCTGACCGAGCTCGGCGCCGAGCTCCTCGACACCTCGCTGGTGCTCGGGGATCTTGCCTACGACGTGGTACCCGGGTTTGCGGGCACTCCCGTAGGCAGCTTCTCCGAACACCGCGCGAACAGCGTGCCTCCCGGCGATGGCCCGATCCCGGCGACCGACGAGGAGATGCTCCGAGACTATCTTGCCCGGAGGCTCGACTAGCCGTGGAGAGCCTGGCGAGCGCGGCCTTCTACCTCGGGGCAGCGGCCTATGCCGCGGCGACGATCCTGTTCTTCTTGGATCTCGCGCGCCGTGAAGGCAATGCCTCTGCAGCCGCCTCAGCACCCGTGGCCCTGGGTCTCGGCGCGCTGCTCCACGCGGTCCACGTCGTGACCGGCAGCTTGCTTTCGCACATCTGCCCGGTCGAGTCGCTCCACTTCTCGCTGAGTCTGTCCGCGTTGATCGTGGCCGGCATGTACCTGGCGCTGCGTTCTCGATTCCGGCTCCAGGCCGTGGGGGCAGCGGTGGCGCCGGTGGCGCTCTCGTTCTTGATCGGCGCCCAGTTCGTGGGGGCCGAGACGAGCTCGATCCAAGGCATCTCGCGTGGGCTCTTGATCGTGCACATCGCCGCGAACGTGATCGGGGTCGGCTTCTTCGTGCTCGCCGGTGTCGCCGGGGCGTTCTACCTCGTGCAGGAGCGGAGTCTGAAAGAGAAGCGTCCGACCTGGCTCACGGCCAAGCTCCCGCCACTCGACTCCCTCGATCGCACCGAGCACCGCTTGCTCCTCACGGGCTTCCCGCTGCTCACCCTGGGGGTGGTGACCGGAGGGTTCTTCGCGAGCCGAGTGGGTGTGAGCGGCGGCGCCGAGGTCCTGCGCACGCTTCTCGGTTACGGCACGTGGGTGCTCCTGGCTGCCGTGTTGATTCTGCGCGCTGCGGCAGGCTGGCGCGGTCGTCGCTCGGCTTGGGGCACGCTGGCCGGAGTGGCCTGCGTCACGCTCGTGATCTTGCTCTACGCCGTCAAGGGCGGCGGGGGGAGCGGATGATCGTCGTCATCGGCCTCTCCCACAAGACGGCGCCCATCGCGGTCCGCGAGAAAATCGCGCTGCCCAAGTCCGAGATCCCGAAGGTGCTCGGCCAGCTGGTGGAGCGACCCGAGGTGGGCGAGGCCATGCTCATCTCGACCTGCAACCGCGTCGAGCTCGTGGCGGCGGGGAAAGATGGCCCGCGCTCCGACCTGACCGAAGTGGCGCGCTCGGCGTCCGAAGGGCTCGTGGCCGTGGCCCCGGTGGTGCGACAGCACCTCTACGCGCACGCGGGGACCGATGCCGTGCGCCACCTGTTCCGCGTGGCCTCGTCCTTGGATTCCATCGTGCTGGGCGAGCCGCAGATCTTGGGTCAGGTGAAAGACGCGTTCGAGCTCGCGCGCGCTGCGGGCACCATCGGTGGCTGCCTGCATCGGACGGTGCCGCGCGCCATCCGCGCTGCGAAGCGCGTGCGCACCGAGACCCACCTCGGCGCGGGGCAAGTCTCGGTGCCGACGGTCGCCGTGGACCTGGCCCGGCAGATTTTCGGCGATTTCCGTGGTCGCACCGTGGTTCTGATCGGATCGGGGGAGATGGCCGAGACGGTGGCCAAGCTCCTGAAGAACGCTGGCACACGCCTCTACGTGGTGGGGCGCAACGAAGCTCGCGTCGCCGTGCTCGCGGCTCAGGTCGGGGGCGAACCGCGCGGCTGGGATGGGTTGGCACAAGCGCTGGTGGAAGCCGACGTCGTCATCACCAGCACCAGCGCGCCCGGCTTCGTCGTCGACTACGACACCATCGCGCAAATCCGGAAGAAGCGCCGGGGTCGCAACCTGTTCTTCATCGATCTCGCAGTGCCCCGCGACGTCGACCCCAAGGTGGAGAGCCTCGGCGCGGTGTTCCTCTACAACATCGACGACTTCGAGCGCGTCGTGGCGGAGACCCGCCAGAGCCGCGCTCGCGAGGCGGAGAGCGCGGAACGCATCGTGCTCGAAGAGACGGCGGGCTGGGAGCGCTGGGCGGAGACCACCCAGGTGACCCCCGTCGTGGTGGCGCTGCGAAACAAGCTCGGCCGCGTGCTCCACGCCGAGCTCGAGCGAAGCCTGCGCGGCCGATTGAAGCACTTGAGTGACGACGACCGCGCCGCGCTCGAGACCATGATCGAAGCCGCGCTGAACAAGATGCTCCACGCGCCCACCGCTCACTTGCGACACGTGGTCGTCGACCGCGACTACGAGAGCTTCCGCGTGGAACAGCTCATGGCGGCCCTGAGCGAGCTGTTCGAGCTTCACTCGGAGCCCGCCACCGTACCAACGACCGACAGCCGGCCGCCGCCCGAGCTCGCCTTGGAAGAGCCCGCGAGCGCGCGGACGCGCGCCACGGGAACCAACGGAAAATGACCGAAAAAATCATCGTCGCCACGCGCAAGAGCCAGCTCGCGTTGGCCCAGGCCCGCGCGTTCCTTCGCGCCCTCGCCGAGCACCACGCGGGGCTCGTGATCGAGGAGCTCCACGTCGTGACCACTGGCGACAAGATCCAGGACCGAGCGCTGAACGAGATCGGCGGCAAGGGCCTCTTCATCAAAGAGATCGAAGAGGCTCTGCTCGCCGGAAGCGCCGACGTCGCCATCCACAGCTTGAAAGACGTGCCGGCCGAGCTGGCGCCGTCCCTCGCCATCGGCTGCATCCCCCTGCGCGAAGACCCACGTGACGTGCTGGTGAGTCGCAGCGGCCAGAAGCTCATGGAGCTGCCCTCGGGCGCCAAGCTGGGCACGTCATCGTTGCGACGCCGCGTGCAGATCGCGCGCGTGCGCCCCGATCTCGAAATCGTACCCCTCCGCGGCAACGTCGACACGCGGCTACGCAAAGTGAGCGAAGGCGTCGTGGACGCCATCGTGCTCGCTCGCGCGGGCCTGGTGCGCCTGGGGCTCGCGGACCGGGCCACCGAGATCCTCGAACCCGAGGTTTCCCTGCCTGCCGTCGGGCAGGGGGCGCTGGCGGTCGAGCTTCGCACCGGGGACCAACGCACGCTCTCGTTGCTCGCACCGATGGTTCACGCTGAAACGGCCATCGCGGTCGCTGCCGAACGCGGTGTGATGCAGGCCGTTGGCGGAAGCTGCCAGTTGCCCGTGGCGGCCTATGCGATCCGCCAAGGCCCGGAGCTCTGGCTTCGAGGCTTCTTCGCGGATGCGGACGGGTCGAACCCGCGCTCGAGAGAAGCGCGGGCCCCGTTGCCCCGTGACGAGGCCGAAGCCCATCGATTCGGAGTCGAGCTCGGGCGAGCGCTCGGGGCGGGGTGAGCCTCTCGGCCGAGCTGGCGCGCGCCGTCGAGTCTGGGCGTTTCGATGGCCGAGCGGCGCGCGTGTTGTCCGGCGTGTGGTCCCGGGTGTCGGAGCCGGCGCGGCGGCTCCGTTTGCCGCGAGGGGTGCGAGTCGTGGGCGTGGGTGGAGCCACCCTGGGTGGGGCCGGCAAGACGCCGGTGGTGCTCGAGCTGGCTCGCGTGTTCGGAGCAACCGAGCGCGTAGTGGTGCTCGCGAGCGCCTACTCTGCTCGCGTCTCCCAGCCGCTGCGCGTCCTACCCGAACACCCCGCGCGTGAAGTGGGGGACGAGGGCGCCTGGCTCGCGCGAGCGCTGGCGCCGCATGGCGTTCCGGTCGTCGTCGGCAGGAATCGCCAGCAGCTCGTGGATTGGGCCAGCCGTCTCGGGGACGTGTTGTTGGTGGACGGGCTGCTCCAAGCAGCGCCCGAGCCGCTCAGCGCATCGCTCCTCGTGCTCGACGCCGGCGCGCCGTTCGGCGCTGGCCACTGCCCTCCTGCCGGCGATCTGCGAGCGTCGCCGGGGCGCTGTCTCGCCCTCGCCGACCGCGTGTTGACGTTGGTGGGGCCCGCCCAGACCGTGCCCGCCTTGGGGCATCCAGTCGACGTGGTGCGACACGGGTGGAGTGGCGTGCGCACGCACGATGGGCTCCGGCTGCCCGTGAAATCGCTGCGCGGGCTCGCACTGGGACTCCTCCTCGCCATCGCGCGACCCGAGCGCGTGCTCCGGGCGCTCCAGCAGACGGGCATCGAGCCCCGCCGCGTCGAGCTACACACCGACCACGGCGAGTTTCCGGCTCCCCGCCGAGGACCGCCGGTCGACGCGTGGCTCACCACGCAGAAGTGCGCGACCAAGCTCGGCCGACGGTATGGAGGCGCCCCGGTCTGGGCCCTCGACCACGCCGTAGAGCTCCCGACCCCGCTCGTGGCGTGGCTCGGAGAACGGCTCGGCCGCACGCCCTGACGTTCCGCGGCGAGCAGCTGGCCCTGGCATTTTCCGTGCGACTCCGGGGTCCATCGGCGCCCCGCTGCCGTGGTAGGCTCCGCGCCATGTTGCTCCGCGGCTCACTCCCCTACATCGTTTCTCTCGCCCTGCTCGCGCCGTTCTCGATGAGCTCGGCAGCGTGCAATGGCGCGCCGCCAGCCAAGACCGCGGCCGTGCAGGTCGGCGACATGCCCGAAGGCGGCGATTGGACTGGCGTCTACTACGATCAGACCAACGGCTACCTCCACGCGGTGAAAGAAGGCGACACCGTCAGCGCGAAGTGGCGCACCACCGCCGGCGACGCTTGGGGCGAGCTCAGCGGCAAGGTCACCGGAGACGTGCTCCGGTTCGAATGGAAAGAGCACCGCATCGGCATGGTCGGCCCCACCGCTACGCGCTCGGGGCGCGGCTACTTCAAGTACACCGTGCCGAAGGCCGCTGAGGCTCACGTGATCAAAGGCGAGTGGGGTCTCGGCAACGACGAGACCGGCATGAAGTGGGAGGGCGTCAAGCAGCTCAACCGCAAGCCCGATCCGAACTCCGTGCTGCCCGACGAACTCGAAGGGCGCGGGCAGGGCGGCGGCTGGGACGAGACCCCGGGCGGCAAGCCGTCGGGCGGCGACAAGGGCGGAGGCGACAAGGGCGGCGACGACAAGGGCAGCGACGACAAGAAGGAAGGCGGAGATCTCCCGCCGGCCGTCGATTGATACAAGGCGTCTCATGACTGCCGAAGCCAGCAGCGGACTAGAGTTCGAAGAACCACCGATTTTCGAGCGCGGCGCGCCGGGGCGCTCCGGGGCCAGCGTGCCTCAGCTCGACGTGCCGCCGGTCGATCCCGCGCGCAGCCTGGGCGCGCTCTGCCGCAAGGTGCCGGCAGCGCTGCCCGAGGTGAGCGAGCCGGAGGCGTTTCGCCACTTCGTGCGCCTGAGCCAGTGGAACTTCTCCATCGACACCCAGTTCTACCCGCTCGGGTCGTGCACGATGAAGCACAACCCCAAGGTGAACGAGTGGGCGGCGCGTCTGGCAGGCTTCGCCGCGCTCCATCCACACACGCCGCCGCGGCTCGCCCAGGGTGCGCTCGAGCTGATGTTCCACCTCGAGCAGTTGCTCGCCGAGATCGCCGGCATGGACGGCGTGAGCTTGCAGCCCGCGGCGGGTGCCCAGGGCGAGCTCACCGGCTTGATGATGATCCGGGCCTACCATCAGGCCCAGGGCCGCTCGCCCAAGAAGGTCTTCATCCCCGACAGCGCGCATGGAACGAACCCGGCGAGCTCCACGCTGAACGGGCTCGAGAGCGTTGCTTTTCCCGCCGGCAGCGCTGGCGTGGTCGAGCCGGCCACGCTCGCGCGCGCGCTCGAGGGCGCAGGCGGCGACGTCGCCGGGCTCATGATCACGAACCCCAACACGCTCGGCCTCTACGAGAGCGCGATGCCCGAGCTGACCCGACTCGTGCACGAGAAGGGCGGCCTAGTCTACGGCGACGGCGCCAACATGAACGCGGTGCTCGGCCGCGCACGTCCAGGCGACGTGGGCGTGGACGTGATGCAGTACAACCTGCACAAGACCTTCACGACGCCCCATGGCGGCGGCGGCCCCGGGTCGGGCCCCGTGGCTTTCAAGAAGGTGCTCGAGCCTTTTCAGCCGCTGCCGGTGGTGGTGCGCAAGAGCGACGGTTTCGACCTCGACTTCGCCCGCCCGTCGAGCATCGGTCGCGTGCGTTCGTTCTACGGAAACTTCGGCATGATGGTGCGTGCCTACACCTACATCCGGGAGCTCGGCCCCGAGGGCCTCCGAGGGGTGAGCGACATGGCAGTGCTCAACGCGAACTACATCGCTGCTCGCCTGAAGAGCGTGCTGCCTCTCGCGTTCGAAACGCCTTCACTGCACGAAGCCGTCTTCACCGACAGGGACCTCGAGGCGAAGACCGGCGTGAAGACCCTCGACGTGGCAAAGCGCCTGATCGACTACGGCTTCCACCCGCCGACGGTCTACTTCCCTCTGGTGGTGCGGGGCGCCTTGATGGTCGAGCCGACGGAGAGCGAGACCCAACAGACCCTCGATGCGTTCGTGGACACGCTGATCCGGATCACGCAGGAGGCGGCCGAGAACCCCGAGCTCGTGAAGGGCGCGCCCCACAACACCCGACATCGTCGGCTCGATGAAGCTCGCGCTGCACGTCAGCCGCGCCTGCGCTGGTCTCCCGAGTCCACTTGAAGCCGGCCCGACTCGGGCTCGCGCCCCTCGTCGCGGTGATGTTCTTCACCGTGTCGGGCGGGCCATTCGGCCTCGAGGGGCTGATCGGCGCGGTTGGGCCGGGCGTCGCGCTGACTTTGATCGTGGCGACGCCGTTGCTCTACAGCGTGCCCGAGGCGCTGCTCATCGGCGAACTCGCCAGCATGCTTCCCGTCGAGGGCGGCTATTACGAGTGGGTGAAACGAGCCTTCGGACCCTTCGGAGGCTTCTGCAACGGGTGGCTCTCGTTCGCCTACTCGCTCGTGGACATGGCGCTCTACCCGGTGCTCTTCCAGCAGTACCTCGCCTTCCTGTTCCCCGGGGTTGGCAAGCTCGCGGCTTGGGCGATCTCGCTCGGGCTGGTCTGGCTGGCCACGCTGCTGAACCTGCGCGGGACTCGCGTGGTGGGCATCGCATCGGGCTGGTTCGCGGCCGCCGTGCTGCTCCCGTTTCTGGTGCTGGCTGCGGCGGCGGCACACGAATGGTTCGCTGCGTCTCACGTCGCGCTGCCCATCGAGCCCTATCACACGCCGGGAGTGTCGTTCGTGGGTGCGCTCGGCAGCGGGATCTCGCTGTCGATCTGGAACTACAGCGGCTGGGACAACCCTTCGACCATCGAGGGGGAGCTCGATGACGCGGGCAAGAATTACCCGCGAGCGCTCGCTCGCACGCTTCCCCTCGTGACACTGGTCTACCTGATTTCCGTGCTGCCGGTGCTCGCCGTGACCGACTACCGGAAGTGGACCGACGGAGCATGGCCGGCGCTCGGAACGGAGGTCGTCGGTGGATGGCTCGGCACCTGGATCGCGGCGGCAGGGATGCTCAGCGCCTTCGCGCTGTTCAATGCGCTCCTGCTGTCCTACTCGCGCATCCCGCTGGTGTTGGCCAAAGATCGGCTCCTGCCCCGGGCGCTGGGGGTGCTCGACGCCCGCGGAACGCCGCGGCGGGCGGTGTACCCTCGCGGCGACCATCTATTCCGTGTTTGCGCTATTGCCGTTCGCGGATCTCTTGGCGGCCGACGTGATCTTGTACACCGGCGCGCTCGCCCTCGAGATCGCGGCCTTGCTCCACTTCCGGCGGCACGAGCCCGAGCTCCGCGGGGCCTTCCGAGTCCCGGTCGGCCGCTTCGGGCTGCTCCTCATCGGCCTCTTGCCCGTGAGTCTGATCGTCTTCAGCATCGTGCTGCTGCTCGCCGGCGAGACGCGCAGCTCGTGGCCGGTCGTGGGTACCGTCGCGCTCGGCGCCGTCGGCCCCATCCTCTACCTCTTTTTCCGTCCGCGGAAGCCGCCCGAGGCGCCCCGAGAAGTCGTGTAGGATGTGGCCGTGCGAACGTTGCTTCGGCGGCTGCTCCTCGCGGGCCTCCTCGCGGCGCCGGCCTGCACCAAAGCGCCGTCTTCGAAGCCGTGCCCCGAGGCGCGGGCGACCGAGTGCATGACCCGAGTCGACTGCTCCTACGACGCGAAGCGCGACTGCGAGGTTTGTCGCTGTGCTCCGCCGACCCAGGAACCGATTCGCTCGTCCAAGTGAGCCGCGCGCGACGTCACTCGGCTTCGCGATGGACCGTGTCCGGCGAAAACGCTGGCAGGCACACGGCCACGTATTCGGCGCCCTCCGCCGCGGGACTCGAGTAGCGCACCCACTCGCCGCTCTTCACCAAGATCGCTTGCCCTGCCCGGACGCGCTGGACGCCCTCTCGGGTCTCGACGCTGAGCTCACCCTTCAGCACCACGGTGTACTCGTCGAACTCGGGTGTTTGCCCCGGCTCGCGCCAACCCGCCGGGCTCACCATGCGCGCGATGCTCACGCACTCGGTCTTCGAGTTCACACGTCCGAAGTACTCCTCGATGGTCTTCGGGGGCTCGCCGTGGGCTTGGATGCGGGTGGGTGCGCTGAGGAAGTGGGGCATCGGCGGCTTCTTTCATCGATGACCGTTCATGGACGACAGGCTCGCTCCGAGCCTTCTCGCCGCCGATGCGCGAACGGTCCTGGAGCGCGGCTCGGGGCGGTTTGGCGGAGAGGGCGGGATTCGAACCCGCGGTACCCTTACGGGTACACATGATTTCCAATCATGCACCTTCGGCCTCTCGGTCACCTCTCCAAGGTGGGGATCTCGGCGCGTGAGCTCCGGGATCCGAGTCGCCGGTTCGTTCGGCTCAGTGGATGATCCGATCGAAGCGACGACCCAGGCGCGCAGCGGAGAGAGTGGGATTCGAACCCACGGTACCCGTCAGGGTACACCTGATTTCGAATCAGGCACCTTCGGCCGCTCGGTCATCTCTCCGCGGCGGACTTTGGCAGCCGAAAACCGCTCTGTCAACGTCGGAGGTGGGCGCGGTACCACCGCTGGCAGGTGCTGGGATTTCCGCTGAATGCCCGCGGTTTTTCGCCGCTTCGGCCTTCCCCTCGGCCTCTGCGGCGCGCTCTAATGACGGCAGCGGAGAACGATGCTCCGTCGGCCCGAGGCCGGTGCCCTCCGGCTCTGGCCAGCGCCGAGAGGGATGCATGCCCCGCCCGCGACGCACCTACAAGAAGAGCGAGACGAGTCGACGCCAGGTTCTGGACGCGGCCATCCGCGCCCTCGCCGAGCGCGGCTACGCGCGCACCAGCGTGAGCGACATCGCCGAGGCGGCTGGGATGAGCAAGGGCGCGGTGCACTACCACTTCGAGAGCAAAGACGACCTCATCGCCCAAGTGCTGGTGCGGTGTGCCGAGGCCATGCGTGAACGCGTACGCGAAGCTTGGGAAGCACCGGGTGAGCCCCACGAGCGCATCCGGCGCGCGCTGCGTGAGATGCGCGTGTCGCGCAAGCAAGGCAGCGCCGAGCTCCGCGTGCTGGCGGACCTCATGGCCCAAGGCATCTACGATCCGAAGCTGAGGAAGTCCTTGTCCACCATGTTCGAGGCCAACCGCGACGAAGTGTTTCGCCACCTGAAGCACGGCTTCGAAGTGCTGGGGCTCGAGCCCACTGTGCCGATCCACATCATGCCGCGGCTGGTGATCGGGATGCTCGACGGCCTCGCGCTGCACGACTTCTTCGACCCGATGGACGCGAGCGACGACGAGCTCGTGCAGACCGCCCTCGAAGCCATCGCCATCTCTCTCGTCGTGCCATCGTCCCCGCGTCCCAGCTGACGAGCGGGGCGCAGCTGCGCCGAGACGCGGCTGAGCGGGGCGGTGACAGCCGCTCGAACGCGCGCGGGCCGGAGGGAGCTCGGCGCGGTTCCGGGAAACCGGAGCGATGTCCGCTCGTTCGCTCACTTCTTGACACGTCGCGCAAGAGTGATTACAAAACAATCCAACCGGCCAGTTTTATTTGGAGGGTTCATGTTCGACCCCATTTTTTCGAGTTTTGGCCCCCTCGGTTCGGCGCTCCTTTTGTTCGCCATCCTGCTCCTGCCCTTCGCCTTGGTTGCCGGGGAGACGCTGCGTTCGGCCCATCCCGACCTCGGCGCCCGGTTCGCCGAGCTGACCCTCGGCTGGTCTCGTGCGCGTGGTCGCCTTCTCGGTCGCGTTCGGAGGAGCCTGCCGCCGCCGATTGCCTATGCGTTCGTGCGGAGTGATAGTCGAGCGCGTGATGGTTCGACGCCTGCCGGCTCGGGTCACCTTGGGCGGACTCGCGCTTTCCTACGCCGCGTTGGCTCAAGCGCCACCGCCCAACGTCGCGCCCGGTAGTCCGCCGCCAGCGGCAACGACACCCGAAGCTGCCGCGAGCGCGGGCGCGCCTGCCGAGCCTCCCCCGCCGAGCGCAGCGCCGGCGCCGAGCGTAGCGCCGGCCCCGAGCGTACCCGCGCCGAACGCCGCTCCGCCGGCGAGCTCCGAGCCTCCACCTGCCGCGGGTGCTGCGCCGTCTTCGCCGCTCACGCTCACTCCTCCGGTGCAGCCCGCGTTCTCCATGCAGGGTCTCGACACGCCCGGCGAACACCGGCCGCGACGTCGTCCGCCCGAGACGACCCTGGACGTGGAGCTCGCCGCGGGCCTCTCCCTACGACTCGGCTCGAGCTCGAGCTACGAGCTTTCGGAAGACCAATCCGCGGGTTTGGCCTACGGCCCGAGCGTTTGGCTCGCGCCCAATCGGTTGTTCTCTCTCGGCGTGGCCTACGAGCGCGTGGCGCTCGGAGTCGATCGCAGCGAAGGGGGCACGAGCAGTGTCGACGTGCGGCGCGCGCTAGATGCGGTGTGGCTGCGCGGGCGCGCCTATCCGTGGCGTGAAGACTCCGTCGGTCTGTTCGTCGGTTTGGGCCTCGGGATGTCCTGGCAACACGTGCGAGGTACCGGAACGAGACCCGGCGACGGCTTCACGCGGCCACCCTCGGCCTACGGGTGTGACGCGAGCGACGGGCCCGGAATCGCCCTCGGTGGCGGCGTGGGGCTCGATGTGGCCGTGAGCCGCGACGTGGCCTTTCTCACCGGGTTCGACGCCGCGGCCCATCGCCAGAGCGGTGACGTCATCGGCGGCTGCGCGCCGGGTTCGGGGTCCATCACGACCCTGGGAGCCCACCTGGGCTTTGCGTATCGCTTCGACCTCGATGACTCCTCGAGCCCGCGCACGAGCGCGCGGATTCAGGCGCGATAGTTCGGTGCCTCTTCGGTGATGATCACGTCGTGCACGTGGCTCTCTTTGAGTCCGGCGCCCGTGATACGGATGAACTTGGCGTTCTTGCGCAGGTCACCCACGGTCTTGGACCCGGTGTAGCCCATGCCCGCGCGCAGTCCACCGACCAGCTGATCGAGGACCGAGCGCAGCGAGCCGCGGTGCGGCACTCTGCCTTCGATGCCCTCGGGCACGAGCTTCTCGTCGGCCGTTCCGGCCTGCCCGTAGCGATCTTTGCTGCCGCGCTTCATGGCGCCGATGGAGCCCATGCCCCGATACACCTTGTAGCTCCGGCCCTGGTACAAGACGAGCTCGCCGGGAGCCTCGTCGGTGCCCGCGAACAACGAACCGATCATGACCGAGGATGCCCCTGCGGCGATGGCCTTGGTGACGTCGCCCGAGAACTTGACTCCGCCGTCGGCGATCACCGGCACGTCGTGTCGATCGGCCACGCGAACGCAGTCGGCAATGGCCGTGATCTGGGGCACGCCGATGCCGGCGACGATGCGGGTCGTGCAGATGCTGCCCGGGCCGATGCCGACCTTCACGCCATCGACGCCAGCGTCGATGAGCGCCTGAGTGGCCTCGGCGGTCGCGATGTTTCCGGCCACGAGCTGCACGTTGGGGTGCCGGGTCTTCACCGCGCGGACCGCGTCGAGGACTCCCTTCGAATGGCCATGGGCCGTGTCCACCACGATCAGGTCGGCGCCCGCGTCGATCAGCAGGTCCGCTCGCCCCATGCCCTCGGGACCCGGGCCGATGGCAGCACCGACCCGCAAGCGCCCGCGCTCGTCCTTTACGGCGAGCGGGTTCCTCTCGGCCTGCAAGAGATCCTTGATGGTGATGAGCCCGACCAGCTTCCCGCCTTCGACCACCAGGAGCTTCTCGATGCGATGCTTGTGCAAGAGCTCGCGCGCTGCGTCGTTCTTGACGCCGAGTCCCACGGTCACGAGCTCCGTGGTCATCAGCGCGCTGACGGGTTGGTCCAGGTTCTTCTCGAAGCGAATGTCGCGCGCCGTCAAGATGCCGACCGGGGTTTCGCCTTCGACCACGGGAACGCCGGACACGTCGTGATCGCGCATCACGGCCAACGCCTCGCGTAGTGACTGATTCGGCCGGACCGTCACCGGATCGGTGATGATGCCGCTTTCGGCCCGCTTCACCCGATCCACTTCCGCGGCTTGCTCGCGGGGCGGCAGGTTCTTGTGGATGATGCCGATGCCGCCCTGCCGCGCGATGCAGATGGCGGCGCGGGCCTCGGTCACCGAGTCCATCGCCGCCGAAACCAGCGGGATATTGATCTCGATGCCGCGCGTCACTCGGGTTTTGACGTCCACGTCGACCGGCAGCACTTCGCTGTACGCCGGCAAGAGCATGACATCGTCGAACGTCAGACACTCTCGGAGCTCACCGTCGAGCATGGGGTACCATACCGAAGGAGCCCCGCCCTCGGAAGGGTGGCCGGCGACGGTTCGGGTGGGCCTTGCGCCGTGGCTCGGTCTCGGTACATTTCCCCCGCCGGACCCGGGAGGCTCACATGAAACGCGTCGCCTGCGTGCTCAGCATCGTTCTCTGTTCGTCGGGTTGCGGGAGCGGTGAGCGCACCGAGCGCGAAGACACGCGAACGTCGGTGGGCCGCATCATCGACGGTCAGGTCGACGAGAGCGACAACGCGGCGGTCGGCCTCGCCATCAACATCTTGAACGCGTTCTTCCAGGGGCACTGCAGCGGCACGCTGATCGCGCCGAACCTCGTGCTCACGGCGCGGCACTGCGTGGCGCTCACCTCCGGTGGGGGCCCTCAGGGCGGAGTGATCTGCGGGCAAACCAACTTCTCCAACACGGGGACCGGGTCCATCTTCCGCGTCACGACCAAGAGCGTGCGTCCGAACCAGGATGGGCCCGAGTTCTACAAAGGCACCGGCAGCGTCGTCGTGCCGAAGAATTCGACGGACATCTGCGGGAACGACGTCGCGCTCATCGTGCTCGAGGGCGCGGGTATCCCGGCGTCCGAGGCCAAACCGATCATTCCTCGCATCGACTCCCGGCCCGAACCGCTCGAGCTCTACTCCGCGGTCGGATATGGCCTGACCGATCCCAACGACCAGAACTCGAGCGGAACGCGGATGCGCAAGGACGGCATCGAGGTCAACTGCTTGGGCGGAGAGTGCGGCGGCATCCTCGGACAGTCCGTGCAGCCCACCGAATGGATGGGGGGCCCTGGCACGTGCCCCGGCGACTCCGGTGGCCCGGCCCTCGACGCACAGGGGCGCGTGATGGGCGTTCTGTCCCGGGGGCCTCAGCCTTGCGGAGACGCCACCTACGGCGACGTCAGCATGTGGAAGGATCTCATCATGCAGACGGCGCTCGATGCCGCCCAGCAGGGGGGATACGAGCCGCCGTTCTGGGCCAAGACCGGCTCGAGCACGCCGCCCCCTCCCGAGCCGGACGCCGGCGCTGGCGATGGCGGCTCGATCCCGGCCGGCCAGAGCTGCGACGGGAAGACTCCCTGCGGCGCGGGCTACCTCTGCTACGCCGCGAGCGGCGAAACCGGTGTCTGCGTCGCCGCTTGCGATCCCAAGGCGCCGGCCTGCGGCAGCGGCGCGACCTGCGACGAGAAGCTCGGGGCGTGCATCCCGCTCGGCAATTCCAAAGGCAACGGCGCGGACTCGGGCGATGGGGGTGGCTGCCAGGTCTCCGGACCCATGCGCCCGCTGCCTTGGGTCTACGGGCTCGCGGCGCTGCCCTGGCTTGCGCTCCGGCGCCGCCGAAGGTCACGCTAGGGAGTCGAGGCCCGCCCGCGCGGGGCTCCCAAGTCCCGATGGCGCACGCACACGGACACGGACACGGCGCTGAGCACGGCCACGGGCACGGTCATGCCCACGAGCACGCTTCGGCGCCCGCCCGCGCGCTCAAGATCGCCCTCGCGCTCACCGCCGGCTTCATGCTGGTCGAGGCCTTCGGCGGTTACGTCAGCGGCAGCCTGGCGCTGCTCGCCGACGCCGGGCACATGCTGGCGGACGCCGGGGCGCTCGCGCTGGCGCTCGCGGCGCAGAGTTGGGCGAGCAAGCCTCGCACCGAGCGCAGCACGTTCGGCTATCGGCGCGCGGAGGTGCTGGCGGCCTTCGTCAACGGGATCGCGCTCGCGTTGACGTCGGTCTGGGTCATCAAGGAGGCCATCGAGCGCTGGCTTGCGCCGGCGGAAATCCGTGCCGAAGTGATGCTGAGCATCGCCGCCGTTGGTCTGCTCGTGAATCTGGTCGTCGCGCTGGTGCTCCTACGCGCGCAGCGCGACAGCCTGAACGTGCGCGCGGCCTTCGCGCACGTGGCCACCGACGCCGTGGGATCGGTCGCGGCGCTGATTGCGGGCACGCTGGTGGTGGCGTTCGGCATGCAGCGCGCGGACCCGGCGCTCTCCGTGCTCATCGCGTGCCTCGTGGCCTACAGCGGGTGGCGAGTCTTGCGCGAGACCACCTCGATCCTGCTCGAGGCCACGCCGTCTCACCTCGACGTCCCGGCGCTCGAGGCGGCCATCCGCGCTTGCCAGGGCGTCTCCAACCTCCACGACCTGCACGTCTGGCGGATCTCCGATCGCTTCGACGCGCTCACCGTGCACGTCACCCTCGAGCGCGGCGCGCACGGCGTCGAAGTGTGTCGCGCGGTGGCCGAGAAGTTGAAGGCCGAGTTCGATCTGTCCCACGTCACGATCCAGCCGGAAGCGCCGCCGCCCGACGCCGTCGTGACGGTGCGCGCGAGCCGGCACGGCGCACCCATCGTTCGCGCTGGCTGAGGGATTTTCCGGGAGAATCCAGCCGACGCAGCGGGCCGCGCGCTTGCCCCCCACACGGCCGTCGGCATGGTACGGTATCGACCCGATGCTGAGAGGCGAAGAGGATCTCGAGGGGCTTCTGAACAAGCTCGAACGCCATTTCGAGCGCTTGGACAACGGCACGTTCCTGGTGGCAGTGGGGGCGAATCTCGCGCCCGTGGCGCTGCGTATCGCGGCGCCAGTGCTCGTGGCGCAGGTCGCCATCGGCCCCGCGCCGTCCGGGGACCCGCCGCGCGAGGCGGCGGTTTTCCGCAAGCTGCTCCAGCTGAACGCCGGCGACTTGCTGCACGCGGCCTACGCTCTCGAAGACGGGCGCATCGTGCTGGTGGCCGCCCTCGAACTCGAGAATCTCGATCTCAACGAGGTCGAAGCCGTGCTGGCCGACATGGGCATGGCGCAATCGAAGCACGTCGGCATGTTGCGTGAGCTGATGAAGTAGGCCTCGCCGGAGCAACCACCATGGGAATTTTCGCGCGCCTCGCCCGACTCATCAAATCGAACCTCAACGACCTGATCAGCCGCTCCGAAGACCCGGAGAAGATGTTGAACCAGATCGTCATCGACATGAACGCCCAGCTGATCGAGGCCAAGAAGCAGGTTGCAGCTTCCATCGCCGACGAGAAGCGACTGGCGAAGCAAGCCGAGCAGGAGGCTTCCACGGCCGCCGAGTGGGAGCGCCGGGCCATGATGGCCGTCCGCGCCGCCGACGACAACCTCGCCAAAGAGGGGCTGGCCCGCAAGAAGGAGCACGAGTCGCTGGCGGAGCAATACAAGCTCCAGTGGCAGAAGCAGAAGCAGGCGGTCGACCAGCTGAAGCTCGCGCTGCGCGCTCTGAACGCCAAGATCGAAGAGGCGAAGCGCAAGAAGAACCTGCTCATCGCGCGCAAGAAGCGCGCGGAAGCGCAGAAGCAGATCCAGGAGACCATGAGCGGTCTCCGGAACGCGAGCGCCTTCGAGGCCTTCGACCAGATGGAGTCGCGCATCAACCAGATGGAGGCTGAAGCGGAGGCGGGCGCCGAAATCGCCGAAGAGTACAGCGGCGACGTGCTGGCGACGAAGTTCGCCCAGCTGGAGCAGACCGCGGGCGCCGACGAGGACCTCGAGGCGCTCAAGCGCAAGATGGGGCTCTTGCCGCCCGAGCCGCCGCCTCCTGCACGCGAAGCCGTTCGGGTCGAGCAGAAGGCCGAAGAGATGCCGGAGCTCGACGCGGCCGAACAAGAGGAGCTCGCCCGCGCGCTAGCCGACCTCGAAGCCCAGGAGCAAGCGGAGCTCCGAATGAAGCGCTGAAGGAGCGTCCCAATGAAGCCGAGGGCCGTCGTAGTTCTCAGTCTGATTGGCATCTCGACGGTCGCGCCCTCCGCGCGGGCGGCGGGCCGCACCCTCGAAGCCATCCCCATGACGGGAAGCAAGCTCCGCGTCGACGGCGACCTGCGCGAGTGGCCGGGCAAGATGACGGACCTCGGCGTGGTGGTCCAAGGCGCGTCGGATCCGGCTTCTGGTCACGTCGGCTACGACGACGCTTACGTCTACGTGGCTTTCCGCGTGCAAGACAAGACCCTCGTGCGGACCGCGGCGTACTCGGCGAGCGAGGATCACGCTTCTCTCGTGATTGCGTTTCCGAGCGGCAAGGGCAACTACTCGACGCAGGAGCTTCTGTTGTTCCAAGGCGATCCGGGTAAGGTCGCGGGATCGGTGCGCACCAAGAGCGGCGCGGTCACGGGCGCCACGCTGGTGGAAGCACCGAGCAAGAACGGCTTCGTCTTCGAAGCCAAGATCCCTTGGAGCGCGTTTCCCCAGGCGAGCACCGTGCGCGTGGGTTTGCGGGGAGCGCTGCGCTACACCGATTCGGACTCGGCTGGCTCGGTGAAGGGGATCGTGGCCACGGGGGCTGGGAGCGGCGGGCAACTCCCGGCGCTCCTGCTGGAGGGCGAGCAGGGACTCGACGCCAGTCTGATCCGGGGCAAGAGCCTACCGAGCACGCCGGCGCGCGAAGTCTACGCCGACGTCGCCGGCGACAAGATGCTCGAGCGCGTCGCCGTTTACGGAGGCTTCCTCACCATCGTCGGACCCCACTACCGAGGTGGCAACCAGTTCTACTTCGGCGAGCTCGGGGTTTCCGACGCGAACATGGTCACGAAGCTCGAGGTTCGCGACTTCGACGGCGACAAGAAGGACGACATCCTCATCCAGAAACGTGTCGGTCAGTCGGACAAGTACCGCGAGATCGTCGAGGTTTTGAAAATCGGCAGCGAAGACACGCCCTGGTCGGCGTTCTCCCACGAGGTCGCCATCGTGACCGAGAAGGGGAAGATCGAAAACGACGTCTCGCTGGTCACCAAGGGCAAGTTGCCCGCCATCGAGATCTCGCAGGGCAAGTCCGAGGGCTTCGAACCCGACAGCTACGCCGAACCTCTGTCGGGCGACATGCCCGGTGCGCTCCTGCCCTGGGAGAGCGTGAAGAGCCGCGTCTATCAGTGGGACGGCAAGCAATTCGGCAAGGCCGGCGAGAGCACTCAGACGCCGAGCGTGAAACCGGGCAAGAAGACCGCGAAGAAGGCCGCGCCTGCCGGGCCGCCCGCACCGCCGGCGCCGCGGCCCCCGACCGCCGACGAGATGCTCGATCGCCTGTACGCCCTCTACCGAAAGGACCGGAAAGTGGGCGCGAAGGCTCCGCGCTTCGACTTCGTGACGGACGTCGCCGGAAGCTCGGAGACCGAACGCGTGCTCATGCACGACAAAGACATCGTGGTCTTCGGCAAGGGATACCGCGGCGGCACGACCTACTCGTTCATCAGCGTCGGCGTGGCGGATCCGAAGGACATCGTGGACGTCACCGCCCGCGACCTCACGGGCGACGGCAAGGCGGAGATCGTGGTGCGCGCCGTGCTGCACGCCAAAGCCAGCAAAGAGCTCGGCGGCGACGTGGTCGATCGCCACGCGCTGTTCGTCTACCAGGTCACCGAAGGCGGCATCCGTCGCGTGTTCGCTGCCGAGACGGGTCGCGCACTGAAAGACAGCAAGATCGTGGGCACCGTGGCGTTCGTCCCCGACAAGGGTGGCGTTCGCATCGAGCTGCGTCCGGGGCGCGCCGTGGGTTGGACCGAAAAGTCCTATCCGTTCCCCGTGGACACGAGCCCAGCAGGCGGCCTCGAGCCGTTGCTCCTGCCCTGGTCGAGCTCACCCCGGAAGTACGCCTTCGACGGCAGCGCGTTCGCTCTGCGCTGAAGGACGCCGCCCGCCCACCTACGTGTGGCAACACCCTCGGCCACGCGGCGGGCTCCAGCGACGCACTCGGTGTGCGTTGCGAGCCCAGCGCCCCGGCGCGACCTGGGAGTCCCGAAGGCCGCACCGGGTTCAGCCACCGATCAGGAGGTCTGAGCCGAGCTCCGACGCACCGGGATGATCTGGACGCGACGGCTCGCGCCCTCCCCGTCGCTCTTGGTCACGACGCCTTCGAACTTGGCGAGTGCCAAGTGCACGACCCGCCGGTCGCGGGGGTTCATGGGTTCGAAGGTGATGATCTTGCCCTGCTCGACCGCTTGTTTGCCCAGGCGCCGGGCCATGCTCGCGAGCGAGTCGTCGCGCCGGCTGCGGTAGCCTTCGGCGTCGACCAGCACGTGGCGCTTCTCGAGGCCCGAGCGGTTCACCACGCGGTGGGTGAGAAACTGCAGAGCCATCAGCACCTGGCCCTTCTTGCCGATGATGCGTCCGGCGTCAGGGCCCGAGATCTCGATGAGGATCTCCGGGTTCTCCTCTTCGCCCTTGGGGCGGCGCAGGCGAACCTTGCAGTCCATTTCCATTTCGCGGACCACGTCGCTCACGAACTGGAGCGACTGCATCGCGCGCTCGTCTCCCTCGGGGAGGTAGTCTGGCTCTCCATTGCCGCGTCCACCCCGCCGTCGCCGTTGGCGTGGGGCGCCGTCGCCGTCGCCGTCGGCACGTACTTCGTCGCCGCCGTCGTCGTCCTCGTGGTCGGTCTCTTCTTCTTCAGTGTCGGATACTTCGGATGAATCCTGGTCGAGCTCTTGCTCCGAGTCGCTCATTGCTCTGGCCTTTCCCTACGAGAGAGAGCGCGGTGAGCCGAGGCGCGTGGGCCTCAGCTACTCGCCTCCTCCTTGATCTTCACGCCGATCTCTCGGCTTTTTTTTTCCGCTTCGGCCTTGGCCGTCTGGTGGCGCACGTAGCGCTCCACGATCTGCTGCTGTGCGATGGTCAAGAGGCCGTTGGTGAACATGTAGACACCGAGGCCCGCCGGCAGGAACAGCATGAAGACCGTGAACATGGCCGGCATGAAGTACAGCATCATCTTCTGCTGCATCGGGTCGCCCTGCATGGGCATGAGCTTCTGCTGTGCGAAGTTCGTGGCGCCGATGATGAACGGCAGGATGAAGAAACGGTCCGGCTGGGACAGGTCGGGGAACCACAGGAACGGAATGTTGTAGAGCTCCACGGCGGTTTGCAGTGTCGTGTAGAGCGCAAACCACACCGGCATGCTGGCGAGCTGCGGCAGGCAGCCCTTGAGCGGATTCACGTTGTGCTTCCGCCAGAGCTCCATCTGGGCGAGTCCCTTGGCCTGGGCGTCGTCCTTGTACTTCTCGTTCATCGCGTCGAGCTCGGGCTTGAGCTCGCGCATCTTGATCATGCTCTTGATGCTGGGAACGGCCAGCGGGAACAAGAGCACGCGCGCCGTCAACGTCAGCACGATGATGGCGAGACCCCAGTTCGGCAGGACCGAGTGCACCTTGAGCAGGAACGCGACCAACACCTTGGCGATGATGCTGAAGAACCCGAGGTCGATGAGCTCGGAGAGATCGCGCTTGCCGCCGCCCACGCTCGCGAGCGCGTCGCGCTCTTTCGGCCCCGCGTAGGCGAGCACGGAGTAGTGCGCGCTCTCCTTCGGCGCGAGGGCGACTGGCTCGTACGCCAAGCGCGCTCGGTACATGGCTCCCGAGTTGGGATCGGCCTTCTTCGACTTGAAGCGCGCGCCGTCCCAGCGGTCTTCGATCTGGAGCTGACAGGTCGGCTTGCTGCCGCCGGGCGCCTCCACCGGCACGATGGCGTGGGAGAAGTAGGCGTTGGAAACCGCCGCGTAGGCCGGTGGCGTTTTCGTCTCGTGCCAGTCTCCGGCGTTCAGCGGGCCGGAGAACTCTGCGCCTTTGAACTTGTCGGGCTCGAAGTCCGGAGGGCGCAGGCGCGTGGCCTTGTTGGCCTCCGAGATGCACTCCACGTGGGTGAGGAAGGGGCTCACCCGGAACATCCCGCCTTCGACTTCGTGGCTCGAGCGCCAGGCGTCGGTGTGGACGGTGAGCGCGTGCTTGAGCTTCTTGTCCGAGAGATTCGTGATGGTGGCGTCGGCTTCGAGCTCGTAGGGGTTCTCGGTTGCGCGCAGCTTGCGGCGAATCTCGACCTTGTCGTCCCGGTACACGAGCTCGCAGCTCTTCCCGTCGGTCTTCTCGATCTGATAGTCGACCTCGTCGTAGTCGAGCTGCCAGTCGTCGGCCGGTTGGAAGCGCTCGTTCCGGAAGTGGAAACGCAACTGGCGACGGAGCTCGACGTCCGGAGTCGTCGACAGATCGATGGCCTTGCCCTGCTGCTTGTACTTGGCGGTCGTCAGATAGAAGTGCTTGAGCGACGCGCCCTGAGTCGAGATCTGCGCGTGGAAGCGCTGCCCCCAGATGTCGCACAGCTGCTCGGGCTTGCGCTCCTTCGGAACGACGGTGCCCTCGAACTTGAGGGGCTGATGATCGGCGGAGCCACCGCCGAACAGCTTCGGCAGGAAGAAGACCGCCAAGAGCACGGTGAGCCCGATCAAGAGCATCCGCGCGGTACCGCTTCGTTCCATGTCGTGCTCGGGCCTCGGAGGGGTGTCTTCGTGGGCTCAGGCGGAGTCCGTCGCCTGGTCGCGCCCCTGCTCGGGCGCTCCGCTGCCGGTGGGAAGGGCGGGAGGGAGTTCCGCATCGGGATGCCCCTCCGGCAGCGGTGGCGGATCGTATCCACCCGGATGGAACGGATGGCAACGGGAAAGGCGCTTCAGCGTGAGCCAGCTGCCTTTTGCTGCCCCGTGGAGCTCGATGCAGCGCAGCCCGTAGCGGGAACAAGAAGGATGGAATCGGCACACGTTGCCGAGCAGGGGGGAAAGCGTGCGCTGGTAGATCCGGATGAGCAGGATCAGAAACCGCGCGATCATGGGGTCACGAGTCTTGCGCCTTTCCGCCGGCGCCGCCAGGGGCGTCGGAGCTCGGGCCTCGCCGAGCCTCCCGATCCCGGCGGGCCTCGGCGCCACGGCGCTGGATGGCCGGGGCCGCGTCGCTCCACTCCCGCGCGATACTCGGGGAGCTCACGTCCTCACCCCAACGCTTCACGATCACGACCACGTCGAAATCGGGGCCGAACAGCCCTCGGCTCGCGCGAAAGGCCTCCCGGATCGTGCGCTTGGCGCGGCTCCGAACCACGGCGTTGCCGACCTTGCGGGTGACGATGATCCCGAGGCGCGTTCCTGTGTCGTCGCCGCGCGCGTGAAGCAAGAGCACGAAATGCGGCGTGGAAACGCGCCGCGCCGCGCTCTGGACGCGCTGGTATTCGCTGTGCTTCCGCACGCGTGAGGCGGGCGGAAGCCGACCGACGGGTCGGAACACTACTTCTTGTAGGTCGTCACGGCGAGACGACGACGGCCCTTGCGGCGGCGGTTCTTCAGAACGTTGCGTCCGCCCTTGGTGCTGTTGCGCTTGCGAAACCCGTGGGTGCGGGAGCGGCTGGTGTTGCTGGGCTGAAATGTGCGCTTCATGGCGATACCGCGAGTTCGGCGAAGGCTCGAAGGGCGGGACGGGCCGCGCCGGCGAGCGGAAGGGGCCGGGAGTCAGCCACGTGCCGGCGGTCCAGTCAAGCCCAGAGCCAAGGACCCGCTGCCGCCCCCTCCGAACCCCTGGTTTTCTGCGCAGGGACTTGCGGACACCGGTTGCCGGTGATACTCGCTCGCCTCCCATGCGCGACAACATCCGTCTCGTGTCTTCTGCCGGCACCGGCTTCACCTACTACACCACCAAGAACAAGCGCACGCAGACCGCGAAGCTCGAGCTGAAGAAGTACGACCCGGTCGCGCGCAAGCACGTGCCCTTCAAAGAAGCGAAGATGCCCCCTCACAGCAAGTGAGGCGGCCTCGCCGAGGGAGGCTCCGGCCTCTTCGCTCAGGCGACGCGCTCTCCGACCCGCGGTCCCGGTGGACCGCGGGTTTTTTCATGGGCGCATCACTCGCCGCCGAGGATCTTGAACTCGACGCGGCGGTTCTTGGCGCGGTTCTCTTTGCTGTCGTTGGGCACGAGCGGCTTGGTCTCGCCGAAGCCCTCGCTTTCGAGCCGTGAAGACTCGATGCCGTGGGTCGTGAGGTACTTCATGCAGCTCGCCGCACGATCCTTGCTGAGCTTCATGTTCATGGCGTCCGCGCCGACGTCGTCGGTGTGACCGTAGACGCCGATGCGCAGCTTGCCGCGGGCCTTCATCAGCGCCACGACCTCGTCGAGGATCGGATAGCTGACGGGTTTGATGACGGCCTTGCCGGTCTCGAACTGGATCGGCTCGAGCAGCGCGACCTCGCCGTCTTCGGTCACCTTGGTGAGCCCGGGGCAGCCGTTCTTCTCGGCGATCTTGTTCTTCAAGCCCGGCTCGAGCGGGCAGTGATCGTCCTTGTCTGGGATCTGATCGTTGTCCGCGTCGTCTTCCGGACAGCCGTCCGTGTCGGCGACGCCGTCCTTGTCTTCGGGGTTGTCGGGGCAGGCGTCGGCCGAGTCGGGGATGCCGTCGTTGTCGCGATCGGCGCCGGCGGGGCAGCCATCGGACGGCTCCGGCGGCTTTCCGTCCTCGGGCTCGTCCGGACACTTGTCGATGTCGTCGGGGTAGCCGTCCTTGTCGCGGTCCGCCGCGTAGTCTTCGACGTCGGGTCGCACTCGTACCTTGCGCGGCGGGCTCTTGGGCTCGACATCGGACAAGTACAGATAGTGGCCCAGGCTCACGAGCACCCGCAGGTCGGGGGAGCCGTAGCCGGTCGAAGCGCGAGTACCGGCTCCCGCCATGAGCCAGGTCTTCTGCTTCTCGCCGAGTCCGAAGCGGGCCTGCGCCAGCCACTCGAGGTTCGTGTTCTTGCCCTTGAAGAACGTGCTGTCGGGGCCGCCCGCTTTGGTGAAGAGGCCGGTGGAGCCGAAGACCTCGCCGCCGAGGCGCACCTTGCCGCTCCGGAGCGGGAAGTAGACGCCGGCGGCGTAGCGGAGCTCGCTCGCGAGGTAGAGGTCACCGTTCGGACCGCCGATGCTGCGGTCGGGGCGGAAGTGCGGGCCAATTTGGCCTGCGATCAGGAATTTCTTGGCGTCGTACTCGACGTTTCCGAAGATCCAGCCCGTGGTCTTGTCGTCGCCGGTGAACGAGTTCGAGTCACCGGTCGGCGCGAACAGCGCGCCACCGAAGCCCAACCGGAACTTGTGGTTGTTGGACTCGTGGGCTTTGACCCGGGCATCCACGCGAAGATCGTGGATCGTGGTCTTCTTCACGTTCAGACCGTCGCTGCTCACGCCGCGACCCGATGGGTCCTCGCCGGTCACCTGGTAGAGGGCGATGGGCAGCGCCACGTTGAAGCTGACGCGGCTCGCGAGCTCCATCCCGACGCTCAAGTAGTCGATTATCTGGCCCTTGACCGGGTGCTGGATGCGCTCCTGCGTCGTCCCGTCGTCGGTGACGGCCGAGTCGTGCAATGGGTTCAGCGTGTAGCCAAGGGCCATCATCCCGTAGAAACGGGAGCGCTCCGACATGTTCGGGCGCCAGACCATGAACCCGTCGTCCGGCGCGCCCGAGATCTGCGCCCGGTCGAGGTACCAGGTGCGCGTCTGGGCAGGAGAAGGGCGGCTGGTCAGGAGCGCGGCGGCGGCGACACCGAAGGCGACGGCCGCACGGGCGACTTTCGAGCCAGGAACCAGGAGCTTTCGAACGAATTCCAGCATGCGAGACCCCGCGGCAAGCTACCCCGAGGGCCGCGCCATTGAAAGCGGGAACGGGCGAAATCCCCGATTTTCTCCGGGTGGCGCCGCTCTTTCGTCAGCGCATCTGTGCGAACACTTCGGTGACCCACACGCCTTCGGGGCCCGAGACCGCAGCGACCCCCACGTGATCGTAGCGGGGCTCGAGCAGGTTGCCGCGATGCGAGGGGCTCGCCCAGATGGCGCGATGCGCGCGTGCGGTCGTCGTCGCCCGGGCGACGTTCTCGCCGAAAGCGACGGGTGAGAGACCGAGCGCCTCCAAGCGCTCCTTCACGCTGCCCTTGCCGACGTCATGTCCGAGGGTCTGCTTTTCGCGCATCGCCTCGGCGTGCACTCGAGCGGCGCGATCGAGGTCCGCGTTCCGTGCGAGCGAACGCGCTCCCTCGGCTCGCCGCGCAGCGTTCAGCATGGCGAACAAAGCGTCCGCCGCGTCTGTTTGCCCCTGTCCAGCGTCTTCTCCCGGAGCGGGGCTGTCCGCGTGCCGAGCCGGCGGGGATTGATCGGCGAACACGTAGGCTTCGAGGACCGGGCGCGGGCCCTTGTCGACGTCGGCCAGCACTTGAAGGAGAAAGCTCCCAGCGCTCGTCGGCGCGAACCGCGCGCGCACGACGCCGGAGTCGAGCGTCGTGGGAATGGCATGGGGCGCGCCCCGTGGGCCCAGCACGACCACCTTCGCCTCGCGTGCGGGCACGAGGAGGTGGGCCGTGACGTCCAGCCATTGGCCAGGGCGCGCGCGCGTGGGGACGGCCTCGAGATCCGCCAGCGCATCCACCGCCACGAGCACGACGCCCTCTCGGTCGGCACTCTTCGCGTGGGCCGCGCCGCACACTCGAGTGCCGCCGTCGCGGAAGCTTGCGAGCCAGCGCTCCGCTCGACCGCGCGTGTCGGCTGGGTCGAGGCTCGGACCGGCGTAGGACCAGGAGCGGGGCCACACGTGAGGTGAGCCCTGCACCCGGAGCTCGAATGCCAGCTCGGTCGGATCGGCCGGGCCCGCCCCGCTCGTCTCCCGTGCGAGCAGGCGCTCGGCGACTCGATCGAGGGAAGCGTCGGCTCGACCGCAGGCGAGCGTGAGCTCCCGCGCAAGACCGGTCGCACGGCTCGGCTCGGGTGAGGCGGTCCGCGTCTGCCAGCCGAGAGCATCCGGCCCGGCGACGGGTCCGGCCTCCGCCCCCGCGTCCGCCGGGCTCGGGTCGATCGCTTCGGGCAGGGTCGGCTCGCGGGGAGGGCAGCCGGCGAGGCCGAGGGCGAGCAGGAGGCCGACCGAGCGAGCCGAGGGAGGCACCGGCCGAGCCTAGTTCAGCCCAATAGACCGTGGGAAATACTCGTCAGTTCTGCGAACGCCCCGGCGCCGACCCCGTGCGCGTGAATGCCCGAGAGCGCGCGTGCGGCGCCGCCCCGCGACGTAGCGCGTCGCGAAGTCGACCCCCGAGGCCCCCGCTGGTACGCTCCGAGGGCCCGGCGACGCATGAATCGGTTCACGACAGCGGCCAAAGTCGGCCTGTTCGCGATCGTCACCGTGGTGGCCGGCTTCTTCATCTTCAAGTTCGTGAGCAAGCGCACGGCCGGCACCGACGGCTACGTGGTTTGGGCGCTCTTGAACGATGCCACCGGCGTCCCGAAGAACTCTCAGGTCAAGGTCGCAGGCATCCCCATCGGTCAGGTCGAGAGCATCCGCTTGCAGGACGGAAAGGCTCGCATCGACATTCGGATTCGCGCCGACGTCCCGCTCTACGAAGACGCCGCCGTGGCCAAGGTGAGCTCGAGCTTGCTCGGCGAGTACTTCCTCGCCGTGGCTCCGGGCACGGAGGGCAAACCGCAGCTGCAGAACGGCGATCGCATCAACGCCGTGGTGGAAGCCGCCACCACCGACCAGATCTTGAAGGACGTCGCAGACATCACCAAGCAGGTGAAGAAGGTCGCCGACAGCCTGGCGGGATCCATCGGCACCAAGAAGGGCGAAGAGAACCTCAAGGACACGCTGCAGAACCTGGCCGAGGTGACCGAGGCCTTGAACCAGACCGTGCGCGAGAACCGCGGCACCATCAAGAGCATCCTCAACAACGTCGAGCGCATCACCGCCAAGGGTGAGCCCGAGGTCGACCGCATCCTGGAAAACGTGCGCGTCGCGACCAAAGAGGTGCGCGAGCTCTTGCAGAAGGGTGACGAGGGCAAGGGCTCGAGCGGCGAGGTCCGACAGGTCATCGAGCGGGTGAACCGCGCGAGCGTCGACTTGGAAAAGACGCTGTCGAACTTGGAGAAAGTCAGCGGGCGTCTCGAGCGCGGGGAGGGCACGCTCGGCCGCTTGAGCAAGGACGAGAAGCTCATCAACGAAGTCGAGGGCGTGGCGGAGGGCGTCGGCGAGTTCGTCGGCGGAATCAATCGCTTGCAGACCATCGTCGCGCTGCGCACCGATTACCAGTTCCTGTCGAGCACGGTGAAGAGCTACGTCGAGCTCCGGCTCCAGCCGCGGGAGGACAAGTACTACTCCATCGAAGTGGTGAACGACCCGCGTGGCCTCACGCGCTTCGAGCAGATCGACGTCGACAGCACCAATCCCAATCAGCCACCGCACTATCGCGAAGTGCGCACGGTCACCACGAACTCGTTCCGCTTCTCGCTGCAATTCGCCCAGCGTCTCGGGCCATTCGTGGGGCGATTCGGCATCAAGGAATCCACCGGTGGCGTCGGCCTCGACACCCTTCTTTTCGATGATCGCTTCGAGCTCAGGCAAGACTTGTTCGGATTCGGTGAAGTCATCCTGCCTCGCTGGCGTGTCTCGTTCGGCTACGAGTTCGTGACGCGTCTCTGGCTTCTGGCTGGCGTCGACGACATCCTGAGCCCGACCCGGCGCGACTACTTCGTCGGCTTGCAGCTGAAGTTCAACGACGAAGATCTGAAGACGATCTTGCCCTTCGCTCCGGGCCCCTGAGGTCACCCAGATGGCCGCCTCGGTGGATCGCAAGAAGCTCGAAGAACGCGTGGGGACGTCGCTCCGCCAGCGCTACTCGCTCGACTCGCTCCTGGACGTCGGCGGCATGGCCGCGGTCTACGCCGGACGCCACAAGAACGGCCGCAAGGTCGCGATCAAGATCCTCCACCCGGAGCTCGCGGGAAACGCCGACGTGCGCCAGCGCTTCCTACGCGAGGGCTACGTCGCCAACGCCGTCGAGCACCCGAGCGCGGTGCAGGTCCTCGACGACGACAAGGCCGACGACGGCACGCCTTACCTGGTGATGGACCTCTTGCGGGGCGTGAGCCTCGAAGAGCGCTTGGCGAAGCACGGCGTGCTTTCGCCGGAGGAGGCGCTGTACGTCGTCGACCAAGTCCTCGACGTACTGGCGGCGGCCCACGAGAAGGGCATCGTGCACCTCGACATCGCCCCGGCGAACGTATTCCTGACGGAAGACGGGCCGATTCGCGTGCTCGACTTCGGCCTCGCGCGCATGCGTCGCGAGTCGTTCGCGTTCGATCCAGCGAAGGACGGCGTGCACGTGGACGCGCCGCACTACGTTCCGCCCGAACAGGCGCGCGGCAAGCTCGAGGCGGTGGACTGGCGCGCGGACATCTGGGCCGTCGGTGCGCTCGCCTACGAGAGCCTCGTCGGGCGCTTCGAAGAAGCCGGCGAGCTCACCATGACCGAGCGCTTGGCACGTGCCGCGCTCCCCATGTCCACCATTGCGCGGGCGCTCCCCGAGCTTTCGGGTCCGGTGGTGGAGCTCATCGACACCGCCCTCGAGTTTCGCAAGGAAGATCGCTTCCAGACTGCGCGACTCATGCAGCGCACGACCCGCACGGCCTACCAAGCACTGGCGCGCGGCAGTCGCGCGAGCTCCGAGGAAGGCATCAGCACCAAGCCGTCCTGGGCGAGCTCGCGTCCGACGAACTCCGGCTACGGCGGCCTCGGCAGCGTGACGTTGTTGTCCGAACAGGCGCCGGCAGCCCCCGCCGAGTCCCTCTCCATCGACGTTCGCTTCGACGAGCCCATCGAGATCGTGGCGGACAAATTCGCGAATCCACTGGAGAAGACGCTGATCTCGGTGGAGGTGGTGACCGACAGCATGGTCTCGGAAGACGTCGTCACCTCGAGCATGGTGATCGAGCCGTCTCAGGGTGCGTCGACGGAGCCCATCGTGCCTCCCGACCCGAGCACCAAGACCACGCGTTGATCGCCGCGGACGTTCACTTCGAGCGGGGACCGGGACCGCCGAACGTGCTGTGCCCGGCGCAGAGGTTCTTGGAATATGCGAGGCGCTTGGCCTCTTCCGGCCCGAGGCTCTCCGCGAGGTCCGTTTCGAACGCGGACATCGCACCCGTCAGAGTCCAGAAGAGCTCGTACACCGGATGAACGTCCTTTCCGCTGGGGGCGGGCCGCTGACCGGCGCGCACTTCGGCGACTTGTCGCATGGCTTCGCTCACGCCGGACCCATCCTGGCGCCTCAAGGTATCGACGACCACGTGAGTGCAGGTGTCCGGTCCCAGGACGTCTGCGACTTCCGGGTTGCCGATGGCCTTGGCGCAGAGCGGCCGAATGCTCTTCCACGTGCGCTCGTAGGAACGCTTGTAGGCAGCGTCGATGGCAGGAACGTCATCTGGCGCGATTCCGAGCTCGGCGATCTTCTCTGCATCGGGGTTCCAGCCGTTGGGCTTGAAACATGGATGGCGGTACTTGATGGTCCCGTCCTTGGCGAGCTCCGTCCAATCGTCTTGGTCGAGATCGAACTCGTGTCGCGAGCGCGGCTTACCTCCGTCCGCGCGTAGCGCGAGCGCCCGCTCCGCATCGGCGAGCTCCGATTCGAGCTTGCCCTTCTCCTTCTCGACGCTCTTCAGTCTGCGGTTCAGGTCGGCGATGTCCGACGCCAGATTCTCGTTGGCCTGCGCCAAGCCCGAGGGGCGCTCTTCCAGGCTTTTTTCCGCCGAAGCGAGCTCCGTCGGGTCGAGCTTCTTGGCTCCGTCCGGGCCGAGCTTGCCCGCCTCACCCGCCGCCAAGGTCACGCGTCCGCTCGCGTGTGAAAGCTGGACCTTGCCTTCGTAGACCGTGATCACTGCGAGCGCTGCCAGTGCCGCGCCGCCGGCCGCCATCCCGAGTTCCCTTCGCTTCACTTCGCCGTCTCCCTTCGCGGTAGCCGTCCCGACGCGCACCCGGAAACAAGTGCCGAGCACGCTGACGTCACCCGCTGGAGTTTTCACGACGAAGCGCGCTCCAGGTTCCACACGATAGAAGATTTCTCCCTCGCTCTGCGTGACCACGTCGTCCGACCACCGGAGCTTGGCTCCGGCTTCGAGCACGACACGGGCCCGGGCGCCGAGCGAGAGCTCCGTGCGCGCGAGCGCTTCGTGACCGCCGGAGCCCATGCCGCGCTCCGAAGACAACGCGAAGACGAGTGCGGCGGCAGCTGCGACTGCGACGGCCGCCAGCCAGATCCGGGCGCGCCGGCGAGGAGCAGGCCGGCGTTCGGCCAGGGCTCGCGCCGTCACGCGCTCGGCGAAGTCCCGCGGCGGTTCGTCCACCGGCCATGCGTCTTCCAATCGACGAAGGTCCATCAGCGTTCCTCCTCGAAGCTCTCGAGCGCACGAGCGAGCTTCTCCCGCGCGCGGAACAGGCGGGTCTTCAGCGTGGCGACGGGGACGTCGAGCGCAGCCTCGATTTCCTTCAGCGAAAATCCATGGAACTCGGCGAGCACGAACGCAGCCCGCTGATCGTCCGAGAGTCCCTCCAGGGCGGCAGCGATGGCCTCTCGCAGCTCGTGGTGCATGGCCGCGCGCTCGGGCGAAGTGGTCTCGACCTCGGGTTCCGTGCTCGCGGGCTCGGGGCGCGTGCGGCGCTTCGAGTCCAGAGCCAGGCGCGTCGCGATGGTCAGGAGCCAGGTCGACACCCGGGCCGGCCCATTCGGGTCGAAGCTCGGGAGGGCCCGGAACGCCCGCAAGAAGGTCTCCTGCGCCAGGTCTTCGACCTCCGGGCCCCGGCCGAGGATGCGTGAGAGCAGCGAAAACACCGGGCGCTCGTAGCGGACCACGAAGGCGCGGAAAGCCATCGGGTCGCCGCGCCGGGCACGCTCCAGGGTCGCCGGGTCGAGCTCGCGGCCCGGGCTCCTCGCCGGTTCGGCGCTCCGGCTCGGGCCCGTGGCTGCCATCATCGAAGGGGTTTCACGTGCGCCGAGCCAAAAGGTTCCGGGCCGGTGTCAGAGCTCGACCCAGCCGAGCATCTTGGCGGCCACAAGGGCTGCCTGGGCCTCGCGCCGCCGTGATACCGCTCCGCTGGGCGCGGCGCGGCAGGATCTCGCTGGAGCGCTTCGGTCAAGCTCGCGCTCGCTGGCCAAGGCGGGTACCATGCGGAGCGAGAGGGCACGGTACCGAGCCCACCGGGTCGAAACACGTGTAATGACGCGGGCCGGGAGCGAGCACGGTCTCACCGCTCGGCAGTAGCGTGCGGGGGTCGCCTCCGGACTCGACGATGGCGCCGGCCATCATGGGGCTCGCGAGGTCGAGGTCGAGGGGGAACTCCACGTGAGTGGGAGCCGTGCCGCGATAGAACACACCGCGGGAGCCACGCTTTCCACGTACACAGGGCCGCTACGCGATCGCGCCCTCGGATCGCGGATCGCCCGGAAAACGTCCACGGCTTCGACGTAGCCGAGGCCGATCACGGTATCGCCCAGGCGACCTCCGAAGCGTGAGAGTGCCCCGAGCGCGGTCTCGAGCTGCTCCCGTGAAATGGCGTTGCGCCGCACCAGGTATTCGCCGAGAAGCTCGGAGCGATCGGTCGACGCCACGCGGTGGAGGCGCCCGGCCTTCAGGTAGATCTCCTTGCGCTGGGGAGAGCCGGTGCGATCGGCGCGCTCTACGAACAACGCCCTGTTCACGCTCGCGGCGCATCTGGGCCAGGACCTCGATCACGCGCGTGTCAGCCAGCATGGCGCGGTAGTCGGGCGTGCCGAGGAGGTCGCGTGTGGTCTGGGTCGACGGCAAGAGGGCGAGCGAGCTCTGCGTGCTCGCGGATCTGGTGAACTCGCCGTCGCCAGGGCGACCTGTCGTCTCCCATGAGCTCGCCAGGCCACCAACTCGAGGAGCCGCGGAAGGCTGAGCGTTACATGCGTCCGCGGCGCACGCGCGACACCTCGACGCTCGGGTATCGCCGGCTCGAGCGCGGGGAGTTCGGGTCGAGGCGCGCCTGGTTGTCCTCGCCTGCGGGGCGGTCCGAGCTGGCGGTCGGGGCACGGGGACTCGGGGCTTCCGGATCGGCGACGCCGCTCGGCGCGCCACCGCGCGCATGCGGTCGACGCCGTTCCTTGATCTGGCGCATGAGCCGCTTCGAGCCGGCCTCGTACGAGCTCGGCGAGCTCGACGCGAGCTCGTCGGCGCTCGGCAGCTCGAAATGCAGCAGCGCGTCCGTTCGTCGGCGTCGGGGTAGCGGTCGGCGGGATTCCGCGCCAAGGCCTTTTCGCAGATGGCGAAGAAGCCGGGCGGTAGTCCCCGCGCGGCTGCGAAGGGGTCGATGTTGGCGTCGCGGATGGCGAGCAGCACCGCGAGCTGGCCGCCACCCGGAAAGACCCGCTCGCCGATCAGCATTTCGCCCAGGATGGCTGCGAGCGCGAACAGGTCTGCGCGATGATCGAACGGCTCCCCCGCAATCTGCTCCGGCGCCAAATATCCGAACTTGCCCTTGAGCCCGGGATCCCCGGACGGGGCGGCGGAGCTGCTCGCGACGCGGGCGATCCCGAAGTCACCGAGCTTCACGTCGCCGTCCACCGACAGGTACACGTTGGACGGGGTCACGTCCCGATGCACGATGCCGAGCGGGACGCCCTCCCGAGTGGTGGCGGCGTGCACCGCCGAGAGCGCTGCGGCGAGGCAGCGCGTGACGAACACCGCGACTCCCAGCGGCAGGCGCGTCTGCTCCGACTCGAGGTGACGGAGCAAGCGGTAGAGGTCGACGCCCTCGACATACTCCATGGCGAGGTACGGCTCGCTGCCGACCATTCCCGCACCGAACACCGTGACCACGTTGGGGTGGGAAACCGCACGGTGGAGCTCGGCTTCGTGATCGAGCACGTCGAACTGGCTCTCGTGCCTGCCCGCGAGCAGGCGCTTCACCACCAGACGCGCTGGATTCACGCCCGTCTCGGGCGCGCCAAGAAGACCTCTGCACTGCCCCCCACCGCGATCCGCCGCTCGAGCACGAACGGACCGAACGGGGTCACGTGCTCTCGTGCGTGGTCCCCAGTTCCGCTCATGGTTCCGCGAGCATTATGTGACGCCTTCTCGCGTCTCCGCCACCCCGCGCTCGGGAAATCGTATCTGGCAGCAGACCGCACGCGGATTTGTGCGGTGATCAGGCCGCAGCGCTCACCATGCGCGCATCGAGTTCGTACTCTGGCGCCGGTGGGGCGGTGCGTCGCACGTCCGGTTCGGTGAGCTGGTTGCCGAAACATCTTCTGTGTTTTAAGGGAGAGCGGCATGTTGCGCCTCCGGGCTCCGAGCTTCGTGGTCGCTGGCGTCGTGCTCGGCGTGTGGGCGATGGCGGGCTGCAAGCGCACGCCCGCAGCGCCTGCCGGTCCGCCCACGAAGCCTACGCTCGGGGGTGCTGCGGGTCACCAGCTTGGCTGGGGCCCTGGAGCGTGTGGCTGCGTCAAAGACATGCTCGGCGGCATCGATCAAAGGGCGCGGCTCAACACCGAAGAGGAAAGCGGGGGCGCCATCCCTGCTGGTGGCGGCCGGGCCCACGCTGTTCAAAGATCCGACGCTCAAGGAAGAAGAGCGAACCCAGGTGGTGTGGAAAGCCGAGGCCATCGCCGAGTCGCTGAAGGACATGGGCTCCGCGGCATGGACCCTGGGAACAACGACTGGGCGGGTGACGCCGAGCTGGCGAGGCTCGCGCAGAAGACCGGCGTGCTCCTCGTCGCCGCCAACCTCGGCGGCAAGAGCGGCGGAGCCGAGCCCTTCCGCGTGGTGGAGGCCGGGGTCAGGAAGATCGGTATCGTCGGCACGCGAGCCTTCTCGGCGCTGTCGCGCCGCCTGGCGTGAAGATCGAAGATCCCCGCGCCGCCCTCGAGAAGGCCAAGAAGGCGCTCGACCAGGAGGGGGCGCGCATCAAGATCGCCCTGGTCGCGCTGCCCCGAGGCGAGGCGCTGCGACTCTCATGGAGACGTTGGGCGGATTCCAACTCGTAGGAAAAGCAAGACGGTGGACAAGTGGGGAAGCCAACGACGGCCTCGGTGCCGCCGATGCTCCTGGGCGAGAGCCTGGTGGTGCAGACTCCGAACCACCTCCAGGGCGTGATCACGGCCGACTTCTTCGTGGCGCGGGGCGACGACCTGCGCTTCCAGGATGGGTCGGGTCTCGCGCTCGGCGAGAAGCGACGCGCTGCGCCGCCGCTTGAAGAGCGGCGCATCGGCAGCGCCGAGCAGCCCGATTCGGGAGTGAGCCCCGCCGACCTGGCCGCCCGCAAGGCAGACCGAGATACGCTCAAGAAGAGCGCTGGATGCGCTCGTCGCGGGCTCTCCCCGAGAACGGTAGTTTCTTTCGCTACGAGCTCGATCTCGTCAAAGAGTCTCTCGGCGTCAACCTGGAGGTTCCTCGAACCTGGATGAAGTCCACGGCGTCGGCGGTCAACGGCTACGAATGGCGACGGCCTTCCGAGACCGCAAAACCCGCGCCCGTGCCCGAGGGCAAGAGTGGGTATCTCGGTGCCGAGAAGTGTGCGCACTGCCACGAGTCGGAGTTCAAGTTCTGGAACAACACCCCACATGCGTCGGCGTATTCGACCCTCGAGCAAGAGGACAGCAAGTTCAACCTCGACTGCGCGAGCTGCCACGTCACCGGCTACGACAAGCCGGGCGGCAAGTACCGTGACCCAGGTCGAGGGGCTCAAGGGCATCCAGCGCAAGTGTGCCACGGACCGGCAACACGCCGACGCCCCGCGGACAAAGCCCTGATCGCGGCGGCCGCCCGAGAAGACGTTGTGCGCGTCCGAGTGCCACCACCCGCCCCACGTGAAGAGCGATTGAGCGCCGAAGTTCAAGATCATCGTCGGCCCCGGCCACCAGAAGCAGAAGTGAGCGCTCCGGATCCGGTCGCCGTTTCATGGCACGGACGCCTGGAGGAAGCGTCCGCGCCGGTATGCAGCCGCGTAGACCAGCGCGAAGAGCACGTATCGCGGCGATGACCTGCCAGAGGCGCGTGGCGGGGAGGCGAATCCAGTTCGACGACGAGCCCCGCTGCGGGGAGCTGGAACGCCAAGACCACCGCGCTGTCGAGGGCGAGCGTGAGCTTGATGGCGCCCGCGCCTTGGATGGCCGCACCGAGCACGATCCCGAGCGTCAGGCCCACGTAACTCGACCCACGCTTCGCAGGTAGTCGACGCCCACGCGGATCACCTCTGGATCCGTGTCGAAGAAGCGCACGATGCGCTCGCCGAACACGCGGTAGGCGACGAACAAGAGCGCCATCATGACCGCGTTGTAGAGCGCGGCGTAGAGCTGCTCTGCTTGGCGCGGGCCGGGTTCAGCGCCTCCGAGGTTCTGCCCCACGAACGCTCCGGGCCGCGCTGCCCAGCCCAGCCCGACGAACAGCGCCATGGTCTCGAGGCGGAAGACGATGCCGAGCGCGGTGGTGGCCGATTGGCTCAGCGCCGTGGTGTAGGCGCGCGCCACCATCGAGTGGATGACGAGCATGGC
This sequence comes from Polyangiaceae bacterium, assembly GCA_046351435.1. GTDB lineage: Bacteria > Myxococcota_A > Polyangia > Polyangiales > Polyangiaceae > JADJKB01. The sequence continues at coordinate 37,976 of JAXLYN010000044.1, forward strand.
CGCGATCCGCACCACGAGCTGCGCTGGACGGCCAACCGACGCGGAACAGGCCCGCGAACATCGCGCCGTCCAGCGGCCCCCGCGAGCCGCTCGTGAACAGGCCGAAACGGCGAACCAACGACGCCGCATCGGGACCAGTACCACCACCCGCGAGGACCGTGGCCCAGGCCGCGCCCATGAGCCCCATCCGCGGCAGGCCCAGCGCGCGAGCGATGGTGGCCCCCAGGCAAAGGGAAGGCGAGGGCTTCGCCAGGGCCGAATACCAGCAGCACCGCCAGCAAGAAGTCTGACGTTGGCGAGGACCAGGAGCGCCGCGGGGGTCTTCGCGCTCCCGGAGTGCCTGCTGCAGCGTCGTCAGATGAAGGAGCAGGAAGATGGTGAAGCTGCCGGCCAGCATCACACGGAGATATTCGGCTCCGAGCTCCGCCACGCGCCCTTTGGCACCGACCAGGTCGGCGATCAGGAAGCGCGCACCGAACACGCCCACCAGGCCGAAGAACGTGCTCATCACCAGGACCAAGAGCAGGGATTGCCACGCCACGTGGCGGACGGCCGCTTCGTCGCCCGCACCGTGCTTGCGGCTGACGATGGCGCCCGTGGCGACGCTGAGGCCGTAGCTCACGATGGTGCCCAGCGCGGCCACCTGGTCGCAGATGCCGATGGCACCCAGCGCTGGACCTGCCACGGCGTGTGGCAAGCGTGAGATGAGGTAGGCGTCGACCAGGTTGAAGGTGACCTGCAAGCCCATGCCGACGGCGAGCGGCGCACCGAAGCGAGCGACCTCGAGCGGCACCGAGCCGTGGAGGATCTTGGCGCTCCCTTCACTCATGCTCGCGTCCCTCGCGCTCGAAGCAGCCATCCGGCACGCCGCGCTCGCGGCGGACGAGAGCCGTCTCGCTCACGAATCGCCCCGTCACCGGATCGCTGTAGCCGCTGGGAAAGCGTTCGGCCGGACCGGCGCCGAGGTAGAAACGAGCGACGCGAGCCATCAAGAGCTCGCGCACCCACTTGCCGACGAGCGACGCGAGCATCACCAGCGGATCGAGTGCGTCGGCGTCGCGGACGAAAGAGAGCTGCCCGAACCCCGGGAAGCGGTAGGAGCTCTTGGCTCGCCCCGACTCCAGCACCACGTGCAGGCGACTCGACAGCGGTCCGAAAAAGCGCGAGTAGTCGTGCATCCCGCCGACCTTGCCGCACACGGCGAGGACGTCGTCCCCCGCTTCTTCGCGCAGTGCCAGCGCGACGCGCTCCATCGCGTGCAGGTCGGCTACGAAGCGGTTCTTTCCCTCGGCGCGCGCCCGGTTCAGCCGATCGCAGCAGAGGACGCTGCTCTTCACCGAAACGAGCTCGACGCCGCGATCGGCGAGCTTCTTCCTCGCGGCCAGGACCTGCCGCTCGAGCTCGGCTTCGTCGTCGAAGGCCTCGCCCTCCGCCGACCAACACTGCGGCTCCGCTCGGGTCGGACATGGCGCCCGCAGCGCCGCCCGCCCTTCGAGGGAGAGGCTCTCGAAGAAAAGCGCGTCGGGGCTCGGGTGCCGAGCGCCGCCGAGAGCCCGCGCCCAGGCTTGACCGAGGGACACGTCCGCGTGGGAGACGTGGCTCTTGCTGTCGCCGATGACGGCGCGGAGAGCGCGGGGCAGCTTGCGGGAGAAGACTCGCTCTCCCTCCGGCGTGATGCGCGCCAAGACACCCGTCACGATGAGCGGGCCGAGCCGCGCACCGAGGCCGTTCTCGTCGACTCCGATGCGAAAGCTCGCTGCCATCGCGTTTCAGCCGCCGGCCACCGGCGGGATCACGGCGACCACGTCCCCGGGCGCCACGGGGTCGCTCGCCGCGGCGAAGCTCTCGTTCACCGCGAAGCGTACCGACCCGAGGCGCCCCGCGAGCTCGGGATGGACCGTCGTGAGCAGCTGTTCCAGCGCCAGGACCGAGCGCACCGCATCGGGCAGCGGCAGATCCTCCTCGGATCGCCCGACGAGATCCTTCACGCCCGCGAAGTAGAGGACCTTCACTCGGTTCATGCGTGCTTCGCCAGGTACTTCGCGAGCCCGTCGGACACGCTGAGCAGGTTCGGCGTGATCTTTTTCACCAGGAGATCCTCCACCGCACGGCTCACGGTTTTGGCGAGCAATTTCGGCACTCCCTTGATCTTGTTGCCGTCGATGGCGAGCTCACCGCGGATCTCGAGTCGCGTCTTCCCGTCGATCTCGACGAAGCGGTTCTTTCCAGCGCAGTGCACGGCTTCGGTGAACGAGTGGGTTTCGATTTTCCACTCGCAGCTCCACTCGTCTTCGTTCCACTTGGCGTAGTCGGTCCAGCTCAGCATGTTTTCACTGAGGACGGCCCGGGCTGCAGCCGGAATCTCACCCCCGCCGTGCCACTCGTTCACGAACTCGACGCGCTTACCGTCGTCTTTCCGCGACTTCACCTCGATCTCGCGGATGTTCGGCAAGAACTCCACGAGCTCGACCAGCTTGTCGCGGTAGGTGGCGTAGACCAGGGGGCGGGGAAAGGCGAGGGTCGAGTCGGCTTCCAGGTGCATTCAGAGGCCGTAGGCGAAACCCAGCGACGGCGCAATGACTGGCGCGAAGTCCGGGAAGAGAGCGCGTCCGGCGACCTCGATCACCATGGCGGCTTCTGGTGAGACCGCGTAGTGGACTCCCACTCCGGCGCCACCGAAGAGGTTCCCACTGGTCTGGTAGACGTCGAGCTTGCGCGAAACGCGTCCGCCGGCGCCGTCGTCCTCGACGACGTCCGTGGAAAAGCGGGCGGAGGTCTCGGTCAGGCCACCGTTCACGAACGCGTAGGGGCGAACCCCAGTGCGCGCGAACGGATCCTTTCCGAGAAAGTACGCGCCGCGCGCCTCGAGGTGGAACGGCATGAACTTCTTGCCATCGCTGCGGTCGGGGGTGCCGTTGAACGCGTAGCCGACACGCGCACCCAGCATGAGGCGCATCCCGATCAGGCGATCGTAGCCGGCGAGCACGCGCATCGACCCGACGCCCACGCCGCCTTTCACGCGATTGCCGTCACCTGCCAGCGGCACGCCTTTGTACTGCACGTTGTCGGCGAAAAAGCAGGCGAGGTGTCCGTCTTGCTGAGCCTTGGGGCTGCAGGCGTCGTTTTCGCTCTTGATGACCGTGAGATCGGGGGAGAACGAGAGCGAGAGCCAATTTCGCTTTCGCGGCGTCTTGTCGTCGGGCTCGTCGGGCTTGGGCTTCTCGAGGCTGCCCTCGTCGACGCAGCTCAGGTTGACGCAGACCTTCGCCCCCGGGCAGTCGTCGTTGGTCTCGCACGACAAACCCTGTTCGGGCCGCGGACACGCGACCGGCGGCACGTTGCCCGGCAGTGCGGGCTGGCGCCCACTGATGGCTGCCTTGAGCTTGACCTTGCGCGGCTCTTCTCCCGAACCGGCGCTGGCGACCCGATCCAGGTTCGAATCGAACGCCGTGACGTAGTAGACGAGCTCGCCTTCTTTCTCGACGGCGGCGCAAGGAATGAGGCCACCGAAACCCTTCTTGTGCTTCTGGATCACGAGCTCGCGCCAGCGTCGCTGTCCGCGGGGCTCTTGTAACGCACCACCACGCGGGAAACGCTGACGCCCTCGGGCGCTTCCACGTAGACCGGAACCGGATGATACGTCGCCTGCTCCGACCAGGGTTTCTCTTCGAGCACGGCGACGTTGCCACCGCTCGCCGGTCCCGGCGACGAAGGAGTCTCGGCACCCTGACTCTCGGACTTCGCGCGGTCGAAGTCCTTCTGCACGTCCGCGGTCATGTAGGCGCTCTGGGGCACCGCTTTCGGATCGGCCTCGAGCATCTTCTTGAACGCCGAGACCGCGTCCTCGTGGGCGGACAGCCCGGCGGAGTAGACGATGCCGAGCGCGCCGTACAGGTTCGAGAACGTCGCCTTGCTGCAGCTGCCCTTCTCGCACGCGGTGAGCGCGTTGCGGAGCTTGGCTACCGCGGTGGTCATGTTCGTGGCGAGGTAGTCCTCCTCCATCGCCTCGCGGAGTGCCTTCTTCGCCTGGTCGTCCGCCTTGCCGGCGAACCCGATGGAACAGACGAGCAAGCTGAAGACGAGCCAGGGCGACCCCTGCCGTGCTCTGGAACGGACCGACATTTTGGGGCGGATGTTAGCCCCACCGAGGCCATGGTAGAAAGCGCGGTCTTTCGGAGGCGCCCGATGGCAGACGAAAAGCACAAGCTCGGAATGGACGTTTACATCGCTCTCGCAGCCGTCGGCTGGGCGGACGGCAACCTCGACCCGGACGAAGCCGACGCCATCGTGCGGACCGCCATGGAGGAAGGGCTCGGTCTCGAGGAGATCGACGAGATCGAAAAAGCCACCAAGGAACCCGTCGACATCGGCGAGATCGACCGACGCGGCATGTCCAAGCAGGACAAGCTCTTCGTCTACGCCGTGGCCGCCTGGATGACGTGGCTCGACGGCGAGGTCTCGGAGGCCGAGGTCTCGGCGCTCGCCAACGTGGGAGAAGCGCTCTAGATCCCGGACAAGCCCCGGGAGCACGCCGACGCCATCATGCGCGAGGTCGCTCACCAGTCCGAGGACATCCGTCCCCATCGCTACGACCTCATCGCGCTCCGTCGCATCATCGACGAGCGACTCAGCGAGGCCAAGACCGCGCGGGCGGCGGAGAGTGATTCTTGATCGCGCGGGGGTCTGTTCGGCGCCCACGATTCTGGATACTGGCGGCGAGCGTCGCAGTCGCGTGCAAGAAGGAAGCGCCGCCGCCTCCTGTGGTGTCGAGCGCGAGCGCGGCTCCCGTGGCGGGCGCGGCGGCGAGCGCTTCGGCAGCGTCCTCCGAGGCGCCTCCGACCGAGGCGGCACCCAAAGGGGAGAGCTCGGGCGTCCAGCGCGTGGCGGTCGACGTGGCCAAGGGGGAAGAGCTCGGCTACGCCGTCGCCAGCCACGGCGAAGAATTCGTGGTGTCGGCCTACAAGCGCAAGAACGAGCAAGGCTCGCTCTTCGTGTTCAAGGTCGAAGCTGGCAAGCCCACGCTCGAGGTCGAGCTCGAAGCGACGGGCTCGAAGAAACTGGGCAACGCTCTGGCCTTCGACGGCACCCAGATCCTCGCGGGCGCCCTGTACGACGACGGCAGGACGCCCGAGACCGGGGCCTCTTACGTGTTCTTGCGGGGCGAAAAAGGCTTTGGGAAAGCGGAGAAACTCAGCGCCGTCGACGCCAAACGAGACGACTCTTTCGGCATCGGCCTCGCCATCGCGGGCAGCACGTTGATCGTCGGCAACAGTCGCGAGTCGGGCGGCTCGCTTTACACGTTCGAGCGCGGCAAAGCCGCCATCGGCGCGAAGGCCACTCTGGTGTTCCCGAAGCCGAACGGGCCCGCCGAAGCCATCGCGGGCAGCGGCGACTGGGTGTTCGTGGGCTCCGAGCTCAGCGGCAAGCTGGAAGAGCAGGGCAGCGTCCAGGTCTACCGGCGCGGCAAGACGGGATTCGTCCTCGAGCCCGAGCTCTCGGAGAAAGACGCAGCGGAGTCCCAGCACTTTGGCGGCTCCGTGGCCGTTCTGGGCTCTACGCTGGCGGTGACGAGCGACAAGCAGGTGACCGTCTTCACGCTCACCGACGGCAAGTGGCAGGAGAGTGCGCGCTTCACCCCGCCCATCGCCACGGGGCTCGGCGGCGCGGCGCTCGCGGTCAGCGAAGACCGCATCGCCATCGGCTTCCACTTGATCGAAGCGGGCCGAGTGCTCGTCTATCGCAGGCAAGGCAGCGAGTGGAAGTTGGAAAAGACCGTGAGCGCACCCGACGGCAAGAACGAAGACTGGTTCGGCTACTCCCTCGCGCTCTCGCCGGGGCGTCTCGTGGTGGGAGCTCCCCTGGCTGCGGAGCGCACCGGGGCCGTGTACGTGACGAACCTATGAGCGCGGAGCGCGGGTGATCTCGCTTCGCGCGCGGCGCCTGCTCGCTGCCAGCGTGCTCGCGGCCAGCGCTGCGGCCTTCTTTCTCGCGTATCGGTCGACTCCGGACGACGCCGACGGGATGCTGCGGCTCGCCGTTCTGTTCGGTGTTCTACTCGTCGCCGGCACGCTGGCGTTCGGCCTGGCCCTCTGGCTCCTCAGGTGTCCGCGTTGTGGAAAGAACCTCGGGCGCTCCATCGCCGGCGGCGACCGACTCGGAGAGAAGAGCTCCGTCCACGCGTTCGTGGCGCTGATTCGACCGCTGCATTGCGAAGCCTGTGGCTTCGAAGAGCGGCACGACGGGTCCTGACGAACCGGCACTCTGGCGACCGAGGCTCTGTCAGAGTGACACGGCACGCACGCGATGTGCAGGTCGGACGCCTGGTTTTCCAGCCCGCATGCCTGGCCTGCGACGTGCAACGGGCTCGCTACATGCGAATGCATCGCGCTACCTCCCCAGCGGCGAGACACCTACCCGCGACCAGCGGCGAGACCGCCAAGGAGTCGAGGATCGTCGGGGCGCTGCTCGGTACCGCCGCCGGTGACTCCATCGGACTACCATTCGAGGGGCTGTCTCGCGCGCGCGTTCGAGCGAAACTTGGTGAGGGGCCCGTCGGCCATTCGCTCTGCTTCCGGCGTGGCATGCTCTCCGACGACACCGAGCACGCCTGTCTCGTCGCCGAGGCGCTGATCGAGACCGGCGATGAACCCGAGCGATTTGCGCGGGTGCTCGCGCGGAAGCTCCGGCACTGGCTCGCGGCGCTCCCGCCGGCGACGGGCTTCGCGACGTTGAGAGGCATTCTGAAGCTGTGGCTGGGCTTTCCACCCGAATCGAGCGGCGTGCGCTCGGCCGGCAACGGCGCGTGCATGCGCGCGCCCATGATCGGAGTGTGGGCAGCCGACGATCACGCGCTCCGCCGGGCCTTGGTCCGAGCGTCGACTCGAATCACGCACCGTGATTCGCGGGCCGAACAAGGGGCCCTGGTGATCGCGCGCATGGCCGGACTCGCAGCCGATGCGAGCCCCGCGCACTGGCTCGCCGAGGCGTTGGCGGAGGTAGAGGACGATTCGCTCGGGCGTGCGCTGGAGGCGGCGTGCTCCGACGCGCCCTTGGACGAGGTCGCGCGGCAACTCGGCGTCCAGCGCGGCGTGAGCGGGTTCGTGCTGCACACGGTGCCCATGGCCGTCGCGGTGCGCGTCCGAAATCCGCACGCGTTCCGCGCCGCCGTCGAGGCCGCCGTGCGACTCGGAGGAGACACGGATACGACGGCGGCCATCGTGGGTGCGCTCTCGGGCGCCGCGCTCGGCCCCGAAGCGATCCCCGAGAGCTGGCTGGCGGGGATCGTGGATCACCCCCGCTCGGTGGCGCACCTCCAGCAGCTCGCCGGCGCGCTCGCCCGAGGTACGCAGTTCGATGCTCCGTTTTGGCCGCTGTGCCTGGTCAGGAATCTCGCCTTCGGCAGCGTGGTGGTGTCGCTCGCGTTGCGGCGGCTCGCCCTCCTCGTCAGGTGATCTCAGCGGCGTCCGAAGAGCCGCCAGGCCCCGCGCTCGGCCAGCAAGTGAACCCGAGCGCGCTCGCCGCCGAAGAGCACCTCCTCCGGCGGTCCGCCTCGCACGAACAGGAGATCGAGGTCCAGAAGGGCGCGGCGAGCGTCGAAGCTCTGCGGATGACTGAAGAAGGGGAGTGGCGCTGCTTCCGGGTTCCGCATGCGACAGGGTAGCTGCGGCCAGGCGCAGTAGTAGAGCCAGGTGGACGAACGCGCCGCCGGGCGCTCCGTGACGTAGTAGGCGGGCACGCCGGTGAAGAGGCCCCCGATGTTCATGACGCGAGACTCGGCGTCGAAGACCAGACCACCCGCGGCTTTTCCCGGAGGCGCCGAGTCGACCACGCGCTCGAAGTCGTCGAGCTCGCGGCCGAAGGCGGCGTACTGCCGCGTCCACCACAGGCCCTGGGCGACGAGGAGAAGCGAGACGAGCCCGGTGCACGCGGTTCGGGCTCGCGCGGACCAATTCGCGACTCGCGCGGGGACGACCAAGAGCAAGAGCAAGGCGAGCACGAGGGCGAAGCGCGGGTAGACGCTGTAGGCGTGGGGCAGGGCATGGTGCGGGAAGCCTAGGTAGGCGAGCGCGCCCACCAGCACCAGGCCCAGAGGACCGGCCCGTGGCCGCGTTCGGAGCGAGCGGACCCCGCCGCTGGCGATCCCCAGGAGCATCCAGAGCGCCACGACCGCGAGCCACGCGCTCGCAATCGTCTCGTCCGAGCCGTCGTTGAAGCCGCGCAGCAGGTGGACCGGCACGCCCCGGATACGCGACGCGAGATCCGAGAGCACTCCGTGCTCGGCGAGCTCCTGGCTGCGCGCCGTATACAGCGCGCGGAGCAGCGATGGTTCATGGGCGAAGCGCGGTTCTCGTGCGATGCGTGCGAGATAGAGCGCGGCCGGTGCGAGCGATGGTGCGAGGGCTCCGAGCCCCAGCGCTCGGGTGCGCCGCGAAGGTGCGCTGGCGAGCACCGCCCAGCTCGCTCCGACCATCCCGACGGCCCAAGCTTCGAGGTGGGCGAAGAACGTCGCGAGCGCGAGCAGCGCTAGGCGGAGCGCAGTCCTGCGCGGGCGCTCACGCCAGCCGGTCTCGTCCGACGCTTCCGCCAGCAGCCACACGACCAGCGGCAACGCGACGACGAAGGCGACCAGGCCGTAGTGCAGTGGCATCGAGTACACGAGCGGGAACGCGAGGAGCGCCGGCAGTGGGCTCTTGCCCGACCCCACCAAGAGCCGAGCCACGGTGAGGGGAAGCGCGAGGACGACCGCCCCGATGAGCAGCTTGGCGGCGACCCCCAGTGTCACGAAGCTGCCGAGCGCCTTCAAGAGCACGAAGTGCACGGAGAATGGCGCGAGCTCGAGTCCCACCGAGAAATGTCGGGCATACGCTGAATCCGTCGCGTCGCCTTTGAGCAGGGCGTCGACGATGGCGAGCTGGTGTGGCAAGTCGAAGGCGGGCAGGAAGCGCGTGACGACCAGCGGTGCGAGGTAGATCGGCGCCAGCGCGAGATACGCGAAGGCGAAGCGCACGTCGCCGAACACCGTCCGAGCCCGGTCGCCCATGTTTTCGCGAGGAGCGTAGACGCCCGAGTCGTCGAACGCGAGCCGGAGGTCGCTCTGGAACCCGCTGGGGCAACCCTGGAGCGCGTACCCAACGCCTTCATGGGCAATAGCGTGTCTTCGGATCCACCGAACCGCAGGTGTGCACGGTGGGCGCAGCGCCCTTGGCGACGCTCATCGTCTCGAAATGGATGTGCGGACCGGACGCGCAACCGCTCTCGCCCACGTAGGCGATGGTCTGTCCTTTCTTCACCACGCTGCCCACTTTGATGCCGGTGGCGATCTTGCTGACGTGGGCGTACTCCACGTAGAAGTCGCGCTTGGAGTTGTCCGGGTCGCCGCACGCCGCCTTGAGGCGGATCATGTTGTAGTGGGCCATGCACGAAGTGGAGCAGGCGATGCTGCCCGAGCCGCTTCCCCAACAGTTGCCGTACCCGGTGACCACCTTGACGACGGTGCCGTCCATGCCCGCTGGGATCTTGGTGCCGAGCGCGCTCGAGTAGTCGATGCCGTAGTGCTCGCCGCCCCCGGAGTAGGAAGAGCAGGCGTTGTAGCCGCGGACGAAGCTTCCCGGCGGCTTCGCGAGACAGCACGCGGACTTGCAAACGTCGCTGCCGATGCTCGTTTGGAGACAGCCGTTCGCGCAGCTCTTCGTACTCAGGGTCTGATCCGCCTCGCAGGTCACGAGCTTGGACGACGAGACTCCCAGTGCGCCGCCGCAGTAGGCTCCGTCCGCTTTGCCTTCGCACGGGTCGGGCGCGACATCACCGGGCGCATCGCTCCCCCCCTCCTCGACGCTCCCCCCCTCCCCAACGTCGACGGACGCATCCAACGCGACGTCCGTCGTCGCGTCGTCCGATCCCGCGTCGGCCTCGGCCCCGGCGCTCCCCCCTGCGCCCGAGCCGCTCGCACCGGCTGCTCCCCCGAGCTCGGCCTCGCCTGCGCTGCCGGCCGCGCCGGAGCTGCCCGAAGCCCCCGCGGCCCCTCCGCTGACGGCCGGACTCGGCTCTTCCGAGCCGCTACACGCAGAGACGCAAGCGGCGAGGCCCGCGGCGCCGAGGAGGAGTCGAAGGAATCGAGCCATACGAGAGCTCCCTTACCCACTTGGAGCGCGTCCAATGGGCACGGTCGCTCTTTTTTTTTCGGGAGGGGCGGAGCGAGCAGCCCGTCAGTTGCAGCGCCAGATGTAATTCGGCAAAAACTGGGACGACGAGCAGGTCTGTCCAGCCGTCGAACACTTGCCGCTGTTCGGCTTGCAGATTTCGCGCTCGAACTGCCCGGCGCAGGTCGTCTGGCAGGCGAGCTTCGTGTAGGCGTTCTGGGCCTGCGAGAACGTGCCGCAGCAGACCTGACCGGCGCCGCAGTCTTCCGGCCCGTCGCAGCTCACGGTGGTCGCGTCGCAGCCCGGCTGTGCACAGGCGCACGGCGTGGCTTTGGCGGTGCAATATTCCTGCCCCGGGTTCAAGAGACAGCAGTTCTGCTGCGCCGAGCACACGATCGTGGAAGGGGCGTTGTCACAGTAGACCTCGCCGGGAATGCCGCCGTCGGCCGACACGGCACCGGTACCGCCGGTCGAAGCGTCCGTCGGCGAGCCGCCGATTCCTCCCGTGCCCGCGTCGACGCCGCCCGTGCCGCCGGTGCCCGCGTCGACGACGATGGTGCCGCACTTGGGGCTCGGCGGACCACCGAACTGAGAGGGATCGACACAGCCCACGCCGATGAACGTGTCGAGCACGCCGCAGATGCCGTTGGGCTTGCAGCAGCCCTGGAGCGGGATGCCTTGAATGCTCTGCGCCGGGCAAGTGGGGTCTGGCTTTCCGGGTTGACCCAACTCGACGCACACGCTGCCAATCAGGCTCGACGTGATGCCGCACTTGTCTCCTACGCAGCAGGAGTCGACCTGACCGATGGGCGTGCTCGGTGGCGTGCAGAGTTGCCCGCCGCACACCACTCCGGTGCCCGCGACGTTGCCCGAACCACCGTCGCTGATTCCGCCCGTGTTGCCGACGCCCCCACCGCCGAAGTTTCCCGAACCGCCCGCGTTGCCGGCGCCGCCGTCCGTGATGCCGCCGCCGGTACCACCGCCGGTGCCCCCGAGGATCGTCCCGCCAGTGCCGCCCGTGGTGCCCGCGTCGTGTCCCTGAAAGTCGATGTCGGTGACGCCGCCGCAGCCAATGGCGACGAGGATGGGTGTCGCAACGAGGGCGACGTGGCGGATACGCGACGGACGAATGGAGTCGAGCTTCGGCATGGGATGCTCCTCGAGCGCGGGACGAAACGCTCGCGGGCGAAGCCTACGCCAAAAGCTCGGACTTCGCGACGGGATAGCCGCTCGGGCGCTCCACCGCGTACGACAGGGCGAGGATCTCCACCAGCACTGTGCGGTAGACCAGGTGGACGTCGTCCACGTCCACCTCGTCGGCGTGGGCCTCGAGAGTCGCGTCGACGTGCTCGTGGACGAACTCCACCAGGTGGGGCTGCTCCATCCCGATGACGTCGTCGCTGTCGAGGGCCTCGGCGGGATCGGCGCGCCGCAGCTCCTCGTCCAGGGTCAGTAGCTCTTCGGTAGCCAGGAGCTCTTCGTCCCGAACCTCGGTCAGGTGCTCGCCGTGGACCTTTTCGAAGGAGAGCCACACGGCCAGAGCCAAAAAGTAGCCGAGAGCCAGGGCCGTCTCGTCCAGCGGCTTGCCCAAGGTCTCCGCGACTCGGGCGGCCAGGGCCGGCTGACAGCGCTCGAAGCGTTCGAAAGCGGCGTCGAGCTGCTCCCGAGCGCGGTCGTCGTCCTCCGCCAGCCCTTCGCGCACCGCGTCGAGGGCGTGCACCGGCACCCGGGCGTAGGGCGGGACGGGACGAATGGCGGAGCTACGGACCCACATGGGCGATTCCAACGTTGGTTCTAGCACGGCCCGGTCGCACGAAAACCCTTATTCCAACCGCGAGACGTGGCTCGGGTCTTGTTTCCCTGCCGCGCGTGACCGAGATTTTCGCCGCCTTCCGACCCCAACCTTCTCGCCCCCGAGGCGCGCCATCTCCCACGACGACAACTCCACGTCGCCCGACCCAGAAGCGGATCCGGAACCGATTCCACGCAGCGGTGCGAAGCGTCGCATCCAGCGCATCGCGATCGTGTCGATCGGCGGCCTGCCGCTCTTGGTCGTCGCTCTCTTCTTCGTGGACCGGGCCCGCCTCTCCGGCAAGGTCGGCCGCGGCGTCGAGCTCGCCGGGGTAGACGTGAGCGGAGCGCAGTTTCCGGAAGTCCAACGCGTCGCGGCGGAGCTCGAGAGGCGGCTTTCCGAGGCGCCGCTCTCGATGCGCATCCGGGGGCACGAGCGTGGCGTGGCCCCGGCCGAGCTCGGCTTCAGGCTCGACGAAGATGGGACCGCCCGGGCGGCCTTGGCCAAGGGCCGAGGACAGGGCCTCTTGCACGAATTCCGTTTCTGGCTCGGTGGGTTCTCGAGGAAGCGGCCGGCAGAGGTCGTGGTGGCTTTCGATCAGGGAAAGGCCCTCGAGATCGTCGACGCGCTCCAACGGGACCACGCCGACTTGCCCTTCTCGGGAGGCGTGAAGGTGGTCAGTGGTGGCGTCGCCCTCGACCCGGCCCGCGCTGGCCACGTGGTCGATCGCGAGCGCGCCCTCTCGGAGCTGGCGCGGGTGCTGGCCAGCGTCGACGCGCGAGCCTTCGAGCTTCCGCTCGTCGAGCAAGAACCGCTCCGCGTCCCCGCCGAACTGGACGCGGCCCTCGTTCGCGCTCGCCGGCTGACCGAAGAGGCGATCACGCTGCGTGAGGGCGGGAGCACGTTGCGTTTCGAGCGCGCCGACCTCTTGCGCGCGCTCCGGAGCCGCCCGCCGAGCGTCGAAGACCCACACGTGGCGCTCACACTCGACCCGACGGTCGTGGACGAGAAGCTCGAAGAGCTGAGGAAGAGCCTCGAAGCGCCTCCCGTGAACGCCCGCTTCGCCGTCGACGACAAGGACCACGTCAGCGTCGAGCCCGGCCGAGCCGGGACTCTGCTCGAAGCGAGCAAGGTCGCGGCCGCCCTCCTGGACGCCGCGGAGCACCCCGAACGCGAGGGCAAGCTGCCCATCACGCGCGGCGCCGAGCCCGAGGTCACCGCTCCCGCGCTCGAGGGCCTCGAAATCACCAAGCTCGTCGGGCGGTTCACCACCCACCACCCGTGTTGTCAGCCCCGGGTCGACAACATCCACCGGATCGCCGATCTCTTGCGCGGACAGGTCGTGAAGCCGGGGGACACCTTCAGTGTGAACGCCCTGATTGGGCCGCGCACGGCCAAGAACGGTTTCAAGCCGGCCCCCACCATCGAAGAGGGCGAGATGGTGGACTCCTTGGGTGGCGGCGTGAGTCAGTTCGCGACCACGCTTTTCAACGCGTTGTTCCTCGCGGGGTACGACATCCTGGAGCGAAGCCCGCACACGTACTGGTTCGCGCGCTACCCGATGGGGCGCGACGCCACGCTCTCTTGGCCGAAGCCCGACGTCGCGTTCAAGAACGACACCGACGGGGGCGCGCTGATCTGGCCCGAATACGGCGACGACTTCATCACCGTGAAAGTGTTCGGCAAAGACTCGGGTCGCAAGGTGAAGATCCGCGTCACGCCGCAGCAAGACGTGGTGCAGCCGCCCATCGAGTACATCCCCGACATGACCCAGACCCACGAGAAGGACAAGGTCAAGGAAGCGGGGCAGGCCGGCTGGACCGTGTTCGTCTTCCGCCAGATCGACTACCCGGACAAGACCAAGAAGGAAGAGAAGCGCAAGGTCGTCTACAAGCCGCGTACGCGCCGCGTGATCGTCCACCCGTGCCGCGTGCCGCAGGGAGAGCCCGGCTACACCGGAGAGAAGTGCCCCGAACCGGATGGCGGCGACGGGAAAGAGGAGTGAGCCCTGCGCTTCAGAGCAAACCGCGGGCGCGGGCTCGCGCCAGGGCATCGCGCTTGCCCGTGGCTTGCAGGCGCTCGTAGACGTTCTTGATGTGGCTGTGCACGGTGTGGGTACTGATGTTGAGGGCCTGCGCGATCTCTTTGTAGGTCTGCCCCTGATCGATGAGCTTGAGGATCTGGCGCTCCCGTGGTGAAACCGGGTCGGGCTCGGCCGCTCGCCTGAGGTGCTCGAGGACCAGGCGGGCAATCTTCGGTGACATGGGGGAGCCCCCAGCGTGGAGCTCTCGCACCGCGGTCACGAGGTCTGCCGCCCGCGCGCCCTTCAGCACGTAGCTCGCGGCGCCGGCTTTGAGCGCCTGGAACACGTTGTCGCGGTCCTCGAAGATGGTGTGCGCCATCACGTCGAGCGTGGGGTACTTGTGCTTCAGCGTGCAGATCAGGTCGACGCCGCTGTCCGCGCCGAGCCCGAGGTCCACGATGGCGACGTCGACCCGCGCGTCCACCGAAGACAGCGCCTGTTCGGCGTTGGACGCGGTCCCTGCAACCTCGAAGCCCGGCTCCTGCCCGAGCAGCTCCACAAGGAAGTCCCGGGTGAGGTCATCGTCGTCGACGACGAATACGCGGAGCGAACGCGGTTTCGCCAAAGCCGCCGGGGACACGCTCTCACTCTAACCCTCGTGCTCGCGTCGCACCACGCGCGCGGCGTCGCCTCCCCCGAAAACCCCCATGCGCGACCCCGGCGTGCTCCTGCCTGGTCTCACGGCAGAGCTCGGAGGGCGGCAGAACCGTGCTGGACTCGCAGCGGCAGCGGCACGCGGAGCTCGAGCTGGGTCACGTCGCCGACGTCGACCCGCAGCTCTCCGCCGAGCTCCTCGGCGCGGGTGCGAAGATTCGCGACACCGCGGCCGCCGCCCACGCTGGGCGCGCTGGCTTCGGCGCTCTTGCCATCGTTTTCCATTCGCAGCCGGAGTTCGCTCGGCAGCACGCTGAGCGCCACACGGACGAAGCTCCCGTCGCCGCGTTTGAGCGCGTTGGTCAGCCCCTCGCTGAAGGTTCTGAGCAGGTGCAACGACAGGAGCGTCGGTGGCCGCTCCTCGGTGCCGAGCTCGACCTGCATCTCGAACTGGCGACCGTGCGCCTCGACGAGGTTCGCTCCGAAGCGTCTGAGCTCTGCGATGTGCCGTTCCCAGCTGGCCTCCGCGTCGTCCAGCGTCTGCACGTACGCGCGGAGCTCGGCGAGGCTCTTGTCCGAAAGCTCCGCGATGCGTTCCAGTGCGACCCGGGCACGCGAGTCATTGCGTTGGCCGAGCTCGGCGAGCATGCGGATGTTGCTCATGAGCGCGCCGATCCCGTCGTGTAGGTCACGCACCAGAGCCTCTTTCTCCTGGGCTTGCTCGGCGGCGGTCTCTGCCAGCTGGCGAGCTCGTTCGTGCAGCGCGACGTGGCGCCGTTGGAGGCAGATGGCCATGGCGACCACGCAGCCGAGGACGCCGACGTGCACCTGGGAGCGCCACGACAGGAGCGCAGCGCCAAAAGCGGCCAAGACGTCCCGCAACGTGAAGGCCAAGAGACAGCCGAACCCGACCATGAAGATGCGAGCGTCGACGTCTCCGCTCTTGGCGAAACGGAGCACCTCCACGAGCACCGAGACCGCGGCCCCGAGGATGAGGATTCTCACGGCGTTGGTGGCCAGGGCGAACAGCGAAACGCCGAGCGCCGAGTGGGCGGGGGACTGGAACAGCACCCAGGCCCCCGCCAAGGCCGCGAAATAGAACGGCAGAAAGCCCACGCTGAGCCGCAAGAGAACATGCAGCGCGCGGCTCGCCCGGGCTGCGAAGAGCTCGTCGAGGAATAGCGCGCCGCCCACGGGCATGGCCGCCAGCGCGACCAGCCATGCGAAGAACGACACCCCACTCACGTCCGCCACCACGTCCTTCAGGTGCGTGTAGTGGAGCACGTACGTGCCCAGGGAGATCCCCCAGACGAAGAACCCGACCGGAAGTCGCCAGCCTTCCCGGCGCTGGAACGACACGAGCCCCAAGACGGCGAGCAGCATCGATATGAACGCCACGACCACGCGTGGCAGGTCGCGCTCGACGGTCGACGCCAGAAGGTCGGCGCGCGAGCCGAAGACCGGCGTGCCCTTCACGCCCATCGGGCGATAGTCCGCTCCGATGGCCAGCGTCAGTGTTTTTCCTCCCGAACCCGCCGCGATGGGAATGAGCACCCAAGGCACCCCCACCTTGCCGCGCGACGAGACGCCGTCGGGCTCGGGGTGGGCGAACACTCGCGCCCCGTCGACGTAGGCGGTGAACGGGCCCACCACTGCGTCGATGGCCACGACGGCGTCGGGCGGGACGTTCTCGGGGATACGCGTGCGCATCCACAACACACGGCCGGGTCCCGAGGGATGTGAGGGGAGCTCGATGGGCGTGAAGCGGGGGCTCGGAAGGGGCTCGTTGAGCTCCGACGTCGAGCCGACCTCCGAGACTCGATAGTCCCAATGCGCGAGTGACGCGATGGAAGGATGCGGGCGCGATGGAACGAAGCCGAGCGCGACGAGCGCCGCCACCAGAACCAGGATGGGCAGCGCGTAGCGTACCCAAGCGAGCGACGCGGCGGACCCCATCGCTCGAAAGGATGGGACGTCGGACGCGCGGGCTCAAGGGAGGAACGGCGGACGCCTCGACTGGCCGAGCGGCGGGAGTCGGCTACGAGCCACGCGACGCCGAGCATCGCGCGGCGCGCAGCGTGCGACGGCGTCTGGCCAGCACCATGCCCGCCAGCACTGCGAGCCACGCCGCGCCGGAGCCCTCGCGGTTCGTGGGGACGCGGCAACCGCAGCCGCCCTCGTCGCCGCCACCGGCGTTGCCCTTCTTTCCGCCGGTCGCGCTGCTGCTGCCGCCCCATCCACCGGCGCGCATCCCCCGAAAGTCCCCCATCGCCGGGGCGGCGCGAGCCCTCGCGATTGTGCATGCTCCTGCGAGAGGTGAGGACGAAGATGAAGAGGCGCGCGTCGGCGGTTTCTCTGGTGATTGGTGCTCTGCTTTCCCTGGCGTGCGGCACGGACGACGGCGGTGGATCGGGCGGCGGCGGTGGATCGGGCGGTGGCGGTGGA
This sequence comes from Polyangiaceae bacterium, assembly GCA_046351435.1. Taxonomy (GTDB): domain Bacteria; phylum Myxococcota_A; class Polyangia; order Polyangiales; family Polyangiaceae; genus JADJKB01. Next base: position 55,029 of record JAXLYN010000044.1, read on the forward strand.
TCAGGCGGTGGTTCCACCGGTGGTAGCTCGAGCGGCGGGACGTCCTCTGGTGGATCGAGCAGCGGTGGAGCAGCCGGTTCCGGCGGAGTGAGCGGCGGCGGGGGGACCTCGACCGGTGGAACGAGCGGAAGCGGAGGAGCGTCTGGCGGGAGCGGGGGCAGCTCGACCGGTGGCCAGGGCGGCAGCGGGACGGGAGGTAGCGGTGGCGGTGGCGGCGTGACGTGCCAGACGTACCAGGGGGACAACATCTGCACCGCGAAGTGCAGCGCCCTGCCCCAGACGTTGACGCTCGGGCCGAGCATCCAGCCCAACACGACCGGGGCCGTACTCTGCTACACGGCGACGACCTGTCACGTCACCAACAACACCTACTCCGACGGGCCGGATGCGTGTACGCCGTACTTCCTCGGTTGGTTCTACGACAGCACGAAGAGCATCCGGCGGGTGCACGCAGCGAGCACCCACCACTTCAAGAGCACGACCCAGGGCACCATCGACGCGACGTACAAGTACATGTTGAGCGGCGTGCCCGACGCGACCGAGACCAGCGTGGTGGTGAACGACGGCCCGGACACGGCTCCTGGGCCCAACGACTACAAGGTCGTGTTCACGTTCCAGGGCGGGCAGCTCGCCGTGAGCTCCGTCTCGAAGATCTGAGAGACGTCACTGGACGTCGGCGAGCGGGCCCGTGAAGACGAGGAGCGTCACGATTCGCCCGTCGGCGTCGATCTCGCCGGCATCGAAGAACTCGGCGCTCGTCCCGTCGCGACGCTCGACCCGCGAGCCGTAGCGGAAGGTCGTGCCGGCGGCGTCTACCGCGCTCGTGAGGCGAAAACCGAGCACCTCGGGGTCGGCGAGAAAGCGCGCGATCATCGCGTCGACTTGGGCGGGGCCCGTGAGGACTCTCGAGCGTGTGACGAAGCGTCCGCGCTCCGCGAAACAGGCTCGAAGGAGTTTCTCGCGAGTTGCCGCATCGCGCTCGCCGCTCGCTTGGATGTAGGTCCGAACGGCACGGGCCACGGGACTCGTCGCGTCGTCCGCACTGGCGGAGCTGCTGAGAAAGCTCTCCCTCGTCGCCCGGCGTCCACCGAAGACATGCAACGTGCGCGTCCCGGCGGTCACCTCCATCGACTGTCGCGCGCCCTTCGGCACGACGAACTCCTGGCCCGGCCCGAGCTCGACACGCTGCCCCTCGACGACGACCGTGCATCGACCTTCGATCACGAGCACGTATTCATCGAAAGCGTGGGCGTGTTCTTTCGAAGCGCGGTCGGCATGACAGGTCCAGAGCGCGACCTGGGCGCCGTCCTCGCCATCGAACAAGTAGCCCTCGATGTCGTCGGTGAATTGGGACGAGAGAGCCAGGCGATTTCTCGGGTTTCTGACGAAGTCCGGGAAGCGGGGCATCCGCTCTTCTATCACACCGGGCCGGTCACTCCCGCGTCAACAGTCGAACCTGGGACGCTTGTACCCAAGCCTCGGTGCTTCCCCACTCGATGCGGAGCAACGTGCCCTGACGCTGCTTAACGAACAAGCTCGTGCCCTCCGGCATGCTCACGTGTTCGGGGATGCCGCCCTTCTGTACGAGCGGCTTGCCGTCGGCGTCGAGCAGACGCGCGTCGCCCACGACGACGACGGCGGGCTGCGAGCCCAAACGATAGCTCCTCGCCGCGTAGCTGAGCCCACCGGCCACGATCAGAATCAGAGCGCCGATGGCGGCGCCCGTGGTCGCCGCGAGCCGTCGCCGCTCGCTTCGAGAGAGCGAACGGAGCGCGAGCCCCAGCGTGAGCAGAGCGGAGCCGAACGCGGCCAAGAGAGTCCAGGTGGTTTCAGTGACGACGCCCACCACGGCGCGGCCGAGCGTGGTCTTCGCCACGACGGGTTCGGCGCCTGCGCGCGCGCGGCGTCTCGCGATCTCGCCGCGAACGCGTTCGAGAGCGCGTTCGGCTTCGGCGTCGTCGGGTCGAGCGAGCAGCGTTTCTTCGAGCGCCGCCACGGCGCGCCCGAGGTCACCGGGGCGCGCGTTGGGCGAACGTGCACGCTCCACGTAGGCGACGGCCCGGTCGTAGGAGAGATCCGGATGGGAGGCGCCGGTGTCCGCCAGCGACTCCAAGCGATCGATGGCATCGTCGTGAGCGCCCTTCGCCAGCCGGTCGAGCGCCTCGGAGAGCGCGGTTTCGGGCGCCTCGGCGCCGGCGCGACCGGGCGTCACGAGCAGACTAGAGGCCAGAGCGGCCGCGACGAGACTGCGCCGAATCATGGCTTCTTCGACGTCTGCCCGAGCGCGCGCACGAGACTCACGGCTTCTGCGACCAACGCGCTCGCGCCCTCGGCGTCGGTACTCCCCGTGAAACGCGCGTCGTCGCAGCGTTCGAGCAGCTCCCCGACGCGTTCGGCGAGCTTGGCATCGAGGCCCTCGGATTCGAGTCGCGCGGAGAGCTCGCGCTTCAGGAGGGCGCGCGCTCGTATGCCGAGCTTGGCTTCGAGCATCGCCAGCACCGCGCGTTCGCTCTGACTCGCCGCCTCGGCGTGGGCCCCTTGCTGGAGCGCCTCTTTGGCCCGCGACAGGGCCGTCTTGGCCAGCGTGTCTTGGCTCGCGCGGCGCTCGTTCCAGCGACGAAACACGCGCTGGCCGAGCCTCCGACCGGTTCCGATGCCCACGACGCCGAGGGGCGCGGCGAAGAGGGCGATCCAATAGGCGAGGCGATCGCCGAGGAACGCGCTTCGCGCCGGCACTGGCCCGAGCGTCTTGCGTGGTGCGAGGACCCCAGCCAACGGATCGTCTTTGGCATCGGTGTTCGGCGCGGGGCCCGCGCTGGGCCGCACTTTCACGTTGCCGAGCGGGACTTTGGCGACGTCGTACGACTCGCGTTCGGGGTCCCAGTAGGGCAGCGAGAGCTCGCCGAGGTCCACCTCTCCCGGCGTATCGATACGCACCACGTACGTGAGCTTCCGGTATCCGCCGATGCTCGAGCCCCGCGGCTCGATTTCGTCCACGCTGGTCGGCTCGAGCCAGGTCACACCGGTCTTCTGCGGCGTCTTGAGGTCGAGGGGTAGGTTGCCCGTGCCTTCGAGTTTCGCGACCACGCTGACCGCGTCTCCCGCGCTGATCTCCCGAGGCTCCACGTTGGCGCTGAGCGCGAAGCGTCCGACGTCGCCGACTCGATAGCCGGGCGGGCGCCGCTGCTCCGGAGGTTCGACGACCTCGACGGTCAAGGGGACGCTCTGCCGGACGAGGCCGCGGTGAGGGCCGGTACTCGGGTAGCCGCGCCCCTCGAAACCCATGCGCATCGGTCCGATGACGAGCTTGCCCGTGCGGATGGGGAAGAGCGCGACCTCGCGTACCTTCTTCGCGTGCCACGTCTCCCCACCGATGGGGACGCGGTGGGTGGTCTCGGAATACGAGTTCTCGACGATGACGTGGGCGAGGAAGGCTTCGCGACTCGGCTCGGAGGTGTTGGTCTCCCGGAACGGGCCTCGGGCCCCATAGGCGAAGATCTTCAGTGTCACTTGCTGGCCCACGACGGCGCGCGCTGGTGTGACCACGGCACGCAAGAAGGCGATGGGCTCCTCCGCTTGGGGCAGCCGTAGCTCCTCCGGGAACGGAGGCAGGTCTTCCTTGGCGTCTCCGTCGTCGCCGAGGGGAAAGCCGGGCAGGTTCGGGATTCCGAAGCCGAAAGGGTCGAACGGGTCGCTGCCGCGCGGTCGCGGGCGCGTGCCCGGGGGCGAAACCTGGATCTCGATGACGTCGCCGCTCGCGCGCTGGTTGCCGACCGACACACTCGCTGGGCCGATGCGATAGCGGCCCGGCCTCTGCGCCTCGAGTGTCCAGGTCGCACTGATGCCGAACTTCTGTTGGAAGCTTCCGCCTTGCAGCGTGACCTGCTGCTGCATGGCGACGCTCGGACCGCGCACGCTGATGCCGTTCGGTACCGACAGGCTCGGGTTCTGTGGCAAAGAAGAGCCTTTGTCCGTGAGCGCGGTGAGCGTGAAGGTGAAGGGCTCCGAGACTTCTACCTCACGGCTCGAGACCTGGGTCTTCAGGCTCACCGGGGTCTGCGCGCGCGCACGCCCGGGCAGGCAGAGGAAGGCGAGAGCAGCCACCGCGAAGAGCCAGATGCGCAGGGCTCGCGCCGTCACTTGTCCTCCATCCCGGTTCGCACCTGGCGTTGAAGCGCGCGGTTCCGTGCGGCCTGCTGCTGGAGGGTCGGCGCCCGCTCGAGCATGTCGAGCATGCGCTCGTCCTGGTTGCTCTGGGATTGCTGTTCGGGCTGCTGCTCGGGCGGAGCTCCGGAGTCCGATTGGTCTTCGGGTCCGGCGTCGCTACCGGCCTCCTTCCCGCCGTCGTCGCCCCCGCTCTGGCTTTGGCCGTCGTCACCCGCGTCGCGTCCGCCATCGTGGCCGCCGTCGGGTCCGCCGCCGCCGTCCCCCGAGTCCTCGCCGGCGTCCGGGGAGCTGCCGTCTCCGCCCTCCGGGTTCTGGTCCTGGCTCGCGTCGCTGCTGTCGGGCTCCGGCTCTTGGCTCGCGTCCCGTCGGTTGTCTTCGTCTTCGGCGCGACGTAGCGCGATCGCCCGGTTCCATGCGGCGTCGCGTCCCACCAGGTCTCCCGCGTCGTTCTCGGTGCCCGGGGTCAGCTTGAGTGATCGATCGTAGTGAGTGACTGCGGCTCGATAGCGGCGCCGCAAGAACTCGAGGTTGCCTGCGAGGTAGTGCGCGCGCGCCCTCAAGTCGATGGGCACCGACGTGTCGAGCGCGATGAGCTCCACGATCTTGAGAGCGCAGTCGATTTGGTCGCTGCGCTCGGCCAACGCGGCCTCTTCCGCCGGCGTGAGGCCGGCGTCTCCGCCCGTCTCCTCGTCGCCGAAACGCTTGCCGAAGGTCTCGGCGATCTCGAACAGCCCGAGCCCGAGGTCGAAAGTCGCGTTGGGCTTCTTGCGCTGGCCATCGTGGGTCACGATCTCGCCCTTGTCGCACTTGCCGGTCGAGAGGTATTCGGACAAGAGATCGACCGCGGCACGCGCGTCGCCCGCATCGAGCGCGCCGATGGCTTGCTCGACCGGCGGCGCGTTTCGTTCGAAGACTCGATCGATGCCGCCGTCGCAGCCCGCGACCATGAACCAGGCGACGAGCCCACCGAGGGCGACGGCTTCGGCAGCCCTCCGCGTGCGCTTCCGCTTGCGCCGGCGTTCCGGAGGGAGCGGGATCTCCACGGGCCGCGAGCGCCGTGGCGTCTCCGGCACGAACGTCTCGATGAGGTGGAGCAAGAGGGCGAGCCCGAGAGGCCAGAGGTAGACGTCGGCGTACACGGTCTCGACTCGTTCGCCGAGCTCGCCCGTCATCATCTTGCGCAGCGAAGCCGCGATGGTGCGCAGCCCGGTGGCGCCGGCTTCGCTGCGGGCCACGTTTCCCCGGCTCTCCTCCGCGATCTTGCCGAGCTGGGCTTCCCCGGCTGCGCTGAGCTGCGTGGTGATGGGCTTGCCTTCGGAGTTGGTACGCCAACCGGTCACTTCACCCGCTTCATTCACCTCCGGCAGCGGCTCGGGCGTGCGGCCGCCGATCTGGACGACGTGGATCGTGATCTCGTCTTGGGCGGCGGCGCGCGCCACGCCCACCGGGTCACCTTCCAGGTCCTCGCCGTCGGTGACGAGTACGATCACCTTCTTGTGCGTGCGTGACAGCGGATCACGACCGAAGAGCTCGCGCGCCGACTCCAGCGCACGTGCGATGGCGGTGCCGCCCACGGGCATGTCGTTGGGCGAGAGCTGGCGGAAGAACTGGGCGACCGCGCTGCCGTCGCTCGTCATCGGGAACGCCATGGGCTCGCCCGCGAAGGCCACCGCAGCGAAACGTGCTCCGGGGAGATCCGCGATGAGCTGGGCGACTTCGGTCTTGGCGCGCGCGATGCGCGACGGCTTGACGTCGCGCGCGTGCATGTCTCTTCGAGTAGTCGAGCACCACGATTACGTCGAGGTTGGTCGCGGGAATGATGCGAGTGCCGCGGCCGTATTGGGGCTGCGCCAGCGCCACGAATCCGAAGGCGATGGCCAGCACCAAGAGCGTGCCTTTCAACGCACGACGCGCGCCGGGGCGCGCCGTGACCAGGCCGAGCACCAGCTTCTCTTCGCCGAAGCGGCGGAGCGCGCGCACGAGCACTACGCCGCCCAGTGTCAGAAGAACGGCCACGAGCAAGGCCAAGCTGGCACCGAGCAACCAGTACGGCGCGGCGAACTTCATGGGAACCTCCGCAAGAGCAGGGCCCGCAAGACCGCGTCGAGCGCCACCAAGAGGACGCCCGGCAAGAGCAGGAAGCGGTAGAGGTCCTCGAAGCTGGCGATGCTGGCTTCGAAGCGCGTCTTCTCGAGCTTGTCGAGCACGTCGTGGAAGCTCGCCTGGAGCTTCGTGGCGTCGGTCGCCACGTAGGTCTCGCCGCCCGTCTGCTCCGCCAACTTCTTCAGGAGATCCGGGTTCACCGGAAACGGCACCGTGACGTAGCGCGGCTGCCCGAACAGGTCGAAGCCATCTTGGACCTCGGCCAATTCGCCGCTGCCGATCTGGATGGTGAAGAGCTTGGCGCCCACCAGGTTGGCCAGGTGAGCGGAGTATTCCGGTGAGATCTGGCCGGCGTTGTTGTCGCCGTCCGTGAGCAGGATGACGGCCTTGCTCTGGGCTTGGCTCCGGCGGAGCCGCGCCACCGCAACTCCGGTCGCATCGCCGATGGCCGTCGCGCTGCCGTCGATCAGCTTGAGCTCCATCTTGGCCACGAGCGCGTCGAGCAAGTGATAGTCGAGCGTCGGAGGCGACAGGACGTAGGCCTCTTTCCCGAACACGACCACGCCGATGCGGTCGGTCTTCCGTCGCGAAACGAAGTCTCGAATCACGGCTTTGGCGACGTCGAGGCGCGTCGGTCGAATGCGCCGATCGCGCTCCTTCGGCATGAACTTCGACAGGTTCTCCGGGACGTTGTCGATCACCGCCTGCATGGAGCCCGAGAGGTCGAGCACCAGCACGATGTCGATGCCCTTCTCGTTGGTGGTCTCCGGGTGCAGCGTGTTGATGGGCCGCGCCATGGCGAGGACCAGGAGGCAGAGCCCGACCGAGCGGAACGCTCCCGGTACGTCGCGGAGCCACACGTGCCAGCCCACGGGCCCCACCCGAAACGGCGCGAGTGTTCCGAGCTTCATGCGCGGGATGCGCCGGTCTTCACCCCAGGTGGAGCGCCAGAAGACCGGCGGGATGAGGAGGAGCAACAGCAAGAACCACCAGTTTTGCCAGGTGGCGTTCACGAGCTCGGGTCCGCGCAGGAGCGCCGGATAGCCGAACCCCAGCAAGAGCGCCGCCGCCACGGCGATCCCGAGCACGCCGATGCGCTGCCAGAGGCGGCTCTTCGGCTTCGGCTTGGGTGCCATGTTGCGCGCCGGCGGCTCGCGTTCCGGGCTCATGGTGCGCGCGCTCCGGGCTCGGCGGGATCTCTCGCGGGCGCGGGTGGGACCGGCAGCGGCGCAGGCGGCTCCGTGACCAGCGGGATCGTGCGGTGAACGATGGCTTCCGCCCGGGCCATGGCCTCGCGGCACTCCTCGGCGCTCGGCGTCAGGCGCGCGAACTTCACCAGGTCCGCGTGGCGAAGCGATGCCTCGATTTCGGCCAGCACGACGATGGGGGGCACCACCCGGCGGAGCACGCTCATCATCTCCCGCGTCGTGCTTTCGAGCCCGTCGAAGCCATAGCGATCGCCGCAATACTTCCGCACGATGTGCGACACCTTGGCGTAGTGCTCGGCATACCGTTCGTTCTGGATCAGCTCGCGTTCGCGCAAGTCGGCGAGCTCTTCCAGCGCCACTTCCCAGGGTGGACGCGGGGGCGGGGGCGGGGGCACGGGCTTCGGCCGACGCAGCCAACGGCCGATGAGCCAGCTCGCGATCGCGCCAACGACGAGTGCGACCAGCGCGGCCAACGCGACCTGCTTGGCCTGGGTCCACACCTCGCGCTCATGGCGCGCTGGCGGGTTGTCTTTCGGCATCGCGTTGGGAGTGCTCGCGATGGGATCTTCGACGATGATCTTGTGGGCCGAGGTGCAGAGCGTCACGACTTCGCCGCTCGCGCGCGAGATGGCGATGGGCAAAGGTGGAAGCTCGAGCTCCGTCCGGCCCGGCTTTTCGGGCAACGGGACGACGGAGATGCGAACTCGGCTCGTGACGCTCTCCCCTTTGGGAGTGACCTCCACGCTCGGCCCCGAGCCGCCGTCCGGGTCGGGGATGGCGAAGCCCGCACTCACGAGGGCCCGCGCGGCGTCTCCGTCCAGCTCGACGCGGAAGCCGCCCGGGAGCACGGTCTCGCCCTTGCCGTGCTCGACGACGACCTCGAGCGTCGCGGCCCAACCGCTCGTGCCCTGTGTCGGAAAGCGCTCCTCCCATTTGGGCTTGGGCTTGCCTTCCGGCCAGCGCTCGACGCAGGTCGCGGTCACACGGCCCGTCGCCGCCTGAGCGTCGGTGCCGGCATCGGAGCCAGCGTCTGCTCGGGCAGCGAGGGGCCAGAGCAACGCGCCGACGAGGGCGACGACGACTCGCCTCAGAGCTCCCTCCAGCGGGCAGCGCCGACCCTGTCCATCCCTGCGAAGCTCCTCGGAAAAATCTGGCGCTTGCTATAGCTCGACCGGCTTGGGCTAGACAATCGGGCGCCCCCGCCTATTCCGACGATCGAGGAGCGTCTCCGGGTCTTTTTGTTTCGAATTTTCGGGCCTTCCCGCTGGGCGCGAGGGCGGGACGCCAGAGCCCGCTCCGGGCCGCCCCGGCTCAAGCAGAGGCCGAGCCGGCCGTTCCACCCGCCATGCAGGTCTGTGAGGTCGGGGGAGTCGGCACCGGCGATCTCGAGCCGTCACTGCTCGCTTCGCGGGTCTTTCGCGGCATGGAGAGCGACCTCGAAGCGTTCGCACGGCTCCCGAGCCGGGAGCTCGAGCCCGAGGCTGCGCTGCTCGAGCCGGGAGAGCCCGCTCGCGCGGCGTACGTTCTGCTTTCGGGGCGCCTGCGCGTGCATCTCGGCACGCTCGACGATCAACCCATCGGTTTCGTCGAGGCCGGCGAGATCGTCGGTGAGCTCGCGCTCCTCGACGGGAGCGAACGCTCCGCTTGGGTCGTGGCGGACGGGCCGTGCCGTCTGCTCGAAATCGACGCGGCCACGTTCTGGAGCCTCATCCATCGCTCCCGCCACTTCGCGAGCAATCTGCTCGAGCTGCTTTCGATCCGACTGAAAGGCAACAACTCGCGGATCAAGGAGAGCCGTCGGCTCCAGCTCCTCTACGAACGACGGGCGAACCTCGATGCGTTGACCGGTCTCCACAACCGTCGCTGGCTCGAGGACGTCTTTCCCCGACAGGTCAAGCGGTCGGAGCTCGAGTCCGAACCGCTCAGTGTGCTGATGATCGACGTCGACCACTTCAAGCGCATCAACGACACGTTCGGCCACGCGGCGGGGGACTTCGTGCTCTTCGCCGTGGCCAAGGTGCTGGAAAGCCGACTCCGACCCACGGATCTGGTCGCGCGCTATGGCGGCGAGGAGTTCGCGGCGATCCTGCCGAAGTGCGACCTGGCCGGCGCCGGCATCGCCGCGGAACGGGTCCGCCGAGAAATCGCCGGGCTCGAGCTCGCGACGCCGAGCGGCGTCCTGCTACCGCACATCACGGCGTCCATCGGCGGCGCGCAGCAGCGCCTCGGAATCGACGCGAAGGCGCTGCTTTCGGCGGCGGACGGCGCCCTCTATCGAGCCAAAGGCTCCGGGCGCAATCGGGTCGAGCTCGCCCTCTGAGGCGTCAGCGACGCAAGCGGCGCGCCCGGCGCGCGAACAGATCACGGAGCGGTTTCACGTAGGGTTGGTCGGTGCGAATCACGACGTGGTCGAGGCCGAGTTTCCGAAAGGTCTTCACGTGTTCGGCCCGGAGAGCTCGCATGTGGTGCGCGTAGTGCGCGCGGACGCGAGGGCTCGACGTGTCCACCAGAACGCTGTCGCCCGACTCCAGGTCCTCGAAGGTCGCGAGGCCCACGTCGGGCAGCTCTTCGTCGCGTGGGTCGACGAGCATGCAAGGAATCACGTCGTGGCGAGCCGACGCCAGCGCCAGCGCGCGCTCGTAGCCCGAGGTGTAGAAGTCCGAAAGCACGAAGGCGACGCTTCGCCTGCGGGCCACGCTGTAGAGCGTTTCGAGAGCGACCGAGAGGTCGGTGCCGGTGCGCTCCGGACTCGCCCCCAAGATCTCGCGCACGACGCGCATCACGTGCTTCTGCCCCTTCATGGGGGGCACGATCTTCTCCACCTGATCCGTGGACAGAATCAGACCCACGCGGTCGTTGTGTTTGATGGCGCTGAACGCGCAGAGCGCGGCTACCTCGGCTGCCAACGCAGCCTTGCTCGAGCGGCGCGTCCCGAAGGCCTCGCTCGCCGAGAGATCGACCACCAGCATGACGGTCATCTCGCGTTCTTCGACGAAGACCTTGACGTAGGTCTCGTTCATGCGCGCGCTCACGTTCCAGTCGATGCTACGGACGTCGTCGCCGGGCTGGTACTGGCGGACCTCGCGAAAAGCGAGGCCCTGGCCCTTGAAGACCGAGGTGTAGTTTCCGGAGAGCTGCTCCGTCGCGAGCCGATTGGTCGTGATCTCGATCTTGCGCAGGGCCTTGATCAGCTCTTTCGGTATCACCTGGACGCACCTCGGAGCGCCGAGAGAGCCTGGTCATACTCGGCCCGGAAGCGCGCGACCAGCTCTGCGACGCTCTCGACGTCGTGGATGGCGCCCACGCCCTGCCCCGAACCCCAAATGTCGCGCCAGGGTTTCACACGGTCCGAACCGAAGCTCATCTTGGATGGGTCGCTCTCCGGCAGATGATCCGGATCGAGCCCGGCGGCAACGATGGACGAGCGCAGGTAATTCCCGTGCACGCCGCTGAACAGGTTCGTGTAGACGATGTCGGCGGCGTGGGCGTCCACGATGGCCCGCTTGTACGCGTCGCTGGCGTTGGCCTCTCGCGTGGCGATGAAGGCGGACCCCACGTAGGCGAGATCGGCGCCGAGCACGCGTGCCGCCAAGATGGACCGCCCGTTGGCGATGGCCCCCGCCAAGACCAACGGCCCCGCCCAGAACTCGCGGATCTCTTGGACCAACGCGAACGGCGAGAGCGTGCCGGCGTGCCCGCCGGCGCCGTGAGCCACCGCGATGAGTCCGTCCGCGCCCTTCTCCAAGGCCTTCTTGGCGTGCGTCACGTGGATCACGTCGTGGAGGACGATGCCGCCGTAGTCGTGGACCGCGCGGTTGACGTCCTCGCGCGCGCCGAGCGAAGTGATGACGATCGGGACACGATGCTTCACGCAGGCGTCGAGGTCGCGAGCGAGACGATCGTTGGACTTGTGGACGATTTGGTTTACCGCGAACGGCGCAGCGGGCGCGTCGGGGTGGAGCTCGTCGAAGCGTGCGAGCTCCTCGCGAATGCGACCGAGCCACTCGTCGAGCAGCTCCGGCGGCCGGGCGTTCAGCGCCGGAAACGCGCCGACCACTCCCGACTTGCACTGGGCGAGCACGAGCTCGGGCGTGCTGATGAGGAACAGGGGCGCGCCGATCACGGGCAGCGAGAGGCTCGGGAATTTCGCCGGCAAAGGCATGGTGGCGGGGAGATGCCAAGGTCCCGAGCCGGCGTCAAAGCGCCGCCGAGCGTCGCGCGAGCTCAAGCACGAGCCATGCCTGCCGTTCTAGGGGTCATGAATCCGAGTCCTCTCTTGACGTCGGAACAGCGTGCACATCCTCGCGTGGGGTTCGACGCCATCGCCGTGCTTTCGATCCAGGGCTCGCGCATCGGGGACTACCGCGTGCGGGACCTCTCCGCCGGGGGAGCGTTCGTCACCGGCGGCTCCGTCCCGCCGGTGGGCGCACCCGTCGACGTGCTGATCAAGGCCGACCAGTTCGGGGTCATCAGTCTGCGAGCGGACGTGGTGCGATGCGCAACCCACGCGGACGGCGCAGGCGTGGGTCTGCGTTTTCGTCCCGCGCCCACCCACATCGAAGACATGATCGTGGACGCCGTGCTGGGAGAGCTGCGCAAGGCCCGTCGTGTCGTGGCGGCGTGAGTCCTGCGCCGACGCCGCCGAGTGGGTTCCGTGGCAACCACCTGCGGGGCGGCCGCGATTCCCGGGTGCGGCGCCGCTGGCCCGTGCGTTGCATCTTGGTCCACCAGCGAGGCCCAGATGAGCATCGAGCACGACGAAACCAGGCGACCCACCGAGTGGCTGCGTCTCTTGGCAGAGAACCGTGGGCTCTATCGCGAGCTCTTGCAGGAGGCGGGTATCGCGCGGTCGCCATTGGCATCTTCCTCGCGCGTGCAGCGATCGAGAGTCCAGCCGGTGCCCCAGCCCCATCCCAACCGCCGCCGAGCTGCGCGTGGCCGCCATCGAGATCTCCTACCACGCGGGTCTCAAGGACCGCCTCGACGAGCGGCAGATGGTCGACGAGTGTAGGCGAAGGCCGGGCTGCCCGTGATCTCGCCGCTCGAGCCCGCTTGAACGTCAGGCGCTCTTCGCAAGCGAAGCGCTGCGCCAGCTCTTGGGATAGCCGCCGGCGGATGGCGCTCCGAATGCGGCCCGAAGTGCGCTCCGAGGGCGTGCGGAATTCCACCGCGAAGCCGGAGTGACCAAGCGAACGGTCGTGACGCACGACGCGGGCCGTGAGGATGACTCGGCCGAGCTCGGCCTCGTGGATGGCGAGGGTCACCCGCTCGCCGAGCGCGAGCCCCGCGTTTCCGCTCAGGTAGGCGCCGCCTTGGGACAGGTTTTCGACCGCGAGACCGCCGAGCCAGCGGTTCTTCCTGAGCACGTTGGCGCGGGCCCGGAATGGGACTCGCGGGAAGCGCCGCTGCTCGAGGTCGAGACGTTCCAGGCTCATGCCAATGAATACGGCAGATGGCGCACCAACTCCAGCCGGGTTCACGCGACGCGCTGCTGCCCCAAGACGTGGGCCACGGCGGCGCGGAACTCCTCCGGCGAGAACGGCTTGTGGAGGTAGAGCGCGAGCCCCGAATCGACCTCTCGAGCGACCTCGGCGTCGTGGGAGAAGCCCGACATGTAGAGCACGGGCGCGCCGCCCGTGAGTCGCCGGAACTCGCCGGCCAAGGTCGCGCCGCTCATCTCGGGCATCATCACGTCGGTCAGCAAGAAGTCGATGCGCTCGGCGTTGGCGCGAATGATGGGCAAGGCCTCTTCGCCGCTGCCCGCCGTCAAGACCTCGAACCCCGACTTTCGGAGCAGGCGGCGAGCCACCCGCAAGATGGCGGGCTGGTCGTCCACCACCAGCGCCACGCCGACCGTGCCCTGGATGAGAATTCCGCCCGACTCGTCGAGGAGCGGTTCCCTCGGGGGCTGTGCTTCCGGCGCTTTCTGCACGTGGAGCGGCAACATGCCGTTGCTGGACGGTTCTTCCAGTGCGGCGATCTCGGCTGGCGCGGTGACCTCGGGCAGCCACACCTCGAACGCGGTGCCCTTCTGGAGCTTGGTCTCGACGGTGATGTCTCCGTGGGCGCGCTCCACGATGCGGTGCACGCTGGCGAGCCCCAGACCCGTGCCGCCGCGTTCCCCCCGCGTGGTGAAGAACGGTTCGAACAGATGGGGCAGGACGTCGTCGGGGACGCCGGGGCCCGTGTCTCGCACCGCGAGCACGGCGTAGTTGCCGGGGCCGAGCCGCTCCGTCGGCCGATCGGGCGCGTCCACCGAGCGCGCACGCACCGAGACCTCGATCCGACCGCCTGACGGCATGACCTCGCGCGCGTTCACGACCAGGTTCACCAGGATCTGCTCGAGCTCCTCGGGGGCCATCTCGACCCAAACGGATGGGCCTTTTTGGACTTCGAGCTCGATGGAGAAAGGAGTGAGGCGCCGGAGCAGCGGTTCCAGGCTGCGTACGCCTTGCGCGATGTTGAACTTGCTCGTGGGCAGTTCTTGATTCGTACGAAACGCGAGGAGTCGCCGCACGATGGCCGCTCCTCGTGAGGCGGCCTCTTCGATGGCCGCGGCGTCGGGTGTCAATGGGCTGTCCGGAGGCAGCTCTTCGAGCAGCGTGCGAGCCGACCCTCGGATGACCGTGAGCAAGTTGTTGAAATCGTGGGCCACGCCCGCGGCCAAGTGCCCAATGCCGTCGAGTCGATCCTGGACGCCGATCCGGTGTTCGAGCGCGATGCGCTCGTTGGTCAAGCGCTGTCGGATGGTGTCGGTCGCGTAGCTGAGCAACGTCGTGACCACCAGGAACCCCGAGAGTGGAACGAGCGGTTGCCAGTTCTTCGAGATCCCGGGGACTCCGAGCTGGGACGCCAAGCCAATCGCAACGTATTGCAGCAGGACCAGTGCGCCCCAGCGGTACGCCGACGCCGAGCGACCCGTCATGGCGAGGTAGAGCGGAATCAGCGCTCCCCACATCAACACGGTGGGCATCACGCCGCCGTGGACCCAGGCTACGGCGAAGAGCCCGAGGTAGGGGGCGGCCGCCGAAAGTGTGCCGGCGAGGTTGGTGTTTCCGTGACGGATGAGCCAGGGCACGAGGAGGAACCCGGCCCCCGCCGCGAGCAGCGCGGCGCACGACAGCGGCTGACGGAAGAGGAACCACTCTCGGGCGCCGAACGCGATGCCCACGGCACCGCCCACGAAACCCACGAGCACCAAGAGGCGCGTGCGCCGGACGAGCTCGGGGTCCCGGGACGGGGACGGAGCTGCGAAGTAGTCGGCCCAAGTCAGAATACGCACGTCGGTGGCACCCGACCGAGCGGGGTTCTGATCCGATGTTGCCGTCCGGTCACTCTTGGGAACGGCTTTTCGCTCGGACACTAAAGGCCCTCGCACGGCAGCGTGAAGTCCGGCTTGGGCGGAACGATGGTCGCGGCCTGCTTCAGGAAGAATTCCGCCATGAAGCACGAGTACTGGTACTTCACGTCGTCCCGCCGCGAGTAGATGGCGTGGCCATCGGGGACCTCTCCCGGGAGCCCTTTGGGCGCGAACTGGAGCACTGCTCCCGTGTAGGCAGCGCCGCTCTCGCTCTTCAGGTTGTTGGTGAGGGGTAGCGAACGAAGGCCATCGAGCCCCGCCAGGGCGAGCGCGTCCTGCATGCTGCTCCACTCCGCGTCACCCGCCTGCGGGTGCTGGAACGCGAGCGCCATGGCGTCGTAGGTCTCCTGAGCGAAATACGAGTCCTCGGGAGCCACCGGCTCGTACACCGGCCGGACCGGGTGGTTCGGAAGCGGCCTCTGTGCGACACGCGGGACGTATACGATGGGGTCCGCTGCTTCGAGGGCGCCCGCGCCGATGGCGAGCACTGGATGGACGAAGCTCAGCGGTTCCGTTCCGCCCAAGACCAGCTTGAGCAGTCCGGGGAACGCGCCGTTGCTGAGCGGCGTGTGGAAGATGAAGTGCGTCCAGTGCCCACCGGCCCCCGTCGGCACCAGAGCTTTGAAGTGAGGCTCGGTGGCGGCGACGATGTTCGTGTACATCCCGCCCATGGACTGACCGGTGACTCCGATCTTGTCGACGTCGAAGCGATACGCCGTCGCGCCGGCGGGCAAGCTCGGTCCGGTGCACGAGCCGAGTGCGCTCGGGGGGATCTCGAGCTTCTCGAGGGCTTCGAGGAAGAGCCGGATCTCGATCTGCCCCTGGCGAAACGTGTCGCGCAGCGCGGCGAGGTTGTTGGCGTTGAGGTAGGCGGTCTCGCTGGCGCCCGGGAGGCGCTCGGGGTTCACCGGCATGGCCATTCCGGCCATGGCAAAGCCACGATGCGCGTAGGGGAACGCGGGGCCGATGGGGAGCCCGGGTTTCCCGTCGGCGCCCACGGGGCGCACCATGGCGAGGCTGAAGCCGCCCGAGCCGTGCACGTTCACGAGCAGCGGATAGCCGGACGCCGGCATGGGAGACTTGGGCAGCACGATCTTGAACGGAGCCTTCTCTTTCCGTGTCTCGACGGGGCGGCCCTCGGAGTCGAGCTCGATGCGGCCGCCCGTGTTGAAGGGCGGCGTACCCGTCTGGAACTCGGGCATCTCCACGCTACCCGACAGGATGCAGAGCTCGGGCGCCTCGGCGTCAGGATACTCTGCGAGATCGGACAGGACGACGTCGTACTTCTCCAGCACCTTCTGAGAGAGGCTCTCGAGCTCGGCCACGACGTCACCCGTCGTGAACACCGTTGCTGCCGCGACGGCCTTTGCCGCCACGCCCAGCGTCTCGAGCGTTTCGAACATCGGCGCGTAGAGCTCGTCGGCGCGTTTCTCGGCGTCCCCCTTCGGGCGGTGAGCCGCGAGGCGCGCGAGTGCGGGCGGAACACCGAGCTCCTTCCCGTCCGCGTCTTGAGCGCTCCGCAACACGACGAACGCGTAGCGAGTTTCGGCTCGGAGCACGAAGCCGGGCCGCGGCGCGAGCGAGAGCAAGTTCTCCGGCACGTAGGGGTCCGCCGGGCGCGTCTCGGCGATCACCGGAATCAGCCGGCCCCGCTCCTTCGAGCTCGCGTCGATGTCCACGAGCAGGAACGGCGAGGCGACATCGGCGGCGACCAGGTCATCGAGTGAACGCGGCGCTACGGGCCCTTCGAAGCGGAAGTGCGCCACCGGGATTACCGGAAAGCCGACGGCCTCAGCCGCGTTCTGGACCAGACCGTCGACGACGCCGAGCTTCTTCGGATTGGGAAAGCCCGCCAGCTCGGGGTGACCGAGCGCGTCGACGCGCAGGTCGCTCGGGTACGGGGCGTCGAAGAAGTGCTCCGCTAGCGTGAAGTCAGCCGACCAGTCGAACGCCACACGCGTGCCCGGCGTTCCATCGGAGGCTCCCGTTCCCTCGTCGCCGCCGCCACAGCCCGAGAGGAGGGAGAGGGCGCAAACGAGGAAGGCGGAGCGCGGTCGTGTCACCCGAGCAGCATAGCCGCACTCGCGATTCGACGCGACGCCGCCGGGGCCGCTCAAACCCCGTAGCTCATGCTCATCGCGGCGCGCACCTCGGCGAGCGTGGCGTCGGCGACGGCGTTGGCCTTGGCGTTGCCTTTGCCCAGCACGCTTTGGACGACCGCGCGGGCGTCCTTGGCGAGCTCGGCCCGGCGCGCGCGGAGCGGCGCCAAGGTGTCGTTCAGTACGCTGGTGAGCTCGTTCTTCAGCGCGCCGCCGCCGCCGTCCCCGATGCGCTCGGCGATGGCCTCGGGCCGCTCACCGCTGCACAGGCTGATGAGCAAGAGGAGGTTACTGACCGCGGGGCGGTTCACTGGGTCGTACGTGATGCGTCGCTCACTGTCGGTGGTGGCGCGCTTGACGGCCTTGGCGGTCTCGTCGGCGCTGGCCTCCAGCGTGATGGCGTTGTTGCGGCTCTTGCTCATCTTCTGCGCGCCGTCGAGCCCCAAGATCTTCGGTGCCTCGCTCAAGAGGCCCTCGGGCTCCGGGAAGATGGGCCGCTTCTTCGAGAAGCGCTGGTTGAAGCGGCGCGCAATCTTGCGGGTGAGCTCGAGGTGCGCGAGCTGGTCGCGCCCGACCGGCACCACATTGCCTTTGCAGAACAGGATGTCGGCGGCCTGGTGTACGGGATAGGTGTACATCCCGGCGTTCACCGTGGTGAGCCCTGCAGCTTCGATCTCTTCTTTCACCGTCGGGTTGCGATCGAGCTCGCCCATGCTGACCAGCGTTAGGAAAGGCACGAGCAGCTGGTTCAAGGCCGGCACGTGGCTGTGGGTGAAGATGAAGGTGTGCCCCGAGTCGGGGTCGAGCCCTGCAGCCAGGTAGTCGAGCACGAGCTCCTCGACGTTCTTCGGGATGGCCTCGGTCCCCTCGCGATCGGTGAGCACCTGGTAGTCTGCCACTACGATGTAGACCTCGACTCCGAGGTTTTGGATCCTGACGCGGTTCAAGAGCGAGCCGAAGTAGTGCCCGACATGGAGCGCGCCCGTCGGGCGATCGCCCGTGAGCACGCGGAACTTCTCCGGTGCGTTCTTCAAGCCCTCCTCGATGGCGGCGGAGCGAGCCTTGGCGGCGTCGAAGGAGCCCTCGCTCCGCTCGTCGTCGGATGCCTCGGGCGTGGTCGATACTTTGGGGTCGGCGTTCACGCCCGGGACTATAGCGTGACGGAACTCCTCGCGAAGAAGTCCGGTCGTCGCCCGAAGGCCAGCTCCCGTGGCATTCTTCCCGCATGAAGGCCCACGCGATCTTGGTCCTCGGTCTCTGGTTCGTCGCGGCGTGCAGCGGCGACGACGGCTCGTCATCCGGAAACACCGGCGGCGCGGGCGGTGCGACAGGTGGCACCGGCGGAGCTGCGGGCGGAGCGGGCGGAGCCATGGGTGGGGCGAGCGGAGCCACGGGCGGGGTGGGCGGAGCCTCGGGTGGGACGGGCGGAGGAAGCGGGGGCGCTTCGGGCGGCGCCGGCGGGACGAGCGCGGCGGGTGGGACGTCGGCGGGTGGAGCGGGCGGAACGTCGGGAAGCGGCGGTGCGCCGAGCGGCAAGTGGAGCATGGGCTACTACGCGATGTGGGAGTCGAACGCCTATCCCGTGAGCGCCATCGAGTGGTCGGGCATGACCCAGATCGCGGTCTCGTTCTACAAGCCCGCGAAGCAAGCTCCGCTCTCCATCCTCGGCGGCAGCGCAGCGACCGCCAAGCAGATCGTCGACGCGGCTCACGGCGCGGGGGTGAAAGCCATCGCGTCCATCGGCGGCGCGGACTCCGAAGCGGACTTCAAGGCCGCGACGAGCGCGGCGAACATCGATGGCTTCGTGTCGGCGCTCGTCGGGCTCATCGACTCACCGGGCTACGATGGCATCGACATCGACTGGGAGCCGCTCGCGCCGAGCGACCACGCTGCCGTGATCCAAATCGCGAACAAAGTACGCGCAGCACGACCCAACGCGCTCATGACCATCCCGGTCGGCTACCAGAACGCGAACTTTCCCGACGACCTGTCGGGCTACGCCGGCATCGCTCAAGTCTACGACCAGCTCAACGTGATGTCGTACGGCATGTCCGGCGCCTGGAGCGGGTGGAAGAGCTGGCACTCGAGCCCGCTCTTCCACCAAGAAGCATCGACGCCCGTCAGCATCGACTCCACCTTGAAACTCTACGCTGCCGCGGGCGTACCGAAGGCCAAGCTCGGCTTGGGCATCGGTTTCTACGGCCTCTGCTACACGCCGCCGGTGACCGGCCCCGCCCAGGCACTGCAAGGCTCGAGCATCGCCGCGAGCGACGGCACCATGTCGTACGCCCACATCATGGGCCAGTACTACGACGCCAACGCGCGCAAGTGGGATGCTCAGGCCAAGGCGCCCTACCTCACGTTCGCCACTGGGCACGCGCCCGATGGCTGCTCGTTCATTTCCTACGACGACGCCGAGTCCATCGCCGAGAAGGGCAGCTACCTGAAGAGCCAGGGCTACGGTGGCGTCATCATCTGGGAGATCAACGAGGGTTATCTGGCGAGCGCCGCGCTGAAGAACCCGCTCCTCACTGCCGTTCACGACTCGATCCTGAAGTGAGGGCGATCTTCCAGCCCACTCGACGGACGGCCGTCGGTTTGATAGCAATTAGCTATCAAAACAATCGAAATCATGTCTTAGACGCTATGACGGCGGGTGACCAAGCTACGGGCACGAGCGGCCGAAAACCCCTGCCGCCGAGGAGAGCCCATGTCCAATTCCGCGAAGTGCCCCTTTCACCACGCCGCCGGAGGCGGCACGTCGAACCGCGATCTGTGGCCGAATGCCTTGCCCCTTCGCGTGCTGCGTCAGCACTCGTCGCTGTCCGACCCCATGGAGCCGGACTTCGACTACCGAAGGGAGTTCGCGAGACTCGACTACGCGGGCCTGAAACGCGACCTCGCGGCGCTCATGACCGCCTCGGAGGACTTTTGGCCGGCGGACTTCGGTCACTATGGTCCACTCTTCGTGCGCATGGCGTGGCACAGCGCCGGGACCTACCGCACGGCGGACGGTCGTGGCGGCGGCGGCAGCGGCAGCCAGCGCTTCGCGCCGCTCAATAGCTGGCCCGACAACGTGAACCTGGACAAGGCGCGCCGGCTCTTGTGGCCCATCAAGCAGAAGTACGGCCGGAAGGTCTCCTGGGCCGATCTCATGATCTTGGCCGGCAACGTGGCCCTCGAGAGCATGGGCTTTCGCACCTTCGGCTTCGGCGCTGGGCGCCGCGACGTCTGGGAACCCGAACAGGACGTGTATTGGGGTGCCGAACGCCAATGGCTCGGCGACCAGCGTCACTCGGGCGACCGCGAGCTCGAACGCCCTCTGGCTGCGGTGCAGATGGGCCTCATCTACGTGAACCCGGAGGGCCCGAACGGCAACCCGGATCCGCTGGCAGCGGCCCGTGACATCCGCGAGACCTTCGCGCGCATGGGCATGGACGACGAGGAGACGGTGGCTCTCATCGCCGGCGGTCACAGCTTCGGCAAGGCTCACGGTGCGGGCGAAGCCAGGCACCTCGGGCCGGAGCCGGAGGCTGCGCCGCTCGAAGCGCAAGGGCTCGGCTGGAAGAACGACTTCGGTTTGGGGAAGGGCGCCGACACCATCACGAGCGGGCTCGAAGTGACTTGGACCCGCACGCCTGCGCGCTTCGGACACGACTTCTTCACGCACCTCTTCGCCTACGACTGGGAGCTCGAGAGAAGTCCCGCGGGCGCCCAGCAATGGAAGCCCAAAGGCGGGGCTGGTGCAGGCAGCGTGCCGGACGCTCACGACCCGTCGCGACGTCACGCACCGGGAATGTTGACCACCGATCTCGCGCTGCGCTTCGACCCGATCTACGAGCCGATCTCGCGACGATTCCTGGCTCACCCGGCGGAGTTCGCCGACGCCTTCGCGCGCGCCTGGTTCAAGCTGACACATCGCGACATGGGCCCCGTGGCGCGCTACCTCGGTCCTGAAGTCCCCGCCGAAGCGCTCATCTGGCAAGACCCGCTGCCGGCCGTGGACCACGAGCTCGTCGACGAACACGACGTCGCCGCGTTGAAGCGGGAGATCTTGGCTTCGGGCCTCGGCGTGGCTGAGCTCGTGACGACCGCCTGGGCCTCGGCTTCGACGTTTCGCGGTTCCGACAAGCGCGGAGGCGCCAACGGGGCACGGATTCGGCTCTCGCCTCAGAAGGATTGGGAGGTGAACCAGCCCGCTGAGCTCGCCAAGGTCCTGGCGAAGCTCGACGACGTGCGCGCGAAGTTCGACGCCGCCCAGGGCGGGAAGAAGAAGGTCTCGCTCGCCGACCTGATCGTCCTCGGCGGCGCTGCGGCCGTGGAGCGGGCTGCCCGGGACGCCGGCCATCCGCTGACGGTGCCGTTCACGCCCGGTCGCACCGACGCGAGCCAGGCCGAGACCGACGTCGAGTCCTTCGCCGTGCTCGAGCCCATCGCGGACGGCTTCCGCAACTACCAGAAAGCGCGCTACACCGCGCGCGCCGAGGAGCTGCTGGTCGACCGTGCGCAGCTCCTCGGGCTCAGCGCTCCCGAGATGAGCGTACTGGTCGCGGGACTGCGCGTCCTCGGTACCAACTTCGCTGGAGCGCGCCACGGGGTCTTCACGCAGCGTCCCGGCGTGCTCACCAGCGACTTCTTCGTGAACCTGCTCGACGGCACGACCGAGTGGACGCCGGCTTCGAAGGAAGCCGACGTGTACGAAGGGCGCGACCGGAAGACCGGCGAGCTCCGCTTCACCGGCACTCGAGTCGATCTCGTGTTCGGCTCGAATTCGGAGCTTCGGGCCATCTCCGAGGTCTACGCCAGCGCCGACGCCGGCGAGAAGTTCGTGCGTGACTTCGTAGCCGCGTGGGTCAAGGTCATGAACCTCGACCGCTTCGACCTCGAGAGGTGAACGTCACGGTGCGCATCGGCGGAGGTGGATCTCGGTCATGCCCGTGCTGCTGTTCACGAGGTTGCCTCCGACCGGCTCCCAGTCACCCGTGTTGAAGGCGGTGTTATACGCGGGGGCTTCGATGACCTTGAACTCCCACTGCTTGCAGTCCAGCGGGTTCGCCCGGGCCTCCGGAACCGGGCCGTCGTTCGGAGCAGGTGCGTCGATCAGGCCCGCGTCGGCCAGCAGACGAGCGCCGCTACCCGCGGTGCAGGCTGCCACGATGCCGTAGATCGCCAGAGCCCCAACCAAGGATCCGAGGAACGTGTCGATGCGCATGCGGGGAGGATAGCCGAAGACGTCGCCTCACGACCTCCGCTCACTTCCGACGCCGCCGCTCCGGCACCACCCTCGGACGGAGCTTCGCCTCCCACGGAGTGCCGTCGTCTTTCCAGTCGACGTACACGCCCTGCACTCCGTAGTGGACGCAGCGACCGCCGACGTACCACCAGCGCACGTCGCTGCTGTCGGCGTAGAACGCGGCGCCCACGACCACCTGGAAGTCGCGCTTCCGGCAGAAGCACTCGCGCCACTGGCCCTCCCGAGTGAGCCGAGGGCGCATGTAGGTCTGGCTGTCGGCCACGAAGCCTTCGGCGTCGCAGTCGCCGCAGATGAGCAGCGCTCCGCCATCTCGATCGTCGCCAGCGATGAAGAACGTCCCGCTGCCGTAGGCAGCGCTCATGACCTTGGCGCCGCACTTGCACTTGGGAGCGTACGATCGCGCCATGGGGTATCCGTTGGCATCGGCGTACTGCTTCATCTCGCGACGCAGGCCGGAAAACGGGTTCGGGCGCGGCATGTTCGGCGGGTCGCTGTTCAGCGCGGAACGGGCTCGGAGACCTCGGCCAAGACCTCGTCTTCCGGGCCGACGATGCGCACCAGCTCACCTCGCCGCCGACGCGACAGGTCGCGCGCCTTCTTGAGCTCACCCTTCTTGAACAGGGCCATGCTCACGTCGCGATCCGCCCCTTTGAACTTTGCGGCCTGAGCCGCGTTCAGACGCACGATCTGCATTGCGTGCCGCAGCGTAGTGGCGCGTGCGACGGGTCGCAATCGGCATCTGAACCCAGCCGATTCACGGCATCGCGTGCTTTGAGAAGAAGTCCAGCACGAGCTCGGAGGTGTTCACGTCCTTGTTCTTCACACCCGGCAGGCTCGCGTCGTAGGTGTACCCGCCCGGCCAGAAATGGCCTCCACCCTGGACGGTGTAGAGCTCGACGTCGGCGCCTTGGGCGCAGCCGCCGTACGCGTCGAGGTGCACCTTGCCGTCGCCACCGACGGGATTCGGCAAGTCGCTGCCGGCGGGCGTCGCGCCGCAAGTGTTCCTTTGCACCCAGCCGCCGATGGTCGAAGGGGCCACCACCGGGCTCGGCCCGGCCGGGATGGTCACCATCTTTCCCGTGGCCAAACAGCCGGCATTGCCGCCGAGGTAGGGCCAGCATCCGTCCGTGTCGCCGTGCACGTGCAGGACGGGGACCGGGCGCCCCGGTGCGCAGGTCGCGTTCGCCGCGTATTGATTGCCTCCCGACACCGAAGCGATGGCCGCGATGCGGTTCGCGAGGGTGCAACCGAGCTTGTGCGTCATGGCTCCGCCGTTGGAGAAGCCCGTGGCGAACACGCGCTTCGGATCCACGTTCACGAGCTTCTCGACGTCGTCGAGGAGCGCGTTGAAATACGCGAGCTCGTCCACCTTCTGCGTGCACGCGTAGAGGCTCACGCAGGTGTATCCATTTTCGCCGCCGCCTGCGTTGAACGTCCGCACGTTTTGGTTCGGCAGGAGCGGGTTCTTCGTGCCGTTGGGGTAGACCAACACGAAGCCTTTCTGATCGGCGACCGCGTTGAGACATCCGGGCGCGTTCGGGTTCGTGGGCTCGGTGGTGTCGCTCGGGCAGGTGAGCTTCGCCGCGTCTGCCTTGTCGTGCCCGCCGGGGTGGAGCACGACCACCACGGGCGTCGGCTTCGTGCAGTCGTAGCCCGGAGGGACGTGGATGTCGTAGGCGCGATCGGTCTGGCCGGGCACGGCGCGGTCCGACCCTTCGAACGGACCCTTGGCGAGCGCCACGCAGGTCGCGCTCGTGGTTCCTCCGGTTCCGCCGCTCGCTCCCCCTCCGCCCGTGCTGCTGCCTCCGGTTGCGCCGCTGCCGCCGCTGCCCGACGAGCCGCCCACCGCGCTGCTGCCGCCGGCGTTGGTTCCTCCCGAACCGCTCGCACCGCTCGTACCGCCCGAGCCACCTCCCGAACCTCCGGTGGCCCCGGAGCCCGGGGTGCCGCCCGTCTCGCTCGGGCCCCCATTCCCGTCGTCGTCGCTGCCGCACGCGGCGACCAAGAGACCGAGCACCATGGCACCGAGTCGCATGCTCGACAGAGTACGCGATGACGCTGCGATACGCAGCCCTCCTTCGGGACGGGAGCCTCGTTTCCTCGGTTCGCGCGCCGTGCGCGCCAGCACCCGCGCTCAGTGCACGAAGCCCGTCGGGCAGCCGTGTCGAATCGTGAGCTCGTTGTCCACGCTCGATTGAACGACCTCGCAGGTGCTCGGACAGAGCTCGATGGTGTTTGCGCTCACGTAGAAACCGCCCGACTCACACTCCGATAGGGAGTGCACCTGCTGAACCTTGTTGGGCTTTCCCGAGGCTTGGAACTCGAGTTCGATGGTGTCCGGATCGATGGCTTGCCCGGTCTCGCTGCTCGGTACGGCGAAGGAGCACTTCACTGGTACGAGATCGACCTCGCTCACAGCCAGCGCCGAGAAGAACTCACCGTAGTGCGCGTATTCGCACATGGAGAATCTGAGCCCGCCGCTCAAGATGGCGAGCTCCTGTCCCAGGGCGCCGACTCCGGCACACTTCGCGGTTTTCACTACGGGGTCGGTGGGCGGCCATGGGGTCGACACGGGCGTGTTGGCCACGAAGCCCGACACGAAATGAAAGCGGTAGTTGCGGTTCGTTGCAGTCCCGAAACCCGGGAACTTCTTCTGGGTGTAGAGCTGGGTCTCGAAAGCGGCGGGCGACAGGGTGGGTCCCGAGCCCGAGTCGGTGATGGCGATGAGCGCCTTGCTCGCGTCGGTTCGTGCCCACTGGCTCCATCCGAGCGCCGGCTCTTTGCCCGGTGCGGGCGGGGTGTCGAACGTGTTCAAGAAGCCCGCCGGGATCTCCTTCGATCCTGTGCCTCGGGGGTAGAAGAAGTAGCGCGTCGGGTTGGCGGGTGCCGTCACGAGCGGACTCGCCGCGATGGTGATCACTCGGTAGTCAATCTGGCTCTTCTCGAGCGCCTGGGAGAAGTACTGATCGAAGCTCTGCTGGATGGCAGTGCGTGCGCTCCCCATGGAGCTCGAGCTGTCGAAGTAAATCACGATGTCGAGGGGCTTCTTTTCCAGCGTCGAAGAGAGAGTTTGGGCTTCGCAATCCGCGTCCGCGTCCGCGTCCGAGGTCGGTAGGTTGAGGCTCCCGCCAGCGCCGGCGTCCCCGACATCGGAGTCGTTTCCACCCGCGTCACGTCCCTCCGCCACGTCGGCTCCAGCGCTCTCGGCGCACCCCGCTTCGACCGCCAAAGACAGGCATACGACGCAGCGAGTCATCCACCTTGCGACGGGCATCGTTGGACCTCCACCCGCGAGGGTGCGACGCCGCGCCGGGTCCGAGCACGCACCTTCGGGTCACTTCGGGTCACGACCGAGCGCTCCCCAGGCAAAGGGGTTCGCGATATTGAGGACGGGTCGCCCATGACTGCGCCTCGTTCGCCCCCGCTCTTCTTCGGACGTGGACCCGACGTCGAGCGCCTGCTCGCGCTCCTCGCGCAGGTGCGTCTGGCGCTCGTGTACGGAGTCGGCGGGGTGGGGAAGACCTCGCTCATGCTCCGAGTGGCCGAGCAGCTCGCACGGGAGCGATCGGTTCCGGTGGCCTACGTGGCTTGCCGCCGAAACGAGAGCGCTCTCACGTTGGCGCGGGTCGCGCTCGCTGAATTGGGACTGGCGGCGGAGGACCCCGGGCGACCGCTCGACCGCCTGCTCCAGGCCGGAGGGTTCGTCCTGCTCGTGGACGACGCGCATCTCTCTGAAAGCAGCGGGGCCTTGGAGCTCGCACGCTTCTTGGCCACGCGCGCCGATTCGGTGCGCGTTCTCGTGGGGTCGCGCGAGCGCTTGCCCCTGTCTCCAGTGGAGGTCGATCACGCCGTGGTAAAGCTCGCGGGCCTCGCCGCGGAAGCTGCCGAAGAGCTCTGGCGGGCGCTCGAGTCTTTGCACGGCCGAGCCGCAGCGCAAGGGCCGGGGCCGA
>JAXLYN010000045.1:0-72013 GCA_046351435.1 Polyangiaceae bacterium
TCGAACCATCGTCGGGGCCGTAGCGCGCGAAGTAGACCGCGTCCGCGTCCACCACCACGCCGTTGGCGTTGGGTTCGTTCACGAGCACGCGCTCGGGACTCCCAGCCGCGAACTGCTCGCGCCAAATCTCGCCCGCGCCGAACGACGCCCAGTAGATGTGGCTCGAATCCGCGGCCACGTCGCCGCAGCGGTCTTGCTCGTCCGCAATAGGTGAAGGCGTGGTCATGCCGGTCTTGAACAGCACCACCTTGGCGTGCACCGCGAACTCCGCGACGACGACGCCGATGTCGGTGGCGGTGATGGCGGTGGGATTCGCCAGCTCGGAGTCGACGACGTCGGGCTCCGTCGCCGTGTACGGCAGCCGCCAGACCGCGCCCGAGCCTCGCGAGACACCCCACACGCCGTCCGCCGTGGGGGCGATCACGCCGGCGTCGTACGGCACGTGCCCCAGGAGCTTCGGCTTCGTCGGCGTGGGCCCGACGGGGAGCTCGTAGACGGGGTTTTGCGCGGGTGTGCCCTCGACGTCCACCGACGAGAAATAGAGCGACCCGTCGTGGAGCCCGATTCCCACCGGAATGGCCAACCCCGTCGCGAGCTCCACGGGCGCGCCGCCCGTCTTCTCGACACGCATCACGCTGCCCGGCTGGTTCGTGAGCCCGGAGTTGGTCCAGTAGACGTAGCTTTCGTCGAGCACGATGCGGTTCGGCGCGGCGAGGTTCGAAGCGAGGGTCTCGACGGCTCCGCTGCCGTCTTTTCGCATGCGTCGCACTGCACCCTCCGCCGACACGCCAGGTCTCGGGCCCTGGGCCGTCCAGTAGACGAACTCGTCGTCGACCGCGAGGTCGAACGGGTAGTCGTCTTGTGCCAGCGTCGACGGGCCCCCGGACTCGTTCGACGGGTGGACCGAAGACGACGAGCAGGCGCTCGCGACGGCGAGGACGGAGAACACCCCCGTGAGGGAGATTGTCGTCGACCTCCGCGCCTCGCGCGCGCCCACTTCTGTTTGCGCCATGGACGGCTCGACCGAGATTACATCCCCGGGAGCGGCATGACCTCGACGATCTCGATGGTGCCGTCCGGCAGCATGAAATGGGGGTGCCCCCGGAGCTTTTCGGCGAGCGCTTCTTTCGACTCCGCCTGCAAGATCGAATAGCCCCCGAGGTCGTTCACCGTAGCTGCTGTGCCGCCCGGTGACACTCGGAGACTCTTGCCGAGCGGAGCGCCCATGTCGACGATGACGCTGGCCGCGCTCTTGCCCCAGCTCATCCAGGCGTCCATCCCGGCCTTCTGCTGTTCCGGAGTGGCGTTCCGCATTTGTTCGAACGCGGAGGTCGGCGCTTTGTAGAGAACGAGGAACTTCTTCATGTAGGAGGCTGCCTTTCGGGGGTCGAGGGCCGACCCTGCCCTCGCTCAGACACGCGACCTGGCGATTCGTTACACTGTAGTTCCCGCGGTCTCGTGGACACCCCAGAAGGCGCGACAAAGCGCCAGGAGTGAGCCATGGAGAAGAAGAAGCGAAGGCGGCGGCACTTCACGCCGGAGTTCAAGGCAGAGGCCGTTCGTCTCTGTCGTGCAGGCGACCGGACCATCGCGCAGGTGGCACAGGACCTCGACCTCACCGAGACCGCTTCGTGATTGGGTGAAGCGCGCTGCACCTTCGAGCAGCCAGCGGGGCGCGGTCACCGAGGACGAACGCGCCGGACGCATGAAGACCTCCTCGAACCGCGGCCAAGATCCGAAGCCGGAGGCCGGAGCCGCCGCCCCAGCCGCCGCCGCGACCGCTCTGGCCGATTCCGATGACACTCGTCGAGCTCGGACGCCCTTACGAAACCGCAGCGCCCGTCATTGCGTGTCGCCGATGAGGGAACGGTGATTTAGTCCAGGGAACCGATGGCCAGCCTGTCGCGGCCCGCTGGTCGTGGCAGATCTCGACGGTCATGCTCTTCGAGCTCGCCGTCGTCCTGGTGTTGATCTTGATCAACGGTCTCTTCGCGGGCGCCGAGATTGCGGTCGTGGGAGTCGATCGCGTACGACTGGCCCAACTCGTGGAGGCAGGCGGGCGGCGCGCACGCGCCATCGCCGCGCTCCGAGCGGGGCCTGAACGCTTCTTCGCAACCGTGCAAGTGGTAATCACCGTGGTCGGCGCGACGGCGGGCGCGCTCGGAGGTGCGACGTTCGCACGAGACCTCGCACGGACGCTCGCGCCCACGTTGGGGTCGTTGGCTTCGGACGTGGCACTCGCGGTGGCGATCGCCCTGATTTCTTTCTTCTCCTTGATCATCGGTGAGTTGGTCCCGAAGTCGCTGGCGCTGCGCCGGCCGGAGACGTTTGCCCTTTTGATGGCGCCCCTCTTGCTCTGGGTCTCGTCGGTGGCCCGCCCCATCGTCTGGGTTTTGACCCGGAGCTCCAACCTGGTGCTGAAGGCCTTCGGGGACGCTACGAGCTTCAGCGAGACCCGACTCTCACCCGAAGAGCTCCGAACCCTCGTGGAGGAAGCGGCCGAGACCGGTGCACTCGACGAGCGTGTCGGTGAAATCGCAACCCGTGCGCTCGATTTCGCGAAGTTGACCGCGCAACACGTCATGATCCCGCGAACACGAGTCGTTGGCATCCTGCGCGACGCTCCGGACGAGGCGATTCGTCGCGTCGTGCTCGAGCATGCTCACTCGCCTCCTGTACGAGGGCGATCTCGGGATACCGTTGTGGGCTACGTGTTCTACAAAGATCTGTTGCCACTCGCCCGGCAAGGGTGCTGCTGGTGCTCGAGGACCCGATCCGACCTGTGAACGTGGTGCCAGCGGCCCTTCCTGCATCCGAACTCCCTGAACTGTCGCGCCTCGAGCGCAGCCAGCTCTCGGTAGTCGGAGACGGTCAGGGCGGCGGCCGCTGGCATCGTCACGTTCGACGACCTGGTCGAGGAGCTCGTCGGCGACGTGTTCGGTGAACTCCACCATTCCGCCGTCGATGTTCGATGGCGAGCCCGACGGGTCGGTGCTGGCCCAAGCCGACGTGCTGACGCGGGACTTGAATCGCCGGGGTACGGGTTCGATCACCCCGAGGGCGGCCGGCTCTGAAGGGAGGTCGGCGGTTCGAGGCTCGCGGGGCGTGTGCCGGAGCCTGGCGAAGCCCCTGGACGTCGAGGGCGGGGTTCAGCTGGTCGCCCAGCTCGGTGAACGCACGCGCGGTCGAGCGGGTGCGGACGTGCGGCCTGCGGGGCTGACCGTGCGCGAAGCCCCCGGATGGGCTTCGGTTCGGGCCGTCGGGGTATACTCGTTGGATGGGACGATCGGAGCCTGCGGTGGCCCGTGAGCGGCCGGTGACCTGACCGTGCTCGAGGTCGCCGACGTCTTCGCCGATCGCTTCGAGGTCGAGCGCTTCGCAGGCGCCGGCGGCATGGGTCAGGTCTTCCGCGCTCGCGATCGCCTGACGGGACACGCGGTGGCGCTGAAGGTGCTCGAACGGGGGCGACTCCGAGCGCTTCCTGCGCGAAGCGAGGTTGCCGAGCCGACCATCCCGGTATCGTGCGCCACGTCGCGCACGGGTCCACGCCCGATGGCAAGTCGTACATTGCGATGGAGTGGCTCGAGGGGCAAACGCTCACCCAGCGACTGAAGCAGTCGCGCCCCAGCGACGCCGAGGCCCTCGAGATCGTCGCACGCGTAGCCGACGCCCTCGCTTCGGTGCACGCGCGAGGGATCGTGCATCGCGACGTCAAACCGGGCAACGTGATCCCTGGTCGGTTTCGCATCGACCGCGGAAGTCGTCGATGTTCTCGGCATCGCACACCCGACCGACGCCTCGATGGTGATGACGCGCACCGGTGCCGTGCTCGGCACCGCTATGGCACCCGAGCAGGCGCGCGGCGAACGCGGTCGACGCTCGCGCCGACGTGTACGCGCTCGGTACCATGCTGTTTCATTGTCTCACCGGTAGGCCCCCTTCAGGTGGCGGCGCCGTGGCCGTGCTCGCGCTGGTGCTCGACGATGCGCCGCGTTCGTCGTCGTTGCGGCCCGACCTGCCGCGCGCGCTCGATGACCGCCGCGAGCCTGCTGGCCAAGGAACCTGAACACCTGGTGGACGCGGCCGAAGTCTTGGCGGTACTCAAGCGCGTGCGGCTCGACGGGCGCAGCGCGCTTCGCGTCCACTGCCGGCTGAGGACGCACTCAACAGCGAGCAGCGCGCCTGGTCGCCGTCGTGTTGGCGAGCGGAGTGTCCGACGACGCCGCCTCGGAGTGGGGTTCGACGGCGTTCGAGTCCGTCGCCAGCGACGCGGCGCCGCCAAGCAGATTTCGGCACTGGGTCACGTCGTGCGCGAGGCTCGCAAGGTCATCGCGCGTTTCGGCGGACGACTCGGAACTGCTTCTGCAGCGGCTCCATCGCGGTCCTGATTCCCGGCGACGGCGGCTCGGCGACGGATCTGGGAACGCGCGAGCAGCGCGTTGCGCCCGCGCTCCGGCAGCTGTTGCCAAACGGGGCCATGGCCCTCGCTATCGGGCGAGGTATGGTGTCGGGCGTTCCCGGTCGGCGAGGCCATCGAACGGGCGGCGGCGCTCTTGGCATCGGCGCCGACCGAGGAGGCGGGCATTGCTCCCTGACGCGGTGACCCGCGGGCTATTGGAGTCGCGCTTCGAGATCGCCAGTCAAGGCGTACCTCTCGCTGCTGTGCGAACGTAGAGCCGAGGGTTGCGCTGCTGCTCGGCGGCTGTCCATGGTCGGTCGCGACCGAGCCAGTTCCTACAGAGCCTGCTCGGCGAGTGCATCAGCGAGCCAGTTGCACGTTCCGCGCTCGTGATCGGGCCGGCGGGGATCGGTGTCGCGTCTGCGCTACGAGCTTCCGCGCGCGTCGCCGAGCGGCACGCAGACCTGCGGGTCTGGCTCGCGCGGAGACCCCATGAGCGCTGGGTCGCCCTTCGGCTTGGTGGCCCAAGCGCTGCGGCGCGTCTGGGGCGTCATGGACGGCGAGCCCGCGGCCGAGAGCCGGGGCCGCATCTCGGATTGGGTGAGCGCGCGGTTCGAGCTGATGATCGCGCACGTCTGGAGGCGTTTCTGGGCGAGCTGACTCCGCATCGAGTGCGCTCGGGAAGGACGTTCCTGGCCGCGCGCCGCGACCCCGTGCCTCATGGGGGACCAGCTGCGGCGAGCCTTCGAAGACGCCGTGCTCGCCGAGTGATCGCGGTCCGTTGCTGGTCGTGTTGGAAGACCTCCACTGGGGCGATTTCCCCAGCATCAGCTTGATCGGACTCCGGCCTTGCGCGTGGCTCGGGACGTCCGCTCATGGTGTTCGCGCTCGCGCGTCCGGAGGTGCGCGACACGTTCCCCATGCTCTGGCGAGAGCGCGAGGTGGCCGAAGTGCGTCTCGGCGGGCTGACCCAAGGCAGCAGAGAGACTCGTGCGCGAGGTGCTCGGGACGCAGGTGACACCCGAGCTCGTCGCACGTGTCGTCGAGCGCGCGGACGGCAACGCATTCTATCTGGAGGAGTTGGTCCGCGCCGTGGCCGAGGGAGAGGTCGAGAGGCTCCCCGAAACCGTGCTCGCGATGGTCCAGTCGCGGCTCGAGGGGCTGCCCGACGCCGCGCGCCGCGTGCTGCGCGCCGCGAGTGTCTTCGGTGGTGTGTTCTGGGACGGCGGGGTGTGCGCGCTGCTCGGCACCGAGCAAGAACCACGCGAGGTCGAGGAGTGGCTCCAGATGCTCGCGGAGCGCGAGCTCATTTCGCCGCGCGGAGAGAGCCGCTTTCCGGGGATGGTCGAGCACGCCTTTCGCCACGCGCTCGTCCGCGAGGCCGCGTACGGCATGCTGACGCCCGAAGACGCCGAGCGCGGGCATCGGATCGCGGGAGGCTGGCTGGAGGACAACGGCGAGCCCGATGCGTTGCTCCTCTGCCAACACTTCGATCGAGGTGGACAGCCAGGCCGAGCCCTCAGCTGGTGCCGGACCGCCGCGGAAGAAGCCTTTGCGGGCAACGATCTCGGCGCCGCCAGTCGCGCCGCGTCCCGTGCGCTCGAGCTCGCTCGCGGACTCCCGGCGGAAGGTCCGGTGCTGGGCGAGCTCGAGCTGCTCGACGGTGAGATCTCGTATTGGCAGGGTCGGCACCGCGAGGCCCAATCCAAGGGCGAAACGGCGCTCGGGCTGCTCGCACCGGGCAGCGATGCCTGGTTCGCTGCCGCGTCCCTCGTCACCGCCTCCGCTCACCGCTCGGGCGACGTGGCGGTCGAGCTCGGGATCGCCGAGCGCCTGCTGCAAGAAGGTTGGTGCGATCGCCCGGGCGTGGCCGCGCTGACCGCGTGCTCGCGCATCGCGACGGCCATGGTGCAGATGGGCGACTACGCTCTCTCGGACGCGCTCTTGTCGCGAGTCGGCGCTTGGGTCGCGAGCATGCAGGCGTTCCCGGGCGCCATTGCGCGCTGGAATGGCAGCCGCGCCTCGCAAGCGCTGTTCCACGGATACACGTGGGAGTATCGCGAGCTCTCCGAACAGGCCGCCTTGGCTTGCGAAGCTCTGGGCGACCTGCGCACGACGGCCATCCATCGCCACAACGCCGGCCACGCGTGCCTGGAGCTCGGCGAGTTCGAACTGGCCGAGGCTCGGCTGCGCGACACGTTACGCCTCGGCGCCCGCCTCGGCGTGCGCAACGTGATGGCTTCGGCCAAGAACAACCTGGGTGCGGCGCTGACCGCGCTCGGTCGCCTGGACGAAGCCCGCGCGCTCCTGCACGAAGCCGTCGAGGACCTCGCGGCCCAAGGGGATCGCCGCATGCTGGGCGGCGCATACAACCATCTCGCGGAGCTCGCTTGCGCCGAAGGCCGCCACGAGGACGCCGTCGCCATGGCGGAGACCGCCGTCTCGACGTTGGGTCACATTCCGCCGACGCGCATTCAGGCGCTCGGCACGCTCTCCGCGGCGCTCCTCGGGGCGGGGCGACTGGAGCGGGCGCTCGAAGTGGCCGACGAGGCCAACCGAGCCCTCGACCAAGTCGGCAGCATCGCCGACGGCGAGGCGCAAGTACGGTGGGCGTGGTGCAAAGCGCTGCTGGCCCGCGGTGACGAGGGTGCAGCACGCGAAGTAGCGGTCCGCGCGCTCGGGCGCTTGGAGGAGCGCGCGTCCCACATCGGTGACCCGGCCGTTCGCAGGATGTTCCTCGAGCGCGTGCCGGCGCACCGGGGCCTGTCCGCGCTCGCCCGCGGCGCGCGCGCCGGGGACTCGGGTTGAAGCGCGCGCAAGTCAGGTCACTGCTGCAAGAGCTCCGACAGACCCAACTTCTCGGCCAGCTGCCGCGACGACTGACCGCGGCAGGTTTCGTCTGGATCCGCTCCAAACGCGAGCAACACGGGGATGACCGCGAGCTTTCGGTTCACGAGCGCAAAGAAGAGCGGTGGTGTGGCGCCTGGCCAAGGGGCCGCCACGCTCGCTCCCGCTTCGAGCAGGGCCGCGGCCAGAGCGGTGGAGTCGGAGAGCACCGCTTCACCGAGCGCCGTGCTGTTCCGATCGACGGATACCGAGCGAAGCGCTGCGTCCGGCACATCGCGCCCCGCATTCGGATCGGCGCCTCGGGCCAAGAGCTCGCGTGTGCGCGTCACGTCGCCGTCACGCACGGCCCGAAGCAGCGAGGCCGGCGACACGCCGCTCGTCGCGCGGGGCGCCGCGCCGGCTCTCGGATGGTCCTGCTCCACCAAGAGCTGCAAGTCGCGGAAGTCGCCGCCGTAGCTCATCGCGTCCTCGTCCGCGCCGGGCGTGCGCAGGTATTCGTGTCCGTGGAAGCGATCCCAAGCCGCGAAGACGTCGCCCGCTTCGAGCTGTCCGAAAGGGAGTGCTCGCCATGCCGCAGGCCCGACGATCTCCGTCACGCGCAGGACCAGATAGTACTCGCTGTCGTAGCAGTACTGATTGACGAGGTGGTAGGCGAAAGGTTCGGCGATGGCCACGAGCACTCCAACGACGCGGACGCGCAGCGTCGTCGCCAGGGAACCCTGGCCAGAGCAGTGGCCTGCGCCCGCGCGCTGCTCGGGCAGCACGGCTCCCATCCAGTGGGGTAGCTCCCACGGTTGCCCCGCAGTCGGCGGCTCGAAGTCCAAGTCGAGGCTCGTCATGCAGCTCGGGTGGATCACTTCGCCGAGCACTGCGCGATGCACGCGAGGATGCCGCTGCACTTGTCGAGCTGCGAGCAGTCGGTGGTGATCTTGCCCGCCCACGATTGGCTGTCGCCGAGCAGGCACTTGAAGCAGCGAATGGCATCGAGCGGCGCCTGCAGGTCGCCGCACTCCAGGGGGCAGACGCCGGAGCAGCCAGTACCCGGGCAGTAGTCGCTCGTCATCAGATCGAACAGCGTCTGCGCTTGGTTCGGGTTCGCGCTGGCGCAGCAGTCGATTTTACAGGTCGCTGGTTCGCAATTCGCGGCCCCTCCGCTGCTCGATCCGCCAGTCGCCCCGCCCGTGCCGCCGGAGGTCGCCCCGCCCGCGCCGCCGGAGGTCGCCCCGCCCGTGCCGCCGGAGGTCGCCCCGCCCGCGCCGCCCAACCCTGCGTCGCTACCGCCGCCGCCGCTCTCGTTCGTGGTGCTGGAGCTGCAAGCGACGAATCCCAAGCACAGCGCCAGCGTGGCCAAAGGGCGTAGCAACACGTCGACGAGCCTACCACGTGAGCGCCCGCACCCGCACGAAAGCCCTGGTGCGGGCGGCCCGTCGCTGCGCGTCGCGTCGTAGCGGCCGTTCGACCGATCTCGACGTTGCACGCAGCGAAGCGTACCGTTGCCGGCGGTGAAGGTTGCCCAGCGTATCGTCCCGGAACTGCGCCGCTCCTGGCGCACGCACGCAGCGCTCGTGAGCGCGTACGCGCTTCACTCCTTGCCCGCGTCGGGGGCGCCGGATACCGCCGCGGCGCGTGAGCTCTTCGAGCGAGGGGCGACGGCGCTGCAAGCCGGCCGCTTGGACGAGGCTTGTCCCGCGCTGGCCGAGAGCCTGCGGCTCGACCGACGCGTCGGTACGCTTTTCACGCTGGCCGAGTGCGAGGTCGCGTGGGGAAAGCTCGCCTCGGCGCGGGCCCACTATCAGCAGTTTCTGTCCGAAGTCGAGGGCGTGAAGGGTGCCGCGCCGAAGAAGCAAAAAGAGCGCGTCCGCCTCGCGCGCGAAGCGCTGTCGACGGTCGAGCAGAGTGTGCCGTGGCTCACGCTGACGCTGCCGAAAGATGCCCCCGCTCATGCCCGAGTAGAACTCGACGGCATCGTGCTCGGCGCCGCTGCGCTCGGTTCGCCCATCCCGATCGATCCAGGGCGGCATCGCGTCACGATGAACGTCGATGACGCCGTGCGAAGCTACGAGCTAGAGGTCGCGGCTGGAGAGCGCAAGACGTTGACCGTCGAGCTTCCCGCGCCACCTTCGGCGCCGGCTCCGACGCCGGCCGCCGCATCGCCTCCGAAACCCGAGGCCCGTGCGCTGCCCGCGCCCGCCGAGCGGCGTCCGTCGCGCCGGGCGCGCGCCGCAGCGAGCCATGCACCTTGGACCTGGGTCGCGCTCGGGGTCGGCGCCGTGGGTCTCGGCGTCGGCAGCTACGCGGGAATCAAGGCGTTGGGCGAGAAGTCGACCGTGGACGATCTGTGCTCGGACCACGTCTGCCGCTCGGGCGGTGCCGACGCAGCCGAGCGTGGGCAGCGCTACGCCCTGGTGAGCACTGTCGCCTTCGGTGTCGGTGCGGCTGCGCTGGCCACGTCTGCCGTGTTGTTCCTGACCGAACCTCCGCGCGAGCGGGCCTCGACGGCCCGGCGCCGAATCGTGACCGCTGGCGCGCTCCCCGGCGGGGGCTTCGTGAGTCTCGGGGGGCACCTCGAGTGAAACGCCTGCTCGCCGTCGCGGGGCTCTTCTCGGTCGCTTGGGGCTGCGCGCCGCTCATCGGGCTCGACGGCAGCTACGAGGACGCCGACGATGTGACGCTGGCGGGGCTCGGCGAATACTGCGAGCAGGCGCTGGTGATCTGCGAGCGTGCGGCCCAGTGTTGCGGAGCTGGATTCCATGCGGATGGCTGCGAGGCCGTCGTGCGCCAAGACTGCCATTCTCTCGCCCGGCGCGTCCTCGCAGGCTCGCTCACGTATCGTCCGGATAGCCTGGCGGAGTGTCATGCGGCCCTCTCGCAAATCCCCTGCGGCGTTCCGACGGGCGAACGCCCTGCCTATTTG
This sequence comes from Polyangiaceae bacterium, assembly GCA_046351435.1. Lineage (GTDB taxonomy): Bacteria > Myxococcota_A > Polyangia > Polyangiales > Polyangiaceae > JADJKB01. Next base: position 10,161 of record JAXLYN010000045.1, read on the forward strand.
TTCGGGCTCCGGACCTGCCAATACCTGTTTCAGGGCACGGCCCAGCCCGGAGAGCCCTGCTCGGACGACGAGGACTGTGCCGACGCGTACCTGGGCCCAGCCGTGGAGTGCGTCGACACCGGAAAGGGCCTCCACTGTCGCCGGCACTCGCCCGTGAAGAGCGGCGACCCTTGTGACGTCGCGTCGCCCGACGCCGCTGCGCCGCGATCGTGCGTCTCGGAGCAGGCGTGCCACCCCGTGTCCGGCGGCACGGGTCAGTGCAAGCCGCAACGTTCGAACGGACAGAGTTGCGTCGGCGGAGTCGTTGCCGAGTGCGCCGAAGGCTACTGTTCTCAGTCTACCTGCACGCCCCATGCAGCCGAGGGAACGGCGTGCGACGCGTCGGATGCCGAGAAGTGCGCAGGCGGCTGCGAAGCCGGCGCGTGTCTCGGCCCCACGATGCCGCTGGCGAGGTACTGCGGCGCCTGATCAGCGCTCCGGGCCGCGCTTGGCCTTGAGCAGCTGGAAGTACCGGCGTGCGAGTCCCGCGGCGCTGGCTGCCCGCCCCACGTTGCCGCCGTGCTCGTCCAGAACCCGTTGCACGTACTTCCGTTCGAAAGCTTCGACCAGCATCTCTCTCGCGCGCGAGAGCGGGAGGCGCATGGCGAGGATCTCGTCGATGAGATCGGACGAGGCTCCTTCGGGCGCCGAGCGCGCACCGGTGTCGAAGTCGCCCAATGCGCCGAGCGCGTGGCGCTTCGCGACGGCGTTTCGGAGCTGGCGCACGTTGCCTGGCCAGCTCCTGGACTCCCAATCGGCGAGGAGCTCGCTCGGCAGAGAGCGCTGGTCGCCGCCCAGGTTGCGCCAAAATGCTCGCGCCAACAGGCTCACGTCGCCGCGCCGGCGCCTGAGGGGTGGAAGCTCGACGCGCGCCACGGCCAAGCGGTGCAGCAGGTCTTCGCGGAAGCGTCGCGCCGCCACCTCGGCGTCCAGATCGCGGTGTGTGGCGGCGATCACTCGCACGTCGACCTTGAGCGGATCTCGCCCGCCCACGCGGCGGAACTCTTGCCGCTCCAGGACCCGAAGCAACTTCGGTTGCAGGGCGGAGTCGAGCTCCCCGATCTCGTCGATGAACAGCGTTCCCCGGTGCGCGAGCTCGAAGACGCCGGTGCGGTTGCGGTCCGCGCCCGTGAACGCGCCGCGCTCGTGGCCGAACAGCTCGGACTCCATGAGCCCGGCGGGCACCGCGGTGCAGTCGAAGACGATGAACGGTCGCTCGGCGCGAGCGCCTGCCTCGTGCAAGCTCTCGGCTAGAAGCTCTTTGCCCGTTCCGGTTTCCCCTTCGATCAGCACGGGGAGATCGGACGCAGCCAGTCGCTCGAGGAGCGGATGCAAGCGGCGCATCTCCGTGCTCGCGCCAACCAAACGCCCGAACGCCGCGCTCATCGGCAAACTGGCTGCTCCGCTCGACGTCCGGCGCTCCACCGCGAGGGTGGTGTTCCCGAGCTTGAGCGTCTCTCCGCCTTCCAACAGGGCTTCTTTGACCCGGACGCCGTTGACCCACGAACCGTTCGTCGAGTCGAGATCTCGGACGCGGAGCGCGTTGCCCGTGAGCTCGAGTCCGACGTGGCGCCGGGAGATTTCGGCGTCGCCGAGGCGCAGGCTCGCGACCTCGCTCTGACCTACGAGCAGCTCCGATGGCTCGAGGCCGGTCACCGTGATCGACGCGCCGCGATCCGCGCCCGAAAGCACGGTGAGCACGAACTCCACGCTGGGCAGCGGAGTCGGGTCGAACCGATCTCGGGAGAGCAGCGTGACGATCTCGGACGAATCACTCATGTCAATCCTGGGTGTACAGCGACTTGCGGGGGATGGGTCGTTCTTGGGGTTTGCTCGGGGGCGTGTGGGTCGCGGCGGGCCGCGCGCCCGCGTCGAGCGCAGCGGCCGGAGCCGTCGAGGCCTCGACCCTCGGCTCAACGGGTGTGCCGAGAGGCGCAACGGTCGCGGCGGAGTCCTGCGTCGGTGGGAGCGCCGAGCCCGCGGGTGGGACCGGAGGTTCTGCGGGAGCTTTCCGACGCGACGACGCGAGCACCCCGGTGAGCGCCACGATCACGATTGCCGCGAGCACCCCAACGCCGACGCCCAAACGGCGGCGCGGTTCGGGCTCTTCCGCTCGCACGGGTGCGGCGAGCGCTACGGACGAGGCGGCTACGGGTCGAACGGCAGCCGCGGGTGCGGCCTCGGTGACTTCGGCTGGCGCGCTGCGACCAGCTCGCGCAACGAGCTCTGCCCTGCGAGAGAGAGACTCGGCCGCGGTGTTACGGACCCACGCTGCGACCTCGCGGGCAGGGGCCGGCGGCAGGGCCCGCTCCAGCGCTTCGGCGAACTCGTGGGTCGTGGGGTAACGCCCCTCGGCGTTGCGCGAGAGCGCCTTCGCCACGACGCGGTCCAGCTCCGGCAGCACCCCAGGGTTCTTGCTGCTCGGCGCGACGATGGGTTGCTCGAGCACGCGGAAAACGAGTTCGTCGCGCGAACCGCTGAAGAGCCGCTCGCGAGTGCAGAGCTCCCAGAGGACGATGCCGGCAGCGAACACGTCGACTCTTCGGTCGAGGGCCTGCCCGCGCACTTGCTCCGGCGCCATGTAGGCGAGCTTGCCCTTGATCTCGTCGCCTTCGGTCGTGCGAAGCCGCCCGGCTGCGCGGGCCACTCCGAAGTCGATGACGCGCGCCACGCCGTCCAGCCCGACCAGGATGTTCTGGGGCGAGACGTCACGGTGGACGAGCTGCAGCGGCTCACCCTGTTCCGATGTCGCTTCGTGCGCTGCGTGGAGCCCATCCAACGCGTCGACCATGATCCGACAGGCGATGGGCAGCGGCATGCTCGTGCCCTTCTCGACCAGCGTCTTCAGCAGCGACGCGAGCGACTCGCCCTCCACGTACTCCATCACGATGATGAGCTCGTGCTCCAACGCGATGACGTCGGTGATCGCCGCGACGTTGGCGTGCCGAACCCGACTCGCCATGCGCGCTTCGTCGAGGAGCGTCTCCTTGAATTCGGGATCGTCGGCAAGGTGCGGGTGGAGCCGCTTGATCGCGACGGTCTTCGCGAAGCCGTGAGCCCCCCGGAGCCGGCCGACGTGGACCGTCGCCATGCCGCCTTGCGCGAGCTGCTCGTGGAGCTCGTAGCGGCCGATCGTGGCGGGGGCTCCGTGGCTCACGAGCGCACAGGATAGCCCAGCGGTGGGCGGGAGTGACCGGATCGACGGGATCGGTGATCTCTCGGATCACCCAGAGCGCCAGGCAAAAAGCAGCCGATTCTGGCCAAAGAAGCCCTGGCACGTGGCTTGCGAAAGGTCTGGCATGGTCGAGCGATACCTGGTCCCGGTGGTTCTGGTTGGGTTCTTCGCGGCGGGCTGCTCCGGCGACGGCGGCGCAGCGCCACCGAACGGTACGGGTGGAGCCGGCGCGACCGGAGGCGCGGGCGCGAGTGGCGGGGGAGGCGGCGCTGCAGGCGGTCAGGCGGGAGGCACGGGCAGCGGGGGGACGGGCGCGACGTCCGAACCTGCGCCGTCGCTGCCGGACGCACTCGATTGCGGCTCGCCCGGATCCGCGGGTGTCATGCCCGAGGGCAACGCGCTCCAGGCGGTGTTCGTCGACACGGGGACGTTCCCGAGTGCGCGCTGCAACGACGGGTCACCCGCGGTCTTCTACTTTCGTCCTGGTACCACCGACGAAGGCCGCAAGCGCTGGGTGATTCAGCTTCAAGGTGGAGGCGGGTGCCGCACTCCCGATGACTGTGCGCGCCGGTGGTGCTCGGTCGGAACGTACATGGGCATGGCGAAGATGACGTCCTCCATCGCACCCACTCCCGGTACGAGCGGCGAGGGCATCTTGGCCCGCAGCCCCAACCTTCAGAATCCGTTCGCGGATTGGAATCAAGTCCATCTGCTCTACTGCTCCAGCGACTCGTGGGCAGGCGCGACCGCAGCGCTGGATCTGGAGGCGAAGCATCCGGTCACCGGGCAGCCCGTGCGCTTTCGGATCGGTTTCCAAGGTCGAGAGATCTTGGATGCCGTGATCGCGACGTTGCGGCGCGACGGTGCGCAAGTGCCCGCGTTCTCCCTGGATGGCACCAACGCAGCGCTCCCGGATCTCGACGAGGCCAGTCAGGTCGTGTTCGCGGGGGCGTCCGCCGGCGCGGGCGGCGTGGCCCACAACGCCGACCGCCTGCGGGCGCGGCTCCTGGCCAACAACCCAGGCCTAGCGGACTTCCGAGCGATCATCGATTCCACGCTCGGTCCCGACCCGGACCGGTTGGACTACTCGACCGCGTCGCTGTGCGCAAAGGAGGGGCTCTGCACTTGGCAAGACATCGTCGGGGCTGCAACGTCGCTCTACCCGACGCACGGCGACGAGAGCTGTACGAGTTGGCACGCGGCTCACGACGCCGCGGGGTCGTGGAAGTGCAACATCTCCGACCATTCCATCCGCCACCACATCACCTCTCCCATGTTCATCCGCATGGGCCTGATCGATCAGCTCCTGTCCGGCAACGCCATCGATCTCGGCGCGTCGATCCCGAACGTCGGGCCGATGAACTTGTCGAACTTCGAGCTGACCACGCGCGCCCAGTTGCTCGAGTTGGCGGATCTCGCTGGGAGCGAGGAGGGGAGCGAGATGACGCCGCCCGCGCTCTTCGCTCCGCGCTGCCCGAAACACGAGACGCTGAGCCACGACGCCAGTGTCTTCGGTGTGACCGTTCAGTCGAACGGAGTGAGCTACCACATGTTCGACGTGTTCCAGGCGTTCGCCGCTGGTGGTCCGCCCCTCCGAATCGTGCACCAGCCGGGCGACCCGGTGGACTGCAACTGACGCATCTCCGGTCGGCGGACCCAAGGAGCCTTCCCCATGATCTTCGCGAAAAATGCGTGTTTCGTCCTAGGCGTTCTCGCTCTGGCTTGTGGCGACACGAAGGGCGCCGAGCGGGGTAGCGGTGGCGGAGGCTCGGGAGGAGCCTCGAGCGGTGGACTCGGCGGAGCCGCGGGTGTCTCCACGGCCGGCGGCGGGGCGGCCGGAAGCGACGCTGGCGCCGACGACTACATCCACGACTGCAAGTCGCTGTTTGCTGCGCGCGTAGCCGAAAAGGCGAGGGAGAAGTCAGCGAAGTTCCCTGCGGACTGCAACGCCAAGCTCGGTGGCCCAGTGGGCGACGCTGGCGTCGGCGCGGCGTTCTGCCACGCGGACGAAAGTCCGAACGAGTGTCAGGCACGCCTCTACGCCACGCCCCCGCCGATCAGCGAGCTTGCGCCGGGCTGTCCGAGCGGCGGCAACTGCCTTCGCGCGCTGTGGGTGCCGCGTTGTGCCGACGGCTCGGACTCCTGCGGCGAGCCGGAAGCCATCTGCCAAGACGGAACGCGACCCATAGCCTACGCGGATAGTGCGACGGCGGGCGCGTCCAATCGTTGGATCTTCTACCTTTCGGGTGAGGGCGGGCCCTGCAACGGCGACACCTGTTGGGCGAACTACCACTTCGCTCACACGTGGGACGAGCCGGTCTTCGAGCGGGCCATGAGCTCGCTGCACCCAGACTATCCGACCCCAGGGGCCGAGACCGGTACCGGGATCACCAATGGCACGCTCAATGCGGCCAACCCCCTCACCGAGTTCAACCGAATCAAATGGAAGCGCTGCAGCGACTACGCCAGCGACGCGGACGAAACCGTCGTGTTCGGCGATGGCGTGGGGCCGATGGCCGTGGAACTCGGAGCCCCGCCCGCGAGCCGCACGTCCCAGACCCAGGTGCATCATCGCGGGTTCAAGACCTGGCTCGCCCTGCTGCACTCGCTCACCACGGCGAAAGGGCGCGACCTCGACGGCGACTCGAAGCCCGATCTACCGTCGCTCTCCGACGCCACGGAAGTGCTCCTCGCGGGCTCGTCCGACGCTTCCTTGGGGTTGGTATTCGTGGCCGATCGCCTGGCAGAAGAGCTCGCTACGATCACCGGCAAGAAGGCCAAGGTCCGCATCTTGATCGATGGCTACTTCGATCCTTCGCTGGACAACGAGCGGCGCTATCAGCCCGACGCTCCGCCGAATTTCAATGCACTGGCGAACGCCTACCATGCGGGGGATGCCTGCGTGCTGCCCGACGACGGGGACGGGGTTTCCAACGAGAAGTGCTCGAACCTCATGTTCAAGCCCGGAGTGCAGTCGACGGGTACGCCGACCCAGGCCTCCGTCCACCTGGCCCGTGGCACGCTGCTCGATCAGAGCTGCGAAGCGCTGCACGGAGCCGGTGCGCCCGAATGCTACGACCGATTCCACACCCTCGTACACCACGTCGCTACCGCCTTCACCGTGGTCGCCGACCGCGAGGACGGTCGGGTCGGCGCTGCGCGCGTGGCGCTCGCCGAGGAGCCAAGCTATCGCTGGAGCGGCCCGGAAGTGTACGGAGAGAGAACGCTCGCCCAAGCGGAAGACATCCGGAACTTCTGGCCTTCGGCGGCCCGCGAAGAGGGCCCCGGCGCGCCCGGGCTCTCGTCGATCATGTTGCGCAAGTCGAGGCGCAACGGTCAACCTTGGACCCAAGCGAATCACACGCACTTCGACGTCACGTCGAAGATGCAGTGGACCATGACCCAGTGCGCCGGCGGCAAGAAGCTCGCCTCCGTCACCATTGCCGACTTCGTCGCCGGCAAGGCCGCGGAGTCGTTCGTCATCGAGAACGTCGCGCTCGGGACCGCGTCGAGCTTCTGGGTCACCGGCGACGTCTGCAAGCAGCCCGAGTGAGCCGTGGCCGAGGCTCCGAGAGACCGCGCTCGAGGGGTGATCTCGCCGATCACGGATCTGCGTCGTCACACCCCTCGAGCGACGATCGCGGGGGATTTCCCGGTCAAAATCCCGCGCCGCGCGCGGCACGCCCGTTGCTCGTTGGAGCGCATGAAGCAGCTATTCCTCATCTCGTCTTTGGCCCTCCTCGTCGCTTGCGGCGGTGACCCCGATTCCAGGGCCGGCGGCTCGGGCGGAGCCGGCACGGGCGGAACCGGAACAGGCGGTACGAGCACGGGTGGCACGGGTTCGGGCGGCACCGGTGGCTCGAAGGCGGTGAGCTACGCCATCGTGGCGGCCGACACCCTGGCGGAGTCCGCCGCACGCTACCGAGACTTTCGCGCGGCCAGCGGCGAGCGCGTCGACCTCGTGCTCTTGAGCGAAGTGACCGGCGGCACCACCGACGTCGAGCAGGCTCGGACGCGCATTCGGGACCACGTCGCCAAGCTCTACGCCGCCCGCGACCCCGCGATCGGCCTCTCGCTCTTGATCCTCGGCGACGCGACGTACACGTGGAATGGAGAGACGGATTCGGTCCCCACCGGCTCGCACCTCTTCGTGGCCGAAAACCAGGAGGTCACCAGCGACGACGTCTATGCGGACATGGACGGCGACGACATCCCGGAACTGCCGGTGGGCCGCATCACGGCCAAATCGGACGCCGACGTCGATCGCGTTCGCGCCAAGGTGACGGCGTACGAACAGAGTTACGAGGTCGGACCCTGGAATCGGCGCATCAACGTCTTCGCCAGCACCCCCGGCATGGGGCCGGCCTACGACGCCCTGATCGAGAGCCTCGCGTTCGAGATCGCCGAGTCTGCTCCCTATACCTACGACCTCACGATGACGTATGCGAAACAGACCTCGCCCTACGTCTACGTCCCCGAGAAGTTCAGCGACAAGGTCTATTCGCGCATCAACGAAGGCGCACTCATGGTCACCTACGTCGGCCATGGGTCCACGGGGAACTTCGCGACCCTCGAATGGAACGGCAAGCCGTACTTCATCTTGGACAAGTCCGAGCTCGGACAGCTCGCCGTCGCGCACCGGCCTCCCATCTTGACCCTGGTCGCTTGCCTCACCGGCGCTTTCGACAAAGGCCAGAGTCTGAGCGAGTCGCTGCTCGAGCTCGAGGGTGGGCCGCCGGCCATCTTGTCGTCCACCGAAGAATCGCATCCCGTCGCCAACGCCGGATTCATCTACGAGCTCTCGCAAACGCTCACGGGAGAACGCCCGGCGACCCTGGGCGCCGCGTTCGTGCGCGCCAAGGAGCGGTTGCTGAAGAACGCGGATCCTCTGCGGCAGAAGATCAACGCACTTTCCACCGTCGTCCTGAGCGCGAGCGAGCTCGACGAGCTCCACCATGCGCACCTCCACATGTACACGCTGTTCGGCGATCCGGGGATGCGGCTCGCCTATCCGCGGAACGACGCGGAGCTCACGGCGCCAGCTTCCGCGAGCAGCGGAGCCGAGCTCGAGGTGACGGCAAAGTTCCCGGGCCTCTCGGCGGGGTCGGCGACCCTCAGCCTCGAGACCGAGCGCAGCGTGATCGCGGGCGCCATCGCCCCGGTTCCAGCCGACGGCGCGCCGGATCGCGACGCGGTGATCCTGAAGAACTACGAGACTGCCAACGACAAGGTCGTCACCAAGAAGGTCGTGGCGCACGAGGGTGAGCTCTCGACCCAGCTCGCCGTCCCGCTCGGGCTGCCGAGCGGCAAGTATTGGTTGAAGGTGTACGCCGACGACGGCGTCCACGATTCCTTTGCGGCGGTCGCCGTGACGGTGAAGTGAGCCGCGTGGGGTGGGGCGGCCGCCGGCTCAGGGCGCGCGTCCGGGCGCCCTGCCGACCGACACGAGCTCGAAGCGGGCGACATGGCGCTTGCCCACGGTGGCGCCGTCGTCGGTCTCGAACACCACTCTGCCGATGTTGGGGCAGTAGGTGCTCGTGACGCGAGACGCCTTGGGCGGTGGGTCTTCGCTGATCACGCGGACGCAGCCCGTATACGTGCCGGCGGGCACCACCACGTCGAGGTTCACCGCGTCGAGTCGCGCCTTCCGGCCGCGACCGGCGTCCCAACTCGAGCCCGCCTCGAGCGGCGGGCGAAGCAGCGTGCGCCCGTCGAGCGTGGTGACGCCGCTCTCCGCGACCCGCAGCGTTTCTTTGCGCGCTCCCGACTCGAGATCGACGCTTCCATCGGGGTTTTGATGCGCGTCGATCTCGACGGTTCGTGATCTGCCGTCGCCGCTCGACGTGACGCGATAGGTGAAGCGCGCGCCGTCGGGCAGCGGCGAGAGAAGCTCGACGGGGCTCGAGCCGCTCACCGGAAGCTTGGCGCCGGAGGATGCCGGAGTCGCGCTGCACGAGGCCACCGAGAGCCCGGCGGCGAGGCTGAACGCGAGCGGGCGGATCGACGGAAAGACGAGAGCGTTCATTCGGCACCACACGCTTTCGTTTGTTGGCCCGGGCATGCCCAGTCGACGGACGAAGCCGAATGCAGCGGCCACTGCCATCCGACCTTGTAGGCGTTGGTCTCGAGGTCTTTCGCGCCGAGCTTCGCCAATCCGGGCGGCAAGTCGGGACACGACTGATCCGAGAGCCAATCGCAGCCCCAGAGGTCCTCTATTTCGTTCGGTACGTAGTCCCAGTCCGGATCGCGGGCGTCGGAGTAGTCCTGGAGCTTCGGCCCCCACCAACTCGTGAGCTCGATCTTGTGCTGCGTCTCGTGCCGGAGCGTGCTGGCGTAGCAATCGATGCCCTTGTCGCGCTCGCCGCTCGGCCGCCCTGCGCAGCCGACGGTGAGGAGCGCGTCGCGAAGGTAGACGACGTCGTCGATGGGGTCGTAGCGGGCGACGGAGTCGGGCGATGGCTTCGAGAGCTTGGGCTGAGGAATCACGGGAACGACCTTGTACGCGAAGCCCTGGCCCGCCTTGGTCTGCTTCCAGTAGTAGGACCAGTTCGGCTCCTGCCCGAGGGGGTTGTTGCGCTCGTTGCGGGCGAAGAAGAGCTTCACGGAGTGCTTCTTCGTGCAGCTGCAACCCTCGGCGTCGACGCGCGCGCTGATTTCACGCGGACCGAACGTGTCGTTCTGGTCTGGCATCTGCTTGGCCTCGAACTTGACCGACGCGCCTTGCTTCTTGTCCGGTTGAACGACGGGTGACCCCCGCTCGGTGATGCTCCAGACGATGCGCTCACTCGCGCTCGTGCCGTCGAGCCAGGCCTCGCTGCGGACCGGGATGCTGAGCACCTTGCCCTGGCCGCTGAACAGGTACTCGTGGTCGGCCAGGTGCGATGCGCTCTCGACCTCGACGATCTCGTTCACGTTGCCGAAGTGGACCACGTGAGGCTTGCTGCGGACGGTCTTGCCCTTGTCCTTGTAGATCGCGACCACGGTCGTGGCGCCCGTCGTCTTGCCGTCGCCGCGCAGGCGCAGGAGCGGATCTTTGCCGCCGCGGTTCAGCACCACCTCGGCGGCTTTGGCTTCGGACTTGACCTCGAAGGCGGCGAAGGTGCCGCTCGAGGATTTCGCGCTCGCCTTGACCTCGAGGATCTCGTCAGGATCGCACGAACAGCCGGGGCCCTGGATGCTGACCGGGTCTTTGTCCTCTTCTTCGGCCGTGCCCCCTCGGAACGACACCGAGAAGCGTCCGCCGCAGCTCGCGTCGCCGCCTTCGGAGAGGGTGCCGCTCAGCGTCTTGCTCACCTTCGCCCAGTGTTTGAGCTCGTCGGTGCTCAACTTGAACTCGGGATTCGGAGTGTGATCGCCGCACCAGTAGGTGATGCCGTCACCGCCCGGGACGAACGGCATGGAGAAGCTCAGCGTGGCGCCCGAGGCTTCCACCTTGAGCCGTGCTGCCACGAAGTCCTTGTGTCGCGGCTCTGGCGCGCCGATGGCGAAAGCTTTCTTCTCGGGACCGTTCCAGCCTTGGGCCGTACCGTTCATCTCGACTTGGTAGAAACGGATCTCGTCGCCCGCCGTGAGTTCGATGGGTTGCTTCGGCTGTCTGGACTCGAACACCGTGCGAACGTGGGCCTTGTAGCCGGGGTTGCCGGTGACACTTTCGTCGACGACGAGTGTGAAGCGAAAGCCCGTCGGGTTCGCGCGCGCCTCTGGGGCGCTTTCGCTCGACAGCGCCAGCAGCGCGAAGATGGTGAGAAGTGCCAGGCGCAGGAGCCTCGCCGCCAAGAGAGCCCTCATTCCCGGTTCGTACCGCCGTGGGCGGCCAAGTCCCATCGCAGAATCTTCGTCCGCGCCGGCCAAAGCGCCGGATGGAGTCTCCTCGGTTGTCTCGAACGATGCGTCCGACATAGAGTCGAAGCGTGTTGAGCACGGCAAGGCGGGTTGCGAGCGCGAGCTCGGGGTTTCTGCTGTTGGTCCTCCTCTGCTGCAAGCGGAGTGACCCGAATCCGAGCAGCGGAGATCCATCACCCGCGCCCGCACCCGCGCCGCCCACCGACACGTGCGGGGCCCAGGGGACGTGGCGCTTTTCGTGCCCAGGCGTGAAGGCTGACGACGCATGCAACATCCGCACGATCGGCGCCATCGACACGCGCTTCACCATCCCGCAGAACGTCGCAGTGTCCGGCGGGACGTGGACGGTCGGGGACAACAAGTACACCTTCGACACCGCCACTTGCCAGGTTTCGGGCTTCACTTCGGGGATGCCGTGCCGCGACCTCCATTTCGAAGCGAACCTCCGCGCAAAGACGGGTCGCAACGTGTACGGCTGTTGGGACGGTTCGAAGAAGTGCCAGGCGACCTGGAGCAGCCCACCCGGACACTGCTCGGTGTCGAAAGACTGATGCGGCGCGTGCTCCGCTTGGGCACAGGGACCAGCGGACGGTGAGTGATTTGGGCTCCGCTTCGACGGCCCACTCGGATTAGATGCGGGACATGCAACGCGGTCCGCGAGAGGCCCTTGAACGCTCCGTCGCAGCGCTGGACCGAGCCAAGCGCGGAAACGCCATCGTGTGCGTGGTGCTCGGCGTGCTGTTCGCCGGCTTCGCGGCGGTCTGTGCGTTCGGAGTCGGCGTGGTGGGAGTCCGTGGCGGCGGTGGGAGCGAGCTGGCCGGCGTCGCCGCCTTCGGGCTGTTCTGGTTCGCCCTCGCCCTCTTGCTCCTGGTCATCGGATCCCGGGGGCTCGCCAAGCTCCGCAAGAAGCAGCGCCTGATGACCTCCGGCGTTCGCGGCAGCGCTCGAGTTTTGCGCTACGACGAGTCACGACTGCGCGTCGATGGCGCCTCGGTCTACACGTTCGACCTGGAGGTCGAGTTGCCGAACCGTGCGCCCTACGCCGTGCGGCTGACGGAGCCGGTCCCGCGGCGCGGAGCCGTCCACGACGGCGCGCTCCTCACGGTGTTCGCCGATCCGCACCAGCCGAGCGACATCGTCATCGACTGGTGGAGCTGACGGCCGCGTCGACTCGCGGAAGCCAGGCCGTCAACCGTCCGCCAAGGCGAACGCCGTGTCTGCGCGCTCCCGGAGCACCGCTTGGCCTTTGCCGCCGAGCACCTCGACGGCTGCGAGGACCGCCCCGCGTTCGAGGACACCGGTCTTGGCCACGAGTGCGCACACCGCGCCGAAGGCGGCCGCGTCCGCCGAGAGCCGATTGCGGAGAGGAAGCGCGAGGAGCCCGGCGGCTGGGAGCTCGGCGGCGATCGTCGAGTCTGCGATCAGCGTTGCGCTAGGTGCGAGACGCCCGAGGTCGCCCCGCGCCTTCGCCTCGCGGAGCCCGTCGCTGGACACGACCAGAAGCGCGTCGGGGGCGTCGCTGCCCGTGTAGAGGATGGGGTTCGGGCTGAGCTTCACTTCGGCTAGCGAGAAGCCGCTGCCCACGGTGACGGGGTAGTCGTTTTTCTGGACGCACGAGAGACCGGACAACACGGCGGCTTGGCTGAGCACGGCGCCGGCGGTCTGCACGCGCTCCCCCGCGCTGCCGGCGATGATCACGGTCATCGGCCCTTCGAGGCGGTGACCGAAGCTCGGCCCCGCCGCATCGGCGCTCGCCTGCGTCGCGCCCGGAGCCGGGTCGCGCTGCGGGAACCGTTCGCGATAGGTCTCGTGGTACGGCCTTCGATCCCTGCGATCGATGAGCACGCCGAGGGCGTGGCCGCGCGCCTCCGCCGTTCGTTTCAGGCTCTTGCCGTCGAGCCGATTCAGCGGAACACCGAACCCGGTGCAGAGCTCGAGCACCTCGACCATGGCGAAGCCGGGGTAGGCGATGGCCGTGGCGATGACCTCGTGCAGGTCGGCGTCCGTCGCCAGCTTGCGCGCGAAGAAGCCGCCCTGGCAGCCGCGCACGAAGCTCTCCATGTCGATGGCCGGGATCCAGTTGCCCTCGGGGGTGGTGCTGGTGGCAAAGCCCTCCGGCGTGAAGGCGGAATGCTGGCCGCCGGTCATGCCGTAGAGCATGTTGTTGTGGAGCAAGACCGTCAGGTCGACGTTCATCAGCGCCGCCTGCGCCAAGTGCAGGAGCCCGATGGTGGCGCCGCCGTCGCCGATCATCACCACGTTCTTCATGCGACCGTCGCCGAGCAGCGCATCTGCGAGCACCGCGCCGGCTGCCACGGCGGTGGAGCGGCCGTGGATGGTGTGGACGGTGTGTACTTCCGGAAACAGCGGGTCGACCAGCCCCACGCAGCCGATGTCGCTGGTGAGCACCACGTCCTCCGGCTTCACACCCAAACGGAGGAGCGCGTCGTTCAAGCGGCGGCTGACGACACCGTGCCCACATCCCTTGCAGTAGGGCATTGGCCGGTCGGCGAGGAACGTCGCGTCGGTCATGCGGCCTCCAGGATCTGGGCGGGCCGGATCATGCCGCCGATCTGGTTCACGCCCGTGAGCGGCAGCTCCGGCACGACGCCGGCGAGGGCGCGCCGATAGAGTCCCGGAGCGTTCTCTTCGGCGACGACCACGCGGCGCACGCCGGCGGCGGCGGCGCGGATGGCCTGAACGGGGATCGGAAACAGGGTGAGCACACCAAGAAAGCTCACTCGCTTCCCCGCGCTGCGGGCACGGAGTACGGCTTCCTTCGCCGCGCGGCTGGTCACGCCGAAGCTCAAGATCAGCGTGTCCGCACCGGGCTCCAGATCGGCGTCGACCAGCGCCATCTCGTGCGCGCGGGCCGCGACCTTGGCTTCGAGGTGCCGGAGCACGTCGAGCGTCTCGGGGTCGTTCTTGCGAAGCCAGCCGTCCTTGTTATGGGCCGAGCCGGTGACCGTGACCTTGAGCGGCCCGCCGAGCGGGGCGAAGGGGGGCACGTCTTCGGGGCGGTCGAACGCCACGGCGCGGTAGCCCTCGGCGCTGGCCAGCGGGCGGTCCCAGACCTCGACCGCGGGCAGACTCCGGAGGTCGACGGCCTCGTAGGTCATGCCCACTTCTTTGTCGCTCAACAGCACGACGGGGCAGCGCAAGACCTCCGACCAGTTGAAGGCGTGCACGGCCAATCGGTAGCAGTCGAGGGGCGTGCTCGGCGCGAAGACCGGCACCGTGTAGCCGCCCGACGTCGCGAACTCGGTGAGCAGCACGTCGCCTTGCCCGCCCTGTGTCGCGCCGCCCGTGCTCGGACCGAGGCGCTGCACCACGCTGACGACCAGCGGTGTCTCGGCCATGAGCGCGTATTGGAACGCTTCGATCATCAACGCCCAGCCAGGGCCCGACGTCGCAGTCATCGTCTTGAAGCCGCGCTGCGAAGCCCCGATGCAGTAGCAGAGCGCCGAGATCTCGTCCGGCGCGCCCACCGCCAGATCACCCCGCGCTTGCAGACGCAAGGTCGCCTCCCGGTAGATCTCCGAGGCGGGCGTGATGGGATAGCCGCTGAAGAAGCGGCAGCCGGCGCGGAGCGCGCCTTCCACCACCATTTGATTGCCAGAACGCAGTCGAATCGAGCTCACGTGAGCGATCTACCGAGAACGCTCGGGGCCCGCAACGCCACGCCAGCGCAGGTTCTGCGGCCGTCCGGCAGTGGGAGCTTCGCGTGCTTGGCGGTCACGCGCCGAGGTCCGCTCCTTCGGCGATTCGGTTCGCGAACTCCGGGTCGAAGCCCACGCGCGCGAGGGCGTTCGCCAAGGTCGTATTCGTCGTCGATCGGTAGCGCGACGCGAGGGTTCGGGCGCCGAGCGCTCCCAGCGCGGACAAGCCCACGTCGAGCGCTCCGGCGAGGATCCGTTCGCCGGGGCGAGCGTCGTCGCGGTCGGGGCCAGTGATGAACGACGGCCGCACCAGCGTGAAGGGGAGCCCGCTCTCGCGGACCTCGCGCTCGAGGCGCGCACGGACCGCGAGATAGGGGTTCTTGGTGGTTGGCGAGACACCGACGCTCGAAAGATAGACGAAGCGCGGGCACACCCCCGAGTCGACGCACGCGGCGAGGAGCATGGCGCTGAGCCCATAGTCCACCGATTCATAGCTCTCGCCTTGGCCCGATGCGCGTTGGCGCGCCCTCGTGGTGCCGAGCAGGGCGTAGACGACCGCGGGCGCCGAGCGACGCAGGCTCTCGGTGAGCTGGGTGCGTTCCCAAGGCGTCGTATCCAGCGTCGCCCCCAGCGCCGCGAAACGCTCGCGCCATTCGTCGAGTCTCGACGAGTCTGGGCGTACGTGCGCCACGACCTTCCGTCCGGACTCCGCGAGCACGCGAACGAGCTCGCGACCCGTGTAACCGGTCGCGCCCGCGACGAAGGCATCCGCCGTCATGACGCGGACTCTTGCATCGGGGCCCCCGCGCCGCGCAAGAGTTTCATAGCGAGAGCAGCTTTCCCACCGCCGTGAGCTCGGCAGGCCCGCCCTGCGTCCTCGACGAGTGCCTGAACGAGCACGCGCCCGTCGGCGTGGGCCTTCTCCACGGCCTCGAAGCTCCGCTTGGCGAGGGCGCGCTCAGGCGAGCCGACTCCTCGGATGTGATCCCGAAGCGTGCTTCGAACGCCTGGCGGTACTCGGTGAGCGGCTGCGGCGTCGACGGTGAGGGTCGCGCCGCCGGCCTGCGAGTCGCGGTGCGAACCCGCCGGACGCCGGCCGCGGTGGGGCGCCGCGCGAGACTCCCGCGAGCATGGGGGCGAGCGCGAGGGCACGACGCATGGTCCGCTCGGCCCGGCGAGAACCGATCGAGGTCGGTCGCGCCGCTCGTCGCGTGGACTCGGCCGTGGCGGCAGCGTAGGGTCGGCGCTGGTGGGCGAGCCCGTTCTGCTTTTCGCGCCGGAGACACTCAATCTCGCCGAGGTCACGCGGACCCTGCAGGTTGCCAAGGTCGCGCGCCGCTCGTTCGAATGCGTGTTCTGTAGCTACGACGCGCGCGGGAGAAACCACGCCTTCATCGAGCGAGAGGGGTTTCGCGTCGTCCCGCTCGAGCCTCAGCTGAGCGACGAGCGCGTCGAACGTTTCTGGCAGAAGAACCGTGGCGAGGCCATCGCTCAGGACTATTTTTCGGACGCGGAGCTCGAGGCGCGGGTCCAAGCCGAATGCGCACTGATTCGGCGCCTCTCCGCCCGGGCGGTCATCACGGGGTTCTGTCTCTCGACGGCTCTTTCGGCGCGGCTCGCGCGGGTCCCGCTGGTGTGGATCAACCAGACGACCTGGCTCCTCGAGTACTTCCAGCGGTTCGGTACCTGGCCCGACGCCATCGACTCGCCGCTCTCGCGTCTCGTTCCGGCGCGGCTGCGCGATCGCATGGCCGCCCGGGCGGCCCCCTTCACGTTCTGGACCATGAACCGTGGATTCAATCGAGTCGCGCGCCGACTCGGCCTCTCCGGTTTCTCGGGTTCCGAGCTCTTGGAGGGCGACGAGAATTGGTTC
Organism: Polyangiaceae bacterium; assembly: GCA_046351435.1. GTDB lineage: Bacteria > Myxococcota_A > Polyangia > Polyangiales > Polyangiaceae > JADJKB01. The sequence goes on from JAXLYN010000045.1 coordinate 26,749, forward strand.
GCCGAGCCCCCGGACTTCTCCGGCCTCGAAGTCCCCGCGCGACTCGCCGGGCGCCACGACTTCATCGGTCCGCTGTTCGGTGGCCTGCCGCTGGAGGTTCCGGAGGCGGTCCGCGCGCTGCCCCGCGACCAGCCCATCGTGTACTTCGCCATGGGAAGCTCCGGGGTCGAAGCGCTCATCGCACGCCTGATCCCGGCGTTCGGCGGTCGCCCGTATCGCGTCATCGCTCCGGTCGCCCCGCTCCTCCGGCGGCTCGCCATCGACGTTCCCGACAACGTGATCGTCACCGATTGGATCCCCGCCGAGCAGGTGAACCCCATGGCCGCCGTCTCGGTCGTCCACGGTGGGATCGGCACGCTGCTCACGGCCTGCGCCGCAGGGACGCCCATCGTGGCGATCCCCAACGGCAACCCGGAGCAAGAGTGCAACGTGGAGTGCCTCGTGCGAAAGGGCATCGCCACACGTCTGCGCATCCGCCGGCTCGACGTGCAGCAGATCCTCTCGGCCATCGACCGAGCGCTCGTCGACGAAGTGGCCCGCAGCAGGGCTCGCGAGTTCCAGCGCAGCGTTCTGGCTTGGGACGCGCCCGAGAACGCCGCCCGACTCCTCGAGCGAAGGTTCGCGTAGCCCGGCTCTCGGCGCGGAGCGAGCCGCTCTCGGTGGCCCGCCCCGCACGAGGTGACCAGCTCACGCAGCCTGCGCCTTGGACTTCGGAGCCGCGAGCACCGCCGCGATCGCCAGCACCGTCGCCAGGATCGCAGCGAAGCTGCCGTTGTTGCTGAGCTCCCCCAGGCCGATGGCGACCGCTTCCGCCTTGTCGGCGAAGTGCGGCGCGTTCCTGCTCACGGCGACCATCCCCGCGGCCATTCCGAACACGCCGGTCACGAGCGAGCCGTAGCTTCCGAGCCAGAGCGCGCGCGTGCGACGTTCGCCTTTGCTGGCCGCGGCCACCGCCGTTGCGCCGAGCGCGACCAAGAGAATCAACCACATTCCAAAACCGCCATCTCGGAAGTACGTCATCATGTTCGTTCGAGTCCTCTCCTGTTTCCGCCGTCACCGTGACGGGGCGATGGGAGCCATTGCGAGCGGCGTGCCGAGCGTGGGATCCACGGATTCTCGGCGGAAAGCTCGACACCGTGGCTTCGAGTGGCCGCCTTCCCGGCCAGCGGGCGGCGCTCGGTGTCCGGGATCCCGGCCGTCGGGTCGTGGAGCCGCACGAGCCGGCCTGTCGCCTCGGTGTTCTGGACGTCGACCGCGGGCGCGAGTAGCCCTCGGGGCATGACGAAGCTAGCGACTGCTCTGCTGCTCGTGGCCGCGCTTCTCGCGTGCAAGGGCTCGTCGCGGAGCTCGTCGTCTGCACCCGGAGCGAGCTCGAGCGCTGCGAGCAGCGAGGCCGAGGAGGGTGCCGAGGTTGCGGCGGGGAAGTTCGGCGGGTTCTCGCTGAAGGACCTCGAGAGCCGCGCCAAAAAGGCCGGCTGGAAGGTGCTGAGCTCCCACGAGGACAGGACCTTCGACTGCGACCAATACGACCTGGAGCTGGAGGATCCGAAGCACTATGCCTACGTCACGGTGATCGATCTGGGCGAAGACGTCGCCGCCAAGAAGCACGCGGGCAAGATGGGCAAGACCTCCGGGCTCGCCATCGAACTCGAGGATTCTCCGACCCCGGGCAAAAAGCTGCTAGCGGAGATCGAGGCCAAGAAGCCCATCGACGAGCTCGACCGCGACGGCCTGAAGGAGGTGCTGGCGGGACTGGGTTGGAAGGTCTCCGAGGCGAGCGCGGAGAGCGAAGACGGGGTGACTGCGACGACCATCGGCGCGGAGAAGGGGGAGGCCAGCCTTTCGCTCCTCCACTGGGATTTTTCCAAAGCCGTCAAAGACGGCCGCGTTGCCGTGGACGGGGACCGGTTCATGAACGTGTTCGTCTGCAAGGACTGCACGCAGCGCAAGGTCGGCGCCTTCGCCGAGGCCTGGCAGACGGCGAAAGCCAAGCGCTTGCTGGGCAAGCTCACGAATTGAAGGACCGGCTCGAAGCTCAGCGTGGATCCCGCGGCGGCGAGGACGCCGGCAGCTCGGGGATCCGCAACACGGGGCTTCGACCCGCGCGTGCCGCATCGAACAGGGAGCCGGCGAGCTCCTCGAGGGGCTTCGCCGGGTCGGGATCGAGACCCTGCGGTCCCAAGGAGACGCGCACGGCCACGAAGTCGCTCGGCTGAACCCAGCTCACCTCGGGTGGACCATTCGGCGGCAGGTCGGGTGGCGAGCCGCGCGTGAAGAGCAATTCCGCCTCGGTGGCGCCCGCGAGCCTCGACAATGCCAGGAGGTCGCGGAGCGCCGCCCAAGTGACGCGGCGATCCACGATGCACGAAAGGGGGGCCTCGGAGGCTCGAGCCAACGCGCCGAAGAGCGCGTCCTCTACCCGACGCCGACCTTCGCTGGTCGACATCGCGTTCAGGCGCGTGACCTCCTTGCCGTTGACCGCGACGGCGGTGCGCGTGACTTGAAGAGCAGCGCCGCGCGAGGGTGCGAAAACGGACGCTGGCATGGCATCAGCGACCGGTGGGTCGAGCTCGGCGAAGAGCGCGAACTGAGACGACAGCGCTTCCCGCGTGGCGGCGCCGACGGCGCGGAACTTCCCCGAGAAGTACGCGTCGGAACCGATGACCACGAGCAGGACCACGCCCAGAAACCAGTGCCGTCGGAGCTCCGGAGTGACTTCGCGATCCGCTCGGAGGCGAGCGATTCGAGTCAACACGAACAGGACCACCGCGAACAGGATCGCGGCGGAAGTGGCGCGCTCTTCCGCCTCGGCGGCGAGGATCTCGCGAACGCGAACGGCGCGCGTGAAGTCGGAGGTCCACAGCACGGCCTTGCGAGCCGCGACTCGCTCCAGCGCTTGTCCGGAGGCGAAGAACAGCGCAAAGGCAGCGAACACACTGCGCTCGACTTCGGTCGCGACCTTGCCGGGCAGATTGGGCAGGAAATGACAGAGCACTGCGATGAGAGCCGTGGAAACGGCGACGTACACTACGCTGGGTGCGCCGAGCGCCACGCTGAACAGGGCAAACGCCGCCGCGGCGACGCCGAGCGCGGCTCCGACTCGATCCTTGTCTTCCCCCCCGACCTGCGCGCTCCCGAGCGCCGTCGACAGTGCCAGCGACAGCGTGAGCCCGGCCGAGAACGCGAACCCCATGAAGCGATTGGCTCCTGCTTCGTAGGCGCCTTCGTTGAAGGTCGCGAAGCCGTCGGTGGCCGCAGTCCCGCCCACGGCGCGCGAAACGACGTCCCACCCCATGTAGGTGCCGAGAGCGCCGAGCAGGGCGGGCCCGAGCGCCAGCGTGAGCGTGAACCAGCGGAAGCGCCGTACGCCGTCCATCTGGAGCTCGAGCACGGGGATCAAGATCGCAGCGGCGACGAACACGAGCACGACCGGGTAGGCCATCCAGCCGGAGATCCAGAACCACACGACGGGTTCGCGTTGGCCCGGACCGACGTACCCCACTGCGCCCAGCGTCGCGAGCGTGGCCGCGATGGAAAGCGCATGGCTCAAGAGCCACCGGTTCCGGATGCGAGCCGGAGGCACGAGCTTGCGGTTTGGATCGCCCGCCTCGGTGCGAGCCGGAGCCAGCTCGAGCCGTGCCGAACCGAGCTCGGCGCCCGAGGCGCTCGGCTCGTCGGTCTCGGAGCGCGCCTCGAGCTCCGTCGGCGCCGAGCCGAGCTCGGCACGGTTCGAGACGGACGCGAAGGCCGCGTCGCCGGCAGCGATTACGTCCGTCATGGAGGAGAATCGCTCGCTCGGTTCCTTGGCGAGCAGCCGCCCGAGCAGGCGGTCGACCGGTTCCATGCGTTCGAGCCCCTTGCTTTCGAGGCTTGGCGCTGGCGCATGCAGGTGCAGCTTCATCACACCGGATTCGTGACCGGGATCGAACGGTGGCTCACCCGACAGCATCTCGAAGAGCATCGCGCCGAGGGCATACTGGTCGACCCGCGCATCGAGCTTCGCTCCCCACCACTGCTCGGGCGCCATGTAGGCCGGCGTCCCGAGCAGCACGCCGGTTTGGGTGCGGGGAGAGCCGGCCAAAACCGATGCGCCGACGCTCTTGGCGATTCCGAAATCCATCACCCGCACCCTCTCGTGCTCCCCCTTCTGCTCCAAAAACACGTTGTCGGGCTTGAGGTCGCGGTGGATGAGCTCCGCGGCGTGGGCGGCTGCCAGCGCGGATGCGACCTCGCGGGCGATGGCCCACGCGCGCTCGGGCGGCAAACGTCGCTCGCGATCGAGAAGCTCGCGCACCGAAGCCCCCTCGAGCAACGGCATCACGAAATACGGTCGGCCGTCGTCCAGCTGCCCGAACGAGAACACGTCGACGATGGCAGGGTGGGCGACGGAGTTGGCGAGGCGCGCCTCGTTGCGGAAGCGCTCCACGAAATCGGGATCGTCGGCCAGGCGTGCACGCAGGATCTTGATGGCTACTCGCCGCTGGATGTTGGGCTCTTCGCCTTCGAACACGCTGCCCATGCCCCCACCGCCGATCCTCCCGAGCACCCGGAAGCCTCCCACGGTGTCGGGTGGCGGCGGTTCGTCGCGGCGCATGACGTGACTCACTTGCCGCCGGGCCGCTGGAGTCCGAGCGAACGCATCAGCTCGTTGAGGCGCGAGCGCGAGAGCTCGAGCCGTCGCGCGACCTCGCTCACGTTCCAGTCGCTTTCTCTCAGCGCCTCGCCGAGGAAGCGCAGCTGGAAACCGCGCAACGCATCGTGGTACGACAGAGCCTGCGTGTCCGAGCCCGATTCGGCAGCCGCGGCTTCGCCGAACAGGTGCTTCGGCTCGATGACCGCGGAGCCCAATGCGGAGGCCGTGGCCCAGCCCCGCTGGACGACGTTTTCGAGCTGGCGCACGTTGCCGGGCCACTCTGCTTCGGCGAGTGCGAGCTTGGCGGCATGAGTCAGCGGTAGCTCGCGGCCGTGCGTCGCGCTGGTGCGTCGCGCGATGGCGTCGGCGATGGCGGGAATGTCTTCGCGCCGCTCGGCGAGAGCGGGCACCGCGAGCTCCAGCGCGCTCAGCCGATAGTAGAGATCCTCACGGAAGCGCTTGCTCGAGACCTCTGCGCGGAGGTCGGCGTTGGTGGCGGCAACGATGCGCACGTCGGCGGTTTCTGCGGTCGAGCTGCCGAGTCGGTAGTACGCCTTGCTCTGCAGGAAGGTGAGCAACTTGCCCTGGGACTCCAGGGGGATTTCCGCGATCTCGTCCAGGAACAGCGTGCCCCCCGTCGCGCTGTCCACTTTGCCCAGGATGCGGCGATCGGCCGTGCTGTGGGCGCCCTTCTCCGCCCCGAAGAGCTCGCTTTCGAACAGAGCCGCGGGGAGCGCGGCGCAGTTCAGCTCGACGAAGGGCCCGGCGCAGCGGGCCGAGCTCGCGTGCAGCGCGCGTGCCACCGCCGTCTTCCCGGTTCCGCTCTCTCCTGCGATCAGCACCGACATGTCCACGGGCGCGGCCACCAGCATGCTGCGAAACAGGCGCGCGAGCGCCTCGCTCGTGCCGATGATCTCGTCGACGCGGAGCCGCGCGCGAAGCTCGGTGGTGTGGTCCTGCCCTCTGGCCTCGCTCTCTTGGGCCAGCAAGCGATCGGCGAGGGGCGCCAGGTGGCGCGCGAAGATCTTCGCCAGCCCCTGGTCCCGCTCGGGAAACGGCCCCGGCTCGGAACGACCTTGGAGATAGACCACGCCCCGCGAGGGCTGGCCCACCGGGACGCAGAGCACCGCTCGGATCTGTCGCGCTTGCACGCTCCCCTGGGAAGCGAAGCGTGGGTCCTCGATGGCACTGGCTGTGCTCACCAACTGGCCGGTCTCGAGGGCGCGACCGATGATCCCAGTGGACAGCTCCGCGCGCACGCGATCGACCTCACGGTCATCGAACCCCTTTGCCAGCCAGAGCTTGGGTGTCTTCCTGTCACCGAGCTCGAGATAGCCGCGGCGCGCGCCCGTGACCTCGACCACCAGGTTCAGGGCTTCGGTCAGGAACGGTGCGACGTCCTCGTGCTCGCCGAGCTCGAGCAGCCGGCGGTAGAGGTCACGCTCGAGCTCCAGTTGGCTCAACGCCGGGTCCGCCACTCGGCTCACGGTAACATCGAATCCACTTTTTGGAGACAGCCGTGCGCTAGGGCTTCGCTCTGCGGACGCGCTCCACGAGCCCGGTGGCGGACGCCCCCGCAGCGTCGTTCGACACGACGAGGGACAGCTTTCCTCCCTCGATTTTGGACACGAGCACGGGGGCGCTCTGCACCTGTCCGTCCAGCACGATGGCCAGACGTTGCTTGATGTGGTCAGCAGTGAACTTCGCGAACCGCTCTGCCGCGGCGGGTGCCAGGCTCACCGCGAGGTATCGGTATTCGGGCTCGGTCACGAGCTCCGCCGTAACCAGATCTTCCTCTGCCAGGATCCGCTCGCCAGTGACCACGTAGGAGCGCCAGGCGGAGGGCTCCGTCCTCGATCCCTTTGCGTCGACGATGGTGGCGTAGGACGGCTGCAGCAGGAAGCGAGCCCCCGAAGGGAGTGGGATGGACGCGAGCCAGCCCCGCGCACGCTCGAGGGCTCGATCGGCTGGCTCGAGTCGGGCGCGTTCGAACTGGGCGAAGCGCACCCTCCGCATGGCGTCGGGCCCGAAAGGCACCGTTTCCTCCGCCAGCGTCACGCCTGAAGGCGGCCGGGAGGAGGTCTCAGCGAACGGCTGCGCAGCGTCGTCGATCAGGTACACGGCGAACCCTTCCGCCGCTTCGGCGGGTGGCGCAGGCTCAGGCGCGCCGGTCGAAGGCGCTCTCTCCGCCGGCGGCGCCAAGACGATGGGCGGGGCCGGCGTGCTGGCAGGACCCGGGCTCGAGCGTCCGCAGCCGGCCGCTCCCGAGAACGAGAGCCCCATCGACACCGCCAACCAAGTGGACCTCCGCCGCATCGCTGCCCTTGCGTAGCACGCGGCCGCCAACCGCCGGCGTTCGAGTGCCAACCGCTGGTTGCGTCCGCGGCTTTCGCAGGCCGTTTCCTCGGGATTCTCGTGCGGTGGGCTCCGGCATCCGAATTGCTCTGCCAACCTCGTGCCTCCTCGCGTTTCGACGGACCGGGTGACGCGCGCGGTCGCCGCCTTCTTGGTGTCGCTCCTGCCCGCTTGTGGCGGCTCGCCGTCCGAGCCGGGTGATTCCCCCGCTACCTCCGGAGACGTCGGACAAAGCTCCGAGGCCATCGTCGCGAGCGAGGTCATCGCGCGCGGTCAGGCCTGGGTGGACGCCCAGGTCCCCTATTGCCAGGCGGTCAACCACGGGTGGGATGCGGCGTGCGGCAAGACGTGCGAGCGCACCGGCGCCGCAGCGAATCCGGAGTGGGATCCGTATCGCAGCGACTGCTCCGGGTTCGTGTCGTGGGCCTGGGGGCTGCCGCCGCCGGGGCTGGTCGTGACCGGGCTGGCCAATTCGTCCGTGTCCACCCCCATCGACGCGGTGGATCTGGCGCCGGGGGACGCGCTCTACGCCGCGGACAAGTCCCACATCATCTTGTTCGCGGGTTGGGTCACGCCGCACTCGAAGATGCACATCATGCACGAGGGAGACTGCGGCAAGGTCGCTGAAGCCAAAGACTGGGGCGTCTCCAGCGTCAGCGGCAGCACGGTCTACTTCTCGTGGGGCGGAACGTACGTCGCCACCCGCTACAACTCGATCAGCTTCCAGCCTCCGTCGTGTGACCGCACCGACGGCCAATTCACGTTCAGCTGTGACGGCGAAGAACCCGGCCTCCACTGCCTGAACGTCGACGAACCGCAAGATCCGGAGAGCTGGAGCGACAACTACTTCTGCAGCAAGCGAGACCTCGGCATGAAGTGGTCCGTCAGCGGCCCCGTGCCGGGCATGGACTGCACCGCCGTGTTCGAGGCTGCAGACCCACAAGCCGGCGCCTGGAGCGACGACTACCTGTGTTTGCCGAAGCAGAGTCCCTGGGCATTCAGCTACTCGAGCGCAGGCCCCATCGCGGGTAAGAGTTGCGTGCAGTGGAACGAACCCGCCGACCTCGACCAATCCTGGAGCGACAACTACGTGTGCTCGGAGCCCGTCCACACGTTCGCGAACGCAGGTTTCGAGTTCAGCGCTGCGGGGCCGCTCTCCGACAAGAACTGCGTCAACGTCGACGAGCCGAGTGACCCCGACACGTGGAAGGACAACTACTTCTGCAGCGACGCCGACGTCGGGATGAAATGGTCGTACGCCGGACCCATCGCCGACATGGACTGCACCGCCGTCACCGAAGCGAGCGAGGAGCAGAGCGCCGCCTGGAGCGACAACTACCTGTGCCTGCCCAAGGGGTCGCCGTTCAAGTTCAGCTGGAGCTCGGCTGGACCCATCGACGGGAAGAGCTGCGTGCGCTGGTTCGACCACGCGGAGACTTCCGACACCTGGCTCGACAACTGGCTGTGCCTCGACCCGCCCACTCTTGCGGAGCCGCCCTCGGAGAACAGCGGCGGCGGCTCCGGCGCGGGCTCCGTCGGACCCGGGAGCGGTAGCGGAGGAAGCGGCGCCTCCGGTTCGCGCCAGAAGACGCGGGTCGTCGCCGGCGAGAGCGCGGGATGCGCCTTCGCTGCCAGAGCCGCGCCGTCGGACTGGTCATGGTCCCTTGCCCTGGTCCTGGTTTTCGCTGGGCGACGCCGTGGCGGCAAGCCCCGCTGGGTGGCGACGGCCACGCGCGCGCGCTCCTCCACGGGTCCATGAAACGCACGGTCACTCCACGGTGCAGCAGGGCGGCTCCTGCCTCGGATTCGTGAGCCGTATCGCGGCGTAGGCGACAGGGGTGCTCCCGGGCGTGAAGTAGCGCTAGCGTCCGCACTGCTCCGAGATGGCCCCTCATTCCAGCTCCGTTCGCCTGAGCCGGCGACACGACGCTCTCAAGAACAAGCTGGGAGCCTGGTCGACCGAGCGAGGCAGCGTCGAGAGTTGGCAACCGGCGCCCGGCGTGATCGTCACGTTGGCCGGAGGCCACCTGGACCGCGAGCTGGCCGATCGCATCATCGAGTCCGTGAACGCTGGCGCCGCGGGCGGGCCGCGCCTGATCGCGTTCCACGATTGGGAAGCGCTCACCTCGTACGAGTCCGAGGCGAGGACCGCGCTCACGACCTGGGGTTTCGACATTCGCTCGGGCGTGGAGCGGGTGCACATCTTGGTGCGCTCCAAGCTCGTGCGCATGGGCGTGAGTGTCGCCTCGATCGTGCTCGTGGGCATGATCGTGGCCCATGGCGAACGTACCAAGTTCGACCGCGAGCTGTTCGCTGCCCTGGCCGCGCGCAAACCCGGCCCGTTCTCGTCGCGGTGACGGGCGGAACTCCAAGCCGTGCCAGGTCGAGCTGGGTCGCGCGGAAGCGTGAACGGTTGGCATCCAAACCTGGGCTCGCGCCCGTCTCTTGGCGTATGGGATTCGGGTCATGCTCGAACCTCGGTGGTGCTTTCGGCTGAGTGTGTGGTTGCTGGCCCTCCCGGCGTGCGTGCAGCGCGCACGGCCGCCGGTCTGGTCAGGGGCCGCGCCCGGTGCGCCGCCCGCGCCCAGCACGCCGCCCCCGCAGCCTCCGCCCACCAAGTCTGGAACGGTCACCTTGTTGCAGAACCTCGACTCGGCGGGGCATGCGCAATACCTCGTCGTCGCCGGTTTCGCCGGCGCGTCGTCTCGCTACCCCTCTTCACGATGCACTCAGCTGGTGCAGGATGACTGCAAGCTCTCTGACTGCAGCTACGACACGAGACAGACCCCGCAGGGCCTGGCGCCCCAGGTCAGCGCGGGTGCGATCGAGGTCCACGGAGCGCGCATTCCACTGACGCTCATGCCAGATGCTGGAGGCCGATATCGTCAAGAAGCTGGCCCGGGTCCGTTGTGGGTCGAGGGTGGCGCGCTGACGGTGAGCGCATCGGGCGCCGATGTTCCCCCATTCGTCCTGAGCTTGCCCCGGATGGGGCTCGTCCGGATGACGAACCCCACCGGCTCTGGCGTCGCGAGCGCCGCTGTCGATCGCCTCGTCCCTCTCAGCGTCACGTGGACCGGCAGCTCCGTGGGCCAGGTGGCGGTGACGGTGCTCAGTTTCGAGCAGGGGCCCCGGGACCACCACACCGTGTCGATTCACTGCGTCTACTCAGCGGCACTCGGCGGCGCGACGGTTCCCGCAGCTCTCGTGGCGCGCCTCATCGCAGGCTCGGTAGGAACAATCTCCCTCTCGGGCCGCGTGACGACCGAGGTCAGAGCTGGCGAGTGGCTCGTGATTGGCACGGCGCTGAGCGGCGACACCACCGTGCAGGCGACCTACCGCTGAATCTCCGAGCAAACTGCCGCGAACGACGGTTCCGCCTTGCCCGGCGCTCTCCTGGGTGGACTCGGCGTATGCTGGGTGAATGTCGGGGCGAGCCTGGTGGATACTCGTATTGGGACTGACATCGCATTGCGCGGTCGCGTGCTCATCGTCGACGACCAACGAAGGGACGGGCGGCGGAGCGGGCGCAGGCTCCGGTGGCGGGGGGGCGACGTCCAGTGGAGGAGCAGCCGGCAGCGCGAGCGGCGGCGCGGCCGGCATGGCCGACGGGGGAAGCTGCAGTCTGAAGTCCGCCCTGCAGTGCGTGAACTGTTGTCGCACCGCGGACTCCGACGGGTACCTGGAGTTCAGCAAGACGTTGACCCAATACGTGTGCTCGGACTCGCCATGCAAGACCAGCTGCCAAGGGTTCTGTCAGGGAGGCGACGTCGCCCCCGCCTGCGCAGGGTGCATCCTCGCGCCACCGCTGTCGACGTCCGTCGTGGTGCAAGTGAAGAATACCTGCGCCTCCGTCAAGAACCTACTCTGCGCAAACTGGGGAAGCTGCGTCGAAGGCTGCCTCTAGCCGAAACTCGGCGAGATGGGCCAAGGCGAAGCTCTCGGTCCGAGTCACGGATACATGAACTGCACGGTCACTCCCCCGTCTTGCTCGCTGCAAGTCTGCGCGCCCACGGCCGTCTGGATGCACTGGCACGAGTGATCCGCGGAACACGCGGGCGGAATCGGTACGCACGAATACGAAGGCTCCGTGCAGCACGGGCCACCGGAGGCGACCTTGCAGTACTCCGTCGCGGAGTTGCAGGACTGCGATGCGCCGCACGAAAACTCGCAAACGCCGGCGTGGAGCACTGGCTTCTCCGCGTAGCCCGCGGGCAGTCCCGTGCACACGATGCTGATCTCACTGCCGTCGCAGGCGCAGCCAGGCGAGTAGCCGTTGCAGATGGCACCCGGAGCGGGGAAGCACTGGCCCTTGGCTTCGCAGGCCTGGCTCACGGGATATCCGCACATCGAGTCGGGCGGGCACGGGTTCGCGGCGTCGCAGGAACCGGCGCCACCGCCAGAGCCACCCCCGCCGACGGCGCCCGAGCCGCCGGAGCCACCGCCCCCAAGCGCACCCGAGCCGCCCGAGCCGCCGCCGCCGAGCGCACCCGAGCCGCCCGAGCCGCCGCCGCCCACGGCGCCGCCGCCACCAGCACCGGCTGCACCGCCAGTGCCCGAGCTGTCGGTGGAGCCACCGCAGCCGGTAGCCAATGTGAGGACGAGCGTGAGGAGGCACGAGCGAATCGGGTCGGGCTTGAATGTCGGCATTGGCTCACCTTTGTGCCGCGGGATCGGGCGAAAACACCGACGCCACGCGGTCGGGGTCGCACCTATGAAAACTTCGTGCCCACTCTGAAATAGACTCTGGGAGAGCCCATGTTCCTCGTCGCGCTGACCCGCTGGCAGAATCCCAGCCCCGAGACGTTGTCGGCGGAGGTCACGGCGCTCGGCCCGCTGCTCGGCCGGGGTGCGTACGAGCTCCGGCTCGAGCTCTCGCGTCCACCGCCGGTCGTGCTGCTCGAGACCACGGACGTGGGCCTCGCGCGCTCGCTCCTCGCTTCGGTGCGCGGGCGCGGGCACGGCGCCGTGGCCTGCGACGCCGCGAGCGTGACGTCATCGGAGTCGATGCTTCGACCGAAGACCTTCGTCCTCGGCTCGGAGGCCGTGACGCTCTCGCGGCCGGGCACGCCGGACCGGCAGGCCCGCTACGCCGAGCTCCTGGCCCTGATCGTCGCGAACCACGCTCGTCAGGACGAGACTAGCGAAGAGGTGCGCGAGAAGAAGCTCAGCCTGGGGCGCGCGGCACTGACGGGCGGCCTCGTGCGTTCGAAGACCAGCAGCGTGACGCGGAGCGCGACCACCGTGGAGACCGAGCGTGTCCTTTATGCGCTCGATCGCTCGGGCAGCGGGCACGCACTCTTCTGCGAGACGCGCCTCCACTACTCGGGTCTTGGCGCGGCGATGAAGAAGAGCTCCAGCGAGAGCTTCACGGCGCTGGTCGCCGAGCTGCGTGCGCGTGCGCCTTCCGCACGCTTCGACGATCGCTTGCTGAAGAGTCGAACTGGTTCCTCGCTGAACCTGAGTCGCACGAGCGCGTCCCGTACCCTGAGCACCTCGAACGCCGCCGACGTCGACCTTGCCGTGCACCTCTTGGCCGTGGCGTTCCTGCAAGGTCAGGGCTGAGCGTCGGCGCGTGGACGTTCGTCAGCGCGCGGGCCCGAGATGCAGTCCGTCGGGGTTCCACAGGGCCATCGATCGGCGGATGTCCTCCGCTTCCTGCATGAACGCCAGGTTGTCCACGACCCGCGGCGTCCCTGCGAAGCGTCCAGACTCACGCACGAGGAGCGTGAAGGAGTCGATCAGGTGCGGGCCGCACCAAGCGACGAGCTCTTGGACCACCGCCACGAGCCCGGCTTCGGTTGCGGCTCGGGCCACGCTCTCGGCCGAGACGGCGGTGTCGCGCCAGTGCTCGTTCGGAAAGGCGAGCTCCCCCGAGCGCGGATCGACCAGGGCTCCCAGGTTCGAGTGGTGCAGGAAGGCCGCGCCGTCGGGCGCCAGCACGCGTCCGAGCTCCCGAACGTAGCCGTTCACCGCGTCGGGGTTGCAGTGGACGAGCGAGTCGAAGCTGAAGGCGAAATCGATGGTCCCATCGGCAACTCCCGGGAGGCTCTTGCCGTCGGTCGTCAGGTACTGCAAGTGAGTCAGCTCGGCGAAGCGATCGCGGCACGCGGCCAAGCAGTTCGGCGAGAGCTCTACCAGCACCAAGCGCGAACAGAGTCGCGCCAGAAACTCCGTCATGCGTCCGTGGCCGGGCGCGATCTCGAGCAGCGCGCCGCTCGGTAGGAACCGCGCGAGTCGCGGGTAGAGCGCGCCCCAGAACAGATTCGCGCTTCCGCCCCACCTCCGACCATTCGTCGCCGCGCCTCGACCAGTCGTAGCTGGTCCAGAAGTCGCTGTTCTCTCCGATTGTCGCCACGGTTCGTGGCCCCGATGATAGCAGTCGCGGGCGGCGCGTGGCCCAGGCCGCTTCGCTGTTCCACGAGCTCGGAGCACACGACCGAGGAGAACTGTTCCGCTGGCGACACGAGGGCCTGCACGCTCGACGGTTGCGCGGCGAGCCGGGTCTGCGATCCCCGAGGGATCAGTGAGGGGGCCACCGACAATGGCGCCTCGGGCTTCCTCGTGGGTGCGCGGGACACCAACAACCCGGCCGGTCCTGGCATGGGCTGATCGCGGCTCGTCGTCTCGTGTCGGCTCACGGGTCGCACTGACTCCACATCGCGTCCGCAAGTCCGCCGCGGTCGCCGACCGCGCAATACGCCTTGGCGTGCTCGGTGCAGTCTTGAGTCACACCGTCCACGCGGTGGTAGTCGACGCGATTCTTGCACTTCGCGTAACAGAACTTCGCTCGCTCGTAGACCTCGGCGCCGTTGAACTCCGAGCGCTTCACGTAGCCGCGACCATCGCAGAGCGGCTGCGAGGCATCGTGGCAGGCGGGGGCGTCGGTGGTGCTGAGGCCGTGCAGCGAGCCGTCGCAGCAGCGCACGTACACTGGCCGAGGGACGCGGCTCGGCGGAGGCGGTTCACCGCCTCCGCCGGCGGCGGGGCGGCTCCTCGCTCGGCGGGGCTCCGGTCGAGGCTTTCGGATCCTGGACCAGCGCGTCGCGAGCGATCCAGCCGTAGCGCCCGCCGATGTGTCCGTAGATGAACTTCATGCGGCGCGCTACATGGGTGCTGCCGGGGTACAGCGGCACGTCGATCTCGAGCACGCCCTTCGAACGGTGGAACTTCACGCCGGCTGGGAAGGTATCGATGGACACGCCGCCCATGCCTGGCAGGTTGTACAGGAGGTTCACGACGTCTCCCGGGCGCTTCAGGTAGTCGGTGGCGTTGCGCCCGCCGTCGTCGTAGTCCGACGAGACCTTCAGGTCGCCGAACGCGTTCGGGTCGCCGCCGGTCACCGTCCATGTGGCTTCGTAGTCGCCTTCGCCCGGGTTCTTGCCCTTGACCGTGGGCATGCGTGTGATGGGACCTTGCGCGAGAGCGCCCTCGCGCACCCAGCCGGAGGCCGTCACTCCAGTCGAGAGCTTCACGGCGAAGGCATACACGTGAGCCTTGCTTCCGATGTTCTTGCGCGCGCCGAAGTTGATGCGGACACTCTTCTCCGCCACGTTCCCTCGCGCGTTGCCGAGGCCGTCGAGCAGGGGAGTGCCCGCCGCGATGGGCCACTCGTAGCTCTGCGTCGCGTAGTTGTAGATGCGGTTGCGATCGACCTTCGCTGCCGGGAGCTTGCAGTTGTAGGCCGAGAGCGCGCACTCGCTCACCAGGGCTTCTTGGCTCGCCGGAGCGTCGTCGGTGGAGCCGAGCTCGGCGATGCAGCCGCCCGAGAGCGACAGCGTGAGAGAGGAAAGAGCGAGCAGCGAGAGCTTGGAAGGGGCGTTGACCATGCGCCTCCGTCAGCAAGGTGCGGGCCAACACGCCGCTGCGCCAAAGCCTCGGAATTCCTCTCGTGCCCGAGCTTCCGCTGTCACCCTCGCGCAGGAAAAAGCTCGGCATTCCAGGGATTTGACGCCCTGACAGGTGTCCGCGTAGAACCGAGCCGTGCGCTTTCATCTCGGCGCCCGCTCGTGCGCTCTCTTCGTCCTCGGCGTCGCCGCCGCGGCGAACGCTGCGCCGCCCCAGCGCGCCGAGTGCTTCGACGCCTACGAACAGGGCCAACGGCACCGGAAGGCGCGCGAGCTCGGCGCAGCGCGCAAGTCGTTCATCAGTTGCTCGAACGACGTTTGCCCCGCCAGCATCAAGAGCGAATGTGCGCGCTGGGCGGGAGAGGTCGAGACCGACATCCCGACCGTGATCTTGAGCGCGCGCCGCGCGGGTGGGCGTGATCTGGCGGACGTGAGGGTGACCTTGGATGGAGCGGAGCTGACTCGCTCCCTCGATGGCCGGGCTCTGGAGATCGATCCCGGCGAGCATGTTTTCCGATTCGAAGCCGAGGGCCAGAGCGTCCAGCAGACCTGGGTGATTCGCGAACGCGAGAAGGGGCGCGTGCTGGCGCTGGTGTTCGACGAGCCAGACACATCCAAGCTGACGCGGCCGTCGGCCGGGCGCTCGCCCTTACCGTGGATCTTCGGTGGCGTGGGGCTCGTCGCGCTGGGGAGCTTCACGTACTTCGGGTTGCACGGCCGCAGCCAACAGAGTTCGCTCGACGATCGGGGCTGCAAACCGCGCTGCCCGCAAGATGACGTAGACGACATGGAGCGCTCCTACCTGGTGGCCAACGTTTCGCTCGGGGTCTCTCTCCTGGCGTTGGGCGGCGCCGCCTACTTCTATCTCTCCGAGCGCAGCCAGTCGGTGAGCGACCCCCACACGGCGCTGGGATTCGCCGCCACGCCGGGCGGCGTGCTGGCTGGAGCGCGCGGCGAATTCTGAGGTCGCCCGCGGGTTTCACGGCGTCGGATCGCAGTATTGCCAGATCACGCCCTGGTAGCTCCCGTGGCCCACGCAGTCGGCCTTCCCAGCGTCGGCGCAGTTCTCCTTCACGCCGCTCAAGAGGTGATAGACGGTGTAGTTCGAGCACTTCACCCAGCAGCGGTTGGGTTGTTCCCAAACCGTCGTGCCCGCGACCTGCACGCGCACTAGATTGCCGACGCTGCCACATTGTCCAGCGGCACTGCCCCAATCCACACACTCCTGGGTCGACTGCACCATCTTCGGTCCGTGGAGGGCGTCATACTTGCAGCAGCGTGCGTAGCACTGCTGGCAACCGCAATCGCTCGGGCACGAGTCGCAATTCTCACCGTTGTCGCAGGCCTTGTTCCCGCAGCCGCCCGCCCCACCGCTGGGAGCGCCTCCTGCAGGTGGTGTTCCGCCGCCACCGGGCGCGGCGCCCCCGGAGCCTGCCGTTGCGCCGCCGCCGCCCGGCGGCGAGCCGGACGCACCCGCCGCGCCAGCCTTACCACCCCCGGGCCAGGCGTCTCCACTCGTGCCCCCGGCGCCTGCCTCGGAGTCGCTAGCGCCGGCGTCGCTCGGGTCTGCGCCCCCCGCGTAGTCTTCACCCGCGGTGCATGCGGGGGAAGGGAGCGCCACGAGAGCTGCAAGCAGCCCCCAGCGAAGGAGTGGCGTCCACGCTCTCATCCACGTTCAGCGTACCGGACGCGTTCGGCATGAGCCAGCGCCGAGTCCAAGCGCACGCTTTCCGCTACCATGGAACAGCCGGCGCGCGCCGGCCCACGCATGCCCGACGTCACCGAAACCCGACGCTTCGATGGGGAAGACGGACCCGCGTCCCCCGAGCCCGGCATTGTCTGGCTCTACACCGAGCGCGCGTTCACGGGGCAACGCGCCTTTCGACCGCGCGGGCGCTTCCGGCTCGGACGCGGGGAAGAGGTCGAGCTCCGACTCGACGACAGCCAGACGTCTCGCGAACACGCCGAGGTCGGGATCGCCGACGGCGTGGTGTGCATCACCGACCTCGGCAGCCGCAACGGGACCTTCGTCCGCGGCGCCCGAATCTCCAAAGGAACGGTGCGCGCGGACCACGGTTCGACGGTGCGATGTGGGCGCAGTCTCTTGCTCGCCGTCGCGGACGTGCGCCGCTTCGAAGCCGCGCGAACCTACCCACCACCGCTGGCCGGCGGAGCGGGCATCGCCGTCTTGCGCCGCGAGCTCGACGCGGTCGCTGGCCGGCCGCAGCCCGTCTTGCTGTTGGGTGAGACCGGGACGGGGAAAGAACGGGTAGCGGAGCTGTTGCACGCCGAGAGCGGACGGCGAGGGGCCTTCGTCGCGGTGAACGCGAGCGCGCTCCCGGCGGAGTTGGTCGAAGCCGAGCTCTTTGGCCACGCCAAGGGCGCATTCAGCGGCTCCGATCGCGTTCGCGCGGGCTTGGTGAAGAGCGCGGACGGCGGCACGCTCCTTCTGGACGAGATTGGCGACTTGCCGCTCCCGCTCCAAGCCAAGCTCCTGCGCGTGCTCGAGACGGGCGAGGTCCGCGCCCTCGGCGACGATCGTGGCCTTCGCGTCGACGTGCGGTTCGTCGCAGCGACGAACGTCGACCTCGACGCCGCGGTGGCGCGAGGCACATTTCGGGCGGATCTGCTGCACCGCATCGGCGTCTGGCGCTTCCGTGTGCCTCCGCTGCGCGAGCGCATCGAAGACATCCCGATCCTCGTGGCCACGTTCCAGGCCCCTGGCTCGCCGGCGTTCTCCGTCGAAGCGATGGAGCGCCTCGTCTCGTGGCAATTTCCTGGCAACGTGCGCGAGCTCAAGAACGTCGTCGAAACCGCGACGGTTCGCGCCGAGAGCGCGGGCTCCGCCAACGTCAGCCCAGAGCACTTGCCTCCCGAGCTGGTGGGCTTTCGCCAGGAGGTCGCCGAGGTCGGCCTCCGGTCGGGCGAGGACGCGGCGCTTCGGATCCGCGTCGAGACCGCACTCGAGCTGAGGAAGGGCAACGTGGCGCAGGTCGCGCGCGACCTCGGCGTCAGTCGGCCGTGGCTCTACACCGCGCTCGAGCGCCTCGGGATCGACCCGATGCGCTACCGGCGCTGAGCCTGATAGGCTGCTTGCCCCATGGCTCGCGCGCCCGAGCGCCTCGGACGCTACCTCTTGTATGACGTGATCGCGTCGGGCGGCATGGCTCGCGTCCACCTCGGCCGGCTAGAAGGTCCGGTGGGGTTCTCGCGTCTGGTGGCCGTGAAGCGCCTGCACCCGCACCTCGCGAGCGAACGCGAGTTCGTCACCATGTTCATGGACGAGGTCAAGCTCTCGTCGTTCATCGCTCACCCCAACGTCGTGCCCACGTTCGACGTAGTGGCGCTACCGGACGAGATCTTCCTGGTGATGGAGTACGTGCCGGGTGAGGCGCTGAGCCGGCTGGTCAAGCGCGAGCGTCCGCCCCTCGGCGTCGCCGTGGCGATCCTGATCGACGTGCTCGAAGGGCTCCACGCCGCCCACGAAGCTCGAGGCAAGAGCGGCGAGCCGCTCGGAATCGTGCATCGCGACGTGTCACCCCAGAACGTCCTGGTCGGAGCCGACGGCGTGGCTCGCGTGCTCGACTTCGGCATCGCGTGGGCGCTCGACCGCCTACAGACGACCCGCGAGGGGCAGCTCAAAGGCAAGCTGCGCTACATGTCGCCCGAGCAGGTCAAGGGAGGCGTCGTCGATCGCCGCTCGGACATCTACGCGGCAGGCGCCGTCCTCTGGGAGCTCCTGACCGGGGCTCGCTTGTTCGACGCCGGGAACGAAGCTAGCACGCTGCCCTTGGTCTTGAAGGGAGCCGAGCGCCCGCCGAGCGCCATCCACCAGGACGTTCCTTCGGCCCTCGACGCGGTGGTGATGAAGGCGCTCGCGTTGGAAGTGGCGGCGCGCCCTGGGACCGCAGGCGAGTTCGCGGCGGCCCTCGCGGGGCTTGGGAGCGTCGCGACGCGTCGCGAGGTCGCGGATTGGGTGCGTCGCGAAGGGCGTGACGCATTGGACAAGCGGGCGGCGCTGGTGCTCGAGATCCAGCGCGCCGAGGAGGTCACGACGACGGAGGCGTCAGCGCCTCCGCCTCCGTCCGCGCCCAGCGTCTCCGCTGACGTGACCGAGGCTCGAAACGCGCCCGACGCCTTCGCCGGCGAAGGTGGCGCGCACGCGAGCCGTGGCCGTGGCGACTCCGCCCGCGATGCTCCCGCGTCCGAGTCGCATGACGCCGGCGCTGATCGAGGTGTCCGCCGCGCTCTTGTTGGCGTTGCTGATCACCGCGACCGCGCTTTTCTCGCGTCGAGCGCCGGTCGCGTCGGAGCTCGGCGCTCGCTCGGTCGTCGGGGATCTGGCACCTGCCACGTCCGTCGCCTCCCCGCCGCCGCGCATGTTGTCGTCGGCGCCTGCGGCCGCGCCCCCAGACCCCTCGGCCCAGCCGAGCCCCATCGCGTCGAGCAGCAGGCCTCCGTTGCGAATCGCCAAGCCCCCGGGCGACTGCAATCCGCCCTACACCCTCGACCCGGACGGCGTGAAGGTGCCGAAGCGGCACTGCTATCGCTGAGGCATGGGGTGCGTGCAGCGGCTCGCCGCTCACGCCATCGCGTGCCGAGCGGTGATGATGCTCTTGCTGACGCTCGAGATTTCTTCGACGAGCTGCTCCGTCGGCACGGGCTGGGCGCGCAAGCACTCCGCGCTCAGGATGCCCATGGCGGCGTCGGCCACGAGGCAGAAGGTCCGGCGGAGCTCCGCATCTTCCGAGTTCGGCAGGTATCGCTTGACGGTGCGCGCCAGGAGCTCGGCAAAGCGATCGCGTTCGGCGGTCACGATGTCCAGGAGGCCGAGCTTTCCGACTCCGAGCACCAATGCACGCATGCGGGCAGGTCGCGCGAAGTAGGTGCTCACGACGGCCTCGGCGAAGTCGTCGACGTGCTCGTCGAGGGTCGCGTGCGTCGTGCGCTCGAGCTTCGAGGCGAGCTCCACGAAATTGCGATGCGTAATCCAGCCGATGAGCACGCCGAACACGTTGTCCTTGCTCACGAAGTACTCGTAGAAGGAGCCGGCCGCGACGCCCGCCCGATCGCTCAACGACTCGATGGTGATCTCGTCGAGGCTTTGGCCGCGCTCCAGCCGCTCGTCCAGCGCTTCGATCATGGCCTCCACGGTCGCTCGCGAACGCGACTGACGTGGCGCTCTACGGAAGAAGCGCCAAAACGTCTGACTCAGGGCGTCCAGCGATTTCGAGGTCGGCACGATGGCCGGACTCTGCCACGGATCTCGCGCGTCGGGTGGCGCGGGCAGACACTCCGGAATTCATCACGGGCGTGGGCGTGCGGTCATCCCGGCGTGATCGTCAGGGACTTGCAGGCCGATGTCAGCACCTTCGCTGTCGCCTCTGGGGTGGACGCGACCTTGCCTTCGCCATCACCTCGGCAGACCAGCACGGAGTCGCCCGCGACGACCCGGCTGATCACCGTCACGCGCGACTTGCCTCCTTCGACGAATGACGCCGACAGGAACCAGCCGCCGTCTTTCCAGTCGCCCCGTTCGATGACCTTGGCGTTCTTCGTCGCGCTCTCGCGCTCGAACGCCTTTTGCGTCGCGTTCTTTGTCATCTCGAGGCCGCGCTTGCCGTCGCGGTCGATTCCGATCATGACGTTGTAGCCGTCGAAGTCGTTCTCGCCCTTTCGGTAGCTGACCCGCGACGAGCTCGAGCCGTCGTGGACCTCGACCAGGCCGGGTGGCAGAGCGACGGAGAACCGCAGCTTGGTTTTCCCATGCGTGAGCTCACCGTTCGTGCGCTTCGCTTCGGGCTCGGGCCGAGCGGCGGGGGCCGAATTCTCGACGTTCTCCGTCGTCGCCGTCTGCCCGGCCACGCGAGGGTCGGCTTTGGCGTTCTTCTCCTTGCACGCGCCCGCTGACAAAAGCAGCGCCATGCCAACCAACCCAACCGTGAAGTCGCGCGAATTCATGGACGTTCTTCTCCTTTCGATCGAGCGCACCTTTGCCGCACGACGTCAGCGGAGCACGAGGAAGCTCGAGCTCCGTGGCCGTGTCATGCGGCGCCGCTGCGCTGCTCGAGCAACAATGTAGGCCTGGCACCTCCCTTTCACCACTCGGGTTCCGCGCGTTGGAAAGGTGAGTAAGATCCAGAGCATGGGGTGGCAGCTGGGTTTCGTGTAGGGGTTTCACTCCCTGCTGCCCGGTCTTGGCTGGTGGGATCGGGCCCGCGCGCGGCATCCGCACGGCGCTAGACTCGCGCCGTCGGTGTCCCGTTCACTCCTTCTACCCGTTGCGTGCGCGAGCCTGCTCGCGGTCGTGACCGCCTGCGGATCCGACGACGCCCCCGCGGGAGGCTCTGGCTCCGGAGTGCCGGATCCGAACGGCTCGGGGAGCGCGCCAGGGGGCAAGGCCGACGGGGCTTCCGACTGGGAGACGGTGGGCTACGGCGCAACGTATCGCGACATGCCCGACGCGACGGGCGCGGGCATTGCCGTCGTGTACGGCGGCTACGGCGCGAAGCTCGGCTGGGTTCAAGGCTGGGCCAAGGAGCTCTACGCCGTGCGCCTCGCTCAAGCGGGCGTGCGTCACCTGTACGCAGTTCAGGGCCCCAAGGACGCAGCGTACGCCGCAGCCGAGATCGGCAATACGGGTCTCGCCAAGCATCTCGTTCCACGCGTCGAGCCCGGCGCACCCATCGTGGTCTTCGCGCACTCGAGCGGCACGTTCCCGGCGCACGAGCTTTTCGCGCATCTGTTCGAGCACGGCCTCGACCCGGAAGAAGTCACGCGAAAGCGCATCGTCTACTACCACCTCGAGGGCGGGACGCTGGGGCTCGACGCCGGCGTCGTGGGCGAGCTCTCGCACGCCTACTTCGTCAGCGCGCGCGATCAGACCGTGAACACGCTCGCCGCGAACTACTGGGTCTCGCAGGATCTCGGACAGAAGTACGCTGCGTCGGGTGGTTCGTCCATCGTCGTCGACGTGCCCGAAAGCGGCTGCGCCAGCGGCGGTCGCTGGTGCCTGCACGACGCCGTGGTGAACACGCGGCCGCACCAGCCGAAAGCCTACGATCTCGAGCACGACTATCAGGTCTTCGAGCCCGCGCCGCGAGCGCTCCAGACCGATTACATCGACGCGACGCTGCCTTGGTGAGCCAGCGTGGCCCCCGCGGAAGTCACAGATGGCCGAGGGCGGCGCCGCACACCGGTCCGGCGATGAGCGCGTACCTTCCGGCGACGTCGAGGCACGCGTCGTCTTGGACTGCGCCCTCGGCGACGAACCCGTACTCCGGGTCTCGCCGAATCTCGAGAACGCAGCCGCCGCAGTCGTAGGTGTCGACGCAGGCTTCTTGCGCCGAACCTCGGGGCTCGACGGCCGTGCACGCGCGGTTGCCGAACGACGCGACGCGATGGTCCTCGAGGCCGATACACGGCGCGTCTTGGGCGAAGACGGAGCTCTTCTGGAGCACGATGCCGCTCGCAGCCAATCCCAAGTCGTCGAGGCCCTCGCAGCGCAGGCTCGGAGTGCCAAGTGCGGGCTGGGGTGGCAGGGCGGGCGCGCTCGGTCCGGGCGCTGCCTCCTCGTCGCTCGCTGCGAGTGCACAAGCTTGGGTGACGAGGGCGAGGCAGAGCGTCGCGAGCTCGGACAGATGGGCCATGCTCGAGGGTTCCAGCATCGGGCGTGCCACGCGCGATTTCCGGCGGCTTCGGGGCTTCGCGAGGCGTAGGCGTCCAAGTCTTTGGACAATCGCTGTCCAGCGGGCTGGGCAGTGTCCAGCGCTCGGCAGCTCCCGAGCCGAGCTCCACTGGAAAAGCAGGCGCGGCACGTGACGTGCAGCAGCTCGGTCCCATGAACGATTGGGCCGGTACCATGACACTGCCCGCGTCGCGGACTACCCTCCAAGGTCGGTCGGCACGATCGGAATTGCCCATGGGGAACATCGCTCGAACGCTGATCGCGGAGGCGGAGCCGATGCGCGCGTCCGCGCTCTCAGAAGCGCTTCAGGCGCGCGACGTGCGGGTTCGCGTCGTCGAGAGCGCGGCAGCCGCGCTGGAGCTCCTCGGCGAGCAGCCGTTCGACGTCGTTCTCGTCGCTCTGGGTTTGCCCGACGGGTCGGGTCTCGAAGTGCTCGAACAGACCCGGCGGCGTTGGCCCGACGTACGGGTGATCTTACAGGCGCCAGAAGTCGAGTCCGCCGACGTGGTGCGCGCGATGCGCGCCGGCGCACTCGACGTGCTCACGGGTCCGGTCGACGAGGCCGCCGTTGCAACGGCGTTCGACGGGGCGGTCGACGAAGCCCGCGCCGACCCCGACCCCGAGCCCGCAGGCTCGGTCAGGAAGATGCTCGGCGAGTCGCGCGCGATGCAGCAGGTGAACGATCTGATCCGGCGCGCCGCCCCCGGGACCGCGACGGTACTGATCCGCGGTGAGAGCGGCACGGGCAAGGAGCTGGCTGCGCGTGCCATCCATGCGGCGAGCCCGCGCCTGGGTGGGCCGTTCGTGAAGATCCACTGTGCGGCGCTGCCCGACACGCTGCTCGAGAGCGAGCTCTTCGGCTACGAGAAGGGCGCGTTCACCGGCGCCACCCAGAAGAAGCTGGGCCGCGTCGAGCTGGCGCAGGGCGGCACGCTCTTCTTGGACGAAATCGGCGACATCACGCCGGCGCTCCAGGTGAAGCTTCTCAGGCTGCTCCAGGACAAGGAGTTCGAGCGGCTCGGAGGTGGCCGCCCGCTTGCGGCCGACGTTCGCTTCGTCGCTGCGACGCATCGAGACTTGGACGCGATGGTGAAGCGCGGCGAGCTCCGCGAAGACCTGTTCTATCGGCTGAACGTGGTCACGCTCTGGCTGCCGCCGCTCCGAGCGCGACGCGACGACGTGACGCTGCTCGCCCGCCACTTCTGCGCCACTCTCGCGGAGCAGAACGGCAAACGCGGACTCTTGCTCGAAGAGGACGCGTTGGACCACCTGAGAAAGCAGCGCTGGCCGGGGAACGTTCGCCAGCTACAGAACTTCTTGGAGCGCCTGGTGGTCTTGTCCGAAGGCGGGCGCATCCGCCTCGCGGACGTGCAGCGCGAGCTGGCGGGCAGCGTTCAGTTCTCGACCCAGGCGACCGGCGCTGCGACTCTCGTCAGCGTGTCCCGGAGCCTCTTGCCCGAGGACCCGGTAGTGCCTCTGTCCGAGGAAATCCGCAACGCCGAGCGCGCGGCGCTCTCGCGGGCGCTCGAGCACACGAAGGGCAATCGCACTCTGGCCGCGCGGCTCCTCGGCGTGAGTCGAGCGACGCTGTACAACAAGCTCGAAGAGCACGGGCTTTCGTGAACGCGAGGGAACGGGCGTATGCTCGTCTCCGTCGCCATGGAGCTCGCGCGGGGAAATGTCGTGGCAGGCCGCTACCGGCTGGAACGTATGCTCGGCCAGGGTGGCATGGGGACCGTTTGGGCGGCCACGCACACGGTGACGCGACGCAAAGTGGCGCTCAAGCTGATGCGCGGCCTCGGCGCGGAGGACCCGGCGCTCCGGAAGCGCTTCCTGCGCGAAGCTCGGGCCGCGAGCCTGGTCGATCACCCGAACGTCGTGCGCATCCACGACGTGTTCGAGCTCGACGACGGAACTCCCATGATGGTCATGGAGCTCCTGGAGGGCGAGACCCTGCGTGCCTTGCTCGAGCGCGAAGGCGTGCTCGGTGTCGAGCACGCTGCGCGCCTGCTCCTGCCGGTCGTCTCCGCCGTGGGGGTGGCGCACGAGCACGGTGTGGTACACCGGGATCTCAAGCCCGAGAACGTGATTCTCACTCCCGGCGGCATACCCAAAGTGCTCGACTTCGGTGTCGCCAAGCTGCACGGCGACGAGGGCGCGACGATGACGGCGGCGGGTACCGTGCTCGGAACGCCCTGCTACATGGCGCCGGAGCAAGGCTTCGGCGAACCGGACGTGGATCAGCGCGCGGACGTCTGGGCGGTCGGGGTGATGCTGTACGAGGCGCTCTCGGGAGGGCGGCCCATCGAAGGCGAAAACCTGGGGCAGGTCTTGAAGCGCCTGATGGACGACGGCATCGCGCCGCTCACCGCGGTGGCCCCCGACGTGCCGAGCGACGTCGCCGAGCTGGTCGCGCGCATGCTGGTACGCGATCGGGCCGAACGGATGCTCGATCTCAGGGACGCGGCGGAGGTCCTGGCGGAGCACACCGACGCGAGCGTTCCGGAGTTTGGTCCCCCGGGCAGCCGCGCGCACGACGAGCACGAGGCGGAGGCGTCGGCGACGCTCGCGACCGCCACCAAACACGAGGACACGGCGTCGCCTCACACGTTGCCCGCCGAAGGCAGCGAGTCGCGTCGCGCGGTGGTGCTGGGCGCGCTCCTGGTCGCGGCGGTTGGTGCCGCATTTTGGCTCCTGCGCACCGGGAAGTCCGGGGCGGCCGAACCGAAGCCGGCGACGAGCATGGCGCCGGCTTCGCCACCGGCCGTCAGCCGCGAGCTCGGGGTGGAGCTTCCCGCGCCGAGCACCCTCGAGGCAAACTCGCCGCCCGAACCGGCGAAGCGGCTGGCCTCGAAGCCGCGCATGGCGACGCCCAGCGCCGCGCCGGCAGTGAGCGTCCCCGCCGTGCCTCCACCGAGCGCGCCCGCTCCGGCTCCGAAACCCACGCCGAAGGGAGGTTTGGTTGAAGAACCGCCGTTCTGAGCTGCGCTGGCTCCTGGCGCTCTGGGTCTCCGTCGCGGCACCCGCCCGTGCGGAGGAAGCGGCCGTCGAGCACCCGAGTGCGGCGGACGACGACCGGGTTCTGCAGGCGCGTGAAGCGTTCCGCTTGGGATCCGCCTTGGCGAAACAGGCGCAATGGCCCGAGGCGCTGGCGGCGTTCGAGCGGTCTTCGAAGCTCCACTCCCACCCTGCCACTACCTACAACATGGGCTTCTGCGAGCGAGCGTTGGGTCACGTGACCCGAGCGCGCAAGCTGTTGGCGCAGGCGCTGACGGAGAACGAGCGCGGCGTCAAAACCGAGCTGCCCCGAGACACACGGGCCCTGGCCGAGAGCTACCTCGCCGAGATGAACAGCCGCGTCGCGCACGCCATCGTCACGGTGCGGGGGTCGGGAGTCACGCTGACCATCGACGGGCGGCCGCTCGAGAGCGAGCCCGGTGCCGGTCGACCCCTCCGGGTGGCGGGTACGCGCGAGCCCGGGCCCGCCGAGGTCGTCGATCCCGGGAGCTTCGAGCTCTTGGCCGACGCCGGCTCGCGCGTCGTCGTGGTCACGCAGAACGGCGTCACGCGCGTCCTGCACTGGGAGCTCGGTGCGGCTGAGACTCGGGCGTTCGAGCTCGGCGACGCCGCGCGGAAAGCGACTCGCGAGCACGAACGGAGGCCGGATCGGACTTGGGCCGTCCTCGCGTTCGGTGTGGGCGCCGCGGGCGCATTGGTGGGCGCGACCAGCGGGATCACGGCGCTGCACGAGAAGTCCGGCCTGGACGAGCGCTGCACCCGCGGGAGCGATCGTTGCGACCCTCGCTACCAGGGCGACATCGACAGCATGAATCGTGCGGCGACGATTTCGACCATCGGGTTCGGCATCGGTGCGCTCGGGATCGGAGCGGGGGTCTACCTCTGGCTCGCTGGCTCGGCGGACGAGCGCGGCACGCGCGCGCGCGTCGGGCCGCGCTCCGTCTCGCTGGAGACGCGGTTCTGAGCATGCCCCGCACGCTCGCTCTCGCAACGAGTCTCGCGCTGGCCGGCTGCGGCTCCTTGATCAGCGCCAGCGACTACGCGACCCAAGGGCCGTCGCACGCCTATCGCGACCCGGCGGATATCTTGCCCGCGAGTTGTCGGCCCTGTCTGGAGCAGTATTGTTCGCCCGAGATCGAGGCCTGCGCCGCAGACGCAGAATGCGAGGCGGCGAGTCGTTGTCTGTACGGAGAAGTGAACCCAGCGCGAGGGAACGAGTGCGCAGCGGCGCATCCGAGCGCCATGCCCGTCGCCGCGTCGTTGGGGAATTGCGCGATATCCGCTTGCGGCGAGTGCCGAGAAGAGGTCGCCTGGGCCTGCGTCGGCGACTACGCCTGGCCGCTGCCCGTGAACGAAACCGAGGTCTTCGAGGACACGCTCGTGGACTTCGTCACCGGCAAGCCTCTCGGAGACGTGACGGTTCGCGCGTGCGATCGACGCGATCCGGAGTGCCTGGAGCCGTTCGACGAGCAGACGAGCGACCCGAGCGGCAAGGTCACGCTCACGCTTCCGATGCTGAAGAAGACGGGCTTCGGCTCGGGCGAGGATGGATTCGATGGATTCCGATGGCTGACGGGCCCCGGGCTTCGCCCGACGTATCGCTACGCGAACTTGCCCGCTGTGCAAGGTGGCGCGGGAGTCTACGCCGTCGCGAACGCAGCGACGACCCAGGCGCTGGCGCAGGCCATGGGCATCGTGGTCGACCCCACGCGCGCAGTGATCGTGGCCGAGATCAAGGATTGCTACAGCATCCACGCGGCAGGGGTGCGCTTCGAGGCGGACGCCACCGACGCCGCGAGCACGCCGTACTACCTCGTGACCGGCGTACCGAACACGACACAAACGGAAACCACCGCGAATGGCATCGGCGGCTGGGTGAACGTGCCGCCAGGCCAGGCCACGATCGTCGCCCGGGAAGCGAACACCGGTCGAGAATTGGCACGCTCCATCGTGAGCACGCACGCCGGCGCGACCACGGTGCTCGTGATGCTGCCGAGCCCGTGAGTGTCCAGCGGGCTGTACGCCGTCCAGAGCGCTGAACGGCCCGCTGAACGGCCCGCCGCTGCTTTCCGCCCATTTCCGCCGGAAATCCCAGTGGCACGTTGCGTGCTCAGGTCCCTTTCGGAGGATCGAAATGGACCTATCGAAGCTGACCTACTCGCTGGCTCTCTGCGCTTTGGCAACGACGGCATGTGGCTCCGACGACGGAGGCGGGTCGGGCGGGAAGGGCGACCCGACCGTCGACGTCAGCGGCGTCGTGACCGAGCTCGCTTCGACCCAGCCCCGACCGCCGGTCGCAGGGGTCGAGGT
Source organism: Polyangiaceae bacterium (assembly GCA_046351435.1). Taxonomy (GTDB): domain Bacteria; phylum Myxococcota_A; class Polyangia; order Polyangiales; family Polyangiaceae; genus JADJKB01. Next base: position 54,596 of record JAXLYN010000045.1, read on the forward strand.
GTGCGCGCTCGACTTGCCGAGCGTGCCCTGCGCGACGACCGATGCAACAGGCGCGTATTCGCTGCACGCGGTGCCCGCAAACTACCAGGGCGCGCTCACCTTCTCGAAGGCTGGCTACCTCACCGGAATCGCGCCCGGCATGACCGAAACCGAGGATCTGGTCGCCGACACCTCGGTCGCGCCGGAGGCGCTGGCGAAGACCTTCGCCGGGCTCGCGGGCTTCGCGTGGCCGCTCGGCGAGCGTGGCGTGCTCGGGATCGACGTGCTCGACGAACTGGGAAACCCCATCGAAGGTGCGACGGTGACGCCGCTCGGGGACGGTTTCGACGGGCCGGTCTACGCGAGCGCTGCCGGCCTGCCCGCCAAGGAGCTCACCCAGACCTCGAGCATCGGTGCGGCGTTCGCGGTGTTCCCCGCGGGGAAGGCCACGATTACGGTCACTCATCCTTCGCGCACCTGCACTCTCGGCTGGCGCGGATGGCCGAGCACCACGGGGACCGTCGACGCGCCGGTCGTCGCGGGTGCCTCGACCGTGGTCATCGCCGTGTGCAAATGACGCGACTCAGCAGGGCGTCGCGATTGGGGTGAACGCGTCGCCCTTGCAGCGCGGCAGAGCTTCGAGTCCCGGCAAGACCGCGACCAGTGCTCGCGTGAACCGGAACCCCGTGTACGAGCTCGTGTTCGAGCTCACCGTGCCCAGAGACGTCAGCGAACGCAGCTATCGGCAGGCAGCCATCGACGAATCCGACTCGTACATGGTCTCCTGCAAGACCTCCGACAGTGTACGACCCGAAGAACCCGCGCGCTGCTTACCCGATCGACGCTCTGCCGGGGAACTTGGTGCTCGACGAGCAAGGGCGGCTCGATGCGTCGAAGACCACGCTCCGGACGACTTGGCGCCTGCCCTGGCGCTGGTGCTCCTCGTCCTCACGGCGTTCCTAGCGTTCGGTTGAACCGATCTCGGGCCCTTGTGTCTCGGGGATCTCACGCCTAGGTTTTGCGCTCACCGTCGACGAGTGCTCGCGGAAGAGGAGAGGCCAAGTCTCATGTGTGACGAAGATACGGAAGCCGAGAACGAGCGCTACTTGCGCGAGCAGCGAATGGGCCGCCGTGACTTCGGCATCGGTGCCGGTGCGGCCGCGGCCGCGCTGCTCGCTGGATGCGGCCCGACGACGGCGGCCCCGGCGCCTGCGACGGCGTCTACTCGCCGGGCCTCTCCGCCACCGGCACCTGATCCAGCGCAAAAACCGGGGCCAAAGCCCAAGCTGTCGACGAGCCAGCGCAGCGTGACCATTCCCACGCCCGACGGCTCGGCGGAGGCGTTCTTCGCAGCGCCGAAGGGCGGGCGGCACCCGGCCGTGCTCGTGTGGCCGGACGTGGCCGGTCTGCGCAGCGCCTACGAGAAGCTGGCGGTGCGCCTCGCAGCGGAGGGCTACGCCGTCGTCGTCGTCAATCAGTACTATCGATCGACGAAGCTCCCGATCTTCACGACCTTCGCCGATTGGCGGACGGAGGAGGGGAAGGCGAAGATCGGACCCATGCGTGAGGCGCTGACGCCGGAGGCCATCGCCCGCGATGGGGCCGCGTTCGTGGCGTGGCTCGACGGCCAGTCGGCGGTCGACACCGCTCGGAAGCAGGCGACGACGGGCTACTGCATGGGCGGCCCCTACACCTTCGGACCGCTGCCGTCGCACCGGAGCGCGTGGGTGCCATCGCGTCCTTTCACGGTGCCGCGCTCGTCGGGCCAGACCCGACCAGCTCAAATTCTCCTGTTTTCGAAGATGAAAGCGGCCGCGTTGATCCGCATCGCTCAGAACGACGACGAGCGTGAGCCCGAAGCCAAGACCAAGCTCAGGAGCGCCGCGGACGCAGCCAAGATCGAAGCCGAGATCGAGGTGTACCCCGCGCAGCACGGCTGGTGCACCACCGACGCTCCGATCTACGACGAGACGCAGGCCGAACGGGCCTGGGCGAGGATGCTCGCTCTGTTCGAGCGGCATCTCTGATCGTCGCGCGCGCGCGCGCTGCGTGCAGCGCCGTCTCGGGCACAGCATCTGCGCCGACCGCCTCGCCCGCGCTTCCGCGCCGACGGGGAGCCGTAGCGCTACTCCTGCGGCAGGTCGAGAGCGGCGACTGGCAGCCCCAGGAGCTTGGCCAGCAGCGCGATATCGTCGCGCGCGGCTTCGACCTCGACGGACCCTCGGCGGCGGAGCTCGCCGACGAGGCGGAACAGCCGATTCACCGAATCCTCACTCGCCTGCGGCGTATCGTGTCTTCCTGGCTCGAGCCCGAAACGAGCTTCGATACGTGCGAGGCTGGTCGGGACGAACTCGGTCTCTAGCGTCGAAGCGAGGGAGTTCGATGCTTCGCCGCATTCGTGAGCCATGGCCGAGAACTCCGGCATGCCAGTGCCGCGCGGCGCCAGCATGCCTCTCCAACACGCCGCGCTCTCGCCGATGCGCTTCACGATCACCGATTCGGGCGTGGCGGCCTCCTCCCACGGCGGCTCGTCGGCGTAGCTCACGACGAAGCCGCAGGCGCAATGCCACGGACCGAGGAGTCTGCGCGTCCAGGCGTTGGCGCGGACGTCGCGCACGCTCGTGCGCAGGTAGGCAAAGAGCGCTCGGGGTCCCACGCGCCGCCGTCGCTGTGGGACGAGTTCACCACCGCCGCGCCCGCTTCGGACAGCTCGTCCCACGACTCGGGCGGGATTCTCCCCCCGAATCCGATGCTGAAACGTGCGCTCTCCGTCGCCGCGCTGGCGTGCAAGCGCGCGGCGAGTCGCAACGCCGAACAACGGAGCTCGTCGCGGCCCGGGCTTCCCCGCGACTCCAGTCACCGCCCCCCAGACGACGACCTTTCGCGCGTCGAGGTCGACGAAAAGTGCGTTCGAGCTGGCCCCCGGAGACAACCCGGCGTCCCGCTCGTCGACGAAGAGGCGCAGCAGGGTACCCACGAACGTGAATGGATCGTGAAGAACCTGATTGCACACCTCGATGACGACGCCGTCAGCGTGGCGATGGAACGAATCGAACGCGCGGCCGTGGACGCGCACGCGAGAACCCAGACTCACGCCCTGGAGCGAAGCGCCGATCGACGGCGGGCGCAATACCGTCGTCGCCGGCTCGGGCGCCGAACCGCCGTCATCACTTGGCTGGTGCGCGCGGCACGACCTGTTTCTTGATCTTCTTGCTGAAGGTCTGCGTACAGCTGCCGTGACTCGTCTCGTACTCCACGATCTCGCGGATCAGTCTCGCTTTGACGTCCTCGCTGCAGATCGGGCTTTCCTTGACCAGGTTCGCCAGCCGCCCGCCCTCCGGCGTCGATGGCCAGTTCGGCTTGGCCATCGCGGCTTGCTTGTCCTGGGGTCGATGGTGTGACGGCTTCGTCTTCGTGACGTCGCGGAGCAGCCCGGTCTCTTCACTCTTCCGTCCGGTTCCATTGCAGCCCGGACAGCGCTTCTCTCCGCCTCCGAACGAGTTCGCGATGCGGCCGTCGCCTCCGCACACCCCGCAGGGCTCAGCCGACAAGGGGTGCTCCGGAGGACGCAGAGGTTCTCATGACCGACACCATACACTGGATGCGCGGGCTGTCCCGACAATCCCCCGTTCGCGGAGGTTTGGGCGCTCGTCGCCCTGATATGCTGGGCGAGATGGTGCGTAGTGCCGTCTGGCTCGCCCTGCTTCTCCCCTCGTGCGTCGGTCCCAAGTCCAAGGAGTGCATCCGCCAAGTCGGCGTGGCTTCCGAAGCTTCGCGGAACGTCGACTCGAAGAGCATCGACAGCGTGCGACAGGGACTGGACGCGGTGGAGACCGCGCATCGAGCGTGCGTCGAAGCGGGCCGCGACGACGAGGCGGCCCAGCTCGACAAGGGACGAAAGGACTTGCGCGCCCACCTCGAGCGCCTCGAGAAGAAGGCCGCGGACCTGTCCCAGCGACCCACTGGCGAGGCCGAGCTCGCCGTGAGCTGGTCAAGAAGGGGGACCTCGGTGGCCGTCCGCAAGGGCAGGGTTGCAAGCACTCCGGCAAGGAGGCAGGCGCTGCACGGGACCGCAGATCGTCGAGGAGAGCTTGACCGGTGGCCCGGAGCTACTTCGAGCGTCGTGGCTACAAAGTGACCGACGTCCCGCCGAGCTGCTCCGAGCCGAGCACGCGGTGAGCTCTTCGTCCTCGAGTACGAAGGCGCTCAGGACGACCGCCCCCACGCTGCCTGCGCATTCAGCCCCTGCCCGGAGCAGAGCCGGGTGTGGTGAAGCCGTCGCGCGCGCGAGCGGTGCGTCCCGACAACATCACCGCGGAGGCAAGCCGTCGGTCAAGCGGGGTCTGCTGGTGAGCGTGGAAGCCGATGCTGGAGCGCGGTGCGGCTCGGGATCGCGCGCGCCGAACGCGCGAGTCGCTCACCCGGAGCTTCCTCGCGGTCGAGTACCCCTGCGTCGCCATTGCTCGCGTCGCCGACCCATCGGCACCGCCAGCGCCGCACGCTTGACCGTTCGGGCACTTCACACCGCTGCACGGCCGGCGCGCACGCGCCGCCTGCAGGTTCGCACGTCTCGCCGATGCCGCACGGGGCCCCGGCCGCATCGCCTTGGCACAGATCCGGCACGCAGGCGTAGCCGCCGTCGCCGTCGGACTTCGGCGACGTTCGCCGCGCAGGTCGCGGCGCATCCGGTCGCCACGCAGGCGCCGTCCACGCAAGTTTGCCCGGCGGAGCAGGTCACGTCGGCGCACGAAGGCAGACAGTTGGCCTGCGTGAAATCGGAGTTGGGCTTGCAGGCCTTTTCCGCGGCGCAGGAGTTCGGCGCGCAGGGATCGTCGACGCACTCGCCGGAGTTGCAGAGCTCGCCGCTGCCACAACCGGCCGCGCACTTGCCCGTGCCGGCGTCTGCGCCGAGGCCACCGCTGCCGCCCATTTGGATGCCGCCGCCGGTCCCTCCGCTTCCCGTCGTGCCTCCGCCGCTCGCAGCTGCGCCGCCTCCGGTGCCGCTGCTGCTCGAGCCCGGCACCTCGGGCTGGGGGTTCAGATCGCAAGCAACGAAGAGCAGCGCGAGCGCGCCGACGAGCGGCCACGACGCGAACCACCTCGAACCCCGGGCGGAAGCAAGCTTCGACAAGGCGCCGTCATTCTGCGCCGCCTCGCCGCGGCACGCCAGCCCGGTGCACGACGGGGATCCATCTCCGAGCTTTCTGGAGGGCGCACGGGTTCTTCGGCGTCCCCCGCCCGTTGCCGCCCGGGGACCTCAGAACCCCGTCGCGGCGATCCAGCGCGCCACACCGAAGTGCCCGTCCACGTGAACGGCGAGCTCCAGCGACGGCGCGCCGGCGGCGTTGTGGAACGCGCGACCTACGGCCTCGAGCGTTTCGTTGGGCGCGAGCGGCAGCCCGAAGTCACGCGCTTCGCCGTCGCGCTTGACGCGCAGGTCGAACGCAGAGACCTCGATGATGAGATCGTCGAGGAGTCGTTCGATTCCGGACAAGCCGCGCGGAACGATCTGATCGAACGAGCTTCCGTCCGGGCGAATCACGAGACCCGTCGGCACGCGATCGTGGCGAACCTGCGTTCGTCGGCGTGGCCAGCGGCACGATGGCAACGAGAACGGCGGGAGCGATCAGCAAGGGAAGAGGACGCACGTACCAGGTCATCTGTCCTGGTCGGGCCACGCGCATTGACATCGGTCAACGCCGCCCCGTCCCCGTACGCGTGAACTTGTCCCGGGCAACGACGCGAGCGAAGCGCGCCCGCCGAAGGCGGCGGGGGAACGATCGCGCCAGCGAGCCGCGGGGGCAAAGCCCCACCATTAGTAATAGAGGAACGGCCACCAGTTCTTCATCGCGACGCCGTTCGAGTCCTTGGCGACGCGACTCGGACCGGGGAACTGCTGCCACCACCAAACCAGGAATGGGCCATCGCAGTCGCTGGCGATGGCTGCGTACTCCTGCCAGTCCGCCGCGCTGACCAGCTCCTCCGGGTCACCCCCACCCGGGCCCCCCGCCGTGCGATAGCCACGGCAGCCACTCTTGACGGGGTCGGCGTTCACGATGTCGTAGTTCTCACGCCCATTGGGTGGAAAGTGCGCGTTGCCGCAAACGGCCACGTACGGGTCGACGACCCCCGACTGACCGCCGATGTTCCAGCTCACGCTGCTCGTCGTCGGGTACGAGAGGCACTTCGGTTCGTTGCACGCGTACCAGCTGTCGAAGGGCAGGCCGTAGCGCTTCTTCAAATCGAAACCCGCGAACTCCGGGAAGTACTGCGTGAAGTAGGGGATGTCTTGGCTTCGCCCGATGGCCTCGATGGCGTGCGAGATGCTCTCCAGAAAACAGCCAGGCCCCCGTGTGTCGTTGACGAAGCCGATGCGCAGCGTTCGTGTGCAGTCGCTCGGGATCTCGTCGTCCGCGTCGAAGCAGCCGTTGCCCGCGCACCGATTCAGGTCGACGCCCGAGTAGCGGTGGAAGCCATCGTCGTACTTGGGTTGGATGCCCAACACCTCGGCCGCGCCAGCGTCCGGGACGTCCGCGTCGGCATAGACCCAGACCTCGTGCACGAGGCCCTTCTCGCTGAGCTCGCACAGCGTGAGCTTCTTGCCCGGTTGGTCGGGATCCTCGATGCCGAAGTAGCCGGCGTATTCCTGGCTGAAGAGCTTGCCGTAGTCGAAGCCCCATTGTCCTTCGGTCGGGTTCTCGCGCGGGTATCGAGTGCTGTTGTTGTAAGGCCAAGCGGCCGGCGGCGGCGAATCCCGCAGGTCGACCGAATACGCGATCTCGTACTTCAGGAACGGCTGCGCGCTCGGATCCCGGTCGCCGTGCGGCCGAGTGCCTTCGGCGATCGCCGCGGTGATCTTCTGCAAGAGCGCGTTCATCTCGGCGTTCGTGCGCTTGTTGACGAAATTCAGCGCGAGCACCCGGGGGCGCATGGTGACGATCTGGTCGTGATGGGTGGCGATCCACGGGTCGCTGGTTCCCGGCGCCACCGGGTTCGGCCACTCTGCGCCGCCCCCGGAGCCGGCCGTGCCGCCCGAGCCCGCGGCAGCGCCTGCGCCCGCGGCGCCGCCCGTCGGAGCACCTCCCGACCCGCTCGCGGCGCCGGAGCCGCCGCTGCTCTCGCCGCTTCCGGAGCCCTCCGAGCTCGCGCAGCCCCACGCCGCCGCCGCTGCCAGCACACACGCCCAAGCTCGCGTCCTCATGGCTCCGACTCTAGAGCTTCGCGGGCCGATTTGCCTGGAGCTCGCGCGCGAGGAGCTGGAGTTCGGGCCGCGGCTTCTTGCCCTCTGCGAGGAAGCGATTCTGGGACATGGCGACCCCCAACGGCTGGTTCTTGCCGGCCGCGAACAGCACTCCGTCGTCGAAAGGGAACAACCAGAAGTCGAAGACCGGCTGCTTCTTCGCCGGCGCGAGGGCGATGCGCCAGCGAATGACGTCGACGCCATCGACGCTCGTCTCGAGCTGCTTCGCCTCCCAGGCGAAGAACGCCTTCGGTGTCAGCTTCTTGCCCGTCATCTTCGCGACCGCGGCCGCGAACTGTTTCTTCGCCGCGGGGTCGAGCTCGTCGATGGTCGCGAGATCGAAGGCCTGCTTGCCGAAGAACAGGTACTTGCCGCGAGTGACCGGAGGTTCGGCGCGTGCGGGCTCGGGCGGTGGCGCCGGCGCGTCCTCGACACGCATCATCGCGGTCACGAATCCAGGAGCCTTTTCACCTGCGTCTTCGTACACGCGCGCGATCGTCCCACCGACCCAAGCGCGGAGCTGCAGCTCGGGCGAGCGCATGATCTCGGCGGTCCAGCGTTTCGCCCAGGCGTTGCGCTGCGACTTCGTGAGTGCCGCAACGGCGGCCGTGAACGGATCGCCCCAGGCAGTGGTGATGCCGTAGGCGCGCGCCTTCACTTCGGTCCAGAGCTCGACCCACTTCTCGGGAGCGAGGTCGAAGTAGTTTTCAGTGATCCAAACTTGGGTCTGGGGGTGCTCGGACTTGGTGCTGTAGAGCCTGCCGAAGTGATCGAGCGCGACCTTGAGCGCCTTCCAGCGTGGATGCGAGCCCTTACCCAGCTTGGCGCACGGGATCTTCTCTTCCATGATGCCGGCCGGATCGAGGCCGAGCTGCCGTCGGCGAGAGCGGATGTCCGGCGCCATCCCGCTGTTCCCCCAGTTCGAGCCGAGGTCGGCCTTGCAGAGGAGCTCGAGGAGTCGACGCTGCTGCTTCGACAGCTTGTCGATCTCGAGCGGATTGCTGACGAAAGCCTTGTGTGCGCCCCGGCGACTCGGGAAGTGGCGCCGCTGAATCTCCGTCGGCCACGACGGTGGGGTTGCCGCGCCCGGGCCTACTCCGGGCTTCAGCGCTTCGAGTCGGGATATCTCGTCGTCCATGCGCGAACATACGGTCGGGCGGGGCGGCTGACCATCCATGCGCACCTCGAGTTCGACGCCGATCGGGCGAGCTCCCGACGCGGGCGCCGAGCTCGAAGCCGGCGGCGCGGACAGAGGCGGCGAGCGGGCTCCAGCGACGTTCCTGTGGCCGTTCCCCCGCTTGAGCGGCGGCGGCGGGTCCCTGCGCATCGCCACTGCCGAAGCGAAGGTACGCCACAACGCCCAGCACCACCGCCAGTGCAACCAACGCCAGAGCACTCCCTTGGACGAGCGCGTCTGACCAGGTGCAGGCCGTGCTCCCGCGGGCTTGGGCGCCGCCTCGGCACGGCGCTCGCCGGCGCGACGTTCTTCGTCGGCGCGACGCTCCTCGGCGCGACGCTCCTCGGCGCGACGTTCCTCAGCGCGACGTTCTTCGTCGGCGCGACGTTCTTCGTCGGCGCGACGTTCTTCGTCGGCGCGACGCTCCTCAGCGCGACGTTCCTCTGCGCGTCGTCCTTCCTCGGCGCGTCGTTCCTCGTCAGCGCGACGCTCCGGCAGCGCGACGTTCTTCGTCGGCGCGACGTTCTTCGTCGGCGCGACGCCTCGGCGCGACGTTCCTCGTCGGCGCGACGTTCTTCGTCGGCGCGACGCTCCTCAGCGCGACGTTCCTCTGCGCGACGTTCTTCCTCGGCGCGACGCTCCTCAACGCGACGCTCTTCGTCAGCGCGACGCTCCGCAGCGCGACGCTCTTCGTCAGCGCGACGTTCAGCGCGACGTTCCTCAGCGCGACGCTCCTCAGCGCGGCGTTCTTCGTCCGCGCGACGCCCCAGCGCACGACGCCCTCAGCGCGACGTTCTTCCTCAGCGCGCGACGTTCTTCCTCAGCGCGTCGTTCCTCGTCTGCGCGACGCTCCTCAGCGCGGCGTTCTTCGTCCGCGCGACGCTGTTCTTCTGCGCGACGCTCCTCAGCGCGGCGTTCTTCGTCCGCGCGACGCTCCTCAGCACGACGCTCCTCGTCGGCGCGACGTTGCTGCTCGGCGAGCCTGGCCGATTCCGCGCGCAGGCGCTCGCCCGCAGCGCGACCTGCTTGCTCCGCCTCTGCGCGCCGGGCGGCCTGCTCGGCATCCGCGCGTTGCGCTGCCTCCTCCCAAAGGGCCTCTTCCTCGCGTTGAGCCTCCCGCTCCGCGCGCAACCGGGTCTTGGCGGCGCGCCACTCCTTCACCGTGGCGTCGGCTTCCGCCTGCCCATGCTCGTGGTCGGAGTCGAGGTCCAGTCCGGTGGGCGCACCAGTCTCCTCGGGCTCTGGCGCGGCCCAAACATCTCGCAGCGGACGGGGTTCCGCGGCGCGCGCCTGGACGCGGGCCAGCAACGCCTTGAGCTTGTCTACCTGGGTCGAGTGCCGCACCGGAACGACAGGGTATCCCTGCCCGCGGTCGCGGGACATGTTTTGCGACCGTCGGGTCGACCCATCGAGCTGTCCACGGGTTGGGACAGCTCCTGTGGACTGACCCACACCGAGCCGCGGTGTCCGGCCCTTTCTCGATTTTCCACTTCGCTAACCAAGCTCGGGGCGCGGACTCGCTCGCTCCAAGCGCCGGTGGGACCGCCGCGGAGCCACCTTGGTGTTGGTCGCTCTCGCGGCTGCGTCGTGCGGCAGCGGATTCGCGCTGGTGTCGGCTACTCGGGCTGCCAATGCACCCGGACCTGCAAGGCCGACTCGGACTGCGCGGCGACCGAACTTTGCATGTGCGGAGGCTCGTACGGCGTGTGTACGCCCGCTGACTGCAGGAGCGATGCAGACTGTGGAGCTGGGTCCCACTGTGCTGCCGCCTCCACCCTGAGCACGTGCGGCACCGAGCCAAATCCCTGCTCGTCGTGAGGTCGAGGCTTACCGTGCGGATGTCGCATACAGGTCGCGTCATCCAGTCCGCCAAGGGGAGATCGAGGACGCACTCGCGTAGCTGAAGCGTGTCGTGAAAATGCAGCGCCGCGCAGCCCTCGCACCCGCACGGATTGCAGGACACGCCACGGTGCCCGCACAAGCTACGCGCTTCGACGTGGAGTGACGCGCGATGCGTTGGAACCCAACTGCGCTGGGCTTGCGGTGGCCGTTCCGAATAGCCAGTCTGGAACCTGGCAATGGAACACGGCGAGTCTCTGCACCGCTTGGAGCGCTGGGGAACGGGGCTGTGCTTCATCGCCTTTCCGGCGGTATGGGTGTTTGCCTTCGCTGCGCATCCAGCGTTGCTGAAGCCCCAGTGGCTGCTCGGCCCCGAGGCACTCGTTCGTCGAGCCCACGGCAACGGTGTGCTTCAGTTCGCGCATGCCTTGGTGACGCTGAACACCGCGCTCCTCGTCCCCATCACGCTTCACTACAAGAAGCGGCTCGAGAAGACCTCCGCGGCGTGGGCTGGCCTGGTCGGTGCGATCTTGGGCGTCGCGGGTGCGTGTCTGCTGGCCGCAGACAAGGGGGCACTCTGTCTCACCATGAGTGCTGTCGACACGCTGCCCGAGCGCGAGTTCGCGCAGATGCTGCCCGGGCTTCTGGCGATCTTCACTTTCAAGGGCTGGATGGGGCTCGTGTGGGGGCTCCTGCTCATGCCGATTGGCGTCATCGTCCAGACGGTCGGGATGTGGAGAACGGGCGTCCTCCCGCGGGCGCAGGCAGGATTGCTGCTCCTCAGCGTGGCGCTCATCGGATTCCCCGACGGCGCCGAGATCATCAATCTGGTGGCGGCGCTGGGCATGGCCGGCGCCATGGTCCCCTACGGCGTCGCGCTCGCACGGAACGCGCGCGGCCGTTGAACTCGGGTGCGGGGGATCGGCACCGTGCGAATCGGCCCGCCTCAGCCGATGATCGCCGACGCCGCGTGCGAGTGGCCACGCGGCTTCAAGCGTCGAAGATGCGCGCTGCGCCGATTGCTGCGCGGATGTGCTGGGCAAGATCGTCCGGCGTCTTCGGAGACGGCTGAGCCTGGTAGAGCGCGAGCGAGCGGCGTACACCATCGATCTCGCCGTGGGCCCGGAGGGTCTCCAACGACGTGCGCGCAGGCGGAGGCACTCTGCCCACCGCCCGCGGGTCGAGGCGGCCCTTGCGAACCGAGTGGTTCACCTGATTCATGCATCGGCAGGCCGCGTTCGGGTTGGCCACGCCGCAGTGGGCGCGCATGAACGCGTCGAGCGCCTTCCTGGCTCGGGAAAGGCGCTTCTTGAACGCCGCTTCGGAGATGCCGAGGGCGTGGGACGCCGACTCGGAGTCGAGCTCACACAGCGCTCCGAGCACGAACGCAATCCGAGCGGGCGGCTCGAGCGCCTGCAGCATGGCCTGCGTGCAGGCGAGAAACACCTCTTCTTCGAGCATTCGCGCGTCCGCGCTGGCGAGCGTGGCGGGATCGATGGCGTTTGCAGACCGAGCGAGATCCTCTTCGGCCATCGACTCGAACGTGATCTTGCGTCCGCGGGCTCGGAGGCGCACGAGGTGACGGCACGCGACGCGATAGACCCAGGTGTCGATGGAGCTCTCCGCGCGAAACGTGGAGAGCTTGGTCATGATCAGGACCAAGATTTCTTGCGTTGCGTCGCGCGCCTGCTCGCGATCACGCAGGAAGCGGAGCGCAACGCGGAAGACCAGGTCCTGGAGGCCGACGATGAGCGCGTCGAGCGCTGCCCGGTCCCCCGCGCGCGCGCGGAGAGCGAGTTCGGATCGTTCGGACGGCGTCACGGCGCAATCGTGCGTTCGGCGGTGGCGTTCGTCACGAGGATCTTCTCGAGCCAGCTCCCGATGGCCGCGGTGACCTCGGCCGGCGAGTCTTCCTGCGGATAATGGAACCCATGCACCGTGACGGTGGTCTGATTGGGGAACGCGCGGCACGCTTCGCGAAGGGCCCCGACGAGCAAGCGGCCGGGTTCGACGTCGATGAACAACTTGGGTACGCCGGAACTCGCGAGCCAGGCTCGGTACGCAGCGGCGAGGTCATGAATCTCCTTCGGTTCGCCGTCGAAGGGAAGCAGCCGAGGCCAACTCAGGGTCGGTCAGCGAGACTCTCCCGCTGCGAGGAACGGCCGGCGGTACTCCGCGCAAACGTCGGGAGGCAGCGTGACCATGTTGCCGCCGGGGCCGAGCATACGCTCGAGAAACACGTTGTCCTCGAGCACCATCTTCTCGCCCTCCGCGGAGCGCAAACGGCGAAAGAAGTCCGCCGCCGGAAAGGGAAGAGCGGAGTAGGGCATGGAGCCGAGGATCGCCTCCGTGTAGGCAATGCCCCGCACGCGATCCGGATGGCGGCGAGCCCAATCGAAGCCCAGGGCGGAGCCCCAGTCGTGTACTACGAGGACGACGGGCTCTCGCGGCAGCACGGCGTCGAACCACGCGTCGAGGAACGCGCGATGGGTCGCGAATCCGTAGGCGCTCGGGCCTGACTCGGGCAACTTGTCGGAGTCGCCCATGCCGATGAGGTCAGGCGCGAGACAGCGGTAGCGGTGCGCGAGCCCCGCGATGGAGTGACGCCACAGGAACGACGACGTGGGGTTGCCGTGCAGGAACACGACGGCAGCGCCGGTCCCGCGCTGGACGTAGGCCAGGGCGCGGCCGCGGACGAGGAGGGTCTTCTTTTCGAACATGGGTCTCCGAGCGAAGGCGCGATTTCGTGGCCTTCGTGTGGTTGGAGACGTGATCGCCCGAACCGTGACCGAGAATCGACGCAGTGCCGCGTTTCCGGATTTCTCGTCAGGGTCCTCGAGGTGCTCGCTGGATCACGGGTACCAAGATTCTGCGCCAATGATTCGGTATTGACAGCAACCCTCATGGCATCGGGTCTCGTATCCGGGCACGGCGCACGCGCACCCGCCGTCGTTCGTGAATCGGCAACGGTGACCGTCGACGTCCGCCCGCTTCCCCGATGCGGCCGCCATCGGTAGGAGCTCGCAGGCATCGCTGACGAGCAGGCCGCACTCGTTTCCGGGCCCGCACACACGATCTTGCGGCTCGAGCCATGCGACTCGGGGATCCGGCCCGCAAGAAAGCGATGGAGTCGGACGACGCCCGGCTGTGACGTTCGTGGGCGGCGCCGCCACCGGCGGCTCGGATTCGCCACGCTCTCGGGCCGAGGCCGGCGCGCGTGGACTCTTCTCGCAGGCAGCGAATGCCAGCGCGACGAACGCCAAGCATGTCGCGAAACGAGCTGACGTTCGCAAGTTGCCGCCTCGTGGATGCGGATCGCCTGGCATCGGTTCTCGCTCGTTTGGCACGCGGATCACGGCGAAGCCGCGTCACGGCATGGTGAGGTACTTCTGCTCGTACTCGGCGATCAGCGCGCTCTGCCGATCGATGATCGACAGGTCCGCCATCATCTTCTGCGACCAGTACATACTCACGTTGGAGAAATCCATCGCGGTCATCTGGAAGTGCTTGTCGAGACCGGCGCTGATGTCCTTGCCTTGCTTGCTCCAGGCCGACATCGCGCCGCTGATCTCGCAGTACTTCTCGAAGCTCATGGGCTCTGCCGAATCGCTCGGCCCCGAGAGCCCCATCTGGCCTTGGGCCATCACGTCGGCGCTCGCGGCCCCGGCCGCGCCGTACTGGCCTTGCCCCATGAACGCCTTGCTGTACTCGGTGGCAATAGCGCCCGTGGTGTCGCGCGTCATGCGGTCGAGCCAGCCTTTGGCCACGCGCTCCCACTTGGCCTGGTCCATTTGGTGTTGCGCGAGGAGCTGCTGGAACTCCTCGGGCTTGGCGGTGGCTTGCTTGGCCTGAAGGCTCGCGTAGATCTGGAGCGAGACGCCCTCGACCGGGTCCATGATCCCGCTCGCGGCGGCGCCGGCGACTGCGTACTTCATGCGCTCGTTCATGGAGCGCATCACCGCGCGGTTCACCAGGGCCTGCCCGTCCTCGCTGCCGAGGTAGTCGGAGTAGTAACGCAGGAAGGTGTTGTGGGTCATCGCGCGCTGCATCGCGTCGCGGTAGCCGAGCTGTTTCAAGAGCGACTCGTAGCGGGCCGGCTCGGTCATGGCCTCGCTCAAGAGCGCATCATGGACGAAGTCGTCCTCCAGCGCGTTCGGGTTCTGGTGCGGGTTGAGCGGACCCCACTCGTCGACGTTCTTCAGGTGTTCGGGCACGCTGACCTGGGCCGACACCGATTGCATGCCGTGAGCCGCGCGCCAGACGTCGTTCAAGTTCATTTCGTCGTAGAACGCTTGCTTCATGCGGGCTTCGACCAACGTGCGCACGTCGTCTGCGGTCCCGCCCTCGTTCCTCACGCGCGCTTCGGCGTAGGCCGTCCAATACTCGCGCTCCATCTGCTGGCGCTGCTCGAGGCGTTCGAGGGGCTCTTCTGGGCGGTCGCGGTCGGCGGCGTGCTCGGCGTCGCGGTAGTCCTCCCAGTCGTCTCTGAACTTCTGCAGCGCGCTGCGCTTCTCGATCAGCCCGAACTCCGCGTAGTAGTGGGGCATCCCGCCGTAGTAGCCAGCTACGACGGCGTCGGGCAAGACCTGGTTCACGGTGCGACACGCGCCGCAGGTGAGCGACTCGCTTCGGTGAGGCGTCGTGCGCGCGAGCGGCCCGCCGCAGCCGTTGCAGGCGACGGGCTTCTGCATCGCCTGTTGGGCGTAGGGCCACATCGCGCGGTACTGCTCCACGTGCCAGTGGGCGTCGAAGCGCGCCCAGGTCTCCTCCGCCCAGCGCTCGAAGGCGCGGAGCGTGCGCTTCATGGTGGAGTACGAGGGTTCGCTCGGACCAGCGTCGGAGACGCGGTCGTAGTACGCGGAGAACGTGTCATCGGCCTTGCTGCGAATGTCCTTCACCTGGTGCTCGATCGCGCCGATGGCGTTGTTGAGCGGCAGCGGATCGGTCGGGTTCTGCGCGATCATCTGCTGGCAGCCGGCGCCGGCCTGTTGCAGGAGCTGCGAGAGCTGACCCCCGGCCTGATGCAACTCCTGATTCCATTGCGCCACGAGCTGTTGTTGGGCGGGGTTCATGGGCTTCTCCGGCTCATTGGGTCGGCGACAGGGTTCCAGCGATGGGACGCCGGCAGTATCGGCACATGAAGTCCATGGGCTGCTCCTGCGGTCCACCGCAGTGCACGCAGGTGAGGTGATTCACCTGCCGGTACTGCTGGCCGGCCCACGGCACTTCTTTCGAGGTCTGCTGTGCGTTGGCGAAGATGGAAGCGAGGCTCGGTGCCGCGGGTGCCGGGGCGGCGGGCGCCGGCGCGGGCGGTGGAGGCGGGGGCAATCCGAGCATGCGCTCGTATGCATCTGTCTCGCGATCGGCGAGCGCCGCGACGCGCGCAGCAAGCCCAGCCAAGGAGGGGGAACCGGCGAGCGTCGGGTCGGCGGACGAGCGTGCGAGCTCGTGCTCGGCCCAGCGCTGCAGTCCTTGCAGCACGACCCGGACCTCCGCGGGCGTCGCGCCGCGCGCGAGCCCCATGTGCTGCACGATCAGCGCGCGTTCCCGCGCGTCGAATGGTGCGATGCCGTAGTGACCCAAGAGCGCGTCCCAGGCTTCGTCGCCACCTGCGCGGGCGTGGCGCGCCGTGCCGTGTATCGCGGCGACGTGTTGGGTCAGGAGTGCGTCGAGTGACTCGATCGGCCCCATGTGTGCGCGGAGCCTAGGCCGGGTCCTGAGCGGTCACAATGGGGACGCACGGCCCGCGATACTCGCCGCCGCGATCGTGAGCTTTGATTCGCGGGCGCTCCGCCTCGCTGCGCCCCCCTCACGGGCTCAGTGGGCTCGTGCCCGGAGCAGATCGCGATACCAGAGACCGCTGTCTTTGATGACGCGTTGCTGGGTCCGGTAGTCGACGTGGACCAGTCCGTAGCGCTTGCTCAGACCCGAGGACCACTCGAAATCGTCGAGCAGTGACCACACGAAGTAGCCACGCACGTCGGCGCCCGCCTGGATCGCTTCCTGCACCTTGCCCAGATACGCCTGCAAGTACGCCACGCGCTTGCGGTCGTGCACCGCACCGTCCTCGAGCCGGTCCGCGAACGCCGCTCCGTTCTCGGTGACGTACAGGGGCAGGTGGCCATAGTCGGCAGGATCTCGAGTCAGCACCTGATAAATCGACTCGGGGTAGACCTCCCAGCCAACCGCCGTGTACTGCACGCCGTCGAGCTCGTACTCCTCCTCGGCGAGGTCCATGCCGCTGAACCACATCTTCAGGAACGGGACCCACCAGGCGTGGTAAGCGCGAATGCGCGAGTAGTTGTTGACGCCGAGGAAATCCAGCGGCGCGCCGATGGTCTCCATGTCGCCCGCCCGCACGTCCGGCGCGAAGCGGCCCAGGATGTGCATCAGCCGATCCGGGTAGCGACCGCGAAACAGCGGGTCGAGACAGACCTTGTTGAAGAGCGTGTCGCCGAGCTCGGCGGCCAGACGATCCGCCGGGGTGTCCTCACGCGGATGAACCGGTATCAAGTTCAGGGTGATCCCGACCTTCGCCGCCGGGCGCACGCTCCTCACGGCCTGAACCGCCAAGCCGTGGGCCAGCATCAGGTTGTGGAGGACCTTCAAATACAGCCACGGGCGTCGCAGCCCCGGTGCGTGCACCCCCGACGTATGACCCACCATGGTGAAGATCTGTGGCTCGTTCAGCGTGATGAAGTGATTCACGCGATCTCCCAGGGTCACGGCCACGCGCTGGGCGAAGTCGGCGAAGTGACGCGCACACTCCCGGTTCGTGAACCCACCCAACCGTTCCTGCAAGGCCGCGGGAAGATCCCAGTGAAAGAGCGTGACGTACGGGGTCACTCCTGCCTCGAGCAACGCATCCACCAGGCGGTCGTAGAACGCGATGCCCGCCGGGTTGGAGGGTCCGCGCCCATCGGGCACGACCCGTGGCCACGACACCGAGAAGCGATAGGCGTCCAACCCCAGCTCACGCATCAGACGCACGTCTTCGGCCAGATGGTGGACGTGGTCACTCGCCACGTCCCCCGTGCTGTGATCGCTGATGTGGCCGCGAGCGTGTGCGAAAACGTCCCAACTCGACGGCCCCTTGCCCGCCTCGTCCCACGCCCCCTCGATCTGGTAGGCGGCAGTCGCTGCTCCGAACACGAACGCAGGCGGAAACTGCGAGAATTCGGTC
>JAXLYN010000046.1:0-71209 GCA_046351435.1 Polyangiaceae bacterium
GAGCACGCGAAAACGACCTTGTCCTCGAGTCGCCCGAAGGCGCCCGAGCTCGGTTCGAGGTGTCCGACGTGGCTAGCGAGAAGGACGGGAACAAGAAGCTAGTGTCGGACCTGACATCGCTCGGCGTCACGTCCGCACAGAACGAGCAGGCGCCACGCTGGCCGGACTCACAGCTCTTTGTCGTCGTTTCCGACGACTTTGCCGCCTACGGGTTGCCAAGGCAGCTCGAGGACACGGTGATCTTCGAGGTCGTACCCGTCGCAGCATCGGAGACGGAGTAGCGTTCGCCAGCGAGCGACAATCCGCAGCGATCAAGTTAGGTGACCGGCCTGGTCCGCCATTCGTGTTCGACGTGCCACACGTCGCGCTTTGCGCGGAGCACGGCTTGCTTCGAACCACTCATAGCCGGCCGCTCGGGCGCCAGAAGAGGGTCTTGGCCCGTGAACACGAAACGCACTGTCTTCACGGAATGGTCGGCGCGCTGCACGAGCTTGGTGATGCCGGACATGACGCCCACGTTGTTGTTGTTGGCGGGGAACCTGTCGACCTGTCCCGCGATGTGCAGCAGAACTCTCTCGATTGCGGTTGCGCGCCACTTAGCCTCGCGGTCGGTTCCCTCTTCGATGAGGGCCATCATCCCTGCGAGCGGGCGAGCCGCCCACGGCTTGCCCAGGTGGTCCACGAACCTCTTCAACACGTTGCCTTCACCGATGTACGACGGCCTGACCGCCGCCTTGCCGCTCCACAGCACGTAGACGCCAATCTCGTCGTAGGCGTCGACCAGCGAAACCTCTGCTAGGCGCTCGAAATGGGCGCGAATCGTGATGGCCACCTGTATGCTCCTTGTCATCGACGCCCCCAACCCGGGGGCCGTCGACCTGGGTAGGAGCAAGCGCCAGGCCATCGCCGAAGTCTGCGCTACCAGCCTCTGCCTTCCTCTCGCAGGCCTGATCGCGATCAACCTGGGGCCGAGCTGATTGATCGCCACGGGTCAGTGTCCGACCATAACGGTCTGGATCTGCCGGAAAGTCGCCGCGCGTGCGGCCGGCATGCGCGGTGCAAAGCCGCGCAGCATGGCCCCCAAGAATCGACTTCTGCACCTCCACAACCTAGCTCTCCGGCGTCTGCGTACCGGCGACTACTCCGGGGCACGCGCCCCAATCGGCGAGCTCATCCTCGCCCTTCCGCCCGGCCACAAGGCCCTCGGCGGGCTGCTCGCCACACTGGCGTTCGTCTACCTCGAGCTCGGTCAGCCGGGGCGTGCAGCCGACGTTGCGCGCCGCGCAGTCAAATGCCACCCAGCGAGCTCCGTCGCCATGGGGCTTCTGGAGCGCGCGGTCTCGAGGGAGGTCGGAACATGAGCCTGACCTCCCTGATTCAGTACCCGCAGGTGCGACACATCCTGGATGGGATCGCGCCGACGGTAGCTCGCACCTGGCACATCCCAACGGTTGTTCCTTCGACGACATCTCGCGGCCACTGCCATTGGGTGGGCACTGCCTTCGATTATGCACTCCGCTTCGAGGTCGCTCGCGTCGCCGGCGTGTCTCCGGGAGCCACCTGGGTGGCTGACGCTGGACTCGAGGTGCACGCTCGAGCACGCGGTGGAACGAAGGAACACTCGCGGCTCGTGCGGGCCGTCCGCGACGCGCATCGGTTCGTCGAAAGCTACTCAGGCCGTGCTCGCGTTTCGCGGGCACTGAAGGCAAGATTGGCGATGCACGCGCTCCGCCTTGCTGCGCTCGATCCGCTCTTTAGAGCTGGACAGATCTTCGAGGTCAACTTGGACCCGCCGGCAAGCACGGTCGATGAGGTCGTCGCTCTCCTGGATGCCGCCACGAAGGAGAACCTGGTGAGTCTCGGCCCGCCAATCTTGAACCCCAATTTCGGCCTGGCGTCCGCCATGGTCGGAGGTGCCGACGCGGACATGGTTCTTGGAGACACGCTGATCGAGATCAAGACGGTCAAAGATGTCGTCGAGCGCGAGTACGTTCGACAACTCCTCGGCTACGTCGCTTCTCGCTCGGCGCGCCCGGCGTCTCGGGGCCGACTTGCCTCCGTCGCGCGATTCGGGATCTACTTCTCTCGGCACGCCTACTTCGTTCAACTTCCACCCACCCTCGGAGGGGTCGCTCTGGAGCGCGCGGAACACGACTTCTTCTCAGCCGTGAAAGCGATACGGCAACGGTCACGGCTTCAAGAACCGTAGTAGCTGACCCCTCGAAACCCCGAGCTGTCGTGCCGCCTCGCTCTGATTCCCGGCACAGGCGGCGAGCGCGGCCTGCACCCGCTCCCGTGTCAGAACGCCCGTGCGTTGGGAAGGCGTCACCCCAAGAGCTGGGTGACGGCCGCAAGGCGTAGGAGCAGGCGGCCAGGTCGATTGCTGCGATCCGGTCGAGCACGGAGTGAAGCTCCCGCACGTTGGCGCGCCACGGGTGAAGCATCAGCCGCTCGACGGCTTCGACTTCGACGCGGTCAGGTGTGTAGGTTTCACCCATCTTCGCGGCCCGGAGCGCTGCGATCGCGAAAAGGTCTTCGGCGCGTTCGCGGGCAAGATGGCGCTTCGATGACCGCAGCGAAACGGGCCGATCGCGACGGAAGCGCCTGGCTTCCGTCATCTCCTCGAGGTCTCGATTGGTGGCGCCGACGACTAGGACGTCAACGCGCGACGGGCGATCGGCGCCGACGGGGAGCGACTCGCCGTTCTCCAGCAATCGAAGAAGCTTGGGTTGAAGTTCGAGCGGGAGCTCCCCGATTTCGTCGAGGAACACTGTGCCGCCATCGTGTGACGCGATGATGCCTCTTGAGCCTTTCCCCGCCCCGGAAAACGCGCCCGCCACATGGCCGAAGAGCTGCGACTCGAACACGCCGGCGGCAATGCCCGCCACATTGACGGCCACATACGGCTTGCTTGGCCGAAGTAGCTGAGCGAGCGCGCCAGCGACGAGCTCCTTGCCGGTCCCGGTTTCGCCCTCGATGAGAACGCACCGAGGCGGGCGCAGCCTGACTGCGATCATGGACTCCTCGACACGCCGGAGGCCGAACGGGCCAATGAGCTCACCGAGCTGCGGCGAGGCTTCGCGGGGTCCTCGCAGCTCGTCCCGGTACACCAAGACCTTTCGCCCGATCCTGATCACCGCGCCGTCCGAGAGCTTGGCCCTGTCCCCCGGACTGAGCCGTTCGCCGTCCACCCAAGTGCCATTTCTCGAACCCGCATCCGCCAGGAACAGCGACCCTGCAGCGCGGGTGAACACCACGTGACCACTGGAGACGCGCGAGTCCTCCACGCCATGCCTCGCCAGCCACTCTCGGCCGACAGCTTCGCCCGCTGGCGGCAATGGGAGGGCGGCTGGATGCGGGAACGCAAGAATGAGCGCGGGCTCGGCGCTCTCGGTGCCGAGTGGCTCGGGCGCGCGGTGCTCCTCCGTGCCGGGTGCTGTTTTGGTCCGCTCACCCATCCGGCGCAGTCTAGGAACCTCACGGCCGCACAGGCAACGCGCGGCTACTTCGCGGCGCCGGACTGGAGCTGATCGCGATCAGGGTTCGGGCGCCGGGGGTGATCGCGCGGGCCGAGGGCAGTGAAGAACGCCCGGAAATCCACGGGGCGGGGGGTGGCACACGACTTGCGAAGTGCCGAGCAGAGGCGGCAAATGAAAAGTCCATCCCTTCGCTGGATTGGTTTCCTGGGTCTTGCTCACCTGCTCGCGGGCTGCTCGGGCTCGCTCAGCTTCGCGGTGCGGGCCCCCGGCAGCGAGCAGGACGCTCGAGCGTGTGTACCCGCGGACCGCGCCTTCGAGGCCAGCACATTGGGCTGGGAGCGGAGGGGACGTCAGCAATTCGAAGACCAGGCGAGAACCGGCGCTGTCGTAGTGCGCGCCGCTGGCTGCGGCTGGACGGTGCTGCCCGGGTGCCAGCTCGACGCCAAGTACGCGTATCGCGCCCTGCCCGTGAGCCGCGAACGCACTGACGACGGGAAGGAACTGGGCGTCGAGATTGGCGGAGGGTCCTCGGCGAGCCGTGGCGGCGCGCGACCCACCGGAACGACAAAGGAGGTCGCGGTGGCAGGCGTGTTCGAGCTGGGCCAGCCGGTAACGTCGGTCAATCCGCAAGGAGCGTGCGCGGGCGCCACCCACGTCGTTGCCCGGTACACCGTGGGCGCATTTCGGCTGGACTCCGGGCGCGGCCGGTCCGCCGCCGTTCAGCTTCCCTACGGCGGACGTATCGAGAACTCGACTTGGAAGGATCACGTCGTCGAAGTCGGACAGCTCGAAGCCTGCAATCAGGCGCAGACGGAACGGCCGCCCGCGGCATGCAGCTCCTCGATCGAGCTGGACATCGTTCCTCTCGCAGTCCTCCCAGGCGTCCAGCCTGCGACCCTGTCCACACCTGGGCCAACGCCCGTAGTGACGGCAGTCGCTGGACCTCTCGCGACCGACTCGTGTGCCTCGGGAAGCGACGAAGCCTGCATGACCCAGTGCCGGAGCGGCCTTTTGACGGGTTGCACAGTGCTTGCCACTCGCTGCGCCGGCGGCTCGGTCGCCGCGTGCATTGCCGCGAGCGCCACCAGTGTCGGGCGCTTGCTCGCCGCGAATCCTTGACTTGCCCCCTGTGAATCCGAGGCTGCCATGACCCTTGCCGCAATTCGTCGTTCTCTCCCTTTGCTCCCCATCGCGACGCTGGCGTGGGGCTGCGCACAGTCGGAGCGTCCGGCCCGCTTTGCCCCGACCGTCAGCGTTGCCACTGCCCCCGCAGCGCCCCACGCGCCGCAGCCGGCGCCACTCCCGCCAGGCTGGGCGTGGCCGTTTGATCTTCGCCACGCTGCCGAGGTGTTCGCGCGACCGATCATCATTCGGCCTGTCGATATGGCGCGCCTGCTTCCGGCCGCGGGCAAGGGGCCATGCTCTCCGGTTCAAGTTGCTCAGTTCGTGTGGACCGCGCCGGACTGCTCGAGCGCCGCCACCCAGCCCCTGTCGCAGTCGCCCTTCGTTTCGAAGCGCCTGCGCGGCGCTGACATCGCGCTCCCCGCCCAAGTCGATCTGCGCGCCGGTGGGCTCGATGGTCCGGTGAAGAACCAGCAGATGGTGGGTGTGTGCTGGGCCTTCGCTATCTCGACGGTGATGGACAACGCCCTGCTCCGAAACGGCCGTCAGGATGTCGTCGCGCCGCTTCACGTCGTCGCCTCGAACACCTGGAACGACATCTGGCGGAAGGGTCGCTCGGAGAGTGCTCTGACCGTCGAACCCTCTTGGCCGTACGACCCGGTCAAGGGCTGCAAGTTGAACGAGGCCAAGTCCGAGATCTGGTGCGGAGAGGCCTACCATGTGACGCCTGGGTCTTGGCGAAGCGACGCCTCGCTCGTCGCGGAGGTCAATCGCGCTCAGCGCACGGGCGTGCATCGGATCAGCCGGGTCGAGACGATCCAGGTACGCCCCGCCGACACGAACCACATCGCGTCCGCGCTCGCGTCGCGCCAGGCCGTGTTTGCCAGCTTCGACTACAACCGCACCGCCTGGAGCGAGTTCGGATCTGGCGGGCCGGTGATCCCCGACTATGAGAAGACCGACGGAGCGCACGCCGTCGTCCTCGTTGGCTACCGAACTACGGAGCAAGGTCGCCAGTTCCTGATCCACAATAGCTGGGGAACGGAGTGGCGCGCAGGCGGCTACGCCTGGATCTCCGAAGCGATGGTCCAGCGCCATCTGCGCGACGCGTTCACTGCCGACGTCGCGTCCACTGGGGCCGTTCCCCAGGTCGAGCCCAAGCCGCCGCCTACCGCCGAGTCGAGCTGCCCAGAGGGACAGGCACGAGACACCGTGTTCGGCTGGTGCGCACCGAAGTGCGCGAACGGCGCTGGCGCCACCGCGATGCTGTGCCCGCCGGCCACCGGCTCACCCAACGCGAGCTCCCCGAGTGCGGGCGCGTCGTCGTGCCCCACCGGGCAAGTGCGCGACTGGCTGGGAGGCCAATGCGCCAATACGTGTCGCAACGGGCTGCCTCCTGTGGCCGGGATCTGCCTGCCATGAGTCCGGCTGGAGCCGGTCGAAGGATTTGGAGCCTCTTGGCGCAGCGGCGTGATGGAGTGACGCTACTCGCGAATGCGGCTCTCCCCCGGCGATCAGGTCGATCGATACGTGCTGGAGAAGCAGCTCGGCGAGGGGGGACAGGGCGAGGTCTGGCGCGCTCGGGACCCGCTCTCCGACGGGAAAACCCGTGCGCTGAAACTGGTGAGGGTTGCCAGCACGGGCGCCGCCCAACTCGAGCGTGTCCGGCGCGAGGCTCGGCAGCTCGTGCAGCTACAGCATCCGTCGCTGGTCGAGTGCGTCGCGATGTTCGAGGACCTTCGCCGCGAGCTCCTTGGGATCGTGATGGAGTTCGTTGACGCTCAGCCGCTCGACGAGTTGATCGATGACCGTCGTTTCGACGAGCGGACACGGCTCCACCTCTTGACGCACATCGCGCAAGCGCTGGCCTACGTGCACCAACGGGACGTCGTGCACCGAGACGTCAAGCTCGAGAATGTCTTGGTCACGCGCGGTTTCTGGGCCCATCCTGACGATCCAGCGACGGTGAAGCTCATCGACTTCGGGATCGCCGTCCAGGCCGCCAACCCGAATCCGCTCACGCTGGCCGGCCACATCATCGGCACGCCCCCGTATCTCGCACCGGAGCTCCTATCACCGGGGCAGTGGGGCGGCAGCTCGGGCGCGTCCGCGCCCGCAGACGTTTTCGCCTTTGGAATCCTCGCGTGGAAGTTGCTCGCCGGTGACATGGCAGCGCACCCAACGCAGCTCCCGCCTCGTGCCAGGCTCGAAGAGTACGCGGCCGCCTACTGGCGTTCGAAGTCTGGTCCGTGGCCCGGAGCGCCTAGGCGCGCCGCGAGCCGCTGGACCAAGCTCTTGGAGCGTGCCCTCGCGTTGCACCCGCGCGATCGGGCCCAGGATGGGCTCAATCTTCTGAGGGCCGTTGCTGCTGTCGATCCTGACGTGGTGGTGCGCACGGCCGAAGAGACGGCGCCAACGCCACTGCTTGGTTCGACGGCCGTCGCGCCACGGCCGACTTATGGCATCACCGAACCGCAGACGGTGAACGCGAACGTAACGCCGAAGCCGGCGGTGAGGACGATTCCGGGGGAGCCGCCTGTCGTTGGATTCGGCGAACCAAAGGAAACAAGCGCGACCGCTGGCTCACGAAAAAGCGGTGGAGCGCGCTGGCTCTGGTTGGTGCTCGTTGCGCTCGGCGCAGGGCTGGTTCTGGCGCTCGGTGTGGTCGTCGCTACGCTGCTCTTCTTCGTGCCCGGCGACGGAACGCCCGCGGCGCAGCACGGCTCCGAACGACCAGCAACACCGGGCGGTGAAGGCCCCGTCGTCCGACCGCCTGGCCCGCCGACGCAGGCATGCCCGGACTGCAGCCGTGTCGGCACGGTCTGTGCGGCGGGAAAGTGTCGCCTCGCGCCGCGATCTCGCTGGAGTGTACGCCCGTTCGCACTGCGGCGCGCC
Organism: Polyangiaceae bacterium; assembly: GCA_046351435.1. Lineage (GTDB taxonomy): Bacteria > Myxococcota_A > Polyangia > Polyangiales > Polyangiaceae > JADJKB01. Next base: position 7,497 of record JAXLYN010000046.1, read on the forward strand.
GTGAGTAGTCCCCCTGGCTCGTACTCGCTTTGCTTGCGGCGAACGGGAACCACAAGTTGGACCTGCTCCGGGGCCGCGAGCCAGTTCACCCACGATGCTTCCGGTTTCCCGGTCTGCTACTTCGCGCGGGAATCAGCCGCGGTCGAGCTTACACGCGAGCAGATCGAGCAGGACGGCATCGACATCCTCGTGAAGCGCGGTGGGGAGCCGGTCCTGACGGACCGCGTCCGCCGACCGAAGGACGGGACGCTGATCGCGGGGGATAAGCTGTTCACCGGCGGGTTGATGTTCGGGATGGGCGACGGGCAAGTCAGGGATACGCATTTCGCGCTGGAGTACGTCGCGGCTGAGTAGGGAGGGATGACGTGGCCTACCCGCGTTGGATCAGCGCGTGATTCAGCGCGTTCACGATTGCTTCGATGTGCCTTTGATCGTGCGACGCCAACGCATCTGCATCGCCCCCTGCAGTTGTGATACGGACTACGAACGTGTCCTTCAACACCTGGTTCCAAACGAGGCCACCGGTGAAGACGCCGCCACCGAGAACTCCGAACACCGCGAACGAGAAGAGTGCTGCCTCTGGCCAGCCGACGGCCGCACACGTGCAGCTCGAGAACGTTCCACCCAGGACCAGCAGCGCACCGAGAGCCATCGTGATCCATGCCCACACTCGGTTCGGCGACACTCTCGCCGCCTCGACCGACGTCAGGTCGGCTACCGGGTAGGTCACGGAGCCGAAGATGGCCCTCGTGTTGGTAATGCGCACGCCCTGTTGATCCGCGTAGTAGGTGGTTTCCCGGCGGTGGGACCTCGAGAGGAAGGTGACATCCCAGCGAGCGTGACAGGGACAGCGCCACGCGAAATCGGGCAGCCGCATCCGGGACACGCAGGCGCGCGGTTCGAGACCTCGCGGCCGCAGTCGGGGGAGCGGGTGAGCGCCATCGGTGCGAAGTCAGAACAGCGCACAGCGTGCGCTCCGTCAAGCGTGGTCAGACTGGTCTAGCGCGCGGTTTCTTGACGTTCCGGAGAGGGGGCCAGCAACCGGTAGCGCATTGGCTCGACCATCTCGAGCGACGACGTCGTATGTGCCGCGGAAGCACAAGGGTAACGCACCTGAATCGAAGTACCACGAAGCGCGCGTCGCGGCGCTTCCTTGAGCCGAGCTCACGTGCAGCTCCATCCCGAACAACGTCGCCTGGCGGCTTTTCGCGTTGCCCCCCGCTAGGTAGACTCCGCACGGGATGCCCGAGCACTCACTGATTCCCGGCATTAGGGTGATCGACACGATCTGCTCGCTCGGGAAAGCGCTTGGGTACGGCGTGCGCACCGAGTTCCCCGTGGAACAGCGGCCCAACGCGCCAGCCGTAGATGTGGGCTGGTTTTCCGGCGACGAGTTGCGCTACCCACTGATGATTTTTGAAGTCGAGACCGCCGCTTCAAATGCGATGGCCAACAACCCGACCAAGGTTTACGGCCAGTCGCAAGACAAATTTGAGCGCCCGCTCTTCTTCTTTCACATTGTGCTCAGCACCGGAACCGAGAGCAGTCGGATCGACAATCTCCGAGGCGTGTTCGGTCAACACAACTACCGCGTCTACGAGCTCGATCGTGGAATGGGCCAGCAGCTCGTGACTGACGTGATGTCACAGCATCGCCGACTGCACGCGACATTTGATCTCGGGGGCTTTCTCGAGGCGCTTTCGAAGCAGTCCGATTTTGACATCGCCCCCGAGTCGATCGTCCAGCATGCAATGCGGATTGGCCTGCGCGCCCACTATCTGAGCGACCTGGCCACCCTGGCAGCGTTAAGGTCAGAGTACCGCGAGGCATTCCTCGGCTCAATTGAGCTTCAAGATCTAGAGAAGGGGGCGGGGCGACTTGACCTCGGGTACCGTTCGTACTTCGGACAATCTTGGTCGACGCCCATTCATCTCGCAATGCTCGTCAACGCTGACCGCGTGCCTGCGCCTGACGGTCTTGAGCAACTCCGTTGGTGGCAGGAAAGAAGCAGCTACTGTACCGCCCCGACGTGTCGGCGTAGCGACGTAGCGCGCGATCCCGGACTGCTCGCGTAGGAGCGCCGCCGCGTGAGCGGCGGTGCTCCGCGTGGAGCGCGGTTCGGGACAGAAGGCGCGGTCGGGGCGATCGAGTTGAAAGCCCGGAGGAGGTTGGGCACGTCGGCAGTATGCACACACCAACCCCACCGATCGACCATCGATCGCCTCCTCCGGACCCGGATCCTTGCCTGTGCCGCGCCTACGCGTCCAGGGTGCCGGAGCAGAAGGGCGGAACGCTGGTGGCCGAGGGCGTCCGGGACCTCGAGACCCACGAGCGGCTGCTCGGGATGGACGGGTATCGACCGGGCTGCTGCCCGCGGTGCGGCAGCCCGGTGCACGCCCACGAGCATCGCAGCCGGCTGCTGCTGGGGGAAGCCGAGGGCTCGACGGAGGTGGTGATCTACCGCTGCGCCGAGCACGAGAGTTGCGGGGCGGTATGGCGGGTGCTGCCGAGGTTTCTGGCTCGCCATCTGTGGCGTGCGTGGAGCACGGTGGAGCGGACGGTCGCCGATCGTGATGGGGAGGAGCAGGTGGTCCCGGGACTGGTCGGAGGCAACGGGCCGCCGGTCTCAGAGCGGAGCCGGTTGCGCTGGCGTGCGCGGCTGGCGATGTCGGCGGCGATGGTGATCGCGACGCTCGCCACGGCCATGGACGTGCCCGAGATGAGCAACGTCGTGACGAGAGCCGGGTACCTGGCCACGCGCGGCGAGGTCATCGGCGTCTTCGCCCAAAGCAGTCGATCACCCCCCGTGCACGGCCAGCTGCTCGGCGAGCTGGCAGCGACGCTGCACCGGCTCGCACCTGGAGTGCGTCTCATGTAGCCGGCGGTGAATCCCGCGTGTCGAGACGGCCGCCGGCACGGCGTCATCGAATCCCACCCGAAGTGGCGAAGGCCTCGAGATAGCGGTGGGGCATGGACGACGAGGCCCGCCACCGTATCGCGCTCTGGCGCTTCGGCGTGCTCGGACCGCTGGTGAGCGCCCGGCTCGAGCACGGTGACCGGCGCGCATGGTTTCGCGCTGCGGCGGCTCGCGTGCACGAGCACCCGAGCGGGCGACCCGTGCGGCCCGCGGCGAGTGACCCGAGGACCACGAGCTCGGGCTCAAGAACGCCTTGCCCGGGCTGCAGCTGTTTCGGGCCTACTACGTCGACCGTCCGGCCCTACCGGGCCGGCTCGCTCAGGGCCATCACGGCCGACCTCGGGATCCGGCTGCCCCTCACCGGTGCCGGGACGCGGCGGCGAAGGGAGCGATCGAGATACAACCGGACCTGGCGCGAGGAAGCTCTGGCGACGAGCTTGGGGACCGCGTGCTCACGCTCGATGAGCTCAACGCGCATCACTGGGCTTGGCTGGAGCAGGAATACCACGCGCGCAAGCACGACACGACGGGCAGGGCGCCCGCGAGCACTGGCTGGCCGAGGTAGCTGCCGGTCACCAGCGCCCGTTGCCGCGGGGCATCGACCTCGACGCCGTGTTCCTGCACCGCGCCACGCGCCACGTGCGCGACGACGGCGTGCTCTCGTTTCGCGGGCAGCTGCTCGAGGTCCGCGCCGAGCTCAGTGGACAGCGGGTCGAGCTGCGCTTCGATCCGCATGAGCCCGGCGCGTTGCCGAAGGTCTTCGTCGCCGGGCGCTTCTTCTGCGACACCGTGCCGCTCGACCGACTCCGGAACGCGACGCGTCGGCGCCGCCGCGAGCTCGGTGCCCCGGAGCCGCTCGGGCGACCGAGCGGCATCGATCCGCTCGAGCTGATCGCCCGTGATCACTACGCGCGCACGCGCGGCGTGCTGCCACCGGACACCGCTTTCCGCCATCTGCTCGAGAGCAACGACAACGACAACGACAACGACAACAACCACAACGACGAGGAGTAGTCACATGTACCGCAAACGCTTTGGTCTGACCGGTCATCCGCTGCCCAAGAACGCTCAAGGCAAGACCTTCTACGAAGACAGCCCTGCGTACCGCCGGCTCGAACGCGCCTTCCGCCAGCTGGTGGACGAGCCCGGCGTGGGTCTCATCACCGGAGAGCCCGGCGTGGGCAAGACAGCGGCTCTCCGGAACCTGTGCGCGACGTTGCCCAAGCCCGACCACCTGGTGCTCTACCTCTGCGACACCGCCGTCTCGCCGCTCGATTTGTACCGCACGCTCGCGCAAGAGCTCGGCGTCGCGCCGTCCCACCGGCGCGGCCAGCTCTGGACCGACATCAAGAAGGTGCTCGTGCACATGGTCGACGAGCGGCACACCCAGCCCGTCCTCGTGCTCGACGAGGCTCAGCACCTCAGCGACAGGTTTCTGCTCGACCTGTCCGGCTTCCTCAACTTCGCCTTCGACAGCCGCGAGCTGCTCACGCTGTGGCTGGTGGGTCTGCCGGCCCTCGGGCGCACGCTCGCGCAGCAGCAACACGCGCCGCTCGCCATGCGCATCCAGACCCACGTGCACATCGAGCCGTGGTCCGACCGTGACGCCTTCGCCGCCTGCATCCACGGCGGGCTCGATGCCGCCGGTGCGCGCCAGAAGCTGTTGAGCGACCCCGCTATGGAGCTGCTCTTCCGACACAGCCGAGGCTACTTGCGCGTGGCGAGCAAGCTCCTGCGCGCCGCGCTGCGCCTCGCTCACGAGCGAGCTCAGGACTTCGTCGACGAGCACGTGCTCGCCGCCGCGGTCGACGACCTCTTCGGCCCCGCTCTCTCAGCGCCCGCACCGAGCGCCGCGCGGAGCACCAAGGCATGACTCCACGCGCGCGCCCCGAGCGTGAACCGAGCGAGCACGACCTCGTGCCGGTCGTGCTCGCTCGCGATCTCGCAGATCTCGACGCCTCCCGCGCTTGGCTCGTCGAACCGCTCTGGGCGCGCGCAGGCGTCGGTATCCTGGGCGGCGCGCCCAAGTGCCACAAGAGCTGGATCGGTCTCGACCTCGCGCTCTCGGTCGCGTCCGCGACGCCCTGCCTCGGCCGCTTCGAGGTGCGCGACCCGGGACCGGTCCTGCTCTACCTCGCTGAAGATGCCCCCGGCGTCGTCAAACAGCGCCTCACCGGGCTGTGCGCGTCGCGCGGCCTCCAGCTCGACCCGTTGCCGATCCACGTCGTCACCGCTCCCAGCCTGCGTCTGGATCTTCCCCTCGATCAGCGACGCCTCCACAAGACGCTCGCAGCCGTCCGCCCACGCTTGCTGGTGCTCGATCCCTTCGTGCGCCTGCACCGCATCGACGAGAACAGCGCCACCGAGGTCAGCGCGATCCTCGCCTTCTTGCGTGAAGTGCAGCGCGCACACGACACCGCTGTCCTCGTCGTCCACCACGCTCGTAAGAACGCCGCCGGCTCCGCCGGCCAAGGGCTGCGCGGCTCCGGCGACTTCCACGCCTGGACCGACTCTGCTCTCTACGTCCGCCGCCGCCGCGGCGAACTCGTCGTTACCGTCGAGCATCGCGCCGCCGCCGCCCCGGATCCCTTTGTCGTCGGTTTGGTCTCCGCCGACGACACATCGGCTGCCGCCCACCTCGTCGTGCGGGGCGACGCGGAAGCCGAGTCCGCTGTTGTCGCCAGCGGCCCTGACCTCGGGCCCCGCATCCTGACCGACCTGGGCAACGCCCGCGGCCCGCTCTCCCGCGAGACCCTGCGCGCCGCCCCGCGCGTCCGCAACGACAGCCTCGGTGTCGCCCTGCGTGAGCTCGAAGCTGCCGGCGCTGTCGAGCGCACACCCCGCGGCTGGCGCCTCGCCGACCGTTCCTCTGTCCCATAGGACGAAGCGGAACGGAACGCGAACCTCGCTCGGACTTCGGGCTCGGCCGGGGAGAGGGCCGCGCGTGTCTGCCACGTGCGGGCCCTCCCTGGCGAGCACCGCGCTGCCGTAGCTGCTGTTCGTCGCCGCGCCGCCTACGCAGCGCGGCTCCGCCTGACCCCGCTCACGCTACGCCGCCATTCGGGACGATGCTCCGCGGACACCGCGGGGCGGTACAGTGTTCTCATGCTTCGCTCGCTCCATGTTGCTGTCGTAGTTCCCGACGAACAACCGGCGAAGCACGCCCAACGCACCTCGGTCCCGCCCCTGCTCGGCGAGCCATGCAGCTTCGTCGATGCCGTCGAGGGCCTGGCGCGCGTTCTCGACGGAAGCCTTGCCCTGTGCCCCGCATCCAACTCCGCGGCGACGCTTACGTCGGAGCCGGGATCCTCGCACAGTGATAGTTCGATCCGCATCGCCCAGGAGCACGAGCCGCTGGCCCGCGTGAGCCTCCGCGATCCGATCGAAGACGCGTAGACAAGGCCATCCAAGTCGGGTTCCCCGTCAGCGGCCATCGCGATCAGGATGAGCTCGAGGGCGTGGATGGACCCCGCATCGCCTTCCCACGAGCACGCCGCCAGCCCCTGCAAGTCGTATCGCCGCCCGGACGTGCTGGTTACTCTTCTCCGCACGAGCCAGCCAGCGCTTGAGGCGATGGGGGCGCGTTTCGATCCACTCATCGACGAGCCGGTTGGGGATCGTGCAGCATCCTTGCTCCTCGGTGCTGAGGGCCGGAACCAGGTCCACGCGAAGGTGAGCGGCGGGATACTTCACGCCAACACTGTGCTCCTGGGCGCGAACTTCGACCGTGCCCTGAGCGACAAGCTCCGCGCTACCGGATCATCTGCGCGAGGCGCGCGACCGTGTCTCGCCGTTCGAGGCATGCCTTCACGCGCAGCTCGTTCGGGTCCAGGACCACGAGATAGTCGATGTCCTTGAACCCCGCGATCGCGGTATCGCGACAGTGGGAGCCGTGCGCAAGAGCCGTTCGACGCGGAACATCGTCGCGTCGCGCATTGCGCTAAGGTCGTCGATCAAGCGCTGCGCGTTGGCCGCGCTCTGGCGACGCGGGACGCCTCAGGTACAAGCTCGCGCTCGATCTTCCCGATCAGCGGGCGGAGGATTACGGCGAGAGTTCTTCATCGCGGCGGGGGATTGGTGCAAAGATTACCAGAGTGCTGGTTCGCAGCCATCGGTCGAAGCGCCGCTCACCGGATCTTGTCCTACGTCATGGTCACCTCATGTCGACGAGGCGAACGTCCGGAGGCCCCACCACCCGGCCAGGGCACCGACTCGGGGCATGGGACTGCGTTCGCGACTTCCGTCGCCAGCTTGCGGGCCTCGTGAAGCAGTCTCTTGCACTCGGTGCAGCCGGCGCGCTTGATCGTCTCCGGCCATCGATCTGCGTTCACGTAGCCGAAGCCACAAACGGCGTAGACGAACACGCCGAAGAGCTGGTCGACTGAGGCAAGAGACGCGACCACGTCGACGCCTGCCCCACCTTCGAGCGTCAACCGGTTCGGGCACCGGATCGTGTAGCCCCCCGGCCACAAGCGGAGCACGCTGTACGAGCCGTCGCGTGATAGCTCCACGTCCTTGACCGACTGGCCAGCCTTATCCTTGCCGAGTAGGTGCGACGTTCTGACGACATCGAACGAGAGCGCGATCGTCGCGCTCATGGACTTGTCGTCGCCCTTAAGCACCTTGTCAGACAACCAAGCCTCTCGATCGGCAACCTCCTCGGGAGCGCGCTCCGTCACGGCGACAAGATGCACGGCAAGCGGGGGCGTGCCCCGTTCTCCGTGCCACTTCAGCAGCCGAAGGAACGCTGTACGCATCTGGCTGCCCTCAACCACCTCGTCGATGACGACGATCCGCGAGACACCGTGGTCCATCCACGCGTCAAGCTGGGCGTACAGTTCCGCGTCGGGGTCTGCGCCGCCGCTCTTATGGCGCAGGCCGCGGACGTGGCGGATGCGTCCCTCGAAGAGGTGTCCCAGTCTGCGTCGTAGCAACCAGTCGAGCGGTTCGCTGCCGGTCATGAAGCCGAGCACCGCGCTGCGCTCGCGTTCATGCTTCGTGAACCGCTCGACGACGAGGACGACCTCGGCGAGTGCCCGCGCGTAGGCCAACACCTCATGAGCGTCGTGCTCAAGGGGCGCGTCGGTCTCGACGACCTCGGCGTCGGAGTACTCCGCCTCCACGGGGTGAGCGTCGAATACCTCGACCCGCTGCACCGCGGCTGCCCGTTCAGGCGATGGCCGCAGGTCTCGGCCGCACTCGGAGCACACGCCCAGGGCATCCGCGACTGCTCGGTCGATCTCTTGGCAGTACGGGCACAGATTCATCGCTCGCCGGTAGCCTACCGGCAGATCCGGCCACGGCGCACTCCGACGATGGACCATGTTGACACCGTTTGGTGTCGTTTGCTATCAGTTGAGCATGACTGAGTGGCTGAGTGTCGACGAGGCGGCTGCCTTCCTTCGGATGGGTCGGACCAGGCTCTACGCGCTGACGCGCGAGGGCCGCATCCCCGCCAGCCGTACCGGGAAGAAGTGGGCCTACGAGAAGGACGCCCTGGCGGCTTGGCTCAAAGGAGGCCGCGACATCAAAGACTTCTTCATCGACACGCCGTTCGAGATCGAGACCAACACCAACCTGCGCGACCCCCAGCGCGACGCCTACGTCGCCGTGGCCGACTTTTTTCGGCGTGGCGAGACGACGGCCATCGTTCAGCTCCCCGTTGGCTGCGGCAAGTCGGGACTTGCGGCGATCTTGCCGTTCGGCGTCGCGCGAGGACGCGTCCTCATGATCGCGCCCAACCTCACGATCAAAGACGAGCTGCTCAAGTCTCTCGACATCACGAACAAGCAGAAGTGCTTCTGGCGCCGGATGCTCGTGCTCCAGGACGCGGACATGGCGCACGGCCCCTACGTCACAACGCTCGAGGACGGAAACATCTCGGTCTGCGAGAAGTCGCACATCGTGCTGACGAACATCCAGCAGCTCTCGACCAACACGGACAAGTGGCTGAACAGGTTCTCCGATGACTTCTTCGATCTGATCATCGTCGACGAAGCGCATCACGGTGCCGCGGCGAGTTGGAAGAAAGTGTTCAAGAAGTTCCCCGGCGCGAAGGTAGTGAACATGACCGCCACGCCGTTCCGGTCCGACCGGCAAGAGATCGATGGCACGCTCGTCTTCCGGTATCCCTTCAAGAGCGCGAGCATCAAGGGCTACATCAAGAAGCTCCGCGCGAGCTACGTCGCTCCGACCGAGCTCACGTTCACCATCGACGGATCAGAGCGGACCTTCTCCCTCGACGAGGTCCTCGCGATGAAGGAAGAGGAGTGGTTCAGCCGCGGCGTCGCCCTCTCCGACGCGTGCAACGTCAGCATCGTCGACAATAGCCTCGAGAAGCTGGAGAACCTGCGCCAGTCGGGGACGAAACACCAGCTCATCGCCGTCGCGTGCTCGATCCGCCACGCCCAGCGGATCCGCTCGATGTACCAGGAGCGCGGCTTCGAGACCGCGATCATCCACAGCAAGCAGGACGACGAGGAGCAGAAGGCCACGCTGCTACGTCTGCGCAGCGGCGAGCTCGATTGCATCGTGCAGGTTCAAATGCTTGGGGAAGGCTTCGACCATCCGAAGCTCAGCGTCGCCGCAATCTTCCGCCCCTTCCGGACGCTTGCGCCGTACATCCAGTTCGTGGGTCGCATCCTCCGAGTCGTCGTGCAGAACGACCCGATGCACCCCGACAACTACGGCCACATCGTCACGCACGTCGGGATGAACCTCGACGAGCAGCTCAAGCGCTTCAAGCAGTTCGAGAACGACGACCAGAAGTTCTGGGAGGAGGTAACGGGCGGAGCCGAGCCCGAGCCGCCGCGCGACGTGCTCAACGGCGACACGCGCATGAAGCTGCACGAGGACATGGTCGTGAAGAGCGAGATCGTGGACTCCCTCTTCGAGGAGGACTTCTCGAGCGCGGAGGACGCGGACATCGTCCGCGACCTGGAGAAGAAGCTCGAGAGCCTCGGCCTCGACCCGGCCCTCGCCGCCCAGATGCTGAAGCAGAGCCGCACGAGTACCGGGCCTCGGACGACCTCGGCCGCGCAGCCCTTCAGCGTGCTCCCTGCGAAGCGTTGGCAGGAGGCCAAGCGCCTCCTGAACGAGGAGGCGAAGCGCACGGCGAAGCTGCTCCTGAACAGGACGGACCTCAAGCCCGCCGGCGTCGAGCTCCCCTACAAGCTCAAGCCGAGCATCGGCGCCACGAACAACTTCATCGCCGCGTTCCAGATGGTGAACGAGGGCATCGCAAAGAGGGTCGCGAACGGGAAGAAGAAGCGCCAGGAGTGGACGACGGAGGAGTTCGAGGCCGCGATGAAGCTGTTGCCCGAGGTCCTGAACGCGCTCGTGCGCGAGATCAAGAAGCTGCAAAATGCCCAAGGGTAAGACGCCTTCGCTCATCGGCTCGTCGCTCGGTCGTCCGCGCAGCGCGGTCGCGGGCAAGACATCGCCGTGCAGCCGCTGCCACGAGGACATCGCGATGGGCGAGAAGTGCTACGACGTCCCGCAACCGCAGAAGAAGTTCGCCTCGACCCGACGGTTCTGCGGGAGCTGCTACCGCGACGTTCTGGAGCAGACGAGGCGCGATCTCACCGAGGTGGAGGCGCTTTGAGCGACAGGCCAGGGGGCGTAGTGAGCAACGCAGTGCGGGGACGATACCCGTTCGGAGAGCCCTTGCACGTGGTCGTGCAGCGCGACCGTGCACCGAAGCGGGTCTTCGTTCTCGGCGTCTACGCCAGCGCGGTCCATGCGCAGTGGTTCGACTCGACCGGCGCGCTGCTAGTTCGTGCCCTCGCTGTGGCGAGCGAGCCCGTCATCTTTTGGGACGGAAGCGACGCCGAGCAGGTCGTCTCGCGCATCAAGCTGCCGAACGGAGCAGGCACCCTCAGGCCGGCCGACGTGAGCATGAACGGACCGTCGGGGAGGGCGCTCGACGAGCACTTCCTCGGGCCGCTCGGTTGCGTTCGCTCCGAGGCGTGGCTCTGCGATCTCGTCCCCCACACATGCCTGAACCCAGGACAGGCGCGCGCGCTCGAGCGCGAGTACGTCCCACGAACGAAGCAGCTCGGCCTACCGACCGTCGATCTGCCGCCGGTTCCTAAGGCGTTCGCCGACGCTCGCCGCCAGGAGGCCGTACTCGCGGAGCTGGAGGAATCGCAGGCGGAGACGATCGTTCTGCTCGGCGACGAGCCGGTGCGGCACTGGCTCAAGAGGTTCGACAGCCGCTGGGGCTCGCTGGGCGACTTCGGCGCGACCGACGACAGCTACGGCCGCCGCCACGTCGCGACGATCGCCGGCCGCCGCTACGAGATCCTCCCTCTCGTCCATCCTCGTCAGGCGGCGGGCCTCGGATCGCACTCGGCGAGCTGGAAGGCGCGCCACGAGAGCTGGCGGTTGAGAGCGACGCGCGCCAAGGAAGCGTAGGCTCGCGAGTTCAGACGTCGGCAAGCGCGTCGTTCAGCGCGCGCAGCACCGGTTCGGCGGCCTTCACGCGTGCTTCGTCCGCCGCCGACTGCGTGAGGTAGATGAGGTGCACGAAGCCGACACGCGTCGGCACCGGCGCGCCCGCTCGGCCGGCGGGTGCAACGGCTGCCGGCAAACGAACACCTGCCGTGGTCTGCGAGATCACCATCAGGGCCGGCAGCGCCCTCCTGTTCGCGAACAGCTTGGCCATCTCGGGCGGTGTTGCGTACTCCGCCATCGCGCGGATGCGCTCTACGTTGAACTTCTTCAGGTCGTCGACAAGAGCGGCGTGATCGCGGCGCACACCAAGCTGAAGGTCACCGTCGTCGTCCTTGCCCAGCACCGGCATCGCCGCGTCGTGATCGAAGCGGTTCTTGAAGTTCAGGACGACGAGGCCGCACGTAGCCGCCGACCGCTCGATCTGCTCGATGCCGTCCTGGACGCGCTCGAAGAGCGTTGCGGGCGCGTCGCCGGACGGCACCTTGCACGCGAAGCCCCAGACCTCGTTCGCGTAGGTCGCGAGCACGTCGGGGTTGTCTCCCTTCGCGTTGTCAGGGTCGTCGAGCGTGACCGTGGCGCCCATCTTCACTGCGGCCAGACCCACCAGCAGCTCGAGAACCTTGTCACCAGATGGATCGTTGCGCGGCGCCTGAACGTTCTGCAGCGGCGTGCCGACGTTGAGAAGGTCGAAGTGCTTCTTGAACTGCGGCAGGCTCGCGGCGGGCAGCCTCAGGGCGAGGTCGATGATCTGCGTAATGCCCGCGAGCTCGCGGAACTCCTTTCGCAAGTCCCTCCCGGTCGGCGGCGCACCATCGCCCCGGTGCCAATCGGCGAGCTGCTTCAGGACCAGGTGAAGGCGTTCCAGCTCCCCACCCTTCACGAGGTCAACGCCCAGTCCTCGGAGGAGTAGTTCGAAGGCATCAGACGCTTTCTCGGCATCGGCGAGAGACGTCACCTTCCCGAGCATCACCATGCGCCGAGCGTACCTCCGCGCACGGAGGGTGCGAATCGTGATCGACATCGCGATCGCGATGATCAGGATCCCGAGCGCGAACAGCAGCTCCTTCACGAGGAGCGAGGGCCGGAGCGAGGCCGACCCACCTGCTGCTTCGACCGGGCCAAGCGCGTCGCACGCGTGCGCGACTTCCTCGCAGCCAGCCGCATGAGTGCGCGGTCGAGCAGATCGAGGAGCTCGCGCCGGAGCTCGTCTGGCTCGGCCGACTCGATGCCGTCGGCAACGCTCGCGAGGCGCCGTGCGAGCTCGCGGCACGACCGGTACGGTAGGCGGCGCTCAAGAACGTCCCCGTCGGCCAGCCACTGATCACGCTGTGAAGGGTGCCACCGCGCTGCCGCGATCCAGCGAGCCACGGGCCCGCGGAAGCGGATCGTCGCTTCGCTGGGTCGGTCCTCGTCTATCCCGTACCGAGGGTCCTCATCGCCCCAAGGGTCCGTCGGGATCGGTGCCGCGGGGCGCGCATTCGGCAAGACGGAGACGCTCTCCACATTCGCGAGCCGGAAGGTCCGCACGGCGCCTCGCGTGCGGGAGTGCCCGCGGAGGTAGAGCACTCCATTGTGCAGCCAAACCTGCCACGGCTCGACGTCGTGGACGATGGTCTCATTTCGCCATGGGCTCCGGTACGCGAGGCGGACTACGCGGCGACGCGACGCGCGGAGAAGCTCGAGCATCCATCGGGGATCGCGCACGACCGCGGTCGACTGCGTCACACGAAGCGCGTCGGCTCGGAACGACGACTTCTTCTCGCCGGAGATTTGCTGCGCAAGTTCCTCGAACAGCGCGCGCGCTCGATCTGCGGCAGCATCTTGCCCGAGCTCGCGAAGAAGACCCGCCGCGGTGAGCGCTGCCTGCAAGTCTTCGACGCTTGGCTCCGTCAGGGGGAGAGCGAAGGACTTGTTCTTCAGCACCCAGGCGCGCGTCCGCTCGACGTAGAAGATCGGTGCGCCACGGTCGCGAAGCCACTCGAGCGCTCGCTTTGCCGTCTCCTCGGAGACGGCAGCCGAGCGCGCGATCTCCTCGCGGGAGACGTTTGCATGCTGCCGGAGGAGACGCATCGCCTCTCGTCCGACCCGCTGGATTGTCGGTGTTGGCCGCCGCTCACGTCCCATGGCGCCCACGATAGGCTGGCTCGGGCGGTGGGTCCAGCCTGGACCTAGCACTTGTGCGATGGTAGCCAAGGAGGCTCACGATGCTCAGCACACGTTACGGCGACCTTCGGGAGGTCTCGGCGCACACCGATGGAGACTGCCACCTCTGCTTGCAGGAGGTCGATCTCGGGCTGTACGGTCCGACGGGCTACTTCGGCGCCGAGACCGTCACTGTCGACCATGTCCTTCCCCAAAGCCTCGGCGGCGGCGACGAGCTCGAGAACCTGCGGCTCGCACACGGGACCTGCAACAGCCGCCGAGGGACGCGCGACGTCGAAGACGTGCGCCTCGAGCTCGCGGGCACGCTGCGTGGGCCCATGAGCTCCGGAGAGAAGACAGCGTGGAGCATCGGAGGTGGCGCCGCCGCTGGGATCGGAGCGGGTTACCTCTTCGCGCGCGAGATGCCCGACGGCTCTCGCCAGTTCAACGGCGAGGCCGCCTTCGTGGTTGGTGTCCTCTCGACGTTGCTGTTCCGGACCGCGCTCTGATCTGACCCGCCGGCCAGGTCAGGCTCGGTCATCGCGCTTGGCGCACGATCCGTGCACGAAGCCGTAGGACGTCCTTGCGCGCGTACAGGCGGTACCCATTGATCGGGTGCCTTCTCGCTCGGAACTTTCCGGAGGCATCCCATCGCCGGAGCGTTGGAACGCTCACGCCGAGGATTTCGGCGGCCTCGCGGATCGTCAGCAGATCCGCGGGTTCGACCTCGCGCGCAGGCGGCACGATGGCAGGCTATCCAACGTTGATCACGCGATCAAGCGGGCGTAGGCTGCTGCATGCGAGCATGGCCAGGAAGAAAATCGCAGGCGCAGAGTCCACCGCTCTCGAGGATCCGGGCGCCAACGGCGAGCCTGCGGGCGACGACGGCGACGTCGTTCTTGAGGGCACCCTTGTCTGCGCGCTCACGAACGAGCACAGGCCCGCAACGCCCCAGGAGGAGCTCCTCCAGTCCTTCATCGAGCAGCTTCACGGCGAGTACGGCGTCGACCTGGCTGACATGGCGCGCGATGTGCGGGTCGAGTGCATCACCGGCGAGGAGGGCGGCAAGCAGAAGAAGAAGACGCGGACGGTACAGCTCGTCGTGTACGAGCACGCGAAGCCGAGCGAGGTCGCGAACATTATCCGGGCTGTGATCATCGCGAAACCAGGGACCAAAGCCGACCAGAAAGCCATCGCCCTCTTGGAGGAGGTTCTCGGGGGGATAGGGCCTGAGCGTGATCGCGTCTTTGGCCTCTGGACGAACGGTGCCGACCTCACCTTTCGGATGCGGGAGTACAGCAAGCGCACCGGCGACCCCGTCTTCACCGAGCTCACGGACTTCCCTGCACCCGACGAGACGCTTGAGGATCTCGAGAACGCCGAACGCCGGCCGATGCGCGTTGCCGCCGGTGACTCGCTGCTGCGCACCTTCAAGCGCTGCCACGATTACCTATATGGCAACCAGAACCGCCGGGACGCGTTCTGGCAGCTCCTCTACCTGATCTTCGCCAAGATCCTGGACGAGCAGCAGAGTTCCCGCGACTTTTTCGTCGGAGCCACCGAGCGAAACCCGGACCCCAAAAATCCCAAGGATCCGCACGCCGGCGAACGACGCATCGCGGAGCGAATTCGTGCGCTCTTCGATCGTGCGAAGAGCGAATACGACGATGTCTTCAAGGGCGACGAGAAGATCGAGCTCAAAGATCGTGCGCTCGCTTACGTCGCCTCGGAAATTTCACGCTACAGCCTGCTATCAACCGACACGGATGCGAAGGGCATGGCGTACGAGGCAATCACCTCGACGACCATGAAGCGCGAGCGAGGGCAGTTCTTCACACCACGAAACGTGATCCGGATGATGATCGAGATGCTCGATCCCCAGCCGGGAAAGTTGGTACTCGATCCCGCGTGCGGTAGCGGCGGCTTTCTCGTCGTCGCGCTGACCCACGTGCGCAAGAGCTTCCTACGCAGCGCCGGCTGCCCCTACCCGGAGCAGCCCGTGCCGAAAGAGCTGAAGCGGGTGGACCCCAAGGTCCGGGAGTACGCAAAGAAGTGCCTCTGGGGCATCGACGTTGACCCTGACCTCCGCAAGGCCGCGCGGATGAACATGGTGATGAACAACGACGGCCACGGGAACATCTTCGAGGCGAACACCCTCGAGCTGGTAGCTGCGCAGCACCCGGAGGCGAGCCCCCGTGCGAAGCAGTTCATGACCGACGAGATGAAGTCGTTCGTGAAGCGTACCGGCGGCCTCGGGGCGTTCGACTACGTCTGCACGAATCCGCCGTTCGGAGCAAAGATCCCCGTCGACGATCCGGACATCCTTCGCACATTCGATCTCGGTCACGTGTGGCGTAGGAATGGCGAGACGTGGACGAAAGGCGAACCCCAGAAGAAGGTTCCACCAGAGATCCTGTTCATCGAAGCGTGCTTCCGCTTCCTCAAGCCCGGATCAGGCGTCATGGCGATTGTCCTGCCAAACGGCATCCTCGGCAATCCTGGCGAGCAGATGGAGTTCGTGCGGTCGTGGATGCTGCGCAATGGGGAACTCCTCGCGAGTGTGGACCTTCCCGTTGAGGCGTTCCTCCCCCAAGTGTGGGTCGGCGCGAGTTGCTTGCTTCTTCGACGGCGTCACCCCGATGAGCTGAGACTCATGGGGGCCGACGGCCCGCGGCAGCGACCTGTGTTCATGGCGATTCCGCGCGACTGTGGGCATGGGCGTCGGGGTGAAGTCCGCTATGTTCGAGGCCCGGATGGCACGGAGGTCATCTCTACGAAAGAGATCCCGGAACGACGTGAACGAAACGGCGAGATCGAGCTGAACCTACGACGCCGCGCCTCCAAGGAGGTGGCCGACGACCTTCCTTGGGTGGTGAAGGAGTATCGACGCTTCGCGACGGAGGGATCGTCGTGAGGCAGGCGTTTCTCGTGGAGCGCCCACGCCACGCAGCACTGCGGGCGCTCAACTACGAACCCTCTATTGAACGTCTCCGGCGGCGTCGCCGTGGCAGTTCATCGACGCCACTGCAGGATCTGGTGACGGACCTCGGCTCTGGTTACGCATCCGTATTCGCCCGAGTTGACTGCGACAGGGGGCATGGCGTCGAGCTTCTCTCCCAGTCCGACATGTTTGCCGCCGAGCCCGTCGGTCGTGTGATCCGGCGCGATTCGATGCAACATCCGGAGCGGCATGAGGTCAAGAAGTGGCACGTCCTTGTAGCCGGTGCCGGCACGCTTGCGCCGACGGAGCTGTACGGACGAGCGATTGTCGCGGACGGACGTCTCGTTGGGAAATACATCGGGCAAGACAGCCTTCGCATCGAATTCGCCGAACCTGACGGAGACGAGGCACTGTTTGCCTACGCGTATCTCGCGAGCCCGACAGGGCTTCGTGCACTTCGATCGACGAGCTATGGGACCAAGATTCTCCGGATACGGCGCGACGTCCTGTCGACCTTGCCCGTTCCGCATCCGGGGGACGATGTTCAGTCGCGGATCGCCGCCCTGGTCCGCCGGACGGTGGAGCAGAGAGAGCGGTACTTCACCGCTTTGGCGGCTGCACGTCGCGAGGTCGAGAACCTGCCCGAGATGCGAGCTGCGCACGACATGTGCGCAGAGCGAGCCCCACGCTCGGCATCATGGTCGGGGCCGCTCACCACCTTGAGCGCGTGGAACTACGCCTCGACCGGTGGCGCGCTGAGTCTGTTGAATCGCGCCTGGCGCGTCAGGCTCAGGGATGCGCTCGAATCGAATGGCGCCTTCAATGGGCCGCGTTTCGGCCGCATTGAGTGCGACCCGCCACACGGAGTGGACTTCTTCTCTCAACGAGACGCGTTCCTCATCCGGCCCGCACCGCGACGAATTGTACGCCCGAGTATCCCCGACCGCCTCCTCTTCGTGCCCGAGAGCGCCATCTTGGCAGGGAGTCATGGCCAGATCGGAGATGGCGGTCTGTTTGGCAGGGTCGAACTGGCGTCATTCGGGGCTCACCAGGCCGGCGTAACGCAAGACCTGCTGCGCCTGCTCTTCCGCGAGCGCTATCGCGCGACGGCCTTCGCCTACCTCTCTACTCGGGTTGGTGAACGGCTCCTCAAGTCGACCGCCGTTGGCACCAGCATTCCTTCGATGCGCCTTGATCTTCTGGGCGAACTTCCGTTTCCGGACGTCTCTTCAGACCGTGCAGCAGCCATCGGTCGCCATGTCGCGACAGCGGAGGCCGCACGTGTGGCGGCGAGCAGCGCAGAACGCGAGGCGATGCGACTGATCGAACACGAGGTGATGCCTGCATGGCTCGCCTGATCCAGACCCCCACTGGCGGCGGGCTCGTCGGGCCGTTCGAGCGCCACGTCCTCCAGACGCTTCTCCAGAAGCTTCCGGACACGTACGCCGTCGCGCCGAACTTCCAGCTCAAGCAGCACGGTAGGGAGGCCCTCGAGTACGACTTTACGGTTCTCGCGCCCCACGCGGTCTACGTCGTCGAGGCGAAGGAGTGGTACGGCCGCCTCACTGGCGACGACTCGGAGTGGCTCATCAACCAGACGCCGAAGCGGTGCCCGCTCTGGCTGGCGAACACCAAGTGCAAGGTGTTGAAGAGC
Source organism: Polyangiaceae bacterium (assembly GCA_046351435.1). Lineage (GTDB taxonomy): Bacteria > Myxococcota_A > Polyangia > Polyangiales > Polyangiaceae > JADJKB01. The sequence continues at coordinate 25,605 of JAXLYN010000046.1, forward strand.
GAGCTCGGTGCGCTCGGAAACCAAGTCTATGTCTCGCCGGTCCTCGTCATCCCGGACGGGACTCAGAACCTCATCGGCGGGTCGTGGGGATCGCACGCGCGTTCGGTGACGGGGCTCATCGCGTACCTCCAAGACCCGGCGAAGGTGACCCGCACGTCGGACGTCGCGCGCTACCACAAGGAGATCGAGACCGTTCTCCAGGGCAAGTGGGGCACGCGAAAGCGCGGAGCACGGCGCCGCATTGGCGGCTACGAGATCACCGAGGTCCTGTACGCCGACGAGCGCACTGGCGAGTACATCGCGAAGCGCTCGCTCATTCAGGGCGATCCGACCCGCTACCGCATCCGCACCTGGCGACTCGACGGCGCACTTCCTCCAGACGCGCAGGAGAAGCAGAAGGCCTTCATCATGCGGCCGACCGAAGCCGTGCTGAAGATCGGTCCGCACCCGCACCTTCTTCGTGTGCTCCAGTTCGAGTTTGTCGACGAGGACTCCGAGTTCTTCGAGGTTACCGAGTGGTCCGAGTTCGGCACGCTCCACGGGTACCTCTCGAACAAGGAGCGCGGGGGTCTGACGCTGCGAGAGCGCCTCGAGATTGCTGAGGGCGTCGCGAGCGCTCTCGAGGCGGTGCACGCTCACGATGTCGTCCACCGGAACTTGTCGCCGGAGACGATCCAGGTCGGCTTCGACCGCCGGCCTCGCCTCACCGACTTCGACAGGGCGTACATGGAGAGCAAATACACCGTGTACGCGGCGAGCACGGCGCGGCACGTGAACGAGGCGTATGTTCCCCCGGAGCTCGCGGACGCGACGGACTACGACTTCGATACGACGAGCGACATGTACTCGTTCGGCGTTCTCCTCTACGAGCTGCTTGCAGACGAGACTCCGTTCTCGGACCCGAAGGACGCGAAGACCAAGCAAGGCAAGCCGGCCGTTCTACCTTCGGCGATACGTGAGGGCATCGACCATCGGCTCGATGCGTTGATCCTGGATCTCCTGCGCGTCGACGACTTCAATGCGCGGCCAGCCGCGTCCCAGGTACTCGCCACCCTTCGCGAAGTGCTTGGGACCACCAGCGCCGTCTCACGTAGCGCACCGCCGCCATCGCCTCCTCGCCCGCAGCCCGAGACCTTCGAGGTCGGCAGCCTCCTTCGCGGAACGATGCGCGTCGACGCAGTGCTCGGGACCGGCGGATTCTCGAGAGTGCTCAAGGTCTTTCACCTCGACCACCAGAAATACTACGCGCTCAAGGTGCTATTCGACGCGGGGAACGCCGACCTACTGATGCACGAGTTCAACCGCGTGCGGCCGCTGCTCCCTCGCGCGCATCCGAACATCGCCGCGATCGAGTGGATGGAGAGGCTCGACCCGCCGGACCGCCTCCCATGTCTCCTGACCGAGTTCGTCGATGGCGAGACCCTGGAGGCTTACTGCGACGGGCGCAAGCGACTGCCTTGGACCGACATCCGGCGCATCGCGCTCGAACTTCTCGATGCGCTCGTCGTCATGCATCCCGACGAGGACGAGTACGAACAACTGAAGAAGGTCGCCGACCTGGGCGAGCTCGACGAGCCTCAGTACGAGGCGCTCATGGTCGCGAAGGAGCGCGCTGAGCGCGGCCTCTTTCATCGGGATCTCAAGCCGGCCAACATCATGTTGGCGATGCCCGACCATCGCGCTGTCCTCATCGATTTCAACATCTCGTCGCTGGCCTCGGACCAGCAATCGTCGGGAAGGACCCCCTCCTACTGCGCGCCGGACTGGCTCACGTGCGGTCGCGCCTCCTACGATCTCTTTGCGCTTGGCTGCGTCCTCTACGAGCTGGTGACGCAGCGCCATCCCTTCCCGCGGAACCTCCCGAGCGAGGGCCCGCCCTACGATCCGAAGGACATCGCGCCGGAGCTCCGCCTTTCCGACGACCTCGCGGCCTTCCTCTTCAAGGCGGTGCAGCCGAGCGAGGGTGATCGTTTTCGCTCGGCGCGGGAGATGCGTTCGGCATTCGTCGCGATCGACGCGATGTACGCGCCAGCCGCTCCGCGCTCTGTCACGCCGGGGCGGTTCCCCGGGATCGCCGTGTCGTCGGAGGAAGCAGCGAAGCCGAACTACAACCCCTACGTCACGCGACTGCTGACGCTCTATAGCCAGGCGCGTCGAAGCAACGCGGGCACGCGCGGCCTCGACGACATCGCGAGGCTCACCTACGTGCAAACGAAGCTCGACAGCAAGCTCGCACCAGCGATCTCATCGGGGAACTACCGGCTCGTGATTGTCACGGGGAACGCCGGCGACGGGAAGACGGCGTTCCTGGAGCAGGTCGAAGCGCTCTTCCGACAGAACGGTGCGACTGTGGAGCGCCTCCCTTCCCGGAACGGTAGCCGATGGGAGTTCCAGGGTGTCACCTACGAGACGAACTACGACGGCTCGCAGGACGAGGGAGACCGTACAAACGATGCCGTGCTCGCGAGCTTCCTCGCGCCGTTCGAGGGCGCAATCCTGAAGGCCTTGCAGAGCACCGAGGCTCGGCTCATCGCGATCAACGAGGGACGGTTGCTCGACTTCCTGGCTCACGGGACGTTCGCCGACCGCTTCAGCGCGTTGCGCCACTTCGTTCTCCATGCTCTTGACGGCGGCGAGCAGCCTCCTCGGGCGTTGCTCGTCAACCTCAACCTGCGCGCCATCACCGCAGGCGGAGCCGAGTCGCTCGTCGAGCAGCAGCTCGTCGCGATGCTCAAGGACGACCTCTGGGCGCCGTGCGCGGCGTGCGCCCACAGTGCGAAGTGCCCGATCAAACACAACGTCGACACGCTTCGCGACCCGACGTCGGGTTCCGCCGTTCGCGAACGTGTGCGACGGCTCTTCGAAGTCGTTCATCTCCGGCGCCGCGCGCACGTGACGATGCGCGACCTGCGATCTGCGCTCTCGTTCCTCCTCCTGCGGGACCAGAGCTGCGATGATGTCGCGAAGCTGCTCGGGCGAACCGATGAGCAGGTCACCGAAGACCTCGCGCGGCTCTACTACCCCAACGCGTTCGCAGATCCGGAAGCACCCGGCCAAGCCCAAGATCGACAGAGCGCACGACGGCCGGGGCAAGAAGAGGAACGCGCCGTCGATCGGCTCGTCCGTAGGCTGCGCGAGACCGACGTCGGACTCGTCAGCGCGCCGATTCTTGACCGCCGGTTGGACCACGACCCGAAGGCGGCGGTCCCGTGGATCACGTTCGAGGGTCGGTCCGACGAGGCCTGGCGCGTCATGCACGCGCTTACGCAGAGCACGCCCGCGCCGGGTGACGATCTGCCGTTCGAGGCGCTGCTCGGGCAGCGGCGCAATCTCCAGGCGATGTGGCGTCGTTGGGCTTACTTCGAGCGACGCGACGACGGTTGGCGGTCAATGTTGCCCTACCGATCGATCCCGCTCCTCGAGCGCATCGTCGCGCAGACCACACCCGAGGATGGCTTGAAGGCGCGCGAAGAGCTGCGCGACAAGGTCGTCGATGCCATCTCGCTCTCCGAAGGAGTGCGGAACAAGTTCATCCGTGATCGCTATCTCGCGCTCAAGATCACGCGAGTCAAAGAGGCCCGGCTCCGCAGCTATCGACTGTTCCCGAAGGATTCGTTTCGCGTCGATGTCGCGAAGGCGTCAGGTCTCGTCGACTACCTCGAGTACACCCCCGACGCCGTCGAGGTCGTAGCTGAGCGCGGCGAGGGCGTCGCTTGCTTGCGAGTGTCGCTGGACCTTCTCGAGATGCTCGAGCTGATCGGTAGCGGGTACCGACCGACGATGTCGGACCTCCAAGGGCTCTTCGTGAATCTTCTCATCTTCAGGAACGAGCTCCTCACGACCACGTTCGACGAGGTGCTCGTAACCACCGATGACAGCGACTTCTACCGCATCTCCGCGAAGGGCGCGTCCGACGGCATCCGGCTCCTGCTCACCAAGGACAACACGCGGGACGCGTCGAGCGAACCCGGAGGTGCTCCATGAAGCTCCGGAAGCAGGATCAGGAATTCCGAAACCCTAAGGTCTTCTACCCCGACCCGAAGAACGTCGACCTCGATCGCGTCCTCATCAACCTGTTTCTGCTCCTCAAGTGCGACGGTCGCCGGCCGGCGACTCGAGGCCGACAGAAGACGGAGTTCGAGAAGGTTGACGTCCACCTGGATGCTCTGACGGCGATGAACGGCGTCAAAGGATTCACCGAGCATCGCGAGATCGGCCGCCGGTGGCTCGAGACCGACATCTTCGATCTCGTGAACCGCACTCGGCCGACGGAGGCCATCGCGTCGCTCCGGCCGCTCCACCTCGACGCTCACAAGATCCGCGTATCGAAGCACTGCCGCGACTACAACCACGCGGACGCCGTGTACGCCATGCTCGAGTATGGGGAGCAGCAGGCGTTGAAGGATCTGCGGGCCTACCTGGATCTGGGGCGTGACTCGGCAACGAAGAGGTACGACGGCAAGACCGAGCTCGATCTTGAGACGCTCACGGTCCTGAAGCTCGTCGAAGAGATCCCCGACATGTACCCGTCGGACGACAAGGTCACTCCCTTTCCGCCGACCTGCATCGGGCAGGCGCGGGTGCTCTGCGATGACGTTCAGCGACTCCTCGCTTACCGCGACGAGGTCCCACGACCGGTCATGATCGACTACCTGAAGACGATCCTCGGTCTCCACCTTGGTCTGTACACGCTGCGTCTCGCTCGCCAGTTGCCGGGGTGGATCGCCGACAAGCAGGCGAATCCCACTTGCCGGAAGTGTCCCGTCTACGGGAACACGGCGTCGCCGTTCGCCGAGTGCCCGTACACCGTAAGCCTTACCGTTGACATGGGCGACGACTATCGGGCGAGGATGGCTCTGCTCGCACAGCAGAGCGCAGCAACGGAGTTCGAGCGCCTCCTGGACTTTGTGCGCGCGATCTTCGCGATGAACCAGCTCCTTCGGTACGCCCGCGAGGAGCGGTTGAAGGACGACCCGATGGAGGTTCCGAGTATCCTCGCGGCACCGCCAGAGATGTTCGAGTCGGACTTCAAGGCCGTGCTGAAGCAGCTCGTGCAGATGAACTCGGACGATGAGCAGCTTCCGCCAGAGGTGCAGGCGATCCTTGCGGCGGGGCTCTCACCGTTCGACACGCTCGTCGAGATCATCACCTTCGCAAGGCAGCGCTTTCACCTGAAGCACGCGACGTCGATGCTGGACCGCTTGTTCCAGAAGAGCGGCGCGTTCGGCGCGCTCGCTCAGGGAAGATCGGCGAGCAATCCGCGTCGGTGGCATCTCGGCGGCCGCTTGCTCGAGGTGTTCGTCCAACTCGCCGTTCTTCGCTTCGACGACGTCGAAGGCAAGAAGCACTTCTTCACAGAGCCCGTGCTCATCGACGACTTCCTGCGCTGGATCGAACATCGGTACGGGTTCGTCATCGCGCCGGCCACGAGAGACGATGGACCGTCGCCCGTGACCCTAGACGAGCACCGTGCGTTTCGAGAGAACGTGCGTGCGGTGAAGGACCGGCTTCGTGAGATCGGTTTCTACGACGACCTCAGCGATGCCTACAACGCGCAGACCGTTCGTCCTCGGTATCAGCTCTCGCGTCAGGAGGGCCTCTGATGGCCGGCGCGGTGCTCACCCCCGCTGCGAAGCAAGACCTGTATTCCCTCCTTGTCGAGAGGATGCAGCCGAAGCTCCTCGGTGCGCTCGAGGCCGCCGGTCCGGGACAGCGCCTTCGCGTCACCACGCTTCCTGAAGCAGTGATGGACGGCGTCTGCGAGCGGTTGCAGGGCGATACCCGTTGGGTGGCGCGCGTCCTCACGAGCAGCAGCGACGGCCACGAGTGGCGTGCGACGGCGACGAAGCTGATCGAGCTTCGCAATGTCCTCGAGAAGCCGCTCCTCGTCTTCATCCCACCGGGGCTGCGCACCGCTGCCGAGGACTCCCTCGACATCGCAACGTTCACCGAGCTGTCGCTCGCTGCGCTTGCCCAGGATCTCGTCGATGCGCTCCTTCTCCGACTGTCTGACGACCTGCGACCGCAAATCGTCGGGATGCTCGGGCACCTGCGGGAGTCGAAGCGGATTCGCAACAACGACGAGGAAGTCGACTACCTGCTCACCGTGCTGAAGAACGGGGGCACGCCGGAGGCGGCCGGCGCTGCGATCTACGTGTTCGGCCTCCTGCCGGACTTCGAGCTCTTCACGCGTGGCGAGCTTCTCTTCTGGCTGAGCCGAAATCTCAAGGCGCGCGACACGCTGGCGGACGGACATCCCCTTCAGACGGCGGTCCTGAGGTTGCCCCTGAAACCGAATAGCGTGCAGTCGCGCGTCTTCTCGTTCCTCCGCACTCGGCAACGGGGAGACGTGAGAGCTTGGGCGCGTGAGATCGCGTCGCGGCCCGATCATCGGGAGCTCGCGCTGGACCGATGGGAGTTCACCGATGCAGGCGCGACGGAGGATCTTCGGCTTCTCGTAGAGCCGCTTTCGCTCCCCCGCCAAGTCGAAGACACGGTCGCGGGCGCTGCGCAGCTCCCCGTGCTGAACCTCGACGGAAAGGACGTCCTGAAGGTTGCGTTCCGATCCATTCCGGCGCCGAACCAGGCGCCGTCGTGGAAGTCATGGCGCGTGCAGATCCTGTCGCTGCGAGATGGGTCGCCGACGGTTGCGTGGGAGTCCAACAGCTACCCGAAGCCGCAGAAGCAAGCGAAAGTGACGCGGGCCATCAAAGCTCAAGACCTCCAGCAGCTCGAGGAGGGGACTTACTTTCTTCGAGTCGACGCCTACGACGCCGATGGCGGACTCTTGACGAAGCCGAGGCGCGTCGACGAAGACGATCCCGCGAGCCGGGCCGAGAACGAGTCCGAGCGGTTCCTCGTTATCCGCGGCAAGGAGACGGACGTCGTCCCGGAGGAGACTCGCGCCGTGTACGCGCCGTCGCTGCTCGACGCCTGGGCACGCGCGGCCGCGAGGGCGCTGAGCGCGAAGAAACGTGAGGCGCCTCCGGACCGCTCGCTTGTGCGCGGTGAATGGGACGAACCCATGGGCGCGCCTCTGAAGGGTGACGTCCACTTCGAGCTCAAGGGCGAGGGCTTTGCCGGGTTCGCGATCGTCGTTCCCTCGATGCTCCGCCGAATCGAGCGAGACATCCTCGAGCACTCGGAGCAGCTTGGCCTCTACGCCCTTTCGTTCCTCGACGTCCGAACCATCGCGGATGTTGAAGTGAAGCTGAAGGAGGCGATCAGTTTGGGCAACGGCCCGGACGTTGACGCCTTCCTCAGGGCGCGGAAGGCGGTCTTCCAGGCCATCTTTCAACATCACCTCAAAAAGGACGGGGACGCGAACGAAGACGCGGCGAACCGTGCCGGTCTCGTCGAAACGGTCGACCTAGCGCCCTACGCGGAGCTCGTCGAGCGCTACGCCACGACGTTCATCGCGCTGGCCGAAGCCGCGAGGTCACCTTCCCGTTCGGAGCAACTCGCGACGCGAGTCCGAGCCCTCGCCCATCTCGATGTCGTCGAGCTCCGATGGCGGCACAGCACCGGGGATCCGGGCCGCGCCCTACTCATTGCACCGACGCACCCTCTTCGTCTGCTGTGGCACCTCCGGCATACGCAAGCCTGCACGCAGGCAGTTCGCGCGTGGGAGGACGGAACTCGGAAGGCCCCCGACTGGCGCGACCTCATCGACCAACTCCGCGAGGACCTGCTTCCGATGAATCTCCCGATGGTGCTGTTCGATCGCCGCGGTCGCGGCTACGTCGAGCACACCCCGCTGACTCACTTCTGGCCTTTGTACCTGCCGGATCGTGGGGACGGTGACTCTCCGCTGGACGCCGTCGCCACGCGCGACCGTGTGCTCCAGAACATGGGCATCAAGGACCGCACGGTTGCCGTCACCACCGTCAACACGTGGGACGTCGCGCTTCGGCTCTACGAGTACATCACCCAGCACCCGTACGTGGAGCAACTCCGCCTCAACGTCTTCAACCCCGGCGACGGAAGACTGATCGCCGACGTTCTTCGGGACCTCGAGTACCTGCGGCTCTACGATCCATGGGTCGGGCGGCCGCGCGCTCAGCCGCCGTCGCTTCGTTACGCCGTGACGTTGTTCGCGGCGGCCGAGTTCGTCGATGCGACCGGCGATGGCCTCGAGATGCTCCTCGACCCGGACCGCCAGGTGAGCGAAGACGATGAGTTTACGCTCGGATCGAGCAATCACCTGCTGCCGAAACTCGTCTTCGCGCGGAACCCGATCGCCGACTTTCTCCAGGCGCCCGAGCGTTTCCCGGCTCACGTTTCCCTTCTTCTCGAACAGTTCGTCGTGCAGAGCCGTGTCGGTCGCATCGACACGATGAGCCGAGGCTCCTTTGTCGGTGGATTGGTCCAGGAACCCGAGACGCAGGTCGAGCTGCAAGCCAGCTCACACTTCGGATGGGTAAAGGGGCTCCGTCCTTTGGCTCGCCGTGGAGCCGACGCACAGGAGGGGCTCTTGCGGAACGCTGTCGCCGCCATTCAGTGCGTGCAGGCGAGCTTCGCGACCGGCCAACATGTCGACGAGAACGTCGCTCCCGTCGTTGCGTTGCAACTCGATTCAGTGGCGCAGTCGCTCTTGAAGCAGGTGCATGAAGTGAGCGACTGGGTCCTCACGCTCGATCGCAACCTCGGTCTCGACTACTTCGATAGCCCGTCGTCTTCGCGCGAAGCGGGTTACCTCCTCGACTTCGCTCCCGAGTACTTGCAGGAGGACAGGCAGCGAATCCTGCTAACGACCCGAAGTCACGTCGAGCTCGAGAGCCTCGTGCGGCCCATCATGAACCGCTACGGTCTCGCGATGGAGCCAGGCGACGAGATCCTCGTTCTCGAGACTCTACGCTCATTGTCCGGACGCTTGGCTCTCAGGCTCGAAGCCGGCCGGAACCAGGCCGCAGAGGTCGTCGGCCTTCTGCTGGCGCGTTGGCTGCTCGATCGGGTCGGGTTGCTAGAACAACGGGTCGTCATCCCTCTCGATGCCCATCGGAACTGGTTCGATGCGGGAGAGGACGGCTCTCAACACCGAGCCGACCTCCTACTGGTCGGATTCACCGAACCGAACGTGCTGCGCCTCGACATCGTCGAGGTGAAGCTGCGCGAAGAGCTGAACGCCAGCGCGAGGAGCGATCTCTACGCGCACATGCGCCGGCAGACTGAGAACACGGCGAAGTGCCTACGCGAGATGTTCGCCCAAGACCTCTACCCGCAACCACGGGCCGACGAGCTACTGCGAGCCAAGGAGCTCGCGAGCGTTCTCAACTTCTACGTGCGGCGAGCGCGTCGCTACGAACTGCTGTCCCCCACGGACGCCGAGCGCGCGGCGCGCATGTTGGAGAACCTCGACGACGGCTACCAGCTCGACATCCGGTCGCTCGGTGTGGTGTTCGAGCACAAGGGCCGCGGTTCCCACATCGACGAAGAGGAGCCTGGGTTCACCGTACACCGCTTCGGTGGCGACAAAGCTCGCCAGCTCCTCGCACACGCGGCCGGCCGCATCGCGGAACGAGTCACCCGCCTGAGCGAGAGGCTTGGAGGTGACTATCGCTCACCTCCGCCGTCGGCTGAGCGCGCCGCGGAGGCAGCCGAGCTGAAGGATCAGGAGCTCGAGTCGTTCCGTGGGGCTCTGAGCGTCAAGCCCGCGCCCTCGAAACCGTACCCGCCGTCCGCACCTCCGCCGCCGATGCCAGTGAGCGAGACGAAAGGCGCGGGCTATCAGTCGACCGCGTTCCCGTCGTCGACCCAGAAGTCGGTACAGCCCCCGAGCGATCCATCTCCGCCTTCGTCAGATCCTTCGTCCCCGCAGGGTGGTCCGCCGCCAGCACCGCCGCCTCCCGCACCGCCCGCGACACCCGTTGCATCGGGTGGGACTCTGCCATCGGCAGTTTCGCCCCAACCCGTTGTAGCTCCGGAGCCCCCGGAGGCTCCCGTGCAACCCGCGCCGAAGCGCGCCAGCGCAGACGTCTTGATCGGCGCTACGGACATGACGCCGCAGTACGGCATCCTCGGGAAAAGCGGCTCGCAGAAGGTCGCGATCGACCTCAACGGCTGCAATACGATCAGCCTCTTCGGCGTGCAGGGGTTCGGGAAGTCCTACACGCTCGGCGTCATCGCAGAGATGGCATGTGCGCAGGTGCCCGGCATCAACGAGCTCCCGTCCCCCCTTGCCACCGTGATCTTCCACTACCACAAGAGCGACGCGTACGAACCGGAGTACGCTTCCGCCGTTGCGCCGAACCGGAAGCAGGCCGAGATCGAGCGACTCGTGCGCGAGTACGCGGCCGAACCCGCCGGGCTGAAGGATGTTGTTCTCCTGGCCCCCGAAGCCAAAGTCGAGCAGCGCCGCCGCGAGTATCCGGGGCTCACCGTCGAACCAATCAAGTTCGCATCGTCGGAGCTCGGCGCGGAGAGCTGGAAGTTCCTTCTCGGTGCGTACGGCAACGACGCTCTATACATCCGGCAGCTCGTCGCGATCATGCGACGCCACCGCAGTGGCCTCACGGTGGACAAGTTCCGCCAAGAGATCGCCACGGCCGGCCTCCCTCCGGCTACGAACAGGCTGGCCGAGGATCGCCTGAACCTCGCGGAACCCTACATCGACGACGGTCGCAAGCTCGGAGAGCTACTCAGACCTGGACGGACGGTCATCGTCGATCTCCGGGACGAATGGATCGAGAAGGACGAAGCGCTCGGCCTCTTCGTGGTCATGCTCCGCATCTTCGCTACGACGAAGTTCGAGGGTCGCGACTTCAACAAGCTCGTCGTTTTCGACGAGGCGCACAAGTACATAACGGAGTCCGACCTCATCGGGCAGGTGGTCGAGACCATCCGCGAGATGCGCCATCAGGCTACGAGCGTCGTCATCGCGAGCCAGGATCCGATCTCCGTGCCACGCGCGGTCATTGAGCTGACGTCGATCCTTCTGCTCCACCGCATGACCTCGCCCCAGTGGCTAAAGCACTGAAGAGCGCGCTCGCGCGCGGACGGCATCGAGAAGGCCACCTGACGGCGCTCGCGCCGGGCGAGCGCTTGTCTGGGCCCAGCGAAGCACGGACAAGCGCTTCACGACGCGTCCGCAGAAGCTGGTCATTCGACCGCGCTTCACGCAGCACGGCGGCGGTACGAAGACGGCTGTCGCGGGAGCGACGATTCGATGAGGACGAGCTCGTGACGGGAACGCGAGAACTGCTTGACTGCTTGGGTCGAACGACGCTTGTTCGACTGATCCACGAGCGGGGTCTCGTGACCTCGCGCGAAAATGACGAGCGGCGAAAGACCCTCGCGCACTCGTACCGCGGCGACGTCGAGGCCCTGATCAACGATCTCGGTCGCCAGGAGCTCGTGGAAATCTTTCGGCAGCTCACCTTCGATGTCGGTGGCGACGAGATGTACCTGCCCAACCCGGTGAAGTATCGCCACGATGAGCTGCGCGCGTTCGCGATCCGAGCGTTCGTCGGACGTCGAGTTCGCATCGTGGGCGAGTTCCGTCCGGCCTCCGAGCTCGAGGGTTTCGACGACGAAGAATTTGACGACGATGGGCAAGACTACGCGTGGGAAGAGAGTTCGCTCGACGAGGGCGCCGATGAGGCGGGCGAAGTAGAGGATGCCGGGCATCCGTTCCGAGCACTCTCTGCCGATTGGTCGCGGCCCAGGATGATTGCCCGCTTGCTGCGGAAGCTCGGTCGCGACGTCCCCGAGCGCCTCCGGGCGCCGCGATTCCAGGAGCTGGTCGCCGACCTGCGAGAGATGGGGATCGACGCATGCCTCGCGGACGATCCCTCGTGCACTCCGCTCGGCGACGACGCGGAGTCGCCGGGCATCGCCGCGAAGCTCCGCCTTCGCTTGGCGGGGGCACGGCAGTCGGCAAGCGGACCACGTACGGAGGCGCCGCGCGAGGACCGAAGCGCCGCGGCACGAAAGGCGTGGGAGACGCGCCGCGCGCAGAGCGCAGGCGACGCTGGGCCGCCCATCGTCGTTCAGGCCGGTGAGCGGCCCGTCTCGCAGAGGGTCCCGCGCCCGAGCGACTACAACCTCGCGGTCTTGCGCCTCCAGTTCCTCACGGCCGTGCCTAGCGTCCAACGGCGCGCAATGCCGGAGTGGCCGTCGGTCTATCTCGAGGCCGCCACCCGCGGCCTTCACCTTCGACCGCAGGAGGAGACGCTTCTGCGCGCGTACTCGGCGGGCCTCAGCATCGGGAACCACAGCCCCTACGACGCCATCCCTCACTTGAGCCAGGCCCTCAGCGCCACCGAGTGGGAGCAGCTCCTCGAAGACTTCGTCGCGCTCAACCCGTTCCAGCCGGAGTTTGTTCAGGCGATCGTCGAGCAGATCGAGCCGGTGACCGCCCCCCGGAGCCAGGCGAGGACGTGGAAATCCGCCGAACCGACACCCGAGGACTTGCGCGAGCCGACGAAGTCGAGCGAGCCGTCCCGCGAACGGGCTGCGGCGAGTGGACGCTCGACGAGCGTAGCTCCTGAGCCCGAGCAACCTGGCACTAATGTTCGGGACCTTGGCGCCCTCTCGGGCATGTTCGACGACGAGTGAACCATGGACCGCGACCTGCGAACGAAGATCGAGAGCGTCTTTCCCTCGTTGGTCGTCGACAAGCGCGAGGCGCTGAAAGCGGGCTTCGAGTTGATGCCCCGCTTCGTCACGGAGTTCCTCCTCGCGCAGGCGAAGGCGAAGAACGCGAGCATCGGAAGCGATGACGTCCGGAAGCGGATCGCGCGATACACCGTCGACGCCGATCGGAAGAACGCGTTCATCCACGAGCTCATGATGAAGAACGAGGCCGTCCTCATTGCCTTGCTCGACGTCGAGCCGCACCTCGCCCGTCGGGAACACATCGGGCGCATCGCTCAACTGGACGGTGAGGAGATCCTCGTTCCGGACCCCATCGTCGAGAGGTACAAGGAGCTCCTCTACGGAGGCCTCTGGGGTAGCGCGAAGCTCGTCATCGACAAGAACGCCGCCAAGCCGCGCATCACCGTCGCGGACTTCACGCCGTACCAGCTCACGCAGCCGGACATGGACGCGTTTCGGCGAGCGCGCGACGAGTTCACGCTCGAGGAGTGGGTGGAGCTCCTGATCACGAGCGCCGGTTACCGGCCGGACGCCTTTCCGACGTTCCGGTCCAAGCTGCTCGTCCTGACGCGGCTAACGCCGCTCACGCAGCCGAATCTGAACCTCGTCGAGCTCGGCCCCCGTGGGACCGGCAAGAGCTACTTGCTACGAAATCTGAGTGCGCGGGTGTAGTTGCTCTCCGGTGCGCGCGCGACACCCGCCGCGTTGCTCTACGACTTGAACAAGAAGCGGCTGGGGATCATCGGCTCGAAGAAGGTCGTCGTCTTCGATGAGGTGACGCACACCTCGTTCCCCGATCGGAGCCTCGTCGCCGCGTTGAAGGACTTCATGGAGTCGGGGAACATCGCGCGCGGCGGGCGGTCTTTCGTCGCCGACTCGAGCCTCGTGTTCACCGGCAACATCGAGCTTGATGGCGAGGGGAGGCTGCCCAGCCGCCAGTACGCGCACCTCTTTGAGGCGCTCCCGGACGCGCTCTGCGACCTCGCCATCGGTGACCGCGTGCACGGCTTCATCCCGGGCTGGGAGATCCCGAAGATCGCGGACCACGTTCTGGCTGACGGCGTAGGGCTGCTTTCGGACTACTTCGGGGAGGTCCTCGGCGAGCTCCGTCGAGATCAAACGTTCCTCGACTTCTTGCAGCGGAATAAGAAACTGCTGAACGCGACGTTCCGCGACCAGACCGCTGTGATGCGCGTCGCCGCCGGCCTGCTGCGCATGCTCTACCCGAACGGGAAGATCGGGGACGAAGGGCTCACCCACGTTCTACAGGTCGCGACGGAGCTTCGGCAGCGCGTGCATCGCCAGCTCGAGCGCATGTCGCCGGGGGAGTTCAAGCCCAAGACCCTCCAATTCGAGGGGATCGCAACGCACTCGCCCCCCGACCTCGGTACTCACGAACAGCTCGAGGAACAGGACGTGCTCGCGAACGAGACTGTGCAGGTCGGCAAGATCACGATCCTGCTCGTCGCCGGCAAAGGAGGCGGCGGGGTCGGTTTCGTCGAGTGCGTGCACAACCCCGGTACGGGCATGCCGATCGTCACGGGCTTGCACGGCCCGGAGCTTCGCCACTCCGTCGATGCCGCCTACCAGGCATTGCTCCACGTCGGCCCGGAGCTCGACATCGCGCCCGCGGATCTGCGGGCGAAGCGCTTCGGCGTGCACCTCGTGAACATCGCCGAGCCGAAGGAGGGGCCCAGCGCTGGCCTCGCGATCGCGCTGGCGATGATCTCCGCGGCGACGGGGCGCCCGGTTCGGCGGAGGGTCGCCGTCACCGGCGAGCTCTCCGTTCACGGCAACGTCAACGCGATCGGTGGCGTCGCCGAGAAGCTCAGTGCGGCGGCTAGGCACGGGCGCAAGGTCGTGGTCATCCCCGCGGAGAACGCGTCTGAACTTCAGCGGCTCGAGGAGCTGGGAAGCAAGCTCGATATCCACCCTGTGCGCACGCTGAAAGAAGCGATTGAGATCGTCCTCGTGGACCCTGACCTCGACACGCCGGACTACTGACGCGCACGCTACGCGGCTTCGACCGCCGCCGCAGAGTCATGAGGATGCGAACGCCCAATGGCGAGAGGGAGATCGATCTCACCGCCGTGCCGCCGGGCGATGTCCTCGCGAACGGCATGAGACCCGAACCGAACCACTCGTCGGAACTCCTCTTCGCCCATCCCGTTCATCTGTTCGCATTTTGCGGCGCGGAGTCGTGCGCGAAGATGCGCCTCCAGGATGAACGCAGGCTTCTCTGGCATCTCGCGCCAGAGCTCCTCGCGCGTCTCAGCCTCGAGTTTTGAAAGCCCGTCCGGACCGGTCTTTTCGTCGAACAGGTCGACGAGCGCCTGCTGGTACGAGTCCCAAATTCCGGCGATCTCTTCCTCGACCATGAGCTCGCGCGTGGCGCTTTCCTTCCGTGCGTCCTGCTCGAAGGCCCCCGCCGCAGCGCTCTCGTAGAGCCGCAGCCCCCGAAACATGAGGATCGGTTCTCGTCGCGTCTGCCGCTGCATCTGCGCGCATCGCCGGACCATCCACTTTGCCTTCTCCAACCCGTAGGCTCTTACCCACTCCGCCGCGATCTCGCGGTCGGCGCGCGCCAGCCGGGTGCGCCGGTGCTCGCGCGGCACGCCGTGAGCGTGGAAGAGGAACTCGCGCACGAGCTCGCCGGCCAGGTCGTCGTCGACGACTTCGTGCTTCTGGCCGGGGCTGGGGTTCGCGACGCGCTCGAACGTAACGCTGAAGGGATCGGCCGCGCGGTCGATCGTCATCCGGACGACGAACTGCTCCTGACGCAGGCGCCGGAGCGACTCGCCCAGCTTGCGGGCGACGTAGCTCGATGCTGTGCGGCCGCCGGCGTCGAGTGTCTTGCCGCGCATGCCGAGCTTGTACCGGGCGAACGCCACGATGTTCGAGTAGTGCTGCCGGGTCTTCGTGGCGAGCTGGCGATCGAGCAGCCGGTAGAGTTGGAGGTCGAGCGGGTTATCGAGGCTCTGCACGATGCGCGCGTCGATCGGCTTCGTGTAGCGCTGCACCATGCTCTCCCAGAACGCCTGGCCCCAGGTGATCTGGAGCAGGCGCGGCCGGTGCCTGCCGCCCTCGTCCATTACCTTCACGTCGCCGATGATCGCGACGTTGGCCTCCTGGTGCCGCTTGAGCTTTCGATCCCACCACTTGTCCGTGTGAATGCGCGAGTTGGCGATGCAGTTGATCTGCCGCTCCACCGCGCGAAGGAGATCGCCGTTCGGCGCGTAGGTGGTGAAGCGGTCCGGGTACATGTACCGCTCGACCAGCTCGCGGAGTTTCACGGAGAAGGTGCGACCGCCGTTGGCGGGATCGCTCTTCCACATCCACATCAGGCCGAGCAACACGCGCGGCGCGAGGCCGTTTGGGAGGCCGTGGCCGCTCGACTTGAGGCAGGCCAAGCGGCTGCGCCCATCCGCGGAGAGCGGTATCTCGTAGATGCCCTCCGTGTTGCGCGTCAAGAGAGCGAAGGGGAGCTCGACGAGGTTCATCTCGTCGAAGGCCACGTCGTCGACAGCTTGGTCCTTGTCCTCGAAGACGACGAGCGGGCCGCTGTCTTGATCGGCAGAAGCCTGTGCGGCCGAGGATGGCGCACCAATGGAATCGTTCATGAGTAGTTGGGTTAGGAATTTCGATTGATCGTGCTCAATTGTGCCGTGGCGTGCGCGCGATGGTCAACGACCGCGCCGCACTTCGCGTTGACGCATCTCGGAGTTGTGTTGCTGCTCGTGGCCGCGCCGAGAACGACTTCGGTGGCTACCACAATAGGTAATGACCGCTCACGGTCGATACCAATGCTGGCGCGTACCGCGATCGGTAACCTGGTCTTCGCATTGACCGGCGATTCCCCGAATCGATATGATGCTAAGCGATGAATAGTGTTTGCATTGCATTCCTGAACAGCAAAGGTGGCGTGGGCAAGACCACGTCGGCCGTGAACACGGCGGCCGCGCTCGCGGAGATGGGGCACCGCGTGCTCCTGCTCGACATGGACGCCCAGTCCCACGTAGCTTCGCACCTCGGCGTCGACGTCGATCCGCGACGGAGCATCGACGCCGTGCTCGAGGACAAGCACGGTCAGATCAGGACCGCGGTCCAATCCTCGCCGGTGCGAGGCCTCGACGTCGTTCCGGCGACGCCCAGGCTGGAGCAGATCGAGCGGCTGCTCCTCATGCGGAACCAGCCCATCGACGCGCTCTGGAGGGCGTTCGTGGGCCTGACTGGGTACGACTTCATTCTGATCGACTGCGCGCCCGGGCTGGGGATCTTGACGTTGAACGCGATGCGCGCGTGCGACTACGTCATCATCCCGACCGACCTCGACGCGTTCTCGGTGGACGGAATGGAGCGCCTCGGCACGGGAATCACCGACCTGCACGACGACTACCACGGCGAGCCGTGCCAGGTGCTCGGAGTGCTCATCACGAAGTTCGACCGGCGCCAGGTCATCGAGAACCGAGAGAACCGCGCTCGCTTGGAGACGTCGTTCGCTGGCGACGGCGTCTTCTTCGAGCGGCGGATCCGCGTCGACGAACACTGCAAGCACGCCACTCGCGAGCATCGGCCGGTGCTGGCCGTGCCGGGCTCGCGCGCGGCGGACGACTACCGTGCCCTCGCGAAGGAGATCCTCGAGCGGTTGCGCGAGCGCCGCTCGCAGGCTGCCTGACACGCCGGCCGTGACTACTCGCCCTGTTCCCCTAACTTACCCTCAATGCCAAAGCATGAAGTCGGCCTCGCCGCGATCGCCCGCAGCGCGCGCCGCGTGAAAGCCGGGGCCGAATCGCATCCTGCTCCCGCCTGGGCCACTGGCGGGAAACCGCCGCTGGAGCCGGAAGGACGCAAGCGCAAGACGAGCGTCCACCTCGACGTCGGTATCTGGGATTGCATCCTCGAGACCGCGCACGTGCTGTCAAAGCGGACACGCGCGAAGGGGCGTGGCCGGGTGAACATCGTCGACGTCCTGGAGACGGCGTTCATCGCGTTCCACGAGCTCCCGCTGGAGCAGCAGCTCGAGCGGCTTCGCAACCACCGGTGACGCGCTCTCCGGCCGGACGGCCGCGGGAGCCACCGGCGGAACCCGATCCCCTCAATCATCCCGATGAGCGAAAACGAACGGCCGACTCCGCGCATCTACGTCGCGGACCTGGCCGCCTACAACATGGGGCATCTCCACGGTCGCTGGATCGACCTCGACTCGGACGCGACCGTCGAAGGTATCCGCGCGTCCATTCGGACGATGCTCCGGCAGAGCCCCGCGCTCCCCGAGCGCATCCCGGAGGAGTACGCGATCCATGACTACGAAGGGTTCGCGGGCTACGAGGTCGACGAGTACGAGAGCCTGGAGACCGTCGTTGCTGTCGGCGCGTTCATCCGCGAGCACGGCGAGCTCGGCGCCATGCTCCTGAACCGGAGCTACGACATCGACGACGCGAAAGGCGTGCTCGATGACCAGTACGCTGGCGCGGGCGAGTCGCTCGCCGCCTGGGTGGCCGAGTTCCTGGAGGACAGCGGCCAGCTCGCCGAGATTCAGAGAAGTGGCAGTCGTACATCGACTTCGACCAGTACGCGCGGGACCTGGAGCTCGGCGGAGACCTCTTCACGATCGAGGCCGGCGGGCAGGTGCACGTCTTCTGGACGAGATGACCGCCCACGCGCCGATCAGAAGTTACCTTGGCACTTCGGGTTCGACTCGGCTCGTGCGTCGCGCCCCTCGACGAAGCTTGCGCCCATCTGGTTCTCGCACACCCCCTCGGGGCCACAGAACGCGCCGACCAACGGCCAGCCTTTTCCGTCTGTGCGGCAAACCTCGAAGTATGCTGCGGCCGCACCGAACGAACCCCCCATCGGGCTTCTCATGGAGACGTCGCACGGTACTTGAACGGTCGCCTTGGGCGCGATCGTGGCGACCTGGCATTTCGCATCTACCGTCGTGTCGCCGCTGCGAAAGCGGACGCCGACCTCGCCGCGAAGCTCGCTCGAGGAGCGGTTTTGAATCGTCACCGTCCCCTTGACGGAGACGACTTCTTCGCCGCGTAGCTCGGCGCCGACGGTCTCGCACGAGACGCGACCGGTGGAGTTGACGCAGTACCGGCCGTCAGTGATCCGCGTCTTCACCGACGAGGTGATCGCAACACCGGCCTTCAAGAGGTCTTGGAGGTCTTGGCGCCGCGCTGCCACCTCCTTCGCCACTTCCTGCTTGTGCGCGTCGGCCTCCGCGCCTGCGATTCCGCTGCGATGCGCGGACTTCACGGGTCCTTCAACGTCTTCCGAGAGCCGATTCCAGAAGCGGAGCCCGTAGGAGGGCTGGATGCTCGAGCCGTCATCGAAGACGATTCGGACGGGTGTTTTTTCATCCAGACCTGCGCAGCTCGGCTCGCCGCCGGCGGTGTCGCTCGAGCAAATCTGCTCTCGGATCCGCGGGTACTCGCCCTTGGCGATCAGGCCTTCGACGTCGCTGCCGATGTGCTTGTCGATGGTGAAGAGCAGAAGCTCAGTTCCGTTGCCCGCGCTCAGGAACACCTTGGCGTGCGTGAGGCCGCGCCTTGCTGCCGCGCGGTTGCACGTGCCGACCACCAACACGCCGGCCGGGTTGGGGGAGCCCGCGTCAAGCGTGCAGGACGGGCGCTCGGCTTCGGTGGCATCGACATGCGAGTCGTCTCGCTTGGGTGGCGACTTCGCGCCGGCCACGCATCCGATCCCGATGCTGCCGAGCGCGACGGCGCTGAGCCGCATCGTCATGAATGCACGCCACACGCGCAGATCGCGCCAGGCCCGCGGATGTCTACGCTCGCTTCGCAACGATGACCTCCGCGCAGAAGAGTTCGACGTATCGCGCGTTTTGCCGCAGCGCGAGCTGGCGGCTCGTGGAGACGACGCTCTGCCAGGCGTCGCCGGTGAAAGCGTCGCTTGACCGATCGAGCCACTCTTTCTCGGACGCGGGGCCGCCCATGAAGTCACAGAGACACGAGACGACAGCGAACCCACCGGGCCTCAGGACGCGCGCAAGCTCTGCCACGACAGAACGTGGCCGCTTCACGCGGTCGAGGAGGCCGAGAGCGGTGGCGCACGAGATCGACGACGACGCGACGGGCAGATCGTGGGCATCGCCAGCGATCACGTTCAGCCTCGGCGCTGGCTCCGGCAAGCGGAGCACCGCGCCCATCGAGCTCCGCGCCGTGACCGGGACGCGGACCTCGCGCTCGACGCCGGACGCGATCTGCCGAATTTCATCGACGAGCTCCGGCGACTGCTCGACGGCGATGACGTCCAGAGCCCGCGCCGAGCGCGCGAGGTCGTAGGCGATTCGTCCCGTACCGGCGCCGACGTCGAGCACGCGGACCGGCCCGCCATCCGCCTGTCCGGCGATCGACTCCAGCGCCAGATCGGCGAGCGCGGCGTAGTACGGTTCGCTTGCATCGAGCGGTGCGAACCCGAACGCCGCCTCTCTCTCCTCCTCGGAGCCGAGCGGGAGCATCCATCGACCGAATGCGGCGGCTCGCATCGCGTCGATCACCGCCGGCTGCCGGTACTTTGCCGTGCTCGTGCTCGAACGTTCCTGGCGCGAGTCGGCTGGCTGGCAGGGCCACACGGGCAGGGTCTGCGCGAGGTTCATCCTGGATGAACTATCCTCATCGGGGATGAACGTAGTGTCAAGCGGCGATGCCCCGCTTGCACGAGCCGGACGCCATGGCCGCCAAGATCGGCCGCCGGATCCGCGCTCTCCGAGAGAGTCTGGGGCTCACGCAGGAGAAGCTGGCCTACGAGGGCGGACTGAGATCCAAAGGACATCTCAGCGGAATCGAGAAGGGGCTGGTACGCCCGACGTTGCCGACGCTGGTAGTCCTGGCCGAGCGGCTCGAGGTGGATCTGCTCGACCTGGTCACGTTCCCGGAGGACTCGCCTCGCCAGCAGCTCGTTGACCTTACCCGGGGGATGAAACCAGGAACCATCCGCCGGCTCGTTCGAGAGGCTGAAGGCGGCTAGCTTGCCCGCGCGGTTCTTCGCCGGTGCGACGGGCCGCACCGACGCGCGCACCGGCGCGTGTACCGGCACCGTTACGCCGAGAGCTGCGCTCGCTGGTATGGGGGAGTCCCCCGAACCCCCGAAAATCACTGCGCCCGTCGGGTCTCTGGCTGCGATGAGGACATCGATCCAGAGCCCCGACTCGATGTGCCAGGTCGACCATCCGCTTGCGGCGTCGCGGGCTCCTTGCTCGCGGGGTCTCACGGCACATCGAGTCGGGTCTACGACCCGACGGGCGCAGTCCGGTCGTCCCGCTAGGCCGACCGGATCGGAGGCGAGCTGGTGCAGCTCGCCGCTCTGGCAGTGCTCAGATCGTTCGCCGCCGCCGCAGCGCTTCGCGCCCAGCACTCCGCGTTGCGCGATTCGAGTCGGGGAAGCACACTGTGCTCGCGCGCTCGCCGCACGCGGCGGCCGGCTTGACGATCGCGAAATTCGCCTGTAAAATTGAAGCAGTTACTAAGCCCGAGTCCCCATGGCCAACCCCGCGAGAACCATCGAGCTTCCGGAGGATCTGCAAGCCTTCGCCGAAGAGCGGGTGCGCGCTGGCGAGTACGCCAGCGTCGCGGACGTAGTCCGGGACGCACTGGAGCAGAAGAAGCTCGCCGCGCTCCGCGCAGCTCTCGACACAGGCATCGCCGAGCTCGACGCTGGCCTCGGCGTCGAAACGACGCCGGATGAGCTGATGGCCGAGGTTTCGGCCGAAGTCGGCCTCGAACCATAGCGCTCGAGGCATGGCACGTGTCGTCCGCTCCCCGCGAGCGAAGCAAGACATCGTCGAGGTTCTCCTCTTCA
Organism: Polyangiaceae bacterium; assembly: GCA_046351435.1. GTDB lineage: Bacteria > Myxococcota_A > Polyangia > Polyangiales > Polyangiaceae > JADJKB01. The sequence continues at coordinate 47,022 of JAXLYN010000046.1, forward strand.
CCAAGGAACGCTGGGGCGCCGCGCAGGCGCGAGCGTACCGAGACCTGATCCGGGACGCGCTCCGGGCCATCGCGGCCGACCCCGAGAGCGGAACGCAGCGCTTCACGGTGCGGCCGGAGATCTGGGGCTACCACATCAAGCGTCCGGGACAGAACGCGCGGCACATCCTCTTCTACAGAATCGCTCCGAGCGGCGCCGTCGAGATCGTCCGGATGTTGCACGACTCGATGGACTTCGAGCGGCACCTTCCGTAGCGCGCCGGCACCGCGAGCGCGATCAAACCAGTCACCCTCCCTTCATGAACATCGGCGAGCCCTCCGCGCCAGCGGAGCAGAACGAAGAACCACCCTACACGCGCGCCCAAGCTCTCGCGGATGGCGCGCTGATCGACGTATCGACCTTGAGCAAGGACGCCGGGTTCAAAGTTCCCGTGGCTGTCACGGCCATGGTTTGGACCCTGCTCGAGCCGTCGGAGCGAGACGAGCGCCTCGGCCAGACCGTCGAGGGCGACTTCGCGCGGTGCTCGCGGCCCTCCGCGAGAGCGCAAGAGACGACGGAGTCCTCGTCCTGTTCGACGTCGACCTCGTCGACTTCGGTGAGCCCGCCAAGTGGCGGCTCCAGGCCGTGATCAGCCCTGGCGAGCGCGGCGAGCCCGTCGTCACGATCATGCTTCCTCACGAAGCGTGAACGGGGCTGGGCGCGCCGCGCAATTGTTCGATTCCCTAACCTTTTATCACATGAATGAACGTGACTCGTCCGGCTTCTGGGACGACGCGGAGATCATCTCCTCGTACAGCCGCGCGCAGGCGATCGAAGACGGCGTTCTCGTCGACGTGAGCACCACGAGCAGGGAGGCTGGCTTCACCGTCCCGGTCGCGGTGACTGCCGCGGTCTGGTCCGAACTCGAGCCGACCGAGGCCGAGACTTCGCAGGGCCAGAGCGTGATCGGGCGACTCTGGGACGTCTTGAGCATTCTCCGCGCGCGCGCGGGCGACACCGACATGGTCCTCTTCGACGTGCTCGTCGCACGCGACGACAAGGACGAGCGCCTTCGCCTCAAGGCCGTCATCGGCCCCGGAGACGACGCTGCCCCGGTCATCACGATCATGCTTCCGAACGAGGACTGATCGCGCTCGCCGCCGGTTCCGTGGCGCCTCGTGCATTCGTCGGGTCGAGGGTCGAACACGCCTTCTCGGTGTGCAGCATCCTGCCGTCCCGGCAAGGAATGCTCCTGCGGATTCCTCCTTGCCCGGCCGGCTGCCGGATGCCGCCTTTTCTGGGCGTGTATTCGTAACCCTCAACCCTATGAACAAAGCACTCAGAAAAGCCACGGAAGCCTGCGTGGCGCAATTCTCCTCGGTCCCCAGCGGCGTCGGCGACAAGATGGCGAGGAGCGAGGAGATCATCTCCTCGTACAGTCGTGCGCAAGCGATCGAAGACGGCGTTCTCGTCGACGTAACCGCCACGAGCAGAGAGGCAGGCTTCACTGTTCCCGTGGCGGTCACAGCCGCGGCTTGGTGCGAGCTTGAGCCGACCGAGGCCGATGCCTCGCAGGGGCAGAGCGCGATCGGACGGCTCTGGGACGTCTTGAACGTGCTCCGCGCGCGCGCGGGCGACACGGACATGGTCCTATTCGACGTGCTCGTCGCTCGCAACGACAAGACCGAGCGTCTTTGCCTCAAGGCCGTCATCGGCCCCGGAGACGACGCTGCCCCGGTCATCACGATCATGCTCCCGAACGAGGACTGATCGCGCGAATCGCGCTCAAGCCGCGAGGCTTCCGCCGCTACCGCCGCCGATCGTACCCGTTCGGCAATCTCATGATGACGGCTTCATCTACTTCCTCACCTGTTCACCTTCTGGGATCCGAGTTTCCAAAACGCGACACGACCAAACCACCCGAGGCGGCCGAGCGGGCGCAACACGTGCCCGGCGCGCCGAAACAAGATGACGTGGACGCCCGCCGCCGGAGCTTTCGCGGTCGAGTCGAGCGCGCTCTCGAGAACAAGCACGACGTGCACGACGCTGACGCCGACGCGCGAGACGCGCAGCTCCCGTCGGAGTGCGTCGACCGGATCATTCGCGGTGACTGCATCGAGATCCTTCGCAACCTTCCGGCGGACTGCATCGACCTGGTCCTCACCGACCCGCCGTACCTCGTGAGCTATCGATCGCGCAACGGACGGTCCATCAGGAACGACACGCGCTCGGACTGGCTCGAGCCGGCGTTCGCGGAGATCTACCGGACGCTGAAGCGGGACGCTTTCTGCGTGTCCTTCTACGGGTGGCCGAAGGTGGAGAGGTTCATGCACGCCTGGAAGAAGGCGGGCTTCTACCCCGTGGGCCACCTGGTCTGGACCAAGACGTACCCGTCCAACCGCCAGTACGTCGCCTACCAGCACGAGACGGCCTATCTGCTTGCGAAGGGGCGCCCGCCGCTCCCGAAGAATCCGCTCCCCGACGTCCTGCCGTGGAAGTACTCGGGCAACAGGCGCCACCCGATGGAGAAGACCGAGGATGCGCTGGAACCGATCATCACCGCGTTTTCACCCCCGGGCGGCATCGTGCTCGATCCGTTCTGCGGATCTGGATCGACGGCCGCAGCCGCGAAGCGACGCGGCCGGCACTACCTCGGGATCGAGCTCGACGAGCGCTACTGGCGCATCGCCAACGATCGCTTGAACCCGACGAGGTAGTCGCACCGGCGCCAGGGCTGTTCGACGCGACCTGCTCAATGGAAGAAGTCGCCGCCTTAGCGACCGAGATCCCGCCCACGAGGAACGGCTTGGCTATGCGCTCGACGAGCGCGAGGCAGATCGCGCCCGGCCCGCGGTTGCGCAGGTCCGGTCGAATCTGCGCAGGTCCAGTCGAGGTGGTGTGCAGGTTCAGTCGAACGATTGCGCAGTTCGAAACAGACGAATGAGCAGGTCAAGTCGAACTCGCACCCGCGAATCGGCTCGCCTTCGACGACTCGCCAGACCCAAATGCTTCAAATGAGAACAAGTGATCTCAAATCAGCTCGTGGCATCGGCAGCGCGGCCCCCACCGTCGGGTGAAGCGCGTGCTGGATGACGTGAAGAACGAGTTGGAAGAAGATGCCGCTACCGCGGCACGTGTCGCCGCACGATGACGGCCCCTTGTACCCGCTTCCGTGCCCGCACTCGTGCCGGGCAACTGGACACGGGTCGCCTGGCATCGGCAAGCGGACTACGGGTAATGGGTGACGGGCTTACAGACACACCCGGACGCCGGCCTTCGACCGGCGCCCAACTTCGCACGCTACCGACGGCGAAGTTGGGCGCCGCTCTGCGGACGCCGGGTGTGAACGGGTCGTGAGACGGGGTACGGGGAAAGACGGGCTGGAAATTGGCGCCGCGCGAAACGGTCCCACGACCAAGCGCGGCGCCATTCAGCCCCTCTCGACCTGCTCTGCTGTGGGGAGAGCGGGAAAGGAGCGCGCTTCACGGAGGCCCGCACGAACGTGCTCGTCGTACGACAAGAGGGAGAGTCCCGCAGTCACGCTCCAGCTTCCGACGTCTGGCCGGCGGAACTACGGGTCTATCGTCGGAGTGCGTCGAGACCGAAGCGGAGGGTGTATCTGCCCGGAGGCACGTCCGTGATGCAGCCGTGAAGTCTACCGCCGTCGAGATCGGCGGGTCAAACGGCATCCGTTGACAGATTCGCTCAATGCTGAATGAGTGCGGTCCGTTCGGGTCCGCGGCGCCACGCAGAACGGGGCAGCCACCAAACGGGTTCGTCGAAGACGCTCGCGCACGCGCGGAGCTCATCGAGGTCGGCGAACAAGAACATCGTGTTGGCGCCCTCCGCCGCCGTCAGCAGGTAGGCGGCGTTCCGGCGCGTGGTGACTACCAGCACTTGGAAGCCACCGATCTCGCCGTGCCCGTGCTCGAGTTGCATCCACGTGTCATGCCGCTTCCGCACGTCACGAAAAGCGCGGTACCGCTCGAACTTACCCGCGAGGCTGCGGGCCCGCGTCGCCTCAGCACCGGGATTGATGATGCTGGTCTCGTTGACCAGTTCGAGGAAGAGCACCTTGCGGCGGCCCTTGACTTCGACGAGCGCGGTGCCATCGGGAATGAGTCTGCCGTGTCCCTTCAGCGTCGCCACGAACTGCCGGTCGCGAACCCGTTCCAGGATCTTGATGTCGCCGCGCTCCACGCCCGGCCTCGAAGCGGGTCCAGAACTCGCCGGTGGCGAGCGCGTGCCACGGGTTCTTGCCGAGCCCGTGGAACACGCTGTTCGACTTCGGGATCTCGGCGACCTCCGGCGCCAGCGCAGCGGCGCCCCTGGCGAGGTGGTAGGCGAGCGGTTTCTGGCCCTTGCCAGTATCCGGGATCGGTGCGCGCCCGAGAAGCCGCGCTCGAAACATCTCTTGAAGCTCTTCGCGGCACCGCTTGATGCTGGAGAACGGTTCGTCGAACGCGCGGCTCGCGCGATAGATGTCTTCGACGGTCAGCGGCGCCCAGGCGACAAGTAATCGGATTGTGTCGACGTATCTACGCTTCACTGTCAATAGGAAAAATGGCAACTACATGGTACAGTTTGGCTGATTATTCCGTCAATCCATTCACATGACCGAGACTCCGCAACCGTGGATCGACGTCAACGAGATCAAGCGCGCGGTCAGCATCGAGCGAGTGCTCGCGCACTACGGGTTGCTCGACAAGCTCCAGCGCCGTGGCAATCGCCTGTCCGGCTTGTCGCCGTTCCGCAAGGAGACCCGCCCGTCGTTCTTCGTCAGCCTCGACGGCAACAAGTGGAACGACTACCCAAGACCGACGTCGGTTGAGGGGAAAGAGGTGCCCGGCAATGTCGTCGGGTTGGTGATGGCGATCGAGAATTGCAGCTTCCGCGAGGCGCTCGTCAAGCTGCACGACCTCGCCGGCTTCGTCTCGCCATCGCCGCGAGCACCCATGGCTCCCGTCACGGTCGCCGCCGCGACGAGCGCGAGCGTCGGCGCCGTGCTCGCCGAGCCAGAGCCGGTCGCGAACGAACCGTTCGGCAAGGAGCTCCGCGGGCTGCGCTACGACGTTCCGTTCCTCGAGCAGCGCGGCCTGCCGGCCGATCGCGCCCGGTACTGGGGTGTCGGCTACTGCTCGCGCGGTTTGATGAAGGGCAGGATCGTCATTCCGATCCGCAACCGTGCCGGCGAGCTCGTCGCGTACATCGGACGGAGCCTCAAGGACAACGATCCCGAAGGGAAGTGGCGCTTCCCGAAGGGGTTTCACAAGTCGGTCGAGCTCTTCGGAGCTGACCGGATCGCGCGCGACGAGGAGACCCAGGAGGCCGTGCGCAAGTTCGGAATCATCGTCGTGGAGGGTGTCTTCGACGTCATCAGCCTCGTCGAGAAGGGCTTCAAGAACACGGTCAGCACGCTCGGTTCCGACGTCAGCACCGAGCAACGCGCGCTGCTTGTGGATCAGCAGCTCAACCCGACACGGCGCGTGACGATCTTCTTTGACGACGACGAGGCAGGTCGGGCTGGCCGCAAGAAGCTCGCTACCGACCTGATCCACGACGCATTCGTGCGATACGTGGACGTTCGGCGGATCGAGGCACGGGGCAGAACCGATCCTGACCAGTTTGATAGAGACGAGTTGCTCGCCGTCCTTTCTTCGGCGCGCAAGAGTGAATCCTGATGAGCCTATTCTTTGACCACATTACGCCTATGAACCGCTTCAACGTCCCTCACGGAGGGGACGACGCAGAAGCAGCGAGGATACGTGCGGCCGTAGACCTCGAAACGCTCGTTCTTCGCGAATACCCGTTGCTCGAGAAGCAAATCAAGATCGTGAGCCCGTCACGATTCCTTGACGCTTGGGAGGACTACAACTTGATTCCCGAGCGCGTGCTCTGGCTGCTTCCTTCTCCGTTTCGCCCGCCTGGCGATCGCTCGCGGTCCGTCCTGGTCCTGCCCAAGAACGGCCTCTGGCGCGACCGGAAGTTCCATCGTGAGGGCTTTTCACCCGACGTCATCGGCTTCGTGATGGCGTACGACTCGTGCAGCTATGCCGAGGCCCTCGCCAAGTTGCACCGCGTGGGCGCACAGGAAGAAGAGTCGGAGCGCCGCTGTGCTACGGCGGAAGTGCAGTTGGAGGTGTTGAGCAAGATCCTCGCCGCGCTCAAGAACTGACCGCGACGGAACACCTACTGACCGTAGACGTGGGCGCGCTCTTCACTCCGGACGGGGGTGGTCGAGCGCGGGTTGGGTTGGCTCTTCACCGTCATGATGTTCGGTGCCGGCACGCACTCGAACAAGCCGCTCCCGGACAGGTTGATGCAGGCCGTCCCGCTCCCACAGGCACGACACCGTTCCGCCTCGCTCACCGACGAAAGCGTGAACTTCATCGTCGCACCGCGATCGTCGATCCGCACTCGGTACTTGCCAGGTTGACCGCTTGCAAGCTGCTTTTGCCAGTCAGGTGGGAATGGCTGGGTTCCGGCGGAGAGCGACACGTCGTGTTCGGAGTCGCCCGATTGGTACACCAGAGGCATCGGCTTCGATGCCGACTCCAGAAGGTTCCTCTCGATCGAGCGCGACGTCCGAAACCACTTCAGCGGCCACTTGCCGGTCGACGCGGATTCGCCGCTACGAATCGTACGGCAATCCGCGTCGCTCCTTCCCACGCAGAAGATGACGTCCTGGCCCGTGTGGTTCGCCACAGCCGCGTAGGAACCAGGCGTGACTTGAACGGTCGGATCATTGACGTCGGTGCCGCGCTGACGGCGAATGTACCCAACGAGAACCTCACCATCCGCGATGAGGTAGAGCCCGGGAACGGGCCCCGCATCTACGAACTTGAGGTCCGAGGCGCCGTTCGTCGGCTCGTGACCGATGCCGCATTGACCCAGGAATCGTTGGTACGCGTAACCGTCTCCCGTCTTCACGGAGGCGTCGCAGGTCGGTGTTGGAGGGACGAAGAGGAGCCACGCGATGGCGGCCGCCGCTGCGGCCGTACCAATGAGCGCGGAGCGCCGCTTGAGCCACGCGAGAAGGAGCGCCAAGTACTCGGCCAGCGCGATGCGGAACGCCTTCCTCTCCTTCTGCACCCGCGTCTTGAACGTGGAGTAGTTGATCCCCTTTCTGGCAGCGAGCTCCTTCTGAGATTCGTCGTCCTCGACGATCGCGTCGAACGCGTCGCGCCGTCTTTCTGGCAGCCGAGACCGATAGTCCATCGTGAACGCCCAAACGCGCCTCTCCTCCTCGTTGTCGAGCGCCCTCGCCGCCTCGCACGCCGCGTCATCGAGCACGGGGCGCTTCTTCCGGAAAAGGTTGGCCACTTTTCTCACCAGGATAGTGAACATGCTCGCACGCAGGTGGTCATCCCCGACGACCACGGGGCGAAGCTCCAAGCCCGCGACGATGGTGTCATGCGCCACGTCCTCGGACTCCTGATCCGCGCCCCGCGCCCGCGCTTGCCGCACAAGTCGTGCGCGGCTCTGTGCTCCGAACGGATCAACGCCTGGTGCAACGGCCGGGGTTGATCCATGCACCTCAGTCAGGTCCTCGGTCGTCACGGGCTCGTCGCTCATCGTCGCCTCGCTCTCTTGATCATCGCCTGAGAAGCGGAGAAGGACGGAGGCAGCGCTTCCTTTTTCTGGAGCCGAGGCACAAGCGCTGGAAATAATTGCGTCTTTTCTCCAGTCGGACGTAACGACGCTCCGAAATCGTCGCTACCCTCGCCGTTACGGTCGTCCGATCGCGACTCCCCCGCGATGAACCTGGTGAGCCCACCAGCGAGTGGATGACCACTCGCCGCGAGGGGCCGCGCCGTGGAGGTTCCGCATGTTGCCCGCTCTTCGTTCCGACCCCGAGCAGCAGTTCGACAGCGCCGAGCAGGCGCTTGCGTTCGTCGACCGCCAGCGACTCCAGTTCATCACCGGGCCCCTCGACGAGTTCTCGATCGACGAGGAGGCGACGCTCTCGTACCGCGGGCACAGCGAGGCTACTCCGCTTCACCGCACGCCGTTGTCTGACGTGGCGCTCTGGCATCTCGAGTCGGCGGTGAAGATGCCGCGCCCGTACGCGGCGTCGCTGGATCCCGACATGCACGTGGGCATCCTCAACGACCACCTGCGGCGGCATCTCGGGGCCGCAACGGTTGTCGTTGCGATCGACGTCGCCGATGAGACCAACCGCACGGTGGTCGCCATTGTTCCGGGAGGGCAGCGCGGCATCGACGACCGAATCGTCCTTCAGGCGCTGAAGGACCGCGGGATCCCTGCGCATGTGACGATGCGGAGCGGGTCGATGGACGTCAAGTTCGGCGTCCCCGGCGGTGTCGAGGTTCTGCCCGAAGACGTGTTCGAGCTCCAGGGCTACTTCCACAACCAGCGCTGGAACGGCGGGGAGCGCGGGGCCGCGAAGCCGTCGTTCGAGGCTGGAGCGTTCGCCCTCCGCCTCGTGTGCACCAACGGAGCGATCGTCGCGCGCGAGGTCGCGAGTGCGCGCCTCGAGCGATGGGTCAGCCGCCGCGAAGTCGAAGCGGTGGTCGCTCGTCACGTCGACCGCGTGCTGCGCTACCCCGACCAGGAGTTGAAGCGCGCCGTCGCCCGCATGGCCGACGACATGCCCGACGAAACCGAGGCGATCCGCATCCGCGGCGTCATCTCGCGTGCCGTCGGGGAGGGGCGTGCGACGGAGCTCCTCGCGAACGCCGTGAGCTTCTACGACCACGCGAACGCCATCACGGGTGCCGCGCACCACACCGCGAGCGTGTCCCGCCGCCGCGCGCTTCAAGTCGAGGGAGGCGCATTGTTCGAGCGCTTCCTGCGCGCGGCCTGACCTCGGATCCACTTCGGAGAAAACGCGATGGGCGCGAACACCAAGATCGAGTGGGCGAACGACACGTTCAACACGCACTGGGGCTGCACCGAGGTGAGCCCCGCGTGCGACAACTGCTACGCAAAGAAGCTCGCGAAGCGGTACGGCTTCGACGTCTGGGGCCCGAACGCGCCGACCCGCCGCCTCGGCGAAGGCCACTGGCGCGAGCCGCTCAGGTGGAACGCGCTCGCGGCGCGCGCTGGTGAACGCCGCCGCGTCTTCTGCTCGTCGATGGCCGACATCTTTCAGGGCCGCGCGGATCACGCGCCGCTTCTCGCGCGCCTCTGGCCCCTCATCGAGCAGACGCCGAACCTCGACTGGCTGCTCCTGACCAAGCGGCCGACGAAGGTTGCACAGCTCGTGCCGTGGTCGAGCGCGTGGGCGCCGAACGTCTGGATCGGGACGACCGTCGAGAACCAGGAGTGGGCCGAGAAGCGGATTCCCTACCTGCTCGCGCTGCCCGCTGTCGTTCGCTTCGTGAGTGCGGAGCCGCTGCTCGGTCCGATCGATCTGCAGCCGTACCTTGACGGTGCGCGTCGCATCGACTGGGTGATCGCCGGAGGCGAGTCGGGCCCCGCCGCGCGGCCGATGGAGGTCGCGTGGGTCCGCGAGCTGCGTGACCAATGCGTCACCGCCGGCGTTCCGTTTCACTTCAAGCAGTGGGGAACGTTCGGCCCGCGCGAGGGCTTCGAGCGGCTCGTTCGCCTCGGCAAGAAGAACGCGGGGCGCGCGATTGATGGCCGGACGTGGGACGAGCTTCCGGAGCCTGCACGCGTCTCGCACGTCAGCGGCGCCGCCGTCCAAGAGGTGAAACATGGATGACACGGGAGGCATGGCGATCGCCACCGCGCTCGGCCTCGGCGTCCTCGTCTTCGGCGGCCGCATCATCGCACAAGTCACCCGGAACCATCTCGCCCGCGTCCACGCGATCCGTTCGATCCCGCTCCCGCGGCACACGACGCTGATGAGCTGGCAACCGAAGGGCCAAGTGGAGGCGGTGTTTCTCGACGCCTTCGATACCGAGTATCGCCGCCACTTCGATGGCGAGCCTCACTACGAGAAACACTCTGCGCAGGAAATCGCAGAGCTTCGCGTTTTCCTGCTCGGCCGGGCCTTCCAGCGGAGCGAGCTGCGCATCCTCTACGAGACCGAGATCGGCGTGCCTCTGCTCCGCAAGCTCGAGGATCGCGACGCCGAGGTCTGCGCGTGGGCGCAAGAGCGCCTCAAGGTCCACCGGCCCTTGTTTCGCAAGCCGTGCACGATCGACGACTTGGTGTTGAAGCCCTCGCGCTTCCGCTGGTTCCTTTGGACGTGCGGGATCGGAGCATCTCAGGTGCTTTTCTTCGAGCGCATCTTCCAGGCGCTCCCGATCACGGTTGTGGTCCGGCGTCTCGGTCCGGCCGCGACGACCAACGACGCCGTTGTGAAAACGCCGAAAAGCCTTCCCCCGTCACCGGCCGAGCAGCCCGACCGGGCGCGTGAGGCGGTGGAGTCGCTGTCCCATGACGTCCTGGATGCGCTCCAGACCGGAGACGACGAGACGTCGCGCAACGCGATCAGGGAAGCGCGCACGAAGCTCGGGAAGCTCGGGGACGGAGTCTCCGCTGTGACGGACGGCCTGGTGCGCGATCTCGCACGGTTCGAGGAGCGCCTCGACACGTTCGAGGATGCGTTCGCGAACGAGACGCAGAAGAACATGGACGACTGGGCCGACTGGCTCCGCGAGGCCCTGACCGACGCGACGGGTGGCGCTGACCTCGCGTCGCTGGGCGAAGAGGCGGTCCTCGACGCCTTCAAGCGCCGCGCGCGGTTTCGCTGGGTCACGGCGAAGGACGCGGCGCCTCAGCCTGCCGGGAATCGTGTGGGCGAAAGTGCTGGAGAAGAAGACGCTGGTCCCTCGGCAGAGCAGCCCAACGTCATCGACACCACCGGCGAGGCCGCGGACGACGCGCGCACGCCCGAGGAGACTGCAAACCGCTCGGCCGACGCCGAAGACGCGGCCGCCAAGATCGGATTCTGACCATGCACATCGACATCGCACAGGCCGAGAAGTGGCGCCGGTGGCGCGCCGCGATGCTGTTCGTCGTTGCGGCGATCAGCTGGCACCTCACGTTCGAAGGGCTCCACACCCTCAAAGGCTTCTGGACGAGCGTGGAGCTCGCTACGATCACGACGATCTTCCACACCTTCTCGTGGATGCTCCTCTACGACGCCGTTCCGAAGGCCGCGGCCGGGCTGCTGCCGCCTGGCCGGAGCCGGTACCTCGCATTCGTCGGCGTCGTCGCGGCCGTCGGCATCATCTTCACCGCGACCTTCTACTCGTGGGTTGGAATCGCTGCGGCGCCGTCGCAGAGAAAGCACATGCGCGACACGACCGGGGCCGCTACGACCACGCTCGCCGATCTTCGCGAGAGCCGTCAGCGAGCGCAGGATCTCAGGCCGGTCCTTTCGCAGACCAGCGAATCGATCTTGAAGCTGGCGCAAGACGAGGAGAAGCACGGCGCCCTCAGCACGAAGAACAACAAGGGCCCCTTTACGCTGGCCCTCTACGCTCTCTCGTCGGCCTACGACGACGCCGCCTCGATCATGGAGAAGGACGACGCAATCGCGGCGGAGAACTTTGCAGAGGCGGAGCGCCTTCTGACGACGATGCGCGCTCTCGACGCGGAGGCATCGACCCACGACGACCGCGTCGAGGACGTCAACTCGCGCTTCGCCGAGGCCGCTCAGAGGCTGAACCGGCTCCTCAGCGATCTGAAGAAGGGCCCGCTCCGCAGCGCCCTCGCCGTCGTGCGGAAGTCGGACGCAACGATTCAGTTCCTCCCCGCCCGGCGCGACTCGCCAAGCGAGACTGCCGCGAAGGCGGCGCTCATCAAGCTCGCGAGCGACTCGAAGACCCGCATCGACCAGCTCGCCGAGGGTAGCGACCAAACGTTGATCACGGTACCTCGGTTCGAACCCATGAGCCGCGAGGAGGCGGCAATTGCCTACGTCAGGGACTTCCCGCAATACGTCGGCTACTGCCTCGTCTTCGATCTAGCTTTTCCGCTCGTGGGTCTCATCGCAGCCCTAATCTTCAGTCCTTACCGCAGCGCCTCGGACTCGTCGTCGCGCGCCGACCAAGGCGGGAAGCGATCTCGATCGCGGGAAGACGACGGCGGAGGCGACCTGCCGGCCGAACACGCGAATCGTGAGCGCATCCTTCAAGCCCTGCGAAGTGCGAGCTTGAGGACGTCGGCGGTCACGCACGGCGACGCTCGGCCACTATCGCGAAAGGTCAACGGTACGAGCGACCGCAATACAAGCAGCGGAGGCCCGTCATGAACTCGCTCTCGACGAGCAGCTCGCCGGCGCTCCTGGTGCCGACGGGGGGCTGGGTGCCGCCGCGTCGCCCGCTCGACATCGGCGTGATCCAGGCGCGCGCCGACGGGGGCGCGCATCCCGAGACCCTCGAGATCAGCGACCACCTCCTCCGCCACAACATGTACATCGAGGGCATCTCCGGAGGCGGGAAGTCCCAGCTCATCAAGCAGATCGTTTGGGCGAACATTCTGCGCGGCTATCACTGCGCCGTCATCGACCCCGTGGGGAGTCTCGTGCCGCCGACGGTCATGTTCCTCTCATCGCTCTATCTAAAGCTCGTGCTTCGAGCTGGTGAAGGCGTGGCAAAGGCCTGGGCGGATCGCTTCGTCGTTGTCGACTTCGCGGACCCGAACATCGGAGGCCTCCGGTACAACCCGCTCGAGCCGCAGGACGGTCTCACGATCGAAGAGACAGTTGGCGACTTCCTCCGCTGCCTCGAGCGCGTCATCGGCGACCTCGTCGAGATGCGGCGCCTTCAGATGGTGCTTCGTGCCGTGTGTACGCTTGTCGCGCGCCTTGGGGGAACAACGCTACGCGACGTCGTCGACTTTCTCTGCATGGACACCGAGGACATCCATGCTTACCTGCGGCGGCTTGAAGAACGCCGGAGCGCTGGCCGCCTCTCGCAGGCCGTTCGTCCGGATCTCGTGCACCAGTACATGGCGCAGTTCTTCGCCAACACGTCGGGGCGCGAACGCCGCGAGCTCGTCCAAAGCTCCATCAACGCGCTGTCTGTCTTCCTGACCGATGCGGTGGCGGCGCGCTTCGTGTCTTCGCCAAACGGCAATATCTCGTTCAGCGGGATCGTGAATGGCGGCCGATGGCTTCTCGTCCACCTCCCACGCGGCCTCGACTTGAACACCCAGAAAGTGCTCGGAGCGCTGATCGTGAACCGCATTCAGCTCGTCGCCGAGCGACGAACGAGCGCCGACGTCGAGTCAGGGCGCGTCCCACCCTTCAGCCTCATCGTCGACGAGTTCCAGATGATGATGGGGCGCCACTGGGCTGAAGCTATCGCGTTCACGCGAAACAAGAACTTGAATCTGTGCTGCGCTCATCAGTGCGGATCACAGCCCCCATTTGACACCGAGGACGGCAAATCCTTGCTGCGCGCGGTTGAGGCCAATTCCTCCGTACATGCCTACTTCCGCTTGCACATCGAAGACGCGCAGCGTCACGCGATCCACGTGTTTCGCCCGGACGGGCATCGCCTCAAGCGGGACGAAGTGCAAGTCTCGGAGACGCGCTCGGTCTCGTGGGCGGAGACGGTCAGCAAGAGCGTGACTCGCACGATCTCCGAGGCGTTCGGCGAGAGCGTTGGCCTGACGAGGACGTTCTCGATCGGGAAGAGCACGACGATCGGCTTCTCAGAGGCGAACGGCGTCTCGCGTGTCGACACCGAGACGATGTCGCTCGCACGCGGCGAAAACTGGACGCGGGCCACGAGTAAGGCGGACGGCGTCACGGTCACCGTCACCGCGTCTGAGACCATCGTGGAGGGTCACGGTAAGTCGCGCGGGCAGAGCCACGGGCATTCGTCGGGAGGCGACCACGCATCCTTCAACAGTGCGGTCAACTCCGTGATCACCCACTCGCGCTCGATGGCGAACGGCATGAGCCACTCGTTCGGCAACGCGCGGACCCGCACAACGTCGACGTCGAAGGGCGGGAGCGAGACGTCGACGACGGGAAATGCGGTCGCCCGGGGCCTGTCGCAGGTCAAGAGCCGCATGGACTCGCTCGCCCGCACGGTGAGCATCGCGACGGCGCTCCAGCAGGCGCGGTCTCATACGACGACGCTCGCGAAGTCGGCAGGAGACAGCATCGGCCAGCAGAAAGGAGGCTCTTATTCGCGAGCGACGACTCGTATCCGCGAGTTCTACAGCGTGTACGAGGAGGCACAGGTCCGCGCCTACGAGCTCGCGGAGCTGCCTCGCCGCGAAGCGTGGGTCTGGATCAACGACTCGGAAACCGCGAGCTTTAAGATCCGCACACACGACATTCCGCAGAACTTCGTGACGCGCCTCGGAGGACGCGACTTCGTCCAGGAATTCTTGTCGCGCGCAACTTCGGACGGCGGCGAAGAAGAGCCGGCGCAGCCATTCCCCGCGCGCGCGCTTGCGCGAGGTGCGCGATGACGTTCGCGGCCGGCGACGGCGCCGTCCTGTCATCGCTGGGGGTGTACCGCTACCTGACCTCCGGGCAGCTCGCGCGCCGGCACGGGCGCAGCAGCCAGGTCATTCGACGCCGCATTCGCGAGTACCTCCGGCCCGAGGGCTACGTCGCCACGCTCCAACGGCACCCGACCGAGGAGGCCGCCTACGCGCTCGGTCCGAAGGGGTTCGAGTACGTCGCACACGAGCTCGGGTGCTCGATCGCCGACGTGCCCGCTCCCCGCAACGTGTCCACGGTGCGCGGGTTCTTCTGGAAGCATACCGTGCTCGTCAACGACATCCGCATCACGTTCGACCTCGTGACCTCTCGTTCGTCCAGCCCCATCGCCGTCGAGCGGACGATCGCAGAATGGGAGATCGATCCGACCTCCGACAGGAAGGCGCCGCACTACGAGCGCTTCATCCTCTCGGAGCGGCTCAAGGGGGAAGACGGGGCGTGGCGCCACCACCGGCCGGATTGCCTCTTCCTGATGCGCGCCAAGGGTGCTGGTGCAGACCAGCTCGTCGCCGTCTTTCTCGAGGCCGATCGCAACACGGAGGCCATGCGGCGCATTCGGCAGAAGCTCGAAGCCTACATGCTCTACTGGCGCCGGGGTCGCTTCCTCGAAGCGTTCGGCGCGGTGGCGATGCGCGTCCTCTTCGTCCTTGACGGCGTCGTCGATCGCACTCGCATCAGGTCCATGCAGGAGCAGCTCGCGTTGCTGACGCGTGCCCACGGGGCCGAGGGTCTCGCGTTCCGCAGGTGCTTTCGGTTCGCTCGCAAGCGCGACCTCGACGAGAAGACCGCGCTCGGAGAACGGATCTGGTGGGACGCTGACGACAACGCGAGGCTGTTCTTCCAGCCCACTGTCGTCCACACGGCCGAGGCCCACGCGGAGGCTGTCGCGTGAAAGCGCGCTCCGCCAACAGACTTCGGGAGCAGGTGCACCTGCTGCCGATGCTTATCCATAACCCCCTTACGTATGACGACCTACACAATGGAGGTGCGCGAGTACTGCGCGTTCGATCTCAAGGTATCCGCCGAATCGAAGGCCGATGCGATCGAGAAGGCCAAGGCCTTCTACGCTTCGTACCGGTTGCCGGCGACGCGGTACCAGGAGGACGGCCTCACCGCCGAGCTCTCTGGGCATTCGATCCGCTATGCTCGACGTTCCTCAACAGGTCAGTCTGGTTGGGCTCGCAAGACCCGGCCAGCCGCTCGAGAGACAGCATATCGCGACGCTCCGGAAACGGTAGCGTAGAGATTCTGTACCGAGTGAACGCCGCCGTTCCGCGGTGGTCTCGGAACCTGATCAGGGTGCATCGCATGATGCGTGTGCCAGCCGTCCCTGCGGCGACCTCGTCTCGGTTGGTACCCGAGTCGATGCGCGTCGAGGTGCACGAGCACGCATACGTGCAGAGCACACTGTGTGGTTCCCAAAGGCAGACCTCGTGTCTGCCTTTCCTTTTCTCCGGCCCGCTCGCGGGCTCGGCCTGCATCGGAACGCCTCCGCGTTCTGGTGCGGTAGATTCGTTCGTCGATTTCGGCCGCTGACGCGAAGAAGAGGGGTGTGAGGTTCGAGCTCGGCGCCATCCTCGCCGCCGGGACCTCGCGCGTTCCGCCCGCGTCTCGGGCGGTTGGGGAGAGGTGTGTTCCCTGCTCGCTCAAGGAGGCGTCGATGGTCTACGCGAAGAAGAAGGATGGCGATGTTCGCGGCGATCCGGAACTGGACCGGCTCGGTTGGCTCGAGCGCCACCAGATCGACGTCGTCCGCTCCCTCTACACGGGCGTCCTTCCGGCCGATCTTCTGCCGAACGCGAGCACGATGGAGGATCTCTGGAACCTCCACCCGCCGCAGGCCGAGCCGTCGAGGGTGAGCACGGCCACCGCACCGTGCTGGCAGCAGGCGTTCGGGAAGCCGTACGGGTTCAGCCCCGCGCTGGCCGTCCCGCAGGCCCTCGAGCCCCTGCTCGCGTGGGTGCGCGAGAGGATCGACCCGCGGCTCAATGGGTTGTCGGTCAACTGGTACGACGCCGCGTTCGGCCACTACATGGTGCTTCACCGTGACAACACGAAGAACTTGGTGACGGGCGCTCCGATCGTGGCGGTCTCCCTCGGCGCCGAACGGGTCTTCCGCCTGCGCCCGTGGTGGCCCGGCGACCTGGTCGAGTTCACCGCGACCCACGGGAAGTTATTCGTGATGCCCTTCGAGACGAACCGCGTGTGGCGCCACGGAGTTCCCCACCGATCGACCGACACTGGACGCCGGATCTCCATCACGCTCCGGGCCTTCAAGCCGCTCGACGGGAACCGTGACGAGCGCACGGCGGCGGCGTACCAAACGGCGTCCGCGACGAAGTAGCGCCATGCGCAAGACCGCCGTCGCTGAAGCCACCACCGAGCGCCCGTCGTACACGACGCCCGCGAAGGTGGCGCGCGCCCCGCGGGCTGACCGAACCGCAACCTACGCGCTCATCGATGAGCTGGCGGTCCTCGCCGCGGACCTGTGGTTCGCGGGACGCCTCGACGACTTTCCTTCCCACGAGGAGACGGAGGATGGCGATGACCCGTAACGGATGGGAAGAGAATCTCGTGACTGCCGCCGCACCGCCACCGCTCCGCTGCCATGAGCTCGATACGGTGCATTGCATCTACTCCGGCGAGCTCCCGCCGTCGCTGAGGCCGAACGATGAGACCGTGCAGGAGCTCTGGAGGCTTCACCCTTCCGAGTTCCCCGACCTCGTGATGAACGGCCGGATCGTGAAGGCTCCACGCTGGCAGCAGGCGTACGGCAAGGACTACAGATTCAGCGGTCGAGTGAGCCGCGCGCAACCCGTGCCGCCTGTGCTCGCACCGCTGCTCGGTTGGGCGCGGAGCCAGGTCGATGCCCGGCTGAACGGCCTGCTGTTGAACTGGTACGACGCCAGCCTCGAGCACTACATCGGCAAGCATCGCGACAAGACCACCGGGTTGGTGGACGGCGCCCCCATCGTGACCATCTCGCTCGGGGCCGCGCGCGTCTTCCGCCTCCGGCCTTGGCGGGCGCCAGGCGCCCGCGACTTCGCGGCGCGGCACGGCACCGTGTTCGTGATGCCGTTCAACACGAACCGCGCGTGGACCCACGAGGTGCCGCATTTCGCACGCGGTCGTGGCCGAAGGATCTCCGTGACCATCCGTGCGTTCACGGACGCTCCATGAAACGCGCAGGACATCCTCGGCGTACGGAATCGTCCTGGTCGATGGAGACGGCGATCGATCGGGAGAGTATGCTGGCGCCTGTGGATGCCGTTGCCGTGAACGTTGTGAGCCTCCTGCAATCCGGAGGAGCGTGCGTCCCGAAGGAGTCGCCGCATGCCGAGGGCCGCTGACAGCTCGATCCCCGTCGCCATCTACGCGAGGTTTTCAACGCGGATGCAGGATGCGCGGTCCATCGACGACCAAATGCGCCGCTGCCGCGCCCACGCGGTGACCCACGGCTACCGCGTCGTCGCCGAGTTCAGCGACGCCGCGACCTCGGGCGCTCATGTGGATCGAGCCGACATGCAGAAGCTCCTGGCTGCGACGCGCGGAAGCGGCGGCCCGCCGTTCCGCGCGGTGCTCGTTGACGATCTGTCGCGCCTCTCGCGCGACCTCGGCAACACCTGGCAGATCGTCTTCCACGATCTCGCGTCGGCCGACGTGAAGGTCGTGGACGTCACGACGGGCATGTCTTCAGACGGGGCCGGCGCGCGCTTGACGTTCGGCGCGATGGCGCTCGTGAACGACACGTTCCTCCAGCTCGTGCGCGCCGAGACGCACCGCGGGCTCGAGGGGCGCGCGCTCGGAGGCTTCTGGACCGGCGGGCGCTGCTACGGCTACGCGACGGTGCAGGAAGAGAACCCGCCCGACCCGGAGCACCCGCGCAAGCGCGTGGTCATCGACGAGGCCGAGGCCGCCACGGTGCTCCGCGTCTTTCGGCTCTTCGCCGAGGGGACGTCGCTCAAGAAGATCGCATCGACCCTGAACGAGGAGGGCTTGCCGGCGCCGAACGACGGCGGCCGCGGGAACAAGAACGGACACGGCTGGGGCCACACCACGATCCGCGCGATGCTCTGCAACGAGCGTTACCTGGGTCGCTTCACCTGGAACCAGTCGAAGTGGGTCCGCGTTCCGGGCCGCAAGAGCCGGCGGCGCGTGAAGCGTCCGGAGTCGGAGTGGGTGACGCACGAGTACCCCGAACTCGCCATCGTCCCGCGTGACCTCTGGGAAGACGTGCAGGCTCGGTTCACGCGCGTCTACGCGAGCGCGCGCGGGCGCCCGGCGGGGACGGGTCGCCACGTGCACCTCATCTCGGGTCTCATGCGCTGCGGCGCGTGCGGCGGCAGCATGACGATCGTCGGCCGGAGGATGAAGGCGGGCGTTTCGTACGCGACCTTCGGCTGCACCGCGCACTCGTCCAGAGGCGCTTCGATCTGCGGCAACAGCCTGACCCTGTCCGAGAAGAAAGCGTCCCGGATGTTGGTCAACGCGTTGAAAGAGAAGCTCGATGACGCCGAGCTCGTCGAGCGGTTCGTGGCGACGTTCAAGAAGCGGACGGGGGTGCTTCGGGCCGAGAACGTGAGCCCCGAGGACGAAGCCGACCGGCGCGTGCGCGACTGCGAGCGCCGCATCGCGAACCTCACCGAGTCGCTGGCGAAGGCCGGCTGGTCCGACGCGCTGGCGGCGAAGCTCCGCGAGGAGGAGGCGCTGCTCGGCAAGCTGAAGTCGGAGCGCGCGGCCGCGGCGAGGGAGGCGGCGCCCCGGGTCGTGCCGCATCCGACCGCCATCGCCGCCTACATGAAGAACCTGTTCGCCTTCCTCGAGACCGACTCCGCCCGCGGGCGGGAGATCCTCTCGAGGTTCGTGGCGCCGATCGTCATGACGCCAGAAGTCGAAGGCCCCAACCGCCGCTATCGGGCGACCGGGGCCTTCAACTTGTCGTTTTTCCTGAACGCTGCCGTTGTTAGCGAGAGTCGGTCAGGAAAGTCGGGTTGCGCGGGCAGGATTTGAACCTGCGACCTTCGGGTTATGAGCCCGACGAGCTACCAGGCTGCTCCACCGCGCGGGCGCACTCTACCCACCTTCGCTGCGTAGTCAAGCAGGGTTTCGGACCGCGGATTTCCCGCGAATCCTGGGCTTCCCTCGGATGCTTCCGCTCCCTCGCAGGCGTCGCTTTCCTCGATGCGAAGTGGCGAGCGCTGGTAATAGGCCAAGCATGCCGGAGTCTCGCGCCGCCCTTGCGTTCCTCGCCCTCGCCCTCGCTTTCGGGTGCAACAAGAAGCCCCCAGCGCCAGCCGAATACACCTACCGCCTCTTCGTCGAGGGCAAGCCTGGCAGCGTGCTCGGCCTCGAGCTGGACGGGAAGGCGCTGCCCGCCGGGAAACAAGAAGCCCGCGGCATGGCCTTCGAGGCCAAGATCGCCGCGAGCGAGCTGGGTACCGCGCGGGCGTTCCAGGTCGTCGTGGCGACGAGCTGCGGGAGCGAGAAGCTCGCCGGCAAACTCGCGGTCGGTCTCACCCGATCCAGCGACGCAGCGGGGGAGAAGCGCGAGCGCGAGCAGCTCAAACCCGGCGAGCAGGTGCTGAGCGAGGTTCAATACGCCGCGGCCAAGATCGCGAAGGTGTTCCTGGATGCCGATGGCGCTCCGTCGGCCAAGGTGGAAGTGGGCCAGACCGCGCTCGACTCGGGGAAGGCCGAGCACGAGGTCGCTGTCGGCAGCTGCGCGGCGGGGCGGGAGATCAAGGTCGACGGCAAGCCCTGGGGCAGCGTGAACGTCGAGCCGCGGACCAGCAGCGCGTCGGGAAAGATCGCGAACGCGCCTGGAACCACGCTGGTCGACGTGACCGGAAAGCATTGCTACGAGCGCGTCATGCACGTCTACGTCGACAAGAACCTCGACACCAAGAACATGCAGGGCTCGCAGCCGAAGAAGCTCGAAGGTGGCAAGGTGTACGCGGAAGAGATCGACGACTTCTTGAAGCCGTCGCCCAAAGAGCTCACGGCGAGCGACATCTTCCCGAGCCGGAACGAGATCCGGCGCTGTGCCGAGAAGCGTCCAGGGCGGCGCTGAGCACTCGCCATGTTGGCTGCGCCTGGCCGCGCCCTTCAGCTGCGCATGCCGGGCGCTTCGTAGCCGACTTCTTCGACGTATTCGCCGTAGCCGCCGCCGAAGCTCCGGACGCCGGTCGGCGAGACCTCGAGCACGCGGTTCGACAAGAGGCGCAGGAAGTGGCGGTCGTGGGAGACGAAGAGCAGCGTGCCGTCGTAACCGGCGAGGGCCTCGATCAGCATCTCTTTGGTGGCGATGTCGAGATGGTTCGTGGGCTCGTCGAGCACCAGGAAGTTCGGTGGGTCGTAGAGCATGAGGGCGAGCACGAGGCGTGCCTTCTCGCCGCCCGAGAGGATCTTGCAAGACTTCTCCACGTCGTCGCCGGGGAAGCCGAAGACGCCCGCTAGGGTCTTGAGAGAGCCGACCGAGGCCTTGGGGAACTTGCCGACGAGCATGTCCCACACGCTGGAGCCCGGGTCGAGCAGCTCCATCGAGTGCTGTGCGAAGTAGCCGAGCTTCACGCTGGCGCCGAGCGTGACCACGCCCTGATCGGCGTCGGTGGCCCGCGCCACGAGCTTCAGCAGCGTGCTCTTTCCGGCGCCGTTCACGCCCATCACGCACCAGCGCTCTTTGCGGCGGATCAAGAGGTCGAGGTTCTCGTAGACGACGCGGGAGCCGTAGGCCTTGCGCACGCCCTCGAGCTTCACCACGTCGTCGCCCGAGCGAGGCGACTCGGGGAAGTCGAAGCGCAGCTTCTTGCGGCGTTTGGGCGGCTCCACGCGCTCGATCTTCTCCAGCTTCTTGACCCGAGATTGCACCTGGGCGGCGTGGCTCGCCCGGGCCTTGAAGCGGGCGATGAAGGCCTCTTCTTTGGCGAGCATCGCCTGCTGGCGTTCGAACTCGCTCTCCCGCTGGGCGTCCAGCACCGCGCGCTGGGCGAGGTAGCTCTCGTAGTTGCCCGTGAAGCTCGTGAGCTCGCCGCCGTCGATCTCGATGATGCGGTTCACCATGCGGTTCATGAACTCGTGATCGTGCGAGGTCATGATCAGCGCCCCGTCGAAGCTCTTCAGGAACTGCTCGAGCCAGAGGATGGATTCGAGATCCAGGTGGTTCGTCGGTTCGTCGAGCAAGAGCGCGTCGGGCTTCATGAGCAGGATGCGCGCCAGGGCGACGCGCATCTTCCAGCCGCCCGAGAGCGCGCCGACGTCGCCGTCCATCACCTCTTGCGAGAAGCCGAGGCCGGCGAGGATCTCGCGTGCCTTGGCCTCGAGCGCGTAGCCGCCGAGCTCCTCGAACCGGCTCTGAGCCTCGCCGAACTCCTCGATGAGCTTGTCCATCTCGTCGGCGTGGTCGGGATCGGCGAGCATCTTCTCGAGCTCGGAGAGGCGCGCTGCAGCGGTCGAGACTGGACCTGCGCCGTCGAGGGTCGCGGCGACGACGCTCTGCCCGGTCATGTCGCCGACGTCCTGGCTGAAGTAGCCGACGGTGGTGCCTCGGTCGACCATCACCTGGCCGGCATCGGGATCCTCTTCCTTCACGATCATGCGGAAGATGGTCGACTTGCCGGCGCCGTTCGGTCCCACGAGGCCGACGCGATCGCCCTTGAAGACCGCAAAGGAAGCGTCCGCGAACAGGATCTGCCTCCCGTGTTGCTTGGCGACGGAGTCGAGCCGGATCATGGGGCGCTGGCTCTCGCACAAGCCTGCCCCTCGGGCAATTCCGGAAGGGGTCGCGGAGCGAAGAGGTCATCCCCGATCGATGGAAAGTCCAAGGAATTCGCCGGCGCTTGACGCAGCCCGTCGAGGCAGCTAGGAATGGAGAGTCAAACCCTAACCCATACGTAAGGGTTATACGGCATACGACAGAGTCCCATGGCCAAGAAGGTCCGTCTTCACCTCGCGCCGCCCGAGGCGCCCACCGAGCGGCTGCCGCTCTCCGAGCCGTTGGCCGAAGAGCTCGGCGTGAGCCCGGACACGGTGCTCTTGGTCGGGGATCTGGCGAAGGCCACGGGCAAGACAGTGCGGGCCATCCACCTCTACGAGGACCTCGGGCTGCTCCGGCCCCACGAGCGGAGCAAGGGTCGCTATCGCTTGTTCGGTCCCGAAGCGCTGGTGCGCGTGCGCTGGATCACGAAGCTCCAGTCCCTCGGCTTCTCGCTCTCGGAGATCCAGGAGCTCGTGAAGGCCCAGGGCGACAGCGAGAGCGCGAAGCTCGCGGCGACCCGGCTCTCCGAGGTCTACCTCGCGAAGCTCGCGGAGACGCGCGAGAAGCTCGACGAGCTCCGCCAGCTCGAGCGCGAGCTGGTCGACAGCTTGAACTACCTCAACGCCTGTGGCGCCGCTTGTGAGCCTCGCGTGCCGGTGCACGCCTGCCCCACCTGTGAACGGCACGCAGAACAGCACACCCCGGATCTCGTGGCGGGTGCCCAGACACACTGAACCATGGCGCTGAAGTTCCCCATCTACATGGACAATCACGCGACGACACGGGTCGACCCCCGCGTCGTCCAGGCGATGCTGCCGTTCTTCGACGACACCTACGGCAACGCGGCGAGCCGCACCCACGCCTACGGCTGGACCGCGGAAGCCGCTGTCGACGACGCACGAGACACGCTGGCGAAGCTCATCGGAGCCGACAGTGGCAAAGAGATCGTGTTCACGTCCGGCGCCACGGAAAGCGACAACCTCGCCATCAAGGGGGTCGCCGAATACTACAAGGCGAAGGGCAACCACATCGTCACCACGGTGATCGAGCACAAGGCCGTCCTCGACTCGTGCAAACGCCTGGAAAAACAGGGCTACGAGGTGACCTACGTCAACGTGGGCAAGGACGGCCTGGTCGACCCGGACGACATCCGCCGCGCGCTCACCGACAAGACCATCCTGGTGAGCGTGATGCTCGCCAACAACGAGGTCGGCACCATCCAGCCGCTGGCCGAGATCGGCAAGATCACGCGCGAGCGGGGCGTGCTCTTCCACAGCGACGCCGTGCAGGGCATCGGC
Organism: Polyangiaceae bacterium; assembly: GCA_046351435.1. Taxonomy (GTDB): domain Bacteria; phylum Myxococcota_A; class Polyangia; order Polyangiales; family Polyangiaceae; genus JADJKB01. The sequence continues at coordinate 70,453 of JAXLYN010000046.1, forward strand.
AAGACCGAGTTCGACGTCAAGGCCATGAACGTGGATCTCGCGTCGCTCACGGCCCACAAGATGTACGGGCCCAAGGGCGTAGGCGCGCTCTACGTGCGCCGGAGCAAGCCGCGCGTGCGCCTCGTGGCCCAGATGGACGGCGGCGGACACGAGCGCGGCAACCGCTCGGGCACGCTCAACGTGCCGGGCATCGTCGGCTTCGCCAAGGCCGCAGAGATCTTGCTGCGCGAAGGGCAGGCCGAAAACGAGCGCATTCGCGGGCTGCGTGAGCGCTTGCACCGCGGCATCGGCGCGGCCCTCGACGAGGTGGTCCTGAACGGCCACCCCGAGCGCCGGCTGCCCGGCAACTTGAACCTCTCGTTCTCGTTCGTGGAAGGCGAGGGGTTGATGATGGCCATCAAAGACGTGGCCGTCTCCAGCGGTTCGGCGTGCACCAGCGCGAGCCTCGAACCGAGCTACGTGCTCCGTTCCATGGGCCTCGACGAAGAACTCGCCCACTCCAGCATTCGCTTCGGGCTCGGGCGCTTCAACACCGAAGAAGAGGTCGACTACGTCGTCGACCTCGTGGTGAGCCGCGTCAAGAAGCTTCGCGACATGTCGCCGCTCTACGAAATGTTCAAAGACGGCATCGATCTCAAGAGCATCCAGTGGGTTCCCCACTGAAGCAGGATTTCAGGGAAATCTCATGGCCTACAGCGACAAAGTCATCGAGCACTACGAGAACCCGAAGAACGTCGGCACCCTCGACAAGGAGGAT